>SCQU01000023.1 GCA_004299555.1 Rhodanobacteraceae bacterium
CCTCATCAGTTGGCAGTGGTTGCCCAGTGAACGCATGCAGAAACGCCTCGCACAAAAGATCGCTGTTCGTGGCGTGCCGCAGGTTGGACACTTGACGACGTGTACGCTCGTCGGAAAGCAGCCGGAGTACATGCATCGGAATCGAGACGGTGATCTTGCGAACCCGTGCGGATTTGTGACCGTGCTCGATATACGGCTTGATGTACTTGGCAGTCGGCATGTTTCCGTCTTGTGACATGTCGTCGGGCGGAAAACTAGCCCCACGCCATCATGCTGTCAATTGATTTTTTGCGCGGAATGAAGCTCTTGCGCGGGCCCGCGCAGGTGCCGGCGCATGGCCACCCCCGCAGGCGGCACGCAACAACATCGAGCCGACGGACGTATAGACGTCCAAACGCAGACACTGGGCCGGCGCAACGCATCCGCGCAACCCCGCGACAGGCCTTGCTTGCGCGCACCCACCATACGGCAACGCGTGGCTGCGTGCACACCAGGCAACAGCGCGGCCGCACCCGCGTCCGGTCATGCGTCATCACCGCGTCATGCGCGCGGTCAGCCCGCAGAAATCTTTTTGCGCCTGCACTCAGTGTTCGTCGCTTGCGACCAGTTCGGCGTAGTCGTCGGGGCTGAGCAGCGCATCCAGTTCACCGGGATCGCTGAGCTTCACGCGGCACAACCACCCCTCGCCGAATGCGTCGGCATTGATGGTTTCCGGCGCGTCGGCCAGCGCATCGTTGACGGCGATCACTTCGCCGCTGACGGGCGCGTACACATCCGACGCCGCCTTGACCGATTCGATGACCGCGCACCCCGTGCCGGCCTCGAGCGTATCGCCCACCTTCGGCAACTCGACATAGACCAGGTCGCCCAGCAAACCCTGGGCGTGATCGGAAATGCCAATGCGCGCACTGCCGTCATCCTCGATCCGCACCCATTCGTGGGTCTTTTGAAATTTCAGGTCGCCCGGGATCTCGCTCATCATTCGTGCCCTGCGTGGTTTGGAGAATGGGTGATTGTAAGCGCGGGCGCGCCCCGCGTTACACGCCCTCGCACGGCTTGCCGTCGCGCACGAAGGGATACTTGACCCGGCGCACGGGCAACTCGCGGCCGCGGATGTCGACCCGCAGGTTGGCGTGCGCGCCGGCGGGGACCCGCGCAAAGGCGATCGCCTTGCCGAGGGTCGGCGAAAAGATGCCCGACAGGATCTGGCCCGCGCCAGCGTCGGTGATGACCCGTTGGCCATGGCGCAATACGCCGCGTTCATCCATGACCAGGCCGATCATCTCGCGCGGCACGCCGTCGGCTTTCTGTTTTTCAAGGGCCGCGCGCCCGATGAAATCGCGGCCGGCATCCAGCGCCACGGTCCACGCCAGGCCGGCTTCCCAGGGAGTTACCTCTTCGGTCATGTCCTGCCCATAGAGGTTCATGCCGGCTTCCAGCCGCAGCGTGTCACGCGCGCCAAGCCCCGCCGGATGCACCCCCGCCGCGGCCAGCGCCTGCCACAGCACGACCGCGTGTTCGTTGGCCAGGTGAATTTCAAAACCATCCTCGCCCGTGTAACCGGTGCGCGCCACGAACCACGGCACGCCGCCCAGCCCGTGCGCCGCGGTCGAATAGAACCGCCCCAGCTTTTCCACCCGCCCGCGATCGGCCGGATCAACCAGCGCCAGCACCCTGGCGCGCGCGTTCGGGCCCTGCACCGCGAGCATCGCCAGATCCGGACGCTCGATGACCGCAACGCCGAAGGGCCGCGCCTGCCGGTTCAGCCACGCCAGGTCCTTGTCGCGCGTCGCCGCGTTGACGACGGTGCGGAAGTCGGCATCGCTGGCAAAGTAGGTGATCAGGTCATCGACCACGCCGCCGTGCTCATTCAACATGCACGAGTACAGCGCCTTGCCCGGTTGCTTCAGCTTGCCGACGCTATTGGCCAGAAGGTGGCCGAGGAATTCGCGGCAGCGCACCCCGCGCATGTCGATCGCGGTCATGTGCGACACGTCGAACATGCCGGCGTCGCGGCGCACCGCGTGGTGCTCCTCGATCTGCGAACCGTAGTGGAGCGGCATGTCCCAGCCGCCAAAATCCACCATCTTCGCGCCGGCGGCACGGTGGGTGGCATTGAGAATGGTCTGCTTGCTCATGACGGCGTCCAGAAGATGGTCGTCGCATTATCGCGGCGTGCGCCGCGCCGCGCACGCGCGGCACGCCCGCTCCGCGCGCGGCGGGGAGTAGCTTGAAAACCTCCTGCCGGGGACGCTCCTGGCCACACCGCCGCCGGCCAAGCACCGCGAATGCCGGGCCTGGCGCGGCGCGCGCTGCCGGATCGCAGCGTTTCGACAACCTGTTAAATTGCGCGGATGGATCGCGCCTCGACGACGCCTGGACTGGTGGAATGGCTGCCGCTGCCGGCGACCGGTGACAACGTGCTGCGCTTCACCGGTGACTGGACGCTGCCACACTTTGCCGCGCTCGAAGCCCAATTGAACCGCTTGAAGCCGCAGCTGCCGGAAAGGCCGGACGTGGACTTCAACGCCATCGGCAGGATCGATACCGCGGGCGCCGGCCTGATCGCGGTGGCGCTCGGCCCCAAATGCCTGCAGTACCTGGCCGCGCACGATCGCGACGTGCCGCGCGAGCTGCGCGCCTTGCTCGACACGGTCAGTGAGGCGGTGGCGGAAATTTACGCGCAGCGCCCGCCGCCGCGCCGCAACTTCGGCTTCGTGGACATGCTGGCCGACGTTGGCGCCAGCATCAGCCGGGTGGAAGCCCTCGGCGTCAAGCTGCTGGCGTTCATCGGCCTGACGCTGGAAACCCTGGCGCGCGGTGCCTGGCGCCCGAAGCGCTGGCGGGTCACCTCGCTGGTGGCGCACATGGAACAGACCGGCCTTGACGCGGTCCCGATCGTGGCGTTGCTGTCGTTCCTGATCGGCGCGGTGATCGCGTTTCTCGGCGCCACCGCGCTGCAGCGCTACGGCGCCACCGTGTTCACCGTGGATCTGGTTTCCTACGCGTTCCTGCGCGAACTCGGGGTGCTGCTGACCGCCATTATTCTGGCCGGCCGCACCGCCAGCGCCTTCACCGCCCAGATCGGCTCGATGAAAATCGGCGAGGAAGTGGACGCGATGCGCACCATGGGCCTCGACCCGGTGGAACTGCTGGTGCTGCCGCGGGTACTCGCACTGATGATCGTGACCCCGCTGCTGGCGTTCCTGGCGACCCTGGCGGGGGTCGTCGGCGGCGCGCTGGTGTGCTGGTTCGCGCTCAACATCACCCCCTCGATGTTCATCTCGGTGTTCCAGACCGACACCCCGCTGCACTACCTGTGGCTGGGCCTGGCCAAGGCGCCGATCTTCGCGTTCCTGATCGCGGTCATCGGCTGCCACGAGGGTTTCAAGGTGGCGGGCAGCGCGCAGTCGGTCGGCGAGCGCACCACTTCGAGCGTGGTGCAGTCGATCTTCCTGGTGATCGTGGTGGACGCACTGGCCGCGATGTTCTTCATGGAAATGAAATGGTGAACGCCAGCCCGGCCCGCGATACGGTGGTCGAGGTGCGCGGACTGCGCAGCCAGTTCGGCGCCCAGGTGGTGCATGAAAACCTCGACCTTGACGTCTACCGCGGGGAAATCCTCGGCGTGGTGGGCGGCTCGGGCAGCGGCAAGTCGGTACTGCTGCGCGCAATCCTCGGCCTGCGCCGGCCCGCGGCCGGCAGCGTCACGCTGTTTGGTGAAAACCTGCACGACCTGCCGCCCGACCGCCGGGTGGCGATCGAAAGCCGCTGCGGGGTGTTGTTCCAGAACGGCGCGTTGTTTTCGTCGCTGACGGTCAGCGAAAACGTCCGCGTGCCGCTCATGGAGCACACCGACCTCAGCCTGGCAGACGCCTTGCGGGTCGCCGCGCTGAAGATCGCGCTGGCGGACCTTGCGCCCGAGGTACGCCACAAGTATCCCTCCGAACTTTCCGGCGGCATGAAAAAGCGCGCCGCGCTGGCGCGCGCGCTGGCGCTGGACCCGGAAATCGTTTTCCTGGACGAACCCACCTCGGGCCTGGATCCGATCGCCGCGGCCGCCTTCGACCAGTTGATCCGCACCCTGCGCGATGCGCTCGGCCTGACGGTGTTCATGATCACCCACGACCTCGACTCGCTGCACGCCATTTGTGACCGCGTCGCGGTGATCGCGCACAAGCGCGTGGTCGTGGCCGACACCCTGGACAAGGTGCAACGCTTCGACGACCCTTGGGTGCGTGAGTATTTTCAGGGACCTCGCGGACGCGCGGCTGGATCCGTCCGTGCACTCCAATAAGGTGACGCCATGGAAACCAAAGCCCATCATGTCTTGATTGGCGCCTTCACCCTCGTGGTGGTGGTGCTGCTGCTGCTGTTCGCGCTGTGGCTGGGCAAGACCAGCCTCAGCAAGCAACATCACTACTACGACATTGTGTTCACCGAGGCCGTGACCGGCTTGTCCAAGGGCAGCCCGGTGCAATACAACGGCATCCAGATCGGCGAAGTCAGCCAACTGAAGCTGGACGCGAAAGATCCGCGCAAGGTGCTGGCGCGGATCCAGGTCGCGGCCGACACGCCCATCAAGACCGACACCCGCGCCAAGCTGGGCCTGCTCGGCCTCACCGGCGTCGCGTTCGTGCAACTGACCGGCGGCGCGCCGTCCAGCCAGCCGCTGATGCCGACGCCCGCCAACCCGGTGCCCGAGATCAAGTCCGAAAGTTCGGCCCTGACCCGGCTGCTGGCCTCGGGCGGCGACGTGATGACCTCGCTGAACGGGGCCCTCGACCGCCTGAACCAGATCGTGTCCAGCCAGAACGTCCAGCGCATCAACAACACCCTCGAGAATATCAACCAGACCACCAGCACGCTGGCCGCCGAGCGCCACGACCTGGCCGTGTTGATCCAGCAGTCCGCCGCCGCCTCCAAGCAGCTCAACGAAACCCTCGCGGGCGCGAACCGGCTGGTCAACGGGCCCGGCAAAAAGACCCTTGATGGCGCCGCGCGTGCGATGGCGTCGCTGCAGCAAGCAACGCAAACCCTGAACCAGCTGCTGGAAGACAACCAGGGCGCCCTGCAGTCGGGCCTGCGCGGCGTCGATCAGGTCGGCCCGACGCTGCGCGAATTGCGCGCCACCCTGCGCGACATCCACCAGTTGACCGAGAAACTGCAGGCCAACCCCGCCGGCTACCTGCTGGGCCGCGACCACAGCAACCAGTTCACCCCCAAGCCCTGAAGGAGGCCGCATGCGCGTGCCCAAGCCATCTTCCACCGTGCGCACACTGGTCGTTGCGCTGGCCATCACGACGCTGGCGGGGTGTTCGATCCTGCCCCGCAGCGCACCGGTGCAAATCTGGCGCCCCGAAACCGGTACCCTCGCGCCGTCCGCCACCCGCGCCAACTTCAGCCTGCGCGTGGGCACCCCCAACGTCACCGGCATGCTCGATCACAGCGGCATCGTGGTACTGCCAAAACCCGGCGAGGTCAGCACCTACCAGGGCGCGCGCTGGAGTGAACCGCCCGCGCTGCTGGTACGCCAGCGCCTGGTCGACGCGTTCATGGCGGCGAACCTGACGGCCGTAACCACCGACGATGACCACTTCTTCGCCGACTACAGCCTGAGCGGAAACCTGCGCGCGTTTCAAACCGAATACCGCCACGGCGTGCCGGTCATCGTGGTGCGTTATGACGCACTCCTGCGCCGCAGCGGTTCACGCCAGCCACTGGCCTTCCACAGTTTCGTGATCACCCGGAACGCGACCGGCGCCCAGGTGCCGCAGGTCGTCGCCGCGTTCGGCGCGGCCGACGATGCACTGGCGCACGCGGTGGTCGCCTGGACCCTGGTTGCGGTCGGCCACACGCCGCCGGCGCCCGCACCCGGCGCTGACGCTGCAACCCGCCCATAGACCGGACGGGCTGGCCGCAACGCGGCCCGCCCTGTGTGAACCTTCACCCGCGGCAATCGATCCGGGTGCAGCCAAGCCAGCCGTGATCAGCCCAGCGCAGCAAGCGCCTTGGCGTAATCGGGCTCGTTGACGATGTCGTCCACCATCTGCGCGTGGATGACCTTGTCGTGCTCATCGAGCACCAGCACCGCCCGCGCAGCAAGGCCTGCCAGCGGGCCATCGGTCATCGCGACGCCGTAGTCCTGGAGGAACTTGCGGCCACGCATCAGCGACAACATGGTGACGTTCCCGATGCCCTCGGCACCGCAGAAGCGGCCCTGTGCAAACGGCAGGTCGGCGGAGATGCACAGCACCACGGTGTTCTTGAGCGCCGTCGCGTCCTGGTTGAAGTGCCGCACCGAGGCCGCGCACACCGGCGTGTCCACGCTCGGGAAAATGTTCAGCACCTTGCGCTTGCCGGCAAAATCGGCGAGCGACTTTTCCGACAGGTCCCCGGCGATCAATTTGAACGCGGGCGCCCGGTCGCCGATCCGGGGAAAGGTCCCGTCCACGTGGACCGGGGTGCCCTTGAACTTGGTGCTGGACATGTCATGACTCCTTCTGGATTGCAAATGCTGGATTGCGAAGCCGACGCGCGCGCCGCCGGGCGGCCCGCGATGGGGCCAGTCTAGCCGACCCGGACGGCCGCAGCGTTGGCCTAGGCCGCCGGTGGCGGCGCCGGCGCGGCCGCGGGCTTGCTGCCATCGCCGCGATCGAGCAACGCCAGCTTGTCGGGTATGCCGTCCCAGAGGTCCGCTCCCTCCAGCGCCGGAATCTTGGCGGCGATGACCGGCCACTGCTTGGACAGTTCCGCGTTGATCTCGAGGAATTTCTCCTGCCCGGCCGGCACGTCGAGCTCGGCAAAAATGGCGTTCACCGGGCACTCGGCCACGCACAGGGTGCAGTCGATGCACTCGTCCGGGTCGATCGCCAGGAAATTGGGACCTTCATGGAAGCAGTCGACGGGGCAGACCTCGACGCAATCGGTATATTTGCAGTTGATGCAGTTGTCGGTAACGACGTGGGTCATCGCGATGCCTCCGTGGCGCACACGGCCCACTGTGCACCCGTACGCCTTTTGGGGTATTGATGCGCATCATTGATGCAGATCACGGCCGCGTGGTGCCGCGGCCAGGCCACTACAATGCATGCCATGCGCATCGGCTCCCTTTCCATTGATCCGCCGGTGGCGCTCGCGCCCATGGCCGGGGTCACCGACAAGCCGTTTCGCCAGCTTTGCAAGCGGCTGGGCGCGGGCTTGGCCGTGTCGGAGATGACGACGTCCGACCCGCACCTGTGGCACACCGCCAAGTCGCGGCACCGGATGGACCATGCGGGCGAGGCCGCTCCCATCGGTGTGCAGATCGAGGGCTCGGTACCCGAAGCCCTCGCCGATGCCGCGCGTTACAACGTGGACCACGGCGCCGAACTCATCGACATCAACATGGGCTGCCCCGCCAAGAAGGTATGCAACGCGTGGGCGGGGTCCGCGTTGCTTGCGGACGAGCCGTTGGTGGGCCGGATCTGCCGCGCGGTGGCCGCCGCGGTGGCCGTGCCGGTCACCCTGAAGATGCGCACCGGACAGACGCCCGCCACCCGCAATGCGCTGACCATCGCCCACATCGCCGAGGATTCGGGCATCGCCGCGCTGGCGGTGCACGGGCGCACCCGCTCGCAGAAATACCTCGGCGTAGCTGAATACGACACCATCGCCGCGGTGAAGGCCGCGGTGGCGATCCCCGTATTTGCCAACGGCGACATCGACTCGCCGGAAAAAGCGCGCTTCGTGCTCGACTACACCCGCGCCGACGGGTTGATGATCGGGCGCCCGGCACAAGGGCGGCCGTGGATTTTTCGCGAGATTGCGCACTACCTGGCGACCGGCGAGCGCCTGCCGGAACCCGACCTTGCCGAGGTGCGGGACGTGCTCGTCCGGCACCTCGAAGACTTGTACGCGTTCTACGGCGAACCGGCGGCGGTGCGGATCGCCCGCAAGCACCTTGGCTGGTATGCACGGGAGCGTCCGGAAAACGCCGCCTTCCGCGCCATCGTCAACGCGGCCGAAACCGCACGCGAACAGCTGCGCCTGACACGCGATTACTTCAACGCGCTTGCCGCTGGCCTGTCCGCGGCCGCCTGACCCCCGCGCCCGTCACCAGCCGCATTGATCTTGACGTTGACGCGGATCATGGCCATCCTCACGGTATCACTTCATCTTTATATCCGAATACAAAGATGAACCAGGGGCAGCCGGCAGCGTGCCGGCGTGCCCGTACTGGCTCGAGGAAGACACCCATGTCACACGTTACCCTGCTGGGATTTCCACGCATTGGGCTCAAGCGCGAACTCAAGCGCGCGCTGGAGGCATTCTGGACCGGCACCGGCACCGCCGCCGGCCTTGCGCAAACCGCGCGCACGCTGCGCCAGCGCCACTGGCAGCTGGCACGTGACGCCGGCGCCGACAGCGTGCCCTGCAACGATTTCAGCCTGTACGACCACATGCTGGACACGGCCGTATTGTTTGACGCCATCCCCGATCGCTACCGGCCCGTGTTCGAGCACGGTCATCTGGACGGCTATTTCGCGTTGGCGCGCGGCTACAAGCAAAACGGCCATGACCTGCACGCGCTGGAAATGACCAAGTGGTTTGACACCAACTACCACTACCTCGTGCCGGAACTGCATGCCGGGCAGCACTTTGGGCTCGCCGGCACCCAGCCCATCGACGCCTTCAAGGAAGCCCGCGCAGCCGGCTTCAACGCACGCCCGGTACTGCCCGGGCCGGTCACGTTCCTGCGCCTGTCCAAGACCACCGACGGCAGCGACCCGCTGGCGCTGCTGGACGCACTGCTGCCGGCCTACGCGGACCTCCTGCAACGACTCGCCGATGCCGGCGCCGGCTGGGTGCAGCTCGACGAACCGTGCCTGGCCACCGATCTTGATGCCGCCGCGTGCGCGGCGCTGCAGCACGCATACCAAACCCTGGCCTCCGGGCGGCATCCGCACCTGTTGCTGGCCAACTACTTTGGGCCCTTCGGCGCCAACCTTTCGTTGTTGCAGCGGCTTCCCGTCGATGCCATCCACGCCGACCTCGCGCGCGGTGCCGACGAACTTGAGGCACTGCTCGATGCGCTGCCGCCCAACGCCATCCTCGGCGCCGGCGTGGTGGATGGCCGCAACGTCTGGCGCAGCCGTCCCGGGCGCGTGCTGCCACTGCTCGAGCGCGCGCGCGCCAGGCTCGGCAGCGAACGCGTGTGGCTCGCCCCCTCCTGTTCGCTGCTGCACGTACCCACCGACGTTGCGGCCGAAACGACGCTCGACCCGGGCTTGCGCGCCTCCATGGCCTTCGCCCGGCAAAAGATCGAGGAACTGCGCGCCTACGCCGGCGCGCTGGATGGCAGCGCCAAGGCACGCGCTGCCCTGGAGGCGCAACGCGTCCTGCTCGACCAGCGCGCGCGGGCGGACGGGGTGGCGCGTGCGGCCGTACGCCAGCGGCTGGCCGCACTGGCCCCACAGGCAAGCATGCGCCGGTCGGCCTATCCGGCGCGGCGCCAGGCGCAACAGCGGGCGCGTCCGCTGCCACTCCTGCCCACCACCAGCATCGGTTCGTTCCCGCAAACGCCGGCGCTGCGCAAGGCCCGCGCCGAACACCGCGCCGGCAAACTTGCCGACGCCGCCTACGACAAGGTGATCGCGGCCGAAATCGAACGCTGCATCCGCTTCCAGGAACGCGTGGGCCTGGACGTGCTGGTGCACGGCGAGGCTGAACGCAACGACATGGTCGAATACTTCGGCGAGCAGCTGGACGGCTTTGCCTTCACCCGCCACGGCTGGGTGCAAAGCTACGGTTCGCGCTGCGTCAAGCCGCCGTTGATCTACGGCGATGTGGCGCGCGCGCAGCCCATGACGGTACGCTGGTCGACCTACGCGCAGTCACTCACCTCCAGGCCCGTGAAGGGCATGCTGACCGGGCCGGTGACGATGCTGCAATGGTCGTTCGTGCGCGACGACATTCCGCGCGCCACCGTCTGCCGCCAGATCGCGCTGGCACTCCGCGACGAGGTGTGCGACCTTGAAGCCGCCGGCATCCACGTCATCCAGATCGATGAACCCGCATTCCGCGAAGGGCTGCCGCTGCGCCGCGGCGACTGGCAGGCCTACCTCGCCTGGGCGGTGGAATGCTTCCGTATCACCGCCGGCGGCGTGCGTGATGACACCCAGATCCACAGCCACATGTGCTACTCGGAATTCAACGACATCATCGAGGCCGTGGCCGCGATGGACGCGGACGTGATCTCGATCGAATGCAGCCGCTCGCGGATGGAACTCCTGGGTGCGTTTACCCGCTTCCACTATCCAAACGGCATTGGTCCGGGGGTGTATGACATCCACTCGCCGCGCGTGCCCACGGAAGCTGAAATCGCCACCCTGCTGGACAAGGCGCTCGAGGTGCTGCAGCCCTGGCAGCTATGGATCAATCCCGACTGCGGCCTCAAGACGCGCACCTGGAGCGAGGTCGAGCCGTCGCTCGCGGCGATGGCAGCCGCGGCGCGCGCGGTCCGCGCGCGGGCCGGCCAGCTGCAAGCCTGAGCGTGACGCCGGACGCGGCACCACGCTGCGTCGGGCGGCGTCACCCACGCCAGCGGCTGAACCGCGCTACGCCCGCACCTGCAGCACGGGCCGTCTGCCTGTATCATGGATGGCTGTTCCATCCTTCCATCCGCATCAAGGGATACACACCACGATGAGCCGTTACCTGTTCACTTCCGAATCGGTATCCGAAGGCCACCCGGACAAGGTCGCCGATCAGATTTCCGACGCCGTGCTCGACGCGATCCTGGCCCAGGACAAGCGTGCGCACGTGGCGTGCGAGACCATGGTCAAGACCGGCGTTGCGATCGTGTCGGGGGAAGTCACCACCGACGCGTGGGTGGACATCGAGGCCCTGACCCGCAAGGTGATTCTCGGCATCGGCTACAACTCTTCGGAAGTGGGCTTTGACGGCGCGACCTGCGGCGTCTTGAACCTGATCGGCAAGCAGTCGCCCGACATCAACCAGGGCGTGGCACGCAAGAAGCCCGAGGAACAAGGCGCCGGCGACCAGGGCCTGATGTTCGGGTACGCCTGCAACGAGGCGCCGGAATTCATGCCCGCGCCAATCTACTACTCGCACCGTCTGGTCGAGCAGCAATCGAAGGTGCGTCGCAGCGGCAAGCTCAAATGGCTGCGCCCGGACGCCAAGTCGCAGGTGACGCTGGCCTATGACGGTGCTTCCATGAAAATCATCGGCCTCGATGCCGTGGTGCTCTCCACGCAGCACGATCCGGATGTGAAATACGCCGACCTCGTCGAGGGGGTGCGCGAACTCATCCTGAAGCCGGTGCTGCCCCGGAAGTGGCTGGACGCGCTGCCGGCCAGGAAGGTCCACATCAATCCGACCGGCAAGTTCGTGATCGGCGGACCGGTGGGCGACTGCGGCCTGACCGGGCGCAAGATCATCGTCGACACCTACGGCGGCATGGCGCGCCACGGCGGCGGCGCGTTCTCGGGCAAGGATCCGTCCAAGGTCGACCGCTCGGCGTGCTACGCGGCACGGTACGTCGCCAAGAACATCGTCGCGGCCGGCATCGCCGACCGCTGCGAGGTGCAGGTTTCCTACGCGATCGGCGTGGCCGAACCGACGTCCATTTCGGTGACGACGTTTGGCACCGGCAGGATCAGCGACGACAAGATCGAGAAGCTCATCCGCAGCCACTTCGACCTGCGCCCGTACGGCATCATCAAGATGCTGGACCTCATCCACCCGATCTACCAGCTCACCGCGTCGTACGGCCACTTCGGCCGCAAGCCCGTGAAGCACAGCTACAAGTGGGAAGACCGCGAAAACGGCAAGCTGGTCAAGAAGTCGGAAACCGCCACCGCGTTCTCGTGGGAACAGACCGACCGCGCCGAGGAATTGCGCAAGGCCGCAGGCATCAAGTAGCACACTGCCCCCTTCGCGCGCGGGGGCAAATCCCCCCCCCCTTCGAAACGAAGGGGGTCGATGCGCAGCATCGGGGGGATGCCATCCACGATGGAGCCCATCGCCCTCAATTCCCCTTCGCGAGCGAAGGGGGAAGATTAATTCGCCGAGGGGCGCTGCACCCGTGCACTCACGGTCAGGCTCGGCATTCCACCCAACAGCGCCCGACGAACCGGAGACCATCCATGAACGCTGTCGCCCAAACTTCCGCTCCCCACGACTACAAGGTGCGCGACCTGTCGCTGGCCGACCTCGGCCGCAGGCGCATCACCATGGCCGAAGAGGAAATGCCCGGCCTGATGCAGATCCGCGCCCGCTACGCGCCGCAGCAACCCCTCAAGGGCGTGCGCATCACCGGCTCCCTGCACATGACCAAGGAAACCGCGGTGCTGATCGAGACACTGGTGGCGCTTGGCGCATCGGTGCGTTGGGCCTCGTGCAACATTTTCTCGACCCAGGACGATTGCGCCGCGGCGATCGCCGCCGACGGCATCCCGGTGTTTGCGTGGAAGGGCGAGACCCTCGAGGAATACTGGCAGTGCACGCTGGATGCGCTGACCCACCCAGGCCAGAAGGGCCCGGAGCTCGTCGTCGATGACGGCGGCGATGCGACGCTCCTGATCCACAAGGGCGCCGAGATGGAACACGGCGACCCGTGGGTCGAAGCGCCGGGCGCCAACCACGAGGAGCAGGTCATCAAGGATCTGCTGAAGAAAACCCGCGACGAACGCCCTGGCTTCTGGACCAGGGTTGCCTCCGAATGGCGCGGCGTGTCGGAAGAAACCACGACCGGCGTGCATCGCCTGTACCAGATCGCCGAGGCCGGCAAGCTGCTGGTGCCCGCGATCAACGTCAACGATTCGGTCACCAAATCCAAGTTCGACAACCTCTACGGCTGCCGTGAATCGCTGGCCGACGGCATCAAGCGCGCGACCGACCTCATGATCGCCGGCAAGGTCGCGGTCGTCTGCGGCTATGGCGACGTCGGCAAGGGCTGCGCGCACTCGCTCAAGGGTTTTGGCGCCCGCGTCATCGTCACCGAGATCGACCCCATCTGCGCGCTGCAGGCCGCAATGGAAGGCTTTGAAGTGGCAACGGTCGAAGACACCCTCGGCACCGCCGAAATCTACGTCACCACCACCGGCAACTGCGACATCATCACGCTCGAGCACATGGCGCAGATGAAGAACCACGCGCTCGTATGCAACATCGGCCACTTCGACAACGAGATCCAGGTCGACCGCCTGCAGCAGGCGACGACCCACACCAACATCAAGCCGCAGGTGGACCTCTACACCTTCCCCGATGGCCACTCGATTTATTTGCTCGCGGAAGGCCGGCTGGTGAACCTGGGCTGCGCGCACGGCCATCCGTCGTTCGTGATGTCCAACAGTTTCAGCAACCAGACCCTCGCGCAGATCGACCTGTGGCAGCACAAGGACAGCTACGAGAAAAAGGTTTACCGGCTGCCGAAGAAACTGGACGAGGAAGTCGCGCGCCTGCATCTCCACCAGATCGGCGTCAAGCTCACCCGGCTCTCGCAGAAGCAGGCCGACTACCTTGGCGTACCGGTGGAAGGGCCCTACAAGGCCGATCACTACCGGTATTGACCCGTCAGCGCGCAACGGCGCATCCAAGGGGCGCGAGGCAGGCTGCGCGCTTCAGGTTTTCGGCCGCGAGGTCGACTCGGCAAAGCGCGCCAGTCCAGACTCGAACGGCAGGTAGTGCCGCCAGCGTCCGACCGAGGTCGTGTACACCGGCTGGCGCGCCTGCCACACGCTGGCCGACTGCACCGGCGCATCCTCGAGCGTGGCCGCGCCGCCCGCGCGTGCCGGCGCACCGATGAACGCGCGCAGACGCACCAGGGTCGCGTCCGCGTCGCCGACCAGGTCTTCGTATTCGAGCTCAAACACCGGCACCGGCAGGGTCTCACACCAATGCCGCATCAACGCATCTTCGCCGGCCATGAAGGCTGCGATCGTATCGAACCCGTACGCAAACGCCATCTCGGGATAAGCGAAATCCTGGCACCACAGCGAAAGCGCGGTGTCGCGCGGACTCCGGCGCAAGTGGATCACCCTCGCCTGCGGGAACAGTGCGGCCACGATGTGCAGCCAACGAAAATTGAGCGGGTCCTGATCGAGGTAGTACGGTGCAGGCGCGTCATCCTGCACTGCGAGCATGCGATAGAGGCTTGCGGATTCGTCCAACGCAAGCCGGCTCCCCAGGTGTTTGCCCGCGACCAGCTGCCCGGCGATGAACCGCAGGGCACGCAATTCGCCACGATCGCGCGCGCCCGTGGCGTGCGCCAACAGCGACGCGGTCAGCGTGGTTCCGGTGCGCGGGACGCCAACGATGAAGACGGGCCGGAAAGCCGAATCCGCGCCTGCCGATGCCGCGGCGACGCGCTCCTGCCTTCGTACGCCGACAAACCGCTCCCAGGCGCGGGCGTCCCATGGCTGCGCCGCGCGCACCATGGCGTTGGCAGCGCGAAGCGTCGGCGCGGCTTCGGCATACTTGGCAAGGTCACCCTGTGCCTTGGCGAGCGCGAAACCCGCGGAGGCCCGCGGGCGCGGCGGATGGTGCGCGTCGCCGAAGTACGCTGCGAAGCGCGCGATTTCCGGATCCGCGGCATCGGTGTAGCGGCGGGTGTTGGCCAGCGCGCCGAGGACGTGGTGCCGGTCCAGATCAACACCCGCCTCGAGCGCCGCGACATATCGCGACCTGGCCGCCGTAAAATCACCGGACTCGCGGGCGATGTGGCCCGCCAGCAGCAACAGCTCCGGTGGCGCTCCGGGACGCGCCATGGCTTCCCGGCAAATCTGCTCGGCGACGCGGTGGCGGTCACACTGCCGGACGAACCACACGCATCGCAGGCACAGCCCCGGGGTGAACGCATTGGCTTGGCAACACGCCAACAGTACCTGCGCCGCCGCGCCCATGCGCCCGCGGCTTTGCAGGACCCGTGCAAGCAGCATCGCCGCATCCTCGCGCGCGGGTTCACGCGCCAGGACGCCACGCAACAACACTTCGGCCGTTTCCGTATCACTGCGCTGGAAGCACGCATCGGCCGCTGCGACCTGGTCGGCGTCGGAAACTGGACCCGTAACGCGCATGCTTCCTCCATGGCAAGGACGCCCCTTATCATAGATGGCGCGGTTACGGCGATGATCGTCACCCGCACGCCAGCCACGCCACATGAGGTTTCAAGATGAACGCACCACGGCTCGACGGGCTCGACAGCGACGCATCACAACAGGTCATCGCAGCGGCACAGGCGCTTGCCATCGGCCGCGCCGATCAGGCGGAAATCCAGCTCGGACCTGCCCGCAAACGCTATTCGGAGCATCCTGAAGTCCTGCGGTTGTACGCGGGTATCGCGAGCCTCCGGGGCCGGCATGGCGAAGCCATCGCCAGCATGCGGCAAGCCGTGGCCCTGCGGCCCCGGGACGCGTTGTACTACAACACGCTGGGCACGGTACTGGGAGCGAGCGGCGACTTCGATACCGCCATCACCGAGCTGAAGCGCGCCTGCGAACTTCAGCCGGGCCTGGGGGTTGCATGGTTCAATCTTGGCGTCATGCTGTCCCGTTGCGTGCGTACCGACGAGGCCGCCCAGGCATTGCAGCGCGCGGTACAAATCGACCCGGACAATGCGGAAGCCCACGCGCTCCTGGCCGACCTGCTGCGGATGCGTGGGCGGAGCGAGCAGTCCGCAGCCGAGTATCGCCGGTTGCTGCAGGCACGCCCGTGGTCCGGATCGGCGTGGTGGGGGCTGGCGGCATTGCGCAGCGGGGCACTCACCGCCGGGGACGTTGGCAAGCTGAGCGCCGCCCTCGGCAACAGCCAGGTGCCCGACGATGATCGCATCGCCATCGGCTTTGCGCTCGCCAAGGCGTTTGACGAACAGGGCCGCTACGACGAGGCCCTGGGCGCGCTCAAGCAGGCAAATGGCATCGCGCGTCTGCGCGGAAAGTGGAACGCCTCGGCCTTCAGCGCGACCGTTGATGCGATCAACCGCGCCTTCCAACCGCCGGTCGCATCGGCAAGCCCGGCGGCGCTTGGTGCCGGCGCCATCTTCATCGTGGGCCTGCCGCGCTCGGGAACGACACTGGTCGAGCAGATCCTTGCGTCGCACTCGGCCGTGGAAGGCGCCGGCGAACTGCCGGATTTGCCGCTGGTGCTGGCTGAAGAATCGCGCCGCCGCGGCGCCCCGTATCCGGACTGGGTGAAGACCGCGCAGCCCGACGATTGGCTGCGCCTCGGCGAGCGTTACCTCGAGCGCACCGCGCATTGGCGCCGGCGCCGTCCGCACTTTACGGACAAGCTGCCGGCCAACTGGATGAACATCGGCGCCATCCGCGCAATGTTGCCGGGCGCGCACATCATCGCGTGCCGGCGCGATCCGCTGGAAACCTGCTTTTCCTGTTACCGCCAGCTGCTGCCCGAGGGCAGCGAATACGCGCGGACGCCGGAAGACCTCTGCGCCTTCTGGACGGACTTCAACCGCACGGTCGAGGGATTCGCGGCCGTGCATGCATCGCACCTCCACCAGCACAGCTATGAAGGGTTGCTCGCGCACCCCGAGGCCAGCATCCGCAGGCTTCTGGAAGCCTGCGGCCTGCCGTTCGAGGCGGCGTGCCTTGCGTTCCATGAGACGACCCGCGAAGTGCGTTCGCCCAGCGCATCGCAGGTACGGCGCCCGCTCGATCCCAACACCGCGCGCGCACCACACTACGGCGCGTTGCTGGATCCGTTCCGGAAGGGGCTTGGTCTGCCATTGCTCGGAGGCTGACACGGTGGCAGCCACCGGCACCGTACAGGACTGGCTCGACGAGGTTCGTTCGTTGGTCATGGCCGGTCGCCCGCAGGCAGCCCTGGACATGCTGGCGTCCGCACTGGCCAGCTACCCGGACGCAGCAGATTTGCGCCGTGCGCAAGCCGGCATCCTCGACCAGCTTGGACGCAAGGCCGAAGCAGAGGCACAGTTCCAATGGTTGCTGGTACGTGACGCGGGCGACCCAGCCTCGGCGTTTCCACTCGCGCGCCTGCTGAAAGACCAAGGGCGCGTGGCCGCCGCCGGCAAGGTCATCTGCACCTGCCTTGCCCATGATCGCCACCGCCACGACAGCGACCTTGCCATCCGTGCGGTCGAACTGCTGAACGACTGCGACCGCAAACGCGAGGCCGCCGACATCGCCGAGGCGGCGATCTCGGCCAACCCCGGCGACCCGCGGTTGCACGCCTATGCCGGCATGCTGGCCATCCAGCTTGGGGACTTCGCCCGCGCCCGCTCGCGCTACCTGTTCGCACTGGAACATTCAGGCGGCGCCTGGGAATGGCACGCACCGCTCGGTCTGGCCACGGCACAGCGCTACCCCGATGCTTCCCACCCTGACTTCGCGCTGTTCCGCGCCGGGCTTGGCCGGCGCGAGCTATCGGACCGGGGGCGGGCCGAACTCCACTTTGCGCTGGGCAAGGCCAACGATGATGTCGGCGATTACCGCGAGGCAGCGCAACACTTCCAGGAAGGCAACTCGACACTGCGGCACTTGGCCCGATGGTCGCGCAAGGCGTGGCGGCGCGCAATGGACGCACGCTTGGCTGCGCGCCCATTGACGCACACCGCGCCACCCGCCGCGGATTTCACCCCGATCTTCATCGTTGGCATGCCCCGTTCCGGTACCACGTTGCTGGCACGACTGCTCGCGCAATGTGCGGATGTTTGCAATCGTGGCGAACTGCCGTGGATCGCGCAGCTTTCAACGCAGCCTGCGTTGGCGGGGGACCCAGGCAAATCCGCCCTTCAACGCGCCGCCGAGTTCTACATCGCGCATACGCGTCGCGATGATTCGGACGGTGCGCGCTGGTTCATTGACAAGCAGCCGCTGAACATGCGCTACCTTGATCTGGTGTTTGCAATGTTTCCCGCTGCGCGGGTCATCCAGTGCCGGCGGGGCGCGCGCGACACGGCGCTTTCACTCTGGATGCAGTGTTTCCTTGAGGACATCCACGGCTACGCCCAGGATTTCGAGGACATCCGCCTGGTGATGCGCGACGCTGAAAAGTTGATGGCCCACTGGCACCAAAGATTCCCTGGCGCAATCAAAACCGTCGACTACGAATCACTCGTGGAAAATCACGATGCGGTGGTGGGCCAACTTGCCTCCTGGATCGGGCTACGGGGCCATGGGTCACGCGGTGATCCTCCGCCCGGATCCACGATCAGCACCGCAAGCCTGTGGCAGGCGCGGCAACCGGTCACCACACGATTCGTTGGACGTTCCCGGCACTACACGCCCTACCTGCCAGGGCTGGCACGCATCCGCTGACCGCGATCCATCGAGCCGCGTCCGGCCCGCCTCAGGCGTGTCCGGTCGATGGCACACCCTTGTCGGCAGACGGCAAGCCCAGCGCGGCGCGCAACGGATCAAGCCGGGCACCGTAGCCGGCAGTGATGCTGCGGTGCCGGTGGAGTGGTTGCCGCACCTGCGCTGCACTCAAGGTATTTACGCTGCGCGACATTTGATGGGGCGCAAGGCAAGCGCGATCGAAACTGAGCCCGCAAAACGCAAGCAACGACCGAATCTCTGCTTCCGGATTTTCGGTAAGGCGCTCGTAGCCCTGCTCGTGCACGTGTGCCGGATCGCGCGTGGACCACGTGGAAGCTGCCTGATCAAAGGCTTTCCAGAACGTGCCGAGTTGATCGAAGTCGTAGCTGAATACCCAGCCCTGGTCAAAGTATTGCTTGAAACAGGACCAGCAGTTTTCCAGCGGGTCGCGCCGGCAAATGATGATCCGTGCCCCAGGCAACATCGCGCGAATCGCCCCCATTGCCTGCCAGTTGTTGGGCATCTTGTCTGTCGAAAACCGGCGCACGGTCCGGAATCTGGCCGTACGTGCAAGGTAACACTGGCCCATCCGGGTCCAGTCGCGCGCAGACCGGCTGGGCACCCAATCAGGGAAAAACTGGTGCAGACGGGCGGACTCGTCGGTCAGCACCTGCGCCACGTCGCCAAGCTCACCCGCACCACATACCTCTGGATGTGACGCGAGGATCTGCTCGACCAGCGTGGTGCCCGAGCGCGGCATTCCGACGACAAAGATCACTTCCTTGCCGAGATCGGGGTCCTCGGCGGCCGTGCCCGGTTCGAGCAGCGCCGCTTGCACGCCGCGCACCTGCCTTGCAAACCTCTCGACGTCCCAGGCAGAAAGTTCCTGCTTGCGGCGCGCATTGGCTTCTACCAGCAGCGCGAAGGCCTCGTCATATTTACCGCGCGCCTCACATACCCGCGCCAGCGCAAACTCGATGGCGGTCCGTTCACCCTCGTCAATGGCGCGCCCCCGCAACAGTGCGCGCATTTGCGCGGCCTCGGCATCAGTTACCGGCACCGTCTTGATATCCGTGAGGCTGATCCACGCGGCGCCGTAGGCCGGCTCCAGCGCGATGGCACGGCGCATCGCTGCCGCGCCATCGGCAACGCGCCCGCAGGCGACCAGCACATCGCCCAACTTGAGATGCAGCGGCGCATGCTCGGGCGCCAGCCGCACCGCGCGTTCAAGATACGCAAGTGCGCGCTCGGGCTCCCGCTGCCGCGCCAGGTGGGCACCCACGTCAAACAACGCCGTCGGCGAATCCGGCAGCCGTCGCAGCGAGGCATCGCGGATCTTCCAGGCCGTGTCGATGTCGCCCGCTTCCTCGCACACCTGCGCATACTGCCAATAAACCAGGGGCTCGTCTGGAACCGTGCGCAATGCCGCTTCGAAATTCGCCGTCGCCGCGTGCACATTGCCAATCTTCGCGAGCAGCAATCCATACAAGCGCAGCACATCCGGCTGGCTTGGCGCGAACGACAATGCCTGCTTCAGCGCCGCTTGCGCGCCCTGGTCATCGCCCGAGCCGAGCGCATCGCTGGCACGCTGGATCCAGCCGCGCAAAGGCGCCGGCAGATGCGCAAGACGGGCTTGCGTTGCCACGAGATCCGCCGCCGGGGGTTCGAACAAACGATCGCCCAGCGCCACCTCAGCACTCCGTCGCAGTCATCGCGTCGGCGGCATAACCCCAGTGTTCCAGCATGGGCCGCAGGATCGGCAGCACCGGTTCGAAGTACTCGCGATAGCGCTGCCAGCGACCGATACCCTTGCGGTTGATGGGCTCGATCACCTGTGAATAGCTGGGTGTTGCAATATAGCCTTTCTCGCGTGCCCGACGCGCGAAACCAAGCATTGCCTCGGCGTCGCCAAGCTCGAGGAAATCCGTGATGCGGCGCGACTGGTCCAGAGGGTCGGCCACCAGGTCTTCATACTTGGAGATGAAGACGTCCGGCTTGAACACGTCTACATGGTAGAGCCAGTGTTGCATGGCATCGACATAGGCCGTCGCCAGCACCTTCAGGTTTTCGCATATCACCGCCAGGCTGCTGGACATGAAGTTCTGCATGTAACAGCTCAACAACACGTCGCACGGGTGCCGCACCGCAAGGATGTATTTCGCGGCAGGAAACATGCGATACATCATCGGCAGCCACAGCATGTTCATCGGGTTTTTGTCGACCAACCGCGTACCCCAGTCACGCTGGACCTTTCCGCACGCCAGGATCAGATAGCCTTTGCGCAATTCATCGCAATCGCGCTGATCGAGCTTTTCAAGATCGCGCGGGATCTCCACCCCCAGGCTGTGGTCAAGCTGCGTTGCGAGCATGTTGAAGAACGGCCGCTCATCCATCGACTGCAGCCGCGGGTGCGCGTCCAGCATCTGCTCCAGCAACGTCGTACCCGAGCGCGGAAAGCCGACCACGAATACCGGGGACTGCGCCGCCGCAGGCGCGCGCAGGGCCGGCCACTTCCCGTACTGGGGTGCGGTCACGCGCGGATTCTGGTTGGGCAGGGTTCGCGCGCCCGGGGCAAACCACTGGGGGTGCGTGGCTCGAATATCGGCAACCTGTATCGCATGTGCCCGCTCCAGTGCCGCCATCGTGGCGACCCGGTCGTCCAGCTTGTCGCATATCTTCGCCAGGTCGAACCAGTGTCCGCAGTGGTGCGCATCCTGCGGTCCGCTGTGTTCAAGGAGCTGCCGTGCTGCCTGGTAGTCTCCACGTCGAGCAGCCAGATGGGCACGTTGATGGTCGGCTTCCCGCACGTCGCGGGGAGTCATCTGCGCCGCCGCCGCTGATGCCATGACGCCAACCAACAGTGCCTCGGCGTCCGACAGCCGGTTCACGCGTTCATACAGCGCCGAGAGACGCAGCCGCAGGCGCCAGTCCACGGGGTGGCGTTGCGCAAGATCCTCAAGCAACTCCAGGGCCCCGTCGATGTCACCTTGATCTTTCAGTGCCTCCGCGAGCTCCGACTGCAGCGCATCGCTCATCGGGATCCAGGTGCGCCAGGGGCGCAACAGGTTTTCGGCGCGCGCATCCCGGCAGGCTGAACAGGCACGCGCTGCGTGGATGCGGACAGAGGGCGAATCCGGCGCCTTGCCAAATGCCCGCAACAACGTATCCCGCGCGGCGTCGGGCTTGCCAAGCTCCATCTGGAGCAAGCCGTGCTGCTCCAGCCACTCCGCGTCATCTGGCGCAAGACGCACCGCAGCTGCCGAGGCCGTCTCGGCCGCCTCAGGATCGCCCGACTCGCGCAGGGCGTTCGTCAGGTTGCGCCAGTGCGCCGGCTCGTCCGGATACCGCTCCGCGAGGGATCGGTAGATGGCAATTGCGCCGGGCCGGTTACCCAGCCGCCACAGGCTCAGCGCATGGAGGATCAGTACCTCGACGGCGTCCGGGCTGCCGGCGAGCTGTTCGCGGCACAGGCGCTCGGCCAGCGCCGCATCGTTGCGTTCAAGCGCCGCCACGATCGCCGCGGTGGTAGTAACAGGCATGGCAACAAGCCGTATAAAAGAAAGGGTCGCACGGAGGATACCCGTGCGACCCGAAAAGACAACCCGTGACGCTGACCGATCAGAAGTTCACGGTCATGCGCGCCCAGTAGTAGCGGCCAATCGTATCGAAGTCGCCCGGGTCGGTGTTGGCATTGAGCACGTTGTTGGCATACAGCATGGGTGGCTGTTTGTCGAACACGTTGTCTACGCCAACCTGGACGGTGGTATTGAGCGGCGCGATGTTGTACCCAACCATGACGTCGTTGTAGGTGAACGAGCCATAGTGCAGTACCAGCGGCCCCGCCGGACCATCGGACGGGAACGACGACAACGCGGTGTCACCCTCGGCCGGATTGGGCGAGCCCGAGCGGAACGGGCTGTTGTAGCGCATCGTCCACTGGGCATTCCACGGCCCCAGCTGCCAGTCCAAGGTGCCCTGTGCCCGCACCCGCGGGAAGAAGCACACACCGCTGCCCGCAAACGGGCAGGAACTGCCCAGGGACGTACCAAAGCCACCAAACATCCCGGGGGCGTTGCGCACCTGGTTGACGCCTTGGATGCCGGGCGCGGTCTGGATCTTGAACTCGCTGAGGTACGTCGCCTGCAAGCCAATACTGAACTGGCCAAACGCGAAGTCCGGCAGTTTGTAGTTGGCGGCGAAGTCCACGCCACGCGTATCAAGACGGCCCAGGTTGGCGGTCGGCTGGAGGACCTGGCTGAGCTGGCCCTGGAATCCCGGTGCATTGGTACGCGTGATCAGCGGGCAGAACTGGAGCAAGCCGTTGAAGCACGAGTTCAGGATGGTTTGTGCGGTCACCCCGGTGATCACGTTGTTCAGGTAAATGCGCCACAGGTCAGCCTGTACCGTGAGTCCCGGCACAAAGTGCGGCGAATACACGGCACCGAAGTCGAACGACTTGCCCTTTTCCGGGCCCAGCGGGAAGTGCGCGTATTCCGAACCGGAGTTCAGCGCCTTGATCTGCTGATGCGATGCGACCAGCGTGTTCACAAACGTGCCGTCGGTCGGCACAAACTGGCATGCCGGGTTCGGCGCGGTGATGTGATCGCACGGATCGGAAGTCAGGATCGGCGCCGAACTGGTTGGCGACGCAAATACGGCGCCGATGCCAGGTGCCCGGAAGACCCGCGACACGGTGCCACGCAGCAGCAGGTCGTTGATCGGCCGGTACTCGAGGCCGATCTTCCAGTTGGTGGTGCTGCCGAAGGTCGAGTACTTGGAGTAGCGGTCACCCAGGGTCAGATTCAGCACATGCGCGAAGGGCATGTCCTTCAGGATCGGGATGAAGGCTTCTGCGTACACTTCCTTGACGTTGTACCCGCCTTGCAGGTGGGCGCCGCAAGCGCTTCCCAGGACGCAGGTACCGGTCGCGGGGTTCAAGAGCAGACCCGAGCTGACGACGTTGTTGGTGTACTCCTTGCGGTAGCTCGCACCGGCAGCCAACTGCACCGTGCCGGCAGGAAGGTCGAACAACCCGCCACTGACGTCGGCGTGATAGATGCGCTCGATCGAGTAGTCGTCGGCCAGTGCCGGCGAGGACGCCGCCTGGATAACGGCAATGGTGTTGGGATTGTTGAGGTTGAACGGATCAAACGGCGTGCAATCACCCAGCGAAATCGGAGCCGCCGCGGTACCGCACATGACGGTATTCACCGGCCCGTTGGCCGGATTCGTGTTCATGAACGACGGGCCGGCCTCCTCGTTGAGGATGGTCTGGTTGGGCAGGCCACGGTCGGTCGAGATATCCCGGACGTGGCCGTAGTTCTCACCCACATCCCAGGTCCAGTTCCGGCTGCCGAGGTTGATGTTGCCGCGGAAGCCGAAAATGAGCTGGTCGGTCGTGATGGCGCCCGCAAAATTACGCGGCCCCGCCGGAACCATGCGTCCGGTGTAGGTGGCGCCACTCGGAGTGAAGTCCACACCAAACGGGTTGTAGTAGTTCTGCGCCGAAATCTTGAGTCCGGTGTTGAAGCCCAGCGGGCCCGTGCCGACCACCGCCGGTGCGAACTGGCTGCCGGAACTGGTCTTCTCGTGATACACCGTGCCGTAGAAGTCGATGTTGTCGGTAAGGTGGTAGACCCCCTTGAAGAACGCATTCGTGCGCTCCTGCGGGGTCAGCAGGTAGTTGACCGAGGCATAGTTGTAACGGTCGCTCTGCCCCGTGGCCGGGTCGGTACCGAAGCAGTGGTAGTCAGACGTCGTCGGGTCCGCGCCGGCCGCAAACGTGCCGCTGTTGAGCGACAGGCTGGAGCAGCCCTGCAGGCTCGCCGGCAGGTTCGCCTTGGCGGATGCCGGCAGGAAAATGCGGTTGCGCAATGCGAAGGACGATCCGCCAACGAAGGTTGTCCAGCCCGACCCTGGCTGCGCCAGATAGGTCAACCCGGGAGGCGCAGAACCGCCGTACGCCTGCTTGCTGCCGTAGGTGTTCGTCGCGGTCATGGACAGCGCATTCGCAGAGAACTTGCGCGCGGCCTGCATGATCGGATCGAACTTGTTGTAGTCGATGCCCGCCAGGATGCTGCCCTTGTCCGACGTCTGGCCGAACACGAAGCTCACGCCCTTGCGCTCGCCGTCATTGTGGTCCGAGATACCGTAGTTGGCGGTGAACTGCGCGCCCTGGTAGTTGGACTTCAGGATGATGTTGATGACGCCGCCGATGGCATCGGAACCATAAATGGCCGATGCACCGTCGGTCAGCACTTCGATCCGCTCGACCGCAGCGGTCGGAATGGAGTTCAAGTCGTTGTTGATGATGCGCTGACCATCAACCAGCACCAGGGTGCGGCTGGCACCCAAGCCACGCAGGCCGACGAGGGTCTGGCCGGTCGCGCCGCCGTTGTTGACGCTCGGGTTTTCAACGCCACCGGTGATCACTGGTAGGTTCTGGACGACATCGCCCAAGGTCAGCTTGCCGGTCGCCTGGATCTGCTGGGAGGTTATGGCAACCACGGGATTGGACGTTTCCAGATCCACGCGGCGAATATGCGAACCCGTGACCACGATGGTCTGCAGGGTTTGCGGTTGATTCTGGCTGCTTTGCGCCGGGGTTGTGGTCTGCGCGAAGGCAGTACCCGCAACACCCACGGCAGCGACGGCACCCAGCGAAAGGGCCGTTTGTACGGCCTTGGACAGCTCACTGCGGTCGAGTCTCATTGCACTCTCCAAACGTTTGTAGATGTGTGAAACCAGTTTCGGGAAAGGTCCCCATCAGGATCGCCGACGGGGCCTCACTGGAACCCTCGGCTGTCGCATCCTAACAACTTTCTAACCCATTTGGAATCCCCGTATTACACGATGATGCCTTGGCGCGCGTCCCGAGTGATGGACGAGGACGGGTGTGTGGTCGCCAGATTGGTTTGGCCCCTTCCTCGGCCAATCGGCCACGCGCAGCGGCACTGCGCACAGATACCGACCCACCGATCCTACTGCTTCAAGTGAAATGGTTGTTAACAAGGCGGCGGCCAGTCAGCACTTGTTCAGAAACCATGATCGTGCGGTACCGCCCGCCGGTGGGACCAAGACGCACACGCGCATTGCGGCCGGCCGTCGGGCGCGCTGCGCGTCGACAACATCGCGGCAACACGCGCCGGTGCGCGCCGGCGCGCGACGGCTGCAAGAAGAGGTTGGCTGCGCGAAGACCCCGCGGCAGGTCGGCTCAGAGGTCCTGGTGGTACTGGACGTAGGGTACGCGGCCCTGGTCGGGCGCGGTGGCGCCCGAGCCAAACAGCAGCGACGAGTGGCCGGACGTCCACAGGTTCTGGGCGCCAAAGTTCAACTCGCCCCGCCACGGCAGGCGCACGCTGATGCCAAGGTCGATTCCACTCCAGCGCTGGTCCTGGCCCAGGCCGGCACCCGGCAGGCCCGGCTCCAGCACGTGGCCGACGATGGCGCCGCGCACGCTGCCGCGCTGGATGCCGAAGCTCAGCGTGGTCTGGTCCAGCGTGTCGTCGGGCGCAAGGCCCGAGCCCGGCAGGAAATGCACGCGACCAACGCTCGCGCCAACGTCCACGCTGGTACCCGGCGCCAGCCTGACCTCACCGCGCGCACTGAGGCTGGTGGCGGTGCTGTTGCGAAACCACAACGGCGCCGCGACATCGGCTCCGCCCGCGGCCGGCAGCACGCGCGGGAGCAGCGCTTCGGGCGTGCGTACCGCCGCACCCTGCGTATCACTGTAGGCGCGGCCAAGTGACAGGTCGAGCTTCACGCCGTGGCCTGCGTAGCCGGCGCCCACCTCGCCGCGGCGCACGCCATCGGCGGGCGCAATGCCCGCGCACCCCAGCGTTCCGGGCGCGCAGGACGGCAGCACCGAGTCCCAGCGCTCTTCGCTCAGGCTCGCGTGCGCGGTGAGGCCGGGCTTGGTCGTAAGCTCGACGCCCGCGCCCGTTGCAAAGGAACGCCCATCCACCAGTGCCGCCACGCCCGTGGGCGCCGGCGTGGTGGCGCGGCCCTTGGCGGTCACGGCCAGCGTGGTACCCGCGTGGTGCCACACCGGCGTGCGCGCTGCGTGTTTGCCTGCATGCGCCACCGGCGGCAGCGAGGGAATCACCGGCATCGGCGCGACCTGGCCCAACGCCCACAACGGCAGCGCGAGGCCGGCACCGGCAAGGATGATTCTGGCAAGCAAGGTACGCATGGATGCAGGGGAAGACCGCTGTGTAAACCAAACCGCACCGGCGGATGCCGATGCCTTTGGGAGGTCATTGTACGCCATGGAATTACATTTTACTAACAACTCGCGAAAGCCATCTCGAAGCCCCGCCCCGATGGCCGCACGGGGCGCCGCGGCCGGCGCTGCAAAGTGCCCATGGCGCCGCAACGGGTTACACTCTGACCCGACTCCACGGTTTGACCGCATATGGCAGGCGACGTTCACCATCTGGCCGCTGAAGCCAGCCAGCCGCCCACCGCCGCGACGTTGTGTCACGCGATCAGCAGACTGTGGGCGGCACCGGATCTGGACGGCGTGATCGAGGCCGCACGCGCCCTGCTGGCCGGGCTCGCGCCGGGGACGGCCATCGAGCGCTGCGCCGAGGACCCGGATGCGCCACCCGCGGCGGCCGCTGCCGCGCTTGCCAGCATCCGGCTGGCCGGCAACGAGACGCTGCGGATCACCGCGACGGCACCCAGTCCCGGGCTTGGCACGCTGACCGGCAACGCGGTGGAGATGATCGAGGCGCGCGTGCGCGCGCTGCTGCACCAGACGCTCGTCAACGACTCGATCGAGCAGCTGGCCCGGGCCGAGCGCCTGCAGAGCGCACTGTACGCCATTGCCGACCAGGCCAGCGCGCTGGGCGCCCGGCTGGAAGAGATGTTTCGCGCGCTGCACGCGATCGTCGGCACGCTGATGTACGCCGAAAACTTCTACATCGCGCTCTATGACGCCAAGCAGGACAGCGTCCGCTTCCCCTATTACGCCGACAGCGTGGACCCGGAGCTGCCGTATCCGACGGTTGCCACGCGGATGGCCGACATCGAGCACGGCCCGACCTGGTATGTGATCCACGAAGGCAAGCCGCTGATGGGCTCGATGGACGCCATGCGCGCGCAAGTCGGCGCCGGGTTCACCGGTGCGGGCGCGCTGTGCGAAGACTGGCTGGGCGTACCGCTGCTGCACGGCGAGGAGGTGGCCGGTTGCGTAGTGGTGCAAAGCTACGATCAGGCCCACCACTACGACGAGGAAGACCGGACGCTGCTGATCTACGTCGCGCAGCACATCCAGACCGCACTCGAACGCCGTTTCGCCCGCGCCGAACTCGAACACCGGGTCGAGGAACGCACCGAGGCGCTGCGCGAGGCCAATCGCGTGCTGCAGCAGCAGGTACTGGAACGCCAGCGCGGCGAACGTCTGCAGGCGGCGCTGTTCCGCATTGCCGAGCTGGCCAGCACCACCGAGAGCATCGACAACTTTTACGCGGCCGTACACCGGGTGGTGGGCGGACTCCTGTACGCGCGCAATTTCTACATTGCGCTGGTGTCCGAGGACGGCTCGGAGCTCACCTTTCCCTACTCGGTCGACGAACGCGACCGTCAACGTGAACCGCGCCAGCTCACCAACGGCCTGACCGAATACGTCTTGCGCCATGGCACGGCGCTGCTCGCCAATGCGCCGGAAATCACGCGCCTGCGCGCCGCGGGCGAGGTATCCCAGCACGGCACCGACTCGGTGTGCTGGCTCGGGGTTCCGCTGGTCTGCGCCGAGCACACCGTCGGCGCGCTGGCGGTGCAAAGCTACTCGGCCGAGCACCGCTATACGCTGCGCGACCAGGAACTCCTGACCTTCGTCTCCTATCACATCGCCAACGCGCTCGAACGCGTGCGCGCCAGCGAATCGCTCAAGCTCGCCTACGCCAACCTCGAACACCGGGTGGGCGAGCGTACCCGCGCGCTGGCGCTGGCCAATCGCGACCTGCGCGCCCAGATCGCCGAGCGCGAACGCATCGAGGCGCGGCTGAAGTATGAAACGCTGCACGATTCCCTGACCGGGCTGCCCAACCGCACCTTGCTGATGCAGCGTCTGGAGCTTGCGCTGGAACGCTTCCACGCCGATCCCTCCAAGGCGTTCGCGGTATTGTTCATGGATCTTGACCGCTTCAAGGTCATCAACGACTCGGTCGGCCACCTGATCGGTGACGACCTGCTGTTCCAGGCCGGTGGCCGGATCCGCGCGTGCCTGAAGTCCGAGGACGTTGTCGCGCGCCTCGGCGGCGACGAGTTCGGCGTGCTGCTGGAAGGCATTTCCAGCACCGACAAGGCCTGCCGCGTGGCCAAGCGCATCATCGAGGATCTCACCGCGCCGTTCCGGCTGGCGGGCAAGGAATTGTTCACCTCGACCTCGATCGGCGTCGCACTGGCGGCAGACCACTACCGGCATCCGGACGAACTGTTGCGCGACGCCGATTCGGCGATGTATCGCGCCAAGGCCGGCGGCCGCCACCGCGTGTCGGTGTTCGACGACGGCCTGCGCCAGCGGGCGGTGGCGCTGCTGGAAACCGAGAACGACCTGCGCCACGGCGTGACCCGCCGCGAATTCGTGCCGTTCTACCAGCCCATCGTCGACATCCCGACCGGTGCCACCGTGGGCTATGAGGCCCTGATGCGCTGGCAGCACCCGCAACGCGGCCTGCTGCTGCCGGCGGAGTTCCTGGCCGTGGCCGAAGAGACCGGCGCCTCCGAGGCCATGGACTGGCAAATCTTCGAGCAGGTGTGCGAGCAGGTCAACGCCCTTGCCGCCGCCAGTGCCAACACCATTTTTGTCGGCATCAACCTGTCCGCCCGCCACTTTCGCAACCCCGACCTGGACCGCCGGCTGCTGCGCCTTTTGGCCGACCACAACGTGGCGCCGGCGCTCATCCGCGTGGAAATCACCGAACGCGCGATGCTGGACAACCCGCCCGAGGCCAAGCGCACGCTGCGCATTCTTGGCAGCGCAGGGATCAAGATTTCACTCGACGATTTCGGCACCGGCTATTCGTCGCTGTCCTACCTGCACCAGTACCCCGTCTCGGCGCTGAAGATCGACCAGTCCTTCGTCCGCGAATTGGACCGCGAGGACCACAGCAGCAGCGACGCGGTCATCCGCACCATCCTCGCGATGGCCAAGCTGCTCTCGATGCAGGTGATTGCCGAAGGGGTTGAAACCACCGCGCAACGCGACCTTTTGACCCAGATGGGCTGCCGGTTTGCGCAAGGGTTCCTGTACTCGCCCGCGCAACCCATCGCCACCTGGGTCACGGACGGCGTGCCCGCCGCATCGGCATGACCCGCGGGAACACGGGATCCGCCCGCCCGCGGCGGCGACGCTGGTGGCGGCGGCTGCTGTGGCTGCCCATCGCCTGGCTTGCCGCGACGTGGCTGCCGGTGCTGATCCTGCGTTTCGTGCCGCCGGTCACCAGCGCCTACATGGCAGAGCGCAGCCTTTCGGCCGCGTGGCACGGCGAGCGCGGCTTCACGCTCCACTACCACTGGGTGCCATGGCCGAAGATCGCGCCGGTCGCGCCACTGGCGATGGTTGCCGGTGAAGACCAGACGTTCCCCTTCAACCACGGTTTTGACATTCCATCGATCCGCTCGGCGCTCGAGGTGGCCGAGGCCGGCGGACGCCTGCGGGGCGCCAGCACCATCACCCAGCAAACCGCGCGCAACCTGTTCCTGTGGAGCGGCGGCGGATTTTTCCGCAAGGGCCTTGAAGCCTACTTCACGGTGCTGATCGACCTCACCTGGCCCAAGCGGCGGATCCTCGAGGTGTACGCCAACATCGCCGAACTTGGCGACGGCATCTACGGGGTCCAGGCCGCCGCGCAGGCATACTTCCACGAACCCGCATCACGCCTGACACCACAGCAGGCCGCGCTGCTCGCCGCGGTACTGCCCAATCCGCGCGGCTGGCACGCCAGCCGGCCATCGGCGTACGTACAGCGGCGCGCCGCGTGGATCGAGCGCCAGATGCGCCAGCTGGGCGGCGTTGCCTATGTGCTGGACGCGCATCCGCCGCGCCCGCGCTGAGCCGTCCGCACCGGCGCGCGTTCTGGCGCTAGAATCGGTGGCACCTTCCGCGCTTCGGAGGATGCTTCCATGCAACAGGTCAAGCAGCTGCTGGAGACCAAGGGCCGCAGCGTCGTCACCATCGGGCCGGACGCGCCGGTGCTGGACGCGATCAGGCTCATGGCCGAACGCCGCATCGGCGCCCTGGTCGTGGTTCGCGGAGACGCCCTCGCCGGCATCGTCACCGAGCGCGACTACGCGCGCAAGGTGATCCTGAAAGGCCACTCGTCACGCGAAACGCCGGTGGCCGACATCATGACGCCCGCGCCGACTACGGTCGCGCCCACGGCGACCGTGGACGAATGCATGCGCCTGTGCACCGAACTGCGCGTGCGCCACCTGCCGGTGGTCGACAACAACCGGCTGGCGGGGATCGTGTCGATCGGTGACCTGGTCAAGGCGGTGATCGACGAACAGGCAGCCGAGATCGACCACCTGCACCGCTACATTGCCGGGTGACCGGGTCGACGCCAACCGCGCCGGGCCGGTGACCATCGCTACTTGCCGCTGCGTACCGCCGCGACGTCGGCCGGCGTGACCGGCTTGGCGTGGTTGCCCCACGAGGAGCGCTCGTAGTTGGCGATGTCGGCAACCTGTACATCGGTGAGCTGGCTGCCGAAGGGCGGCATCACGCCGCTGTAGGTCTTGCCGGCGATCACGGTGCCATGCCGGCCGTTCAGGATGGTTTCGATCTGCGCCTTCGGGTTCGCGTCGCCGACCGCCGGATTGCCCTTCAGCGGCGGGAAGGCACCGGCGACGCCCTCGCCGGTGGTCTGATGACACGCCGCGCAGGTGCTGTCGAACATCGACTTGCCCTTGTCGGCGGCGTAGCTGTAGGGGCCGCTCGATGCCGCCGCGGACGCTGCCGGCGGTTTCGGCGCCGCCGCCGGCGCAGCAGCGGCCAACGCCGCCTTGCCCGCGCTGCCGGCATAGACCGCGCTGACGGGCGTCACCCGCGCGCCCGCACGCTGTTGCTGCAAGGGGTCCGTCGGCTTGGCCCGCGACGCCCACACGAACGTGCCGATGATGATCAGGATCACCCCCGTGCCGGCAAGCAGGGCAAACATGATCGCCAAATGCCGAAGGGTGGAATGGTCCGACGGACTGAGTTGCAGGCTCACTGGCAAGCTCCGGTCAAGCGAAGGGCGGCATCCCCGGGCCCCCGCGGATGCACATGGCTGGCGAGTATAACCGCAGCCGGGGACGCGTCCAAATGGCGTCCGCGTGGGCCTTTGCGGCATCGCGCACCACCCCTTGACCTGCGCTACACACGCTGCCGTGCTACAACGCGGGTTTGCCACCTGCCGGCCAGCACGGAGCGCGACGCGTGTCCACAGAGCATTTCGACCTCATCGTGATCGGCTCCGGCCCCGGCGGTGCCACGCTGGCGCAGCGGCTGGCGCCGTCGGGCAAGAAGATCCTGATCCTGGAACGCGGCGACTGGCTCGAACGTTCGATGGACAACTGGGATTCCAGGAAGGTTTTCATCGACAACCTCTACCAGGCCGCCGAAACCTGGTATGACCAGGCCGGCAAGGCTTTCCACCCCGGCCTGCATTACTTCGTCGGCGGCAATTCCAAGCTGTACGGCGCCGCGCTGTTTCGCCTGCGCGAGCGCGATTTCGAGGCGCTGCCGCACGCCGGCGGCGTGTCGCCCGGGTGGCCGCTCAAATACGACGTGTTTGCGCCCTACTACGAGCAAGCCGAAAGACTGTTCCACGTTCACGGCGCCGCCGGCGAAGACCCGACCGAACCCAGGCGAGCCGGCCCGTACCGGTACCCGCCGGTGTCGCACGAACCGCGGATGCAGCAACTGGCCGATACCTTCGCGCGGCACGGCCTGCACCCGTTCCACCTGCCGCTCGGCATCCTGCTGGATGAAAAGGACGGCAAGATCACGCCGACCAGTGCGTTCGTCCGCAATCCGTTCTTCGATGGCTACCCCAGCCTTACCAACGGCAAGGCCGACGCCGAGGTCGTGTGCATCAATCCGACCCTGGCCGCGTACCCGAACGTCACCCTGCTGACCGGCGCGTACGTGGCGCGGCTGGATACCGGCGCCTCCGGCCGCGCCGTCAACGCGGTGCAAGTGGAACGCAACGGCGGCAAGGAAACCTACAGCGCCGACATCGTCGTGGTCGCCTGCGGCGCCTTGTCCTCGGCCCTGCTGCTGCTGCGCTCGGCCAGCGCGAAACACCCGCACGGGCTGGCCAACGGTTCGGACCAGGTCGGCCGCAACTATATCCGCCACAACCAGTCGGTATTGATGGCAGTAACCCGCGAACCCAACGACACGGTGTTCCAGAAAACCCTGGCCCTGAGCGATTTCTACTTTGGGGCCGGGGACTGGCCGCATCCCATGGGCCTGATCCAGATGACCGGGAAGTCGCACGCCGACACCATCCGCGGCGAGTCGCTGCCGCCGTGGCTGGAATGGCTGCCGGAAAAACCCTTCCAATACCTCGCCCACCACTCGCTGGATTTCTGGCTCTCGAGCGAGGATCTGCCGCGACCGGAAAACCGCATCCGCTACGACGGCGGGCGGGTGGTGGTCGAGCAGACCGACAACAACATGGAAGCCCACCGCCACCTGCGCGCGAAACTTGAAGCATTGCTGGAGCCGATCGGCGCGCACCCGCACCTCCTGCAACGCAAGCTGTACCTTGGCAAGGACATCCCGATCGGCGGCACCGCGCACCAGGCCGGCACCGCGCGCTTTGGCCCCGACCCCAAGACCTCGGTGCTCGACCTTGACTGCAAGGCGCACGAACTTGACAACCTGTATGTCGCCGACGCCAGCTTTTTCCCCTCGATCGGCGCGGTGAACCCCACCCTGACCATCATCGCCAACGCGTTGCGGGTCGCGGATCGGATTGCCGAACGCATGGGTATCCCAACCAACGAAACGCCGGTCGTGGAGGGCCAGCCGTGACGGGCCGGACATCCCCCCGCCGCTGCGCGGCGGCCCCCTTCGTGCCGAAGGGGGCTGAACCCCACGCAACCTCGACGCCCGTCTTCCCCCCTTCGCTCATGGAGGGCCAGCTGTGACGGGCCGGACATCCCCCGCCGCTGCGCGGCGGCCCGCTTCGTGCCGAAGGGGGCTGAACCCCACGCAACCTCGACGCCCGCTTTCCCCCTTCCGCTCATGGAGGGCTACCCGTGACCGGCCGGGCATTCCCCGCCGCTGCGCGGCGGCCCCCTTCGTGCCGAAGGGGGCTGAACCCCACGCAACCTCGACGCCCGTCTTCCCCCCTTCCGCTCATGGAGGGCTACCCGTGACGGGCCGGGCATCCCCCCGCCGCTGTGCGGCGGCCCGCTTCGTGCCGAAGGGGGCTGAACCCCACGCAACCCCGACGCCCGCTTTCCCCCTTCCGCTCATGGAGGGCCAGCCGTGACGGGCCGGGCATCCCCCCGCCGCTGCGCGGCAGCCCCCTTCGTGCCGAAGGGGGCTGAACCCCACGCAACCTCGACGCCCGTCTTCCCCCCTTCGCTCATGGAGGGCCAGCTGTGACCGGCCGGACATCCCCCCGCCGCTGCGTGGCGGCCCGCTTCGTGCCGAAGGGGGCTGAACCCCACGCAACCTCGACGCCCGTCTTCCCCCTTCCGCAGGAAGGGGGATTGAGGGGGATGGTCTTTGCGGGCCGGGAAGCGGCGTACCAGACAAGGAGCACACCATGTGGCTGAACCTGTACCTCGTCCCCATCGTGATCCGCGTGTGCCTGGTGGTACTGTTTCCCTTCAGCGCACTGGACAAGATCGTGTTCTGGAAGGATGCCATCGGACAAGCCGATTCCTCACTGTTGCCGCGCTGGAGCGGGCCGCCCCTGCTCGTGGCCGCGATCGTCGTGGAAGTGCTGGCGCCGTTTTGCATCGTGTTTGGCTGGCACGACCGTATCGCGGCCCTGGCGCTGGCGCTGTTTTGCGTGGTTACCGCAATGTTGTACCACCCGTTCTGGAAGTTTGCCGATTTCTGGAAATCGGGCAACAGCGTCGCCCGCAGCCACTTCTGGGACTTCCTGAAGAACTTCGGGCTGGTCGGGGGCCTGCTGCTGATCGTGTTCGCGACCCAACTCGCGCCCGCCGGGGTCGTGGCGCGCCGGCCGGGGTCTTCGACCGCGGTGTACACGCCGGCCGGGACGGCGGCGCCGGCATCCGTACCGGGCTGGATCCAGCATGGCCGCTGAAACCGGCCCCGCGCCACCGCACCTTGAATACTGGTGCGTGCATGTTGACGCGGCCGGCGTGAGCCATCAGGAGCGCCGCATGCTGACGGATTTTGAACGCCAGAGCATGGGCGGTGCGGCCCCGCAGTGGAACGCGATACTGGCCGCAAGGCCGGCGCGCGCGATGTTCAGCGTCCTGCCGGCCGGCTGGATCGGCGATTGGCACGAGAACCCGGCGCCGCAGTGGATCGTGCCGCTGTCCGGGCGCTGGTTCGTTGAAACCATGGACGGCCGGCGCGTGGAGATGGGCCCGGGCGAGGTGTCGTTTGGCGGCGACCAGGGTTGCCGTGCCGACACGCGCGGCCACAAGGGCCACCGTTCGGGGACGCTCGGGGCCGAACCCGCACTGCTGTTGCTGGTGCAGATGTCGGGCCGCGGGCCATGAGCGACTGCGAAATCATCGATCCGCGCTTCCGCGCCATGGTGCTGCCCAACGCGCCGCTGGAAAAACTGGCCGAGGGTTTTCGCTGGCTGGAAGGCCCGGTCTGGTTCGCCGACCTGCAGTGTCTGCTGGTCAGTGACATTCCAAACGATCGCATCCTGCGGTGGACCGCGTCCGGTGGCGTGTCACTGTTCCGCGCGCCCTCGCAGTTTGCCAACGGCCACACCCGCGACCGCGAAGGCCGCCTCATCGGCTGCCTGCACGGCGCCCGCTCGCTCGTACGCACCGAGCTTGATGGCAGCATCACAACCCTGGCCAGCCAGTACCAGAGCCGGCCGCTCAACTCGCCCAACGACGTGGTGGTGAAAGCCGATGGCAGCCTCTGGTTTTCCGATCCGCCGTACGGCATACAGACCGATTACGAGGGCGGCCGGCGGGCATCGGAACTGCCGGCAAACGTGTACCGCCTGGACCCGCACAGCGGCACGCTCAGCGTGGCCGCGGCGGGAATCGCAGGTCCCAACGGGCTGTGTTTTTCGCCCGACGAGCGCCGCCTGTACGTCAGCGACACCGGCCTGCAGTTCGATCCGGCGTCCACGCGCGGCATCCTCGCGTTCGACGTGGCCGCCGACGGCAAGTCACTTGCCAACCGCCGCGACTTTTTCAAGGTGGAACCCGGCGCCGCCGACGGCATCCGCTGCGACGAGGACGGCAACGTGTGGGCCAGCGCCGGTGACGGCGTGCACTGCATCGCGCCCGACGGCACCCTGCTTGGAAAAATCCGCGTGCCGTATCCGGTATCGAACCTTTGCTTTGGCGACCGCCACCGCAGCCGGCTGTTCCTGTGCGCCGCGCAAACCCTGTATGCGATCTGGGTCAACCGCCGCGGTGCCCAACGGCCATGAGCCACGGGGTGCGGACCCTGCTGCGGATCGGCCGCAACAGCGCCAACCTTGCGCGTACCGTCGCGTTTTACCGCGACGCATTGGGCTTCAGCGTGGATGCAGCGCCCGCCGCACCGCCAGCATGGACACGCATCCCTGGCCTGGACGCCACGCCGTCGCGGTGCGCCCTGCTGTCGCTCGGCGCGCAGCAGATCGCACTGACCGAGTTTCCCGGCGCTGAACCCTACCCCGCGGGCAGCACCGCGTGCGATGGCTGGTTCCAGCACTGCGCGATCGTGGTCGCCGACATCGGCGCCACGCACGACCGCGTGCTGCGGCACGGTGCGCAACCGGTCACCCGTGGCGGCCCGCAGACCCTGCCGCCCGCCACCGGTTCCGTCCGCGCATTCAAGTTTCGCGACCCCGACGGCCATCCGCTGGAGCTCATCCAGTTCCCGCCCGGCAGCGGCGACCCCGGATGGCAGTCGGCGTCCACCGCGGGCCCGGCGCTTGGCATCGACCACAGCGCAATCAGCGTGGCCGACGTCGAGCGCAGCATCCGGTTCTACGCCCTGCTCGGCCTGCGCGTGGCCGCACGCGGTGTCAACCGTGGCGCCCGGCAACAGCGGCTCGACGCCCTCGACAACGTCGAGGTCGACGTGGTCGCGCTGCAGGCCGCCGCGCGCACGCCACACCTTGAGCTGCTGGGCTACCGTACGCCGCGCGGCCGCGCGGCAACGCCGCCCCCGACCGCGATTGCCGCCGACCGCCTGGTCTGGCGGGCCAGCGGGATCGACGCTTTGCTGGACGCGGTCAGCGACGCCGGCTACCCAAACGCCAGCGCCAGCGGCCGCGTGGACGGCACTACCGTCGCCCTGCTGCGCGACCCGGACGGACACCGGCTCGTACTGACCGGCTGACCCGCGGCGACGGCGTCGCGGCCAGCCGCAACACCGTATCTACATCGGTTTGGTTACCATCGTCGGCTGATTGCCGTCACGAGACCGGATGAGGTGCCGCACCACTACCGCCCACATGCATGGTTGCGCAAGCTGCGGCTGCACCGCGCCACCGGCCGCGCCCCGCACGCAAACGCGCACACGCCGGCGCACGCCGCTCCGAATCCGGTGCTGCTGGCGCGCACCGCCCATGCACTGGCGCGCGAACACGACGAGTTGACGCGGGCGCCGCCCCTGGACCTTGGCCGCGCCCTGACGCGGCACGACCACACGCTCGCCCACGCCTACAGCGTCGCCCGCAGCGCCGCAGCCAACAATCGCCGCATCGAACCGGCGGCGGAATGGCTGATCGACAACGTCTACCTGATCCGCAACGAAATCCGCAAAGTGCGCGAAACGCTGCCGCCCAGGGTGTGGCGCCGCCTGCCGCGGTTCCGTGGCGAAGACGGCATGGTGGTGCCGCGCATGTTGCGCCTGCTGCGTGCGTGCATCGCCGGGCTGGACGGCAACGTGGAGCCCGCCGCGGTCGAGCGTTACCTCGCCGCCTACGAGCAGCACTGCGCGCTGGACCTGGTCGAGCTGTGGACACTGCCGGTACTGGTGCGCGTGGCGCTGGTTGAAGGCCTGGCCGCCGACGCCGACGCCATCGCCCGCCGCCTGCAGGCGTATTCGAGCGCGGAGTCCTGGGCCGAACAGCTGATCGACATCGCCACCCACGCGCCCAACGACATGCTGGTCGGCGTGGCCGGGATGGCGCGCACCGACGTGTTCGCATCGCCGGCCTTCGCCGCCGAGTTCTACCGCCTGCTGGAAGGCAAGCATCCGGCGCTGAAGCTCGCGCTCAGCTTCGCCGAACAGCAGCTGGAACAGCGTGGCACCAGCGTGGCGCGGGTGATCGACGCTGAAAGCCGCAGCCAGGCCGCGGATCAGGTGTCGATCGCCAATCGCATCAACAGCCTGCGGCGGATGGGTGAAACCAACTGGTCGGAAATGATCGAACGGGTGGGCGCGGTCGACCGTATCCTCGGCCGCGATCCGGCCGGCGCCTACGCCGGCATGGATTTCACCACCCGCGGACGCTACCGCCACGCGGTCGAATCACTGGCGCAGCGCAGCCGGCACAGCGAATGCGACATCGCCACGCGCGCGATCGAACTGGCGGCGGCCGGGTGCGGCTCCAACGGCGATCCGCGCGTCCGTCACGTTGGCTACTACCTGATCGGCGCGGGCCGCGCCGCGTTTGCGCGCGCGCTGGGCGCCCGCGCGGCGGCCGAGCATCGTTTCGCGGCGCGGCTGCAGCGCTGGCCGGCCACCACTTACATTGGCGCGGTCCTCGGCCTCAGCCTCATCGTCACCGCGCTGGCCCTGACCGGCTGGTACCAGCTGCCCGTCGCGTGGGACGTGATCCTGCTGATCGCGCTGTTCGTGGCTGCGAGCCAACCCGCGGTCGCCCTGGTGAACTGGCTGCTGGGGCTGCTGGTGCCGGCGCAACTGCTGCCGCGGATGAGCTTCGCCGGCGGCATCCCGGACGACTGTCGCACCCTGGTGGTGGTGCCGTGGCTGCTGGGCAGCGAGGCGGCGCTGGCCGAGCAGCTTGCCGCGCTGGAAATCCGCTACCTCGGCAACCGCGATCCCAACCTGCGCTATGGCCTGCTGACCGATTTTCCCGACGCGCCGCAACGCGACCTGCCCGAAGACGTCGCCCGGCTCCGGGCCGCGACGCTCGGCATCGACCGCTTGAACGCCAAGTACCCGCTGGCCGGCAGCACGCGTTTTTACCTGTTCCACCGGCCGCGCGAATGGAACGCACGCCAGCTGGTCTGGATGGGCTTCGAGCGCAAGCGCGGCAAACTCGGTGACTTGAACCGCGTGCTGCGCGGCGCGCGCCCCGAGCGCTATTTCAGCGCGATCGTGGGCCGCCTGGATGCGCTGCAGTCCACGCGTTACGTCATCACCCTCGACGCCGACACGCGCCTGCCGCCGGAAGCCGCCCGCAAGCTGGTCGAGACCATGGCGCACCCGCTCAACCGCCCGTGGTTCAGCAAGGGCTCGCGCCGCGTGGTTGCGGGTTACGGGCTGCTGCAGCCGCGCGTATCGGTGACCTGGGACGGCGACCGGCCCAGCCGCTTCGCACGCCTGTACAGCGACGCGACCGGCCTTGACCCCTACACGCGCGCGGTGTCGGACGTGTACCAGGATCTGTTTGGCGAAGCGTCGTTCGTCGGCAAGGGCATCTACGACGTCGACGCCTTCAGCCGCTCGGTCGGCACGCGCTTCCCGAACGACCTGATCCTCTCGCACGACCTGCTGGAAGGATCCTACGCACGCTGCGGGCTGGTCAGCGACATCGAACTGATCGAACACCAGCCCAACCGTTTCAGCGTGGATGTACGGCGGCGCCACCGCTGGACGCGCGGCGACTGGCAAATCGTGCAATGGCTGCTGCCGATCGTGCCCGGCCCGCGCCGGCGCGGCTTGCGCAACACGCTGAAGGCCCATCACCGCTGGAAGATCCTCGACAACCTGCGGCGCGGCCTGGTGCCGCTGGCGGTGATGCTGGTGCTGCTGCGCGGCTGGCTGCTCGGTTACCCGGCGTACTGGACGGTCGTGATCGTGCTGTTCCTGCTGGGGCCGCCGCTGCTGGCCGCGCTGACGCAGGTGCTGCGCAACGCGTGGCAGCGTGTGCCTCCGCGGCGCTGGCGCAACACCTGGCGCGGCATTCGCGATGAGCTGCTGCGCGACGTGTTCCAGATCGCGGTGCTGCCGTTTGAAACCTGGCTCAGCCTGGATGCGATCCTGCGCAGCGCCGGGCGGCTGCTGTTCACCCGCAAGCACCTGCTGGAATGGACCCCGATGACCGACGCGGTGCGCGGCGCGGCGCGGTCGTTCCTGCAATACGCGCGCCTGATGTGGGTCGCGCCGGCGACCGCCCTGGCGGTGGGCGCGGCGCTCGCACTGGCTCCGCCCCTCATCCTGCCGGCGGCGTTGCCCTTCCTGCTGCTGTGGCTGGTGGCGCCGGCCATCGCGTGGTCGATCAGCCGCGTGCCGGCGCGCCCGCCGCTGCCGCTGGATGCCGCCCAGCAGGTATTCCTGCACGGCATCGCGCGGCGCATCTGGCACTGGTTTGAAACCTTCGCCGGGGCGGACGAGAACTGGCTGCCGCCCGACAACTGCCAGGTGTTTCCCGTCGCACAGGTCGCCCACCGCACCTCACCCACGAACATCGGGATGGCGCTGCTCGCCAACCTGACCGCGCTGGATTTCGGCTACGTCACCCACGCCGGCTTTCTTGACCGCACCCTGGCGCTGCTCGATACGCTGCGCCGGCTGCCGCGCCATCGCGGCCACTTCTTCAACTGGTACGACACGCGCACCCTGCAGCCGCTGCTGCCCCGCTACATATCGAGCGTGGACAGCGGCAACCTCGCCGGCTGCCTGCTGGTGCTGGCCAACGCCCTCGAACACGGCGCGGATGCGCCGCTGATCCCGCGCACGCTGGGCCGCGGCCTGCGCGACACCGCGCGCCTCCTGGGCGAGCAACTGCCCGGCGTGGACGCCAGCGACCCGCATGCGAACCTCGCCCTGGCGGCAACCCTCACGGAAATCGACACCCTGATCGCCGACGCCATCGGCAACGCCGACGCCCTGCCCGTGCTGCACGGTCTCATGGCACGCGTCGCCGCCGAGGCTGGACGCCTGGCCGGGTTCAACACGGAACACGGCATTGGCGGCGAATTCGCGGAATGGACGCAGGTGCTGGTGCGTCAATCGGCCGCCGCGTGTGAAGAGCTCGATGTACTGGCACCGTGGCTGGCGCTGGGCGATTGCGGCAGCGACGACGAGGCGGTACGCGACCTGCTGGCCGAACTGGAACACAACCCGAGCACGCGGCGCGTGCCGGCACTCAGCCACGCGCTGACCACCCGCCTCACCGCCGCCAGCGGCGCCGACCCCGCGCCGGATCTCGTGGCCGCCCTTGCTGAATTGCAGCTCACCCTGGCCGAGCGCCGCGACGCCGCGCTGCAGCACGCGGCGACCTGCCGCGAGCTGGCGCAGATGGATTTGTCGTTCCTGTGGGACGCACAGCGCGAGCAGTTCAGCATCGGCTACGACGTCGATCGCGACAAGCGCGATGCCGGCCGCTACGACCTGCTGGCCTCGGAAGCGCGCATCCTCTCTTTCGTCGCCATCGCGCAGGGCCAGGTGCCACCCACGCATTGGTTCAAGCTCGGACGCCTGCTGACGGTCGCGGCGGGGCGGCCGACGCTGGTGTCCTGGAGCGGCTCGATGTTCGAGTACCTGATGCCGAGCCTCATCATGCCAACCTGGCGCAACACGCTGATCGGCGATACCTGCGGCGCCGCGGTCGCCCGCCAGATCCGCTACGGCATCCAGCAGCAGGTACCGTGGGGCGTATCCGAGTCGGCCTACAACGCGACCGACGCCGACCTCGTCTACCAGTACCGGGCGTTCGGCGTACCGGGCCTGGGCCTGAAGCGCGGGCTGGGCGAGGACCTGGTGGTCGCGCCCTACGCGACGGTGATGGCGCTGATGGTCGACCCGCAGGCCGCCTGCGACAACCTCGAGCGCCTGGCCGGCATGGGCGCCCTCACGCACTACGGCTTCTATGAAGCGCTCGATTACACCTCGGGCCGGGTCAGCGAAGGCGAGGATTTCGCGCTGGTCAAAAGCTGGATGGCGCACCACCATGGCATGAGCTTGCTGGCGCTGTCATTCCTCCTGAACCAGCAGCCCATGCAACGCCGCTTCATGCGCGAGCCGATGTTCTCGGCCTACGCGCTGCTGCTGCGCGAAAAGATTCCCGAGGCGCGGCCGCGCCATCCGGCCACGCTGGACCTCGAGCAGCCGCGCCAGACGCGCGCCCGCAGCCACGCGGAGCTGCGCGAAATCACGCGCATGGACACGCCGTTGCCGGAAGCGCACCTGCTGTCCAACGGCAACTACCACGTCATGCTGACCCAGACCGGCGCCGGTTACAGCCGCTGGCGCGGCCTGGCCGTCACCCGCTGGCAGGGCGACAGCACCCGCGACGATGAAGGCACCTTCATCTACCTGCGCGATGCCGAATCCGGCAAGGTCTGGTCGGCGACCTTCCAGCCGCTGGGCGACAGCGGCGGCACCTGCCGCGCGACCTTCTCGCAGGCGCGCGCGGAATTCCACCGCCGCGACTTTGGCATCGCGGCCGAATTGCTGGTCGCGGTGTCGGCCGAGGACGACCTGGAGCTGCGGCGGCTGCGCCTGACCAACCGCAGCAGCAAGACGCGCACCCTTGACGTCGTGAGTTACGCCGAACCGGTCCTGGCACCCGCCGACGCCGACGCCGCGCATCCGGTCTTCAGCAAGTTGTTCCTGGAAACCGAAGCCGTGCCCGAGCTCGACGCCCTGCTGGTGTGGCGCCGCGCCCGCGGCCCGGACGAACCGCATCCCTGGTTGCTGCACCAGATGACCACGCGCGGCGGGACGGTCGATGAAGGCAGCTTCGAGACCGACCGCGAAGCCTTCATCGGCCGCCTGCGCAGCCCCGCGGACCCCCTCACCCTGGCGCTCGACGAGCCGGCCGCGGGCCACACCGGCGCGGTGCTCGATCCGATCGTGTCGCTGCGCCGGCGCATCCGCATCCTGCCGGGGCACACCGCGGGCATCGACCTGGTTACCGGTATCGCGCCTGATCGCGCGGCGGCGCTGGCGCTGGCGCGCAAGTACCGCGAACGCCACCTCGCCCAGCGGGTGTTCCAGCTCGCCTGGACCCACGAACAGGTCACGCTGCAACAACTCAACATGAGCGCGGTGGAGGCCCAGCGCTACGACCACGTCGCGAGCGTGCTGCTGTATGGCCCGATTGCCGCGCGCAACGTGTCCGACGTCGCCCTGCCCTCGCGGTCGGCGCTGTGGAAGCATGGCATCTCGGGCGACCTGCCGATCGTCCTCGCGCGCATCGCCAACGCCAGCCAGATCGACCTGGTCCGCCACCTCATCCAGGCGCACGGCTTCTGGCAGGTGAGCGGGCTCGACGCGGACCTCCTGATCTGGAACGAAGAGCTCTCCGGCTACCGGCAGGAATTGCAGGACCACATCCTGTACCTGATCGAATCGGGCGCCGAGGCGCGCGGCGGCCAGGGCCGCGGACGCATGTTCGCGTGGCGGATCGAGCACCTGTCCGCCCCGGACCGCGCCTTGATGCTGGCCACCGCGCGCTGCGTGTTCTCGGGCGACGAAGGCCGCCTGCGGGACCAGATCGCGCGCCTCGCGGCGGCCAACACGGAAGCCGCGCCGGACGCCCGCCTGTCGCGGCACAAACCGCAGCCCGGCAGCTACGCGCTGCAGCCGCCAACCGCCGAGGACCTGCACGCGTACAACGGCCACGGCGGCTTCCGCAACGACGGCGGCGAGTACGTCATGTGGCTGACCGGCGCCACGCCCACCCCGGCGCCCTGGTGCAACGTACTGGCCAATCCGGGTTTTGGCAGCGTCATCAGCGAGACGGGCGGCGCCTACACGTTTGCCGGCAACGCCCACGAGTTCCGGCTGACGCCCTGGTACAACGACCCGCTGCGCGACCGCTCCGGCGAAGCGCTGTGGCTGCGCGACGAAGCCACCAACGAGTTCTGGTCGCTGCTGCCGCAGCCGACCCCGAGCGGCGATCCATGGCGCGTGCGCCACGGCTTTGGCTACAGCGGCTTCGAGCACGCACACGCGGATCTGTACAGCGAGGTGACGGTGTTCGTCGCCCACACCGAGCCGGTCAAGCTCACGCTGGTCAGGGTCGTCAACCACGGCGACCGGCCGCGCCGCGTGTCGCTGACCAGTTACCTCGAATGGGTGCTTGGCGAACACCGCGAGCGCGCCGGACAGCACGTGCGCACCACGCTGGACGATGCCAGCGGTGCCGTGTTCGCGCGCAACCCATGGCACGACACGTTCGCCAGCCGCGTCGCGTTCCACCGGCTGGTCGCCACGCAGCCCGGCTTCACCTGCGACCGGCGGGCGTTCCTCGGCCGCAACCGCCCGTCCGGCGCGCCGCTCGGGATGCGCGTGGAAATCCTGGACGGCAACACCGGCGCCGGGCTGGACGCGTGCTCGGCGCAGCGCACGACATTCGAACTTGCGCCCGGCGCCGAACGCGAGGTGTTGATCCTGCTGGGCGCCACCACCGATGCCGCCGCGGCGCGTGAACTCGTGGGCGAGTTCGACGCCGTGGACGCCGCCCACGCGGAACTCGAGCGCGTGCGCCGCCACTGGCGCGGCACGCTGGCGCAACTCAAGGTGCGCACGCCCGATCCGGCGGTCGACCTCCTGGTCAACGGCTGGCTGCCCTACCAGGTACTGGCCTCACGCCTGCTGGCCCGCAGCGGCTATTACCAGTCGGGCGGCGCGTGGGGTTTCCGCGACCAGCTGCAGGACACGATGGCGTTGCTGCACATCCGGCCGGCCCTTGCCCGCGCGCAGCTGCTGCGTGCCGCGCGCCATCAATTTCTTGAAGGCGACGTCCAGCACTGGTGGCATCCGCCGGGCGGCAAGGGCGTGCGCACGCGGATCAGCGACGACCTCCTGTGGCTGCCGTGGTGTACCGCCGAGTACGTCCGGGTCACCGGCGACGCCGCGGTGCTCGACCAGTCGACCCCGTTCATCGAGGGCCGTGCGCTGGCCGCCGACGAGGAATCGGTGTACGAGGAAGCGCGCATCAGCAACCAGCGTGCGAGCCTGTACATACACTGCCTGCGCGCGATCCACCACAGCCTGAGGTTTGGCGCGCACGGACTGCCGCTGATCGGCGGCGGCGACTGGAACGATGGCATGAACCGGCTCGGCATCCATGGCCGCGGCGAGAGCGTGTGGCTCGGCATGTTTTTGCTCGACGTCCTCGAACGCTGCGCGCCGCTCGCGCGTGCGCGCGGCGATGCCGCCACCGTAGCGGAATTTGCCACCGTCGCGGCCAACCTGAAAGCCGCCCTGCAACGCCACGCCTGGGACGGCGACTGGTACCTGCGCGCATGGAACGACGCGGGCGTCGCGATCGGCTCGGCACGAAGCGACGAGTGCCGCATCGACTCGCTGCCGCAAAGCTGGTCGGTGCTGGCCAACGTCGGCGACCGCGCGCGCAGCGAGCGGGCGCTGGACGCCGTGCTCGCACAGCTGGTCGATAACGATGCCGGCATCGTGAAACTTTTCACCCCGCCGTTCGACGCGGGCCCGCTTGACCCCGGCTACATCAGGGGCTACGTACCGGGCGTCCGCGAAAACGGCGGCCAGTACACCCACGCGGCCGTGTGGGTGGCCATGGCGCTGGCGCAGCTTGGGCGCACCGACGACGCCTGGCGCATCGCGCGCATGCTCAACCCGTTGCACCACACCACCAACCTGGACGCGGCGGCACGGTACCGGCTGGAGCCCTACGTCATGGCCGCCGACGTCTACGCCGCCAGCGCGCACACCGGCCGCGGCGGCTGGAGCTGGTACACCGGATCGGCCGGCTGGATGTATCGCCTGCTGACCGAATCGCTGCTGGGCCTCAGGCGCGAAGGCAACCGGCTGTCTTTCGAGCCACGCGTGCCGGCCGGCTGGACGCAATGGTCGGCGGACTGGCGCCACGGCGGTACGCACTACGCCATCCGCTTTGTGCGCGAGCCCGGGGCCGCCGCCGTCACCAGCATCACGCTCGACGCTGCCACCCACCCGGGCAACAGCATCGAGCTCGTCGATGACGGCCGCGCACACGCGGTGCTGGTGCGCCTCGACGCACCGGGCCTGCCGGCCCCGGCGGCCACCGACACCGGTCGGCAAACGGCGCCCGCGGAGCGCCCGGGCGCCGCGCGTTGACGTTGCGCTCACGACGTTTCCGGCACATTTCCCGTTTATTCATCAGGCACATTGCATGACCACGACTTTCACCTGCGACCTCGACACCCCAGGCGAACCTCTCGCGCATGTCTGGAGCCACACGGTCGGCAGCGGCCGCGCCGCGCTGGCGCTGCGCGCCGACTGGCAGGCGCAAATGCGCAAGACCCACGCCGAGCTCGGCGTGCGCCATGTGCGTTTCCACGGGCTGCTCAACGACGAGCTGTGCACCTACCTGATCGAGATGGACAAGGACCTGTACTCGTTCTTCAACATCGACCAGATCTTCGACTTTCTGGTTTCTATCGGCATGCGACCGTTCGTGGAACTCTCGTTCATGCCGACCGCGCTGCAGACCGGCGGCGACACCGTGTTTTTCTACAGGGCCAACGTCACGCCGCCCCGTGACTACGCCAAATGGGCCGAGCTGATGACGCGACTGACCAAGCACTGGATAGATCGCTACGGCGCCGACGAAGTACGCAGCTGGTACTTCGAGGTGTGGAACGAACCCAACCTCGACGCATTCTGGAAAGGCAAGCAGGCCGATTACTTCAAGCTCTACCAGTACACCGCCAACGCCATCAAGAACGTCGACGCCGAGCTCCGTGTCGGCGGCCCGGCGACCGCCGATGACGAATGGGTACCGGAATTTCTCGAATTCTGCGCGACCAACAAGCTGCCGGTGGATTTCGTTTCCACCCACCACTATCCGACCGATGCGCTCGGCAAGCCCGGCGACGACACCGAAACCCAACTTTCCGATGCCCCGCGTGACGTGCTGATCCAGCGCGTGCGCAAGATGCGCCAGACCGTCGGTGACCGGAAACTTTGCTACACCGAGTGGTGCTCGTCATCCAACCCGTTCTTCCCGTTGCATGACGAGCCCTACGCGGCCGCGTTCCTTGCCAAGAACATGCTGGACGTCGCCGACCTCGTGCACTGCTACAGCTGGTGGACGTTCTCGGACATTTTCGAGGAAAACTATTTCTCCTCGACCCCGTTCCACGGCAGTTTCGGCCTGCAGACCATCCACGGCATCGCCAAACCCACCTATCGCGCCATGCAATTGCTGCACGGCCTCGGCCACCAACGCTTGCCGGTCGCGGGCGCGCACGCCACGGTTGACGCGTGGGCGGTACGTGCAGACGCGCAGCACGTCGACCTGCTGCTGACCAATCACGCGTTTCCGCGGCACGCCATTGCGCCGGAGGATGTGACCTGGCACCTCCAGGGTTCGCAACCGCCGGCCACGGCCAGCGTGCAGTGCATCGACGCCGGGCATTGCAACAGCCGCCAGGCATGGGTGGACATGGGCTCGCCGGATTACCTCGACACCAAACAGGTAGCCGAACTCGATGCCGCGTCGCAACTCCACGCCGAAGCCGTGGCGGTGCAGGCCGCAGGCGACGGTTTCGACATCCAGTTGAACCTGCCACCGCACGCCGTCGCCGCGGTGCGGGTCGAACTGGCCTAGGAGGCCGCATGGTCACGGAACGCCGCGCCGCCGCGCGCAGGGCAGACGACGACGATGCCATGCTGGACGATCTGGAACGCAAGGCGTTCCGCTACTTCGAACGCCATACCGATCCCAACACCGGGCTGGTGCTCGATTCGACCCAGCCGGGCCAGCCGGCCAGCATCGCCGCGGTCGGCTTTGCGCTGTCGTGCTATCCGGTCGCGGTCGAACGCGGCTGGATGCTGCGCCACCACGCGCTGCACCTGACGCTCGCGGCGCTGCGTTTCTTCGACGCCGCCGACCAGTCGGGCGCGAAGGACGGCGTCGGCTACAAGGGGTTTTTCTACCACTTCCTCAAGGCCGACACCGGCACGCGCGCGTGGAATTGCGAGCTGTCCACGATCGACACCGCGCTGCTTTTGGCCGGCGTGCTGCACGCCGCGCAGTATTTCGCGGGCGATGGCGCCAACGAACGCGAGGTGCGCATGCGCGCGCAATCGATCTACGCGCGCGTCGACTGGCGCTGGGCCCAAAACGGCGGCGACGCCATCGCGCTGGGCTGGAAGCCGGAAAGCGGATTTCTCGTCAACCGCTGGCTGGGCTACAACGAGGCGATGATCCTGTACGTGCTGGCGCTGGCGGCACCGGAATTTTCGGTGACGCCCAACGCCTATGCCGCGTGGACATCCACCTTCAGCTGGAAACGCATCTACGGCCGCGAGGTGCTGTACGCCGGGCCGCTGTTCATCCACCAGTTTTCGCACATCTGGCTGGACCTGGCCGGCCTGCAGGATGCGGTCATGACGGCGAAGAAAACCGACTACTTCGCCAACAGCCGCGAAATGACCCACATCCACCGCCAGTACGCCATCCGCAACCCGCACAAGTTCACCGGCTACGACAAGAACTGCTGGGGCTTTACCGCCAGCGACGGCCCGGCCGACGCGCACGCGACGTTCCACCACCACAGCCAGACCTTTTACGACTACATCGCGCGCGGCGCGCCGTACGGGCCCGACGACGGCACCATCTCGCCGTGGGCCGCGATCGCGTCCTTGCCGTTTGCGCCGGAAATCGTGCTGGACGAAATCCGGCACCTTGATCGGCTCATCGGCCACAGCCCGGCGGGCTACGGGTTCCATGCCTCGTTCAACCTGTCTTACCCGGACAACTCCACCGCCGGCGTGGTGTGTACCGGCAACGCCGGCGAGCACCTGTCCGCGTGGGTGTCGCCGTGGCACTTCGCCCTCAACCAGGGCCCGATCGTGCTGATGATCGAGAATTACCGCAGCCGCATGGTGTGGGATCAGATGCGCGCGTGCGCGCCGATCAGGCTCGGGCTGCGGCGCGCAGGCTTTCACGGCGGCTGGCTCCCGCCGGGCCACTAGGCAGGCGGCGTGACGCCGCTCCGCTCCCTTCGGCACGAAGGGGGTCGAAGGGCTCGCCGCAGGCGGGCGCTTCGGAGGGATGGCCTGGCACGGCCGACGCCATCGGCCGCAACCCCCTTCCTGCGGAAGGGGGAAGAATTTCCCGCAGCCGCGGCGCGGGCACCTTTCGCATCCACCCACGGAGAATCGCCATGACCCCACCATCCACCCCCCAACGGCTCGCCGGCCAGAATGCCCTGGTTACCGGCGCCAACTCCGGCATCGGCGAAGGCATCGCGCGCGAGCTTGCGGCCGAGGGCGCCAACGTCGTGGTCAACTACGTGGTGCAGCCCGACGCCGCGGAAAAAATCTGCGCCGAAATCAACGCCGCGGGTGCCGGCAAGGCTTTCCCGCTCCAGGCCGACGTCAGCCGCGAAGCCGATGTCACGGCCATGTTCGCCGCTGCGGTCAAGCACTTCGGCACCCTCGACATCGTATGTTCCAACGCCGGCATCCAGCGCGATTCGCGGCTGGCCGACATGACGCTTGCGCAATGGGAACAGGTCATCGGCGTGAACCTGACGGGCGCGTTCCTCTGCGCGCGCGAAGCCGTGCGCGAGTTCACCCGGCGCGGGATGCGCGATGTCTCGCGCGCGCTTGGCAAGATCATTTTCACCAGCTCGGTGCACCAGGAAATCCCGTGGGGCGGGCACTGCAACTACGCCACCACCAAGGGCGGCATCATGCAGCTCATGGAATCCATCGCGCAGGAACTTGCACCGCAGAAAATACGCGTCAACTCCATCTGCCCGGGTGCGATCGAGACCGCGATCAACCGCAAGGCGTGGAGCACGCCCGCCGCGGCTACGGCATTGAAAAAACTGATTCCGTGCGGCCGTATCGGCGTTCCCGCGGACATCGCCAGGGTCGCCGCGTGGCTGGCCTCGGACGAGTCCGATTACATCTGTGGCGCGTCAATCTACGTCGACGGCGGCATGACGCTGTTTCCGGGGTTTGCGACCGGCGGGTAAGCGCCCGCGCTAGGCGAGGGTTTGCATGAACTCGGCGCACAGCGCCTCCATGCCCACGCGATCGACCTCGTCAAAACGCCCAAGGTGCGGACTGTCGACGTCCCACACACCCAGCAGCCCGCCGTCGCCGCGCACCAGCGGCACCACGATTTCCGAACGCGCGGCGCCATCGCAATAGATGTGGTTGGGATGCGCGGCCACGTCGGCCACCACCTGCGTCGCGCGGGTTGCCGCCGCGATGCCGCACACCCCACGCCCAAGCGCGATCCGGATGCACGCGGGCTTGCCCTGGAACGGGCCGACGACCAGCTCACCGCCGTCGAGGAAATAAAACCCGCACCAGTTGAGGCCGGGCAGCGCGTGGTAGACCAGCGCCGCAAAATTGGCGGCGTTGGCAACGAGATTGGGTTCGCCATGCATGAGGCCGCGCGCCTGCTGCGCGAGCTCGGCGTAGACACCGGGCTTGTCGGTGGCGGTCATGGGGGCAGCTTCGAACATGCGTGTACACCAGGGCGTGAAAGCGGCATTATCGCGCGTCCGGCGCAGCCGCACTTGCGTTTGTGCGCCGCCTCGCGCACCGTTAGGTCTTGTCCTGACCGGCAAACTCCCATGAAACCACGCGGCGTATTCGTTACCGGCACCGATACCGGCATCGGCAAGACCTGGGCCGCCTGCACGCTGCTGCACGCGCTGCGCGCCGCGGGCCTGCGGGCCACGGGCATGAAACCGGTCGCGAGCGGCTGCGCGGAAACGCCCGAGGGCCTGCGCAGTGATGACGCCCTGGCCTTGATCGCCGCCAGCGACCCGCAACCCGAACGCTACGAAGACTGCAACCCGTTCGCCTTCGCGCCGGCGGCGTCACCCCACATCGCGGCGGCCGAAGCCGGCCATGAAATCAACCTGCAGGCCATCGAGGACGCCTACGACACCCTCGGGATGCTGCACGGCGATGCCATCGTGGTTGAAGGCGTGGGCGGGTGGCTCGCACCCCTTACCAACGCCATGCGCGCCAGCGCCATCCCGCGCCAGCTGGGCACCCCGGTGATCCTTGTGGTCGGCCTGAGGCCCGGTTGCCTCAGCCACGCCCAGCTCACCGTCAAGTCGATCCGCAGCAACGACTGCGAACTGCTCGGCTGGATCGGCAACCGCATCGATCCCGGCTTTCTGTATCCCAAGGAAAACCTGGCGACGCTGCACCAGGTGCTGGCCGCGCCGTGCCTTGGCGTCATTGGCCATGGGGTCGAGCCGCCCGCCGCCGCCGCCGCGCTGCGGGAAGCGGCCGACGCCGTCCGCGACATCGCGTGACGGCGCCGCCCGGGCATGACTTGCGGCATGGATGGAACCTTCACGCCAATCCCGGCATTATTCAAGGTCAACCCTTCGGCCTGCGCGGCATCACAGGCCGGGGTCACCGTCGTTGCTGCACTGGAGCGTCCCTTTGAGTCAAGCCCAACGCTACTACCTGACGATCGCCAACCTGGCCACCGCGCGCGGCCCCGATGCCGACCTGTCCTTCACCGGTTCCTCGCCGCAGAGTTTCGCCGACGCGCTGCAGGAAGCCCTGCGCAAACCGATCCTGTTTGATCGCTGGAAAGCCAAGCAACCCGACCCGGACGGCGTGGACCCGTCGCTCGCACCCGTCGATGCCACCGCCACGGTAACCGCCACGCTCGATGACCTGCACACGGACGTCCAGGTCGTCACCACGCTGACCCACTTCGTCCTGCGCCATCGCTTGTTCATCCTCATCGGCCCGCACTGGCAACTGCACGACGTCGCGGCCGCCTGATCCCCTTTTCGCTGTGCAAGGAGTCACCCCATGCAAGGTTTCAAATCCAGGGCCCTCGCCGTGGCCTGCGCCATCGTCTTGGCCGGAGGCATCGGCGTGAACGCATACGCCGCACCGGCCACCCCGGCCGCCAGCGCGCCGGCCACCCGCGCCGCGCCGGCGGCCAACCCGTTCTTCGCGCCCTCGACGCTGCCGTTTGGCACGCCCGACTTCTCCAAGATCAAGGATTCGGACTACGTCCCGGCGATGGAAGCGGGGATGCGGCGCCAGCTCGCGGAGGTGGACAAGATCGCCAACAACCCCGCGCCGGCGACCTTCGAGAACACCATCGTCGCGATGGAAAAGACCGGCCAGATGCTGACCCGTGTCATGAACGTCTTCAGCCTGTACGCCGGCGCGGATACCAACCCGACGCTGCAGAAGATCTCCGAGCAGGAAGCACCCAAGCTCGCCGCGCACCAGGACGCGATCTTCCTCAACGCGAAACTATTCGCGCGGATCCAGAGGCTCTACGACGAGCGGGCCAAGCTGAAGCTCGACCCTGAATCCCTGCGCCTGCTGCAGTACGACCATCGGCAATTCGTGCTCAACGGCGCGAAGCTGTCCAAGGCCGACCAGGCGACGCTCAAGCAATACAACGAAAAGATTTCCACCCTGACCACCCAGTTCGGCAACAAGCTGATTGCGGCGTCCAAGGACAATGCGCTGGTGGTGGACTCGAAGGCCGACCTGGCCGGTTTGACACCGGCACAAATCGAAGCGGCCGCCAACGCGGCCAAGGCGCGCGGGCTCAAGGGCAAATGGGTGATCACGCTGCAAAACACCACCCAGCAGCCCGACCTTGCGGAACTCAAGAACCGCAAGATCCGCCACGAGCTCTACGAGCATTCGTGGAACCGCGCCAACCACGGCGCCGGTGACACCCGCGCGATCATTACCGAGATCGCGTACCTGCGTGCCAAGAAAGCCAAGTTGCTCGGTTATCCGGATTTCGCCGCGTGGAAACTGCAGGATCAGATGGCCAAGACCCCGGGCGCGGTCATGAACTTCCTCGACCAGTTGGTGCCGCCGGCCAAGGCGCGCGCCGCGGTCGAGGCGCAGGCGCGGCAGGACATGATCGACAAGGATCAGAAGGCGCTGGGCCAGCCGGCGTTCAAGCTCGAGCCCTGGGACTGGGAGTACTACGGCCAGCAGGTACAAAAGGCCAGGTACGACATCGACCAGTCGGAAGTCAAACCGTACTTCGAGCTGCACAACGTGCTGGTCAACGGCGTGTTCTACGCCGCGACCAAGCTGTACGGCATCACCTTCAAGCAGCGCACGGACCTGCCGACCTGGAACCCGGACGTCCTGGTGTATGAGGTGTACAACACCGACGGTAAGCCGCTGGGGCTTTTCTACGCCGACTACTTCAAGCGTGACAACAAGGCCGGCGGCGCGTGGATGAGTGATCTGGTGCATCCGAACACGCTCCTCGGCCAGGCGCCCGTCATCTACAACGTCGCCAACTTCGCCAAACCGGCCGCGGGCCAGCCGGCGCTCTTGTCGATGGACGACGTCATCACGATGTTCCACGAGTTCGGCCACGCGCTGAACGCGTTCTTCGCCGACACCAGGTACCCAAGCCTGTCCGGTACCAACGAACCGCGCGACTGGGTGGAATTCCCCTCGCAGTTCAACGAACACTGGGCAACCTATCCCGAGGTGTTCAACCACTACGCGAAGAACTACAAGACCGGTGCGCCGATGCCGAAAGCGCTGGTCGAGAAGCTGCAGAAGTCGCGCCTGTTCAACAAGGGCTACGACATGACCGAGCTTTTGGAAGCGGCCCTGCTCGACATGTCCTGGCACACGCTGCCGGCCAGCGCACCGAAGGTGACGGACGTCGCCGCGTTTGGCCAAAAGGCACTCGCCGACAACCACATCCTGGTGCCCGAAGTACCGCCGCGCTACCGCTCGACCTACTTCCTGCACATCTGGGGCAACGGCTACGCGGCCGGTTACTACGCCTACATGTGGACGCAGATGCTGGCCGACGACGCCTACGGCTGGTTCCAGGAGCACGGCGGGCTCACCCGCGCCAACGGCGACCGCTTCCGCCAGATGATCCTCTCGCGCGGCAATACCGTCGAGCTCAACGACCTCTACAAGGATTGGCGCGGGCGCGCACCCAACACCAGCGACATGAAGAAGGATCGCGGGTTGGAAACCAAGTAACCCTGACCGTGGGCATGGCCGGCAACGCCAACGCGTTGCCGGTACCCTCCAAGGGCCGGCTCGCGCCGGCCCTTTTCATTTTGCGGCAGCAAGGGTGCTCTAATTCCATCGTCATCCCGGAGTGACGAGTAAAAGCAGGGAATTCTTGGCGAACAGCCAGACGCTCCGCGACCGCCGCCCCCAACTCAAACTTGCGATGATCGTCACCACGCCCGCAGCCTTTCGCACCGCCCTCGCGGCATTGCCGCCACCCGCGACCGCCCGGGTCACCGCGCGCGCCGCCTTCCTGGTCGCGCCTGCGGCGCACGAGCTTGCCGCCGAGTCGGCCGAAGACAACCGCTACATGCAGATGGATGCCGCGTTCGACCGCGCGCGCGCGCGCGCAGCACGCCGCACTGGCCGAAGCCCTGCGGGAAGACGTTCCGGTCATCACCTTTCCGGGCGCCGCGGCCACGCCCGACGCGATGTTTCCAAACAACGTATATGCCACCGCGCCCGGACGTTTCATCGTGGCGCGGATGCGGCACCCCGTGCGCCAACGCGAGGCGACGCGCGCCGACATTCGCGGTTTCTTCCGTGACGTGCTGGGACGCGAAGAAATCGACCTCGCCGACGGCACGCGTGGGGTTGGCGAACTGACCGGTTCGCTGGTGATCGACCACGCGCGCGGGATTGGGTATTGCGGCCTGTCCGAGCGCTGCGACGCGGCGGGGGCACGCGCCCTGCACGATGCCTTCGACTTGCGGTTGACGTTCTGCTTTGCCCTCGCGCCCGGCGAGTACCACACCAACGTCGTGATGGCATCCCTCGCGGGTCGCGTGGTGATCCTCGCCGCTGACGGCTTTGCCGACACCGAAGTGCCGCGCGCCATTGCCGAGGCCTACGCCGGACACACACTGTGGCTGACCGCGGCACAAAAGCGCGCGTACGCCGGCAACGCCATCACGCTGGCCCCCGGCCGCGTGTGGATGAGCGCGGGCGCGGCGGCATCCCTGACGCCCGCGCAACGAACGGCACTGACAGACTGGGGTTTCCACATCGGTACCGTGGAGTTGTCCGAAATCGAAAAGGCCGGCGGCAGCCTGCGCTGTTGCGTCGGCGAGATTTTCTGATCGACCGCACTTCCTTTTCGTCTGGGGAAGCACCGGGCGCGCCAGCGCAGGCGCGGCCCCACCGCCATCGGCCCCATGCGGCCATCATGGGTGCGCCGCCGCCTGGCGCTCGCGCTCCAGCCACACCTCCAGCCCCTGCGCGTTGATTTCAATATCAAGCTCCAAGAGCTCACGTGCGCGGGTTTCCGCAATCGGGTTGCCGCGCTCACGCAACTGGCCGAGATGGAAATCCATCAAACCCGCATACAGACGTGCGTGCCGGTCCGGCGCCACGGCGCAGGCGTGGGCGATCTGCTGGTAGGCCGCCAACCCTGCGCGCAGGTCCGCAGCCAGCGTTTCCACCGCATCGATGCGGTTGTAATGGGTAAGGTAGATGTGCTCGGGATGCGCAGCCAGGATCCGCTGCAGGCTCGCCTCCCACGCGACCGGATCGAACTGGGTAGGGCTCGTCGTTGGAAGCAGATAGTTGCGGCCGGCATGGTCAAATTCGCGGTAGGACAAGCCGAACACGTCGCCGGTGAACCAGCCGCGGCTTTGCTCGTCCCAGATCGCGTAGTGGTGGCGCGCGTGGCCGGGTGAATCGATGAAACGCAGCCGCCGGCTGCCCAGCATCAACTCAAAGTCGCGGTCGGGCGCAACGTCGGCCACGAGCACGCGCTCTTTTGGTACCGGCACGATTTCGCCATAGGTCGCGCGCATCGCGGCTTCGCCGTACACGGCCGTCGCACCCGCGATCAATTGCGACGGATCGATCATGTGCCGCGCGCCGCGGGGGTGGATCACCAGCCGCGCATTCGGCAATGCGCGCATGAGCGCACCGGCACCGCCGGCGTGGTCCAGGTGGACGTGCGTTGGCATGACGTAGTCGACCGCGCTGCGCGCAATGTCGAAAGCCGCCAGCACCTCCAGCAACGCCGGCACCGAGCGGCTGGTGCCGCTTTCGACAAACGCATAGTGCCCGCCGCTGCCGACGAGGTAACACGCGGCCAGCCTTGGCCGGTGCTGCTCGGTGTCGATGCAGACGATGTCCTCGTACAAGCGTGTGTAGCGTGCCATCCGGGTCTCCGTGTACAACCATGCGCAAGCGCAACCGGACCATTGTGCAGCACCAAAGCCGCAACGCCAGCGTGTGCCGCGTGACCGGCATCAACGCCGCGCCGCCGCCGCCGGTTACACTTGCGGGGTTAACCCGCGTGCACGGGCCCGAAGCGGCCCGCATCCGTTCCCCTTGACCATATCCCCATAGGCGCAAGCGATGTCTGAAGAACACAACCACGAGCCCGAACCCGGTACCTGGCCGGCCATGGCGCGCACCGCGTTGCGGGTCGCGTTTGGCTTGATCTGGGTGGTCAACGCCGCGTTGACCTGGACGTCCGAGTTTGCGGTCCACTACGTCGGTTACCTGCACAACGCCGCGCAGGGCCAGTCGGCCTGGTCGGCGTGGTGGTTCAGCCTGTGGATCGCGGTGGTGTCGCCGCACGCGATGCTGTTCGTGTGGGCCACCCGCATCATTGAAACCGCGCTCGCGCTGGCGCTGGTGTTCGGCTTTGCCCGCAAGACCACCTACATCGCGGGCGCCCTGTTCAGCCTTCTGGTATGGAGTACCGCCGAAGGCTTCGGCGGCCCGTACGCGGTGGGCGCCACCAACATGGGCGCGGGCATCGTCTATGTGCTGGTGTTCATCGCGCTGATCGTCATCAACAGCCGCTCGGGCCCCAGCCTCTACAGCAGCGACTACTACATCGAAAAACGCTGGCCCGGCTGGCGCCGGGTCGCCGAATTGGGGGGTACGCGCAAGCCGACCCCCAGCCACCCGGTGTCGTGGGGCGTGCAGGGCGTGGTGCTGTTCGGGATCGCGGTATTGGTGTTCTTCCTGGTTGCCGGCCTGCACAGCAGCCTCAATGTGAAAGGCGCATCGCCCGCCGCTGCGGCCGCCGCCGTCTCGCCGCTGTCGTTGGCCGCGCCGGCGCCCATTGCATCAGCCCGCGACGCGCGCCTGCCGCCACTGCTCGGCACCGGCGAGAGCGTCGATGTGCACCTGGTGGTCAGCGACGACACCGTCACGATAGCCAACGGCGTCAATTACCAGGCATGGACATTTGGCGGCACGGTGCCGGGGCCCATCATCCACGTGCGCCAGGGCCAGACCGTCCACGTCACGCTCACCAACAACGGTAACATGAACCACTCGATCGATTTCCACGCAGCGCTGGTCGCGCCGAGCTCGGACTTCGTCGACGTCAAGCCGGGCAAGTCGAAAACGTTTTCGTTTGTGGCCCGTGTGCCGGGCGCGTTCATCTATCACTGCGGCACGCCACCCGTGTTGCTGCACATGGGCAATGGCATGTACGGCGTGATCGTGGTCAGTCCCACTACGCCGCTGCCACCCGCGGCAGAGAGCTACGTCATCGAGCAAAGCGAGTGGTACACCCAGCAGGTCTCGGGCCACCTGATGGGCCCGGACTTTGAAAAAATGCAGAAGGAACGCCCCGACGAAGTCGTGTTCAACGGCGTCGCCTTCCAGTACCGCGATCATCCCTTGCCGGTCGCATCGGGCAAGCGCGTGCGCATCTACTTTGTCAATGCCGGCCCGGATCTGTGGAGCTCCTTCCACGTGATCGGTGCGATTTTTGACAAGGTTTATCCCGACGGCGACATGAGCCATGCCTTGAGCGACGTCTCGGCGTACACGGTAGGGCCGGGGGCGGGTGCGATATTCGATCTTGTGCTGCAGCAGCCCGGGAAGTACTCATTCGTCGACCACGACATGGCCCACGAAGGCATCGGCGCCCAGGGCATCTTCGAGGTATACGCAGCAGGTACGGCGCTGCCCGCCGGAGCCTTCAGCAGCGCCCCGGTGTCATCCACCCCGGGCGCATCGGGCGCCGCCGCGGCCCCGGTACCGGCAGCCGCCGCACCGGCAGCCAGCGCGCCCGCCGGCCCGTACACGTTTGACGCCGCCAAGGGCGCGGCGCTCTACGGCGCCAACTGCGCGGCCTGCCACCAGGCCACCGGTACCGGCCTGCCGGGCGCGTTCCCGCCGCTGAAGGACAATCCGGTCGTCAACGACCCCGACCCGGCCAAGCAGGTCACCACCATCCTGCACGGCCTGCACGGTGAAAACGTGATGGGCACCGTGTACCCAAGTGCCATGCCGGCTTTCGCCGGCGCGCTCAGTGACGCGGACATCGCCAACATCGCCAACCACGAACGCACTTCGTGGGGCAACCACGGCAAGCCCGTCACGGCCGATCAGGTGAAAGCGCTACGCGCACAAGGCGGCGGCAACTAGCGCCGCCGCCCAGCGCGGACGTCAGTAAGCGAACTCGCGGAACACGGGGTCGACGCTGCCGTTCCATTCTCCGTGGAAGAGTTCGAGCTTGCGGTCGGCGGGGGTCTGGTTGGCCTCGGCAAATTCGATGAGCGGCGCGAGGAACATGGTTTCGTCCGCGCCGTTGCGGTTGAGCCGGGCGCGGCGCTTGAGGCCATTGCCGGCAATCTCCAGCGCCCGCAGCGCCAGCTCGCGCACGGTTTCACCGCGGAACGGCAGTTTCAACGCGTGCATGGGTACGCCATCGCGCAGCGCGTGGCGTTCGGCCAGCGTGAAGTCCTTGACCAGGTCCCACGCGGCGTCAAGTGCTTGACCGTCATACAGCAGCCCGACCCAGAACGCCGGCAAGGCGCACAGGCGGTTCGAGGGGCCACCATCGGCGCCGCGCATTTCGAGGATCTGTTTCAGCCGCACTTCCGGGAACGCGGTGGTCATGTGGTCGGACCAGTCGCGAAGCGTCGGCTTTTCGCCCGGCAACGCCGGCAACTTCCCGGCCAGAAAATCGCGGAAGGACTGCCCGGCGCAGTCGATGTAATGCCCGCGGCGATGCACGAAGTACATCGGCACGTCGAGGAGGTAATCGACGTAGCGCTCAAAGCCGAAGCCGTCCTCGAACACGAAGTCCAAAAGACCCGTGCGATCAGGGTCGGTATCGGTCCAGATGTGTGAACGATAGGTCTGGTAGCCGTTGGGCTTGCCTTCGACAAACGGTGAATCGGCAAACAGCGCGGTCGCGACCGGTTGCAGGGCCAGGCCCACGCGGAACTTCTTCACCATGTCGGCTTCATCGGCGAAGTCCAGGTTGACCTGCACCGTGCAGGTGCGGGTCATCATGTCCAGCCCGAGCGAGCCGACGGTGGGCATGTAGCGGCGCATGATCGCGTAGCGGCCCTTCGGCATCCACGGCATTTCCTCGCGCCTCCATTTCGGCTGGAACCCCATGCCAAGGATGCCGAGCTTGAGCGGCTCGGCCGCCACCCGCACGCAGTGCAGGTGTTCGGCCACTTCGCAGCAGGTGTCGTGGACCGTTTCCAGCGGCGCGCCGGACAGTTCCAGTTGGCCGGCGGGTTCCAGGGTCACCGACGCCAGCCCGCGCGTGAGCGCGATGAGGTTGCCGTCCTCTTCCACCGGATCCCAGCCGCAGCCCGCGACTCCGCGCAGCAGCGCGCCGATGCCGCGGCCGCCGGCGTAGGCCGGCGGTTTCAGGTCGTCGGTGCGGAACACGAACTTCTCGTGTTCGGTGCCGATCTTCCAGCGTGCGGGCGGCTTGCTGCCGGCGGCAAGGTACTCCGCGAGCTGCGCCCGGTGTTCGACCGGTTGTTCGACGACGTGGCTGGGACCCGACATGCACATGCCTTTGCAGTGACAAGGTATCGAACATGGGGTGGCGCAGGGTGCAACGCAAGCACCCCGCGGTTACCGATCGCCGTCCGGCGCCTGGCTGCCAAGCAGCCGGCCGACCGCGGCGCGCGCCGCCTGCACCCCCGTCCCCGCCGGCGCCGAGAAGGCGATCGTCGCCGCCGTCCAGCCGGCCTTGGCGATTTCGGCATCCACGGCTTGTTGGCTCGTGCGTACCTGCGTGCGCGTCAGCTTGTCGGCCTTGCTCAGCAACACCACGCACGGCAGGCCGATCCGGGCGCAAAACGCCAGCATCTGGCGATCAAATTCGGTCAACGCGTGGCGGATGTCGGCGATCAGCACCAACCCGTGCAAGGACTGGCGCTGCCGCAGGTACGCATCAATCACCTGCTTCCAGTGGTCGCGGAGCGCCGGCGGCACCTTGGCATAACCGTAACCGGGCAAATCGACGAGCCGGCCGCCGCCCGGCAACGCAAACACCACCAGCTGCTGGGTGCGCCCCGGCGTCTTGCTGGTACGCGCCAGCGCCGAGTGCCCCGCCAGCGCGTTCAGCGCGCTGGATTTGCCGGCGTTGGAACGGCCCGCGAAGGCGACCTCGACGCCGGTATCCGGCGGCAACTGGTCACCGCGATGCGCCGCCAGCACGAAGCCCGCGCCGGCCAGGGGATTGCTTGCGAAAGCCGTTGCCATCTCGAAACCTCCGGTAGAAACGTGCAAAGCCGCCGCGGGCGCAGGTGCGCCCATGGGCCAGTCCATGCGCCGCAGCGGCGCGTTTGACCCTCTTTCCCGGTGCGGCGATAATCCGGAGGTTCGCGCCGGCTATCGTGCCGGCGCTCCGCCTTACGCGAAAGAGAGGATTCTATGGGTTTTCGGCGCTCGCTTGCTGTCCTCGTCACGCTCGCCGCCGCAGCCCCGGTCGCGGCGGCGTGGGCGGTTACCCCGGCCGCAGCGGCTTCGGCCCCGACCGCCGGCAGCGCGGCTCCGGCCGCGAGCGCGGCAGCCGCACCGGTTGCTGCCGCCAAAGCGGCGCAGGATGAGTTTGCCAAGCTCCAGGCCGTTGCCACCAAGCCCGGCGATGCGGCGGCCGGCAAGACCAAGGCCATCGCCTGCGGCGCGTGCCATGGCGCCACCGGCAACTCGACCGACGCCCAATACCCGAAGCTCGCGGCCCAGAATCCCGAGTACATCGTCACCCAGCTGATGCGCTTCAAGAGCGGCGTGCGCCAGAACGCGATCATGTCGGGCATGGCCTCCACCCTGTCGCCGCAGGACATGCAGGACATCGCGGCGTACTTCTCGGCGCAGACGCGTACGCCGGGCGTCGCCGATGACAAGCTGGTCCAGGTCGGCAAGAAGCTCTACGACCAGGGCGATGCCAGCAAGGGCATCCCGGCCTGCATGGCCTGCCACGGCCCGGATGGCGCCGGCAACCCGGGCTGGCGCGTGCCCAACATCGCGGGCCAGCACACCCAGTACGTCGCGGCGCAGCTCAAGGCCTGGCACGACGGCACCACCTGGGGCAGCGACGCCCACGCCGGCATCATGCCGACCATCGCGACACACCTGACCGAGGAAGACATCACCGCGGTGTCGAGCTACGTTGAAGGCCTGCACGCCGCGCCCGTGCCGAAATCCCCGGCGCCGGGCAAAACCCTCGATTGAACCTGCCGCGCGGCGCGCGGTCGGTTCAGGGTCGGCGTGGCACCTTCGCCGCCGGCCACCCTTGACTTCGCCAGGAATCACCATGTCCAAACATACCGCCGTCTTTTTGTTGCTGGCCGCCGTGACCGGTTTTGCGTGCGCGCAAACCGCGCAGCCGCACGCGTTCGTGGAAGGCAAGGATTACTTCGCGATCCCCAACCCGCAGCCGACCAACCACCCCGGCCAGGTGGTGGTGACCGAGGTATTCTCGTTTGGCTGCCCGGCGTGCAACCACTTCGAACCCTTCATCGACAAGCTGCGCGCGGAATTGCCCAAGGGCACCGTGATGGAGTTCATTCCCGCCAGCTGGCATCCGAACGAGGACTGGCCCCTGTTCCAGCGCACCTACTTCACCGCCAAGGCGCTGGGCCTCGACAATCCGAAGTCGCACGATGCGATGTTCAAGGCCGTCTGGGGGCCCAACGGCGTGCTGCAGACCTATGATCCCGGCACCCAGCTGCCCAAGGCTGAAAAGAATCTGCCCAAGCTCGCGGACGTCGCCAAGTTCTACGCGCAATTTGGCGCCAAGCCCGCGGACTTCATCGCCACCGCAAACTCGTTCGGCGTCAACATGGACATGAAGCGCGCCGACAAGCAGATCATGGCGTGGGGCGTGGACAGTACGCCGACGCTCGTCATCGACGGCAAGTGGCGCCTGACGCCGGCCTCGACCCAGGGTGCGCAGCAGGCGGTCGATGCCGCGCTGTTCCTGGTGAACAAGGAGCTGGCGGCGAAGAAGGCCAAGTAGGATGCGTATTCCAGCCCTGCTGGGAAGCGCGCTGCTCGCCTGCGGCCTGCTGTTGACGGCGTCGTGTTCGGCGCACAACGAGTCCAGCGCCGACGCCAATCCGACGGGTGCGGCCACGCCGGCGCCGGCCGTGACCACGCACTTCACCGCGGGGGACCAGTACGTCACGCTCGCCCTGCCAAAAGGCCAGGTAACACCGACCGGGCCGGTTGAAATCGTTGAAGTGTTTTCCTACGCGTGCCCGCACTGCGCGGAATTTGCCCCGTACATGGACCAGCTGCGCACGCAGCTGCCGCGCAGCGTCCAGGTGCGTTTCATGCCCGCGGTCTTCAGCGCCGCGTGGATGCCGTCGGCACAGTCCTTTTATGCCGCGCGCGAGCTCGGCGTGCTGCCACAGACCCACGACGCGCTGTTCAAGGCCGCACTGGAACACTATCCGCTGAATTCACTGTCCGACTACGCCGACTTTTACGCACACTCGGGCATCGATCGCGACAAGTTCCTCGCGGCCGCGACCAGCCCGGCGACCGTCAAGCAGATGGCGGCCGACCAGCGCACCGAAATGGGCTGGGGCATCGACGCCACGCCCACGCTCGTCGTCGGCCGCCGCGCCAGCGACGGCAAGGACGCGCCGTTCGTCGCCCTCATGCGCAGCGCCAACATCGACAGCTACGGCCAATTGCGGCAACTGGGCCTGTGGATGGTGCAAAACGTCGACCAACGGTGAACCACGCCGCATTTGTGCCCTGCCAAACGGTACTTTCGACCCGCGCAGCGGGCCACCGCTTGGTGGTAGGCTGGAAGCCATGAGCGTCGATTCAACCGCGGCCACCGACACGGGCGTCCTGCGCATCCTGAGCTGCAACATCCTTGCAGGCGCGAGCGTGCGGCGTTACAGCGAATACTTCACCCGCAGCTGGGGCGCGGTGCTGCCGGGCAAATACAAGCTCGGCAACCTCGATCACCTGGCAAGCTCCATCGCCCACTTTGACATTGTTGGCCTGCAGGAGGCCGACGCGGGCAGCATCCGCTCGGGGTTCCTCAACCAGACCCGCTACCTGGCCGAGGCCGCGGGGTTGCCGTTCTGGAGCCACCAGCCCAACCGCAAGGTGTCCAGCGTTTCCCACACCGCCAACGGCCTCATCAGCCGCACCGAGCCCGACGAGGTGCTCGACTACCCGCTGCCGGGGCGCCTGCACGGCCGCGGCGTGCTGCTGGCGCGCTACGGCCATGGCCACGACGCGCTCACGGTCGCCGTCGCCCACCTGTCGCTTGGTTCGCAGTCGCGCATGCGCCAGCTTGAATTCATCGGTGACCTGCTCAAGGGCTGCACCAACGCGGTGCTGATGGGCGACCTCAACTGCCCGGCCAACAGCCCGGAACTGCGCGCACTGTTCGCGCACACGACCCTCGCGCCACCGACGCACCCCGCGCCAACCTTTCCAAGCTGGCACCCCAACCGTGCGATCGACCATATTCTCGTCACGCCATCGATCGAAGTGCAGCGCATGTGGACGCTGCCGCAGGCCTTTTCCGACCACCTGCCACTGGCCGCCGAGATCTGCGTGCCAATGGCCGCCAGCGCGCCCATACGCCACGCCGCCTGAGCGGCCCGCGCAAGGCTGCGGTCAGCCAACGCGTCTAAAATCGGCGGTATGCACAGCAACCCATCGGTGATCATGCGCGCCTGGGCGCGCGGTCTCATCGCGCTCGCACTGGCGGGCGCCGCCGCGCCCGGCGTGGCACAGCCGACTGCCCCATCCATGTCGCTGCAGCAGCAACGCACCGCGTTCCGCGCGGCCTATGCCGCGGCCCAGGCGGGCAAGGCCTGGCAGCCGCTGGCGCAGGGCCTTCAAGCCTACCCGCTGTACCCGTATCTCGAATCCGCGCAGCTGCAGCACGACGTCGCCACCGCCAGCCACGCGCAAGTCGACGCCTACCTTGCGCGTTATGCCGGCCTCATTCCGGCCGACCAGCTGCGCCGCGCCGAGCTGCAGTGGTCGGCCCGGCAGAAAGACTGGTCCACGTTCCGGCACTACTATCAGCCCGGCCTCGGCGACGCATTCACCTGCGATGCGTTGCAGGCCCAACTTGCCGATGGCCAGCCGCTCGACTTCGACCGCGACCTCGCCGCGCTGTGGGACAAGACCCGCCTGCCGCCGGCCTGCGCGCCGGTACTGGACGCGGCGTTCAAGCAAGGATTGCTGACGCCGCAACGCGTATGGGAGCGGATCGACCGGGCAGCCAGGGCCGGCCGCGGCGCGACGATCAGGCAATCGAGCGCATGGCTGGCGGGTACGGGCGCCAGCGACGCCGCGCACATGCTGGCCGCGCTGCAGGATCCCGCCGCGCTGCTGCAACAGGCCAGCACCTTCGCCGACACGCCCCACGCGCGCGCGGCAATCGCACTCGCCCTGAAGCGTTTGGCACGGCGCGACAGCGCGAAGGCGCAAACCTACTGGCAGGCCCTTGCACCGCACTTCAGGTTTGATGATGCGCGCCGCAACGGCATCCTCGCAACGCTCGCGCTCTACAACGCGGTCGACCTTGGACCGGACGCGATCGAGCGCCTGGCGGCGTTGCCGCCCGCGGCGCAAACCGACGCCACGCGCGAATGGCGCGTGCGCGCGGCCGTCGCGCAGGGCAACTGGCAAGCCGCCGCCACCGCACTGCAACTCCTTACGCCCGCCCAAATGCAGCACGACGAGTGGCGCTACTGGCAGGCCCGCGTCGCACAGCAGCTGGGTCAGGCATCGGCCGCGTTGACCGGGTACACGGCACTGGCCGGGCAGGCAACTTTTTACGGCTTCCTGGCGGCGGACCGGGCCCACCTGCCCTATTCGATCTGTCCCGCCACCATCCCCGCCGACCCGCCGCTCGAGCACGCGGTCGAGACCATCCCCGGCATGGCACGCGCATTCGAGTTTTTTGCGCTCGACATGCTGCCCGAGGCCCGCCGCGAATGGAACCGGGCGTTCTCCGGGCTCACGCCCCGGCAGCAGCGTCAGGCCGCGGCGCTGGCCTCCCGCCGCGGCTGGTATGACCGCGCCGTGTTCGCCTTCGGCAAGTCCGGCGACCTTGACTACTACGCGCTCCGGTTTCCCCTGGCCGACCGGAGCCGCGTCGTTGCCGCCGCCCGCAACGCCGGCATCAATCCGGCGTGGGCGTTCGCGATCATCCGCGCCGAGACCGCTTGGCAAACCGATGCGCAGTCGGGCGCCGATGCCCGCGGCCTGATGCAGCTGCTGCCCGGCACGGCCAGCCTGGTTGCGCGCCGCAGCGGCCTTGCCTACGCCGGCGCCGACAGCCTGTATGACCCGGCGGTCAACATTCCCCTCGGCACCCAATACCTCGCCAGCCTCGCGGCCCGCTTCAACGGCAGTCCGTGGCTGGCGACCGCGGCCTACAACGCCGGCCCCGGCAACGCCAGGCGCTGGGTGGACGCGCGCGGCAGCCTCGCGCCCGAGGCCTTCATCCTCACGATTCCTTTCAACGAAACGCGCGACTATGTGACCCGCGTGCTGTCGTTCGCGACGATCTACGGCTGGCGCCTCTACGGCCAGCCGGTACCGGTATCCTCACGCTTGCCGGCCATCGGTACGGCCTACGATGCGGCGGCCGACCCCGCACGCAAGCAGGTTGTGTGCCGGGCGCCTGCCGCCGCCAGCCCGGCCAGCACCCAAGGGAGCCCATGACATGAATCGCAAACGCTTTGCCGTCCTCGGCGGCACCGGTTTCATCGGCAGCCACCTGCTCGCCGCGCTGGCGCACGATGGCCACCGCATCACCGTGCTCAGCCGCAACCGCGAGCAGAAGCGCGGCATCAACGTGCTGCCGAACGTCCACACCGTCAACGCCGACGTGTACGACCGTGCGGCGCTGGAAAAATACATTGCCGGCAATGACGCGGTCATCAACCTCGTCGGCATCCTCAATGAAACCGGCGGCGCCACCTTCACCCATGCGCACGTCGACCTCACCGCCAGCCTCATCGCCGCCTGCCGGCAGGTGGGCATCCACCGCATCCATTTGATGAGCTCACTGAACGCCGGCAACCGTACCTCGATGTATCTGAAGACCCGCGGGGAAGCCGAAGCGCAGGTGCGCAACTCCGGCCTGGACTGGACGATCTACCGGCCCAGCGTGGTGTACGGCGAAGGCGACGGCTTCATATTCCGTTTCCTGAAGTTGTTGCGGATGGGCCCGGTGCTGCCGGTGGCGCGCCCGCACGCCAGGTTCGCGCCGGTGTACGTCGGCGACGTCGCGCGTGCCATTCGCCGCTGCCTGACCGACCGCACCAGCATTGGCCAGATCCACGAACTCTACGGCCCGGACACGCTCGAGCTGATCGACATGGTGCGCATGGTGCGCGACGCGGCCGGCCTGCGCCGCGTGGTGCTGCCGTTGCCGGGCGCGCTGGGCCGCCTGCAGGCGTTCGCGGCCGAACTCATGCCCGGCAAACCGTTTTCGCGCGACAACTTCCACTCGCTGGGTGTCGATTCGATCGGCACCCGCGACGGCCTGGCCGCTCTCGGCATCACGCCGCGGCGGTTCGCGGCGATGCTGCCGGCGCTGCTGGGCCACTTCGACCGCGCACGCCGGCTGGACCAGGCGCGCCTGACCCAGACCGCCTGATCCATGCCGCCCGGCACGCCGCGCATTTACCTGGTCGGCGGTGCGGTGCGCGATGGCCTGCTCGGCCGCGCGCCCGGCGACCGCGACTTCGTGGTGGTCGGCGCGACGCCCGCCGCCATGCTGGCGCAGGGCTACAAACCGGTCGGCAAGGACTTCCCGGTGTTCCTGCATCCGGCCACCGGCGAGGAATACGCGCTCGCGCGCACCGAGCGCAAAACCGGCCCCGGCTACCACGGCTTCAGGTTCCACGCCGCGCCCGACGTGACGCTGGAAGAGGACCTTGCCCGGCGGGACCTCACCATCAACGCGATGGCGCGCGACGCGGCCGGCACGCTGGTCGATCCCTACGGCGGCGAAAAAGACCTGCAGGACCGCGTGCTGCGGCACGTCTCGCCCGCGTTCGCCGAAGACCCGGTACGCATCCTGCGCGTGGCGCGTTTCCTCGCCCGCTTCGCGCCGCTCGGCTTTCGCATCGCCGACACCACCCTGGCGCTGATGCAGGCGATGGTCGCCAGTGGCGAGGCCGCGCACCTGGTACCCGAGCGCGTGTGGACCGAAACGCGCAAGGCGCTGGCCGAACCCGCGCCTTCCGCGTTTGTGCGGAGCCTGCGCGCATGCGGTGCGCTCGCCGTATTGTTTCCCGAAGTCGATGCGCTCTACGGGGTGCCGCAAAGCGCCGAGCACCATCCGGAAATCGACTGCGGCACGCACCTGGAGCTGGTGCTGGATCAGGCCGCACGCCTTGCCCCCGGCGATGACCTGACGGGCTTCTGCGCACTCACCCACGACCTTGGCAAGGCGCTGACCCCGGCCAGCGGGTTGCCGCGCCACCTCGCACACGAGCGCCGTGGCCTCGCGCCACTCACGGCGCTGTGCGAACGCCTGAAGGTGCCGACCGAACACGCGCAACTGGCGGCGCTCACCTGCCGCCATCACCTCGACGCGCACCGCGCGCTGGAACTGAAACCCGCCACCGTGCTTGCCCTGCTGGAAGCCTTCGACGCGTTCCGGCGCCCGACGCGACTCGATACTTTCCTTGTCGTGTGCACCGCCGACAAACGCGGCCGCCTGCAGCACGCTGACGACGCGTACCCGCAGGCCGACTTCCTGTACGCGGCGCGCGGCGCCGCCGCGGCCATCACCGCGCAACCCTTCGTTGACGCCGGCCTGCACGGCCCCGCCATCGGCGGCGCCGTGCGCCGTGCCCGCATCGAGGCGATCAAGGCACTGCCGCGCGGATAGCGCGTGACCGCCGCACGAGCGTTCAGGCGGCAAACGATCCGTTTCGGCGTTGCACTGAACGCAGGTGAAAGCCCGGGCATGCCAGCTGATTCGGCTGCACGCGTTCTCTCATGCTGCAGTTCGCACCTATGTTGCGGGTCCCGCTGGAGGCGGACCAATTTATGTCCTCACCGCGCTGTGCCAACGCCGGCGTCAGCCATCACGCTAAAACGAAGATTCGTATTTCCCCATTCGGATCACGTCGCCGACGTGGCAGCTTGCTCAAGTAACCAGTCACGGAGCAGCTTCACTTTGCATGTCAGTTCGCGCACATTCGGATACACGATGAAGGAGTCAAAGACCCTCTGGACCGGTCGGCCCTGCAGCGGCCGAACCGGGCGCCAGCTGGCCAATTCATCCACGACCAGTGTGTCCCAGCCCACCGGACTCCTTGGTGCCCCGTGGCGGCTCGCACGGCGAAGATGTAATCGTCGAACCGCGGACCACGCAGCCACTCATACGGCATAACGCCTGCGGACTTGAGCCACTCGTCCCAGGACATACCGTAGGTGTAGTGAAGCAGCGTGGCTTCCAGCGGCGCCTGTGCCAACCGCGGTAGGGGGTCGTTGCGGTAGTGCAGACTGCACACTGGGAAGAAACGCACTGACAGAGCCCTGACCCCATCGGTCCGCGCGATGGGCATGCTGCGCGGGTCGCGATGCCATCGCGCGAAATGCAGACGTGCATTTGAGAACGACACGTCCCCAAACGCCTCTGCGACACGCACCGGCAATGGCCCGCCGAACGCGTCAGGCGCTTAGGATCTTGTCTGCGGCGTGCTCGGCGATCATGACCGTCGGCGCGTTGGTGTTGCCGCCGATGAGGGTGGGCATGATCGAGGCATCGACCACGCGCAAGCCGTCGATGCCGTGTACGCGCAAGTCCGGGTCCACCACGGCCATGTCGTCCACGCCCATCTTGCAAGTACCCACGGGGTGATAGATGTTGTCGCATTTGCGGCGCAGATAGGCGCGAAGTTCCGCGTCGCCTTGGGCGTCGCGGCCGGGAAAGATTTCGGCACCGCGCCAGGGTGCGAGGGCGTCCTGCGCAAGGATGCGGCGCACGGCCCTGAGGCCGCGCAGCATGCCTTCGACGTCATCGGGATGGTCGAGGAAATCGGGATCGATCAACGCGGGTGAGCGCGGGTTGGCGTCGCGCAGGCGGATGCTGCCGCGGCTCCTGGGCCGCAGCAGGCTCACGTGGCAGGAATAGCCATGGCCAAGGCTGAAGCGCCAGTTGAGCCCGTGGTTGTCGAGCCTGCCCGCGGTGAGGTGCAACTGCGCATCGGGGATGGGTTCTTGCGTCCGCGTCTTGATGAAGCCGCCGGCTTCGGCGGCGTTGGAGGTAAGTTCACCGCGGCGCTGTTGCAGAAAATCCCACAGGCCCTTGATGGCCGCCAGCGGCGAGCCAAGGGTCATGGTGTCGCGGCGCAGGGATTGGTGGACGACCAGTACATCCGGGTGGTCCTGAAGGTTTTCACCGACGCCGGGCAGGTCGTGCAATACCCGGATGCCGCTTTGCGCGAGTTCACGCGCGTTGCCGATGCCGGACAATTTCAACAACTGCGGTGAATTGATCGCGCCGCCGCACACGATCACCGCACCGGCCTCAATGGTCTGCGTGGCGCCCCGGTATGAAACCGCAACGCCGACGGCGCGTTTGCCATCCAGAACGACGCGCTCGGCCAGGGCGCCCGTCAGCACGGTGAGGTTGGCGCGGTCCAGCACCGGATGCAGGTAGGCGCGCGCCACGCTGCAGCGTTCGCCGCCTTGCTGGGTCACCTGGTAGAACCCGACGCCTTCCTGCACCTCGCCGTTGAAGTCGTCGGATGCCGGGTAGCCCGCCTCGATGCAGGCTGCGACGAACGCCGCGCTGACCGGATGCCGGAACCTGAGTTCCGCTACGTTGAGCGGGCCGCCCACGCCGTGGAAGGCGGTGGCGCCCGACTCGTAGTGTTCCGAGCGCTTGAATACCGGCAACACGTCGGCGTAGCCCCAGCCGGGGTTGCCAAGCGCGGCCCAGTGGTCGTAGTCCCAGCGGTGGCCGCGCGTATGGCACATGGCGTTCACCGCCGAAGAGCCGCCCAGGGTCTTGCCGCGCGGGATGTAGAGCCGGCGGTTATCGAGGTGCCTTTGCGGCACCGTCCAGTAACGCCAGTTGCGCTTGCGCGAGCGCATCAACAGGATGATGCCTGAAGGTATGCGTACCATCAGGCTGTCGTCGGACGGGCCGGCCTCGAGCAGGCACACCCGGGTGTTGGGGTTCGCCGTCAGCCGGTCGGCCAACACACAGCCGGCGGAACCGGCGCCCACGATGACGTAATCAAATTGCATGGCGCACGCATGCTCTCATTCCACGGCATTGGAGCACACCGCGGCAGCGGACGCGATCGACGGGGATTCTCAACCACCTGCTCGCGGCACCGGCGGCGAGGCCAGCGCGTGTGGCACGCAGTTTGAGGCAAGCGGTGCGCCCGGCGCCGGGGCCGATCCGGAAAGCGCCAGGTGTTCTTGACCCCACATGACGGTGCAAGCGGTAAACTGACCAAGGCCCGCATGGGGGCGCTGCCAGCGCGCAACCCTGGGTACGGCCCCCGACGCCCTGCGCGCCGTTTCCAGGGGCGGTGGCGCACCGCATATCGGAGGGCCGGCGGACGGCTTATGGTTACGCAAACACCAGGGTGCCGTACGGCTATCGCCAAGCCTGGCTGGTTTGGCCGGATACTTCGCCTCGTGGTCGGGGCACTGCTCGCGTGGAGTGGCGTCAATGCGCTGCGACAGGCCGATTGGCTGCTGCCTGGGCTGTGCATCGCGGTCGCCATGCCACTCGCGCAAACTTTGGGGATACTCGCGTTCGAGGCGCGCGGCAAGCACCGCACCACCCTTTCGGTGGCACAGGTGCGACTCTGGATACGCGTATACGTCATCGCGGTGCTGGTGGCGGTAGCCCTTTTGCGCAATCTGGACGCGGCGGTCGGAACGGTGGCGTTTGCCTTTGGATGGGCGATGGCGCTGGCCGCCGTCTGTCGCTACGGCGGCTGCGAGGTCATGGCCGTGCCGAACCTCCTGCTACGCCGCAACTATGTCGCGTTCTGTTGCCTTTTCTCGCCGGTCGACGAACTGGAGCAGAAGGCCGCCGCATGGTGGTCCAAGCGCAGGCGGCGCGCGTGATGGGAAGATCCTGGCCCGGCGACGCCGGCGCGGTTCGACGCGCGCGGGATGGCATGAACGCGGCCGCTCGTAGCCACCACTGGTGACGCGCAGCCGCGCCGCGGTCACCAAATGCCGCGGTGCTCGGGCACACGCGCATTCAGCGGCAGCGCGATCACCAGGCACACCGCAATGGCGGCATAGATCCATGCCTGGCTGATGCCGGCATGGACGGTACCCGCCATGATCGCGGTCGCGATCGACACCGTCGCGATCTCACCCAGCTGGTTGAACAGCGAGCGCATCGCCGCGAGCGTGGACGATTGCTCGGGCGCCAGTTGCAGGCCGGCGTTGCGGCTGGGCGGACTGATCGTGCCGCCCCCAGCCCCGACGAAAAAGGTCGCGACCGCCAGCCACGCGTAGGGCGGAACGCCGCCAACTGGCGGCAGCGCCAGCAGCAACGTACCCGCGGCGATCAGCAGCGAGCCCACGTACAGCGGCACCCGGTAGCCGGTGCGGCGCAGCGCCATCGTCACCGTGAACGACAACGCGATCGCGGCGACGCCCTCGGCGATCAGCAGCGTGCCCGATCCCAGCGCGTCGATGCCATAGCGGTTGGTCGCATACAGCGGGGTCAGCAGGATGACGCCGCCGGTGACACCACCGAACACCACATTGACCAGGTTTACCGCCCCGAACCCGCGCCCGTAGATGAAGCGTGGCGCGATGAAGGGTTGGCCGGAACGCTGGATATGGCGGACGAACAACGCAGCCGACGCCAGCGCGACGATCAATGGCAGCAGGAACTCGGTCGACGTCGCGCGCGCACCGGGCTCGCCCAGATAGCTGGCCGCAAACATCGCCGTGAACAGGGCCGTACCGAGAAGCGCCAGCCCCGAAAGATCCATGCCGGCATGCGCCGCGGCGCGCGCGCCGGGATCGCGCGGAATGCCGTAGACAGCCAGCAGCATCACCGCCAGGCCAATGGGTACGTTGATGAAGAAAATGTCGCGCCAGCTCCAATAGGTCACAAACAGGCCGCCGAAGATCGGGCCGATCATCGTGCCCACCGGAAAGATGCTGCCAAAAAGGCCAACCGCGCGGTCGCGCGCGCTGCCGAAATGATCGACGATGATGCCCGTCGCCGATGGCGTGAATCCCGCGCCGCCCGCTGCCTGCAGCGCACGCAGCGCAATCAGCGCGTAGATGTTGCCGACCAGTCCGCAGCACAGTGAAGCCACCGCGAACACTGCGACCGAGCCCAGAAACACGCGACGGTGGCCATACCGCTTGCTGAGCTTGCCGCTGACCGGCAGCATCAGCACGAAGCCAAACGCGTACGCGGTGATGACCCAGCCCGCCCAGTTGATGGTCGTACCAAGGTCGCTCTGGATGGTGTGCAACGCGGTGGCAACGATCGTCGAATCAATCGACATCATCATCAGCGCGAGCGCGATGGTCGCAAACACCACGCCGCGGTTGACGCGCGGCGCGCTCGCCGCTGGCACCAACCGCACGGCCGCACCCTGCCCGCGCAACGCAACGGCCGTGGTGGATGAGTCCAACATGTGGGGTGCCCGCTCGGCCGCGCGCTCAGGTGACAACCGCAGCGTTGGCCGGCGCGAGGGTGCGCCGGCGGCCCGCGGTGGGTGGGTGCATTTTACCGCTCTGCCGCGGGCGCTGGCAGCCAGCCGCGCCAAGCTGTGACGGCGTTCGCCTCCTGTTGACCCGGCGGTTGCCGGCCGATGGCTACGTGCGCGCGCCCAGCAGTGCGTCCGCGCCTTGTTTGTGCAGGCCCAGCGCCACGGCAGCGCCCAGCGCCGCCGGATCGCGGCCGACGGCTTCAGCGCGCAGCAGACGCCCGTCGTGGGCGTCGCCCAGCAAGCCATACAGGCGCAGCGAACCATCCGTGCGCGCCTGGCACCAGGCGCCGAGCGGCATCGTGCAATCGCCGCCCATGGCGGCATTGAGCGCGCGTTCGGCGGCAACCCCGCGGCGCGTGGCCGGGTCCTCCAAAACCCGGACCAGCGCGTTGGTGACCGCGTCCGCCACCCGCGTTTCCACCGCAATCGCCGCCTGCCCGGGCGCCGGCAACCAGGCGGGCGGCGTCAGGCGCGCGCGGATGCGCGCCCCGAGCCCCATGCGCTCGAGCCCCGCGACCGCCAGCACGATCGCCGCGTAATCACCGCGGTCGAGCTTGGCCAGGCGCGTGCCGACGTTGCCGCGCAAATCGGCAATCTCAAGATCCGGCCGCCGTGCGCGCAGCTGCGCGGTGCGCCGCAGCGATGACGTGCCAACCTTCGCCCCGGATGGCAGGTCCGTGAGCGTTGCAAATTCATTGCTGACCCACGCATCGGCGCAATCAGCGCGGGCAAGGATCGCCGGCAGGTGGAAGCGCGGATCAAGTTGCGCGGGCACGTCCTTCAGCGAATGGACGGCAAGCTCGGCGCGACCGTCGGCCAGGGCGATTTCAAGTTCCTTCAGGAACAGGCCCTTGCCGCCGATGGCCGCCAGCGAGCGGTCGAGTACCTCGTCGCCCCGCGTGGACAGTGGCAGCAGTTGCACCCGGAGGCCGGGATGTGCCGCGCGCAGGCGCGCGGCCACGTGTTCGGCCTGCCACAGGGCCAGTGGACTTTTGCGGGTAGCGATACGCAACGGCGATTCGGTCATTTGGGTGCAGCGTCAACCATAACCGCGCAGTATCGCACGATGCCCCACGGCCCGCAGGGCTCAGGCTTCGCTGCCCCGCAACGCGCACACGGCAGCTTCAAGCTGCGCGGCGTCGGTGGCGGCGCCATCGAGGGCCGCACCGACCGCGAGCCCGACGTGCGCGCGGAACCGCCGCGGCAGCCGTGCGCGCCCGAGACGCGAGTCGCGCCGGCTCCACATGCTGCGCCACAACCCGCGCAACGCCAGTGGGAACACCGGCACCGCCCGCCGCGCGAGGATTTTCTCGACCCCGGGGCGAAAGGCCGCGATGTCGCCATCGAGGGTCAGGCCACCCTCGGGGAAGACGCACACCAGCTCGCCGCCGGCGAGCGCCGCGTCGATTGCGTCGAATGCGCGCGCCAGCAATTCCGGGTTTTCCCGTCCGCCCGCAATGGGGATGGCCTTGGCCGCCCGGAACACGAAGCTCAAGACCGGCACCCGAAAAATCCTGTAGTACATCACGAAGCGCACCGGGCGCCTCACGCTGCCCATGATGATAAGCGCATCCATGAAACTGACGTGGTTGCACACCAGGAGCGCCGCGCCGTCATCCGGCACGCGGTCAACGCCGGCCATTCGCACCCGGTAGAGGGCGCTGATCAGCAGCCAGCCCACGAACCGCATCAGGAATTCCGGTACCAGCAGGAAGATCCACAGCGTCACGGCGGCGTTGAGCAGCGCGGTCAGAAGGAACAGTTGCGGGATCGTCAGCCCCGCCGCCAGCGTCCCAAAGGCAAACACGGCTGCCGCGACCAGAAACACCGCGTTGATGATGTTGTTGCCCGCAATCACCCGCGACAGTTCGCCGCGCGGGGTGCGGCTTTGCACCAGCGCAAACAGCGGCACGATGAAAAACCCCGCAAACAACCCGATCAGGGTCATGTCCAGCCCGATCCACCAGCCGCCCGGCGCGTGCAGGAATACCAGCCAGTCCACGTCGCGGTACGCCGGCTGCGCATGCCGCGCAAAATACAGGAGGACGCCGAACAGCGTCATCCCGAATGCGCCGAGCGGCACCAGGCCGATTTCGACCTTGTGTCCCGACAAGCGTTCGCACAGGAGCGAGCCGACGCCCACGCCGATGGAGAACAATGCGAGCACCAGGATCTCGACGCTGGCGCCGCCACCCAGGTACAGCCGCGTGTAGTTCGGCAGCTGCGCGGTCACGACGCCGCCAAAGAACCAGAACCAGGAAATGCCGAGGATCGAATGGAACACGGCGCGCTCGTTGCCGGTGAGCCGCAGCACATGCCAGCTTTCGGCGAGGAGATTCCAGTTGAACTTCAGGCCCGGCGCCGCCGCCGGCACGCGCGGAATGGCAAGGCTTGCCGTAAATCCCACCAGCGCGATGCCGACCACCAGCGCACCCGCCGCCAACCAGCCAAAGTGCGATGCCATCGCCGCGCCACCCGCAATCATGCCAATCAGGATCGCAAGCGAGGTGCCGGTTTCGACCAGTCCATTGCCGCCCACCAGTTCGCCGGGTTTGAGCACCTGCGGCAGGATCGCGTACTTGATCGGGCCAAACACCGTCGAATGGACGCCCATCAAAAACAGCACCACGAACAGCAGCAGCGGACTGCGCGCGTAAAACCCCCACGCCGCCACGCCCATCGCCACGATTTCAAACACCTTCACCCAGCGAATCAGCGTGTGCTTTTCATACTTTTCCGCCAACTGTCCTGCACTCGCCGAGAACAGGAAAAACGGCAGGATGAACAACGCCGGCGCGAGGTTGGAATAAAACCCGATCTGGCGGGTCGACAGGCCAAGCTGAAAGCCGACCAGCACGACCGTCGCGTTGCGGAACGCATTGTCGTTGAAGGCCGCGAGCGCCTGCACCGCGAAGAATGGCGCAAAGCGGCGCCTGGCGAGCAGCCGGAATTGGTTCATGGCGCCCCTTGTCATCGCCCTGCAAGCGTCGAGTGTCTTGGATTCCGGCCGCGGCGTCCATCGCCGGCCGGCCGGGGTGCGCGGCCAAACCGTCCCTTGGGAAAGGTGCGGGTTGCCCGCGCGTTGCAGCCAGAGGACCCGGACCCGTAGAGCACGGCGGCAGCGGATGCAAACCGGATTCCAGGTTCTGGCCGCGGGCCAGCCCGGAACAACCAATCACAATCAGGATCGACGCGCCAGCGCGCGATGCCCGATGTCGTGGCGGCAAAACGCACCCTCGAAGTGGATGCGCTCGGCCGCGGCGTAGACCCGGTCGCGCGCCTGCGCGAGGTCGTCGCCCAAGCCGCACACGCACAGCACGCGCCCCCCCGCCGTCACGACCTCGCCGCCAGCCGCGAGCGCGGTGCCGGCGTGAAACACCTTCACGTCGGGTCCGAAATCGGCGTCGGCGCCTGCGATCACATCGCCCTTGCGCGGGCTGGCGGGATAACCCTGGGCCGCGAGCACCACGCCAAGCGCAGGCCGCGGATCCCACCTGGCTTCGGCGGGCTCGAGCGCAGCGTCCAGTGCCGCATCGAGCAGCGCCGCAAAATCCGATCGCAACCGTTGCATGATCGGCTGGGCTTCCGGATCGCCAAACCGCACGTTGAACTCGATCACCCTGGGCGCGCCGAAGGCGTCGACCATCAAACCCGCATACAGGAAGCCGGTGAAGGGCGCACCATCTGCCGCCATGCCGGCAAGGGTGGGCTCGATGATCTCGATCTGGATGCGCCGTTCCACTTCCCGCGTCACCACCGCTGCCGGCGAGTAGGCACCCATGCCGCCGGTGTTGGGGCCGGTATCGCCCTCGCCCACGCGCTTGTGGTCCTGGCTCGACGCCATCGGCAGGTAGTGGAGCCCGTCACTCATCACGATGTAGCTGGCTTCTTCGCCCGCCAGGAATTCCTCGATCACCACCCGCGCCGACGCCGTACCAAACGCGTGTGCGCCCAGCATGGCGGTCAGCGCGCGCTCGGCTTCGGGCACCGTCATCGCGACCACCACGCCCTTGCCGGCGGCGAGGCCATCGGCCTTGATCACGATCGGGGCGCCATGGGTGCGCACGTGCGCGAGCGCGGGGGCCAGCCGGTCGAACACCGCGTAGTGCGCGGTCGGTATGTGGTGACGGGCAAGGAACTCCTTGGTGAACGCCTTGGAACCTTCCAGCCGCGCCGCGGCCGCGCTGGGCCCGAAGATGCGCAGGCCCGCCGCGCGAAACCGGTCGACGATGCCCGCGACCAGCGGCGCCTCGGGGCCGACCACCGTCAGGTCAACGTGCGCGCCGCGCGCAAGTTGCAGCAGGCCGTCGAGGTCGGCGGCCCGCACGGGCGCATTGCGCATCCCGGGCTCACGCGCGGTGCCGGCATTGCCGGGCGCGACGATCACCTCGCTGACGCGCGGCGACTGCGCGAGCTTCCACGCCAGCGCGTGCTCGCGGCCACCCGAGCCGATCACCAGAACTTTCATGGGTTTCCCAGCGTGATGCGCCAGGCGCAAATTCTACCGAACCCGTGGATAACCGTCGCGGGCGAAGGCAGGTTGCGGGTCGCCGGAGCGCAGGAAGCGCAGTGTACACGCCAGTCCGTGGGCATGCCGAGCACAGCCGGCACGCAAACCGCCGAGCGCAGCAGGTTATTCAGAGGTTCGAGGCTGGAGCAGCGCCAGCAACGCCGCCTTGGGCAGCTTCCCGGTTTCACTCCGCGGCAGCGCGTCAACGCACACCAGCGGGCGCGGCAAAAACACGGGGTCGATCGCGGCCCGCAACGCAGCACGTATGTCTGCCGCCATCGATGCGGGCGCCACCGCGAGCGCGGCGATCCGGCGCACCCCCATTGCGTCGGCGGTGTCGAGCTGGAATACCACGCCGTCGCGCACGCCCGGTACGGCCAGAAGTTTGCGGGTGAGGTCACCCAGCGAAGCCCGCTTGCCGGCGATTTCGAGCAGGTCCATATTGCGCCCGCGCAGGCGAAAGCGCCCGTCGCCCTGCAGTTCCACCACATCGGCCAGCACCACCGCCTGCGCCAGCTGCGGCGCCTCGACGCGGGTGCCATCGGGCTGCGGATGCAGCGCGACACCCGGATACGGCGTCCACGCCTCGACGTGGGCGCTGCGCCGGTGCGCGATCACGCAGGTTTCGGTGGAACCGAACACCTCCTGCACCGGCGCGCCAAAACGCACTTCGGCCGCGCGCGCGAGGTCTGGCGCCAGCGGCGCGGTCGACGACACGATCGCCGCCAGCGGCGGCAGCGGTTGCGCAGCCGCGACCAGGGCGCGCAAATGCACGGGCGTGGTGACCAACACGCGCGGTGCCGGCAGTTCCCGCAGGGCCCGCTCGATGTCGGCTGCAAACAGCGGCCGCCCGGAATGCACCGACACGCGCCCAAAGAGTGGCAGCAGTACGGACATTTCCAGCCCGTACATGTGCTGCGGCGGCACCGTCGCCAGCACGCAATAATCGCCGCCGGCCAGGCGCCGGAACAAGGCGTCGTTGTGTGCGCTCGAAAGCGCCAGCCTGCCCCAGTGCTTGGCGTTGGGGTGCGGCACGCCGGTGGAACCCGAGGTGTAGCCGATCGCAGCCAGCGCGCCGTCGGCAACCTGCGGCACCGGTACTGTCGCGGTGGCGTGTGCGACCGGCGCGAACCGCAGGTAGTGCGGTGGCGCCGGATCCAGTGCAACGTCGCCCACCGCATAGCTGCCGGGGTGCGCGGCCAGGGCGGCATCCACCGCCTGCGCCGCGCGCGACGGCGGCAGCAGGTTGGTTTGACCCCGCGCCAGCAACGCCGCAAAGGCAACCAGGAACGCGTAGCGGTCCTCGCACAGGTTGACCGCCGCGGACCCGGGCGGCAGCCGCGCCGCCAGCGCATCGACGTCCGCCAGGAACACCTGTGCGGTGACCGGCTGGCCGTCGCGCCAGGCAACCACCCGCCCCGGTGTTGCATCGGCGAGCACGGCGCGCCAGGCGCCGTTCGTCTGTCCATTGGCTTGCGGTTCGTAGACGGTCGCCATCGAAATCCCCAGCCCCTCAGGCGCGAATGACGGCGCCCGTCACCGCGTCGGTGATCGGGGTGGGCCGGTCCAGTCCACCCAGCGGCGCATCGATCACGCCATCGGGCTCGTCCCCGAAAATCCTGCGGACGCCGGCGGCGCTCATGGCCGGCGGTTCACCGTGCCGGTTGGCGCTGGTCGAGACGATCGGCCCCCCAAAGGCGCGGCACAACGCCGCCGACGGTGCGTGCGCCGTGACCCTGAGCGCAATGCCGGGGTGTCCACCGGCAACCCAGGCGGGTACGCGCGGGGAACGCGGAAAAATGAAGGTATGCGCGCCCGGCCACGCCTTGCGCGCGCGCTCGAACGCCGCGTCCGGTGCATCCGCGATCCACGGCATGACCTGCTCGATGCTGGCCGCGATCAGCAACACGCCCTGCTCCGGGGGTCGGCGCTTCAGCGCAAAAATGCGCTCGAACGCCGCATGGTTGTCCGGATCGCAACCCAGTCCGTAGACGCCCTCGGTCGGGTACGCCAACACACCGCCCGCACGCAACACCGCGGCCGCGGCATCGATTTCAGCAACCTTGAATACGCGCATGGATCAAACGTCGAACGGAGGTGGCTCGGCCGCCACGGAAGTGGGTGTATGCTTGGTGACGCGCTTGGCAACCGGTTTTTTCTTGCCCGCAGCCTTCCTCGCCGCGGTTTTTTTGGTTACCACCCGGCTGCCAGCCGTTTTTGCCGCCGTGGTCTTCTTCGCCGCGGCCCGCCTGGGTGCGGCCTTCCGCGGCGCTGCCTTCTTCACCGCGGCCTTCCGCGCCGCACCGCGTCCGTGGCGTACGGGTGCGGCTTCGAGCAGTGCCCTGCACTCGGCCAGCGTCAGCGATTGGGGCTCGCGCTCCTTCGGCATCCGTGCATTTTTTTCACCATCGGTAATGTAGGGCCCGTAGCGTCCATTCAGCACCTGGACACCGTCCCCGAAGTCGCTGATCACGCGATTGGCAAGGAAGGCTTCCTTCTCGTGGATCAGTTCGAGGGCACGCGCCAGCGTGATCGTGTAGGCGTTGTCATCGCCCTTGATCGATGCATACAGCTTGCCCTTCTTCACGAACGGACCGAAGCGGCCCATGCCCGACGAGACGGCTTCGCCATCGGCATCCGCCCCGAGCGCACGCGGCAATTTGAAGAGCTCCAGCGCCTGCGCCAGCGTGATCGTGTGCATGCTTTGCCCGGGCAACAGCGAGGCAAACTTCAGTTTTTCGTCGCTGTCCTTGTCGCCCAGCGCCACGTACGGCCCGTAGCGGCCAAGCCGCACCGATACCGGCTTGCCGCTCACCGGATCATCGCCCAGCATCCGCGCACCGGTCGCTTCGGAACGGTCGACCGACTCCATCTTGTCATCCACCAGTGCCTTGAACGGCTTCCAGAATCCAGCCAGCAGCGGCCGCCATTCCTCTTCGCCGCGGCTGACCGCATCGAGCTCGTCCTCGAGCTTGGCGGTGAAGTCGTAGTCGACGTAGCGTGTGAAATGGGCGGTCAGAAAATTGGCTACCGCGCGGCCGACGTCGGTGGGTTTGAAACGGCGCGCGTCCAGCAAGACATATTCGCGGTGGAGCAGGGTCTGGATGATCGCGGCGTAGGTCGATGGCCGCCCGATGCCGTACTCTTCCAGCGCCTTGACCAGGCTGGCCTCGGAATAGCGTGGCGGCGGTTCGGTGAAGTGCTGGTCGGTCGCGATGTCGGCCAGGGGCACGGCCTCGCCCACCTTCAACGGCGGCAGCTTGCGCGATTCCTCGTCATCGTCCGGTTTGGCATCCCGGCCTTCCTCGTAGACGGCAAGGAACCCCGGATCGACCACGGTGGTGCCGGTGGCGCGAAACGCGGCGTCGCCACCGCAGGGAAATTCAACCGCGACGGTATTGAGCGTCGCGGGTTTCATCTGGCACGCGACCGCCCGCTTCCACACCAGCTCGTAGAGCCGCAACTGGTCGGGTGTCAGGTACGCCGCCACCGATTTCGGGGTGCGCAGGGCCGAGGTGGGACGCACCGCTTCATGGGCTTCCTGCGCGTTCTTGGACTTGGTCTTGTACACCATCGGGTGGTCGGGCAAGCCCTGCCGGCCAAATTCGCGCTCGACCGTTTGCCGCAACTCGGCCACCGCCTCGTCGGAAAGGTGGGTCGAGTCGGTACGCATGTAGGTGATGAGGCCAACGTTGCCCTCGCCGCCGAGTGATACCCCCTCGTACAACCCCTGCGCGATGCGCATCGTGCGGCTGGTCGCCATGCCGAGCTTGCGCGCCGCTTCCTGCTGCAGCGTCGAGGTGGTGAAGGGCGCGGCCGGACGCCGCTGGCGCTGCCTGGACTGCACATCGCCGACGACAAGCTTGCCGGCAGCGGCCGCGAGCAACGCACGGCGCGCGGCGTGCGCCGCGGCTTCGTTGGTGAGGTCAAACTGCTCGAACTTCTTGCCGTTGAGCTTGACCAGACGCGCGGCAAAATCGCCGCTGGCATGGGCAAGCTGCGCTTGCACCGTCCAGTACTCACGCGGCTTGAAGGCTTCGATTTCTTCTTCGCGCTCGACGATCATCCTGAGCGCCGGCGACTGCACGCGGCCCGCGGAAAGCCCGCGCTGCACCTTGCGCCACAACACCGGCGACAGGTTGAACCCCACCAGGTAGTCGAGCGCGCGCCGCGCCTGCTGCGCGTTGACCAGGTCATAGGACAGGCCGCGCGGGTGCGCCACGGCTTCCTTGATCGCGCGCGGCGTGATCTCGGAAAACACCACGCGATGGGTGTCCTTGCCCTTGAGCAGGCCGCGTTCCTTCAGGATCTCGCTGATGTGCCAGGAAATCGCCTCGCCCTCGCGATCCAGGTCGGTGGCCAGATAAATCGACTCGGCCACCTTGGCCGCCTGGGCGATGTCCTCGACGTGCTTGATGTTCTTGTCGATCAGCTGGTAGTCCATCTTGAAGTCGTGGTCGGTGTCGACCGCGCCTTCCTTGGGCCGCAGATCGCGCACGTGGCCATAGGAGGCCAGCACCTTGAAGTCGGCGCCCAGATACTTGTTGATCGTCTTCGCCTTGGCGGGTGATTCGACGATGAGCAGATTTTTGGCCATGGCGTAACTCGATCGGAATGGGTGCTTGTGTCCCCGCTTGGGGGCAACCGGATCGTCCAGCATCCGGCACGGGTGGAAAGGTACCGCGGTTACGCGTCAGGGCGGTCAGCGCGCTGACGCCCTTATATAGTGAACGCACGCATGGGGTGGGTCTGTCAAGCGCCCGCCTGCAGCAGGCGCTGCCAGCGACCGTTGCTTGCGGCCGCCACCGCCCCTTCCAGTTCCAGCAACAACAGCATCGAGGATAACGCCGCCGGCGCCAATTGGGTACGCGCAGCCAGTTCGTCCAGGGACGCGGGTGCATCGTCCAGAGCCGACAAAAGCCTTGCGTAATCAGGATCCTGCGCATGCAGCCCGGCCCCGGCGGCATTCCCGGTTGCCGCCGGAACCGCCAGCCGCGCCGCGAGCTCCGCGCCCAGCGCCTGCGCGGCCGGTGCCAGCGCCTCGATCACCTCGGCCGCGGTTTCAACCAGCCGGGCGCCATCGCGAATCAGGCGGTGGCAACCCTTGGCCAAGGGGTTGTGGATGGAACCCGGCAGCGCGAAGACTTCCTTGCCGCCTTCGGCCGCCAGGCGCGCGGTGATGAGCGAACCCGACTGCAGGCCAGCTTCGACCACCAGTATCCCCAGCGCAAGCCCCGCGATCAGCCGGTTGCGACGTGGAAAATGCCCGGGCCGAGCCTCTGTTGCAAGGGGAAATTCGCTGACGATCGCACCGTGTTCGATGATGTTTGCCGCAAGTTCACGATGCTTTCTGGGGTACACCACATCCGCGCCGGTACCGACCACCGCTACGGTTGCCGCACCCGCTTCGAGCGCCGCGGCATGGGCGGCACCATCAATGCCATCGGCCATGCCACTGGTAATCGTGAGCCCCGCGCGTCCGAGCGTGCGCGCAAAATCACGTGCGGTGGCCAGCCCTTGCGCGGTCGCGCTGCGGGCACCGACGATTGCGATCTGCGGGCCCAGCAGCAACGCCGGATCGCCCGCCACGAACAGCGCGGCCGGTGGTTGCGGAATGGCTTCAAGCTGCGGCGGAAAATCGGCCTCGCTGCAACACACAAGCCGGTGGCCAGGCATCGCCAGCCACGCAAAATCGGCGTCCAGGCGGGCCTGATCCGGGCGCTCGATCCCGGCCAGCACCGCCTGATCCAGCCCCGCGCTCTGGCGCCACCGGCGGGCATCGCGGCACGCGGCGCGCGCCGAGCCGGCCTGTTGCAACAAGGCGCGCACCCCCACACCGCCCAATCCGGGGGCGCGCAAAAGGGTCAACCAGGCCCGCAGTTCGTCAGCGTCCATGCGCCCAGTTTACGGGGCGCGCGGACAAAAACGGCGCGGACAAAGCCGCGCCGTCTTGTAGGAATCGCCCCGAAACTTACTTTGGCGCCTCCAGCTGGTCGCCGACCCGGACCGGCCGGATGCCATCCATCACCAGCCCGTAGCTCACATGCGCGAAGGTACGGAACACCATCACGTGGCCCTCGTACTCGTTCGGCAGCTTGACCTTGGGCGAGAACATGCGGCGGTCGCTGTTGCCGGTGACGTCGTCGGCCACGGTTTTACCTGGCTGGTAGATCGCGAACGTGGTGCCGTTGTCCACTCCCTGTTCACTGCCGACATTCAACACCACCACGTCGCGCGGTCCCTGCACCGAAATGCTGTCATAGCCATTGGTCAGCGCCACGACATAAGCGTTGCTCGGCGCATGCAGCGGCGGGTGCGGATAGAACGTAAAGTCATACGGCGTGTCATCGACCGGCAGCAACCTGTCGCCGGCGCGGATCGCCATGTTGGCATTGGTCAGCAACACGGTGGCGGGATCGCCCGTTTTCAGGACCTTGGCGGTGCCGATCACCTTGACCTCGACGCCCAGCACGTGCCGGCTATTGCCCCACATGTTGTCGTTGCGGGAGTCTTCCTGCCACGGCCCCGGTACCAGATCCACGTTGTCGGTCAACAAGTGACCGACGTCCACCGGCTGGGGGCTCTGGAATTTCGATTGCCGGTAAATGTGGGTGGGCCGCACCACCGCGTAACGCTGGTCGACGCTGGCACCCGCGAGCTTGCGCACGTAAAGGTTCATGCCCTCGGTCGCGCGTGGCTCACCGCTTTCAACCGCAACGACATACGGCGACGCCTTCAGCTGATCCAGCGTGACGATGCGGAAATCCTTGAGGAACGGCTGGATCGCCGACAACGGCAACGATGGAATTGGATTGGCCTGGACCGGCGCGCGCTTGGCGATGTGCAGGCCGTTCACGTCCAGATCCAGGACGTCGCCCGGATAGATCCGGTGCGGGTTGTAAACCTGCTGGTTCACATCCCAGATTTCCGGCCACAGCCACGGCTTTTGCAGGAAACGCGCAGCAATGCTCCACAGCGTGTCGCCTTTTTGCACCACATAGGTATGCGGGGCATCGGCACGCAACTGGGCGCCCGCGGCGTAGGCGGCAAACGCAATCAGCAGGCCTGCACTCAGCGCAAGTAGTCTCTTAAGCATGACCGGCAATCCCCCGATCCCCCACAAGTTTCAGCCGAGTGTACCCGAATGGTTGGCCGCGGCAAGCAAAAATTTCACATTTGCTGACGAAGTCCGCCCCGCCATGGCAGCCAGCCGCGGCACTGGTACCCTAGGGGCCAACGTGAAACGGGCGACCGCCGCCCCCATTTGAGCTTCAGCCCCTCGCCGCGGTTCACCATGGCCAAACTCGACATTCTTGAATATCCGGACCCGCGCCTGCGCCTCAAGGCGCACCAGGTCACCGCGTTTGACGCGCCACTGGCCAAGCTGGCCGCCGACATGCTGGAAACCATGTACGCGGCGCCGGGTATCGGCCTGGCGGCGACCCAGGTCAACGTCGCACAGCGGTTGCTGGTGCTGGATGTATCCGAAGACCACGACGCTCCGCGCGTGTTCATCAACCCTGAACTGCTCGAATCGCGTGGCACCGAAGTCTGCCAGGAAGGGTGCCTTTCATTTCCGGGCATGTATGCCGACGTCCAGCGCAAGGACTGGGTGCACGTCCGCGCGCAGGACGTGACCGGCAAGCCTTTTGAAATCGAGACCGACGGGCTGCTGGCGGTCTGCATCCAGCACGAAATGGATCACCTCATCGGCAAGGTGTTCGTCGACTACCTGTCGCCGTTGAAGCGCACGCTGCTGCTGCGCAAGCTGGAAAAACAGCGGCGCCACGCCGGCTGACCACCGATGCCCGCACAGGCCCCGTTGCGGCTGGTATTTGCCGGCACCCCCGAGTTTGCGGTGGCGGGATTGCACGCCTGCATTGACGCCGGCGCGCAGGTCGTTGCCGCCTACACCCAACCCGATCGCCCGGCCGGGCGCGGCCGGAAGCTCAGTGCCAGCCCGGTCAAGCAGGCCGCGCGTGCAGCCGGCATTCCGGTCGAGCAGCCCGCCTCACTGAAAGCGCCGGAGGTGCAACAGCGCCTGCGTGACTACGCGCCGGACCTGCTGGTGGTCATCGCCTACGGACTCATCGTGCCCCGCACCGTACTGGCGATCCCGCCGCTAGGTGGCTGGAACATACACGCCTCGCTGCTGCCGCGCTGGCGTGGCGCGGCGCCCATCCAGCGCGCGCTCCTCGCGGGCGACCGCAAAACCGGCGTATGCCTGATGCAGATGGACGCCGGGCTGGACACCGGCCCGGTGCTGGTGCGCGAAACCCTCGTGATCCGCGCCGACGACACCGGCGGTTCGCTGCACGACCGCCTGGCCGCGGCCGGCGCGCGCCTGCTGGGCGCGGCGCTGCGCCGGGCGTTTGCGTCCGCAGCGCTGCCGGCGACGCCGCAGGCGGCAGACGGCGCGGTCTACGCGCACAAGCTCGACAAGGCCGAAGCGCGGCTGGACTTCACCCGGCCGGCAACGGAGCTTGAGCGCAAGGTGCGCGCCTTCAACCCGTGGCCGGTGGCCGAAGCCAAGCTGGCCGGTGAGCGGGTACGCGTATGGGCGGCGCAGGTGCTGGCGGTTGATGCCGCGTCGACCGCCCCGGCGGGCAGCGTCCTTGGCGCCAGCAAGCACGGCATCGACATCGCCTGCGGCGAGGGCGCGCTGCGGATCCTCAAGCTGCAGCGCCCTGGCGGCCGCGCCATCAGCGCGGCCGATTACCTGAATGCCCGCCCGGAGTTGCGCCGGCCATGACCGATACGCGCGCGCTGGCGGCAACCGTGCTGGCCGACGTGGCGCTGGCCGGCGCCTCGCTCCGCGAACGCCTGCAGCCTGCACAGGCGCGGCTGGCCGACCCGCGCGATCGCGCCCTCTTGACCGCGCTCGTCAGCGAAGGCGCGCGTTGGTGGCTGCGTTTTGACCCGGCGCTCGACACGCTGCTGCAAAAGCCCCTGCGCACGCGCGAACCTGCCCTGCACGCGCTGCTGGTGCTGGGCCTGGTGCAGCTCGAGGTGCTGAAGGTACCGCCGCACGCGGCGGTCGCGGCGAGCGTGGACGCCACCCGCGCGCTGGAACGCGGCGGCTTTGCCAAGCTCGCCAACGCCATCCTGCGCCGCTGGCTGCGTGAGCGCGACGTGCGGAATGCGCAGCTTGACCGCGACGCCGTCACGCGCACGGCCCACCCACGCTGGTTGCTCGACCTGCTCGCGCATGACTGGCCCGGCTGCTTTGACGCGATCCTCGCCGCCAACAACGCGCCCATGCCACCGATGTTGCGGGTCAACACCCGCCGCACCCGGCGCGCGGAAGCCCTCGGGGCCCTGGCGCAAGCGGGGGTCGAAGCTGCAGCCCACCCCGACCTGCCCGATGCGATCACGCTCGCCGCCAACACCGACGTCACCCGCCTGCCGGGGTTTGCCGCCGGCCACCTGTCGGTGCAGGACGGCGCCGCCCAGTGCGCGGCCGGACTGCTCGACCTCGGCGCGGGCCTGCGGGTGCTGGATGCCTGCGCGGCGCCCGGCGGCAAGGCATGCCACGCACTGGAGCGCGCGAACGTGGACCTGCTCGCGCTGGAGCTTGACGCCCGGCGCGCCCATGCGGTCACAGCGAACCTCGCGCGGCTTGGCCTCAGCTGCCGCGTCGCAACCGGTGACGCCGGCGACCCGGCGCCGTGGTGGGATGGCCGCCCCTTCGACCGGATCCTGCTGGACGCGCCGTGCTCGGCCACCGGGGTGATCCGCCGGCACCCGGACATCAAGCTGCACCGGCGCCGCGACGACATCGCCGCCATGGCCCGCGGGCAGTCGCGCCTGCTGTCGGCCCTGTGGCCCCTGCTCGCAGCGGGTGGAACGCTGGTGTACGCAACGTGTTCGGTGTTGCGCGCCGAGAACGAGTGCGTCATCGACGCGTTCATCGGCGCGCACGGCGCTGCGCAACCGCACGCGTTCGAGTTGCCCGCGGGCCGTCGCGCGGGTGCGGGCTGGCAGATCCTGCCGGGCGAAGGCGGCCTCGACGGCATGTTCTACGCGGTGCTGAAAAAATCCGCGTGACGCGCGCTTCAGCGCCCGAACAGGCGGCGCGGCAACAGCAGCTTCAACGCGCGTTCCAGGCTCTTGCGCCGCAACCCCGGATGCCGCACGCCGCGCCATAGCGGGCCGAGCCATTGCCGCCGCGGCCGATCGAGGATGGCCTCGCGCATGTCGGCTTCAAGCTCATACATGGCGGCCAACGCAAGCCCGAGCTCACGGCGTTCGCGCGGCAAGGCAGGACAGGCCGCCACGCAACGCCGCTGGTCGGCGGCAATGTCGCGATACATGGCGATCACGCGCCGGTGGCGGCGTTCAAACCCCGCGTAATCCCTGCCGCTGCGGTCAAACACCCGGTCATTGAGGTTGCCACCGTGCAGGCGGTACCTCAGCAACGGCTGCTGCAGGCACAGGCAATCACCCAGCAACGCCGCGCGCAGGGTGAGCATGTTGTCCTCGACGCTGCCCGCCAGCGGCGGCAGCCCAGCGACCAGGCCGCGCCGAAACGCCATCGAGGCACCCAGCACCGTCACCAGCTTTCCGCGCCGCAACAGCCAGCGCTGGTCGATGCGTTCGGGCAGCCCGCGCACGCCCGGGGCGATCAGCGCGCCACCGGCATCGACGTCGTCCACGCTTGAACCCACCAGTTGCGCCGCGGGGTTGGCAACGAACGCCTCCACCAGGCTTTGCACGCGGTGGGGGTAGGCGATGTCGTCGCCCGCCATGCACACCACGATGTCGCCATGGGCCAGCGCCACGAGCTCATTGAGATGCGCGCACAGGCCGAGATTGCGTGCGCTACTGCGCAGCTGTACGCGCGGATCGCCATGCACCGCCGCACGCGCGGCATCGAAGGTGCCATCGCCCGAGGCATCATCCGACACGATGATTTCACAGGGATACGTTTGCGCCAGCGCAGAGGCGACCGCCTCGGCGATGGTGGCCCGCATCCGGTAGGCGATCACCAGCAGCGTGACGCTGGGCCACGGGTTTTCCGGCGCCGTCACGGGCCGGCACCCTGCTGCAACAGCCACAGGCGCGCGAATTTCTCGCGCGCATAGTCGGCTTCCATGCACGCAAACAGGAAGCCGCGCCAGCCGTCGCGGTAGCCGCCGCGCAACAGGAATCCCCGCAGGAAGCGCCACGCCGGATGCGTCACCAGGTCCAGCAGCTTCGCGCGACGCCCCCGCGCGTGCATGTCGGCCGCCATCAGCGTCGCGTAGCGGCGATAGCGTGCGAGCTGGTCATCCAGCGAACGATAGGCGCGGTGTTCCAGCTCGCCGGCGAGCGTCACCACGCGGCCATCGACGCTGACGTGCTCGTGGATTTCGCGGTCGCCGCGCCAGCCGCCGCGCCGGCGGTCAAACAGGCGCAGCACGCGATCGGGATACGCGTTGCCGTGGCGCAAAAACGCACCGAAGTACTCCGTCGCGCGCGCAAAGCGATAGCCCGCCGCGGCCGCAAAACCGGCCTCACGCTCGGCTTCCATGGAAATTTGCAATGCCGGCGTCACGCGCTCGTCGGCATCCAGGCACAGTACCCAGTCGTGGCGCGCCTGCGCGACCGCAAAATCCTTTTGCGCGCGATAGCCCGCGAACGGGTGGTCAAGCACCCGCGCGCCGCGCGCGACCGCGCGCGCGCGCGTGTCATCGGTCGAGCCGGAGTCGACCACCACGATCTCGTCGCAAAACGCCAGCGAGTCGAGACACGCGCCGATGCGGTCGGCCTCGTTCAGGGTGATGATGCAGGCCGACAGGCCGGGCCTTGCGGGCATCGCGGTGTACCGTTGGGAATCGCCGCCAGTTTAGCGGCCGGTACGCCCTGCAAGCGCGGGCCGGTTGGACAACCCGCGGTGCCGCAGGGACAATTTTGTGCCGCGGGCTGCCAGGCCCGCCGCTCCGCCGCTGCCAAACGGCACACGGTTTCCCGCCCCCCCCCTGCCGCGCCCATGCCCCGCCCAACGCTGCCCCTGCAACCGGCCATTGCCCGTCTGACCCGCGACGAGCGTTGGCAGCTGTGGCTGTTTTTCGGCGTCGCCACGCTGCTGCTGGCGCTGGGCCTTGGCCTGCGCGACCCGTGGCCGTCCGACGAACCGCGCTTCGCGCTGGTCGCGCGGCAGATGGTTGAGACCGGCCAGTGGCTGTTCCCGCATCGCGGGATCGAGTTGTACGCGGACAAACCGCCATTGTTCATGTGGCTGCAGGCGTGCGCGTATTGGCTTACCGGCGGCTGGCGCGGCTGGTTCCTGCTGCCTTCGCTGCTGTCCGGACTTGGCACGCTGGCGCTGACCTACGACCTCGGGCGACGCTTGTGGAATCACCGCGCCGGGCTCTTCAGCGCCATCGCGGTGCTGTTCGTGTTCCAGTTCATGTACCAGATGAAACGGGCCCAGATCGACCCGGCGATCACGTTCTTCATCACGCTCGCCAACTGGGGCCTGCTGGCGCACTGCCTGCGCGGGCCCAACTGGCGCGCCTATGCACTGGGCTGCTGCGCGGCGGGACTGGGCGTCATCACCAAGGGCGTCGGCTTTCTCGCATTGCTGATGCTGCTGCCCTACGCCTGGGCGTGTTGGCGCACGCCCGATCGCGTCGCGCGGCCCGGCTGGAGCGATCCGCGCTGGCTGCTTGGCGTTCCCGCGTTCCTGCTGCCGATCCTTGCGTGGGCCGCGCCGATGCTGCTGGTCGCGCATTTCCGCGGCGGCAGCCAATACCCCGCCTACGTCCACGACATTTTGTTCCACCAGACCCTCGGCCGCGCCACCGGCTCGTGGTCGCATCCGCAGCCGCCGTGGTACTTCGTCCAGACCGTGCTGTTCAACTGGTTCCCGCTGTCGCTGCTTTATTTCGGCGTGGTACCGCGCTGGTGGCGCGCCCTGCGCACGGGCGAAACGCGCGTCATGCTGCCGCTGGTCTGGGCGATCCTGGTCCTGATCTTCTTCAGCCTGCAAACCGGCAAGCGCGACGTCTACATCCTGCCCGCGCTGCCGATGGTGGCGCTGGCGATGGCGCCGTGGATCGATGACATCCGCCACACCCGCTGGCTGCGCGTGAGCGCATTCGCGATCGGGCTGGCCGGCGGATTGATTATCGTCATCGCCGGCGTGCTGGCGCTGCGCGGCCACGACATCGCCAACTTCAATGCACACCTCGCGGCCTACGACCTGCAGGCCGAGCGCGCGGCGCTGTGCTGGATGATCATCACGATCGGCGCGGTACTGGCGGCGGCGGCCCTGGCGTTTCGCCCGCGCCACGGCGAAGTCGGCCTGCTTACCGGCCTTGCCGGACTGTGGATCATCTGGAGCCTGTGGGCGTATCCGCTGCTGAATGCCTCCAGTTCGGCCGCGGGCGTGATGCGTGAAGCGCGCGCGTGGATTGGACCCGGCGCCGAATTGGGCCTGGTCGGCCCGCGCGAGCAGAACCTTTTCATGGCCGTCGGGCCGACGCGGGAATTTGGCTTCACCGCGCCGCTGGCCGCGCAGTTCAAGGACGCCACCGCATGGCAGGCCCAGGCGCCGGCCACGCGCTGGATCTTCAGCATCCGCCAGGGCATGGGCGCTTGCGTCGACCTTGCACGGGCGCACCGGATCGGCGACGCCAACCGCCGCCAGTGGTGGGTTTTCAACGCCCGCGCCGTCATTCCCGGCTGCACGCCGCCGCAGCCTGCAGCGCCGGCCGCCGGGAACGGCGCCGGCTGACCCGAAGGCTCAGGGATCGATCCACGGGGCGTCCACTGCGCACCTTTTCGCCCGCCAGCCCGAGGCCGCCGTGGTTTCAACCAGCCGGCGATCCACACCGGCGGTGGACCGGCATCGCGGCGCACGTGGGCGGCCGGGTATGCCCCCGACTTTCCGCACGCCGCCAATGGGCTGGTGCGTGCCAGGTTAAAGGATCCGGAAAGGCAAAGCTGCGAGACTTGGCAATCCTTGCCGCACCAAACCCGATGCCCCCAATCCGCGCCACTCCACTCGTTGTCCGCTTCGGCCGGCTCGGCGACATGCTGCTGCTGGCGCCACTGCTGCACCACCTGCACCGCGGCTACGGCGAACCGTGCGTGCTGCTGGGCACCGGGCCATTCAGCGCGCCCCTGTACGCGGCCGATCCCGATGTCACGTGCGTGCTGCAGGTCAGCGCGCGACACCGGCCGCTGGCCTTGAGTCCCCCGCGCTGGTGGATGCTGCGCGCGTTGCACGCACACCGCAACGCCGCGGTGCACATCGCCGAGACCGAACCGCGCGCGCTTGCCAAGATCCGGCGCATGCTGGCATTGGCAGGCGTCCGCGCGGATCATTGCGTGTTCATCACCGACGCCACGGCCAAGCGTGACGAGCACTGGGTCGACCGGCTGCTGCGCACCTGCGGCCACCCGCCGCCCGCCTGCGCCAGCGCATGGCGGCCCCCGGAACCGCCGATCGAACGCGCGCCGCGGCTGTATCTGACCGGCGCCGATCGCGCCGATTGCGCACGGTGGCTGCGCCGGCACGACTGGCGCGGCGAGCCGCTCTGGCTGCTGCAGCCCGCCAACAAACGCAGCATGCGCTGGAACGGCCCGCGCGCGGCCAGCGACGATGACAAGGCGTGGCCGGCCGGGCACTGGATCGCCGTACTGCATGCCCTGCACGCCGATGACCCCGGCGCACGGATCGTGCTGTGCGGCACGCCGCCCGAGGCGCCGCTGCTCGAGGCCATCGCCGCCCAGGCCCGGATCCCCAACCTGGTCGTCGGCGCACGCGAACTGCCGCTGCGGCGCCTGCTGGCGTTGTGCGAGATCGCGCGCGGCATGGCGTCGGTCGATACCGGCCCGGCACATGTGGCAGCCGCCATGGGCTGTCCGCTGGTGGTGCTCTACGGCGCACAGCCGCGTACGTTGTGGCTGCCGCGCAGCCCGACCGGCAGCGCCGTCATCGCACTGGGCGGTCCGCCGCGATACGCGCGCGCCGCTGACATCCCGCCGGACGTGGTCAGCGCCGCCTTGCACGGCCTGCCGGCACGCAACGCGCAGTAGCGCCTGCTGCTTGAATCGCGATCGGCCCATTACAATTCCGTCGCACCGCGCGCGCAAACCCTTTGTGACCACCACCGCCTACGCCCGTTCCGAGCACCTGCGCGCCCTCCTGTGGTGGCTGCCGCTGTACCTCGCGGTGGCGCTGGTCGCGATCTTCACGACTCCGCCGATTCCATTGCACTCGACGCGCGCCCTCGCGGTGGCGTGGGACATGTGGGTCCACCACCAGTTCCTGGTGCCCCACATCAACGGCGCGCCGTATGCGCAGAAGGCGCCGTTGTTGTTCTGGTTGATCCACGCCGGCTGGGCCGCGTTTGGCGTCAATGACGTCTGGCCGCGCGTTTTGATGGTGCTGATCGGCGCGGCGCAGCTGATCCTTGCCCAGGTGCTGGCGCGCCGCCTGTTCCCGGAACGCGCGTGGGTGGCGCGCACGACGCCATGGCTGTTGCTGGCATTGGCGTTCGGGTTTCTCTATGGCCTGCAGATCATGTACGACGGCCTCGTGGCCGTGTGGGTGCTGGCGGCCGCGCTGTGCCTGGTGCCGCGCCGGCCGCGGACCGCCCCGTACTGGATCGGTTACGCGCTATGCCTTGGCCTTGGCTTGCTGACCAAGGGCCCGGTGATGCTCGTACACGCCGTGCCGGTGTGGCTGCTCGGCCCGTGGTGGTGCAGCCGGGCGCGCACGCAGCCGGCGCGCTGGTACGGATACGGCGCACTGGCGGTGCTTGGCGGCTGCGCGATCCTTGCCGCGTGGGTGGTGCCGGCAATCGCGGTCAGTGGCGGCGCCTATGCGCACAGCCTCGTGTACCAGCAAACCGGCGGCCGGGTGGTCGATGCGTTCATCCACCAGCGGCCATTCTGGTGGTACGTCCCGTGGCTGGGCGTATTGCTGTTTCCTTTCGTGCTGTGGCCGCGCATGTGGGCGGGCATCCTCGCACTGCGCCGCCCGCTGGCACCTGGCTTGCGGATGCTGCTGGCGTGGCTGGTGCCCGCCTTCGTGATCTTCAGCGCGTTCAGCAGCAAGCAGGGCTATTACCTCGTGCCCGAATTGCCCGCGGCGGCGATCGTGGTGGCGGTGGCCATCGTGACCCTCCGCGCGGGCACCCATGCGCCCGCGCGCAGCGCGTGGCTGCGTGCGTGGCCGCTTGCGCTGGGTTCATTTGCGCTCGCGGCCCTGCTGCTCGCACTGCCCCCGCTGGCCGCGGGCGGCCACCTGCCGGGCCACTGGCTGCACGACTGCGCGCGGGTCAGCGCCCCCTTCGGGGTAATCTACCTGCTGCTCGGGGTGTTCGTGTGGTTGCCGGGCCGCGGCGAACTGCGGCGCATCGCCAGCGCCAGCCTGCTGGGGTCGGCGGCGGCGTATGCTCTGTTCGCGCTGGCCTTCACGCCCGCGTTCGACATGCGGCCCGCGGCGCAGCTGCTCGCGCATGCGGAGGCCAGCGGCCGCGCGATCGGCAACGTCGGTGACTACGATGGCCAGTTTGAATTCATGGGCCGCATGACCCGGCCCATCAGCAACCTGTACGGCCAGCAGGCGCTGCAGGATTTTGCCGCCAGACACCCGCGCGGACTGGTGCTCACCTACCCCGACTTGCTGGTCGCCAATGACCTGCGCTACGCACGGCTGGTGCAGCCTTATCGCGGCGTGTGGCTGGCGATCTGGGATGCCCCGACGCTGGCGCTGCTCGAGCGCGGCCAGCAACCGCCGGAGCCGGCGGCGCCGACCATCCTGCTGCCGAGCGCGGGTTACTGGCGCTACGCCGGGGTGCAGTAACCGGGGCCGAACCGCGGCGCCAGCGGGTGCGACGATCGGCCGCACCGGAACCGGCGGCCGCACGCGCTATCATCCAGTGCCGTACTGCCGTCTACCGGACGCCGTCATGTCGCTGCGTGGTTTCCCGTTTCGCTGGTTGCTGCTCGCCATCTGCGCGCTGCTGTTGGCCGCGTGTGCCTCGCAGCCAAAGTGGCAACTGGACGATGTCGAGGGCCACCTGCCCAACCTCAAGTTCCAGTTGACCAACGATCTTGGCCAGCACGTCACCGCGGCCAGCTACCGCGGCAAGGTGGTGCTGCTGTACTTTGGTTACACCCATTGCCCGGACGTGTGTCCATTGACGCTGGTGCATCTGCACACGGTGCTGCAGAAGATGGGACCCGCGGCCGACAACGTGCAGGTACTGTTCGTGACCGTCGATCCCGCGCGCGACACGGTGCCGGTGCTGCGCCAGTACGTCACCGCGTTTGATCCGCGCATCGTCGGCCTCACCGGCAGCCAGGACGCACTCGCGCAGCTGGCCAAACGTTACCGCGCGTTCTACGAACGCGAAGCACCCAGCCAGCAATCCGGCGGCTACGAAATGACGCACAGCTCGGCCATCTACGTGTTCAACCGCAAGGGCCGCGCGCTGCTGCTGGCGACGCCGGGTTCAACCAACGACGAAATCCTGCACGACCTCAAGCTCCTCGTGGGGCAATCGGCATGACCCCCCACAGCGTGCTCGCCGCCGCCCTGCTGGCCATCGCACCGGCGGCGCTCGCAGCCAGTCCGGCGGCCCCCACCGGGGTGACGGTCACCCACGCCTGGATCCGCTGGCTGCCGGCGGGCCTGCCCGCGGCAGGCTACGCCACGCTCAGCAACAGCAACGCGGTACCGGTCACCCTCAGCGGCGCCAGCAGCACGGCGTACCGCAGCGTCACGCTGATGCGTTCGCGGCTGGCCGAAGACGACAGCTCGATGGTGAAGGTCCCCGACATCAGCGTGCCGGCGCACGGCAGCGTCAAGCTCGCACCGGGCGGCTACCACCTGATGCTCGCGGGTGCCACGCGCCCGCTGCGACCCGGCGACTCGGTGCCGATGCGCCTCAACATCGCGGGCGGGACCCTTCAGGTCGACTTTTCGGTGTTGCCCGCCAATTCGACCGGCCCGGCGGACTGAGCCTGTGGTGTGGCCGCGCGCGCGCGCAGCAGCGCACGCTGGCGGCGGTTGCGCGGCAGCCGGCCCTTGCTGTCCAGCCGGATCCAGTGCGAGAACGCGACCAGCCCGCCGAGTACGCCCATCATTCCGCTTGGAATCCAGATGACCAGCCCGCCGAGGTGCTGGTCGGTCAGCGGCGCGATGCCGGCAAACGCGCGCCCGCACAGGCCATAGATCGGGTACAGGTTCTTCATCGTCAGGGCAATGTAGGCCCCGATCAGGAGCTGCGGAATGATGGTGATGAAGGCCAGGAAGATCCGCATGAGCGGCGCCAGCCGCGCCGGCGGATGCGGCCGGTGGTCCAGCACCAGCCACCAGAACAGCAGGCCGTCCACGGCCATGCTGAAATTCATGATGTGGTACAGCCGCCAGTCCAGCATCGCGTCGAAATGCACCGCGGGCCACAACCACAGGTAGATCAGGCCGACGAACAGCAGCCCGGCAACGAACGGATGCAGCAGCACGTTGAAGAACGCGCGGACCGGCGCCCACGCCAGCACCGGCCGCAAATACCGGGTGCGCCAACGTACCGGCAACCCCCGGCGCATGGTGACGCCGGGAAACGCCAGTACGATCAGGAACGGCCCCAGGTGGTGCAGGCCGAGGTGCTGGATGCGGTGAATGAAGAACTCGTGCTCGGCGTAAAAGTCGAGCTGGGTGTGCAGGCCGACGTAGAGCACCAGCATGCCCAGCCAGAAAAATACCTGGCGGTGCCACGGCGCGGTCATGGGCGAACGGCGTACGCCGCGGGTGTAGAGCCACACGGCCAGCGCAAACGCGACGACCACGCTGGCCGATGGCTCCCACGGGATCCACCAACGCAGAAAATCGAGCAATAGATTCAAGGCACCATCCACCACGCGCAAACCGCCACGCGCGCCGCGCGCCGTGACAGCCGTTTATCAGAACACAACATGCTCCTGCTGGCCAGCGTGTTGCCCGGCGTGTCCGGCCGCCAGTGCGGTGAGGAACCCGGGGACGGCGTCGGCATCGAGCGGATGCGCGTACAGGAAGCCCTGCAGCAGATCGCAGCCGAATTCGCGCAGCATCTGCATCTGCTCGGCGGTCTCGACCCCCTCCGCGACCACCTGCAGCCCGAGGCTGCGGCCCAGCCCGATGATGGAACGGACGATCGCGCGGTCGCCGGACTCGGTCATGAGGTTGCGCACGAACGCGCAGTCGATCTTGATCTGGTCGACCGGAAAATTTTTCAGCGATTCGAGGTTGGAGTAGCCGGTGCCAAAATCGTCGATCGACACGCGCAGTCCGCTGGCAATCAGGCTTTCGAGGATCGGCTGCCCGCCCTTCACATCCTGCACCAGGTGGCGCTCGGTAATCTCCAGCATCAGGTCGGCGTTGGTGATGCCGTGATCGCGCAGGCTCGCGGCCAGGGTCTGCCGGAAGTTGTCCGCGACCCGCAGCTGCATGCCCGAGACGTTGACCGACACGTAGAATCCCGGCAGTCCCGCGTGCTTCCACGCCGCGACCTGCCGGCACGCCGCCTCGATGACCCACGCGCCGATTGATTCGATCAGGCGCGATTCCTCGGCCAGGCCGATGAAGGCGTTGGGCCCGACGACGCCGATGCCGGGCCGCTCCCAGTACAGCAGGGCCTCGAAGCCGCGCACGCGATTGGCGCGCGCGTCGACGATCGGCTGGTAGCGCAGCATGAACTCGGACCGCGCGAGCGCCGCGCGCAGGGCGGCATGCATGTCGTGGCGCCAGGTCACGGCTTCGCCCATCCACGGCAGGAAGCGGCGTGCGGTGTTGCCGCCGTCCTCCTTGGCGCGGAACAGCGCGGTGTCGGCTTCGCGCACAAGGTTTTCCGCATCGGTGGCGTCGTCCGGAAACACGCTGAATCCCGCGCTCGCAGCCACATCCAGCCGGCGCCCCTCGATGTCGACCGGCTGGCAGATGCGTTCCATCAGGCGCTGCATGAGGGCCTCGGCGTTGCCCGCATCCGTCGCCGGCAGCAGCAGCAGGAACTCGTCGCCGCCGAACCGGCACAGGACGTCGCCCTCGCGAATGCCCTCGCCCAGGCGCTGCGCGACCGCGCAGATCACCTCGTCACCCACGCTGTGGCCCGCGGTGTCGTTGACCTCCTTGAAGTTGTCCAGGTCGAAAAACGCCACCGTCAGCGGCTGCGCGGTGTGCTGCGCGGTGGCCAGCATTTGTCCGAACTGGCCGCGCAGGTAGGCGCGGTTTGGCAGCCCCGTCAGGGAATCGAAATAGGCCAGATGGCGGATGCGTGCCTGCGCATAGCGCAGCTCGGCGGTGTCAATGCACACATGGATGTGGAACGCGATCTCATCCGTCGCATCCCGCACCGCGAGGACGGAGGTGTCGAGCGCCTTGCCCTCGCCGTTGTGGCGCCGCCAGGCCAGCTCACCGCTCCACTGGCCGGTCGTGCGCAGCGCCTTGTCGCGCGCGGCGGTCGCCGGCGAGGGCACCAGCAGGTCCCTGACCGGCCGGCCCACCAGCTCCTCCCGCGGATAACCCGTGATGTCGGCGAACGCACGGTTGACCGAGACGATGCGCTGCTGCGCATCGCTGATGATGATGCCGTCGTTGCCGGCTTCAAACACGCTGGCGGCGATCTGCAACTGGCGTTCGTCGCGCAGGCGCGCGGTGATGTCGGTATAGGAACCCGCCATCCTGAGCGGCGTGCCGTCGGGCGCGTACTGCGCGACGCTGCGCGCCAGGATCGTCAGTACCCGGCCATCGCGCGCGCGCATGCGCATGACCCGGCTGAGCACGCCCGGCCGCCGTTGTTGCAGGTGTTGGTAGAGCGCCGTGCGGCCGGCCGCGTAGTCTTCCGGCAGCACGATGCGCTGCAGGTCCTCGGGACAATTGAGCTCGGACTCGCTGTAGCCCAGCAGCTGGTATACGCGCGGCGAGAAGTAGATCCGGCGGTTGGCCACGTCGAAATCGAAGATGCCGTCGTTGGCGCCTTCGGCGACCAGCATGTAACGCTCGCGGCTGACCCGCAGCTCATCGAGCGCGCGATGCTGCCGGCGCAGCGCCCAGACCGCCAGCGCAATGCTGACCAGCGACGCCACGATCGCAATCACCAGCAAGCTCACGTCCAAGCGTCCGGCACCTCCCGGCTACGGGGCCGCGGCCCCATGCGCGGCGTGCGGCACCCTGCGGCGGCCTGCACGCTGATGCCAGCTTACCCGATCCGCTGCAGCACATAGCCGCCCACGCGGAACGCCGGTGCCGCCAGCCAGTGGTCGGCCAGCAGAAACCCGAACAGCGCAATCAGGTATACGATCGAGTAGCCAAACGCACTCATCGCGAAGCGCTCGTCCGGCGGCCGCATCAGGCGGATCGCGTAGTAGAGGTAGGCCACGCCGAGCACCGCCGCACCGCCAAGATAGAGCATCCCGCTCATGCCGGTGAGGTAGGGCAACAGGCTGACCAGCACCAGCAGGATCGTGTAGAACAGCACGTGCCAGCGCGTGTACTCGACCCCGTACACCACGGGCAACATCGGGATGCAGGCCCGCCGGTAATCCTCGCGGCGGAAGATCGCGAGCGACCAGAAGTGCGGCGGCGTCCACGCAAACACGATCAACACCAGAAGCAACGCGTACGCCCAGTCGCGCGGACTGCCCATCCCGGTGACCGCGGCCCAGCCCAGCAGCGGAGGAATTGCACCGGCGAGCCCGCCGATCACGATGTTCTGCGCGGTCGCGCGTTTCAGGAATGCGGTGTAGACCACCGCGTAGCCGATGAGGCCGATGAAGGTCAGCAGCGCGGTCAGCCAGTTCACCAGCAGGGCCAGGACCAGCATCGAGGCGACGCCTAGCACCAGCGCGAACAGCAGCACCTGGCGCGCGGTCAGGGTGCCGGTCACCAGCGGCCGGTGCGCGGTGCGCGCCATCACGCGGTCGATCCGCTGGTCGATCAACTGGTTCAACGCCGCGGCGGAAGAGGACGCCATCCACACGCCCAGGGTGCCAAACACCAGCGCGCGCCAGGGCGGCAGGCCGGGAGCCGCCAGGAACATCCCGATCAGTGCGGTGAAGACCAGCAGCGCGACGATGCGCGGCTTGGTGGCGGCGAGATACTGGCCGGCAAGTGAGCTCATGGTATCCATTCTAGGGTGGGCATCGCGCATCAACGTTGTCACGGGGCAAGGCGCCTAGGGCCGCAGCCGGCGCCGGCCCGGCTGCGCTCGAGCAGGGTCACCACGGCAAACAACAGCAGCGCCGCGCCGGCGGTGTGCGCGACCGCAATCCACAGCGGCAGCCCCAGCGTCACGTTGCCGATCCCGAGCAGCACCTGCAGCACCAGCAGTGCGGCCAACGCCAGTGCGTGGCGGCGCATCCCCGCGCGGCCTGCCCGGTGGGCCAGCCACAGGAGGTACACAAAGACCACCAGCGCGCCAAAACGATGCACCATCTGGATGGCCGTGCGCGCCGCGGCATCCAGGATGCCGCCCTGGTAATCCACGCCGATGTGGCGCAGCAGGATGAAACCGTGGTGGAAGTCCATCGCCGGCCACCACTGTCCAAGGCAGGTCGGGAACGCCGAGCCGCCGATGCCGCACGCGAGTGCGGCGTAGTTGGTCGACGTCCAGCCGCCAAGGAAGATCTGGCACGACAGCAGCACCAGGCCAATGACCGCCGCAGCAAACAAGCCTTTCGCTCCCCGGGCAAGGGGCAGGGATGGGCGTCCGGCCGCCGGACGCAGCGCGCGCGCGCCCGAACCCTCACCCACCGTGTCTGCAGGGGCAGCAGACACGGCACGCTCTCCCGTAGGGAGAGGGGAGCACGACAGGCGCCAGGCCAGCCAGGTCACCAGGTCAAAGGTCAGCATGCCGCCCAGGAGATGCGCGGTCACCACGGCGGGCAGCAGCAGCCACGTCACCGTCCACATTCCGAGCAGCGCCTGGAAACACACCACCGCGAGCACCAGCACCGCCATGCGCCGCCAGCCGCCACCCTTCCAGAAGAGGGCAAGCGCGAGCAGCAACGCCCCGCCGCAGGCGGCGATGATGCTGGAGGCAAGGTACCACCTGTGCATGTACAGCGGTATCCCGATACCGATCAGCACCACCCCGAGGAGCATGAGCCCGAGCCGGCGCTTGCGGCCCCATACGGCGGCCAGCGCCTCGGCCAGTATCAGCACGCCGAGCGTGCCCGCGAGGAACCGGTGCACCTGCTCGCGCCACGCACGGTGGGTTTCGACCGGCCGGTTCGGGAACGCCTGATCAGCCCTGGCCACTGCTGCCGGCTGCACGGGCCAGGCGACATGGCCGTAGCAGGTCGGCCAGTCGGGACAGGACAGCCCCGCGTCGGAAAGGCGCACGAACGCGCCGAACGAGACGAGGAAGAAGGTGAAGGCGCAGGCAACCCACGCGAGGGCGCGCAGCGATCTTGTGGCGCCAAGCATCAGAGGTTGACCTTGACCGCGCGCTGGAGGTCCTGGTGCAACCGTGCGGGATCAAAGCCCGCGGGATAGGCGAGCAGCGCGCGTCCGCTCGGCGTGACCAGCACCATGCTTACGCTGTCGGGTGCGGTGGCGCGCAAGCCGCGCAACGGAGCGGCCGCGGTACCTGCCACCACCCACACCTTGCCAAAGCCCGCCGCCGCCGGGCCCGCCGGCACCGGGCCGAGGTAGACCAGGCGCACCTTGTCGGCCTGCTTGCCGAGTGCGATCTGCGCGCGGTGCACCAGGTCGAGCTGCCGCAGGCAGCGTTGTGCGCAGTCGGGACCGGGCAACGCCAGCAGCGTCCACGCGCCGGTGCGATTGGTGAAGGCAAACGCCGTGCCGTCCGCGGTCTTCACCGGCATCCGTGCAAGGGGGCGCTCGGGTTCGATCGGCTGGCCATAGCTGTGGGCCGAGGGCGCCCAGCCGGACAGCATCATGCCAGCCGCCAGAATCACGGACCCGGCGAAAATCGCGACGATCAGCAGCAGTTGCAGGCGGCGGCGGTTGCGCAATTCCATGGTCTATTCCTGTTCGTCTTCGGTGGTACCGCCCGGGCGCACCCGGTGCAGCACGAAAAACATCACGATCGCGGCCGCGGCAAAGGTGAACCACTGCAGCGCATAGGCGCGGTGCCGGGCGGGCGGCATCACGTTGGCCGTCCAGGTACGAATGTAGGCGCTGTGGGGATCGGGGTCGGTCAACAGCACATGCGGGTACACATCGGCGTGGAGGTCCGCCGCGATCTCCTGCGGATCGAGCCAGGTCACCAGTTTGGGCCAGCTGCGCTCGCGCACCAGCGGGTTGCCGCCAAGCTTCAGCCCCGGCAGTGGCGGGGGGGCGTAGATGCCGGTGAGGGTGACCGCGTGCCCCGGGATGGGGGGCAAGTCGGGGAGCGACGTCGAATCGGACCCCATTTTGGCAAGGAACCCGAGGTTCACCAGCAGCGTGCGCGCGGAGCCCGCCGGAACCAGCGGCACGAACACCATGACCCCGAGCCGTCCCGAGCGCATCTGGTCGTCCAGCAGGTACACCCGGTTGGCTTCCAGGCGGCCGGTCACCTTGACGTGGGGATAGGCGTCGGCCGGGCGACCGGCGGCGGCCGCAGCAAGGCTGGTCAGCGGTGCGGTCGCGGCATTGTGAAACCGCGCCAGCACCTTGACCTTGTAGGCCGCGCGCTCGAGTTGCCATACGCCAAGGCCACAGAACGCGCCGATCCCGAACAGGGTCAGCAGCACCGCGAACACGCTGGGGCGGCGGATCCGCATCATGCCGCGGCTGCCCCGCGGCACAACGCTATACTCGTGGTTTCAGTCCGCGCCAGCACCATGTCATTTGCCGCCATCTACAAGGCCGTACTCGTCGTTGTATTCCTGGTGGTGCTGTTCGAGCTGGGTCAAGCACTCTACTTCATGATGCTGGATCGCAACGACGGCGGGCGCGCCGTATGGGCGCTGACGCGCCGCGTCGCATTCTCGTTCCTGCTGATCGTCCTGATCGTCATTGGCATCCTGACCGGCGTGCTGCACCCGCACGGTATCACCGTGCGCTGACGCCGGGGTTCAGGCGTCACCCCAGACGCAACAGCACCGGGACGTCCGGAAGGTACCGACCGCGCGGGCGAAGCGCGGCTCTGCATTCCTTCCGCCACCGTTCCGTCGGCCCTGACGCTCCGGGCGCACCCGGGAGACGATCGCTGCCCGTCCGCAAGAAGCTGTTGGATGGCCGTCGCGAGCGATGGCGGATCGTGAGTCGCCGGAGCGCAGCAAGCGGAGCGTACACGTCAGTACGTGGGCATTGCGCGCACCGCCGGCGCGCGAGCCGTCGAGCACAGGAGGCTGTTCAACGGCGCTAGAGGATGTAGACGAACATGAACAGGCACAACCACACCACGTCCACGAAGTGCCAGTACCACGAGACGGCCTCGAACCCGAAGTGGTGCTCGCGATCGAAGTGCCCGCGCACGCAACGGAACCACATCACGATCAGCATGATGGTGCCAATGGTGACGTGCAGGCCGTGGAAGCCGGTGAGGATGTAGAACGTCGCCCCGTAGATGCCGCTGTGCAGCGTCATGTTGAGGTTGACGTAGGAATCCCAGTACTCATGCGCCTGGAAGCCGAGGAACAGGAGGCCCAGGATGATGGTGACGCCAAGGAATCCGATCAGGCGCTTGCGGTTGCCCGCGCGCAGGGCGTGGTGCGCGATCGTCACCGTCATGGACGATGACAGCAGCAGCAGGGTGTTGAGGAGCGGGATGCCCCAGGGCGAAGTCGCGGTGAACGAGCCCCCCACCGCACCCGGGCCATTGGTCGGCCATGCAGCGGTGAAGCCCTGCCAGATGAAGCCGTTGGTGATGATGCCCTTGTCGCCGGCGCCGCCCAGCCACGGTACGACGAAGGTGCGGATGTAGAACAGGCCGCCGAAGAACGCCGCGAAGAAGAAAATCTCGGACATGATGAACCACATCATGCCCAGGCGGAACGAGCCGTCGGCCTGGCTGTTGAAGGTGCCGCTCAGGGACTCCTTGATGACGCCACCGAACCAGCCGAACAGCATGCCGACGATCGTCAGCGCGCCGAGGGTCAGGATGATCTGACCGGCCGGTTCATGTCCATTGAGCCAGTTGGCCGCCCCGACCATGAACAGGAACATGCCGATCACGGCCACGAATGGCCAGCGGCTCTTGTGCGGGACGTAGTAAAGGTTGGCTTGGGCTGGACTCATGGGGATTTTCCAATTGGTGACAGGCTGGCTGCGGCGACGGGTGGTCAATCCGGATCAGTGGGGGGGAACCCAGTTTGAGATCCCCACGAGGTGGCCATGGACGAGGCTGGCCACGAAGAACGCGATGGCGATGCCCGCGATGATCCACGCCGTCCGCCGCGCACTGGCCTTGCGCCGCTCGGCGGCGCGCAAGGCCTCATCCACTGACGGCTTGGGTTGCCCGTCGTCCGGCTGGGACATGGTCGCTGCCACCGTCGTCAATGCGCGGTCGCGCCGGTTTGCACCAGCTGGCTGTCATCGACCACCGGCGGCACCGTGAAGCTGTGGTGCGGCGCGGGCGACGGCAGCGTCCACTCAAGCCCGTAGGCGTGTTCCCACACGCGCGAGCTGGCCTTGGCCCTGGAGAAGAACACGCAGTGGATCACGACGCCGACGAAGATCAACTGGGTCGCGCCGAACCAGAAGCCACCGATCGAGGACACCATGTTCCAGTTGGCGAACGCCACGTTGTAGTCGGGGATGCGGCGCGGCATGCCGGCAAAACCGAGGAACTGCTGCGGGAAGAACAGCACGTTCACCGAGATCACGCTGGACCAGAAATGCAGCTTGGACCAAAAGCCCGAATACATGTGGCCGGACCACTTGGGCAGCCAGTAGTACGTGGCACCGATGATCGAGAACAACGCGCCGCCAACCAGCACATAGTGGAAGTGCGCGACGATGAAGTAGGTGCCGTAGTACTGGAAGTCGGCCGGCACCAGCGCCATCATCACGCCCGAGAAGCCGCCGATCGAAAACAGCACGATGAAACCGATGGCCCACAGCATCGGGGTCTCGAAGCTGAGCGAGCCCTTCCACATCGTCGTGACCCAGTTGAAGATCTTCACGCCGGTCGGCACCGCGATCAGCATGGTTGCGTACATGAAGAACACCTCGGCGCCAAGCGGCAGGCCGACCGTGAACATGTGGTGCGACCACACGAGGAACGACAGGAACGCGATGCAGGCGATCGCGTACACCATGGCCCGGTAGCCAAACAGGGGTTTCCGCGCGAAGGTCGGCACGATTTCCGAGATGATCCCGAACGCCGGCAGGATCATGATGTAGACCTCGGGGTGGCCGAAGAACCAGAACACATGCTGGTACATGACCGGGTCGCCGCCGGCCGCGGCGTTGAAGAAGTTGGTGCCGAAGAAGCGGTCGAACAGCACCATCGTCACGGCGCCGGACAGCACCGGCATCACCGCGATCACCAGGAACGAGGTGATCAGCCACGACCAGCAGAACATCGACATTTTCATGAGGTCGACGCCCGGCGCACGCATGTTGAGGATCGTCGCGATGATGTTGATCGAGCCCAGCACCGAGCTGATGCCGAGCAGGTGGATCGAGAAGATCAGGAACGCGATGGATTCACCGCCCTGCAATACCAGTGGCGGGTACATCGTCCAGCCGGCCGCCGGCGCGCCACCCGGCATGAAGAACGTCGACAGCAACAGGATGAAGGCAAACGGCAGCAGCCAGAACGACAGGTTGTTCAGGCGCGGCAGCGCCATGTCGGGCGCGCCGATCTGCATCGGGATCATCCAGTTCGCCAGGCCCACGAACGCCGGCATGATCACGCCGAAGATCATCACCAGTCCGTGCATCGCGGTCAGTTCGTTGAAAAAGTACGGCTGCATCAGCTGCATGCCGGGCTCGAAGAGCTCGGCACGAATCAGCATCGCGAAGCTGCCGCCCACAAACAGCATCAGGAACGAGAAGCACAGGTACAACGTGCCAATGTCCTTGTGGTTGGTGGACATGAACCAGCGCTCGAAAAAGCTCTGGTGGTGTTCCTGGTAGTGGCCAACTTCAACTGCGGGGGTGGACATGGTGTGAATCCTCTGGAATGCCTGGTGCTATCGCAAAGCCTGCAGAGACCGCTCAGCCCTTGGCCGGCAACGGTTTGGGCGCTGCCGCGTCGGCGGTGCGCGAAGCCTGGTCGAGCCTGGCTGGATTTTCCTGCGTCGCGAGCCACGCGTTGAACTGCTCCCTGGGCAACACCTTCACGACGATCGGCATCGCGCTGTGGTCCTGGCCGCACAGCACATAGCACTGGCCGCGATAGATGCCGGGCTTGTCGACCTTGGCCCACGCGTCGTTCATGATGCCGGGGATCGCATCGCGCTTGGCCGCGAAATCGGGCACCCACCAGCCGTGCACCACGTCATCGGCGGTGATCAGGAACCGCACCTTGACGCCGGCGGGAATCACCAGCGGGTGGGTCACGTCCAACAGGTAGTCGTGGTAGCCGGTCTTCTGGTCGACGATGCTGTACGGGCTGACGCCCGAATCGAGCTGCCGCGCCCGGTTGCTGTCCCAGGCAAGGCGCGACCAGATGGTTGGCACCTTGGTGACCGGCTTGCCGTCGTAGCTGACGTAGTCGTAGCGCCACAGCCACTGGTAGCCCGTGACCTTGACCGTCATCTGCGAGTCGGTCGCGTTGTACATCTCACGGGTCAGCAGGGTCGCCGGCGTCGCCAGGCCAATCAGGATCAGCACCGGCACCACCGTCCAGCACACTTCCAGTACGGTGTTGTGGCTCCAGGTTTCCGCCACCGCGCCCCGGGAACGGCGAAAGCGGATGATCGCGATGAACATCGCGCCAAACACGAGGATGCCCAGCGCCACGCACACCCACAGCGCGGCCATGTGCAGGTCCCAGATCTGGTGCGACACCCGGGTCACGCCGTAGGGCAGGTTCATCTGCCACGGTACCGGGTTGGCGCTGGCGGCCACGGATACCAGCAGGGCACCGAGGGCGGCAAGCGCCCCCACGATCCGCCGTTTGCAATTGCTGGAGCTCATCGTCATCACACCCCGAATGGTTGCTACTCGTATCAGCGCCAGCCGCTGCGGCCGGACAACAAGGTTTTCAGCCACTGCGACAACTGCATCCGCTCATCATCGCCCAAACATGCACCCACTTCCTGCGCGTGTCCATGTGCGGTCAGCACGACGTGCCGGTGCCCGTCGCCCGGTTCCAGCACCTGCACCCGGGTCCACGCCGCCGGAAACGTGCTCGCCGCACGCCCCGCCGGCGGCACCTGCTCGATGCGGAGATTGTCCGTATCCAGCGTGATGCGTTCCCTGCGGTCGCCGCCGCGCCACACCGCCCACAGGGCGAGCGCCAACACCGGAATCTCCACGAGCGCAAACATCGGCGCAAAAATATCGCCACCCCAGGCCGCAAGTCCCGCCACCAACAACGCCGCGACGCACAGTTCCCACGTCAGGCGCCGCATCTGCTCGCGGCTGAGTGCCCGGTTCGGCGCCAGCAACAGCGTCACCTGCCCGCTTTCTGCCGCCACCGGAAGACGTGTGATCATGGGCACTCGCAGTACCGCAATGCGGGAATCATACGGCCACCAAGCCAGCGCAGCAAGAATAGCCCCTGGATGCAAGCGGTTTCTGCTGCGCAGCATTGGCGCGACCGCAGGCAGGACGTACAATGGACGGTCATGTCCCTGGTCATCCATGATGGCTGAAATTCTTGCTCCTGAGTTGCCCGCGGCGCCCGATCCCGCGCGTGCGCGCATTACCGCCGCGTGGCTGCGCGATGAAACCGAGGCCATCGGCGAGCTGCTCGCGCGCGCCGAATTTCCCGCCGACGAGCGCACCCGCATCGAAGCCGAGGCCGCCGGCCTGGTGACGCGCGTGCGCGCCAAGCAGGATCAACGCAGCGCGATCGCGGCCTTCATGCAGCAATATGACCTGTCCTCGAGCGAAGGCATCCTCCTGATGTGCATCGCCGAGGCCCTGTTGCGCATTCCCGACAGCGATACCGCCGACAAGCTGATCCGCGACAAGCTGACCGAGGCCAACTGGAAACAGCACCTTGGTACCAGCAAGTCGGTGCTGGTCAACGCGTCCACCTGGGGGCTGATGCTCACCGGGCACATCATCGACTTGCCCGACGCCACCCGGCGCGACTACCCGGCCGCGCTGCGGCGCCTGGTCAACCGCGCCGGCGAACCGCTGGTGCGGCTTGCGATGCGCCAGGCCATGCGCATCATGGGCCAGCAATTCATCATGGGCCGCGACATCAAGTCGGCCCTGGCCCGCACCCAGCGCAACGGCTACAACGCGTACCGCTACTCGTTCGACATGCTGGGCGAAGCGGCACTCACCCAGGCCGCCGCCGACGGCTATCTGCGGTCCTACGCCAACGCGATCGACGTGCTGGGCAAGCACCCCAAGGCCGGCGACGTGCTCGAGGCCCCCTCGGTGTCGGTCAAGTTGTCGGCGCTGCACCCGCGCTACGAGGTCGCGCAGCACCAGCGGGTCATGGACGAACTGGTGCCGCGGGTGCTGCAATTGTCGCAGCGTGCGATGGCGCGCGGCATTGCATTGACCATCGACGCCGAGGAAACGGCGCGTCTGGAGTTGTCGCTGGACATCATGCACCGGGTGTTCACCGATCCATCGCTGGAAGGCTGGAATGGGTTCGGGCTCGCGGTGCAGGCGTATCAAAAGCGCGCACCATTCGTCATCGACTGGCTGGCCGAGACCGCCCGCGCCGCTGGGCGGCGCTGGTGCGTGCGTCTGGTCAAGGGCGCATACTGGGATGCCGAAATCAAGCTGGCGCAGGAACAGGGCCTGGCGGGTTATCCGGTGTATACGCGCAAGCCCAACACGGACGTGTCCTATCTCGCATGCGCCAAAGCGATGTTTGCGGCCGGTGACAAATTGATCTATCCGCAATTTGCAACGCACAACGCGCACACCATTGCCGCGATCCACCACATCGCCCACGGGCGGCCGTTCGAGTTCCAGCGGCTGCACGGAATGGGCGCCGAATTGTACGCCGAGGTCATTGGCAAGGATCACTTCAACGTGCCGTGCCGGGTGTACGCACCGGTCGGCAGCCACAAGGATCTGTTGCCATACCTGGTACGCCGGCTGCTGGAAAACGGCGCCAACACCAGCTTCATCAATCACGTAGTCGACGAATTCCTGCCGATGCAGCAACTGGTGGGCGATCCGTGTGAAATCGTGCGCGGGCTTGCCTCCAAGCCGCATCCACGCATCCCGCTACCCGTCGGCTTGTACGGAGACCTGAGGAAAAATTCCATGGGTGCGAACCTGTCCAGCGACAACGAACTCAAAGCCCTCGCGGAGGCCATCCAGCAGCATCCCGGCCCGTGGCAGGCCGCGCCGCTGGTGCCCAACGCGCATGGCCACGGCGCCACGGTCAAGGTGACCAATCCGGCCGACCGCCGCCAGCAGGTGGGCAGCTGGCAGGCCGCCGATGCCGCCACGGTCACCCAGGCCCTGGCCAACGCCAGCGCCGCGCAACCGGCGTGGGACCGCCTGCCCGCCGCCAGCCGCGCCGCGATCCTCGAACACGCCGCCGAACAACTCGAAGCCCGCCGCGGCGAATTCATCGCCATGTGCGTGCGGGAAGCCGGCAAGAGCATTCCGGCCTCGATCGGCGAGGTGCGCGAAGCCGCGGACTACCTGCGCTACTACGCCAGCATGGCGCGGCACCTGTTCAACCAACCCGAGATCCTGCCCGGCCCGACCGGCGAAAGCAACGAACTGTCGCTGCACGGTCGCGGCGTATTCGTGTGCATCAGTCCATGGAACTTTCCGCTCGCGATCTTCACCGGCCAGATTGCCGCGGCGCTGGTCGCCGGCAATGCGGTCATCGCCAAACCCGCCGAGCAGACCACCCTGATCGCGTACGCGATGGTGCAGCTGCTGCACGCCGCCGGCATTCCGCCGGACGTCCTGCAGCTGGTGCCGGGCGACGGCCCCGCCGTCGGCGCGCTGCTGACCGCCGACAACCGGGTGGCCGGCGTGGCGTTCACCGGTTCCACCGACACCGCGCGCGCGATCAACCGCGCATTGGCCCAACGCGACGCGCCGATCGCGGCGTTGATCGCCGAGACCGGCGGCCAGAACGCGATGATCGCCGATTCCTCGGCGCTGCCGGAACAACTGGTCAAGGACGTGGTGGCGTCGGCGTTTGATTCGGCGGGGCAACGCTGTTCGGCCAGCCGCGTGCTGTACGTGCAGGACTCGATCGCCGACAAGGTCATCCAGATGCTCAAGGGCGCCATGGGCGAGCTCAAGGTCGGCGACCCGGGTTTGCTGTCGACCGATGTCGGTCCGGTGATCGACGAAGACGCCAAGGCCCTGCTCGACAAGCATGTCGCCAAAATGGACCAGGTGGCGCACAAGATCACCGAGGTGAAGCTGGGCGACGGCTGCGCCCACGGCACCTTCTTCGCACCACGCGCGTACGAGATCCCGACGCTGGCGGTGCTCGACCACGAGGTGTTCGGGCCGATCCTGCATGTCGTGCGTTACAAGGGTGGCGAACTCGACAAGGTGATCGACCAGGTCAACGCCACGGGTTACGGTCTGACCCTTGGCATCCACAGCCGTATCGACGAAACGGTCGACTACATCGCCAGCCGCATGCGCGTCGGCAACTGCTACGTCAACCGCAACCAGATCGGTGCAATCGTCGGCTCGCAACCATTCGGTGGTGAAGGCCTGTCCGGCACCGGCCCCAAGGCCGGCGGCCCGCACTACCTGCTGCGCTTCGCGGTCGAACGCTCGCTGTGCATCAACACCACCGCCGCCGGCGGCAATGCCTCGTTGCTGATGCTGCAGGACTGACCCCGGGTTTGCCCGCCCCCTTCGCTCGCGAAGGGGGATTGAGGGGGATGGCTCTTCGCATCCGGGAGCACATCCCCCCGATGCTTCGCATCGACCCCCTTCCTTCGGAAGATGGTGAACATCACACACTCCGCGTCGCCACCACCGGCGGCACGCTGGCCGCGCGCCGCGCGGGCATGAAGACCGCAAGCTGGCCCAGCAGCAGGATCACGACGATGCCGGCAATGACGTACCACAGCGGCATGCGATCCATCTGAAACATCCTGAGCAGCATCAAATTGATGCCAACCGCAAGCACCACGCCGACGACGCAGCCGCCACCCGCGATGATCAGGTTCTCGATCTGGAAATAATGCAAGATGTTTCGGCGGGTTGCGCCCAGCGCGCGGCGGATGCCGATCTGCTTGCGTCGCTGGTTGACCCAAAAGCTGGTAAGCCCCGCCATGCCGACGCCAGTGACCAGCAGCAGGATCATGCAGATCACGGTCAGAATCTTCACCATGAGGCCGTCCAGCGCGTAGCCCCACACGCGCACCTGCGCGAAGGTGCGGATGCCCTCCGGCTCGTAACGGCCGCCTGACGGTATGACCCGCATCGGGTCGACCTTGAACAGCGCAGTACGTGCATCCCGCATTGCCTGCCGCATCCGGCCGGGTTTGGCACGCACGGCATACATGGTCGAAGCATCGTCGGTGCGTACCGGCAGCAACACGGCGTCGTACGCGTACGCATCGCCACCGTCTGCATTGGCCGTCAGGATTCGCGCGACTACGCCCACGATGGTACTGGGCGCAGTATTGCGGTTGAGGTAGACCGGCTGACCCACTGCGCCGGTGTGCGGGAACAGCTTGTCCGCCAAGGCACGGCTGACGATCACGACCGGCGGTTCCGGTTTCTGGCCGACCACGCGATGGCGTACGTCGGCACGGCTGAAGTCACGGCCCGCAATCAGTTTCAGACCCAACGTCGACAACAATTGCTGGTCGCCGGTGAACAGGTTGGCTTGGGTCATCGCGTGGGCTTGACCCGGCTTCAGCGATACGCCCGTCATGTCGACGTTGCGCAACAGCGGCAGCGTATTGATCGGCGTCGCGTACTGCACATCCGGCAAAGCGCGCAGCACGCCAAGATCGGTCAACTGCATCGCGTCCAGCTTTTCAACCGACGCCGGGTCATGGCCGGTCGGCGCGCCGATGTAGTTTTGCGAGATCATGAACAGATCGCTTTCGACGAGCCCGGTCGGACGCTGGATGCGTTCGACCTTTTGGCCGACGATGAAGACGATGTTGCACACGATCGCCAGCGTCAGCGCGATCTGCAGGCCGATCAGGAACACGCCGGCCTTGTGCTTGCGGAGTGCGGCGAGGATGGGCGGCGGGGTCATGTCCGTGTCCTCAGTTCGTCTTGATCTGGAGCGCAGGCTGGACCTGCGCGGCGCGCCAGGTGGGGTACAACGCGGCCAGCAGCGTCGCGACAATCGCGACGAGCAACGTTGCCGCCAATAGCCGTGAGTCCACCTGGGCCAGCGCCGACCAGGTACGCGGGTATACCGAACGCAACCACGCCATGGCCAGCCACGTGAAGACAATGCCGAGCACCCCGCCCGCAACGCCAACCACCGCACCTTCGGTGAGAAACTGCGCGTAGATCGAACGGCGCGTAGCGCCAAGCGCGCGGCGCACACCGATTTCGCCGCTGCGGCGCAGGAACTTCGCGAGCATCAATCCGATCGTGTCCACGAGGCAGACGACCAGCAGGCCGATACCGACATACCGCAGGATCTGGACGCCGGCCGGAACCGTCTGCAGGTATTTCAGCCATGTCATCAGGCCGTACAGGCGCACGTTGGGCGGCCAGGTAAATCGTTGCCGCGCGAAACCGATCAGGTAGTCGCGATAGCGCTGCACCGCGGCCGGGTTGTCCAGCTGCGCGATGTAGCTGATGAACGCGCAGCTCGAATGCAAATAACCTTCGAAGCCCGGCTGTTCGGGACTCTTGAAACAACCCGCGTAGGCCGTGCCGTTGCTGGGGACTTTGGCTGCGATGGCGCTGCTGAACGGCAGGAATACTTCGATCGGCTTGATCATGAAGCCGCCAAACGCCGGAACGTCGTAGTAGATCGGTTGCGGATTCCAATCCTTCAACACTCCGACGACCCGGTAGTTGCGGCCATCCAGCTCGATGGTTTTGCCGACGCTGTCGCGACCGCTGAACATCTTGTCGTTGAGCTGTTGCCCTATCACCACCACCTGGGCGCGATCCGCATCGTCGGCAGCGCTCCAGCCGGATCCGTACTGGAAAGGCACATCGAGCATCGGAAAGAGCTGGCCGGAGACGGCAAACCCGGAGACGTTGAACGGGTGCAGCCCCACCTTGCTTGGCACTACCGTGGGCGCGATCCAGTAATTTGCGGACTGGTAGGTGGCGCGGTGATCACGCAGGAGGGCTTCTGCGGTGCCGTAATCCAGCAATACCGGGGGGTCATCGCCACGGGCGGCTCGGGCGTGCGCGGCCGGCCCCCACATGTCGACGGTGGGCACGAACAACAACGCCGACTTCTGCGGGATCGGATCGCGCGACATCAAGTGCACCAGCGTCCACGTGCTCATCGCCAGCGCCACGCCAATGCCGATGCTGAGCACCATCAGCGCGGTAATACCCGGACTGCGCTTCAGGCTGCGCCATGCAAGGTCAAGGTAGTAGCCGAACATCCCACGTCTCCTCCGCGCGCACCGATCGCCTGCGCGTATCGCGTCCAGCAACTCCACGCATCAGGGTGATGACTGCAAACGCCGTGCCATGCACGTGCAGCGCAGGAACGTCCACGCGATCAACAACATGCACGCCGGTGAACGCCCAGCAAAGTGTCCGCGGACACTCGGCGGACAGTCCGCGGACAGTGGCCACCTCGCCTTCCCTGCGCGTCCGGGCCAACAAAAAAGCCCCGCCTTGCGGCGGGGCTTCGTGACTGCCTTGAAACGGAAACCGTCAGAACTTGTACTGCATCGAAAGGCCGAGCAGGTCACCCGAGTTGTCGAAGCTGCCCACCAAGTTGTCACCCGTCGCACTGGTGTCATTGACGTTGCCGTTGCCGACGAACAAATGCGTGTAGCCAAGGTTGAACGCCACGTTCGCACTGGGCGTGTAGCCCACGCCGAAGGAAATCCACTTGCGCGAGGCATCCGGGATGCGTGGATCGCGCGAGAAGCTGCGAGTCGGCGTCTGGTCATACGCGATGCCGCCACGCAACGTCCAGGTGTCGCTCAGCTTGTAGTCCATGCCGAGCGAACCGAACCAGGTGTCCTTCCAGCCGTAGTACTGGTCGATGTCGGGCTGGTAGGGGTTGGCGAAGTCGATGGCCAGACGGCTGAACGAACTCCAGCCGGTCCAGCTGACTTCAGCGCCCCACGAAACCGGGCCGAGCGTCTTGTGCCAGTAGCTGACGGACGCACTGGCGGGCGTTGCGAAGGCGCCGCTGGCGGCGCCATTCTGGAACACCGGTGGCGCGGTCGGTTGCGAAAGCACAAATTGCACACTGGCGGGCACGGTGAAATACGCATGACCGTTGATGTGGTGGTTGATCTTGGCGTGATAGTCGAACGCCAGGGTGTCCTGTGCGGTCGGCTTCCATTCGGCGCCGATCTGCCAGCCCCACTTCCAGTTGTTGCCGCGTACGCGCGCCATGCCATCGGCCGATTGCGGCAGGAAGGTCGGCGCCAGGCCGAAGCCACCCGCAGCGACTGGCGTCGCCATGATGGTGCCGAAATTCACCGCATTGGACAGGTCGATGGTGGTCTTCTGCGCGATGACCGAAAACCCGAGGGAGAACGTCGGACTGACCGCCCAGGCCACCGAACCGGTGAAGTCCATCGACTTGACGCTGGACTTGACCGCCGTGTAGCGGCCCATCCAGTCGGCGTCGTATTGGGTCTTCAGGCCGTACGGGGCGTTGATGCCAAAGCCGAGGCGCCAGTTCTGCGCGATCGGCGCGATAAAACTGATCGCCGGCACGCCGTTGACGTCGCCGCCGTTGCCACCGTCGCCACCCGACAACGGCTGGCCGATCGCGTCGGTGCCACTGCCGTGGAACTGGGTGCTGACGTTGATCGCCGTCGCGTCGACCTGCACCGCGTAGGTATCGAAATCGACCATGGCCGCCGGATTGTTGATCGCGACCGAGGCGTCATTGCCCGCCGCCTCGCGTCCGGCGTAGGCACGGCCCATGGCCTGCACCGTATCCTCACTGATCTGGAAGCCCGAAGCGGATGCGACCGGGCTCACCAACGCGCCGGCCACGGCCACACTCAACGCGGCCAGTACCAAGCCGGACAGTTTGGCCACAGAAATCGGTTGCTTGCTCATCGGTGGATCTCCAGTCGAGTGGATTAACACGTTTGACCTGGCGTACCGGTACTTTGAGGCCCGCGGCGCCGTCGTTCATACGTTTGTATGAATTTTGTTATGGCGACTATCGCACCCCGGCGCAGTCCGCGCAAGTACACCGAGCAACCGGCCGCACGCCCATCGACGTGCCGTGTTGTGGCCCGTACATGCACCTTTCCTATACTCTGGGCCGTCTGTTGCCAGAATCCCGCCATGCCCCACGCCAAGCCCCGTCGCCGACCACCCCTCGCGCACTCGCTGCCAGGTTTTCTGCCATCGCTGGCCGCGGTGTTCCTCGCGATCTGGATCCCGCAGCCCTGGGAGCGTTACTCGCTGCTGCTGTTGCTGATCGCCGCCTCGTTGTCGATGGCGGCGGTATGCCACGCGATCGGCTTTGGCTGCGAGGCCAGCTTCACGCGCACCGCGTTGCGGCGCGGCGCGGCGCACCTGATCGCGCTCGCGATCCACACCGCGGTGGTGTTCCTGCTGGTCGCGTGGCCCCTGCTCGCGCTGACACGGGCACCGACGCTCATGGCCACCCTGGGGCTGTGCCTTGCCCTGGTCATGGCGCTGGTGGTGCTGTGGCGGGTGTGGCCGGTGTTTGGGCTGGTGTTCGAGTGGGACGACGCCTTCCCCGCCGCTGAGCAGCACTCCTGGATCACCGCCGCGCTCGCGCGCAGCACCACCTTTGCGCGCCACCTGACGCGCGGGCGCGACCTGTTCCTTACCCACTTCCTGCCGGCGGCCGTGGCCCAGCTGGCGATCGCGTTTGGCGCGTTGTCGCTCGCCGGCGTCGGCGCCAGTTTCCCGGACGAAATCCGTACCAGTGCCTTGTTCCTGTACGCGGTCGTGGTATTGCCCGTGTGCTCGCTGATCGTGGCCAACCGCACCTTGCGCGTGTTGTTCAGCACGCCCAGCCAGACCTTCTCGCCCCTGCCGCCCGGCCCGGCGGAACCCGAATCGGCCGCCGATGCCCCGACGGGCGCGCCGGTGGAATCCGCGCCGTCCGATTTGCCGCCGCCACCCGGCGCACCCACCCAGGCGGACCTTGACGCTGCCCTGCTCGACGCCGCGCGCAGCGGCAACATTGAAGCCGCACTGGCGTCGCTCGCCGCCGGCGCCAGCCCGGATGCCACGCCGCCACCGGGTGCCCGCGACCAGCGCTCGGCGCTGGTGCTTGCGGCCGAATTGACCGACAGCCACCTGCTGCGCGCACTGATCGGCAAGGGCGCCGACGTCAACCGCGCCCATGCCGGCCTCACGCCATTGCTGGCGACCACGCGCGCGTGCCACGCGGGACGCCCGGAAATGGTCACCAGCCTGATCGCCAACGGCGCCGATCCGGCGCGCGCCGACGTCGACGGCAACACCCCGCTGCACCACGCCGCCCTGTGCGCCGAGCCCGCGGTCGCCGCCATCCTGATCGACGCCCAGGCGCCGCTGGAAGCCCGCAACCGCAACCAGGCGACGCCGCTCGCGGTCGCCGCCGCAGCCGCCAACTGGGCGGTACTGCGCTTCCTGGTCGAACGCGGCGCCTACGCCGACGCCGCGCTGCCGGCGGCGGCGGGCATTGCCGAGGACGATCCCACCGGCGTGCGCGTGCTGCTCAAGCACAAGGCCCACGTCAACGCCGTGGACGCACTGGGTGCCAGCGCCCTCCTGCACGCCGCGCGCGAAGGTCACGTTGAAATCGCGCGGGCGTTGCTGGAAGCCAACGCCGATGCCGCCCTGGCCGATCGTTATGGTACGACGCCGTTGATGGAAGCCGCGCGCGCCGGCGCCACCGGCATCGTCGCGCTCCTCGCCCCAAGGCAACCCGGCGTCCACGCTGCCGACCAGCACGGCCGCACCGCATTGACGCTGGCCTGCCAGTCGCCGCGCGCCAATGCCGACTGCGTACGCGCCCTGCTGGAACTTGGCGCGGACCCCGCCCGCAAGGGCGGCGATGGCCGCACCGCCGTCGACCAGGCGAGCGCCGCCGGCCGGTGGGACCTCGTGGCCCTTTTGGACCCTGCGGCCACCGTTCCGGCCAGCCACCTCAATGGCAAGCCCGGCAACGCCGAGGCCGATACCCCGCAGCACCTTCTCGATGCGCTGCGTTTTGGCCACTGGACCGTCGTCGCACGCTTCAGCGAGCCGGCGCGCACCTGGCCCACGGCCGAGCTGGCCTCGATCTACCTTGGCCTCGCCGAGCACGCGGACGCCGCGCCGCGCGCCTGGTTGCTGGAACACGGACTCGATGCCGAAGCCAAACTGGCCGACGGCACGCGCCTGTTCGATGCCCTGCTCGCGCGCCTGCCGCAGGCACTAGCCGCCGTAGGCCAACTGCTGGACGCCGGCGCGACTCCGGCCGGCGCGGGGCGCCTGGCCGCGGCGCTGGGCCGCCTGGGCCACGGCGAGGGCGAGGCCGCGCTGGCGCTGGCGCTGGTCGAACGCGGTGCAGACGCCTTCGGTGCGGACACGGGCGGCCGCGCGCCGCTGCACCACGCCTGCCGGCCGTCCCTGTTGCCGGTGCTGCGCGCGCTCCTGGCCCGCGGCGTCGACCCGAACTGCCGCGACCACGCGGGCAATACGCCGCTCCACGTCACGCTCGAGGAGGACAGCGACGCCGCGCTGCCGCTCGTACGCGCATTGATCGCCGCCGGCGCCGATCCCGAGGCCGCGGCCGCCAGCGGCGAAACCCCGCTCGGGCAGGCGGCCGCGCGCGGCGCCGACCAACTGGAATACTGGCTGCGCTGGAACGGCTGGCCGTTACCTGGACGGCCGCTACGCGGCAGCGACCTGCCAGCCGCCGCCGCCGACCCCGACGCCGTGGCCCGCCTGCTCGACCTTGGCCTGCCGGTCGACAGCCGCGACGAGCGCGGCGCCACCGCGCTGCTCCGCGCCAGCGGTGCGGGTGCGCTGGCCAGCGTGCAGCGGCTGCTGGTTGCCGGGGCCGATCCCAGGCTCACCGTGGCGACGGGCGCGTCGCCGCTCTCGGCGGCGGTCAGCGCCCGTCAGCCCGACATCGTCCGCGCGCTCATCGCCGCCGGCGTCGCCATCGACCAGCGCCACGCGGACGACGTCACGGCCCTCATGATCGCTGCCGCACTCGGCTACCCCAACATGGCGGGTCTGCTGCGCGAGCTCGGCGCACGGGTGGACCTGGTGGACGCACGCGGCCATACCGCACTGCACGCGGCCGCGCGGTTCTGTTTCGACAGCCGCGACAGCCTGCGCTGCCGCCGCCTGCTCGACGCGCTGTTGCACGACAATCCAACCTTGAACCTGGCCGACCAGACCGGCGCGACACCCCTGCTGGTACTGCTCGGCGTCCATACCAAGCCCGGCACCGACTGCGATGGCACGCACCTTGGCGCGCTGCTGCCGGTACTGCTGAACGCCGGCGCCGACCTGGACCACGCCGACGAACACGGTGCGACGGCACTGCACGCCTGCGCCATGCACGCCAGCTTTGAATCCGCGCGCGCGCTGCTGCAGCGCGGCGCCAACCGCGAGGCGCGTGACTGCCTGCAGCGCACGCCCGCCGACGTCGCGCGGGTGCTCGGCTTCGTCGACCTCGCGCTCGAACTCACCCCCCGCCGCGGCGCGCCGCTCAGCGCGCCGGTGGTGACGCCGCTGATGACGCACCCGGATTAGCCTTGGCGCGCTGCGCGTTGTCGGCCTCGAACAAGCCCTGCAGTTCCTCGTACGCCTCGCGCGTGGTCTGGCGCAACGCCACATCGTCGTCGTAGACCAGGTGCTGATCGCGCAACAGTTGTTCATCGTGGTGGCGAAACAGCTCCACGCTCGTGCGCGCGGCATCCGCACCCATGCCCAATGCCTGCAGCGTCAGCGCCCCCATCTTCAGGCTGGAGTAGAAGGTTTCGCGCACCACGTCATCGGGATCCGCGGTCAGGTCCATCAGGCGGAACGCATGCTGGCGGTTGCGCGCACGCGCAATGATCCGCAGGTTTGGAAACAAGCGCCGCACGATCCGTGCGGTGCGCACGCTGGTGGCCGGATCGTCGGTCGCCAGCACAAACACCTCTGCCTTGCCCGCCTGCGCCGCGCGCAGGATCTCCGCGCGCGCCGGGTCGCCGAAAAAGATGTTGGTACCGGCCAGCCGGCGCGACAGGTCCACCTGCTCGATGGATTGTTCCAGCGCCACAAACGGAATCCCGCGCGCGTGCAGCAGGCGCCCGACGATCTGTCCGACCCGGCCAAACCCCGCGATCACGACGCGCGGTGTGCCGGCATCGATGGTGTCGTATTCGCGTTTGGCCGCCTTCGGCCGGGGTACCTTCGCCGCCGCCAGCACCAGCAGCGGCACCGCCGCCATCGCCAAGGTCACCACCAGCACCAGCAACTGGTGCTGCGTGCGCGTTAGCAGGCGGTGCTCGGCCGCGAGCTTGAAGACGACGAAGGCAAACTCGCCGCCGCCGGCGAGCAATGCGATCAGGCGCAAGCCATCGCCGCGATCCATCCGTGAATTCAAGCGCCCCACCAGCGCCAGCGCCGGGATCTTGCATGCCAGCAGCAGCACGACCAGCCCGAGCACGCCCCACGGATGGCGTTCCAGCAGGTGCAGGTTGACGCCCATCCCGACGGTGATGAAAAACAGCCCGAGCAGCAGGCCCTCGAACGGCGCGATGTTGGACTCAAGCTCGTGCCGGTATTCGGAGTCGGCCAGCAGCACGCCGGCGAGGAAGGTACCCAGCGCCATCGATACGCCGGCAAGCTGCATCAGCCACGCCGTGCCAACCACCACCAGCAACGCGACCGCGGTCGAGACTTCGATCAATTGCGTCTTCGCCACCGCGCGAAATACCGGCTTCAACGCGTAACGGCCGCCGACGACCACCACCGCGATCACGCCCGCCACCCGCAACGCATCCAACCACGACGGCATGCTCGCCACCTGCAAGCCGTGGTGCCGGGACAACAGCGGGATGGCGGCAATCAACGGGATCGCCACCAGGTCCTGGAACAGCAGGATCGCAAACGCCTGCCGGCCGTAGCTGCCCTGCAGCTCTCGCCGCTCGGCGAGGATCTGCAGGCCAAACGCGGTAGAGGAAAACGCCAGCCCCAGCCCCACCACGCTTGCGGTCACGGGCGCGAGGTGAAAACCGAACACCGCGATCAGCGCCAGGATCAGCGCCGAGCCAAGCACCTGCACCGCACCCGCGCCAAACACCGCGCGCCGCATCACCCACAGGCGCTGCGGCGACAGCTCAAGGCCGATCACGAACAGCAACAGCGCCACGCCGAGTTCGGATACACCGGCGATCGCGTCGGTGTTGCGGATCCACTCGAGGCCATAGGGACCGATCACGGCCCCGGCAGCAAGGTAGCCAAACACGGAGCCGAGTTTCAGCCGGCGCGACAGCGGCACCGCGATCACCACCGCGACCAGAAACACCAGTACCGACGCCAGCCAGGAATGCGTTTGCACGGATCCGCCTTCAGTGCACCCGCGGCGGATTATGGCAGCGCGGATGCCGGCCCGTGCCCCGCGCGCGCACTACGCCAGGCCGTAGGCGCGCAGCAATGCATCCGGCCGCGGAGCGCGGCCGCGAAACGCGATGAAACTCTCGAGCGCCGGCCGGCTCGCGCCGACGGCGAGGAACTCATCGCGAAAACGCGCCCCGGTCGCGGCGTCGATGACACCCCCGCGGTCATGGGCATGTTCCTCGAACGCGCTGAACACGTCGGCGGACAGCACCTCGGCCCACAGGTAGCTGTAGTAACCCGCCCCGTAGCCGCCGGCGAAGATGTGCGTGAAGGCATGCGCAAACCGTTGCCACGCGGGCGGGTGCAGCACGGCGGCCTCGCGCCGCGCGGCTTCCAGGGTTTCCAGCACCCGCGCACCGCGCGCCGGGTCGTAATTGGCGTGCAGCAGGAAATCGAACAAGCCGAATTCAAGCTGCCGGCACAGGAACATCCCGGCGTGGAAATGGCGCGCGGCGAGCAGCTTTGCAAACAACGGGTCGGGCAGTTTTGCGCCCGTCGACCAGTGCCTGGCAAACAAATCCAGCGCCTGCCGGTTCCAGCAAAAGTTTTCCATGAACTGGCTTGGCAGTTCCACCGCGTCCCACTCGACGCCGTCGATGCCGCCGATGGACGGCAGGTCGATCCGGGTCAGCATGTGGTGCAGGCCGTGGCCGAACTCGTGAAAGATCGTCTGCACGTCGTCGTGGGTGAGGAGCGACGGATGCCCATCCGCGGGCGGCGCAAAGTTGCAGGTCAGGAACGCAACCGGCAACTGCAGCGTATCGCCGTCGCGAAAGCGCGCGCGGCATACATCCATCCACGCACCGCCACGCTTGCCGGGACGCGCATACAGATCCAGGTACACCCCCGCAAACGGCTGATCATTGGCATCCCGCAACTCGCAGTACTGCACGTCCGGATGCCACACGTCCACGGGTTCGCGCGCGGGGGCAACCGTGATGCCGTAGAGCTTGCCGGCCAGCGTGAACAGGCCCCGCAACACCGCGGGCAGCGGGAAGTAGGCTTTCAGCTGTTCCTCGTCGAGGTCATAGCGCTGCCGCCGCAACTTCTCCGATGCGTAGGCAATGTCCCACGCCTCGAGCGTTTCCAGCCCCAGGTCACTACGCGCAAACGCGCGCAACTCATCGAGCTCGCGCTGGGCCACGGGCTTGGCGCGCGCGCTGAGATCGCGCAGGAAAGCCAGCACCTCGGCCGCGGACGTGGCCATCTTGGTCGCCAGCGATTCCTCCGCCGCGTTGGCGAAGCCCAGCAACTGCGCCGCTTCGTGGCGCAACGCGAGGATCTTGTCCATGCGTCCGGTGTTGTCGAACTTGCCGGCATTCGGGCCCTGGTCGGACGCGCGGGTCTGGTAGGCCCAATACACCCGCTCGCGCAAGGGCCGCGCATCGGCGTAGGTGAGTACCGCCTGCACCGCGGGCTGTTGCAGCGTGACCAGCCAGCCATCGAGATGGTGCGCCACCGCATACTCGCGCAACACCGCGCGCCCCGAGGGCGGAATGCCGGCAAGGTCGCGCGCGTCCTCGATGTGCTGGTGCCACGCATCGGTCGCGTCCAGCACGGCGTTTGAAAACGCGCTGGTGAGCCTGGCCAGCTCGTTGGCAATTTCGCGAAAGCGCGTGCGCGCGGGCTCCTCCAGCGCGACCCCGGACAGCTCGAAATCGCGCAGCGCGTGCTCGACCAGCGCGCGTTCCGGGCGCGCCCGCCCCGCGAACCCGGGCGCCTGAGCCACCGCCCGCACCGCGGCGTACAACTCGCGGTTCTGGCCGAGCGCGCTGCCAAAATCCGTGATCTTTTCCTCGGCCGCGTCAAACGCCGCGCGCAGCTCGGGGCTGTCGGCCACCGCGTGCAGGTGCGCGACCGGCGCCCAGGCGCGGCTCAAGCGCTGGTCGAGCCGCTCCTGACTGAGCATTACGTGTGCAAAATCGCGTGCCGCGCCCGCCGCGGTCAAGGCGTCGATTGCGGCCTGATAGTCGGCCAGGATCACGTCGATTGCGGGCACGACGTCAGCCGCGTGGATGGCCGAGAAGGCCGGCAGGGCGGCATCGCTGAGCAGGGGGTTGACGGTCGGCATCACGCGCTCCAGGGGATTTGACAGCGTGGCGTTGCCGCAGGCCAAAATCAAGCTAGGATCGCTCGACATGGACCCGCTGGCCGCATCGGGATTGCGTGCGCTGCTCGGCCGTACAGCCGTCTTCGGCCGCCTGCGCGCGCGCGAACTGGACGCCCTGATAGAGGAAATGGCGTGGCTGTGGTTGCCGGGTGGCGCACCGCTGTACCTGCACGCAGAACCCTCCGACAACCTCTACGTCCTGAAGTCGGGCAGCCTTGGCGTGTTTGGCCAGCCGGAAGCCGGCGGACCGCCGCGCATGCTGGGCGTGATCCCGGCTGGTGCCACGCTTGGTGAACTCGGACTCATCACCGGTACCGTGCGCGCGCAGAGCGTGCGCGCATTGCGCGATTCGGAACTGCTGTGCCTGTCGCGGGCGGGTTTTGAGAAGCTGATCGCACGCCACCCGCTGGCGATGCTGGGCGCGGCGCGCGTGGCGGTGCAGCGCCTGCTGCAAGGCGGCCGCGACGACGCGATTCGTCCCCCCCGCACCTTCGCAATCCTGCGTTTTGACGCTGGCAGCACCGCGCACGCCTTCGCCACGGCGCTGCAGCAGGAGCTGTCGGCCTTCGGCGCGTGTACCGTCATCGACGCCGAATCGGGACGCGGCCACGATACCGACTGGTTCACGGCGTGCGAAGCCGCGTCGCGCTTTGTGCTGTATGTGGACGATGGCGATGCGACCTGGCGGCAGCTGTGCCGGCGCCAGGCGGACGCCCTGCTGTTGCTGGTGGACGCCGCGCAACCCGCCACGCCGTGGCCGTATCCCATCGCGGAAACCGCCTACGCCGGCGGCACCCTGCGCGGCACCGCGGCGGAGGCCATGCACCACCGTCCGCGCCACCTGATCCTGTGCCACCCGCCGGGCAAGTTCATCTACGGCGCCGCGCACGCGTGGCGCACCGCGCTCGATCACGGCGCCTGGCAACACCACCACTGGCGCCACGGCGCGGACGTCGCGCGGATCGCGCGCCTGCTCGCGGGCCACAGCACCGGCCTGGTGCTGTCCGGCGGCGGTGCCCGCGGCTTTGCGCAGATCGGCGTGATGCAGGCATTGCGGGAAGCGGGCATCGTCATCGACACCGTGGTCGGCACCAGCATCGGCGCGATCATCGGCGCCGGCATCGCCTACGAGTGGGACGACGGCAAATTGCGCGCCGCCTGCCGCCGCGCGCTGGTGGATGGCAAACCGCTGTCGGACTGGACCGTGCCGGTGGTGGCATTGACGCGCGGCGCGCGCACCACGCTGCTGCTGCGCGAGGCCTTCGGCGAAATCGACATCGAGGACCTGCCGATCCGGTTTGCCTGCGTGTCGGCCGACCTCACCCTGGGCACCACGGCCGTCCACCGCGAGGGCCTGCTCTGGCGCTGGCTGCGCGCGTCCAGCGCGGTGCCCGGCATGCTGCCGCCGCTGTTCCACCGCCGCCACGTTTACGTCGACGGGGCCGTGATCAACAACCTGCCGACCGACGTGCTGGCCGAAGAAACCCACGAGCGCGTGATCGCGGTCGACATCGGTGCCGACGACACCCTGACGGCCGGGGTGGATGAATCGGCTTCGCCGCCCCTGCCCACCCTGTGGGCGCAACGCCACCGGCACGACCTTCGGCCCAGCGTGTTCTCGATCCTGGTGCGCGCCGGAATGGTCAATTCCGAAACCGGCAGCGCCCGCCGGCGCGAGCTGGCGGACCTGGTGCTGCACCCGGACATGCAGCAGATCGGCCTGTTCGATTGGCAGCAGTTCGACCACGCCATCGAGATCGGCTACCGCTGCACGCGCGCTGCGCTGCGCAGCCGGGCCGCGTCAGCGCAGCAGGAAGCGCAGTAGCCGGCCGGCACGTGCGCCGTAGGGCGGACGCAACCAGCCGGCAGCCGACCAGCGCGCCTGGCGGAACACCGGCACCTGTTTGGAAAAGGCAAGAAACCCCGCGTACCCGTGGTAGGCGCCCATGCCGGACGGGCCGATACCGCCAAAGGGCAGATGCGACTGCACGAATTGCAGCACGCAATCGTTGATGGCCACGCTGCCGGCGCTGCAGCGGGCGAGCACGGCGTCCACCCGTGCGCGATCGGCGTCGAACACATACAGCGACAACGGCCGCGGGCGCGCATTGATGTAGGCGATGGCGTCGCCGACCTCACGATAGGCCACCAGCGGCAACACCGGCCCGAAAATCTCTTCGCGCATGAGCGCGGTCGACTCCGGCGCGTCGAGCACCAGGGTGGGCGGCAAATCGCGCGCGCCGGGTCCGGATCGGGCCAGCGGCACCACCTGCGCGCCCGCCGCCCGCGCCTCGGCCAGCCACCGTTCCAGCCGTGCGTGCTGCGCGTCGTTGACGATGCTGGCGTAATCGACGCCGGCGCGCGCATCCGGGTAGTGCTGCGCCACATAGGCGCGCAGCAAGCCGACCAGTGCGTCGCGCTCGTCGGCGTGCACCAGTACATAGTCGGGCGCGATGCAGGTCTGGCCCGCGTTCAAGAACTTGCCCGCGGCGAGGCGGTCAACGTTGCGCGCGGTCACGCTGCCAGGCGCCAGCAGTGCGGGCGACTTGCCGCCAAGCTCCAGCGTCACCGGCGTCAGGTTGGGCGCCGCCGCGGCCAGCACCTTGCGGCCCACCGCGGTGGAACCGGTGAACAGCAGATGATCGAAGGCCAGTGCGGTAAACGCCGCTGCCACCGCGGCATCGCCTTCGATGACGGCAACCCGCGCCGGCGGGAATACCTCGGCCACCAGCGCCGCCAGCAGCGCCGAGGTGCGGGGGGTGTGTTCGGAGGGCTTCAGCAGCACATGATTGCCGGCCGCCAGGGCATCGACGAGCGGGACCAGGGCCAGGTTGACCGGGTAGTTCCAGGGGCTGACGATGCCAACCACGCCCAGCGGCCGGGTCAGGATCTCGCAGCGCGCCGGGAAAGACGTCGCATTGGCCGCGACCCGGCGCGGCCGCATCCAGCGCTTGAGATGGCGCCGTGCGTGGTCGATCTCGTGCAGCACCGGCAGGCCGTCGGCCATGAGGGTCTCCGCGCGTGGGCGGCGGCCGAAGTCCGCCGCCACGGCCGCGACAAAATCTTCCAGCCGCGCCTTGAATGCCGCGCGCAAGCGCGCAAGGTCGGCGTCGCGCTGCGCGGCGTCCGGGATCTGTGCGCGCCACGCCGCGCGTTGGTGATCCAACAAATCCTGCATGGCGGCGGGCGACGTGTTCATGGGGGTAGGCAGGCGTTACGATGACACGATCGTGATCCAGGCAGGCATGAAGCGCAATGACCAGCGTGCGGACGTACCGCGGCACCACGCCGAAACTTGGGACGCGTGTCTACATCGACCCGGCGGCAACGGTCATCGGGGCCGTGGAACTGGGTGATGACGTGTCGGTCTGGCCGGGCGCGGTGCTGCGCGGCGACGTCAACCGCATCCACGTTGGCGCGCGCAGCAACGTGCAGGATGGCGCGATCGTGCACGTGACCCACGCCGGCCCGTACACACCCGGCGGCCTGCCTTGCGGCATCGGCGCGGATGTGACCATTGGCCACGGCGCCGTGATCCACGCCTGCACGGTCGACGACTGCTGCCTGATCGGGATGCACGCGACGCTGCTGGATGGCGCGGTGGTGCAACACCACGCATTGGTTGGCGCGGGTGCGCTGGTGGCGCCCGGCAAGACGGTCGGGGCGGGCGAGCTCTGGGTCGGCAACCCGGCCCGCCGCGTGCGCAAGCTTTCCGACCGCGAAATCGAAGCCCTGCAGTACTCGGCGCGTCACTACGTCACGCTGAAGGACGAATATCTCGCGGCCCTGTCGTAGAGGCACACCCTGCGCGCGAGCGCACACCACGCCTACTCCTGGAGTGTGCGCAACGCGGCATCCGTGTCCGGCCACACGCCGTGCCAGCGTGCGAACGATGCCGCCGCGGTTTCAACCAGCATCCCGAGGCCATCGGACGCGGCGGCGCACCCGGCCTGCTCCGCCCACGCAATGAAACCACGCGCGGCCGGCCCGTAGCTGAGGTCATAGGCGGACGTGCGCCGGCCTGCCAACGCGGCGGGCAGCCGCAGTGCCGCGTGCTGCACGCCCGCCGAGGTCGCGTTGATGATCAAATCGAACGCTGATTCGCCCGCAAGCACGGCCCACGCAACGGCGCGCACCCGCGCCGTTGCGGCCAGGGCGCCCGCCAGCGCCTGCGCGCGCCCGGGCGTACGATTGGCGATCACGAGGCTCGCAACGCCCGCACCGAGCAACGCGAATGCAGCGGCGCGGGCGGCACCACCCGCGCCCAGCAGCAGCGTACGGCGTCCGCAAGGATCCATCCCACGGCGCCCGCGCAGGTCCGCCAGCATCCCTGCGCCATCATTGCTGTCGGCCTCGATCCGCCCATCCGGTAACGCGGTCAGCACGTTGGCCACGCCAAGCCCCTGCGCGGCTGGCGTACGCACGTCGGCCAGCGCAAACGCCGCGGCTTTGTACGGCAGCGTGACGTTGGCGCCACGCCCGCCGTGGGCAAAAAACGCACGCACGCCGTCGGCAAACCTCGCGGATGTTGCATCCATTGCCGTGTACTCGAGCACGATGCCGGTTTGTGCGGCAAACAGCGCGTGCAGCCGCGGCGAGCGCGAGTGCGCAACCGGGTGGCCGAAGACGGCGAAACGCGGAACCTGGCTCATCGGCGCAGTGTAAGGGCCACGCTGCAGCGACGCCGCAGCGTCGCAACCGGTGAGACGGTGCCGCGGCAGGCTGACCGTGCCTTGCCACCGGAGCCCGTCATGTCACACCAAGCCACCACCACGACCCATCCTGCAACCGACGCCCTGACCTTGACCGCCGCCACCTGGCTCGCCGCGGGCGGCGTATTGCTTGGCCTCACGCCGTTGCCGCTGCACGATCCGACCCTCGGCTGGTCGCCCGCCTTCTGGCTCCTCGCCGCGCCCGCGGTGTTGCTGGTGGCCCGGCACTGGCTCAGGCGCTGACCCCGTTGCGCTTGGCTTCCATCCGGCGCAACAGCTCGCGCACGATGCGCAGGTACAGTTCCTCGCCCAACTCGGCGTCCTCCACGCCGGCGTCGATCGAGGGGTTGTCGTTCACCTCGATCAGCACCGTGCGATCGTGGGTCTTCTTGATGTCCACGCCATACAGGCCGTTGCCGATCGCACCCGAGCCGCGCAGGGCCAGCTTCACGACGTCGGCCGGCGCGTCGTCGACCTTGACGCACTCGAACCCGCCGGCCCGCGCACTGCCGCGCGCGCTGTGGTTGTAGATCTGCCAGTGCCCGCGCGACATGAAGTATTTGCAGGCAAACAGCGGCTTGCGGTTGAGCACGCCGATGCGCCAGTCGAACTTGGTGTACAGGAATTCCTGGGCAATCAGCAGCGCGGTGCTCTGGAACAGGCGATGGGCCGATTCCACCAGCTGTGCTTCGTCATCGACCTTCACCACGCCGCGTGAAAACGAACCATCCGGAACTTTCAGCACGATCGGAAAGCCGAGCTTTGCCGGCAGTTCGTGCAGCTGCTTCGGATCGTCCTTGAACAACACTTCCGAGTGCGGCACCGCGATCTTGTGCGCGCGCAACAGGTCGTTCAGGTAGATCTTGTTGGTACAGCGCAGGATCGAAGTCGGGTCGTCGATCACCACCATGCCTTCGCGCTCGGCCTTGTGCGAAAAGCGGTAGGTATGATCGTCCGGTGCCGTGGTCTCGCGAATGAACAGTCCGTCGTATTCGGCCAGCCGCGGATAGTCGTGCTTGTGGATCGGGTCCACCTCGACCCCGAGCTCCTTGCCGGCGGCGACGAACTGCTTCAGCGCACGCGGGTTTGATGGCGGCAGGGTTTCACCCGGCTTGACCAGCATCGCCAGGTCATAGCGGAACTGCTTGCGCGCGCGCGGCTTGCGCCACAAGCGCTTGGAGAACGTATCCAACGCCTGGGCAAAGGCGTCCTCCTGGCCATCATCGAGCGTGTGCAGCCCGACCGGCTTGATCGCGCTGATCTGCCACACGCGGTCGCGTTCGAATTCGATCCTGAGCAGCGGACAGGGAAAGGTCTCGAACACCTGCCGCGCCAGATCCTGCAGCGCCGGGTACGAGGTAACCCCAAAGTACACCAGAACGCCAAGGTCGGTGGTGTCCTGGCCGCCCACCGGCAGGAAGTGCCCGAGCTTCTGGTTCAGGTCCTCGACGTCCAGCCCATACAGCGCGCGCTTGCGCAGATCGCTGATGGTGCGCACCGAGGGCACCACCCGGTGCCCGCGGGCTTCGCCCAGCAACGACACGTAGTGGCCAATGCCGAGGTACTTGTAGTTGCGGCACAGGTTGATGACGTGGGTGCGCTCGCCGCCATCGATCGGCTCGCGCAGATACTGCGTTGCGGTGACGACGTTGTCGGACGGGTAGTACGAACCCCAGTCCGAGTGTTTTTCGACGACGATGACCAGCCTGCTCATGGAAACCCGCTTCCTGTGGCAGCGCAAGCCCGTGTCGCCGGCCGCGCGTGGACCCTCCGAGACTGGGCAGTGTCGGTACGCCGCCAACTGAACGCAAGAGGCGGCGGCCGGCCCGCTGTCCGGCATTCAGGCTTGCGCGGCCGCCGGCGCCGCGGCACGCTGGCATCCATGCCGTCGCATCGATCCGTGATCCGCATTCGCCGCGCCAGCGCCGCCGATCTCGACGCCCTGGTGGCGCTTGAGCAGGCTACCTTCACCAGCGACCGGATCAGCCGCCGGCAATGGCGCCGGCACATCTCCAACGCCAACGCCAGCCTCCGGGTGCATGGAACCCGAGGCCACGTCGACGCCGCTGCCCTGGTGTTCTACCGCCGCCACTCGAGCCACGCGCGGCTGTACTCACTCGCGGTCGCCGCCGACGCCCGTGGCGCGGGCCTTGGCGGCCGCCTGCTCGGTGCGGCCGAAGCCGCCGCACGCGCGCACGGCTGCAGCGGCATGCGCCTTGAGGTCCGCGTCGACAACGCCACGGCGATCGCGCTTTACACACGCCACGGTTATGTGCGCATCGCGCGGCTGCCGGGCTACTACGAAGACGGCGGCGATGGCTGGCGCTTCGGCAAGGCACTGGCAACCGGTGCCGGATAACGCCGTCGCGACCCAAGCCGCCGCTGCCCACCTATACTCGCGGCAGTTTCCAACCGGGGCTGCCTGCATGCGCCGTCTCATCGTATCGATCGTGCTCGTACTTGGCGTCACGCTGCTCTCCGGCTGCGGGCAAAAAGGCCCGCTGACCCTGCCGCGTGCGCAGGTCGCGGCGCCGGCCAGCGCGGCATCGGCGGGCGCCGCCCCGGCGACACCCGCCACTGCGGCCACGCCGGCCGCCGCGTCCAGCAGCCACTGACGCCGGCAGGGACATGGGCCTCCATTTCAGCAAAATGCATGGCCTCGGCAACGACTTCGTCGTGCTCGACGCACGCAGCCGGGCCCCTGCGCTCGATCCCCGCCGCATTCGCGCGATGGCCGACCGCCACACGGGGATAGGCTTTGATCAGCTGCTGGTGATCGAACCGGCGCGCGACCCGGCGTGCATCGCCGCCTACTCCATCTACAACGCCGACGGCTCGCCGGCAGAGCAGTGCGGCAACGGTGCGCGCTGCATCGCTGCGTGGCTTGAACGCGCGGGCGCACTCGAGCGCGGCATCATCGCGCAGTTTGAAAGCCCCGCCGGCACGATTGGCATGCGCCTCACCGCGGCCAACGCCGTCACCGTGGAAATGGGTGAACCCGATTTCGACCCCGCACACGTACCCTTCACCGCCTGCGGTTCGGCCCTGGTCCACCCCCTGGAGGTTGCCGGCGAGCGCGTTGAAATTTCCGTGGTGTCGATGGGCAACCCGCACGCGATACTGGAAGTCCCCGACGTCACCGCGCCCGAGGTCGACCGCCTGGGCCCGCGCATCACCGCGCACCCGCGGTTCGCCCACGGCGTCAACGCAGGTTTTGCGCAGGTACTCGATGCCGGCCACCTGAAACTGCGGGTCCACGAACGCGGCGCCGGGTGGACCCTGGCCTGTGGCAGTGGCGCCTGCGCCGCGGTCGCCGCCTTGTACCGGCGTGGCCGCGTGGGCGCCAGTGTCAACGTGGCGCTTCCCGGCGGCCAGCTTGCGATCGCCTGGGACGGTCCCGGCCACCCGTTGTGGATGACCGGTCCGGCGGCATTCGTGTTTGACGGCGAGTGGCTGGGCGTCCAGCACGATTGCGCCGGCCCGCGCGACTCAGCACACTGTGCGCCAGGCAACCGGAGCCCAGCATGGCGGAAATGACCCTGAAGCAAAGCCTGACGGCGATGGACGTCGCCGAGTACCTGCGCCAGCACCCGCGTTTCCTCGAGCATTTCCCCGACGTCGCTGCCGAGCTGGTGATGCCGCGCGAAAACGGCCCCGCCGCGTCGCTGGCGGTCTACCAGCTGGAAACCCTGCGCGCGCGCAACAGCGAGCTGAACACCCGGCTGGCGGAACTGGTCGCCATCGCGTCGGACAACGAGCAGCTGATGGTGCGCGTACACACGCTCACGGTGGGCCTGTTGCGCGACGACAACCTGGTCGATGTCCTGAAAAGTTTCGTCGGCACCCTGCAGGAAGATTTCCACACCGACAAGACACGCGTGGTGTTGTTCCGCGACGGCGCCGACCTGCCCCGCGCGGAATGGCTGATCTGCGTGCCGCAAGGCGCGTCAGCGCTGCCGGAGTTCGCGGATTTCCTGCAGCGTGGCGATCCGGCCTGCGGCCGCCTGGCACCGGCCAAGCTGGCGCGCCTGTTCGGCGCAGACTTCGGTCAGGTGCAGTCCACCGCGCTGCTGAAGATCGGCCACACCGGCATGCTGGCGATCGGCAGCCACAATCCCAATCGCTTCCACCCCGGCATTGGCACCTTGTTCCTGAAACTGATCGCGCAGGCACTGGATGCCGCGATCGCGCGTTTCCCGGCCACATGAGATGTCCGCCCTCGGCGCCGACCCGGCCCGCTTTCTTGACTACCTCAAGGTCGAACGGCACTACTCACCCGGCACGCTGCGAAACTATGCGCACGCGCTTGATACGCTGACCCGATTTGCGGAAAGCCTGGAACTAACCGGCTGGGGTGAACTGCGCGGCGAACAGGTGCAAACCCTGGTCGCCGATGAGCACCGGCGCGGCCTTGAACCGCCTTCGCTGCGCGCGCTGTTGTCGGCGTTCCGCAGTTTTTTCCGCTTCCTCGCGCGCGAAGGCAGCATCCAGAACAACCCGGCGGCCGGCGTGCGCTCGCCCAGGATGCGGCGCAAGTTGCCCGAGGTGCTGGACGTCGATGAAGCCGCGGCGCTGGTGGAGGTCACCGCGAACGACCCGCTCGCCATCCGCGACCGTGCCATCCTCGAGCTTCTCTACTCAAGCGGCCTGCGGGTGTCGGAGCTTTGCAACACGCGCTGGCGCGACCTTGACACCGGACAGGGCCTGCTGCGGGTCACCGGCAAGGGCAACAAGACCCGCATCGTACCGGTCGGACGCATGGCGCTCGCGGCGCTCGCCGCCCTGCGCGAATCCCAACCCGCCGGCGCGGACGACCCGATCCTGCGCGGCCGCGGCACGCACCCGTTGAGCGCCGGCGCGGTGCGTGCGCTGATCAAGCGGCGGGCACGCCAGCAGGGCGTATGGAAACGCGTGTACCCGCACCTGCTGCGGCATTCCTGCGCGTCGCACCTGCTGGAGTCTTCCGGCAACCTGCGCGCGGTACAGGAACTCCTTGGCCACGCCGACATCTCAACGACGCAGATCTACACCCACCTCGACTTCCAGCACCTCGCCAAGGTCTACGACGCCGCACATCCGCGGGCCAAGCGCAAGTAGCGTCTGCGTACAGCAACCGCCCATCAGGCTGCATAACCGAAGCGTTCGATCCACGGGCGCAAGACGGGCAGCACCGCATCGAAGTGCTCGCGGTACGCCAACCAACGGCCGACGGCCGCGGCATTCACTGGGTGCGTGACCTGGGTATAGCTCGGCGTCGCGATGAACTGCTTGCTCCGCGCGTGTGCCGCAAAGTCCTTCATCGGCGCGGCATCCCCGAGGTCCAGGAATTTTCCGAGGCGGGCAACCTCACCCTCGAACGCATTGACCACCGATTCATAACGCCACGTCAGCACGCATGGCGCGAACACTTCCAGGTGCGCGCAGCATTGTCCGAACGCGTCCGCGTAGCCCCGCGCAAGCCGCGGCAGTGACGAACACATGGCCATGAACGCCGGTGAGCGAAACGCCTGCATGTAGCAACTCAGCACCACGTCGCACGGATGCCTGATGCACAGGATGATGCGCGCCGCGGGGAACAGCCGCAGGATCAGCGGCAGGCACAGCATGTTGAGCGGATTCTTGTCGATCAGCCGGCGCTGACCCAGATCCGGCAGCGTGTGTTGGACCAGTCGGCGATAGACAGCGCGCAATTGATCCGCATCGTCCTGGGTCAGGCGGGCCAGGTCAGCCGGATAATGCTGGCCCGCGTGCTCCATGCGCTCGATCAGTTGATAGACATAACCGCGTTCATCCATCGAACAAAAATCAGGATGCGCGTCGAGCATCTGTTCCAGCAGGGTTGTACCCGAGCGCGGAAACCCGATCACGAACACCGGGCTGCGCAGCATGGAAGGGCCGCGCAAAGGGCACCATGCTGCGTAGGCCGCCGCATCGACGGTCCGGTTCACCATCGGCAAGGGTTGGCCACGGGGTGCCGGCACGTCCGGGGTCGCCCGCCGGGCGATCGCCAGTTGCGCTGCATGGGCAACCGCAAGGGCCTTCCACGCAGCCTGACGATGAGACTGCCGGTCACACGCGACCGCCAGGCCAAAAGCGGCACTGGCGCGGCTCTCGTCCTCACCAGCCACGTCCAGCACGCGCCGGTAAAGCGCAGCCGCGTCGCCGTGACGGCCCTCGCGCATCGCCACGACGGCATGGGCTCGCCAACCGTCGATGCGTGCTTGATCCGCATCCGCCGGCAACGCATCCAACGCATCCAGCGGCAACTGCTCCAGCTCGCGTCGCGCCTGCTCGAGCAGATTGTTCCGCTCGTACAGTGCGACGCGCTGCGCGGCGATACGCAGCCGCATCAACCCGGCCGCCGGCCCCGCAGGCAAGAGTGCTTGCGAGAGCACTTTCAGCGCCGTTTCCAGGCGCCCCAGCACGGACAATATCGAAGCCAGGACCAGCGCCTGCCCAGCGGGCTGGGGCGGCCAACCATCGGCGCCTTCGAGCATCGCCTCCTCGCCCTCAATGTTGCCGCATACATGGCACGCATGGGCCGCCTCCAGCCGCGCCTCGACAAAATGCGGCGCCAGGCGTACGGCGGCCAGCAGCACGTCGCGCGCCAGCGGCCAGCGCTGTTGCTGGATGTAGAGCAGGCCGAGGTTGTAGTGAACTTCGGCGTCACCCGGCGCAAGGGATTCCGCTTTCCGCAGCGCCCGTTCCGACGCGGCCAGGTCACCCGCCTGCCGGCAGGCCACCCCAAGGTTGTTCCAGTACGCGGAAACGCCCGGCCGCAAGCGCGACAGGCGCACAAAGGTTTCCGCGGCCTCAGCGTAGCGGCCGGTCTGCTGCCGCGCCAGACCCAACAACGCAAGTACCGGTTCGGATTGGGCGGCGGCTCCTTCGGCGTCCCGTGCGAGCGCGATGACCCGGTCGGGCCGGCCCGCGTTCCACGCGGCCATCATGGATCGGGCAAGGTCATCGGCCGATGTCGACATTCGACTTCAATCCATCGTCCACGGGGCGTTTCAGTGTAGCCAAGAAAAAGGGCGCCGCTTGCGCGGCGCCCTGCGTGGTTCATTTCCGTATTCAAGGGCCAAAAGGGCCTAGAACTTCAGCGTCGCCCGCGCCCAGTAGTAACGCCCCATCACATCGTAGGTCGCCGTGTCGGTATTGACCTGGCCGTTCTGGTACCACAGCGGTGGGCGCCGGTTGAACACGTTGTCGACGCCGACATCGAACCGCGTATGGATCGCCGGCACGGCGTACCCAAGCTGGACGTCGTTGTAGACCACTGACGCCATCGCGAGGCTCGCGTTGGTCAGGGCATCCGCATTCAATGCGGTCACGGGACTGATGTAGCGCGCCCGCCACTGCCCATCCCACTGGTCACGCGTCCAGTTCAGCGTCGCCGTGGCACGCCAACGGGCAATGTTGCCGAACTGGGTGGTGAGCGTCCCCGCGTACTCGCTCGTCGTAGCGCCCGGCTGGCCCGGTGTCGCATCGTTCTTGTAGGTCGACACATAGCTGGTTGCCAAACCCACCTTGAAGTCGCCCGGATTCACGCCGCCGAAGTCGAAATGCGGCAGCTTGTAGTTCAGTGTGAAATCAATCCCACTGGTGCTGAGGCTGCCAAGGTTCACGACGGGCGTATCGATAAAGAACACCTCACCCGGATTCGAAGTGGCAGCGCCCCGGCGGTGGATGAACGAGCAGAAGGGGCTCGCACTGTTGTCAAAGCAGGAGTTGACCACGGTGATGCCCGAGATCGGTACCAGCGTGTCGTACAGGTAGATGTGCCAGAAATCGAGACTGGTGTTCAAGCCTGGCGCCCAGCTCGGGTCGTACACCAGGCCGAAATCGACCGACTTGCCATGTTCGGGCTTGAGGTTGCTACCCACCACGCCGGCACCCGAGTAGTAGGTATTGACCTGCGCCTGGCTGTTGCCAGTCCAGTTGGGCGGTACGAACTGACACGCCGCCGCATGTTGTGCGAGTTGCCCGGGCGTGAGCCCCACGCACGGGTCATTCAGCGTTGGCTGCACCAGCGAGCGCCCGTCGTACAGCTGATCAAGGTCGGGCGCGCGGAAGACCTGCGAAATGGTGCCGCGGACCAGGAGATCCTGGATCGGCCGCCATTCGAGCGCAATCTTGCCGTTGGTGGTCGAGCCCGCGGTGTTGTAGTCGGAATACCGCACGCCCACGTCAAGGTTCAACGAGTACGCACCCGGCACATCCTTCAGCAGCGGGATCAGGCCTTCGGCAAAGGCTTCCTTCACGTTGTCGCTGCCGCGGCCGGGTGAGCCGCAGGCTTCCTGCAGGATGCCGCAACTGGCCGTGGCCGGATCCAGTACCGCGAACGGGTCGACCGTGTAATTCATCGAGTCCTTGCGATACAACGCGCCGACCGCCAACTGTACGGTGCCTGCCGGCAGGTCAAACAGATTGCCATTGGCACCGGCACTGATCTGGCGCAGAGTCTCGTACTTCTGGTACGTGGCGGTCACCGCACCCGCATCCAGCGCAGCGCCCTCGCTGGCCTGATCGAAAATGTTGGCGCCAGCGTCGATGGCCGCATTCAAGGCGGGTATCGAGAGCTCGTGTTCATCACGTTGGGTACGCGCGGTGTGGCCATAGTCAAGTGTAACGTTCCAGTTCCAGCTACTCTGACCAATGCTGCCCTTCAGGCCGCCAATCGCCTGACCGGTGCTGGTGGTATAGGGGTGAATACGCGTACCCACGCCCGTGAGCCGGGTCTGGAAACGCTTGCCGCTCAGCGGGTCGCCCGGAATCGGGTCGCGGCTGAAGGTGACACCAAACGGGTTGAACGGCGCAGTCGCGGGAACGATCACGCCATCCTGGGTGCCGACCGGCGGCGCGGCATCGAGGCCTGCGGATGTCGTGTGGTTGTAGAAAGCGTCGATGAACGCGGTGATGTTGTCGGTGAGGTTGTAGCTGCCAAGCACAAATCCGTTGACGCGCTGCTGTTCCACCTGCAGGAAATTGTAGGCGGCGTAGTTGAACGTGTCGTTGGGGCCGACGCAACGGTAGTCGCTCAGGCTTGACCCGTTGCCCGATGCCAGCGTCACGTTGCCGGTTGCCACCCCGTGGGATGGCGCGCACGGAAACTGCGCGGTCAAGGCATCCGGGACCTGCATCATGCCGGTCGGGATCGAGCTGGAACCGGCCACGCTTACCGCACCGCCGTAGAGATACAACTGCGCCTTCGAGAAATCGCGCCGGGTGGCCGGCACCGCGTCGTACTTGTTGAAACCGATACCGCCAACGAGGTTGTACTTGTTGCCACTATGCCCCATGGTGAGCTCGAATCCGCGGCGCTGGCCATCGCCGTGGCTGGAAATGCCATCCGTAAAGTCCAGCTCCGCACCATTGAAATTGTGCCGCAAAAGGATGTTCACGACGCCGCCCACGGCATCGGAGCCGTAGGTCGTCGAGGCGCCTTCGGCCAGCACGTCGATCCTTTGCACCATGCTCTCGGGGATCAGATTCATGTCGGCGTTCAGCATGCGCTGGCCGTCGATCAGCACCAGCGTGCGGCCGGTGCCAAGGCCCCGCAGCGACACGCGCGACGCGCCATCGCCGCCTTCGGTCAACGGCGTCGCGACACCGCCGCCGTTGGAGTTGTTGTGGGTGTTGGTGGCGTTGCCGCGGATACTCGGCAGTTGCTGCACCACGTCGCCGAGGATCGGCTTGCCGGAACTGGTGATCGCCTCGCGGTCGAGCGTGGTGACCGGGCTCGCGGTTTCAACGTCGACGCGGCGGATCAGCGAACCGGTGACCACGATCGTCTGCAGGGTTTTCGTCTGGCCCTTGCTGGTGGACTGGGTTTGCGGCGCCGCCGGCGCCTGCTGCGCCTGCGCGAGGCCCGTGGCCGCGACGATACCCGCCGCCAGACCCACCTGCACGGCGAACGACAAACGATTCATTCTACGGTTCATATGCACTCCCCGACACCTGTGGACTACGCGTCGATGCAATGCACACATCGCATCGGCATTGGATGACCTGCCAACTTGCCCCGCGCGACTGGCCCCCTGAACCGGCGCGGGCTCGAGCATACTCGAACCCACGGCGCGCGGCAATCACGCCACGTTGGCTTTGCAATAACCTGCGGTAATCAGGCGCCGAAAAGCCACCTGCCGGCGACGACCTGTCGCGTCCTTCGCGGGGCATGCCCGTCACGACGCGCCTCACGCTGGCGCGCGCGAGCTGCACCCGCTTGCCATCGGCCAAACCGCCCCCACCTCATTTGGCGTCCACCGCCACGAGGCCGCCATGGAATCCTTCCACGCCACCACCATCCTGTCGATACGCAAGGGCGACAAGGTCGTCCTTGGCGGCGACGGCCAGGTCACGCTCGGCAACACCATCGTCAAGGCCAATGCGCGCAAGATCCGCCGGCTGGGCAAGAACGCGGACGTACTGGCGGGCTTTGCCGGTGCCACGGCCGACGCGTTCACGCTGTTTGAACTCTTCGAGGACAAGCTGGCCAAGCACAACGGCCAGCTGACGCGCGCCGCGGTCGAAATGGCCAAGGAATGGCGCACCGACCGCCGCCTCGGCCGGCTGGAGGCCATGCTGGCCGTCGCCGACAAGGAAGCATCCCTGCTGATTTCCGGCAACGGCGACGTGCTGGAACCCGAGCACGGCCTGATCGCCATCGGCTCGGGCGGACCCTACGCGCAGGCCGCGGCGCGGGCCCTGATGGAAAACTCGGACATGGATGTCCGTACGATCGTCGAAAAGGCGCTTGGCATCGCCGGCGACATCTGCATCTACACCAACCACAACGTGACGATCGAAGAACTCTGAGAAAGGCAATGAGCGAACTCACACCCCGCGAAATCGTCAACGAACTCGACCACTTCATCATCGGCCAGGACAACGCCAAGCGCGCCGTCGCGATCGCGCTGCGCGACCGCTGGCGCCGGATGCAACTGGACCCCGCGTTCCGCGACGAAGTCACGCCAAAGAACATCCTCATGATCGGGCCGACCGGCGTTGGCAAGACCGAAATCGCACGTCGGCTGGCAACCCTGGCGGGCGCGCCGTTCGTGAAGATTGAAGCCACCAAGTTCACCGAGGTCGGCTACGTCGGCAAGGACGTCGATTCGATCGTGCGCGACCTCGCGGACGTCGCCTACAAGCTCACGCGCGACCAGGCCAAGGCCCGCGTGATGAGCCAGGCCGAGGAACACGCCGACGAGCGCATCCTCGACGCCTTGCTGCCCAAACGCGAAGGCAGCGGCGGCTGGGACGGCGAAGGCGACGCCCAGCTCGAACACGACTCCGGCACGCGCATGAAACTGCGCAAGCAGTTGCACGAAGGCGCGCTGGACGAGCGTGAGATCGAACTCGAATTGGCGGCCAGCGTGGGCGTTGAAATCATGGCGCCGCCGGGCATGGAGGAAATGAGCCAGCAGCTGCGTTCGATGTTCCAGAACATGGGCGGCGGCAAGACCCAGAAGCGCAAGCTCAAGATCAAGGCCGCGCGGCCGCTGCTGATCGACGAGGAAGCCGGCAAGCTCCTGAACGACGATGAGCTGCGGACGCAGGCGGTCGAGAACGCCGAACAGAACGGCATCGTCTTCATCGATGAAATCGACAAGGTCGCACAGCGCAGCGACTGGGGCGGTGCGGGCGTATCGCGCGAAGGCGTGCAGCGGGACCTGCTGCCGCTGGTGGAAGGTTCGACGGTGTCGACCAAGTACGGCCCGGTCAAGACCGACCATGTGCTCTTCATCGCCTCCGGTGCGTTCTCGATGGCCAAGCCGTCGGACCTCATTCCCGAGCTGCAGGGCCGCCTGCCGATCCGGGTCGAACTGTCGGCGCTGTCGGTCGAGGACTTCAAGCGCATCCTGAAAGAACCCCACAATGCGCTGACCAAGCAGTACACGGCGATGCTCGGTACCGAAGGTGTCACCCTCGAATTCACCGACGCTGGCGTCGTCCGCCTGGCCGAGGTGGCCTTCAAGGTCAACGAGACCACCGAGAATATCGGCGCCCGCCGGCTGCAGACGGTGATGGAACGCCTGCTGGAGACGATCTCCTTCGAGGCGGCCGACAACAATGGCGCAAAATACTCGATTGACGCCGAATACGTCGATAAAAACCTCAAAGATCTGGCATCCAACGAAGATCTGTCACGCTATATCCTGTGAGACGTGGGGCCGGGCAACGCCTGCCCGGCCCCGCTAGAATGGCGCCATGGGCAAGGTACTGAAATTCCAACCCTCCAATCCGCGCGCACGTTTGCGCGGCGCACTGGAACGCGGCGAACTCATCCGCGTCTGGCGCACCGAGCTGGAGGAAGGCAGCTTTTGCGGCTACCTCGCCGGGGTCGGCCGCGAATGGTTGCTGCTGTGGGTGGTCGGTGACCAGATCAGCTTTGACGGTCTGTACGCGATGCGCCTGGCCGACATCACCGAGGTCGAGGCCCCCGACAGCCACCACGTCTTCATGGAAAAAGCGCTGGCGATCCGCAACATCCATCCGCGCCTGCCGCGCGACTTTCCGCTGGATGACATCACCCAGGTGGTGCGCGCGGCCGCGCAGTACGCGGCGGTCATGTGCGTGCACGTCGATACCGAGGATGAGCACGAGGTCTGCTACATCGGCCGCCCGCTTGGCATCGAGGACGATGGTTTCACCCTGCAGGAAATCACGCCCGACGCCGAATGGCTGCGCGAGCCCTCGTACTTTGGCTGGGACGAGGTCTCGACCGTCAGCTTTGATGAGCCTTACGCGCAGGTGCTGCTGGACGTCGCCGCGCAACCTCCGCGGATCGATTTTGCCGGATCCGGGTTCGGCGGCGTGCACTAGTGGGAGGCTGACCCATGACCGCCGCCTGGCGCGAAACCGCAACCGCGGTGGGCGCGTCGGGTCAGCCAACACCAGCACGGCCTTCCATAGCCTGACGTTCCGCGACGCCCTCGCCGCCCGATACCGTTCGCTCGGCTGAGTGGGCCCGGCAACGCGGGCGTTCACGGACGGTCGGCACGGGTGCCGTAAACTACTTGCTGCCCAGGGGAAGGTGCCAATCGCGTGGATACACCCGCGCCACTGCCGCGCGCAGATGGAGCGCTGACTCCACCCAGCCAGCGCAGCGTGTGGCTGCGCCGGATTGCCGGGCCGTTGGTGTCGCTCGGCATGCTGGCGCTCGCGCTGTGGGCGCTGCACCTCCTGGCGCGGCACGTCACCTACCACGAGATCCGCGCATACGTCGAACACGTATCGCGGCAGCGGCTGGTGCTGGCGATTGCCCTGACCACGGCCGGCTTCTGGGTGATGAGCTTCTACGACCGCTTCGCCCTCGCCGCGATCGGCAAGCACCTGCCGTGGCGCCGGGTCACGCTGATTTCCTTCATCAGCTACGCCTTCAGCAACGCGATCGGCATGTCGCTCCTGGTCTCAGGCTCGATCCGCTACCGGTTTTACCTGCAAAACGGGCTCAGCACGACCGAAATCGCCAGGCTGATCCTGTACACGACGCTGGCCTTCTGGCTGGGACTGCTGGCCCTGACGGGCGTAACGCTGCTGGCGGTGCCCCTGCCCTCCGGCCTGCCGCTCAGCGACTGGCGCATTGCGGTTGCGTGCGTCATGGTGGCGATCCCCGCGGCCTGGATCGCCGGCAGCTTTTACCGGCGCCCGCTCAGGGTCTGGCGTTGGCAGTTGCACCTGCCGGCGCCCAGGCACGCGATCCGCCAGGTGGCCATCGGCGCGCTGGACTGGTGGCTGGCCGCTGCGGTGATGTACGTCCTCATGCCCGACCGCCTGAGCGCGGGTTTCGGCCACTTCCTGGCGATTTTCGTCGTCGCCCAGATCGCGGGCCTGATCAGCCACGTACCGGGCGGGCTCGGCGTGTTCGAGGCGGTGATGCTCGCGGGCTTCCACGCCACCGGCAACGCGCACCTGGCCGCGCCGATCCTGGGCTCGCTGGCGACGTTCCGCATCGTGTACTACCTGATGCCGCTGGGCGCGGCGACGGTGCTGGTGCTGCAGCGCGAAACCCGCAGCCTGCGCCAGCACAGCCTGTGGTCGCCGTGGTTCACCAATCTGCTGCCGCCCTTCTTCGCCGGGCTTACCCTCATTTCCGGCGCGGTGCTGCTGTTTTCCGGCGCCACCAAGGCGCTGCCCGACCGCATTGCGATCCTGCGCAGCGTGCTGCCATTGTCGGTGCTGGAGGTGTCGCACCTCCTGGCAAGCGTCATCGGCATGCTGCTCCTGATCCTGGCCCGCGGCCTGCAGCGCCGGCTGGATGCCGCGTACTGGCTGACCTTGATCCTGCTGATCGCAGGCGCCGTGTTCTCGCTGCTGAAGGGCATCGATTTTGAAGAGGCCACGTTCCTTGGCCTGCTGGCCCTCGCACTGGTGCCGGCGCACAGCCTGTTCTACCGCCGCGCGTCGCTCTTCAGCGCCCACTTTTCGCCGGGCTGGATCGTCGCGATCCTGGCGATTTTCGGTTGCGCGGCCTGGCTGGTCGTCTTCAGTTTCCACCACGTTGAATACAGCCACAGCCTGTGGTGGCAGTTCAGTTTCCAGCACGGCCACGCGCCCACCGCACTGCGCGCGCTGGTGGCGGCCGCGGCGGCGGGACTGCTGTTTGCGCTGGCCAGTCTGATCCGGCCGCAAACCCCGCACCCGGCGACCCCCAACGAGGCGGACTTCACGCGCGCGTGGCCGCTGATCCGCGCGTATCGTTCCGCGCAGGCGCACTTGGCGCTCATGGGCGACAAGCACCTGCTGTTTGGCCCGGCCGGCAGGGCATTCCTGATGTATGACATCGAAGGCCGCAGCTGGGTCAGCATGGGCGACCCGATCGGCCAGGATGAAGACGCCCGCCGCGAACTGGTGTGGAGCTTCATGGAACGCTGTGAGCGCGCGGGCGGCTGGCCGGTGTTCTATCAGGTGAGCCCGGCCGACCTTGACCTCTACCTTGAGGTCGGCATGAATCTTTTGAAGATCGGCGAAGAAGCGCGGGTGAAACTCGCGGCTTTCAGCCTCGACGGCAAAACCCGGAAAACCCTGCGCAACACGGTCAACAAGCTGGCGCGCGATGGCCTGCGGCTGGAAGTCATCCCGGCCACGGCCGTCCGGTCGCTGCTGCCGCAGCTCAAGGCCATCTCCGATGCATGGCTGGCGGACAAGCATGCACGTGAGAAGCGGTTTTCACTCGGCGCGTTCGACCCGGCGTATCTCGAGCGCACGCCGATGGCGCTGGTGTGGCAGGGTGATGCACTGTTGGCGTTCGCCAACCTGTTCCTGACCGAACCCAAAACCGAGGCGTCGGTCGACCTGATGCGCCACCTGCCAGGCGCGCCGGCCGGTATCATGGATTTCCTCTTCGTCGAACTGCTGCGCTGGGCGCAGCACGAAGGCTATGCCTGGTTCAATCTCGGCATGGCACCCTTGGCAGGGCTTACCACCCGGCGCATGGCGCCGTTGTGGAACCGGTTTGGCGCGCTGGTATTTGGCCGCGGCGAGCGCTTCTACAATTTCCAGGGTCTGAAGCGTTACAAGGACAAGTTCGATCCCGAATGGGAGCCGCGCTACATGGCGGTGCCGGGCGGCATCGCGCTGCCCATGATCCTCGCCAACGTGGCGAGCCTGATTTCCGGCGGACTGGCCGGAGTGGTACACCGGTGAACCGTGTGAAAAGAGCAACCTGGGCCATGTGGGTAGGCGCCTGCGCGATCGTCCTCGCGGGCTGTGCGACACTCTGGAACCCCTTTGGACGGCCGTCGCTTGCGCGCTCGACGATCGTGCTGCAGCCCCCGCCCGGCGTTACCGCCCCGGCCGGCCGGGGCGACGTCTTGACCATCCTGTACTCAGGCGATGGCGGTTGGGCCGACCTCGACAAACGCCTTGGCACCGTGTTCGCCGCGCGCGGCATTCCGGTGATCGGCATCAACAGCTTCAAGTATTTCTGGCGTGCGCGCTCACCCGACATCGCCGCAGAGCAACTGGACACGTTGATTGCCACGAGTCTCGCCAAGTACCACAAGCAGCGCGTGTGGCTGGTCGGATTCTCCTTTGGCGCCGACGCCTTGCCCAGCCTGATCGACCGGCTGCCCGCCGCGACGCGTGCGCGGATCACCCAGCTGGTGCTGCTCTCGCCCAGCCGCGACATCACCTTCGAGATCCAGTTCGAGGGTTACATGATGACCCAAGGGCGCATCAAGGCGTTCGTGAAGACGCTCACCGAGAAGTTCAACCCGGTGCCCCAGTATCCGGCCATGCCGGCCGTGGTCGCGCTCGACAACCAGTTTCCGGTGGCCTGTTTCTACGGCCTCAGGGACAAGGACGAAAGCCTTTGCACGCAGGCCGGCCTGCCGGGATGGGTCAAGGTTGACGGCAGGCCGGGCGGCCACCACTTCAAGGAAGGCTACGTCGCCCTGGCAGGCGAACTGCTCGCCGCGTTGCCGGCCAGCAGCGCGGACGCGCCGAACGCCCGCACCGCACGCGCCGCCGAACCCTGAGGTGCAGCGCGTATTGCAGCTGACGGACGTCAGCCTGGTGCCGGCCCGGCGTAGCTAGAATCAAGCGCATGAGTACGCCCAAGCCGACCGACATCACCCTGCACAAGCGCTCGAAGACCCTGGAGGTCGTATTCGACTCCGGCGAACACTTCACGCTGCCGGCCGAATACCTGCGCGTGTATTCGCCGTCGGCCGAGGTGCAGGGCCATGGACCTGGCCAGCAGGTACTGGTCGCCGGCAAGCGCGACGTCGGCATCATGGAGCTGGAACCGGTCGGCAACTACGCCGTGACACTACGCTTCACCGACGGCCACGCCACGGGAATTTTCTCGTGGGAAGTGCTGCACGACCTTGGCACCCACCAGGCCCAAAACTGGCAGTCCTACCAGGACGCGCTGGCCAAGGCCGGCCTGTCACGCGATCCGGCCTCGCTCTACGGCCACCAGGTGCCGATGCGCGGGCCGAAACCCCGGTAGCGCACCCGGCGCGCGCCTAATCGGCCGCAAACAGCGCGCTCAGGTCATCCTCGTCGAACTTCAGCCGGTCACGCGTGCCGCCGCCCTCCAGCACCGCCGCGGCCAGATCGGCCTTGCGTGCCTTCATCGCTTCAATGCGTTCCTCGACGGTGCCCGCGCAAATCAGGCGGTAGACAAACACCGGCTTGTCCTGGCCGATGCGGTAGGCGCGGTCGGCGGCCTGGGTTTCCGCGGCCGGATTCCACCACGGGTCGTAGTGGATCACGGTGTCGGCGGCGGTCAGGTTCAGGCCGACCCCGCCGGCCTTCAGGGACAGCAGGAACAGCGGCACCTCGCCCTCCTGAAACCTGCGCACGGGTTCGGCGCGGTCGCGCGTGTCGCCGGTGAGCGTGACGTACTGGAGGTGGCGGCGGTTCAATTCGCGCGTGATCAACGCCAGCATTTCGGTGAACTGGCTGAACAACAGCACCCGCCGGCCCTCGTTCAAAAGGTCGGGCAGCATGTCCATCAGGAGCTCGAGCTTGGCGGATTCGCGCACGCCCCGGGCGGCTTCCAGCTTCACCAGCCGCGGGTCGCAGCAGGTCTGGCGCAATTTCAGCAGCGCATCCAAAACGATGATGCCGCTGTGCTCGACGCCACGCTGGCGCACGATTTCACGGACTTCCTCACCAAGCGATATGCGCAGCGCATCGTACAGCTCGCGCTGCTTGCCAGCCAGCACCACCCGCCGCGTGATCTCGGTCTTGCCGGGCAGTTCCGTGACCACCTGGGTCTTGGTGCGGCGCAGGATGAACGGCGCGATCCGGTGGTTCAAGCGCGCCTGGCAGTCGGCGTCGGCCTGGCGCTCGATCGGAATGCGGTAGTGGCGGCGGAATGAACCTTCGTCGCCCAGCAAACCGGGCACCGCAAGATCGACCTGCGACCACAGCTCACCCAGGTGGTTTTCCAGCGGCGTGCCCGTCATGCACACGCGACGCCTGGACGCGATCGAAAGCAGCGCGCGCCGCGCCTGCGTGCGCGGATTCTTGACCTGCTGCGCCTCGTCCAGCACCACCAGCGCGAAGGGTTGCTCGCGCAAGACCGGAAGATCCCGCGGCAGCAGCGCGTAGCTGGTCAGGATCACGTCGTTGCCGGCCAGCCGGTCGAAGCTCTTGACGCGCTCGGGACCGTGCAGGGTGAGTACTTTCAGGCCCGGCGCAAAACGCGCCGTTTCGGCTTGCCAATTGGGAATCAGGCTGGTGGGCGCAACGATCAGGGCCGGCTGCGTCAACGCCGAGCCCTCTTTCAGCGCCAGGATGTGCGCCAGCATCTGGACCGTCTTGCCCAGGCCCATGTCATCGGCCAGCACGCCGCCAAGCCCGGCCTCGGCCAACGCCCCCAGCCAGCGCAGGCCCTCGTGCTGGTATCCGCGCAATTCGCCGTTGAGGCCCGCCGGCACGGCGTCGGACGCATGCTCGGCGGCGTCACGCAAGCGTTGCGTGAACCCGGTCAATTCCTGCGGCGCATCCAGCTTGCCGTTCTTCGGCAATGCGCGCTCGAACTCTTCCAGCCGCCCGGCCTGCACGCGCGGCAACCTGAGCTTTTCGCGCGGGTGCGCAAGGTATTCGGCCAGCGGCGCCAGCAGTTGGCGCAACGTTGCCAGCGGTACCGCCACCCGGCGCCGGGCGTCCACCGGCGCGTACCAGACCGCATCCGGTGTCTCGTTTTCGGGGGCCAGCAGCGACAATGTGTGTTCGGACAGCGCGCGCGCAACGGTCGGCAACAGGTTGATGCGCTTGCCCTCGACCTCGATGCCCATCTCGAACTCGAACGCCTCGCCGCCAGCACCCGGCCTGGCGACGCCGTACCAGCGCGGCGGGCCATCCAGCACCTCGAATGGAAAGCTGGGTGCGTACTCGACGGCGTAACCCTCGTGGTCCAGTTTTTCGCGCAGGCCCAGCCAGCGCGCGGGAGTGTTGACTTCCAGCGCGCCGGCATAACCGGTGCCGGGAAACACCCACGCATCTTCAGGCAATACATCGGCCACGTCCCACGGCAGGCCTTCGCAATCGACCGCCGGGGCCAGCCCGAAGCCTTCCAGCTGTTCCATCGTCGCCAGTTCTTCGCCGCGCCGGCGCGCGATCTCGACCAGCTTGCCATCGCGCACCCGGCACACCGTGGCCTCGCCGCCCCGCCCGGGCAGCCGCTCGCCACCGTAATCGAACACGAGGCGCGCATAGGCCAGCGGCGGCGTACCCGCGCCGATCCGCGCGTGCCGGGTCAGGGCCTGGAAAATCATCAACGGCTGGGGCGAAAGGTGCAGGCGCCGCACCGCGTTGAACGCCTGCGGCGGTGGGATGCGCCCAGCCCACGGCGACGCGGCCAGCCGCGCCGCCAGCGCGCCCGCATGTTCCGGAGTCACCGGCGGCGCGTCGATCAAAGCCATCTCGGCGGCAGCTCCGTCCAGCGGCCCGAATTCCGCCCGCTCCGGGTCGAGGTACCACAGGCCACCCACCCGCACCAGCCGTTGCTGCGCCGGCAATCGCGGCAGCAGGCGCTGGCGGCCATCGCGTTCGAGCTCCCAGTCCCACACCAGCGGATGCGGTGCGCCGAGCGCCAGACGCAGGCCGGCGACGCCGCCCAGCAGGCTGGGTACCGATTCGAGTATTTCGCGCAACAGCGCCTCACCAAACGGCCCGGCGAGATGCGCGTAGGTACGCCCCTTGCGGCGAATCTGCGGCAGCCCCAGCACACTGGCCGCCAGGCGGGCTTCGCCGTCGGGCAACGCCACGCCCGACAATTGCCGCGAGTCCAACGGTACCGCGCGGCCGAGCCGGCCCTTGGCGACGGTCTCCAGCAACACCGGCGCCACCTCGATCCGGGCCAGCGGACGCTCGTCTTGCAACAATTCAAGCAAAAACCCCAGCATCGGCGCGCGCGCAGGGGGCGACGCGTCGCCGGCGCCGGCGGCGTCAAGCAGGCGGGACCACGCCGCGGGCAAGGGTGTCGCGGTCACTCTGGCCTGCGGCAAAGGCTCCAGCGTTTCATCCGGGCTGCTGCGATGTTGCATTCGTGACGCGTTCTGCCGCTTAAAAGGCTCAAGCATAGCGCATGTCCAGCGATCGTCCATGATCGCTTGCCGCCTGGCCTCGCCGCCGTCGCGGCGCATGCGCTCAGCGCTCTACCAGAACGGCCTTTCATGGCCCGACTGCCCGCACCTGCCTACTGGAACAGGTTCTCGGGATACTCGGGTTTGCGCTCGCGTGCGAGCAGCGAGCGCAGCGCGCCGGTCGGCGTCATCTCGCCCCGGAGGACCGCCTGGACGTGCTGCGAGATCGGCAAATCAAGGCCGTGGCGGGCCGCAAGCCGCATGACTTCGTCGGCCGTCACCGCGCCTTCGACCACCTGCCCGATGTCGGCCAGCGCCTGTTTCAAGGGTACGCCGCGCCCCAGCGCAAAGCCAAACCGGTGGTTACGCGACAGGTCACCGGTACAGGTGAGTACCAGGTCGCCGAGACCCGCGAGGCCCATCAGGGTCTGTGGCTTGGCGCCGAGCGCCGCACCGAGCCGCAGCATTTCATTCATGCCGCGCGTGATCAACCCGGCGCGCGCGTTCAGGCCCAGCTGCATCCCGTCGGCCACGCCGGTCGCGACCGCCAGCACGTTCTTCATGGCTCCACCGAGTTCGGCGCCCAGCATGTCGTTGCCGGTGTAGGCGCGAAACGCGTGTCCGTGCAGCAACTCCGCGACCTGGTGCGCAAAGGCATCGTGGTCGGAATGCACCGTGACCGCGGTCGGCATGCCGGCCGCAACCTCGCGCGCGAACGACGGCCCGGTGACAATGGCCGCGGGCGCGCCGGGCAGGCGTTCGGCCACCAGTTCGTGCAGGAAGCGGCCGGTGCCGGGCTCGAACCCCTTGGTCGCCCACGCATAGCCGACGCCGGCCGGCAGCAGCGGGGCCACTTCGGCGAGCACCGCCCGGAAGGCATGGCTCGGCACCGCGACCAGCAGCACACCGGCGCCGCGCACGGCGTCAGCCAGCGACGATTCACAGGCCAACCCGGGCGGCAGATCGACGTCGGGCAGGTAGCGCTGGTTGCGATGGCGGGTCGCGATATCGGCCAGCACCGCGGCATCGCGTCCCCACAAGCGGACCGCGGCACCGTTGTTGTGCAACAGTGCCGCCAGCGCGGTGCCCCACGAGCCGGCGCCGAGCACGGCGACCGTCGCGCCGACCATGGTTTTAGGCGTTCAGGGTCGGCTTGGTGTCGCCCTGGCCAACCTGCGCCTGCTGCTGGCGTTGCTGTTCGGCATACAGGGCATCGAAGTTGATGGGCTGCAGCAGCAGCGGCGGGAAGCCACCGTTCAGGACGAGGTCGGACACGACCTGGCGGGCATACGGGAACAGGACGTTCGGGCAATAGGTCGCCAACACCACCGCCAGATTCTGCTGGTCGAATCCCGTGAACGAGAACACGCCGGCCTGATGCACTTCCGCGAGGTACGCGGTGTGTTCGTTCAGGGTGCAGGTGACCGTCAGCGTGAGCACGACCTCATAATTGTCGCCCTCAACCACCGTGGCCTTGTGGCTCAGGTTCAGCTGAACCTGCGGCTGGCCTTCTTCCTGGAACACCTTGGGTGCATTCGGTACCTCAAAGGAGACATCGCGCGCGTAGATCTTCTGCAACGCCATCTGCATCTGCGGGGCGGTCTGGCCGTTGCTCGGGGCCGGGGTCGTTTCTGCCATGTCTAGAATGCTCCACTCGGAAAGGTCAAAGACCGGGGATTGTCCCACAGCACGCCGATTCATGCACCCCCGGGATTTGCGGGCGCCGGCCTGGACTGCTAAGCTGCTCGGCTGATTTGTATGCCGGCCCGGACTTCCGGGTGCCCCGTGGTGCGACACGCGGCCAGTACGGCACGCCGACAGCTCGCACAGGATTCAGGTCGGGCCGAACTTCCGCGGGCCACGCGGAACCTCATGAGGAGAACCGTCATGGCACGCGTATGCCAAGTCACCGGTAAGGGTACGACCACCGGCAACAACGTCTCGCACGCAAACAACCGGACCCGCCGCCGCTGGCTGCCCAACCTGCACGAACGCAGGTTCTGGGTTGCGAGCGAAAACCGCTGGGTGAAACTGCGGGTGTCCGGCAAGGCCCTGCGTACCATCGACAAGAACGGCATCGACGCTGTGCTCGCGCAACTGCGCGCACGCGGCGAGCGCGTGTAAGGAGAACCTCATGGCCAGCAAACGCGAAAAGATCCGCCTGACTTCCTCGGCCGGCACCGGGCATTTCTACACCACCGACAAGAACAAGAAAAACACCCCGGACAAGATGCAGGTCAAGAAATACGACCCGGTCGTCCGCAAGCACGTGCTCTACAAGGAAGGCAAGATCAAGTGACGTTTTGGCCCGCGCGCTTCACGCGCGGCTTTGCCAAAACGTCATTCCGGAATCGCGAAGCGATATCCGGGATCCGGTAGAAGAATCCGAACCCGCCGCGAGGCGGGTTTTGCTTTTGGCGCGTCCACATTCCGCGCAAACTGTCGTGGCACCACGCCCTGCGCACAGAAGCGGGGGCGGCGACCAATCGGCGGCGGCAAGAGCCGCCGCCACACGCGGCACGGCGCCCACAAAAAACCCGCCTTCCGGCGGGTTTTGTCGTTCCAGCGGCAGCGTGGTCGATTACGCGCGGGCCACCGCGTAGCGCTTCAGGCGCATGGCAAACTCGACCAGCTTGCGATTGCCGCTGGCCTCGGCCTCGCGGCACCACTGCTGCAACGCGGCCAAGGCGGACTCGGGCCTGCGTTGTTCCATCAGCGCCGCCAGCCGCGCACGATATTCACTGATCTGCTGCAGGCGCGGACGTTTTTCCACCACGGCCGCAAAGCGTGCCTTGCCGTTCTTGTCCAGCCAGCGGCCACCGTTGGCCAACGCGCGCCGCAGGCGCCGCCGCGGCATCGCACCAAACCGGCGCCTGCCTTCCACCGCCGACACCTCGCGCACCGTGGGTTTGATGACGGTCTTGTAGTAGTCGGTCATTGCCTCGAAACGATGCACCAGCAACGCCTTCAGGGTTTCCATGTCGGGCAGGGTCACGTTGGCGCGCTCATCCAGTGATGGCGCCACCCGCAGCACCCTGGCCAACCCAACCTTTTCCAGGCCCCGGATCACGACCCAGCCAATGTCGACCTCGAACTTGCGCAGCGCAAACTTGGCCGAGCTTGGGAACGCGTGGTGGTTGTTGTGGAGCTCCTCGCCACCAATCCACACACCCCAGGGCGTCAAGTTGGTCGCGGTATCCGCGGTTTCGAAATTGCGGTAACCCCACCAGTGGCCAAGGCCATTGACGACCCCCGCGGCCCAGAACGGTATCCACATCATCTGCACCGCCCACACCGCACCGCCCAGCACACCAAACAGCGCGAGGTCGATGACCGCCAACAGGGAAACGCCGAGAATCGGGTGCGCGGTGTAGACGTGCCGCTCCATCCAGTCATCGGGCGTGCCGCGTCCATACTTCACCACATCGTCGTGGTTCGCAGCCGCCACCCGATACAACTCGACGCCCTCGAAGAACACCTTGCCGATGCCGGCGATCTGCGGACTGTGCGGATCCTCCGGCGTCTCGCAGTGCGCGTGGTGCTTGCGATGCACCGCCACCCACTCCTTGGTGACCATGCCCGTGCTGAGCCAGCTCCAGAAGCGGAAAAAATGCGCGACGACGGGGTGGAAATCCACGCCCCGGTGCGCCTGGCTGCGGTGCAGATACAAGGTGACCGCGAAGATGGTCAGCTGGGTCGTCACCAGTATGTACAAAACAATGGCCAGCCAACCGGCGTTGGCCAGGCCGTGTGACGCCAATTGCAGGAGGGTGTCAAGCATCAGGGATTGTGTCTGGAAGGCGAGTCAAGGCGTGGGAGGTAGCCGTCAGTCTAGGGCAGAACCCAGGCCACTGCTAGCGGCTTGCCTAAACAATGTGATGGCCGCGACAATGTTTTCAATGGCCTTTACGTCCGCGTAACCAAATGACTTCCGCCCCGGCGTTGCTTGAACTGGATTCGGTCAGCCGTCGGCTGGGTGGCCGTGCGGTGCTGCACGCGGTGTCATTCGCGCTGGAACGCGGGGACGTGCTGGGCCTCTTGGGTGCGAACGGCGCCGGCAAGTCGACCACGCTTGCCGTCATCGCCGGGTTGCTGCGGCCGGATTCTGGTCATGTCCGCCTCGACGGCCAAGCCATCGAGGATGACGCGCAGGCCTGCCGCAACCGCATCGGCTGGGTGCCGGAAAGTGTGCCGCTGTGGCCGGAACTGACCGTGACGGAGGCACTGAACGCCTGCGGACGCCTGCGCGGCATGCCCCGCGCCACGCGCCAGGCGGCATGCGCGCGTGAACTGGCGCGGTTGCAGCTGGAAGACGTCGCCGGGCGCCTGTGCGGACAGCTGTCGCTGGGCCAGAAGCGCCGGGTCGGTCTGGCCCAGGCACTGCTGCACGAGCCGGACCTGCTGGTGCTGGATGAACCCGGCAACGGGCTCGACCCGCTGCAAACCGCCGAGCTGCGCGGGCTGATCAAGCAACTCTCTCCCCGGCGCGGCATCATTTTGTCCAGCCATGGGCTGACCGAGGTCGAAGCGATGTGCAGCCGCGTGGTGATCCTGCATCAGGGCCGGGTACAGCACGACGCCAAGCTCGATCCCCGGCCCGGCAAACTGGCGGTGCAGTTTCGCGCGATTGCGCAGGCACCGGTGGAAGCCGCGGCATGAGTGCACTGGCGGTGGCCCGGCTGGATTTGAGGCGCCTCGCGGTGCGCCCGTTCGCGTGGACACTTGGGGGCATTGCGCTGGCCATGATGGCGTGGCAGTTCCTGCTCGGCGTTTCCGCCTTCATGCACGCACAGCCCACGCTGCCGGGCGCCGCCAGTGGCGCGGGCTTCACCGCGGCCGTCGTGGCACCGTATTTCCTCAATTACATCCAGCTGTGCCTGGTGATAGCGCCCTTGGTCACGATGCAGGCCCTGGCGGGCGAGCGCGGGGCGCAGCGCCTGGCGCTGCTCCGGGCAGCGGGGGTATCGGGCCGCGCGATCGTCTGCGGCAAGTTCATCGCGCGGCTGGCGTTCCTGTGGCTGTTGCTGATCATCGTCGCCACCCTGCCGCTGGTACTGGCGCATGCGACCCACCCCGACTGGGGCCAGTTTGGCGCTGCGCTGATCGCCACCGCCTTGTGCGTAGCCGCGCTCACGGCCATCGGCATCGCCTGCTCGGCGTTCGCGGCACAGCCGGCGCTGGCCGCCACGGCCGCACTCTTGATCGGTGAAGGCCTGTCGCTCATCGACGCCGGCGTGCGCATGACCGGCGGCGACACCGGCTGGCTGGGATACCTGGCGTTGCACACGCATCTCGCGCCGGCGTTGCGCGGGCTCGTGCGCAGCGAGGATCTGGTGTACTTCTTGCTGATCATCGCGCTGGCGCTGGTGCTCGCGGTGCGGCGGATCGCCGGCGAACGGGGGCGCGGCTGATGCGCGGCGCGTGGCGGGGGTGGATCTACGCGCTGCTGTGCGTCGTGATCGCCGTGTGCCTCGCGGCGCTGTCGGCGCGCTTTCAGTTCACCGCCGACTGGAGCGCTGGCGCGCGGGCCAGCATCACGGCGCAAAGCCGGTCGCTGTTGCAGCAACTGCACGGCCCGCTGGTCGTCACCAGCTACGCGCGTCCCGGCAGCGTGCGTGCCAAGACCCGCCTGTTGCTGGATCGCTACCGGCGTTTCAAGTCCGACCTCCAACTGCGTTTCATCGACCCGGACCTCGATCCCCTCGCAACGCAGGCCGCCAACATCACCAGCGACGGGCAATTGGTGCTGACCTGGCACGGCCGCAGCCAGCAGGTCACCCAGCTCGATGAGCAGGCTTTCTCGGACGCGCTGGTGCGACTCGTGCGCGGCGGCACGCAACTGGTCGCCTTCATCACCGGCGACGGCGAACGCGATCCGGCCGCCGCCGGCGCTGCGGACCTCGGCAATTTTGTCCGGCAACTGTCCAGGCGTGGCGTGCGCGCGCTGCCGCTGAATCTTGCCGAAGCCGCCGAAGTGCCGCGCAACACCCACCTGGTGGTACTGGCCAGCCCGCAGGCGGCACTGCTGCCGACGTCGGTACAAAAGCTCGAGGACTACGTCGCCGACGGCGGCAGCCTCCTTTGGCTCAGCGAGCCCGGCGCCGACGCGCTGGGCCTCGCGCCACTGGCACGGGCGCTGGACATCAAGCAACTGCCGGGCACGCTGTTTGATGCACGCGGCGCCACCGCCGTCGGCGATCCGCGCCTGCTGGTACTTACCCATTACCCGGCGCAGGCCATCACGGACAATTTCAGGCTCAACACGCTGTTTCCGCAGGTGGCCGCACTGGCGACGCTGCCCGACTCGCAGTGGAACGTGCAGCCCATCCTGCAATCGAGTGCGCGCAGCTGGAACCAGATCGTGTCGGTCGATCCCGTGACCGCCGCGTTCGACCCGAACGCGGGCGAGCTCAAGGGCCCGCTGACGTTCGGTTACGCCTTGGGCCGCCTCTCGCCGAGCCCGGCGCGGAACCAGCAACGCGTGGTGGTGATCGGCGGCGGCAATTTTCTGTCCAACGCCTTCCTTGGCAACGGCGGCAACCTTGCCTTCGGCGAGCGCGTGTTCGACTGGCTGCTGGGCGATGACGCCCTCGCCAGCGTGCCGCCCCCCGCGCCCGACGCCGTGCTGAAGCCATCCGGCGCGGACCTTGGCATCCTCACCTTCGGCTATTTGATCGGGCTGCCGATCCTGCTGATCCTGCTTGGACTCGGCATCGGCTGGCGCCGGCGGCGGCGGTGAAGCGCGCCGATCGCCAGCTCGCGGTACTCGCGCTCATCGCCGCGGCGCTGGTGGCCGCGGTGCTGTGGGTCGGGAGGCGCGAATACCTGCGCGCTCCGCCGGCCGTAACCGCCATCGCGCCGGCCGCGGTGACGCACATCGAGCTCAGCCTTCCGCCCCTTGCGGCCCAGGTTTTCGAACATCGCAAGGACGGCTGGTGGCGCGTCGAACCCTCACCGGCACGCGCCAATGATCCGCGGCTCGAGCGCCTCGCGAAGCTCGCCGCGACGCCGGTCGCGCGCTGGATTCCGGCCGCCGCCATCGCGCCGGCCAAGGTCGGCCTGGAACATCCTTCCGCGACGCTCGTCCTGGACCACACCCGGCTTGAATACGGCGGCCTCACCGCCATCGGCGACCTGCGCTATGTACGCGTGGGCGCCAGGGTGGCACTGGTGCCACGACAGTATTCGCCGGAAGTCATGCTGACCAAGGACGGCCACTGAACCCGCCGCCACGCGCCGCTGGCGCGATCGCGTTTGTGCCCCATACCATGCCCGAATTGCCTGAGGTTGAAACCACCCGTCGCGGCATCGCGCCGTTTGTCACCGGCCGCGTCGTTGCGCGCGTGGTGTTGCGCCGAAAAGACCTGCGCTGGCCCATCCCGCGCGCGATCTCGACCCGGCTTCCCGGCCAGCGCATCGATGCCGTCGAACGCCGCGCGAAATACCTGCTGCTGCACACGGCGGCCGGCAGCGCGCTGCTGCACCTTGGCATGTCGGGCTCGCTGCGGATCGTCGACGCGACCGTGCCCGTACGCAAACACGATCACTACGACCTGTGGCTCGATTCGGGCCAGGCGTTGCGCTTCAACGATCCGCGGCGGTTCGGCTGCTTGCTGTGGCAGCCGCCGGGAGAAGTTCACCCGCTATTGCAGCACCTCGGGCCGGAGCCGCTGGGTGACGCGTTTGACGGCCATTGGCTGTGGGCGGCGTCGCGCGGGCACCACACCGCGGTAAAGAATTTCCTGATGGATCAAAGCATCGTCGTTGGCGTCGGCAACATCTACGCAAGCGAAGCCCTGTTTGCGGCCGGCATCCATCCCAAGCGCGCCGCCGGCGCGGTGTCACGCGCGCGTTACACGCGGCTGGCCGCGGAAGTCCGCCGCATCCTCACCCGCGCCATCCTCCGCGGCGGCACGACGCTGCGTGACTTCACCGCTCCCGACGGCGCGCCCGGGTACTTCGAACAGGAATTGCAGGTCTATGGCCGCGCGGGACAGCCCTGCACGGCATGCGGCACGCCCATTCGTGCGGCCTTCATCGGCCAGCGCATGAGCTACTGGTGCCCGCACTGCCAGCGTTGATCACGAAAGCGAGGGAGGTAGTGCTCGAATAACCGTCGCGACTAAACCGGCAGGGACCGCCGGCTTGAACGCCGCAGGCGGCCCGCAGGGCGAGCCACATGGATGTGGCGAGTCGCGATGGCAGATTGCGGCACGCCGGAGCGCAGGAAGCGGAGTGTACGCACCAGTACACGAGCATTGACCCGCCGCGTCGGCGGCTCGCCCTTCGGGTCATTCGCTTGGCGAATGTTCGCTCCGGCATCCTGCCTGCGCAGTCGAGCACCGCCGGCGCGCAAGCTGCCGGGCGCAGCAGGTTGTTCGGGCACTACAGCGCGTCCGCATCCAGCTCGCCGGTCCGGATGCGGATCACCTGATCGAGCGTCGAAATGAAAAGCTTGCCGTCGCCGATCTTGCCGGTGCGCGCCGCATGCGTGATGGCTTCGACCGCGCGTTCGACCAGATCGTCGGGCAACGCGATGTCAAGCTTGACCTTGGGCAGGAAATCCACCACGTACTCCGCGCCGCGATAGAGCTCGGTGTGGCCCTTCTGACGCCCGAAGCCCTTGACCTCGGTCACCGTGATCCCGTTGACGCCCACTTCCGACAGCGCCTCGCGCACGTCGTCCAGCTTGAACGGCTTGATGATGGCGGTAATCAGTTTCATAGCTGCAAGCTTAACCGAAAGAAGCTTTCCAAAATCATCCCGCTCGAAGCGAGCTGCCGTGACAAGCCAGGCCACGGATGGCCGTTCTGATGGTTGCGGGCGATGTATCCATACACACGCCAGCGGATTCAGCGAAGCAGCGTTCAGGGGCGATCGCAACACGCGCTAAAAACCGGGCCCGGGATGGCCCTTTGGACGGTCGTGCGCGATGTAGCCAAATGCACACGCGGGAATTCAACGAAGCCGCCATCATGGACGAACGCGCCGCCATGTAGGAAAATCCCTACCCTATTGCAAGCTGCGCACCGATGGTCGCGCCCCTCCCGGCGCCTTAACCTGTGCGCGCATCGAGGCTACGACATGATTGACGTGCACTCCATAGACCAACTCGCGCACCGGCTGGCTACCTTGGTTCCTCCAGGACTGGCCCAGGCGCGGGATGACATGGAAGCCAACTTCAAGGATGTGCTGGCGCAGGGATTGCGCCGCCTCGACCTTGTCACGCGCGAGGAATTCGACGCCCAGCGCGCCGTGCTGGAGCGGACGCGCAAACAAGTCACGCACCTTGAAACGCGTGTGACCGAGCTCGAAACCGCGCGAAAGGTGTAACCCTTCTCGACAAAGGCGGTGACGCCCGCAAGTAATCGCGCGCGGCGTTTCCGACCGGCGACGCCGATCGTGTTGACTCAAGGCCACGTCCCGCCGCGGGCACCCAAGCGGCCCGTCACGGCCTGACTTTCGCCCCAAGCCACGCAGGGAATGCGAGTGACATGAGTCTTGCAGTGGCGCTCACAAGGGCCTCCGAAGGTGTCGCAGCACCACTGGTGACGGTTGAAGTCCACCTGTCCGGCGGGCTGCCCGGCACCTCCATCGTAGGCCTGCCGGAAGCCGCCGTGCGCGAAGCGCGCGACCGCGTACGCGTCGCGATCCAGAACACCCAGTTCGAGTACCCGGCCCGCCGCGTGACGGTCAACCTGGCACCCGCGGAACTGCCCAAGAACGGCGGCCGCTTCGACCTTGCCATCGCGCTCGGCATCCTTGCCGCGGGCGGCCAACTACCCCGCGAGTCCCTGCAGGGCTGTGAATTTCTCGGCGAGCTCGCGCTGTCGGGCGAGCTGCGGCCGGTGCCGGGCGTGCTGCCGGCACTGCTGCGCGCCCGCGGCGGCCGGCGCTGCATCATCGTACCGCAGGCCAACGCCGACGAGGCCGGGCTGCTGGGTGACATCGATGTGCGGGTCGCGCGCACGCTGGCGGAGGTTTGCGCGCACCTGCGCGGCGCCGAGCCGCTGCCGCCGCCCCAGCCCACACCAGCTCCCCGCGCATCCGGCGCGCTGCCCGATCTCGCCGACGTACGCGGCCAGCTGGGCGCCCGCCGCGCCCTTGAAATTGCCGCCGTCGGCGGTCACCACCTGCTGTTGATCGGCCCGCCGGGTACCGGCAAATCCATGCTGGCGCAGCGCCTGCCCGGCATCCTGCCCCCGCTCACCGATGCCGAGGCCATCGAAGCGTGCGCGGTGCGTTCGGCCGCCGGCGAGCCTTTCGACATACACGCCTGGCACCAACGCCCATACCGGGCGCCGCACCACACGGCATCGGGCGTTGCACTGGTCGGTGGCGGCTCGCACCCGCGCCCGGGCGAGATTTCACTTGCCCACCACGGTGTGCTGTTTCTGGATGAACTGCCGGAATTTGATCGCCATGTGCTGGAAGTGCTGCGCGAGCCGCTGGAATCCGGCCACATCGTGATTTCGCGCGCGGCACACCAGGCGAAGTTTCCTGCGCGTTTCCAGCTGGTCGCGGCCATGAATCCCTGTCCGTGCGGTTACGCTGGCGACCCCGGTGGCCGCTGCCATTGCACGCCCGACTCCATCGCGCGCTACCGCGGACGCATTTCCGGCCCGCTGCTGGATCGGATCGACATCCTGTGCGAAGTACCGCGCGTGCCGCTGGCCGAGCTCAACGCCGAACGCGGCGCCACGGATGAAGCGTCCGCCACGGTGCGCGCGCGGGTTACCAACGCGCGAAGCGTCGCCATGCAGCGCGCCGGCAAGCCCAACGGCCTGCTCGGCACGCGCGAGATCGAACGCGATTGCGCACTCGGCCCTGCCGAGCGCACGCTGCTCGAGCGCGCGCTGGACAAGCTGGGTTTGTCGGCCCGCGCGTACCACCGGGTCCTGCGCGTCGCCCGCAGCATCGCGGACCTTGCCGGCACCGACCGCATCGCGCGCGAGCATCTGGCCGAGGCCATCCAATACCGGCGCGCCGATGCCGCCAGCACGGCGCGGTAACCAACGCACCGCCGGGGGCTAGGGCCACGCCTGGTGCGCCGGGTCAAACTCGACCGTCACCTTGGCTTGCGCCCGCACACCGAAACCACACACGCACAATGGACCCTCGGCCATGGGTTCCAACCCGAACGCCCACTCGATCTCGACCTCGTTGATCGCGGCGGTGATGAAGGCACCCAGGTCCAGCTCCGTGGCGGCGAGATACAGCGCCTGCGACAGGTGCCCTGCATCCAGGATCACCGCGCGATAGGCCTTGGCGTGATTACGGTATTTCCAGAAATTCCGCTCGAAGCGTGCCACCAGCGCGATCTGCACGGGCGCCGCCGCGTAGTAGGCCTGCGTGGCAACGAAGCGGCCCGCCAGCGCCAGCGCGGCTTCCCTGTCCAGTTCGCCCAACAGCTCCAGCGCATGATCGACCGGATGGTAGTGATACAAGCCCGGCGGAATGCCCTCGACCCGCTGCACCAGGAGATACGCTTCGGTCGCGTGCAAGCCGCCCGCCGAGGGCACGCTTTTTTTCAGCAGCTGCACGCCGGGCGCGTAATCACTGACCGCGCGCGCCCCGAACGCGCGATACAACATCGCCGAGAACACGTCCCGCGCGAGCGGCGCGGTAACGTAATTGCGGCAGGTCACACGGCGTTCCAGCAACGCATCCAGCGACGATGGCGACGGCCTGTCCAGCGGCAGCCGGCGCTCCGCCGCCGCGCGCGCATTCACCACCGGCGGTGCGGGGCCCAGGCGTTCCAGAAAGGACTGTTCGCTGGTCTCAGCGAACAGCCGTTCGGCGGCTTCGGTGTCCACGTCGCGCCAGCGGGTGTGCCGGTGCATCACCGCCGGCAGCCCGCGCCAATGCACCGCGCGCACGGCTGCGTCCGCTTGGGCACATTGTCGTGACATCGCGTCTGCCGGTTCCTGCGCGATCAACAATCCTTTCGCCAACAGCGCGTCCAGCACCGCGCGCGGATGCCGTTGCGACAACGCCTCGAACGCTTGCCAATGTCCGGGCGACAACGCGCCCAGCACCGCGACCTCGGCCGCGTCCAGCGGGATTTCATCATCGCAATGCGCCGCCAGCGCTACCCATTGCAATCTCTCGCGGACGCCGGTTTCGCCCGCCGCAAGCTCAGCAAAATCGAAGTCGACGGATTCGCGCGGCTCAACCAGAACCATCGCGCAACGGCGTACCTGCATGCAACTTGCCCCCATCAGGAAAAGGCTGAACAACTTCGCTCTTTGCCGTCATCCCGGCGGAAGCCGGCATCCAGTTGTTTCGCCCGCCCGGAGCTGGATCCCGGCTTCCGCCGGCATGACGAAGCTGAAGACATGACGGGTCGTGCAAACTTTCTTGGCTTGCACCGCCGATGGCCCGATTCGTGCATTGTGCCATCTACCACCCACGTTCAGGGACACACCATGGCCGTTTCAAAGTTGACCCACGAGCACTCGCTCGCGCTGCTGCACAAGCTTGCCACCGACGACGGTTTCCGCAGCCGCTACGAGCAAAGTCCCGCGGCCGCGCTGGCTGAGCTGGGAGTGCCGCAGGAAACCATCGCCAATCTCAAGGCGTCGTGCCGCCAGCCAACCACTTTGGCCGCAAAGAGCCACTTCGCGGACGCGCACAAGGCCTTGTCCCAGGCGGCGGCAGACGCCTGCGTAGGCATGTTCATTCCAACCATCAAGTTAGACTTCGGCCCAAGTCGTTAGGCGCGCGGCGCACGGGGTTTGGAATCCAATACCTTGAGTCGGTGCGCGATCCATGGAAGCTGATCGGCGCCCGGCCAAGCGACAAGAAATTTTGCGAGCTCATTCCGACTGCCTGCGTCATCACCGGTTGCATTCGATATTTCGGCGGCCCGCAGCAACGCTAAATCAGCGTAAGCCACATTGAAAGGGGTCATCATTTGTTGCGCGTTGAACTCAAGGTACGCGCGCCCGCGATGCGCCGCCAACCAACGGGCCTCCGCCAAGGCATCACTTGGTGCGCTCGAGGACGCATAAGCATCCATTAGCGCTACATGCGTAATGCAGAGCTCGCTCCCATTTACAAGCGGCCTCAGAATCGCGATGGCACCTCGCGGATTGCCGGCTACCTGTTCAATCTCAGCCTCGGCCACGGATCGCAAATTGTTCAGAACCGGTGTGTCCGCATCCGACCTTGGGCCAACTGCTGTCAACGCATTGCGCGCAAGGTTCGCGTCGCCGGCGCGTGCTGCCAGATACGCCGCGAACGTAAGCTGTAACTTAAACTCAGCACGATCAGTCGCGTGGGCTGTCGCCAGGGCTTTCGCCTCTCGGGCAACATACTTGGTCAGCGCCGAAATCTGTTCCTTCACGGGTGTCCCGTCGACGGCGGCCAGACCCAGGCGCATGCCTTCGTAGCGGCCCGCAAAGCGTGGGCCGATGGCAGTTGCCTGATCGACGGTAGCCTTGAGTAGAGCAGCCGCGTTGGACCAATCACCCTGATCGACCGCCAACGCTACAGTCGTTGCCGCGACGCCAATCTGAAAGCTTGAACTACTGGAGGCCTGTCCGTGATGTAGCATTGCCGTTGCATCCGCGAACCTGCGCTGCGCAGCATACGCACTCGCGTAGTATGCGTTTTGTGTATGCAGCCCCTGCTGGGACGAAGCCGAAAACGCTTGCAGTGCGCGTGCAAACTGATCCCCCTCCACATACAGCGCCCCCAACAAATAGTTGCTTGCCGCGTGGCTTGGATTCTTGATCGACAACGTGCGCTGAAGGTACGTCTGAGCAGCCTCAAATTGGTTCGCATCTTCCCACAGAAAGTAGGCGTAGGCATTCAACCCCGGAGCGTAGTCTGGGTATACCGATGCCAGCATCTTCCATTTCGACAATGCCGCACCGGGCGCTTCATAACTCAACGCCATAGCGTCTACATACAACGCGTCCCGTACTGACAGCCGCGAACGGTCGGCCTGCGCTGCGTGAATCTCCTGTAGGGCTTTCATGCGCTGGTCTTCGCCATCGAAAATCCTTGCTAGGTCGATATGCGCCAACGCGAAATGCGGATCAATCCGCAGAGCCTCATCGAAATATGCTTTGGCCCCCTTGAAATCCGCCGTGTCGTACGCCCGCTCCCCCAGCGAATACGCCTCCAGCGCATTCAAATCTGGCGTTGCCACCTTCGCCAACGGCATCGATTGCTTGGAGACCATCGCCAGCGCTTCACCCAGCTTGCCGCGCAGTTGCTTGCTGACGCTGTCGAGGGAAGGCAGCACCGACCCCGTTCCCGTGCCGTCGGCGGACACGGAATACACCGTGGCCTGGGTGTTGGGATCGATGACCTCGGCGGTGACGAGCACATGCCCGCCAACATCCGCGACCGTGGGCAGGATCAATGCGCGCGCGCCTTCGCGCAACGCAACCTGTGAACCGATGGCGCGATTGACGGCGGTCTTGTCGGGATTCAGTTGCATGCGCTGCAGCGTCTGCTGCACCGACTTCTCGGGCAGCACGTTGACGTACTGCGACTGCTCAAGGCTGATGCGCAGCGCGGTGTCGACCGACTGGTTGAACAGCGCATCGCCCGTCAGGTTGTGCACGTTGCCGACCACCACCCAGTCGCGCGCGGCGAACGCCAGCGTGGGCGGACTTTGCAACAGCAGCCACGCGCCAACGCCAATGCCAATCGCCAGCACCGCGGCCTCGGCGGCCAGCGTCAACGGGCGCCGCCACCACGGCAGCACGCGCCTGGCGGTGCGGACGGATTTCGGCGCGTGCATGGGCGCCACCCCATCCTCGCCCACCTCGACCACTTCCAGCGGGTCGGGCAAGCCCTTGAAAGTGTATTTGCCGTGGGATTTCCAGTGCACGCGCGGCGCGGCCTGCGCGCCAAGCTCACGCTCCGCCCGGTGCGCGAGGCCGGCAGCGGCGGACGACATCAGGATCTGCTGCGGCTGGGCCAGTTGCGCGAAGCGCGCCGCGATCGGTTTGGCCAAGCCTTCCACTTCGATCGGCTTGGCGCCGCGCGCGACATCTTCGGCCGCGTTTTCCCAGATCACCACGTCGCCCATGTGGATGCCGACCCGCGCACGCACCACGACGCCTTCGGCGGCCGACAGGTGCCGCAGAGCCCGCTGGTAGTCCAACGCAAACGCGGCGGCCTGGATCGGGCGGTCGAACAGCAACAGAAAGCCGTCGGTCTTGTCGATCTCGTGGCCCTGGTGCTGCTCGACCAGCGCGCGCGTCAGGCGATCGTGCTTGCGGATGATGTTGGCGGCGTTCTGGTCGCCCATGCGCTCGACCAGCGCGGTCGAATCGGCAATGTCGCACACCACCACGGTACGCAGCTGCGGCGTTGCCATGCGACCCGGACCGGGAGTGGTTTCGAGCTGGCGGATTTCGGCAGTCATGGTATTGCACTCGATCCCATCTCCCTGTGGGAGAGGGTGGCGCGAAGCGCCGGGTGAGGGTCGGGCACGCGCGTTTGTCTGACCAGCGCGAACCCTCACCCCCAACCCATCTCCCGCAGGGAGAGGGGAGCTCAACTCATCACATGCGTGCCGTCGCCGCCGGAACCCTTGACGTGGTATAGCGCGCAGTCGGCTTCGCTGTACCACACCGACCACTCATCATCGTCGCGGCAGACATTGCCGCCCACGCTGACGCTCACCGTGAGCTGCGGCGCGGATTTGGCAAAACGCAACTGGCGCACGCCTTCGACGATGCGCATGGCGTGCGCGGTCAAATCGTGGCGGTCATGTACCTGCGTCAGCAACGCAAACTCATCACCGCCCAGCCGGCACGGCAGGTCGGTCGCGCTTGCGGCAGCCTGGATTTCCGATGCGATCGCGCACAGCACTTCATCGCCGGTCAGATGACCGTTGCGGTCGTTGATCTGCTTGAAGTGGTCAACGTCGATCAGCAGCAGTCCGAATTGCAGGCTGCGGTCGCGCACCTCGGTGGTGTTTTCGAGGAACTGGTACAAGCCGCGCCGATTGCAGAGTCCGGTGAGGTCGTCGGTGCACACCTGACGCCGTGCCAGCTGCAGCTGGTCGCGCGTCTGGCGCAACGAATCGAGCGTACGCATCAGGTCTTCGTTGCGCCGTTTGTAATTGGAGATGAGCTGGCGCTCGCTGGCCACGAGATAGGTGAACGAGCGCAGCATGAACTGCGCCATCTGCAGCGGTTCGCGTTGCAGCAACGTTTCGAACCCGCCAGGGTCCAGGGCATGCACCACACACGGTTCTGCGGCAAGCGCGCTGCCCGAGCGTGCGTGATTGCCCACAAAGAGCGCAAGTTCGCCAAAGTATTCTTCGGGGCCGATCAATTTGTCCGGCAGGTCACCGGCAAACTCCAGCAGCACACGACCGGACACGATCACGAACATGCTGCGGCCGTACTCGCCACGGTGAAATACCGCGTGGCCCGGTTCAAGCTCGAGGCGCCGGCCCGCGCTGCAGAACAGCGCCATCTCGCGCGCGGACAACTGGCGAGGCAAACGCCCCATGACCGGAGTATCCGGCTGCGGGCCAGCAGGTCCCGCTGCACCTGTGTTCGACATCACGCTGGACACAGCCACCCCTCTGTACCAACCCCGGATCATACTCCGGCGGCCAGCCGCGCTGCACCTGTACCAATTGCGGGTATCACACCCCTCGATATTTGCCCCGAAAAGGTGCATAGAAGGCGCGCAACGCGGCGAGGTCGGCATCCTTGTCGGCGGTGGCGTGAAACAGCGGTCCGAGTCCGATCACCTTGCGCGGGTAGTCGAAATACGCGGGCAGGATCGGCACCTGCGCTTGCCGGGCAATGTGCCAGAAACCGGACTTCCAGCGCCTGACCGCCTTGCGGGTCCCTTCAGGCTCAATGCAAAGCCACAACCGGTCAACGCGCTGGAAGCGGTCCACCATCTGCCGCACCACATCGCCTTTCGCACCGCGCGTGATCGGCACGCCGCCAAGCATCCGCAACAAACTGCCCAGCGGCCAGCCAAACAGCTCGCGCTTGGCCATGAACGAGATATCGAGCCCCATGGCAACCTTGAACAACAACCCCCAGAAGCCGTCCCACCAGGACGAATGCGGGGCGACGATCACCACCAGTTTGGCCACGTCCGGAAATTCGCCTTCCAGGCGCCAGCCGCCGGCCTCGGCCCACGCCCGGTACGCATGCCGCCAGCGGCGATCGGGAAACTGCGGCACGGCCGGCGGCAGGCGCGCCGGCAGCGCCGAGGTTCGAACCGCGGCGCTCAATCTTCGCTCCATGCAGGGCCGCGACTGCGCTTGACGCTGCCGCGCTGCTTCTTGCCGGCCAGCCGGCGTTCCTTCGACGCGCGCGTGGGCCTGGTCGCCACGCGCCGCTTGGGCGGTACCAGCGCGGCGCGGATGATCGTGACCAGGCGTGCTCGCGCATCTTCGCGATTGCGCGGCTGCTCGCGGAAGCGGCGCGCCTGGATCACCAGCACGCCATCGTCGCTGAGGCGGTGATCGCGCCGTGCGAGCAGCCGTGCGCGCACCGCAGCGGGCAACGCGGATGAACGCGCCACGTCAAACCGCAATTCGACCGCGCTTTCGGTGCGGTTGACGTGTTGCCCGCCCGGCCCGTCCGCGCGCGTAAACCGTTCGATCAGTTCAGACTCGGGAATGTCGATGGCCGCGGAAACGCGCATGGTGCAAGGGTAGATGAAAGCGGCCTCACGCGGCAGGCCACGCCAGTTCCAGATGCGTGTTGTTGAACTCGCGATCATCCAGCGCCCCGGCACGCGTCACCCGCAAGCCACCGGGCACGTCCTCGACATCGACCGTCGATCCATCGCCAAGGCGCAGCCCACGCGCCTGCAGGTCCACCAGCCGCGCCGCCACGGCGCCGGCGCGCTGCACGTCCGCGTGTGGCACGCGCCGAATGCTGATGTCGGGCCGCGCAAACTTGCGCATGCCGCGGGTCCTGACCCACGCGCTGCCATCGGCCTCGTTCTGGCACAGCACCAGCACATGGTTGCGCGGCGCCGACCGCTCGGCGCCCGCGTAGCGCGTGCGCCAGGCATCGGCCGCAAAAATTTCCAGGATCTGCGGATCGACCACCACCGCCCCGCCCGCCTCAAGCAGCGCCGCAATGACACCCAGGGTGTCGCCAAGGTATGCCAGCGAATCCGCGTCGGCCAACTCGCCACGCACAAGCAGGCACTCGGGCGCACTGCGCGCGGTTGCAAACGCGACGGGATCGGCGTCCCGCAGGATGCCACCCAGCGCGCCACGCAACGGATGCCCGTCCCAGTGGGCGAGCATGGCTTTCGGGATGCGCCGCAGCTCGACGCCCGCCGGCAGGCCGCGGCCACCGCAGGCCGGCAGGTCCGGCTTGAGTTCGGCCGCAAAGGTGCCAAACACGCAATACAGCAGCATCGCCTTTGCCTCGCCGCGGGTCCACTGCGGACGTGTCCAATCGGCTGCGGCCATGGCGCGCTGCCCTCCGGAAGGTTGAACCGACACGGTACCATTGTCGGCTGTTTTTCGGACCCACGCCATGCTCAACCCGCAACAACGCGCCGCCGTCGAGTACACCGGCGGACCCCTGCTGGTGCTTGCCGGCGCCGGGTCGGGCAAGACCCGGGTCATCAGCGAAAAGATCGCACGCCTGGTCGAGCGCGGCGACGTGCCGGCCGCAAAGATCGCCGCCATCACCTTCACCAACAAGGCCGCGCGCGAGATGCGCGAGCGCGTGGCGCGGCGCGTCACGGCTGACGCCGCGGCGGCGCTGTCGGTCTGCACGTTCCACGCGCTGGGACTGAAGTTTTTGCAGATCGAACACGCACGCGCGGGCCTGCGGCGGAACTTTTCGGTGCTCGATGCCGACGACAGCGCCGGGCTCGTGAAGGAGTTGGCGGGCGCCGGCGTGAAATCCGACCGCCTGTTCCAGCTCCGGCAGTTGCTGTCGCGCATGAAGGGCGATGGCCTGACGCCGGCAGCGGCACTGGAAGCCGCGCGCGCGCCACGCGAATTGGACGCCGCCAGGCTTTACGCCGCGTATCAAAAACGCCTGACCGCGTTCAACGCGGTGGACTTCGATGACCTGATCCGGCTGCCGGTGGCGGTGTTGCGGGAGGACGCGGAAGCGCGCGCCGCGTGGCGCGAACGCATCCGTTATCTGTTGGTCGACGAGTGCCAGGACACCAACGCGGTGCAGTACGCCTTCCTGCAGCTGCTGGCGGGCGCGCGCGGCGCATTTACCTGCGTCGGCGATGACGACCAGTCGATCTACGCGTGGCGCGGTGCCGACCCCGGCAACCTCGACAAGCTCGCGACCGACTATCCGAATCTGCGCGTCATCAAGCTCGAACAAAACTACCGCTGCGCGCAGCGCGTGCTGCGCGCCGCCAACGCCCTGATCGCCCACAACCCGCACGCGCATCCCAAAAAGCTGTGGAGCGCGCACGCCGACGGCGAACGGATCCGGATCCTTGAATGCCGCGACGCCGAGCACGAGGCCGAGCGCGTGGCATCACAGCTCATGTACCTGCGCGAAAAGCACCAGCTCGCGTGGTCGGACTGCGCCGTGTTGTACCGCGGCAATCATCAGGCACGGCCACTTGAAAAAGCCTTCCGCCTGAGCCGCATTCCCTACCACCTGACCGGCGCGCTGAGCTTTCTGGACCGGGTGGAGGTGAAGGACATCCTGGCGTACCTGCGGCTCATCGCCAATCCCGACGACGACGCGGCGTTCCTGCGCGTGGTCAACGTGCCACGCCGCGAAATTGGTGCGACCACACTGGAAAAGCTGGGCGAGCTCGCGCAGGCAAAACACCTGTCCATGCTGCGCAGCGCGCACCAGCCGGCGGGCCTCGCACAGCTGGCCGCGCGGCCAGCAGCCAGGCTCGCCGGCTTCGCCGAACTCATGGACCAGCTGGCCGACGCCGCCTGCCACGCCACGCCGGCGGAGCTGGTCGAGACCGTCCTGCACCACACGGGTTACGCCCAGCACCTGGCGCAGGCATCACGCGATCCGGCGCTGCACGAACGCAAACTTGGCAACCTGCGTGAACTCATGGAATGGTTTCGCGCCATGGGCCGCGGCCATGCGCGCGCTGGTGACCTGGCCGCGCAGCTTGCGCTCCTCGGCCACGCCGATCGTGACGAGGGCGGCGACGCGGTGCAGATGATGACGCTGCACGCGGCCAAGGGGCTGGAGTTTCGTTCGATCCATATCGTGGGCTGCGAGGACGGCACCCTGCCGCACGAAGGCGCGATCGACGAAGGCCGGCTGGACGAGGAACGCCGGCTCCTGTACGTCGGCATCACCCGCGCGAAAGAGCTGTTGCAGCTGAGCTACAGCGTCACGGGGCGGCGCTGGGGACAGGCCTTCAAGCAAAAGCCGTCGCGATTCCTGGACGAACTGCCGGCGGCCGAGCTCTACCGCGACGGTACCGATCCCGAAGCCGAAGCCGAGGCGCGCCACGACGCCGCTGCCGCGCAACTGGCGAAGATCGCGGCGCTGCTGGGGTGACACGCTGTGCCGCATCCCCCGGGGCGCTCGCGCTGCGCGCGCGTTCGCTTCGCTCCACCCTTCGTGCCGAAGGGGGTGAACTTCCATCCCTGGCACGTCCACGCGGCTCGTCTCCCCCCTTCCGCAGGAAGCGGGTGAAACTCCGCCTTCGGCGCCCCCATGGGGCCACCGCCTTCGTGCGGCGCCGCCCCCTTCCCCCTTCCGAGGAAGGGGACTGAGGGGGACGGCGCTTGGCTACGCAACGCCCCCTAGTGCGCCGGTTGTTATGATCGCGCCTCATGTCCGCGCCCCCGCCCTTCCCGCGCCGCCTGCTCGGTCCCCGCCACTGGCCGGCTTGGCTCGGCGTGGGCCTTGTCCGCCTTGTGGTGCTGCTACCCGCACGCTGGGTGATCGCGCTCGGTGCCGCGTTTGGTGCGCTGGTGTCGCCGCTGCTGGGCGCACGCCGCAAAATCGTCGCGCGCAACATTGAATTGTGTTTCCCCAAACTCGACCCACGCCGCCGCCAGGTGCTGCGCCGCGAGGCAACCCGTGAAATGGGCCGGATGCTGGGCGAGTTCGCGCTCGGCTGGTTCGCCTCCGATGCCAAGCTGGCGCAGCTTGCGGTCGACATCACGGGCCTGCAGCACCTTGCGGCGGCACGCGCCGCGGGCCGGGGCGTATTGCTGGTGGGCGGCCACTTCTCGCATCTGGAACTGTGCGCGCGGCTCATCTCACGGCAAATCCGCATCGCCGGAATGTACCGGCGGATGGATTCGGACGTTTTTGAATACATGGTGCTGCGCGCGCGTCTTGCCTACGCCGACACCATGTTCGACAAGGACCAGCTGCGCGCGACGGTGAAATACCTCAAGCACGGCGGCACCGTGTGGTACGCGCCCGATCAGGACATGCGCGGGAAGGACTGCGTATTTGCGCCGTTCTTCGGCATCCCGGCGTCGACGATCACGGCAACCCACCATCTCGCACGGCTGTCAGGCGCCGTCGTGATGCCGTTCTTCCATCGCCGCACGCCGGCCGGCGGTTATGCGCTGCGGCTGGAAGCGCCGCTCGATCGTTTTCCGAGCCGCGACATCGTCGCCGACACCACCCGCGTCAACGCGGCCATCGAACGCATGGTGCGCGCGGCACCCGCACAATATCTGTGGGCGCACAAGCGCTTCAAGACGAGGCCGCCGGGAGCGCCATCGGTCTACTGAAGCGACCGTTACTGCCCCCGGTGCGAAGGCGGTTGCGCCGGCGGCGCGGAGGGACGTGCGGGGCGGTGCTGCCTCGCCTCCAGCAACTTCGCGTATTTCAGGAACACATACACCGCGCCGAGCGCGCTGGCGACGAAGCCCGCCCAGCCCGACAGAAAGTAGCGTTTGAAGACGTACTGGCGCACGAAAAAGATCGGCGGGTAGAGCAGCAGCATGGATCCCGCGAAGCGCTGTTTGCGCGCGAGCTTGTCGGCCACCATCCCCGACGAATAGCGGTTGATCTTGGCGACGCGCGCGGCGATGTCATCGTCGCCCATGTTCACAAAATCCGCGCGCACAAGCGTCTGGACCGGGCCATCGACCTCGACCGCTGCGTGGATCGGCACGTCGTTCATGTGCCCGCGGCGGCGGTCGAACAGCCGCAGGTGGCCGTTCCTGTGGCTCCACGGATGCTGCACGCTCCAGAACATCCGTTCGCGTCGCGGCAAGCGGTAGCCTGCCACGCGCGGATGCTCCAGCGCGCGTTCGATCACCGCGCAGGTGCCAGGCGCCAGGATTTCGTCGGCGTCCAGGTTGAGGACCCAGTCGTAGCGCGCCATGTCGATCGCGCGCTGCTTTTGCGGGCCGTAATCGTCGAACGGATGCACCGCGACACGCGCCCCGTAGCGCTCGGCGATCGCAACCGTGGCATCGGTCGAACCCGAATCGAGCACCACCAGCTCGTCGGCAAAGTTGGCCGCCGCAAGACAGCGCTCGAGCGTATCGGCGTTGTTGTAGGTGATGATCACCAGCGAAAACTTTTCACGCGCCATGCGCGGCATCCCTCAGGCGAACGCGAGGCAGCTTGACCGCTGCGTCATCGGCGACGTCGGCGTACAACGCCGCGCACCAGAGCGCCAGCAACCACCAGAACAGCAAACCCCACCACGCGGAATAGAACGCAAGGTGGGTATTGAGCGGAAACACGGTGACGGCGAGCGCGACGGTGGCGGGAAACGCGCGCCGCCGTGCCACCGGCCCCACCCGGCGCCACGCGCGCAGCGCCAGCGCAACGGCGGCCAGCCACAGCGCCAGGCCAACCGCACCGGTGTTGGACAGTACCTCCAGCACGATCTGGTGCGGGTGGCACGCGCCTTCGCCAACGCCACAGGCTTCGGCGGTGACAAAATGGTCGTTGGCCGGGGCATACCGCGGGTAGGCGTCGCGGAAGTCACGCACCCCGACGCCAAGCAGCGGCTGCGCGGCGATCATCTTCGCGCTGACGCGCCAGATGTCGAGCCGGCCGCTGGCGGCGTAATTGACCGCGTGGCGGGTGTCATGCAGCGCGCTGAGCGTGCGCTGCATACGCGCCTCGAACCGCGCCGACGTTTTCCACGCGACGCCCGCGACCAGCGCCACGACCACGCACGCGGCCGCGATCCACCCGGCAAAACGCAGCGGCGTGCGCGCTTCCACCCAGAAGAACGCCAGCAGCACGACGCCGTAGGTGATCCACGCGGCGCGCGAGCCGGCAAGCAGGACCGGCACCAGCAAAAATATCATCGCGGCGATGAGGCCCGTGCGCCCAAGCCGCCGCCGCGCCAGCCACAACACGAATGGCGATAGCGAACCAAGCACCGGGCCAAGCTTCAGGTTGCCAGCGCCGAAAATCCCCGAGATGCGCTGTGCCTCCGCGGGGCCTCCCAGGCTGTAGCCGGTCAGTACTTGCACCCACGCATCCAGCGCCCACAGCGCCACCACCACGCCGGTCGCGCGGCAAAGCGCATTGAAACGTGCCTCGCGCCGCACCGCGAAACACACGTACACGCCAAACGGTGCGAAACGGACATACGCGGCGACGCTGTTCCAGCTGCGCGCGGGATCGACCGCACCCGGCGCGGACAAGAACGCCGCGCCAAAATACGCCGCCCACAACCACAGCAGCAGCCGCGCACCGGGATGCGCCGCCAGCGCGCGGCGATCGCGAACAAACAACATGACCGCACCCAGCATGCACAGCAGCGTGCCAAGCTCGCTCGAGCGCCCGAACGGCAACAGGAATATCACCAGCCAGATCGGCGTCAAGGGTGAACGCAGGGCCGCCGTCAACTGGTTGCGCAGGGAATGGGACATCGGCACCGGGTGGTCCAAAAAAACGCAGTGGCGAAGGCACGGATCACGGCACTTCGGATGGCCCGAAGTTTAGCCGTCATCGCGGCGAAAGCCGGGCTCCATGTGGTACCGTAAAACCCGGCACGGCCGGCGGCCTGCGCCGGGGGGCGACGGCCTGGTGCTGTGTGTTTTCACGCCGCCGCGTGCAACGATTCCAGCGCCGCATTCAGGGTCGCACTCGGCCGCATCGCGGCACCGACCCTGGCCATGTCCGGGCGATAGTAGCCACCAAGATCCACCGGTTTGCCCTGGACGCCATTCAATTCCGCCACGATCTTGGCCTCGTCGCCCGCCAGCGCCGCGGCGAACTTGCCGAACACCGCCGCCAGGCCGGCGTCGTCCTTCTGCTCGGCCAGTGCGCGCGCCCAGTACAGCGCAAGATAAAAATGGCTGCCGCGATTGTCGAGCTCACCGGCCTTGCGCGAAGGGGATTTGTTGGTTTCAAGAAACTTGCCCGTCGCCTGGTCGAGCGCGGCCGCCAGCACGCTGGCGCGCGCATTCTTGTATTTTCGCCCCAGGTACTCGAACGACGCCGCCAGCGCCAGGAACTCGCCCAGCGAATCCCAGCGCAGGTGATCCTCGGCCAAAAACTGCTGGACGTGCTTGGGCGCGCTGCCGCCGGCGCCGGTCTCGAACAGGCCGCCACCCGCCATCAGCGGCACGATGGAGAGCATCTTGGCGCTGGTGCCAAGCTCCATGATCGGGAACAGGTCGGTCAGGTAATCGCGCAGCACGTTGCCGGTGACCGAAATCGTGTCCTGCCCCTTGCGGATCCGCGCGAACGAGAAGCGGATCGCGTCCTCGGGTGTCATGGTGCGGATATCGAGGCCCGCGGTATCGTGATCTTTCAGACAGCGCTCGACCTTCCTGATGATCTGGGCGTCGTGGCCGCGCGCGGGGTCCAGCCAGAACACCGCCGGTGTGTTGGATAGCCGTGCGCGCGATACCGCGAGCTTCACCCAGTCGGCGACCGGCGCGTCTTTCGTTTCGCACATGCGCCAGATGTCGCCCGCCTCGACCTGGTGCTCGAAGATGACCGCGCCCGCCTCGTCGGTAACCCGCACCGTGCCGGCAAACGGAATCTGGAAGGTCTTGTCGTGCGAACCGTATTCCTCGGCCTTGGCGGCCATGAGGCCAACGTTCGGCACGCTGCCCATTGTCGCCGGATCAAATGCGCCGTTGGCCTTGCAGTCCTCGACGGCCGCGGCATAGATGCCGGCGTAGCTGCGATCCGGGATGACCGCCTTCACGTCCTGCCGCTCGCCGGCGGCGTTCCACATCTTGCCGGAGTCGCGGATCATCGCCGGCATCGACGCGTCGATGATGACGTCCGACGGCACGTGCAGGTTGGTGATGCCCCTGGCCGAATCGACCATCGCGAGCGCCGGACGCCTGGCATATTCGGCCGCGATGTCGGCCTTGATCGTGGACTGCTGGCCGGCCGGCAGTTTCGCGAGCGCAGCGTACAGGTCACCGAGGCCATTGTTGGGGTTGAAGCCGGCCTGCGTCAGCGCGGCGCCGTGTTTGGCCAGAACGTCGCTGAAAAATTCCGACACCACCACCCCAAACATGATCGGGTCCGAGACCTTCATCATGGTGGCCTTGAAATGCACCGAGAACAGCACGCCCTTGGCCTTGGCGTCCTCGATCTGCGCGTCGATGAAGGCCGCGAGCGCGCGCCGTGACATCACCGCGCCATCGACAATCTCGCCCGCCTGCACTTGCAACCCATCCTTCAGCACCTGCCGCTTGCCGTCGACGCCATGCAGCGTGATTTTGAGTGTGCCCGCCTGCGCCAGCGTCGCCGATTTCTCGGACGCGTAAAAGTCGCCGCTGTCCATGTGGGCAACGTGGGTTTTCGAATCCTTTGCCCACGCACCCATCTTGTGCGGGTGTTTGCGCGCGTAGGCCTTCACCGCAGGCGGCGCCCGGCGGTCGGAATTGCCCTGGCGGATCACCGGATTGACGGCGCTGCCTTTGACCTTGTCGTAGCGCGCCTTGATGTTGATCAGCGCGACATCGCCGCGCGTCACGTCGGGGTAATCCGGCAGCGCGTAGCCCTTCGCCTGCAGCTCGGCGATCGCCGCCTTCAACTGCGGCAGCGAGGCCGAAATGTTGGGCAGCTTGATGACGTTGGCCTCGGGCTTCAGCACCAGCCGGCCAAGCTCGGCCAGGTCATCTGTCACCCGCTGCTCCGGCGCCAGGGCCTCGGGGAAGCGGGCGAGGATGCGGCCAGCCAACGAAATGTCGCGCGTCTCCAAAGCCACCCCGGCCGCGCCGGCAAACGCCTCGACGATCGGCAGAAACGACGCCGTCGCGAGGAACGGTGCTTCATCGGTCAGGGTGTAGATGATCTTCGGTGAATCGGACATGGCGGCCTCGGCTCGAACGCACGAAAGCCGCCATTGTCGCGTGTCGGCCGCCCGGCGCCAAGCGCGCTGCCCGGTGGCCGACCCCTGCGCACACCCGCCTCAGGCCACGCTGGCATCGAATTGTGCGCGTTCGGTCGAGCCTTCCAGCGCCGACAGCGACGAGCGCCCGCCGGCGATGGTCTGGTTGAGCGCGTCGAAATACCCGGCGCCGACTTCGCGCTGGTGGCGCACCGCGCTGTAGCCATCCTTTTCCGCCGCAAACTCGGCTTCCTGCAACTCCACGTAGGCCGCCATCTGGCGCGCGCGGTAGTCGCGGGCGAGGCGGAACATCGAGTGGTTGAGCGCGTGGAAGCCAGCCAGCGTGACGAACTGGAACCTATAGCCCATCGCGGCCAGTTGCTGCTGGAACGTCGCGATCGTCGCCGCGTCGAGGTTCTGCTTCCAGTTGAAGCTCGGCGAGCAGTTGTAGGCGAGCAATTTGTCCGGGTACTGCGCGTGGATGGCGTCGGCGAAGCGGCGCGCCTGCGCGAGGTCGGGCTTGGCGGTTTCGCACCACACAAGATCGGCGTACGGCGCGTACGCCACGCCGCGCGCGCAGGCCTGCTCAATGCCGGGCCGCGTGCAAAAGAACCCTTCGACCGTCCGCTCGCCGGTGCAGAACTCGTGGTCGCGCTCGTCGATGTCGGAGGTGAGCAGCGAGGCACCCATCGCGTCGGTGCGCGCGATGATCAGCGTCGGCACGCCGGCCACATCGCTCGCGAGCCGTGCGGCGATGAGCTTGCGGATCGCTTCCGAGGTCGGCACCAGCACCTTGCCGCCCATGTGGCCGCACTTCTTGGCGCTCGCGAGCTGGTCCTCGAAGTGCACCGCCGCCGCGCCGGACGCGATCATGTGGCGCATCAGCTCATACGCGTTCAGTACGCCGCCGAAGCCCGCCTCGGCATCGGCGACGATTGGCGCCAGCCAGTCGATGTCATCGTGGCCTTCGGCGTGTTCGATCTGGTCGGCGCGCAGCAGCGCGTTGTTGATCCGCCGCACCACGTTCGGTACCGCATCGACCGGATACAGCGACTGGTCGGGATACGTCGTATCCGCGGTGTTGGCGTCGGCCGCGACCTGCCAGCCGGACACGTAGATGGCCTTCAAGCCGGCCTTGACCTGCTGCACAGCCTGATTGCCGGTGAGCGCACCCAGCGCGTTGACGAACGGTGCCTGCTGCAGTTCGCGCCACAGGCGCTCGGCGCCGTTGCGCGCCAGTGAATGTTCGACGTGGACCGTACCGCGCAGGCGCACGACTTCGTCGGCACGGTAGTCGCGCGTGATGCCATGCCAGCGTGCATGGTTGTTCCATTCGATTTCGATTTGCTGGGCGGTCGGGAGTGGGGTCTTCATGGCGTGCTCCGGTTGGATGGCGGGGTCAGTGCAGCAGTGGGTAGGCGGGCAAGGTGAGGAAATCGGCAAGCGTGTCGGCGACCACCAGCTCGCCGAGCAGGGCCGCAGCAGCGTGGAGGCGCGGTGGCGGCGCGGGCTCGCAAGCGGCAGCAACGCGCGCCGTGGCAGCGACGAGTGCCTGCTCGAAGCGGGCCGTCGTCACCGGTGCGCCATCGTCAAAATCGAGCCCACCCGGGTGGTGCAGCCATTGCCAGAGCTGCGCGCGCGCAATTTCGGCCGTCGCCGCGTCTTCCATCAGGTGCCGGATCGGCACACAACCCTGGCCGTCGAGCCACGCTGCGAGGTAACGCAACGCCACCTCGACGTTGTCGTCGAAACCCGACTGGGTGATGGTGCCGCCACAGGGCGCGAGCAACGCTTCGCGCGTGATGCTGACATCATCGCGGCGCAGCCGCAGCTGGTTCGCGGCCGGCAGGTGCGCGTCGAACACCTCACGCGCGACCGGCACCAGCGCCGGATGCGCCACCCAGGTGCCGTCGTGGCCCGCGGTCACTTCACGCAGTTTGTCGGCGCGCACCTTGGCGAGCGCCGCGTCGTTGGCGGCGGCATCGCCCTTGATCGGAATCTGCGCCGCCATGCCGCCCATCGCGAACGCACCGCGGCGATGGCAGGTGTGGATCAGCCACTCGGAATAGCGGCGCAAAAACGGCACCGTCATCTGCACCTGACCGCGCGCCGGCAACACCCGGTCGGCGTGCGCGCGCAGGGTCTTGAGGTACGAAAAAATGTAGTCCCAGCGCCCGCAGTTGAGGCCGACGCAGCGGCGCCGCAGCGCGTGCAGGATTTCATCCATCTGGAACGCGGCGGGCAGCGTTTCGATCAGCACCGTCACCTTGAAGGTGCCGGGCGCGAGACCCAACGCGAGCTCGACGTGTTCCATCACGTCGTCCCACAGGGCGGCCTCTTCCATCGACTGCAGCTTCGGCAGGTAGAAGTACGGCCCGAGCCCGCGGCCGGCCAGCGCACGCGCGTTGTGGCAGGCGAATACGGTGAAGTCGAACAGCGCGCCCGCAACCGGCTCGCCATCGACCGTGACGTGGCGTTCCGGCAGGTGCCAGCCGCGCGGGCGCACCATCAGCGTCGCGGTCGTCGCATGCAGTTGGTATTCGCGACCGGCGTCGTTGCGGAAGGTGATCGTGCCGGCGACGGCGTCGCGCAGGTTGACCTGCCCGTCCAGCAGGTTGTCCCACGTCGGCGCGGTCGAATCCTCGAAGTCGGCCATGAATACGTTGGCGCCGGAATTGAGCGCGTTGATCACCATCTTGCGGTCCACCGGGCCGGTGATTTCGACGCGGCGATCGAGCAGCGGCGCCGGGATCGGCGCGACGGTCCACTCGGCTTCACGGAGCGCGCGGGTGTCGGCGCGGAAATCGGGAAGGTCGCCCGCGTCGTAACGGGCCTGGGCCGCGGCGCGTGCGGCGAGCAGCGCGCGCCGCCGGGCATCGAAGCGCCGATGGACACCGGCCAGCAGGGCCAGCGTCGCTGCGTCCAGAATGGCCCGGTGCGAGGGCTGCAAATCGGTTTCGACCTGCGCGTCGGGGGTTTCGAGCAGCACTTCCATCGGTACGGCCATGGGTGTCGTCCTCGGTTGCCAAGTGCAGCCGAGCCTAGGTACTGGCGCGAATGTTTGACAAACAAGACGATTCAATGGCTATCATTGAATCCGTCAAACGCACACCCAACCACTTGATTGCCAACACGTTGAGGTGCCCCGTGGCCACCAAGCACAACCCCAAATCGGCGCTGAACGGGCGTCCCGCGCGACCGGATCCTGAATCCACCGCGCGCTTCTACTACAAGGGCAGCCGCTTCAAGCAGCTGCAGGCGTTCGTTGCGATCGCGCAACTCGGGACGCTGACGCGCGCCGCGGAATCGCTGTTCCTGTCGGCTCCTTCGGTCAGCCTGCGGCTGCAGGCGCTGGAGCGCGAACTCGGCGCACAGTTGCTGCAGCGCGGCCGTCGCCACGTCACCCTCACCCGCGCGGGGCAAACCCTGCTCGAGTACGCGCGCCCGTTGATCGAGGGGCTCGACACGCTGGATGCAAAGTTCCACTCGGCGCTGCCGGGTATCGCCGAAGGCGAGCTCACCATCGCGGCCGGCACATCGACCATCCAGTACCTGCTGCCGCCGCTGGTGACCGCGTACCGCAAGCGCTACCCGTCGGTGCGCCTGCAGCTGGCCAACGTCACCGGCAAGGATGGCTTGGCGATGCTGCGCTCGGACCACGCGGACTTCGCGGTGGGCTCGATGCTGGACGTGCCGAACGACCTGCTCTACCAACCGTTCCGCCGTTACGACCCGATGCTGATCCTGCCGCGCGGGCATCCGCTGGCCGAGCAGCCCAACGTGCGGCTGGAAGACCTCTCGCCCTACGGCCTGATCCTGCCGCCACAACGACTGACGACCTACCGGATGGTGGACATGGTGTTCAAGCAACACCGGGTGCCCTACACCGTTGCGATCGAAGTCGGCGGCTGGGAAGTCATCAAGCAATACGTCGGGATGGGACTCGGGATTTCCATCGTCACCAGCATCTGCCTGACCGACGCCGACCAGGGCAACCTTGTGTCACGCAACATGAACGGCTGGTTCCCGCAACGCAGCTATGGCGTCGTGATGGTCAAGGGCAAATACCTGCCGGCCGAAGCCCGCAACTTCATCAACCTGATCCGCCCGGGCCTGCTGCACCACCGCGAACACGACGAAATCGGCGATTCCGAACGCTGAAGCGGCCTTGCCTCGTCAGGCCCTCCGCGGGGTCGCGGCGAGTTCGGCATACACCGCCAGCACGCCGGCCTGCATGTCAGCCAGGCGGTAGCGCTGCAACGGTGCGATCGGCGGAGCACGGCCCAGCAGCTCGGCCGCGCGGACGATCAGCTTGTCGACATCGCCCACGGGGACGCGTCCGGCGGGATAAAGTTCGGCCAGCAATTCGCCGACGCCGCCATGCGCGTAGCCCAGCACCGGACGGCACAGCGACAGGGCTTCGATGACGGTGCGCCCAAAACTTTCGGGCTTGTTGGACAGCTGCAGCACGAGATCCGAGACCGCGAAGACATCGCGCACGTCATTGCGTGGTGGCGTGAAAACCACCATGTCGGCCACGCCGCGCCTGGCGGCCAGCGCCCGCATCTCACGCACGTAGGCCGCCCGTAGGGGATCGACGATGCCAAGCAGCAGCAGGCGCGTTTCAATGCCGCGCTCACGCAGGCCCGCGACCAGCGCGATGGCGTCGGCGTGCCCTTTCAGGCGGGTGCCGCGTCCAGGCAGGGTCAGCAACGGCGCGCCGGCCAGCTGCGGAAATTCAGCAAAGAACGCTCGGCGCCAGCCGTCATCCGGCCGGTAGCCATAGGGGAAGGCGTCCGGATCGATTCCGCGCGGAACCACGCTGATCCGGGCGGCGTCGGTCGCGGGGTAGTGGGTAAGCACGAAATCGTGCACCGTCTGCGAGACCGCGATCACGCGGTCACCGCGGGTCATGATGCGGCTCCAGCGGCCAGGTGAATTGAGCCCGTGGACGGTGGTGACGAAATGCGGCCGCGGGTGCAGGCCCCGGAGCGCGTACCACGCCACCCACGCCGGCACCCGCGAGCGGGCGTGGACGATGTCGGGATCAAGGTCGGACAGGATGCGGCGCAGGGTGCCAATCCGCGCCAGACTGCGCAGGGACTTGGAGCCGACGTCGAGGAGGATGTGCTCGCCCCCCTCGCGCTCCAGCCGCTGGACCATGCGTCCGCCCGCCGAGATGATGACCGAGCGCTCGCCCGCGGCGACCAGCGCGCGCGAAACCTCGAGCGCCGAACGCTCGGCACCGCCGTTGTCCAGCGCGGGCAGCAGTTGCACCACGGTCAGGCGGTGCGGATTGGCGACAGGCTCGGTCACGAGCTCCTGCAGGGCGGAACGGGCTGACATGCAAAAACCACATGCAAGAATCGCGCCGACTCTGGCCGCACGCGTACCGTCAGCGCAGCGTCAGGTTTCAGCGTGCTTCAAAACGTACTCGGCGCCACAGTACGGGCACACCGTGGTGCCGCCATCATCGACGATGGGCAGATAAATGCGCGGATGCGAGTTCCACAGCGTCATTTCCGGCAGCGGGCAGGCCAGCGGCAAATCCGCTTCGGTGACCTCATAGCGACGCCGCGCGTTGGCGGGTTCACCCACGGGATAGGATGGAGCCGGCTGGGAAGGCATACTCGGAAATCCGTTGCATCGATCCGGCAATTCTAGCGCAGCGGCCGTGCACCGCGTTCAGCCACCCGCCGGGACCACCTCCAGCACCACCGATTCGACGCCCGGCAATCCACGCAAGGCGTCGGCCAGCGTACCGAGCTCGGTGCGCTTGAGGCCGGCGGTAAATTCAACCGTCACCTCATCGCCGTCATCGGCGCCGTGCCGGGTGACGACGGTGCTCGCCGGCAGATGGTGGCCCGTCAGCGCCTGCTCGACCGCGGCCAACGATGCCTGCCCGCCGAACCGCACCCGCACGCGCGAGAGCGCCTTGCGCATCGCAAAGCGGCGTTCGAGTGGCTTCAACACCGCCAGGATCACCCACGCCACCGCGGTCGTGATCGCGGCCGCCGCGTACATGCCGCCGCCCACCGCAAGCCCGATCGCCGCCACGGTCCAGAGCCCGGCGGCGGTGGTCAGCCCATGCACCACGTTCTCGCGCTGCATGAACATGATGGTGCCAGCGCCCAGAAAGCCGATGCCGCTGATGACCTGCGCGGCGATGCGCGACGGGTCCAGCACGACGCTCGGCCACTGCCGCAGGACGTCGGTGAACGCGAACGCCGATACGATCATGGCCAGCGCGGCCCCAAGGCATACCAGCATGTGTGTACGCAGGCCAGCGGCCCAGGTATGACGCTCGCGGTCAAAGCCGATGACCCCGCCCAAAGCGGCAGCCAGCAGCAAACGCACGGCGATTTCAGGGGTACCGGGCACGGCGGTGGATTCCCTCGGCGCGAACATCCGCGGTCAGTCTATCCGCCGGACGATCTCGCGCATAATGGCGCGGTGACCCGCACGGCAGCCACCCCGACACCCCCCTCGCTCCACACCGCCTGGGTCATCAGCGACGGTGCCGCCGGCAACGAGCGCCAGGCCTTGGCGCTGGCGGCAGCGCTGGAGGTACCCGCGCGGGTGTTGACGCTGCCCCTGCGGGCGCCATGGGCATGGTTCGCGCCACGCCCGATTCCGGGCGGACGGCTGGCATTGAACGCGCGTGACCGCGCGGCTTTCGAGGCCCCGTGGCCGGATCTCGCGATTGGCTGCGGCCGTAGCGCGGGACTCCTGACGCGGATGCTGCGCCGCCTGTCCGATGGCGCGTGCTACAGCGTGCAGATCCTCGACCCGCGGATCGACCCGCGCCATTGGGACGCGGTGATCGCACCCAGCCACGACGGCCTTGCCGGTCCGAACGTACTGACGCCGCTGGGCTCGCTGAACCCGGTCGATGACATCTGGCTCGCGTCGGGCCGGGAAGCATTCCCGAGCTTCGCCGCGTTGCCGCGCCCGCGTGTCGCGCTGCTGCTGGGCGGCCCGCGCCGGGGCATTGAATTTGACGCGGCGCTGGCTGCACGCCTGCTGGCAACCGTACGCGGTATCGTGGCCGGGGGCAGCGTGCTTGCCACCCCATCGCGCCGCACGCCGGCGGCGTTCAGCGCCCAGTTGCGCACGGCGTTGGCCGACCTTCCGGGCACCTTCTGGAACGCTGAGGGCCCCAACCCCTACCCGGGCCTGCTCGGCTGGGCCGACGCCATCGTCGTCACGCCGGACTCGGTCAACATGCTGTCGGAAGCCTGCGCCACCGGCACCCCCGTCTACACCGCGGCCGCCGCACCGCTGCCGGAGAAGATTGCGCGCTTCCACGCCGGGCTGCGCGCGCGCGGGCTGCTGATCGACCCCGGCGCAACCCGCGGCGATGTGCCGCCGCTGCGCGAGACACGGGCCATCGCCGAAGAGCTGTCCAAGCGCATTAGGGCTCGCCGCTCCCCGCCCCCGGGAACGGCGCCAACAGGCCCTTCGCTCGAAAACGTCTAGCCGCGCGGCAAAACGCGAGGCTCAGGCCGCAAACTCAAAGCCGGCCGCGCGCGCAATCGCGAGCACCTGGGTGCAGCGTGCGTCCAGTACCAGGTCGCGCGCCTGGACCCGGTGCTGGCCCGCCAGCGTGGCCGACAACGCCCGCGCCAGCAATTCCGCATGCGCGGTATGCAGGGCTTCCGCATCGGCGGCGGACAGGATGCCACTGGCCACGCACGCCGCCAGCAGGCTCGGGGTGTCGCCGCAGGCGATGAGGCCGGGCTGTGCGGCGGCATGCAGCAACACCAGCCCCTGTAGCAGGAACTGGATGTCCAGCAAGGCACCGGCGCCCTGTTTCAGATCCAGCACGCCGGCGCCGGAGCGGTCGCGCTGCTTGCGCCACTCGGCACGCATCCGGCACACGTCGGCGACGACTTCCTCGCGGTCACGCCGACGCGACAAGGTCGCACTGCGCCCTTGCGCAAACGCCGCAGCCAGCGCAGCGTCACCGGCGACCGCACGCGCGCGCACCAGCGCCTGCTGTTCCCAGGTCCACGCCCGCTCGCGCTGGTACGCGATGAAGGCCGGCAAACTTGCCACCAGCAACGACTTGCCGCCATCCGGCCGCAAGCGCGTATCGACTTCGTACAGGCGTCCGCCGCGCGTGGGCGCCGACAACCAATGCACCACGCGCTGCGCGAGGCGCGCATACCAGCGCACACCATCCAGCGGCCGCGCCCCATCGCTCACCGCCTCGCCCCGCGCGGCGTCGTAGACGAACACGAGGTCAAGATCGGAATTGAAGCCCAGTTCGTTGCCGCCAAGGCTGCCGTAGCCGAGTACGGCCATGCCGCTGTCACCCCCGGGCAGGCGGCCGTGCTGGACCGCGAGCTCATGCTCGGCCAGGTCCAGTACCGCACCGATCACCGCCGCGGCAAGCTCAGCCAGTGCACGCGCCGTCGCCACCGCGTCCAGCGCGCCGTCGCGGAATGCCAGCCCGGTACGCATCCGGTAGCTGCCGCGCCACTCGGCGATGGCCGCCAGCACCGCTTCGGCATCGCCGCCCGCCTGCACGGCGGCCAGTTGCTGGCGCAGTGCCGCGCGCACGCTGGCGGCACCGTGCGCCAGGTGGTCCACCCGCGGTGCCAGCACGTCGTCCAGCAGCAGCGGCTGCGCGATGACGCGCTCGGCAAGGAATGCGCTGTCGGCACACAGCGCGGCGACCCGCGCGCGTGCCGCCGGCTGTTCCTGCAACAGCGCGAGATAGGCCGAGCGCCGCGCGACCGCCTGCACCAGCCGGCACAGCCGTACCAGCGCCGCGACCGGCGCGGAGGTCGCGGCCGCAGCATCAATCAGGCTGGGCATCAGCTGTTCGATGCGGCGCGCACCACGCGCGCTGAGGCCACGCATCCCGGCGACCTGACGCAGCGCATCGAGGCCTTGCTCGGGCGCCGGAAACCCTGCCGCGACCAGGCCTGCCGCATCGAGATGGCCATCGCGCACCTGCTGCCATAGCCGCACCCCATCGCCGGCCGATGACTCGCGCTCGACCGCGGGTTCCGCGTCGGCATCGGGCCGCAGGACATCGGCAAACACTTCACTGACCTGCGCACGCTGCGCGCGCAACGCCGACGCCAGACCGGGCCAGCCAGGCTGGTCCAGCGCCAGCGCGATGCGCGCGCGCGCGGCCGGATCGGACGGCAAGGCATGCACCTGTTGATCGCCAAACATCTGCACCCGATTTTCCAGCTGGCGCAGGAACAGATACGCGTCGCGCAGGATATGCGCGCGGCGCTGCGCGAGGTATCCGCGTGCGACGCACACCCGCAACGTCGGCAGCAGGCCGCGCGTGCGCAGCGCGGCATCGCGGCCGCCGCGGATGAGCTGCTGCAGCTGCACCACGAACTCGATTTCGCGAATGCCGCCAGCACCGAGCTTGAGGTCATCGGCCAGGTCGCGGCGCCTGACTTCCGCATCAATCAAGGCCTTCATGTCGCGCAGGCCCGCCAGCGCGGTGTAGTCGAAATAGCGCCGGTACACGAAGGGGCGCAAGGTTTCGAGCAGGCGCTTGCCGGCGGTGATGTCGCCCGCGACGGGCCGCGCCTTGATCCACGCGTAGCGTTCCCAGTCGCGACCCTCGCGCTGGTAATACTGTTCCATCGCCGCGAACGATGCGGCAACCGGCCCGGACTCACCGAACGGACGCAGCCGCAGGTCGACCCGTGCGACGATGCCGTCGGCGGTCACCTCGGCCAGCAGTTTCACGAAGTCGCGCGCGACGCGTGCGAAAAACTCGGCGTTGTCGAGCGGACGCGCGCCGTCGGTCGTGCCGGCATCGGGATACGCCAGCACCAGGTCGACGTCGGAGGAAAAGTTGAGCTCGCCGCCGCCCAGCTTGCCGAGCGCAAACACGATCAGTTGCTGCGGCGCGCCGGCGGCGTTGCGCGGCGTGCCATAGCGCGCGCGCGCGGCGGCCTCCGCCCGGTCAAGCGCGGCGGCGATGAGTACCTCATACAGGTCGGTCGTGCCCGCGAGGGTGTCGGTCACCTCGTCAAGGCCATTGACGTCACGAAACACCAAACGCAGCGCCTCGGCGTGGCGAAAGCGCCGCAGGACAGCAAACGCGTCCCCGTCGGCGTGCCGCAGCACTGCGGTGCGCGTTGACGCCGGTGCCGGATCACGCAGGCACTCCAGCCCCTCGGCGGTCAGCAAGCGCGGGTTCGCGCGCAGCACTTCGAAGGCAAAGTCGCTGGCCAGCAGCATCCGCCGCACGCGTTCGGCCACGCCGGCGTCATCGTGGATCGCAACACCGGCGGCGCGGCAGCACGCCGCAAGTTCGGCGTAGCGCGAATCAACCAGGCGTTCCAGTGCGTGGGGCAAGGTTGGCATGCAGCCATTATGCCGATGAACGCGCGCAAACCAGCAGGCCGGGCGGCGTCAACACGACGGCACCGGAAGCGTTCATGCACGGTTGGCTACGCTGCACCCGTTCCGTTCCGACGCCGTACGCATGGTACCCACGACCGCCTCCGACAGCCACCACTGCCCGCCCGCGACCCGCGCCCTGCTGCTCGCCGCGATCGCGCTCGCATTCGTGATGTGTACCGCGTGGCTGGATGGCGGTGCGACGTTGTTGCCGCCGACCCTGTGGAACCACCCGGCGTGGATTCCGTGGTGGAGCCCACCGCTCAGGATGCTGACCAACGCGCTGCCGGGGCTGTTGCTGGCACTGGGCCTGGTTGCCTGGACCCGGCGCGTCGGCTGGTCGTTCGTACTGGCGTTCGGCCTGCAGGGGATCATCTACGGCGTCAACGCGCTGAAGATGCAAAACCTTGCGGTGCCGCTGATGCCGGCGGATTTCCGGATGGTCGGCCAGCTGCGGCATGGCGGCATGGAACTCCTGTCAGGCTACCTGCCGCATAGCACCTGGCTGCTGCTGGCACTGGTGGCTTGCATGGTCGTGCTGGTTGCATGGTTCAGGTACGAACCGCCCCTGTGGGCACGGCGTCCGCGCCGGCGCCGCACCATCGCCGCCGTGTTGCTGTTTGCCGCGTTTGCGACCCTGCTCGGCGGCGTACCGTTCTGGCGGGGCCTGTACAACCCGCAACTCCTCGGCATGCAGCCCTGGTCGCCGCCGGCGACCCGCCAGCACGACGGCTTGATCGGCTCGCTGCTGCTGTTCCACCTGCAATACGGCCCGCAGCACCGCAAGGCCAACGTACCCGCGGCGCTGGCCTTGATGGCCCGTCATCAGCCCGCGCTCAACGCCGCGCCACCGAACACCGGCGCCGGCAAGCCCGACATCGTCGTCATCCTGTCCGAGTCGTTCTTCGACCCGACCATCCTGCGCGGCTACCCGCCGGATACGGACCTGACGCCCAACCTGCATCGACTCCAGGCCCACGGTACGTCCGGCCAGCTGCACGTACCGACCTTTGGCGGCGGCACCATCCGCACCGGTTTCGAGGTGTTGACGGGTTTGTCGCTGCGCTACTTCCCCGCGGTGCAGTTTCCGTGGTTGCAAATCCACCAGAAACGCATACCGGGCATCGTGCGCCTGCTGGACGCGAACGGTTACACGACGCTGGCGGTGCACGGCAACAACCCGGGCTTCTGGAACCGCACCGAAGCCTTCAAGGAACTCGGTTTTGACAAGTTCATTTCAATCGGCGACTTTCCACCCGGCGACGCGGCGAATGACGGCCGGTACATGTCGGACAAATCCTTCACCGACGAAGTCCTGCGCCAGTTGCCGGATGCCGGACCGCCGCGGTTCGTGTTCGGCATCAGCATCGAGGCGCACGGGCCGTATGACCACGACGCCGGTGTCGATGCCAAGATGCGCGACGCAATTCCGGTGCCGGCGGCCGTCACCGATCCGCAGGCCAGGGTGGAATTGCAAAATTACATCTACCACATGCAGCACGCCGACCAGCAGCTCGGACGCCTGGTCGATGCGCTCGCGCAGCGCAAGCGGCGCACGCTGATCGTCTTCTTTGGCGACCACCTGCCGGCGCTGGTGCCGGCGTTCCAGCAGGCTGGTTTCACCAACGGCCAGGGCTTCCTGACCCAGACGGTGCCCTACCTTCTGGTGGATACGGCGCAGATGGATCGAGCGACGCGGCAAAACGCGGCCGCGTGGGAGTTGCCGGGCATGCTGCTCGCCAGAACCGGGGTCGATGACCGCTACTTCGCGCTCACCCGGCTGGTGGCGCCGCAGCTCGCGGCACTCACCCGCGCACCGGACGCCCCGCTGGCCGAGGAAACCGCGGCCCAGCGTCAGCTGGACGAAGGCATGCGCAACGTCGCCGAACTCCAGCTGAAGAACAAACTGTGGAAACTGTGGCCGCAGGCGGCGGCGCTGGCAGCCCGAGAGGCAACCTCCGCGCGCACACCCGGCCCCGCGATTCCGGGCGACACGGTCACCCGCGTCAACCCGGCGACGCCCGCCGGCGGCGGCTGATGCCCCGGCGCTTTACGCGTTGGCCACCGGGCAGACGTTGCCGAGCGTGGAGATGCCAAGCGCCCAGGTCTTGACTTCGATCTGCTGGATCGGCTGGCCATCGTAGGCATTGACCAGTTGCCAGTCGTGCGGGCCGACGCGTTTGAGGTCGATGCGGCACTCCTTCCAATGCCGGAACACACCGTTGGCCAGGTACCGGATGACCAGCTTGCCCTGCCCGGCCTGTGCGGCGATGGTGCCCTGCAGGTACACCGCCTTGACGCCCTGTCCTTGGCCGAGCACCACGCCATCGGCGCTTTCGATACCCGCCAACGGATACACCATGGACTTGGCCTTGGCCGGATCGCTGTTGGCACTTGCATCGGTTTCCATGTAGATGCCGCTGACGCTGGCGGCATCGTTCACCATCAATTCGAGCCGGCTGACGCTGGTGTCGCGGTCATTGGTCACGACGGCAAGCGGAACGGTGGTGACGCCGATTGGCAGGGGCAGAGCGGACGCGGAGGCAACGGTGCCGGACGCGGTGGCGAAGGCGAGGGCCAGGACCAGGCAAAGGGATTTCACGGGTGGTGTACCTGTTAGAACGAAGGAGGAGGATGGAGCGCCAACAAGGCGAGGCGCACCGAATGGATCGATCGGTGCGATGCTTCCTTGCAAAACCCATTCCAATTCTGGAGTCGAGCGGTCAGCGCGGCCGCGTGCGGTTCACAATCGCCAACGGGCGCGCGCCGGGCACGACACGGAAATCACGTTTCGGGGCCATCGGCGGCGCACCTGCTGGCGAGGCGTCCGCGCTTGGATGCCGCGCCACCTGCGGGTGCGAAGGACAAGACGAACCGGAAGGCGCGTCGGCGCCGGCATGACTTCGCCGAGCTAGTGGTGCAGCGTAGCAGGGTTGATGTTGCACTGCAACAATGCAGATTACCCTGCGTTCAGCGTTGCGCAGGGCACGGTTTCACGCGCGCCAGCCACGCCTGCAGGTGGGCCGTAAATTGCTGCGCGGCGCGGTTCAGGGCTTTGGCCCCACCCGCGGCGTCCGCACTGGGTGCGGCCACGCGAAGGTGGAAGCCGGTTTGCGCGATGATCTGGGTGCTGGCGTTTGCGACCAGGGTCGCGGTGGCATCGAGCACGCCCGCGCTTGCGGCCGGACTGCTGAACACCTGGCTGAAGTCGTTCAATCGGATTTGCAACGTGCAGGCCGCCTGCCCCGGTGTGGCCGGCCCAACGACCGCCCGCCAGCCACCACCCCGCACCAGTGCGGCTGCGAGCACGGGTTCCAGCAGCGTCGCCGGGGGCGCGGCCCAGTCCGAGCGCGCGTACGCCGCGATACCCTGGTCGTGGTGGTACTGGAGCCGGTAATACATTTCCCTGCCCTGCAGCCACGCCGGCGTTTCGATCCGGGCGATCCGCAAGGTGCCTCGCGCTGCGGGCGCGGCGTGGTCCGGGGCCGGCCCGGCCGTCACCGCGGCCAGCGTGTAGTGTCGCGGAAACGCCTGCCGCGTGGGCGCGCCGCACGCGGCAACCCACAGGCACGCGGCGGCAACCCATCCGATCCGGATCATGGTTGGGGCTCCTGCTGGTGACCGGAAAAGCCCGGTTCACCCGGCCCCGGCGGGGGTTGGGCCGGGCCAAAAATCACGCTCTGGGGCCTGGCCCTGAGTTCACGCAGCAACTGGTCCAGTTGCCTGGACGTACGCTGCAGGCTCTCGCTGAGGGCGTTGAACTCCGGTACCGATTGCCGGTTCAGGCGTTCGCTCAACTGCCGGCTGGATGCTGCGAGCGCCTGCACCGACGCCTCAAGCGTGGCGGCATTGCGCACCGGGGTTTGTGCCTCGCGCGCGAGGCGGTCACTGTCGGCCAGCAGCGCGTGGCTCTGGGCAACGCTGCGTTGCACCCCGTCAATCAGCGCCGGCAGCCTGGCTTCGATCGCGGTCAACCGGCGCGTAGCGGCGTCGATCTGCGCCAGTGACGCCGCAAGGTGCCGGCGATTGGCCTGATCCAGCACTTCGTTGGCGCTTTGCAAAACCCGCTTCAAGTCCTGCAGCACCGCCGGGGCGTCGCTCACGAGCAATCCCAGGACACCCGCACGCATGGGGATGCGCGCCGGGCGGACGCTGCTGGTGGCCAGCGGCGCACGACTGCCGGGCCCCAACTTCAGTTCCAGCACACTGCCACCGGCCAAGCCCTGCGGTGCAACTTCCGCGTAAGTCGCCTGGGTGACGTAGGTGTCCGCCCGCAACCGCAACCGGATCACCACGCGCGCGCGATCCCGGGGGTCAAAGCCGATGCTGTCCACATGGCCAACGAGGAGCCCCTTGAACCTGACTTCCGACTCCGGCGACAGGCCGCCCACCGATTCGGTGGTGACGATGGTGTAGGCGAGCGGCTCGTGCTGGCGGTTGGCCAGCCAGTAATACACGACGACCGCGCCGAGGGAGAACACCAGCAGGAAGGCGACGGCGACGATGGCATGGGCGCGGTTTTCCATCAGCGCACCTCGTAGGTCGGCAGCGCCCGCAAACGATTCTGCCCATGCCGCGAGCGGAAGAAACTCTGGACGAAGGGATGCTCGAAGCGCGCGACCTCGTCCAGGCTGCCGACGGTCACCAGCCGGCCATCCGCCAGCACCGCGATGCGGTCGCCCAGGGTCGCGACGCTGTATATGTCGTGCGTGATCATGACGGCAGTCAGGTGCAGTTCCGCGTGCAGCTCGGCCAGCAACGTATCAAATTCAGCCGCCGCGGCCGGGTCAAGACCGGCGGTAGGCTCGTCCAGGAACAGCAATTCGGCTTCCAGCATCAGCGCGCGCGCCAATGCCGCGCGCTTGGCCATGCCGCCCGAAAGCTCGAACGGATACTTCCACGCAACTTCCGGCGCCAGGCCCACCATGTGCAGCTTGAGCGCGACGTTGCCGCGCAGCGCGGCCTCGTCAACCGCGATGCCTTCCTTGCGCAACTCACGCACGGGAAACGCGAGGTTGTCGTACACGTTCATCGCGCTGAACAGCGCGGACTGCTGGAACAATACGCCCCAGCGCCGCCGCAACATGCGTGCTTCCCACAGCGCAAGATGGTTGATGGTGTTGCCAAGTACCGAGATTGAACCCGCGTCGGGCTGCAACAGGCCGATAATCTGCTGCAGCAGGGTAGTCTTGCCCGAACCCGACGCACCGATCACCGCGAGCAGTTCGCCGCGCCGCACTTCAAGGTCGAGCCCCGCGTGTACACGCTGGCCGCCCAGCCGCTTGCACAGGTGCTGCACCTTGATCACGACGTCGCTGGCGGCAGGTTCCATGCACGCCTCACTCACAACAACCCGACGTGGGTCAACAGCGCGCCGGAGCTCGCATCGAACACCAGGATCAACGTCAGGCTGCTCACCACCGACAGCGTCGTGTGGCGGCTCAGGCCCGCCGTGTCGGCCGGCGCGGTCATGCCGAAATAGCACCCGACCACGGCAATGGTCAGCCCGAACAACACGCCCTTGGCCAGGCCGATCCAGAAATTCACGATCTGCACCTGCTCGGGCAGTTGCGTGAGGAACAGCCGCCAACCCACCCCAAGATCGGCTTGCGCGGTGACCGCGCCGCCAATGAGCGCCGCAAAATCGGCCCACACCACCAGCAGCGGCAGACTGATCGCCGCCCCGAGCACGCGCGGCAGCGCCAGCCGCAGACTGGGTGAAGAGCCGAACGCGCGCAACGCGTCGTACTCGCCGGTAAGGTGCATCGCACCAATGCCGGACGTCATCGCCGAACCCGAGCGCCCGGCGAGGATCAACCCGCAAATCACGGGGCCGAGTTCGCGCAGCACCGCCAGCCCCATGGTGCCAACCACCAGCATCGCCGCACCAAACTGGCTGAGCGCCATGCCGAGCTGGATCGTCATCACCACGCCGATCAAAAACCCCACGCAGCCAAGCAGCACCATCGACGTCGCGCCCACGTGGTAGACCGTCGCCGCCGTTTCCTTCCACGGGATCACCCGCGGATGCCGCACGCAGTAGGCCACGTCCAGCATGAGCTGGCCGACCAGCACCAGCACGCCGCCGGCCGTCAGCACGAACCCGATGACGCCTCCACCGACCCGCTCGATCGCGAGGCCCAGCCGGCCGCGGGCAGGCGGTATGGGCACGCGCGTGCCTGCCAGCCAGTCAAACCAGTGCCGGTGATCGGCGTGGCAGGCAAACCGTTCGGGCAGGCGCCGCCCCCACGCCGTCCACAACACGCGGGCGCCGGCACTGTCCAGCGCCTCGAGCCGGGTGAGGTCCCAGCGGTAGCGGTGCGGCGCATCGAGCGCGGCCAGCCCGCGCGCAAGGCGCCGGCGCAGCGCCGGATCGAGCAACAGCGTCCACGCGCCGGTGAGGCGCACCTCCTCATCGTTGATCCGTTCGAAACTGGCCTCGGATGAAACCATTGCCATCACGCGGTGCCCCGGCGCAGGCGTGCGCACCGCGCGGTGCCTGCGAGATGGACTGACGCTATACCACCGGTGGTGGAGGGTCCGTCACGACCGGCAGACAGCAGCTTTTGCCTCCTGCCCGCTGCAACGGGAACCTCGCACGCCTATTGCCCAAGTTGCGGCAACAACGTCTTGACCGCGGCATCCAGGTCGCTGTCGCGGCCACGATAGCTTTCACCCAACGGGCGCGTCACCGGCACGTCCACCGGTCGCGGATGCAGTTCCATCGGCTTGCCGTCCTCGGTGGTGACGGTGATGAACGGCAGGCGTACGGTGGCACCGTCGATCATCTTGTTGTCGCTGGTGTAGATGATCCAGCCCGCGGTCGGCTCACCCACCACCTTCCCCAGATGCATTTCCTCGTAACCCTCGGTGAAGTCTTCGCCGTCAGACAGGGTGATGCGGTTGGTGATGAGCACGGTCGGCCGTTCGAGCGCACGCTGGCCCAGCACGCTGCGCGCGGGCACGGCATGGTCGAATCCGCGGAAGGTCATGTTGAGGTAGGGCTTGCGCGACAGCACATCCAGCGCATAGGCGTTGACGAAGCCGCCGTAGTTGTTGCGCACGTCGATCACCACGCCGTCGCGGGTCATGTTGTAGGCATCGAGCTGGCGATACATCCGTGCCAGGCTCGCCTCGGACAGGTCCGGCAGGTCGATGTAGCCGAGTTTGCCATCGCTGATCCTTGCGACGTACGCGCGATTGGCGGTGACCCAGGCGTTGTAGTTGAGCATCGCCAGCGTGCGTGAATCGACCGGTTTCACTTCCACGTTGCGCGTTCCCGCAGCGGACGCGATGCGCAGCGTGGTTTTGTGGCCGACCCGGTGCGCGAGCAGCGCAAACAGGTCGGCCTGCGCATCGAGCGCATGGCCGTCGACCGCTTCCAGCACATCGCCAGCCTTGACGCCCGCCACCGCGGCCGGCGACAACGGCGTGACCTTGGCGACGCGAAGCTTGCCGCTTGCCGCGTACGCCGCGGGATCAAACAGCAACCCGAGACGCCCGGTCACCGGCTTGCGCTTGTCACCGGCACGCACACCGGAGTGCGAGGAATCGAGCTCGCCGACCAGCAGGTTCATCAGCCGGTTCACGCTGGCCGGGGTTGGCGCGCCCGCGATCAGCGGCAGATATTCCGCGCGCACGGCGTTCCAGTCCACGCCGTTCATGGCCGGGTTGTGATAGTTGTCGCGCAGCCACGTCCACGCCTGCTCGAACGCCAGCAGCTTGTCGGTCGTGAAGTTGACATCGACGGCGGCATTGATCGCCAACGGCTTGGCCTTGCCACCCTTGGCCAACGGCACCATGAACACCTTGCCGGCGTCGAGGTAGTACACCGTCTTGCCATCGGGGCTGAACTGCACGTCGTTCTTGTCGCCACCGGATGACGTCAGTTGCCGCGCGACGACCGGTTGCTTGGCGAGCGGGTCGAGCGACCACGCGTACAGGTTGGCATGCCCCGCGACACGCGCGGTCACCACCAGCGTCTTGCCGTCGGGGCTGAGGGTGATCGCCTGTGCATTGAGACCGGTCGGCAGCAAGGTCAGACGGTTGAGGATGCCGTCCGCATCAATCCGGACGTTGGCCGGTTTGCGCGGCTTCGCGCGGGACTTGCCCGCGGCAGCGCCCGCACGCGCGGACTCGCTGCCGGGCCTTTCAGCCGGCGTCGATTCCTTGAACAACTGCAGGAACTGATCCTCGTGGAAGCGCGGCGTCTGCGGCACCAGATCCACGCTCGCAATCTTGCCCTGCTCGGTGCGCTGACCGGTCGTGAACAGCAACTGCCTGCCATCCGGACTGAACACAACATCATCGGCAAAGGTATTGCCAAGCCCGCTTACCGCAACCGTCTTGCCGCTGGCCACATTCACCGCGACGACATTCCGGAACATGCGCTGGCCGCGTTCCAACACCGCGATCCAGCGGCCATCGGGCGACCACGCCAGCGGCCGCTCGGAGTTGAGCGGACGGTGAAAATCGAGCTGCGCGGTGGCGAGCGCGCGCACGCGGTGCGTCGCAACCTGCATCAGTTCCAGCGTGCGGCCATCACGCAGGAAGCCCAGCGACTTGCCATCCGGTAAAAATGCCGGCGCGGTGTCTTCGCCGCTGCCGTGCGTCAACTGCGTTTCCTTGGCGGCGCGGAAGTCATACGCATACAGGTGCTCGCCACCGTCGCGGAACGCGCCGTACACGATGCGCTGGCTGTCGGGCGCCCAGGTCACGCCGTAGGCGATGCCCGGAACGTGCGTCACCTGCTCGGCCCGCCCACCCTTCGCGGCATCGGCCGCATACACCTGGCCATGCACCACCAGCGCGACCTTCTTGCCATCGGGCGACAGCGCGAGGTCATGGAAATCATCGCGCTTGATCTCGTGTTTGTCTTCGGGGCCCGCAATGGCACCAGCCAGTGCGATCGGCACCGCCTGCGCCTTGCCGGTAGCGGTGGCCACGGTCCAGATGCCGAAATCGCGTCCGAACGCGATGGTCTGGCCATTGCCCGAAATCGTCGGCCACAGCATCCGGCCGTCGGTGAAGTGCGTCAGCGGCGCTTCGCTGCCGTTCCGCCGCACATGCCAGAGGTTCTCGGTGCCGGAGCGATCGCTCATGTAGTACAGCGACTGTCCGTCCGGCGCCCACATGGGCCAGTCCGCGCGCGCGTCGTCGGGCGTCAACCGCGTGTAGCTGTGCGAGCCGTCATTCCTCAGCAGCCAGATCGCGCCGTGATCGATGTGCGCGCTGCCGTGCCGCCACCACTGGGTGTCACCCCAGCCGCCGCCGACCAGCGCGATGGTCTGGTCGTCGGGCGACGGCACACCCTGCTGCTCGAAACGATAGTCCTCCAGCGACACCGGCATCGGCGTGCCGCCCGTGATGCGTACCCGGTAGACCCCGGTCATGCCACCAATGTTGTCGCGCGCCGAGTTGAAATAGACCCACTGCCCGTCGGGCGACCAGCCGCTCAGCTCGTCGAGCCCATCTGCGTACGTCACTCGCGTCAGCTGGCCGGTCGCGAGATCAAGCACGTACACATCGCCGCCACCGGTGGCGTCGGACACGAACGCGAGATGCTTGCCATCCGGCGCGAACAGGGGCCGCCAGTCAGCACCCTTGTCGGCGATCAGCAGATGCGCTGCGCCACCCTTCACCGGCACTTCCCAGATCGCGCCGCCCGACACGAACGCGATTTCGGTGCCATCGGGCGAGATCGCCGGCTGGGAGAAACTGGCGCGGGGTGCAACCGGTGCGGGGCCGGATGCCGCCAGCAACGGCAAGGCGAGCATGGACAGCAACCCGGCTGCGAGCAGACGCAACGTGCGCATCGGTTCCCCCCGCAACGGTGTCCCGCCGAGTGTAGCCAACCGCGCCACCGATCCAATAGGCCATTCGTCGTGGCGTCACGCGCCCGCGTCGGATCCGCCGGTGCGTCCATGACCTTGCGGCAACCGGTATAGTCGAAGGACGACCCGCTGCGTGATCCGGAGGCTGCATGAAACCCGTCGTCGCGATGAACCAACCCATCGAAGTTGCGGTGAAAGCCGGCCAGGAATACCGCTGGTGCCGTTGCGGCCAGTCCAAGCACCAGCCCTTCTGCGACGATACCGGCAAGGGCAGCGGCTTGCCGCCGCTGCATTTCACGCCGGAAAAGGACGGCAGTGTCTGGCTGTGCCGCTGCAAGCAAACGCACGACGCGCCGTATTGCGACGGCCACCATGCCAAGGTGCCGGACGCGATGGTGGGCAAGCATTTTGCACTCGAGGATGCCGCGCCACCGGCGGAACCCGCCACCGGCCCGGCAAGAGCTGCCGCCAAGGCAGCACTGGAACCCGATGAGAACGCGGCGCCGGAAGCCGTACCCACGGCCGAAGAGCCGACGGTCGCCTTCATCCACCGGCTCGCGCGCGAAGGTCTGTCCAAGATGGGCCCCTACGGTGAAATGGCTGCGATGGGTGTGCCACGCAGCCAGCTTCCGGACTGGAACGACATCCAGTTCATGGCCGCGCAGCTTGCCATCCAGCCACTGCAGGAGGACGTCGCGGTGGGTACCGATCTTGTGATTGGACCCGACGCCAAGCAACCGTTGCACCTCAAGATGCCGCTCCTGGTCAGCGACATGAGCTTTGGCGCGCTGTCGGAGGAAGCGAAGATTTCGCTCGCGCGCGGGGCCGAGCTCGCCGGCACCGGCATGTGCTCGGGTGAAGGCGGCATGCTGCCCGAGGCCAAGCGCGAGGTCAGCCGCTATCTATACGAATACGCGTCGGCAAAATTCGGCTGGCGCGAATCGCTGTTGCGCGAAGTCCAGGCGTTCCATTTCAAGTGCGGGCAGGCCGCCAAGACCGGCACCGGCGGGCACCTGCCCGGGGCCAAGGTGAGCGGCAAGATCGCGGAGATCCGGAATCTGCCCGTGGGTCAGGACGCCGACTCACCGCCAACCTTCACCGACCTCCACACGGTGGCGGATTTCGCGCGCTTTGCCGATCACGTCCGTGAGGTCTCGGGCAGCATCCCGGTGGGCTTCAAGTTGAGCGCGCAGCACATCGAGCGCGACGTCGAGTTTGCGGTGCGCGCGGGCGCGGACTACATCATTCTCGACGGTCGCGGCGGCGCGACCGGTGACGCGCCGCTGATGTTCCGCAATCACATCTCGGTGCCGACGATCCCGGCACTCGCGCGTGCGCGGCACCATCTCGACAAGTTGGGTGCATCGGGACACGTCACGCTCATCATCACCGGTGGCCTGCGTACCCACACCGACTTTGCCAAAGCCCTCGCGCTGGGCGCCGACGGCATCGCGCTTGCGAACTCAGCGATGCAGGCCATCGGCTGCATCGCCGCCCGCATTTGCCACACCAACCGCTGCCCAACCGGCATCACCACGCAAGACCCGAAGCTGCGCAAGCGCGTCAAGCTGGACAAGGCGCCGCAACAGCTCGCGACGTTCCTCGAAGCCAGCGTCACCCTGATGCAGGTGATGGCGCGCGCGTGCGGCCACGATCACCTCAACCAGTTCAACCGCGACGACCTGGCAACGTGGCACAAGGACCTTGCCGAGCTTGCCGGCGTTGAATGGTCCGGGTTCATGGAAGCCAGGTAGCCCTAACAACTGACACGCGCAGCCCACGACGCGTGCATGCTCCCACCGGCGGCTGTGTCCCCTGGCGGCGCGGCGGCACCGTCACGCCCGCAACCCTCCCCGCAAGCAGGCGAAGGAGAACTAACAAAAAGCCCCGCGATCGCTCGCGGGGCTTTTCGTGTTGCCGTGGATTTCCGGCGAGTTGAGCGTCCAGCTTCAGCACGCTCGAACGAGCCGGGTTGATCCGTCGCCGCTTTGCGACGATGGATAACTCAGAAATCCATGCCGCCCATGCCACCCATGCCGCCGCCCATGCCGCCGGCAGCGCCACCATGGCTATGCTCCTCCTTCTTGGGCGCTTCGCCGATCATGGCTTCCGTCGTGATCATGAGGCCCGCGACCGAGGCCGCGTTCTGCAGGGCCGAACGGGTGACCTTGGTCGGATCCAGGATGCCCATCTCGACCATGTCGCCGTACTCGCCGGTGGCCGCGTTGTAACCGTAGTTGCCCTTGCCTTCGGCAACCTTGTTCAGCACCACCGACGGCTCTTCGCCAGCATTGGAAACGATTTCACGCAACGGGGCTTCCATCGCACGCCGCGCGATCACGATGCCGTGTTCCTGATCCTCGTTGTCGCTCTTGAGGTTCTTGATCGCACGCACCGCGCGCACCAGCGCGACACCGCCGCCAGGCACCACGCCCTCTTCGACCGCCGCACGCGTCGCGTGCAGGGCGTCTTCGACGCGCGCCTTCTTTTCCTTCATCTCGACTTCGGTCGCGGCACCAACCTTGACCACCGCCACGCCGCCGGACAACTTGGCAACGCGCTCCTGCAACTTCTCCTTGTCGTAGTCCGAGGTGGTTTCCTCGATCTGCGCCTTGATCTGCTTGATGCGGCCCTCGATGGCCTTGGTGTCGCCCGCACCATCGATGATGGTGGTGTTTTCCTTGGTGATGATGACCTTCTTGGCGCGGCCAAGATCCTTGATGGTCGCCTTTTCAAGCTGCAGGCCGACCTCTTCGGAAATCACGGTGCCCTTGGTCAGGGTCGCCATGTCGGCCAGCATCGCCTTGCGGCGATCGCCAAAGCCCGGCGCCTTCACGGCGCACACCTTGACGATGCCGCGCAGGTTGTTGACGACCAGGGTCGCCAGCGCCTCGCCTTCCACTTCCTCGGCGACGATCAGGAGCGGCTTGCCCGACTTGGCGACGCCTTCCAGCACCGGCAGCAGGTCACGCACGTTGGAGATCTTCTTGTCGTGCAAGAGGATGTAGGGTTCTTCCAGCTCGGCCTGCTGGCTCTGCTGGTTGCTGATGAAGTACGGCGAGAGATACCCGCGATCGAACTGCATGCCTTCGACGACGTCGAGCTCGTTTTCGAGACCCGAACCATCCTCGATCGTGATCACGCCTTCCTTGCCGACCTTGTCCATCGCCTCGGCAATCAGCTTGCCGATGTGCTCGTCGCCGTTGGCCGAAATGGTGCCGACCTGGGCGATCGACTTGGAATCAGACGACGGCTTGGAAATCTTCTTCAGCTCGGCAATCGCCGCAGTGACGGCCTTGTCGATACCGCGCTTGAGGTCCATCGGGTTCATGCCGGCGGCGACCGCCTTCATGCCCTCGCGGATCATCGCCTGCGCCAGCACGGTCGCTGTGGTGGTACCGTCGCCCGCGGCGTCGGAAGTCTTGCTTGCCACTTCCTTCACCATCTGCGCGCCCATGTTCTCGAACTTGTCGGCGAGCTCCACTTCCTTTGCCACGGACACGCCGTCCTTGGTGATGGTCGGAGCGCCGAAGCTCTTCTCGAGCACGACATTGCGGCCTTTCGGGCCGAGGGTTGCCTTGACCGCATTGGCCAGGGCATTGACGCCGCGCAGCATGCGCGAACGCGCGTCTTCGGAAAAACGGATTTCTTTGGCTGCCATGATTTTCTCTCTTGAATGGGTATTCGTTCGGTCTTGCGACGGGGAGTAGCGAGCGGGCGATGCGTCAGCCAGGCGCGCGCCGGTGGGCGAACCGCAGTTGACTCAAGGTCAATGAGGATTCGCGAACCCGGCGCAGCAACGACGCTGACGCGAGCTCCGCGACGCTTATCCCTCGATGATGGCCATCAAATCTTCTTCGCGCATGACGAGCAGATCCTCGCCTTCGACCTTGACCTCGGTGCCCGAATACTTGCCAAACAACACCTTGTCACCGGCCTTGACGGCCATCGGACGGATTTTGCCGTCGTCCTGGATCTTGCCGGTACCGACCGCGACGACCTTGCCCTTGCTGGGCTTTTCGGTCGCGGTGTCGGGGATGACGATGCCGCCGGCGGACTTGGTTTCCGCATCGAGGCGCTTGATGATGACGCGGTCATGCAATGGACGAAGCTTCATATTGACTCCAGCTGCGTGGGGAACGAAAGGGACGGGTTGTTAGCACTCAGCAACCACGAGTGCTAATTGTATGCCCGGAAAGCCCGGTTTCAAGTAGGGGGCGCCCCTTCGACGGGTTCAGGCAAGGCCCGGGCACGGGTTGACTATCCGTTCGCCCTCCTTCCGCGGAAGGGAAACGACCTCCCAGCCCCGTGACGCGACGACGCTCGCAGGCGGCGCCGACGATGCGGCGTGGCCCGATCCGGCCTAACATTCGGGCATGGCCACACCGCTTCTATGCATCTCGACCTGCCCGGACGCGACGTCGGCCGGCCACATCGCCCAGACGCTGGTCACCGAGCGCCTGGCGGCCTGCGTCAATCGGATGCCCGGCGTCCGGTCGACCTACCGCTGGCAAGGCAAGCTCCAGGATGACGCCGAAGTCCTGCTGGTGATCAAGACCACGCGCGAGCGTTTCGCCGCGCTGCGCACCCGCTTGCTGGAACTCAGCCCCTACGCGACGCCCGAGCTGATCGCGCTCGACATCGTCGAGGGCAGCGCCGCGTACCTCGGGTGGATTGCCGCCGAGACCACGCCGGAGGCCACCGGTGCTTGACGGCCCGCCGCGCCCGGCGCGGGCCGCGCGGCTGGCTATCGCCGCGCAAGCCTGCAAAAATGACCGTGGCGGTGAACCGGTACGGTTCGCGCCGGTCTGAAGCCAATGGTTAGCATGTCGCCTCGAGCCCGTCCATTCGCGCGTCTGTTGCTGCTGGCCGGCTTGTTGCTGGCGGCGACGGGTGCGTTTGCGCAAAGCGTGAGCCCCGGCGAGGGCCTCCTGCCCGTCACCGGGGCCTTCGCGCTCAAGGCCACCATCAACCAGCCGGGTAGCCTGGCGCTGCACTTTGATATCGCGCCGCACTATTACCTCTACCGCGGCCGGATCCACACGAAGATCCTGACCGCCGGCATCACCGCGGGCCCGATCAACCTGCCGCCGGGAACACCCGAGCACGACCCGTATCTCGGCGATGTCGTGATCTACCACCATGTGGTCGATGGCAGCCTGCCCTACACCGCCGCCGGCGCCATGCCGGCAACCTTGAAAGTGGCGGTGAGTTACCAAGGCTGCCACGAAGTTGCGCCCAAGATCTGCTACCCGCCAAACACGGAAACCTTTACCCTGCCGACCGCGGGCGGCGGGCCGCTCGCGGCGAACGGCCGCGGTGGGGGCGGACCGCGCGGCGGCCTGCTCACCGCCGCGCTGGGCGGTGGCGCGACAACGGTTTCGCCGTCAGCGGCCACCACCAACACCACCCAACCCAATGCCATCGGCTCACCCGCGACCGGTCTGGCGTTGGCCCTGTTGCTGGCGTTCGCCGGCGGCCTGATCCTGAACCTGATGCCGTGCGTGCTGCCCATCCTGGCGATCAAGGCCGTTGGCGTCCTTGAAAGCAACACCAGCCGCGCCGAAGCCCGGCGCCACGCGCTGGCCTATGGCGCCGGCGTCATCGCGACATTTCTCAGCGTCGGACTCGGGATCCTCGGCCTGCGCGGCGCCGGACACGCAATCGGCTGGGGGACCCAGCTGCAGCAGCCGGCGATCGTCGCCGTGCTGGCCTGCATCCTGTTCGTGGTCGGGCTGTCGATGTCGGGCGTCGTACAAGTTGGCAGCCGCCTCGGCAACGTCGGCGAACGCCTGACCCAACGCGGTGGCAGCGCCGGCAACTTTTTCACCGGCGTGCTGGCCGTGGTCGTGGCGAGCCCCTGCACCGCGCCGTTCATGGGCGCCGCGCTCGCCTACGCGTTTATCGCACCCGCCACGCACGAGCTGGCGGTGATGCTGGCGCTGGGCATTGGCCTTGCGCTGCCGCTGGTCCTGATCGGCCTGGTCCCGGCACTGGCGCGATGGCTGCCCAAGCCGGGTCGCTGGATGGAAACACTGAAGCAGGTTCTGGCCTTCCCGATGTACCTGTCGGCGGTGTGGCTGGTGTGGGTGCTGGCCCACCAGCGCGGCGCGAACGCCGTGGCGCTGGTGCTGATCGCGATGGTGCTCCTGGCGGCGGCGCTGTGGTGGCACGGCCGCGCCAGGCCCGGGCGCCGGGCCGGCCACGTGCTGACGGCCGTGTTGGCGCTGGCCGCCCTCGTGCCGCTGGCCGGCGTAGCCCGCATGGCACCGCCGGCCCGCACGGCCACCGCCGCTGCCGGCGTGGTGGCGTTCAGTCCCGCAAAGCTCCAAGCCCTGCGCGCCGCCGGCACGCCGGTGTTCGTGGATATCGGTGCCGACTGGTGCGTCACCTGCAAGGTCAACGAACACGCGGTGCTGGACGGACGCGGTTTCCGCACTTTGCTGCGCAGTACCGGCGCGGTCTACATGAAAGGCGACTGGACGGACGTTGACCCGGTGATCGGCGCGTATCTGGCCAGCTTCCACTCGCCCGGCGTGCCGTTGTACGTGGTGTACCCGCGCGGTGGCGGTCCGGGCCACGCGTTGCCGACGGTGCTGACGGCACCCCTGGTACGCAGCGCCCTTGAGACCGCAGCCCGATGATGAACCGCACCACCTGGATCATCCTGGTGCTGGCCTGCTGCGCTGCGGCGGGCGGCTGGTGGCTGCAATATGGTACGGCCCCCGACATGCCGACCCAGCCGCCGGCGCCGGCCGGAATCCGGACGCTCGCGGTAGGCGACTCGGTGAGTGGCTACAGCCTGCCAGACCTCGATGGCACCACGACGACGCTCGCCAGATGGCACGGCAAGGTGTTGCTGCTGAACTTCTGGGCGACCTGGTGCGCACCGTGCCGGCAGGAAATGCCGATGCTGGCGGCGCAGCAGCGCGAACACGCCGCCGACGGCCTGCAAGTGGTCGGCGTCGCGATGAACCAGCCGCAATCGGCCACGGCGTTCCTGCAGCGCGTTCCGGTGGGGTACCCGATCCTGATTGGCATCAACGCCGAGCCGGAGCCGACGACCACGTTCGGCGACACCGCAGGACTCCTGCCCTACAGCGTGCTGGTCAGCCGTGACGGGCACATCCTCGCGACCAAACTGGGTCAACTCGACCCGGCCACCATCGGCGCGTGGTTGGCCGAGGCCGGGCCTGCCCAGAAAAACTAAACATGTGACGAACTTCGTTTATCTCCGGCGATTCTGCACGAATCGCTGGACAATGAACGCGTGGTGGCTCAAACTTCGCCGCTTCCGGCAACACTGCAGGCGTCCTTCCCGCGTGGCACAGATCCTCGTTCTCCATGGCCCCAACCTCAACCTGCTCGGAACCCGCGAGCCGGATGTATACGGACACGCCACGCTGGCCGCGATCGATGCTGCGTTGACGGCCCAGGCCAAGGCCGCCGGCCACGTGCTGACCTGTTTTCAGTCCAACGCCGAGCATGAGCTGGTCAACCGCGTGCAGGCGGCCCGCACCGACGGGACGGCGTTCATCCTCATCAATCCCGCCGCGTTCACGCATACCTCGGTGGCGCTGCGCGATGCGCTGGCCGCGGTCGCGATCCCCTTCATCGAGGTCCACCTGTCCAACCCCAACGCACGCGAACCTTTCCGCCACCAATCCTACTTTTCCGATCTGGCGGTTGGCGTCGTGGCCGGCTTCGGCGCCGACAGCTACCGCTATGCGCTGAACGCGGCCGTACGGCGTCTGGCCGCGCCCTGACCGCAATCCTTCCATTACAGCGAGTCCACCATGGATCTTCGGAAAGTCAAGAAACTCATCGAACTGCTGGAGGAGTCAAACCTCTCCGAGCTCGAAATCAAGGAAGGCGAAGAAGTCGTTCGCCTGTCGCGCTTCCGGACCGCCGGCGCCGTTGCGCCGCAGACCATCGCCGCACCGCAACCGGCCGCCGCGCCTGCGGCCACACCGGAGGCGGCCGCCGCCCCCGCGCCTGCGGCCGGGGCCGTGGCCGAGTCCGAATCCGGCCTGCCGCCCGGCACCGTCGTGCGCTCGCCCATGGTCGGCACCTTCTACGCCTCGGCCACACCGGGTGGCGCGCCCTTCGTCAAGATCGGCCAGCCGGTCAAGGTCGGTGATCCACTGGGCGTGATCGAGGCCATGAAAATGTTCAACCAGCTCGAAGCTGAAGTTGCCGGCACCATCAAGGCGATCGTGGCCGACAACGGCCAGGCGGTCGAGTTCGACCAGCCCCTGTTCGTGATTGGTTGACGCCATGCTCGACAAAGTCCTGATCGCCAATCGCGGCGAAATCGCCTTGCGCGTGCTGCGCGCCTGCCAGACCATGGGCATCAAGACGGTCGCGGTGCATTCGACCGTCGACCGCAACCTGAAGCACGTCGCGATGGCGGACGAAGCCATCTGCATCGGCCCCGCACCGTCTGCGCAGAGCTATCTCAACATTCCGGCCATCATCGCGGCGGCCGAGGTCACCGACGCGACCGCCATCCACCCCGGTTACGGCTTTCTTTCCGAAAACGCCGACTTTGCCGAACAGGTGGAAAAATCCGGCTTCGTCTTCATCGGCCCGACCGCACCCGTGATCCGCCTCATGGGCGACAAGATCCAGGCCAAGCACGCCATGCAGGAAGCGGGCGTACCCTGCGTGCCTGGTTCCGACGGGCCGCTCGATGACGACGCCGAAAAAAGCCTCGCTCTGGCGCGTGAAATCGGCTATCCGGTGATGATCAAGGCGGCCGGCGGCGGCGGCGGACGCGGGATGCGCGACGTACATACCGAAGCGCACCTTGCCAACGCCATCGCGACCACCAAGGCCGAGGCGCGCGCGGCGTTCGGCAACGATCAGGTGTACATGGAGAAGTTCCTCGAGAACCCGCGCCACGTGGAGATCCAGGTGCTGGCCGACGGCCAGGGCCACGCGATCCACCTGTGCGAGCGCGACTGCTCGATGCAGCGCCGCCACCAGAAGGTGGTCGAGGAAGCCCCGGCACCCGGCATCACGCCGGAACTGCGCGCGAAGATCGGAAAAATCTGTACCGATGCCTGCCTGCGCATCGGCTACCGCGGCGCCGGCACGTTCGAGTTCATGTACCAGGATGGCGAGTTCTACTTCATCGAAATGAACACCCGCATCCAGGTCGAGCACCCGATCACCGAGTGGATCACGGGCATCGATCTGGTGCGCGAGCAGATCCTCATCGCCGATGGCCAGCCGCTGTCGTTCCGGCAGGAAGACATCGTGCCCCGTGGCCACGCGATTGAATGCCGCATCAACGCCGAAGACCCGGACACCTTCCTGCCCTGTCCCGGCCTCGTGAAGCGGTTCGAGGCCCCGGGCGGCCCGGGCGTGCGCATCGATACGCATCTCTATGACGGCTACCGCGTGCCAACGGCCTACGACTCGCTGCTTGGCAAGCTCACCGTCTATGCGCCCAACCGCAAGGCCGCGATCGCGCGGATGCGCCTGGCACTCAGCGAAACCGTCATCGAAGGCATCAAGACCAACCTGCCCCTGCACCAGCGGATCATGGCCGACTCGGGCTTCAAGCACGGCGGGCGCAACATCCATTACCTTGAGAAGCGCATCCGCGAGCGCAAGGAGACCGGGATGGGGCTGGGTAGCTGACCGCCTTCCGCAGGACGGGGATCGCCGCGCAGCGGCGGGGGCTGTCCGGCAAAATGCCCGAGCCATCCCCCTCATTGCCCTTCGCCAGCGAAGGAGGAGGCTAGCCGAGAACACCCATGCCGTGGCTCGAACTCCAACTCACCATCGACGCCGCAACCCAACCCGCTGCGGAAGCCGTGCTGACGGACCTCGGCGCGCTGTCGATCACGCTGCTGGATGCCGCCGCGGATACACCGGAGGAAGCTGCGATCTTCGAGCCGGGCGTCGCTGCAATGCCGTTGTGGCAAGCGTTGACCCTGCTGGCGCTGTTTGACGCCGGCGCGGACCGCCGCGGCCTCGCGCGCGCCCTGCACACTGCGCTCCCCGCGCTCGCACCGGCACGCCTCGCCTTTCGCGAGGTCGCCGACCAGGACTGGGAACGCGCGTGGATGGACCGCTACCAACCCATGCCATTTGGCCGGCGGCTGTGGGTCTACCCGTGGAACATCGAGCCGCCCGCAAACCCGGGCGACGCCGTCATCGTGCGCCTCGATCCCGGGCTCGCGTTCGGCACCGGCACCCATCCGACCACCGCGCTGTGCCTTGAGTGGCTGGACGGACTCGATCTGGCCGGCAAGACCGTCATCGATTATGGCTGCGGTTCGGGCATCCTTGCGATCGCCGCGCTGCGGCTGGGCGCCGCACGCGCCCTGGGCGTCGACCACGATCCGCAAGCGCTCACCGCCTCGCGCGACAACGCCGCCCGCAACGGTGTCGCGCCGGCGCTGGCACTGTTTGCGCCCGCTGCCGTTCCAGCCGGTGCGCGCGCGGACGTTTTGGTCGCCAACATCCTGGCCGGCCCGCTGGCCACCCTGGCGCCGCGCTTTGCCGCCCTGTGCGCGCCGGGTGCGCCGATCGCCCTCTCCGGCATCCTCGCCGGGCAGGAAACCGAGCTGCTCGCGCGCTATCAGGCGTGCGGTTTCACCGGCCTGGCGGCCACGCGGCGCGAGGACTGGATCCGCATCGACGGCACCCGCGGCTGAGCTCCACGCCTACAATCGCGGCATGTACACCCAGTGCCCTGGATGCAAGACGATCTTCGAGATCGACGAGGACGCGTTGCAGGCGTCGCTCGGCATCGTGCGCTGTGGACACTGCGCGCAACGTTTCGACGCGCTGCGGACCCTCAGCAACTCATTGCCGGCCGAACCCGACGCCGCCTTGCCAGCGCAGGATCCGGAAAGCTTGACGCCTACCCTGACCGACGTCATTTCGGCGGACGCCATCAAGGCGGCGGCCAAACCGCGGCGCAAACGCACGCCCGCACCGCCAGCCGTGCCCCCGCCGGCCACAACCGCGCCCGCCGTCGATCCAGCAAGCGAGCCGGTCGCCGACTGGCTCACGCCCGCCGCCGAGCTCACGCGTGTCCTTTTGGCCGACGCCGCCGGCATTCCGCACGAGGATATGCAGTCGGACCTTGAGTGGCAGGCCGTCGACCAACCCGTGCAGACCGAGCTCGACATCGCTCCCGCTACGGAGACGCTCGCCACCGAAGATACCGGCGGTGACACAGCGATTGTCGGCGACAACACCACGGCGCCCGTGCCCGCAGAAACGGCCACCGATGAACCCTTGGCTGCTGAACCAATCGACCTCGACGCGGCGCCGGTCGACACCGATGCTGATTTGCCAGATGCCGCCGCGCCGCCGCCGTTGTATGTACCGCCACGCCCGCGCCGCAGTCATCTGCGCGACGGCCTGTGGGCATTGGGGTGCCTGCTGCTGGCGCTCAGCCTGACCGGACAACTCGCCTGGGCCCAGCGCACCAGCCTGATGCTCGATCCGGCGACACAGCCGTGGATGCTGCGCGCCTGTGCGAGCCTCGATTGCCGGTTGCCGCCGATCCGCGCGACCGCCAGGCTGGAACTGCTCTCGCGCGACATCCGGCCCGATCCCAGGGTCACCGGCGCGCTGCTCATCACGGCCACGCTCCGCAATGACGCCCCTTTCACCCAACCGTGGCCGGTGATCGCCGTCACCTTGGCCGACCTCGACAACAACCCGGTGGCCATGCGCCGCTTCCGGCCCGCTACCTACATGCCCGACCCGGGCCGTCGCGCCGCCGGGATTCCTTCCGGTACGACCGCCGCGGTCGCCTTCGAAGTGGTTGATCCGGGCCAGCGCGCGGTGGCGTTTCATTTCAGTTTCCAATAACGCGGCACCGCTGCACACCCTGTCCGCACGCTGTTAGACTTTTCGGCTTGCGCGGTCGTACACGGCCGCGCGCCCTTGGCCAGTTCCTGCATTCGTGGAAACCCACTCGGCACCTGCAACAGCCACGCCTCGTACCGCCCGCGGACATGCAGGCGACCTGACATTGGGCGAGTGCATGGCGGCCAGCGCACGGCGCTACCTCGCCGACCTCAATGGCACGCCCTGCCGGGAAGGCCTGTATGCGCGGCTGCTGCGCGAGGTGGAAGCACCGCTCCTGCGCGAGGTGTTGGCGTGGAGCGATGGCAACCAGAGCCGCGCCGCCGAAGTGCTCGGCATCCATCGCGCGACGCTGCGCAAGAAATTGCAGGACCTTGGCCTTGTTTGAACACCGTGGACAACCCAACCACATGACTGGATCCAGCATCGTCACCGTGCATCGCGCCCTCATCAGCGTGTCCGACAAGACCGGCCTCGCCGACATCGGCGCCGCGCTCCACGCGCTTGGCATCGAAATCGTGTCCACCGGCGGCAGCGCCAAGGCCCTGCGCGCCGCCGGCGTGCCCGTGCGCGAGGTCAGCGAACTGACGGGCTTCCCGGAAATCATGGACGGCCGTGTCAAGACCTTGCATCCGAAAGTCCACGGCGGACTCCTCGGCCGCCGCGGCATCGACGACGCGGTGATGCTGGACCAGTCGATCCTGCCGATCGACCTTTTGATCGTCAACCTGTACCCCTTCGCGCGCACCATCGCCCGCACCGATGCGAGCTACGCCGACGCCATCGAACAGATCGACATCGGCGGCCCCGCCATGCTGCGCGCCGGCGCCAAGAACCACGAACGCGTGACCTGCATCTGCGACCCGGCCGATTATCGCGAGCTGGTCGAAACCCTGCGGCGCGACGGTGGCGCCTCGTTTGAACAGCGCCGCCGGTTTGCCGCCAAGGTGTTTGCGCACACCGCGCGCTATGACGGCACGATCGCCGATTGGCTTTCGGCCCGCACCGAAGACGAACCGCGCGAAGCCTACCCGCCCACGCTGCACCTGGCGCTGCACCGCGCGCAGGACATGCGCTACGGCGAAAACCCGCACCAGGCGGCGGCGCTGTACCTGGACGGCCGGCCCACCGCGGGCACCGTCGCGGGGGCCACGGTGCTTACCGGCAAGGAGATGTCCTACAACAACTTTGTCGATGCCGACGCCGCACTGGAATGCGTCAAGGCGTTCGACAAGACGCCGGCCTGCGTGATCGTCAAGCACTCCAACCCGTGCGGCGTGGCGCTGGATGCCGACCCGGTGCGCGCCTACGAACGCGCGTTTGCCTGTGATCCGACGTCGGCCTTCGGCGGCATCCTCGCGTTCAATCGCCCACTGGGTGGCGCACTGGTCAAGCACATCCTCCACAACCAGTTTGTCGAGGTGCTGATCGCCCCCGCATTCGACGAAGATGCACTGACCGCGATCCGGAAAAAAAACAACGTGCGCGCACTCGCGACCGGCGAGCTGACCGCCGCGGCCGGCAGCGTGCAACGCCAGTTCAAGAGCATCGGCGGCGGCGTGCTGGTGCAGGACGCCGATGCCGACACGCTGATGCTGTCGGACCTGAAGGTGGTGACCAAACGGGTGCCGGACGCCGGGCAGCTGCGCGACCTGCTGTTTGCGTGGCACGTCGCGATGTACGTGAAATCCAACGCCATCGTGTTCGCCAAGGACGGCGCGACGGTCGGGATCGGCGCGGGCCAGATGAGCCGCGTGGCGAGCGTCCGGATTGCAGCCATGAAGGCCGCTGACGCGAAACTCTCGACGCAGGGCAGCGTGCTCGCGTCCGATGCGTTCTTCCCGTTCCGCGACAACATCGACCTTGCCGCCAACGCCGGCGTGCGTGCGCTGATCCAGCCGGGCGGCTCGATGCGCGACCATGAAGTCATCGAAGCCGCCGACGCGCACGACATGGCCATGGTGTTCACGGGGACGCGACACTTCCGGCACTAGGCAACGCAGGGCACCGGACGCCTCCCGCCACGAAACCCCATCCCCGCGTCGGCAAGAGGGAGTCTGCTCCATGCGGGCTTCACCCAGCCCCGCGTGCGTCAATGCGAACCGGCAACCCCCTTCCAAGGGAAGGAGGTCACCGCGAAGCGGCGAGGGATGCCGCCATTCGCTGCCCCACAGCCATCCCCCTCAATCCCCCTTCCTGCGGAAGGGGGAGGCAAAGCCCACTCCCTTCGGCACATGTGGGATGCGCCGGCTGTCGATCGCTCACCCCCTTCGGCGGATAGATCCCGCCATTGGCAGACCCCGCAGCCATCCCCCTCAATCCCCCTTCCCGTGGAACGGGGAGGCAAACCCCGCCCGCGTCGG
>SCQU01000024.1 GCA_004299555.1 Rhodanobacteraceae bacterium
CTCGGCGCCGGGGCCGATCAGATGGGCCCCCAGGATCACCCCAGTCTCTTTCTCGACCAAAACCTTGTAGGCGCTGTGTCGTGCGCCTACCCGCAGCGACGAATACCACCGCGCTGTCTTCTCAAAATGCGTGTCAAAGGCCAGCCCCCTGTCACGCGCCGCGGCCTCGGAGAGTCCGACCGAGGCAACTTGCGGCAGCGTAAAGACGACGCTGGGGATCGGCGGATAATGGATCTCGCGCTGATCTTTCCCGGCGAGCAGGTTCTTGCCGGCAATACGTCCCTCGTTGGCCGAAACTGGCGTCAGATTGGGTCCACTGTCCGCGCAATCGCCGGACGCAAAGATGGCAGGATTGGTCGTGCGCATGTAGGGACTGACCCTGATGCCCTTGCGGCTGTATTCCACGCCCGCAGCCTCCAGGTTGAGTGACTCGATGTTGGGCACACGCCCGGTCGCGTGCACCACCGCATCGCAGCGAACGGTCTGCGTTCCTTCCGGCGCCTCATAGGTGACGACAAGATCGGCGCCGTCCTTCTCGATCTTCAGCACTTTCGCTTCGGTCCGCAGGTCGATCCCCAGCTCGGTGGTCGCCTCGGAAAGGAGGCCAACCATGTCGGGGTCGAAATTGCCCAGCGGGCGCTTCATCATCTCCAGCACCGTGACTTCTGCCGAGCCGGTACGCTTGCAGATATGGGCAAATTCCATTGCGATGAACCCACCGGGTTGTGTCCCCTGACGTGGTGTAACTGAGGTCACCGGTGGTGCTCGGGTTTAGGGTTTGGGTTGCGACACCGACCCAACCTGAGGAACCACCGATGACCAACGAGATGATGCAACTGCAAGGGCTGTTGGAGAAGAGTGCGGACGCCGATGTACTGCGCGAGATGATCGGCTTTGCCAGCCAGCGACTGATGGAACTGGAAGTAGGCGCACGGACCGGCGCGAGCTACGGCGAGAAGAATCCGGCCCGGCTGGCCCAGCGTAACGGTTACCGTGAGCGCGACTGGCAGACGCGCGCTGGAACGGTCGAGCTGAAGATCCCGAAGCTGCGGCAAGGCAGCTACTTTCCGAGCTTTCTGGAACCGCGGCGGCTGACCGAGAAGGCGTTGACGGCGGTCATCCAGGAGGCCTATATCCAAGGCGTATCGACGCGCTCCGTTGACGATCTGGTGCAGGCCATGGGCGGCACCGGCGTCTCCAAGAGCCAGGTCTCGCGGTTGTGCGAGGAGATCGACGAACGCGTCGGTGCGTTCCTCAACCGGCCTCTCGAGGGCGACTGGCCGTACCTGTGGATCGATGCCACCTACGTGAAGACACGGCAAGCCGGGCGCATCGTCAGCGTGGCCGTGATCATCGCGGTAGGCGTCAATGCCGATGGTCGGCGCGAGGTGCTGGGCATGGACATCGGCGCGTCCGAGGCCGAGGTGTTCTGGCAGGCCTTCCTGCGCCAGTTGACCCACCGCGGCCTGCGCGGCGTGCAGCTGGTGATCTCCGACAACCACAGCGGCATCAAGGCGGCCGTCTCGAAGGTGCTGAGTTGCACCTGGCAACGTTGCCGGGTGCACTTCATGCGCAACGCCCTGGCCTACGCCGGCAAGCGTGGCAAACGCGTGGTGGCGGCCTTCATCGCCACCGCCTTCGCGCAGGACACGCCCGAGGCGGCTCGCGAGCAGTGGCGCAAGGTCGCCGACCAACTCCGGCCCACGGTGCCCAAGCTCGCAGCGCTGATGGATGCCGCGGAGGCAGACGTGCTGGGATACATGACCTTCCCCTCGGCGCATCGCACGAAACTGCACAGCACGAATCCGATTGAGCGGCTGAACCACGAGGTCAAGCGCCGTACCGAGGTGGTCGGCATCTTCCCGAATGAAGCCGCCATCCGGCGCCTGGTCGGCGCCGTGCTGCTGGAGCAGAACGATGAATGGACCGTGCAGCGTGCGCGCTACATGCCCCGTGACACCCTGACCGAGTTGCTCGGCCATCCCATGAGCCTGCCAGTCATGGCAGACTGATCCCTGCAGCCCAACCCAACCCGATCATCACCGGCATCGGAAGCTACACCACGGGGTGGGGCACAATCACCCACGCCGACGAACACGACCCGGTCCGGTCGTTCCGGCAGTTCGAGGAAGTCGGTGCTGGTGATCAGCAACTCCTCGCCCGGGATGTTCAAGGTCATCGGCCGAGCGCCGGTGGCGATGTGGAAGTGGCGCGCCGTCAGGGGTTCGCCATTCACTTCAATCGTGTTTTGCCCAGTGAAGCGTGCCTGGCCATGCAGCGCGACAACGCCTGCTTTCTCCAGCCCAGTTTCTATGCGACCGGGCATGGCGTCCGTAAAGGTGCGTTTGAAGGCGATCATGGTAGGCCAATCGATGGAGGTTTGCGCCTCGAGACCCTTGCCCTTCAGGTTGCGGGCCCAGTCCACACCCTCGGTCACCGCAATCAGCATTTTCTTGGGATCGCATCCGCGCAACGCGCAGGTTCCGCCGTAGGGCAGGTGGTCGACCACAGCGACCTTCCAGCCCGCCGCTGCGGTCATGCGCGCGACGCCCGTACCGCCCGTGCCGGCGCCGATCACGATCAGGTCGAAGTGCTTACGCTCGTTCATGTCCTTCTCCTTGATGCCCAACCTGGTTGAGCAGGGTTTCCAGACGGGTGGCGACCATGGACGCGAGGCGCTTGGCGCGCATGGCGGTGCTTCCACTGAATCGCTCGTCCACGGTTTGCAGGAACAACGCCAGCCACCGCTGGAAGTGTCGACGCTGCAGCGGGTGTCGAGCGTGCAGCGCCTTGTGTTGGGCAATCATGTTGCGCCGATAACCATCGCGTTCACCAAGCAGCATCTTGCGCCAATAAGCACGAACCTTAGGTTTATGCTGCTGCAGGTCAATGCCCTTGAAAACCGGTCCAAGCACAGCGTCAGCAACGACTTTGGCGTAAAAGACATCCACGAGGTCGGCGATGGCTTCCGGCGAGTTCAGTTCACGTTTGGCTCGTGAATCCACGCACATCGTTTTTGCCAGGTGATCGGGGGCAGTAGGTGGGCCAGATCAGCTTCGGAATCAGGCCGGACATGGACCCCGCTGAAGTAGCCGTTCTACAACTCAGGCGGGATATGGATTCGGCTTCTCTCCGGCGTGGCGCATGCATGGTTTCGGCTTTTGAACGACCTCCCGAATCCGCTGGCTTGCGAGCGTTCACATCGCCCGCAGCCGCGGCAACACGAAGTCGAGTCCAGCAAGGGCGATCATCATGGTCATCAACCCCGATCCAGGTCCAGCAAGGGTTGCCGTTAACGCAGTTCCTGCGCGGCTGCGACACTCAAGCCAAGTATTTTCGGGCGTTGTCCCAAGCCCGCTGGTGGCAAGGCTTCCGTTGCGCAGCGCGCAGTGAATGCTGGCGCTCGCGATTTCCGGCTGAACCCTAACGTGCTGACAAACGCTTTGGATATGTCGGCAAATCAGTCCGCGGGATACGTAACGCCGAGCGCCTTGACCGTCTCGGGGTCCACCATACCCGTGACCTTCAGGCCGTGGGCCTTCTGAAAGGCGCGGAGCGCGTCGGTGGTCTTCATGCCGCACGTACCATCGACCGAAATCTTGGCGCCGTCGCGGACCAGCGCCCGTTGGAACGACTCGACGAACGGCTTGTTGGCCATCAATTTCGCCATGTTGGGCATGCCGCTTTTCATCTGGCCCATATCTTTCATCTGGCTCCCTGTGGCTGTTGCGTCTTGCTGCGGCGTCGCGGCGAGCGCGGGTGCGGCCAGCGCCACGCCCGCGACCAGCAGCGACAGCGACAAAGCAGAACCTGCGACCAAACTTGCAAACCGATTTCTCATGAGTGTCTCCAGAGGTCGACTACGGGTTTTCGCGGACGGCATTCGCACCGTTGGCGGGTGATTCAGTCACATCGTTCGAGCACGCGCAGGCGGACGGATGCTCGCGTTTTGCGGGAATGGCGCAGCACGCGCCTTTCGCAACTTCGCTGGCATTCTTGAGGAGCGCCGCCAGCAGAATAAGCGTCGCAATGCTGAAAAACAGCCATTCATGGGTTGCCAGAAACCCTTGCACCTGGCCACCGGCTCCGCCGGCCAAAGCCGGAATGAAGCCCGCGAGTACGCTGAACGCGACCGGCAGGACCGGGGAACAGCACAGCAGCGGCGTGACCAGGGCGATAACGGCGCCGACTCCGCCTGCGGCCGCGCCCTTTGCGGCATGCGCCTTGTACCCGCGCCGCAGCAAGTACACCGTCATCGGCATCAGCAGCGCTAGGATCGCTGCCATCAGCAGGGACCAAGCCAGCAGTTCGGGCGTCAAGAATCTCAAGGCGCCGAGACCAATAGCGCCACCGGTGAACGTTGCGGGCAGCGTCACCAGATAAATGAACAGAAACACCAGGAAGCTGATTGCTCCCACCCACCACGAGGCAGGCGAGGCGAACACTTCACGGAATGCAGCAGGAAGGTTTTTCATCATAATCGTTGTCTAGGGTGGCCGGCCCGGTTCGGGTCAGGGACCATTGTCATTTTTGTGCAAACGCGAGAATTTTCTGCATGCTGGCGGACGGCGCGCTGCCGATGTCCGTGATCTTCCCGTCGGCACCAATCAGATAGTAAATATCGGGGTAGTTCTTCGGGTTGTAGACCGACGCCAGCTGCTGCGTCGCTGCTCCTACGATCCAGTTGCGCGCGCTTTTCACTGCGCCGGCGCGTTGCGTCATCAACTGCGCCATGCTGGGTCCTGTGTAACCCCCGTTCTGATAGTTTTCCAGCACCACCACCTGCACACCGCCCGCCTCGAGCGCCGCCTGCTCCTTGGCCAGCGCCGCAAGACCCGCACTACAACTGGGGCACCATGTCGAGAACAGCCACACCATCGTC
>SCQU01000025.1 GCA_004299555.1 Rhodanobacteraceae bacterium
GAACAACCCGCCGGTTTACTGGCACGATGCGAAGCTGGAATTGGCGATCCAGTTCCAGGATCGATTCACCCTTGGCAACTGAAACCCAACCGGCTCAGACACAAAATAAATTACAGGCTCAGAATCAGGTGTTCAGCCTGCAACTTCCACCCGGCAAGCACTCTATCGGCGTTGATCTTGCGTACGCGACGCACCAGCCGGTGGCGCCGTGGAAGTTCGTGGACTTCACGGTGAAGTGAGGCGCCGGCATGGATAGCGCGACGCTGCCGCGGCATGGCCGCGGCGTTCGCATGCTGCATGGCATCAACGCGCTGGTGGTCCTGATCCTGCTGGTGACTGGCCTGGCGCTGGGCGGCCTGCTGCCCGGGCGCGCCGTCGCGCTGTTGGGCGGGCACCTCGGCACGGATGCGGCGCATCGGCTGCTGGGCCTCGCGTTCGCCGTGGCCCTGGTGGTGCTGGTTGCGACGTTGCCGCGCCGGGCGGGCCGCCTGTTGCGCGATGTCGTGCGGTTCCGGCACGGTGACTGGCGCTGGCCGCTGCGCTTTCTGGCGTTTTACGGCGCGCGGCGGGGTGGCCGCGCCCCCTTTCACGACGGTCGTTTCGACCCGGCGCAACGCATCGTGTTCATGGGCCTGGTCCTTGCCGTCGCAGCGGTGGCTGCGAGCGGCGTGTACCTGTATTTCTGGACACCCGCGTTTCCGCTCGGCCAGGCCTCGCTGGCCTTCGCCATCCGCGTCCACGTCGCGGCCGCGTGGCTGCTGATCGCGTGCCTGTGCCTGCACGTCATCGCCGGCAGCGGCCTGCCATGGACGCATCGCGGCCTGGTGGCGGCCATGTTCGGCAATGGCCGGGTTCCGGCCGTTCTTGCGCACACGTTGTGGCCGGGCTGGGCCAGCCGGATGGTCGCGGATACGCGCCAGCGGCCGTCAATTGACCGCGACCATCGCGACGCGTGAACGCTTGGCGCCGGACCGCGCGCGGCGTCATGGGTGCGCCGGAAACGTTCAGGCGTGCAGGTACCGCTGCAGGAATGCGATGCTGCGCTGCCAGGCGAGCTTGGCGCAATCTGCAGCGTAGAAATCCCAGTCCTCGTTGAAGAACGCGTGCTTGGCGTCGTAGCGGTAGCACTCGTGGACCACGTGACCGGTCACCAGCTTTTGTTCGAGGGCGTCGGCCGATGCGATCGGGAAAAACTGATCGTGCAGCGCAAAGTGGCACTGCAGGGGAATCTTGATGCCCGCCGGATCGCCGGCAGCGGCGGGCGGTATGCCATACCAGGATACGGCCGCGTCGGCTTCCGGAACGTGCATTGCGGCGAGAACCGCAAGCACGCCGCCCATGCAGAATCCGAGTACGCCGACGTGTCGGGTCGACCGTTTGAGGTGCTGCACCGCGCCGCGGATGTCCTGGCCCGCGGCGTCCGCAAAGTCGAGCCCGTCCATTTTGTGCTGGGCTTCGGCGGCATCCAGCGCGGCGTCGCCGCGGTACAGATTGGGAATCAGCACCCGGTAGCCGGCGTCGGCCAGGCGCTGGCCCACGCGCTGGATCTGTGCGTTGATGCCCCACCACTCCTGGATCAGCACGACGCCTGGCGCACCCTGCGGCCTGGTTGGCAGCAGTTCGACGGCGGGCGTCGTCTTGCCATCCGGGCGGGTAACCTGGATTGTGTCTGGCACGGCGGCTCTCCTCATTCCAATGGCACGGGTGGCACGCCGCGGGGGTGCGTGTGCGGGACCCGGCCTCCATTGTGCCCGCCAACGGCGCGCCATCCAAGGCTCCGGCTGGCACCCGGGTCCGGCGCAGTCAATCGCGACGAAGCCGGCGACCGCGCCGGTCAGCGGGTACCGGCTCCGGTTGTGCGTTACAGGCCGAGCTTGCTCAGGCCCGGCTGGTCATCCGGCCGGCGTCCGCGTGGCCAGTGGAACAGGCGGTCGGCTTCCTTGATCGGGACGTCGTTGATGCTGGCGTGGCGCACCGCGCACAGCCCTTCCGTGTCGAATTGCCAGTTCTCGTTGCCGTAGGAGCGATACCACTGTCCGCCATCGTCGTGCCATTCGTAGGCGAAGCGCACGGCGATCACGTTGTCGCGGAATGCCCACATTTCCTTGATGAGCCGGTAGTCGAGTTCGTGGCTCCACTTGCGCAGCAGGAACGCGTGGATCTGCTCGCGACCGGTAATGAACTCCGCGCGGTTGCGCCAACGGCTGTTGGCCGAGTAACCGAGCACGACCCGATCGGCGTCGTGTGAATTCCATGCGTCCTCGGCGCCGCGTACCTTCTGTATGGCCGTCTCGGCGGTGAACGGCGGCACGATCTTCTGGTTTGGCATTGCACGTACTCCAGCTAATGTATGTAGGCATTATAGGCTTGCAAATGGCTATAGGCACGGGCGTGCACGCACGCGGCTGCCCGGCGCGGTTCGATCGCCATGCGGTGCAGCGCTTGAGGGCGCGGCCGCCCGGCCAGGGCGCGCCGGGCAATGCAGCCCATTGCCGATGCCCGCGGGGGCGGGCGGCCACCCGCCAGGCGCCGGGGCGTCCCCTGCTTACATTGCGCTGCAGCACGAAGTCCTTTAGAATCCTTCGTTCCCTGTTGCGGGGTGGAGCAGTCTGGCAGCTCGTCGGGCTCATAACCCGAAGGTCGCAGGTTCAAATCCTGCCCCCGCTACCAGGCCTTGTTGGGAAGCCCGGCTGCTCGGGTTTCCCGGATCCGCATGGATGCGGTGCGCCGACTACTGGAAGTGAAAACGGCGGACGTAAGGAATGGGCCTCGTGCCCATTTTTTATTTGCAAATTCTGGAACGCCATGGAGACCGAAGCAATTGCGGCACGCGTGGCACCTGTCCTGGCAGAGTTGGGGCTTGAGTGCCTTGGCGTGGAATGGAACGCCAGCGCTGGTGGCGGATTGCTGCGCGTGTACATCGACCGGCCGGCGGCTGCCGCGGGCGGCGCCGACGCGGTGGGTGTGGACGATTGCGAGGCGGCGAGCCGCGAGATTTCCGCCCTGCTCGACGTGGACGATCCGATCCCGGCGCGCTACACGCTGGAAGTGTCGTCGCCCGGGCTCGAACGGCCGTTGTTCAGCGCCGCGCAGTTTGCGCGTTTCATCGGTGCCGAGGCCAAGGTGACGCTGAAGCTGCCGCGCGACGGGCGCCGGCGGTTGCGCGGCACGATCGCCGAGGTCGATGGCAGCCGCGTGGGCATGGACGTTGACGGCGTGCGGGTGGAAGTCATGGACGGTGAGATCGAGAGCGCGCATCTGGTGCCCGATTGGGCCGCGCTGGGGTATGCGCCCAAGCCCAGGCCGGGCAAGGGTGCGAAGGGTTCACCGAAGGCGCGCAGGCGTTGAGGTTGCGGTAATGGATTCCGTCCGTTTGGGCGGGTGGTGTTGAGAGACAACGAAGCGTGCAAACGCATGGCTTCGACGGAGCAAACAGCATGAACCACGACTTGTTGATGATTGTGGATACCGTGGCCGCCGAGAAGGCGGTGCCGCGCGACGTGATTTTCGGCGCCCTGGAGGCGGCACTCGCGACCGCGGCCAAGAAACGCTATCCCGACGAAGAGCCCGAAATCCGCGTCGCCATCGACCAGGAAACGGGCGAGTATGAAACCTTCCGCCGCTGGCAGGTGATCGCCGACGATGGCGAGATGGAATCGCCCGACTGGCAGCTGCGCCTGATGGATGCGGTCGACGAGCGCGCCGATGCCGAGGTTGGCCAGTACATCGAGCAGCCAATCGAAAACCCCGAGTTCGGCCGCATTACCGCGCAGGCCGCCAAACAGGTCATCGTGCAGCGCATCCGCGAAGCGGAACGTGCGCAGGTGGTCGAGGCATGGACCGAGCGCGTGGGCGAGCTGGTCAACGGTATCGCCAAGCGCGTCGAGCGCGGCAACATCTACATCGACCTTGGCGGCAATGCCGAGGCGTTCATCCCGCGCGACAAGGCCATCCCGCGCGAAGCGGTGCGCGTCGGTGACCGCGTGCGCGGTTATCTGTACGAAGTGCGTTCCGAGCCACGCGGCCCGCAGCTGTTCGTGTCGCGGACGGCGCCCGAGTTCATGATGGAACTGTTCAAGCTCGAAGTGCCGGAAGTGGGTCAGGGCATCGTCGAGATCCGCGCCTGTGCGCGCGATGCCGGCGATCGCGCCAAGATCGCGGTCGAGGCGCACGACAAGCGCACCGATCCGATCGGCGCCTGCATCGGCATGCGCGGTTCGCGGGTGCAGGCGGTCTCCAATGAGTTGAATGGCGAGCGCATCGACATCGTGCTGTGGAACGACGCGCCGGCGCAGTTCGTGATCAATGCGATGGCGCCCGCCGAGGTGCAGTCGATCATCGTCGATGAAGACAAGCACTCGATGGACATCGCGGTGGCCGAGGACAAGCTGTCGCAGGCGATTGGCCGGGGCGGCCAGAACGTACGCCTGGCCAGCAAGCTGTCCGGCTGGGATTTGAAGGTGATGACCCAGGACCAGGTCGTCGCCAAGAGCGAAGCCGAACAGGAAACCGCGCGCAAGTTGTTCATGGACAAGCTCGAAGTCGACCAGGAAATCTCCAACATCCTGGTGCAGGAAGGCTTCTCGACCATCGAGGAAATTGCCTATGTGCCGTCCGGCGAGCTGCTGGCGGTAGAGGGTTTTGACGAGGACATCGTCGAAGAGCTTCGCACCCGCGCCAAGGATGCGCTGCTGACCGAGGCGCTGGCGGTCGAGGAGGACCTCGACGAGCACGCGCCGTCCGCGGAACTGCTGGCGCTGGAAGGCATGGATGAGGAAACCGCATACGCATTGGCCGAGCGTGGCATCATTACGCCGGATGATTTGGCCGACCAGGCGGTGGATGACCTGATTGACATGGAAGGCATGGACGAGGAGCGCGCCGGTGCCCTGATCATGGCCGCGCGGGCGCCAATGTTGGCGCGGATGGAGCAGGCGGCGGAGTAAGAATCCCGGAGTGGTGGTTGTGGTTGTTCCGGTTTTTGAATGCCGCCGCAGCAGGCTTGGCACGCGCATCTGGATGCGCGGCAAGCGGTGAAGACACTAGAGGTTTGACACGATGGCGGAAATCACGATCAAGCAATTGGCGGGCATGGTGGGGACGCCCGAGGACAAGCTGCTGGCACAGCTTGCCGAGGCCGGCATGCGCTTCGAAGGGCCCAACCAGGTCATCAGCAAGAGCGAAAAGGCCAAGCTGCTTGATTTTCTTCGCCGCAACCATGGCAAGCAGGAGGGCGGGGTCGCCGCCGCGCCGAAGCAAATTACCCTCAAGCGGCGCAAGGTCAGCGAGATCACCGTTGCCGGCGGCCGCGGATCCAGCGCCAAGACCGTGAACGTCGAGGTGCGCGCGCACCGCACCTACGTCAAGCGCGCCGTGATCGCGACACCCGGCACGGGTGACAGCGAGCGTGAAGAAGCGTTGCGCAAGCTGAAGGAATCGCAGGAACAGCAGGAACGCGAGCTGGCCGCACTGGCCGAGCAGGACCGCAAGCGCAAGGAAGAACAGCAGCGCCTGGAGGTCGCCGAGGCGGAACGCAAGCGCGCCGAAGAGGCGCGCGTCAAGGCCGAGGCCGACGCGGCAGCGGCGGCACGAGCCGCCGAAAAGACCGTCGGCGCGAAGGGTGACACCGGGCCCGCGGCGCCGCACCGGCACGAAGCGCCGAAACCCGCCCATGGCAAGGACGCTGCCAGCCACGGCAAGCCAAAGCGTGCGCGCGGTTCGCACCGCATGCACGACGACGATGTCGGCGGACGTTTCCCCGGCGGTGGCGAACTGCACCTGACCGACGCCGAGCGCGCACGGCGCACCACACGCCGCCGCAGCAAGTCCAGGGTTGACCTGTCCGACATCACGGGCCAGCACGGTTTTTCCCGCCCGGTTGCACCGATGATGCGCGAAATCCCGATTGGTGAAACCGTGGTGGTTTCCGATCTGGCGCAGAAGATGGCGGTCAATGGATCGGAAGTGGTCAAGGCGCTGTTCAAGATGGGCACCATGGTGACCATCAACCAGACAATTGACCACGACACCGCTGCACTGGTGGTGGAAGAATTGGGCCACAAGCCGGTGGATGCCGCGGAAAAGACCGCTGAAACCGTACTTGCCGCGCACGTCGGCATCGACGTTGCCGAAGGCGAGAAGGTTTCGCGGCCGCCGGTCGTGACCATCATGGGCCACGTCGATCACGGCAAGACGTCACTGCTCGATTACATCCGGCGTACCAAGGTCGCTTCGGGCGAAGCCGGCGGCATTACCCAGCACATCGGTGCCTACCATGTAAAAACCGCCAAGGGCGTCATCACGTTCCTGGACACCCCCGGCCATGCGGCGTTCACCGCGATGCGTGCGCGGGGCGCGCAGGCGACCGACATCGTGGTGCTGGTGGTCGCGGCTGACGACGGCGTGATGCCGCAGACCGTTGAGGCCATCGAGCACGCGCGGGCGGCCAAGGTGCCGCTCATCGTCGCGGTCAACAAGATGGACAAGCCCGGCGCCAACCCGGACAACGTGCGCCAGGGCCTGGCCAAGCACGAGGTGATTCCGGAAGACTGGGGCGGTGATACGCAGTTTGTCCAGGTGTCGGCCAAGACGGGCATGGGCGTTGACAACCTGTTGGACGCCATCAACCTGCAGGCCGAGGTGATGGAACTGAAGGCCGTGCCGGATGGCCGCGCCCTGGGCGTGGTCATCGAGTCCAGCCTTGACAAGGGCCGCGGCCCGGTGGCAACGGTGCTGGTGCAGCAAGGCCTGCTCAAGCGCGGTGACTACGTCGTATGCGGCGTCGAGTATGGCCGCGTGCGGGCCTTGTTTGACGCGACCGGCAAGCAGGTGGAAAACGCCGGCCCGTCGATCCCGGTGCAGATGCTGGGCCTGTCCGGCGTGCCGGATGCGGGCGACGAGTTCGTGGTCGCGGCCGATGAAAAGCTCGCGCGCAACGTGGTGTCCGAGCGCGAGGACCTGCGGCGTGAAAAGCGCATGGTCACGCCGAGCAACCGGCTTGAAGACATCATGGCACAGATGGGCAAGAGCGACGCCCAGCAGACCCTGAACATCCTGATCAAGGCCGACGTCCAGGGCTCGGCCGAGGCGCTGCGCGACTCGCTGTCGGCGATCAGCAATGACCTCGTCAAGGTCAATGTGATCGCGTCGGGCGTGGGCGGCATCACCGAGTCCGATGCCACCTTTGCCTCGGCGTCCAAGGCGCTGTTGATCGGTTTCAACGTGCGCGCGGACGCGTCGGCGCGCAAGGTGGTCGAACGCGATGGCGTGGATATGCGGTACTTCTCGATCATCTATGACGTGATCGACCAGGTGAAACAGGCCGCGTCGGGCCTGCTCGGCGTGGAAGTCCGCGAGGAAATCATTGGCGTGGCCGAAGTGCGCGAAGTGTTCCGCTCGTCGAAGTTCGGCGCGGTCGCCGGCTGCATGGTCATTGAAGGGAGCGTGCAGCGGCACAAGCCGATCCGCGTATTGCGCGATGACGTGGTGGTCTTCGAAGGCGAGCTCGAATCGTTGCGCCACTTCAAGGAAAATGTGGACGAAGCCAAGAACGGCACCGAGTGCGGCATTGGCGTCAAGCAGTACAACGACGTGAAGCCCGGCGACCGTATCGAGTGCTTTGAACGCATCGAAGTCGCGCGGACGCTGTAGTATTCGGGGCGCGCCATACCACCGGACGATCCACGTCATTGTCATTCCGGACGGCACGCGGCGGCGATCCGGAATCGGTGTTCATCGATCGAGGTGCCCGACTCGAACCGTCCACGTGCCACATGGCGTGTACCGATTCCGGGTTCCACCGCGCTAGAGCCGGTGGCCCTGTAATGACGAAGCAACAATTCCCTTCCTGCCGCCGGTTTCCCGTTCATGTCCACGCGCGCCTTCCATCGCACCGATCGCCTCAACGCGGAACTTCGCCGTGAGGTGGGGTTGCTGGTACACGCGGCGGTGCGCGACCACGCACTGCCGCAGGCCAGCGTGGTCGACGTCGATGCCAGTCGTGAACTCGATGTGGCGACGGTATGGGTGACGGTACTGCAGCCCGAACGTGCCGTCGAAGCCGTCAAGGCACTGAAAGCGCTCGCCAGGGAATTTCGCCACCAGCTGGCCCAAACCCTGCGCCTGCGCCGGGTTCCCGAGTTGCGTTTCAAGTACGACGATTCGATCGACAGGGGCGAGCGGATCGATCAGCTGCTGCGCGACGAGGCAGGGTCGGATCACCCAGGTGCCTGAATACCCGCTTCCAACGGAAGGGGGCCGCGCGGAGGATGGCCGGCACCGCCGGGAGATGGCCATTTCCCGCGGGCGTGTCGCTTCCGGGCGAACGCAGGCAAAAGCCGTCACCGGCATTTTGTTGCTCGACAAACCATCGGGGATGTCATCCAACCGTGCGCTGCAGCAGGCCAAGTGCCTGTTCAACGCGGCCAAGGCGGGGCACACTGGTAGCTTGGATCCGCTGGCGACCGGACTGCTGCCCGTCTGCTTTGGTGAAGCCACCAAGATTGCCGGTTACCTGCTGGGCGCGCGCAAGGCGTATGCGGCGGAGTGCCGCCTCGGGCTGACGACCGATACGCTGGATGCGGACGGCACGGTACTGCAAACGCGCCCGGTGCCGGCGCTCGATGCGGCGTTGATCGGCGCGGCGCTCGCACGCCTGACCGGCCACATCGTGCAGGTACCACCGGTGTATTCGGCGCTGAAACAGGGCGGCGTGCCGCTGTACAAGCGGGCGCGACGGGGTGAAGAGGTCACCGTACCGCCGCGGGAAGTCGATGTGTATCGTCTTGACCTCGTCGGCCGCGCTGACACCGCATTGAAGCTGCATGTGGAGTGCGGCTCGGGCACTTATGTGCGTAGTCTCGTGCGCGACCTCGGCGAGCTGCTTGGTTGCGGCGCGCACCTGACCGCCTTGCGGCGCCTGTGGGTGGACCCGTTTCGTGCGCCGTGCATGTTCACGCTCGATGGATTGGGTGACTTGTCCGCGCGCAAAGGCGCAGCGGCGCTGGCTGCCTGCCTGTTGCCCATCGAGGCCGGTCTTGCCGGCTGGCCCGCACTGGCGCTGGACGCGGAAGGTACGGACGCGGTGGCGCACGGGCGGGCGTTGCCGGTTGGAAGCGCGCCGGGCCGGTACCTGGCGCGGGCGCCTTCCGGCCGCCTGCTCGCGATCGGCGAAGTCGATTCGTTTGGTGTGTTCAAGGTGCTGCGCGGGTTTGCGGGCTGAGTCCTGCGGCATCCGCGGCGCGCCGGCAACGCTCGCTTTTTCTCGCCGATCCCCATACAATTGCCGGTTTCCACGCCCCGGGGCTGCCTGTGACCGGCCCGTGGCCGTTCCAATCGGAGTCAATTGATCATGGTAAGGATTCGTCTTTCGCGCGCCGGCGCCCGTGGCAGGCCGTTTTACCACGTGGTGGTGACCGACCAGCGCAACGCCCGCGATGGCCGCGGCATTGAACGCCTGGGCTACTTCAATCCGGGTGCGGCGGGTGAGCACGACCAGCGCCTGGTGCTCGACGTCGAAAAGCTGAACGCCTGGGTCGCCAAGGGTGCGCAGTGCTCGGCCAAGGTTGCCATGCTGGCGAAAGAAGCCGCCAAGCAGGCAGTTGCCGCTGGGTGATGCGATGAACGAGCGGCGGGTGCTGCTCGGACGCATCGTGGGTGTGCATGGTGTCCACGGTGCGGTGAAGGTGGAGTCCTACACCGAGCCGCGGCTGGCCATATTCGGGTATACGCCGTGGCTGCTGGAACGAGAGCCCGGCCGTTTCGATGCCATTGAAGGTGCGCACGGACACGCGCAAGGCAAGGGCATCGCGGCGATGTTGCCGGGGGTCGCTGACCGCGACGTCGCGGCGGGGTTGGTGGGCGCAAACGTGTGGGTCTCGCGCGCCGCGCTGCCGGAGCTGCCGCCCGGCGAGTTTTACCAGACGGATCTGGAGGGATTGCAGGTGGTGGATACGGCGGGAGTGGACCTCGGCCGGGTCACCGAGCTGTTCGACAATGGCGCGCACATGGTGTTGGCAACGCGCGACGCGGGTGGACGGGAACGCCTCATACCCTATGTGGCCGGCGTGTATGTGCAGTCGGTCGATCTGGATGCCGGGCGCATCACGGTCGATTGGAATCCGGACGATTGAGTGCCATGCGCGTCGACGTCGTGACGCTGTTTCCGGAGTTTGTGCGCCAGTGCGCTGGCTTCGGGGTGGTCGGACGCGCGGTTGAACGCGGGTTGCTGGAACTGGAAGCGTGGAATCCGCGCGACCGGGCCGAAGGTGGCTACCGCCGGGTGGATGACACGGCGTGCGGTGGCGGCCCCGGGATGGTGCTGTTGATTGAGCCGCTGCGAAAAACGTTGGCGGCGGCAAGGCAGGCGGCGGCGACACCGGCGCCGGTGATTTTTTTGAGCCCGCAGGGACGGCGGCTGAACCAGGACAAGGTGCGGCAGTTGGCGGCATTGCCGCGGATGATTTTGTTGTGCGGGCGCTACGAAGGAATCGACCAGCGCCTGATCGAACACGAGGTCGATGAGGAACTGTCGATCGGCGATTATGTGTTGTCGGGCGGCGAGTTGGCCGCGGCAGTCGTGATCGACGCGATCGGAAGATTGCAGGAAGGCGCGTTGGGTGATGCGGAATCGGCCGCGCAGGATTCGTTTTCGGACGGCCTGCTCGATTGCCCGCACTACACGCGGCCGGTAGTGCATGAATTTGGTGCCGTGCCGGCGGTGTTGGTGTCTGGCGACCACGCCGCCATCAAGCGCTGGCGCCGGCAGCAGTCGCTTGGCCGCACCTGGTTGCGCCGCCCGGAGTTGCTGGAACCATTGCTGTTGAACGCCGACGACCAGCGGTTGCTGGATGAATTCAAACTGGAACACAAGGGCCACCCCCATGAACAAGATCATTGAAGAATTTGAAACCGCGCAGATGGGCCGCAAGTTGCCGCCGTTCGCGGCGGGCGACACCATCGTTGTCAATGTAAAGGTCACCGAAGGCACGCACGAGCGCGTGCAGGCGTTTGAAGGCGTGGTCATCGCGCGCCGCAACCGCGGCCTGCACTCGGCGTTCACCGTGCGCAAGATGTCGCACGGTACCGGCGTCGAGCGCGTGTTCCAGTCCTACAGCCCGGCGATTGCCTCGGTCGAGGTCAAGCGCCACGGCAAGGTACGCGGCGCCAAGCTGTATTACCTGCGCGGGCTGGAAGGCAAGGCGGCGCGCATCACGGAAGACCTGGCCGCACGCGGCAAGAGCGCGGAATCGCGCGTCAAGTAACTCCGGCTGCAAGCGCAACATCGAAAGCCGCGCAGGGCAACCCGCGCGGCTTTTTGGTCGATGGGCGTCCTGATTTGTACATGAGCGTCCTGAAACGGCGCCTCGAGAAACCGATTTTGATCGTCATCCCCGCGTAGGCGGGGATCCAGTGACTCAAAGGCGGGAAATCAAAAGATACTGGGTTGACTCAAAGCATCCTGGCTTGCCCTCCGGGCTGCCGTCGGCGTTCGCGTTGACAGTCCTGCCAACGCAGTCCGTTTACGTGGGAATGACGGGCTGTTTTTCGAGGTTCCATTCAAGGGCACAAAATGGACCGGCGTGGCGCGGCGTACAATCGTGCGCAAGCGCGCTGTCGCGCTGGCTCTCACAGGGGGCGTCGGATGGACGGTTCGGTGGTGCCAACGGTGTCGAAGGCCGGTGTGGTTGGCGTGCCGACGGTTGGCATCTGGCAGCGCCGCTCGTCCGCTGAAGTCGCCAAGGCCGGCCGTTTCGAGTTTTTCCGCGGGTTGCCCGTGGGCTCGCACCTTGAGCGTCCGCTGGATACGCGTGACGATTTTGCGGCCGAGTTCGATTACACCGTGGCGCCGGATGGCACTGCGTTTGCCGAAATCAACATCGATCCGTGCATGTCGCGTTTTGGCCCCGGCGGGGATGATTCCCGGGTTGACGTTGGCCTGGTCAACGCCGGCACCATGCGCATTCGTCACGGACGTGACCAGACGCTGGTGTTGAACGCCGGCGCAGGGCTGGCGTTGTTTGATGCCGCGCGACCGATGACCACGCGCACGTCACGCATTGATGTGAGCTACCTCAGTCTGTCGCGCGCGGCCGTGGTGGCCGCCATCGGCGCCGCCACGGTGCCGCGCGGTGTGGCCGTGCGTTTCTTGGCGCCAGGGGTGCTGACCGCGGAACTGGTGGCGTGCCTGCGCGGATTGCACCACGCAGTCGGCCACGACACGCCTTTCGTCGGTGCAGCCCTGCGCACCGCCGAGGCGCTGGCGCTGGTCATCCTGGCCAACCTGCGCGGGGCTGGCCACCACTGGCCCGGTGAGCTGGATGCGGCGCTGTACGGCGCAGCCTGCCACCAGCTGTCGCTGCGCGTGGCCGATCCGCGGACGACGGTCACTGCCGTGGCGGCCATGCTGGGCTGCTCGCGGGCGCAGTTGTACCGCGTGTTTTCTGCGCGTGGCCAGACCCTTGCGGGGCGTCTGTATGAACTGCGCATGCAGCGGGCTGCGACGGTATTGGGTAAGTGCCAGCTGGCTGTCAGTGCGGTCTCGCTGCTGTGTGGTTACAGCGAGCCGATCGTGTTTGACCGCGCGTTTCGGCGCCGTTTTGGGATGACGCCCAGCGACTGGCGTGCGGAACGGGTCGCGTCCGGCAACGCTGCGACCTGATCGCGCTCGTTGCCGGTACCAACAATTACCTGCAATTGAGACGATTCGTTTAGCGCTTCGCGCGTTCATGAATCCATCATGTGCACTGCGTCCCGCTTTGGGTCGCCGTGATGTGTGCCCTTGTGCGGAGCGTATCCGCCGGCGCCGTCCTGTCCCACCTGAAATACAGGGGATCATTGCATGAACCGCATCTACAGCCTGGTCTGGAACCGCGCGCTGCGCGCTGTGCAGGTCGCGTCCGAATTGGCCACATCGGCCGGCGGCGGCAACGCCGCGGCCGGAACGGGTTCGAACCGTCGGCGACGAAATCCGATGGCACTGGCTTGCGCCGCCGCGCTGGCACTGGGCGCATTTGCGCTGCCGGCGTGGTCGGCGACGTGTCCGGCGGGCGCGGTTGTGATCGCACCCCCCGACTTGGCCGGAACTGCTGGCGTCAGTGGCACCACGGGAACGTCTAATGGCAACGACGGTGGTGCAGGCGGAACGGCATATGGCGATACGGACGGCACACACGTGTGCGTGAATGGCGCCATGGTCATCGGAGGCGATGGCGGGGTCGGCGGATCGGGTGCATATGGCGCCTCTGGACAAAACGACGTGGGGTCGTCAGGTGGTGCTGGCGGCGCCGGCGGCGCCGGCGTCGACGGCTCCAACTTCGCACTGGTGAATGCTGCGGGGAGTGTGATTGCCGGCGGTACGGGCGGTGCCGGTGGCACGGGCAGCGTGCCCGTTGGCAGTGTGAGCCTCGTCCCGCCGCTCGTCGGACATGCGGCGTTGGATGGAGGTTACGGGGGGGCGGGCGGTACGGGTGGTGCTGGTGTGAGCGGCACCCAGTTCAGCTTGGAGAACAGCGCAAACATTGACGGCGGTGCAGGAGGCGTTGGTGGTGCTGGTGGCGCCGGGGGCGCGGGGACGACCGGCTATATGGCAGATGCGTTTGGTGGCTATGGCGGCATCGGTCGTAGCGGTGGTTCCGGCGGTACTGGTGTCAGCGGCAATGGATTTACTGTCGACATCACGGCGCAAGGTAGCATCGTCGGCGGTGCGGGTGGCGACGGCGGCGTTGGTGGCCGCGGCGGCGACGCGGCCGCGGAGCCCGCCGGGCCCGGCGGATCCGGCGGTGCGGGCGGGCCCGGCGGTGCCGGCGTCAGCGGTAGCAGTTTTACGCTGACCGACGCAGGCAGCATCCGCGGTGGCGCGGGGGGCATCGGCGGAGCGGCTGGTGCCAATGGCACCAGCCCGAACGGCGCGCTCATACCGGTCAATCAGAGTCGTATACCCGTTGCCGGCGGCGACGGTTCCGGCGGCGCTGGCGTCGTGTCAACCAGCGGCGGCGTGGTCACGGTCAAAAGCGGCGGCAGCATCACGGGCGGCCTGTCAGGGGATGGTGTGACGCGTGCTGTAGCCGTGAGTTTCTCGGGCGGCAGCAATAGCCTTACGATCGAATCCGGAGCGCAGGTTGTTGGCGCCGTGGTCAGCAACAGTGGCGGCGGAAGCAACGGCGACATCCTGAATCTTGATGCAGCGGCGGCTTCCACTCTCGCATTCGATCTCTCTGTGGCGCCCGTATCCGGCTTCGCGCAGGCCAACACGACCGACATGGGCACCGTCGCCTTCACGGGTACGGGTGGTGCTCAGGACTGGGTCGTGCAATCGGGCACCCTGCAGGTGGGTGCCGGCGCGTCCAGCGGCACGGTGCATGGATCCGTTGGTGCGGCGGGCAGCCAAGGCGGCGTTTACGGCTTTTATACCGGCGTGAACATAAACGGCGGCAATGGCGGCAATGGCGAAACCACCGTCACGTTGTCGGCTGGTGCCCAGCTCAACGTGCGACAGGGCAGCGCTGTCGCAGGTGGCGGGGCCGGGGCAGGTGGCGATGGCGGGGTCGAATTCTTTTACGGTTCTCCGCCAATAGATGGGGCCGGTGGCAATGGTGGCAACGGTGGTCTCGCCGTAAGCAGTGGCGCGGGCGGGGCGGCGGGCGCTGTTTCCAATGACGGGAGCATTTATGGCGCCGGCGGTGCCGCCGGCGGTTCTTCCTTCAATCCGACAGCCTCGGGGAACGGCGGCAAGGGTGGTACGGCCATTCAAGGCAGCGGCGTCGGTGCGCATCTTTTCGCCATCACGAACAGCGGTCAGATCGTCGGCGGCAACGGTGGGGCGGGCGGAAATCCTTCCGACCGTGACAGCGGGCGTGGCCAGGGTGGTGCAGGTGTTGCCGGCTCCTATTTGGCGTTGGACAACGACGGGTCGATCACTGGCGGCAGTGGAAGCATAGGTGGCGCGGCCGTCGTCTCGACCGGAGGCAGCACCGTCACGAATGCGGGCAGCATCGTTGGTGGGTCGTCGGTGGGTGGTGCGCAAGTGGATGCGGTCGACTTCTCTGGCGGCGCCAACACGCTGACGCTGGAAAACGGCTATTCGTTCATCGGCAACGTCGTCTCCACCAGTGGCGCAACCAACGGCGGCGACACGCTGGCGCTCGGCGGCGATGTGACCGGCACCGGTGCGACAGGCAACGGCACGTTCAACGTACCCGGCATCGTGCCAACCCTGCCAGCGAGCCCCGTAGCGGCTACAACGTATTACGTCGGGTTCAACCAGTTTGCCAAAACCGGCAGCAGCACTTGGACGCTGACGGGTAGCACCACCGCGGTGACGCCGTGGACGATTGGCGCCGGCACGTTGTCGGTTTCCAGCGATGGCAACCTGGGTAGCGTGAGCGGCGGCGTGACGATCAACGGCGGCACTCTGCAAGCGGGCGGATCGTTTGCCTCGTCACGGCCGTTCACGATCACGAATTACGGTTACATCGATACCAACGGTTACAACCTGTCGCTCGGCGGGTCAATCCAGCAAGGGACGGCTGGCAACGGCCAGGTTTATGGCGTTCTCTTCAAGCAGGGGGCGGGCACGCTCACGATCACGGGCAGTGGCAATTCGCTTGATACTGCGGAGGTCGACGTGGGCACGTTGGCGCTGTCTGGCGGGGGCGCGCTCAGTCTCACGGCATTGGACGTTGCCAGCGGTGCGATTTTCGACATTTCACAAACTGACAATGGCGCCAGCATAGGCACGCTTGGCGGCAACGGGACGGTGGCGCTCGGCGCGCAGACCCTCTCCGTCAATTTACCCAATTCAACGTGGACTTACGCTGGCGTCCTGACCGACGGTGGCATCGCGGGTGGCACCGGCGGCAGTCTGGTGCTGGACGACAGCCCTGCAACCATGACCCTCACCGGTTTGAACACCTTTACCGGCAGCACTACCCTCGACGGTGGCACGTTGGCGCTGTACGGCGCGGGCAGCATCGCCGATTCCAGTGATCTGAATCTCGCCGCCGGAACCACTTTCGACACTTCGGCTACGACCAACGCTGTGTCGATCCAATCCGTGCAGGGGGCCGGTTCGATCAACGTCGGCGCACAACCGTTGACGGTGACGAATGCCAACCCGGCCACCACGTTCGACGGTGGTCTTGCGGGCAGCGGCAGCCTGTCGTTGACCGGCGGCACACTGATCCTGGACGGCAACAACAATAGTTTTACCGGCGGTACTACCGTGCAGGCGGGCACTTTGATCGTCGGTGATGACAGCCACGCGACGGCGGCGCTGGGCGGCAATGTTACGGTGGATAACGGCGCCACGCTGGGTGGCGACGGGAGTGTTGGCGGCGCCGGCACGAGCGTCGAGGTCAAGCAGGACGGCATCCTGGCGCCCGGCGATTCCATTGGCACGCTGACGGTCGGCGGAGGTCTGACGCTGGATTCGGGCAGCGTGCTGGATTACGACTTGGGCGCACCGGACGCGGGTAACCCGTTTACGACGGCCGGCGCCAGTGACAGCATCAACGTCGCCGGCACACTGATGTTCGATGGCGGTTCGGTCTTGAACCTCAGCGATGCAGGCGGCATGGGGCCGGGCCTGTACAACATTGCGAGCTATGGCTCGCTGGCGACACCCACATGTTCGTTCGGTGGCGGCACCGCGTGCATGACGCTCGGTACGGTGCCGAGTGGCACACAGACGTCGTGGTTCACTTTGGTCAACAACACGGCCGGTCAGCAAATCGACCTGTACAACTCCGCCGGCCAGACGCTGAGCATCTGGGATCCATTGCACAACGCCAGTCCTTTTGGCGGCAGCGGTACCTGGACGGCAACTTCGGCGACGTGGACCGATCCCAACGGTGACACGCCCGGACCGATGCTGCCGGCAAACGGGTTTGCCATCTTCCAGGGCACGCCGGGCACGGTGACGGTGGATGACAGTACCGGCAATGTCAGCGTCACCGGCATGCAGTTTGCGGTGGATGGTTACACCCTGACGGGTGACCCGTTGACGCTGGTGGATGATTCGGCGGGCAATGTGCCCACGATCGAAGTGGGTGATGGTTCCAGCAACAGTGCCAACATGACGGCGACCATCGAAAATGGGCTTGACACGACCGGTGCCGGTTTCAACAAGACCGGCACTGGCACCCTGGTCCTTGATGGCGGCTTTGGCGGCACGCTGGTCAATGGCACGGTCGGGGTGCTAGGCGGCACGCTGCAGCTTGGCACAGGCGGCACCACGCAGGTGCTTCACTCGGCACTGGTCATGTCCAGCGGGACGAACCTGCTGTTGAGCAATGGCGCGATCGAAAACGCCAACAACTACAGCGGCGCGGTGGTATCCGGTCAGAACTTCAACGTAACCTTGCAGACCACCGGCAGCACCGGTCTCAGCGCGATTGGCTCAGCGTTTTCGGTGCGCGGGATGACGGCGATCCAGGGTACAAGTTTCACGTTGACGATGAGCGGCAATAGCTATGTAGCAGGTGGCTATGGCGCGAGCGGTGCCGGTGCGGCCGGTGCCGGTGGCGCGGGCGTCACTGGAACCGGGTTTACGGTCAACAACAGCAGCGCTGGTGCCGGTCCCGGCGGGTATGGCAATGGCATCTACGGTGGTGCTGGTGGAAACACTGGCACCACGGGTGCCGGTGGCGCGGGCGGGGTTGCCATCGGCGGCTCGGGCTTCACCGTGATCAACAGCGGCAACGTTCTTGGCGGGTATGGCGGATCGGTCTATACCGGCAATACCTCGCTGCCGGGCTTGGGTGGTGCAGGTATCAGCGGCTCAGGTTTTACCTTGACCAATACCGGCACCGTTGCGGGTGGCATGGGCGGATACGTCGCCTCGTTCGCAGGATCGACCGGAGGCGTCGCCGGCGGTGCGGGTGTGTACTCGACGGGTGGCGCGACCGTCATCAACGAAGGCACGATCAGCGGCGGTTTGACCGGTACGCAACCTGGCGATCCGCCGATCACGACGTACGCCGACGCGATCGACTTCACCGGGGGCGGCAACACGCTGGAACTGGTGGCGGGTCATCCGGGTACATTCAACGGCGCGATTGTCGTCACGCGCGCGGCGGGCGACCCGGCCGACACGCTGGAACTGGGCGGCGATACCGGCAGCGATACGTTCGATGTCGACACGCTGGCAAGCGGCGGCGAGTTCGATGGCTTCAATGCCGAGGCAAAATCCGGCGGCAGCACCTGGACCCTGACGGGCGCGGGGTCATTGAGCGAGAACTGGACGATCGAAGGCGGCATGCTTGAAGGCGATGCCACGGCGTTCCAGGGCAGCCTTGTGTTTGCCCCGGCGGCGGGCGCAACGGCCGCGGTGGTGTTCGACCAGGGCAGCGGCAATACCAACAGCACGCCCGACGCCACCTATGCCGGTGTGATCAGTGGCGATGGGGCCTTCACCAAGACCGGCGACGGCACGTTGACCTTGTCCGGCACGAACACGTTTGTCGGTGGCGTCAATGTCGATGCTGGCACGCTGGCGGTGGCACGCGACGCCAATCTCGGTGCGGCGGCGAATGCCGTCACGCTGGATGGCGGCACGCTTGCAAACACCGCCGCGTTCACAACCGCGCGCAGCATCGCCCTGGCGGGTGCGGGCACGCTGCAGACCGCTGCGGATTTGACGGACAGCGGTGTGATCTCAGGCGCCGGCGCGTTGACCAAAACCGGTGCGGGAGCATTGATCCTGCTGGGTGCCAACACCTGGACGGGTACAACGACGATCAGCACTGGCACGTTGCAGGTTGGCAACGGCGGCACGAGTGGTGCGCTCGGTACGGGCGCGATCATCGACAACGGCACGCTGGTGTTCGATCGCAGCGATGCGGTCGCGCTGCCGGCGGGTTTGACCGGCACGGGCGCGTTGATCCAACAAGGTTCCGGCACGTTCACCGTCAATGGTGACGACAGCGGCTTTGCGGGTACCACGACCGTCAAGGCGGGCATCGCAACGGTCGGCGATGACAACCACGCCAGTGCCAGGCTAGGCGGCATGGTGACGGTGGCCAAGGGCGCGACGTTGAACGGTATCGGCACCATCGGTGGCCTCGACGCGTTCGGCACCGTGAGCCCCGGTGGCTCGATCGGTACCTTCCATGTGATCGGGGACGCGATGTTCGAGTCGGGCTCGACGTTCAACGTCGAAGCCAATGCAAATGGCACGGCCGATCAGTTGGCGGTGGGTGGCAAGACCACGATCAAGGGCGGCAATACGGTCGTCCTGTCCCAACCGGGCAACTGGAGCCCGTCGACGAGCTACACGATCATCACTTCGGGTGCTGGCGTTACGGGTACGTTTGCGGGTGTCAGCGATGACCAGGTCTTCCTGACACCGACGCTCGCCTATGGAACCGATGACGTCACCCTGACCTTGGCGCGCAACAACATCAACTTCGGATCCGTGGCGCAGAACCCGAATCAGCAGGGATCAGCCGGCGGCATCGAAGGCATCGGGTTTGGCAACGCGCTGTACGACGCAGTGGTGAAGTTGAACGCTGCGGATGCGCAGACAGCGTTCGAGCAAACCGCGGGTGAATATCACGCGAGCCAGCAGACGGCGCGGGTGGAGGATTCGCGCTACATCCGCGAAGCCATGAACCAGCGGTTGCGAAATGGCGACCACGACACTGAAGCGGCCAAGGTTGGCGATACGAAGCTGACCGCGTGGGCCCACGGCTGGGGCCACTGGGGCACGGTGGATTCAGACGGCAACGCCGCGAAGCTGGCCGACAACGGCGATGGTTTGCTGGTCGGTGCCGATATGCCGGTGGGTGCAGCACGCGTCGGCGTGGCCGGTGGCGCAAGCCGCAACTCCTTGAGCCTCAACGACCGCGCTTCGTGGGGTCGCGAGACTTCAACGTGGTTGGGCGCGTTCGCGGGTGTTGATGTCAACGCCTTCAGTTTGCGCGGTGGCTTCGCCTACGCGTGGGATCGGATTCCGAGCAACCGCGAAATCAACTTCCCCGGTTACACGGATCGACTGTCCGGTAATGCCAGCGGCGACACGTTGACGGGATTCATTGAAGGGTCGTGGACGTTCCACTTTGCAAGCGGAACGGTGTCGCCATTCTTGAACGTCGCACACACCAAAGTCGAGACCGACGCCAGCACAGAAGCGGGTGGTGCCGCGGCATTGCACAGTTACGACAACACAGCCAACGTCAGTTTCAGCACGCTGGGTGCACGCGGTGCAATCAACTTCGCGCACAACCTCAACCTGCATGGTGAGCTGGGTTGGCAGCACGCGTTCGGTGATACGACCCCGGGAGCCAACCTGCAGTTCGTGGCGGGTGGCCCGGCGTTCACCGAGTACGGCGTGCCGGGAGCAAAGAACGCCGGTCTCGGCCGGATCGGCATCGGTTGGCACCAAGGCAACGTCGCGCTCGATGCCGACTACGAAGGCCTGGCCGGCAACGGCGTAAAGGATCAAGCCGCCAAGGTCAGCGTCAGCGTGACGTTCTGAAGCAAGCAAGCAGGCAGGGCGGGCCACGCCTGCCCTGCCGCATGACGCGTGGCGGATGGTGTTCGCTCCACGCAGAAGCGGGGTGCGCACTACCCGCCCCATCACGCGTCACAGCAAACGCATGAACTCGGGCCAGATCGGCATCTGGCGCACGCGTACGGTGGTGCCGGCAAAGAGCGCGTTGGCGAGCGCCGGCGCAGCCGATGGGAAGCCCATCGCGAACGCGCCGGCCGGGGATTGTGTCGACGGCACCAGGATCACCTGTACCGCGCGCGGCATTTCCGCCATCGTGGCAAGCGGGTAGTCGTTGAAGCCGCGCTGGGCGATGTGGCCATCCTTGACGGTGATCTGTTGGTGCAACGCCGTCGAGAAACCGTCCAGGGTCGCGCCCACCAGCGCCGCGCGCGCGCCCAGCGGGTTGACGACGCGGCCGATGTCGGCCGCGCACACGACGTTGTGGATGATGAGCCGGGTGCCTTCCATGGACAGCTCGACCGCGTGCGCGACGTAGCCGCCGAAAGTGAAGTGGCAGGCCAGCCCGAAGCCATGTCCGTGCGTGTGCGGCCTGCTCCAGCCGATCGCGTCGGCGGCGAGCTTCAATACGTAGGCGAGGCGACCGGTATCCAGTACCGGCCCGCCGTGCCCGCGGTAGGGCAGTTGGCGCGGCGCGCCGAGCAGGGTGAGGCGAAACTGCAAGGCGTCCTGCTTCAGGTTGTGGGCTATTTCGTCGATGAAGCATTCCGTTGCGAACGCGTTGACCGCGTGCGCGCTTGCGCGGTAGCTGCCGCGCGGCAAGCTGGAATCGAGCGCGTACCAGGCGTATTGCAAATTGTCGATCAGGCCGGCGGGCAGATCGTCGGGATGCATTTCCGACAGCCACCAGCGCGGGCGCGGCTCGCGGCCGGCCAGGCGTGAGGTGCTGGCGATACGGTGCTGCCAACCGGTCAGCTTGCGCTTGCGATCTGCGCAGGCTTGCAGGCGGTGGACTGAAAATGGCCTGTAGGTGTCGTGCGCAAAGGCGTCGGCGCGCGTCCACATGAGCTTGAGCGGCTTGCCGGCAGCCTTTGCCAGCAGCACGGCCTCGGCGACGTAGTCGGTTTCCAGAAAGCGCCCGAAGCCGCCGCCGGCACGCGGCAACTGGATCTCGATCTGGTCGGGATCCAGTCCCGTCAATCGGCGAACGGTCTCGAACGTCGCGCGCGGGTTTTGCACCGGCGCGATGACGACGGCGCGCTGGTCGTCCACCTGCACCAGCGCGTTGGGTGGTTCGAGTTCCGCGTGGGCGATGGTCGCGAACCGGTATTCGGCCTGGAAGTTGTAGCGCGCGCGCTTTGCCGTGTGTGCGAAATCGCCGTCGCTGCGTACGGCTTCGGTCGGGTCGCCCTGAAGGACGGCGGCCGCGGACTGCGCCAGGGTGTCGTCGCCGTGTGCCGCCGTAGCGCCGGGTTGCCAGCGTAGGTCAAGTTTCGCAACGCCCTGCAATGCCGACCAGGTGTCGTGCGCCAGCACGGCGACACCCGCCGCCAGCTGCTGGGTGCCGGTCGCGCGTGCCGCGCTCGGCGCGGGGATCGTCATGACCTTGCTGACGCCCTTGACCTTGAGTGTGCGTGCGTCATCCAGGTGTGCGAGTTTGCCGCCGGGGTAGGGGCAGCGCGCAACCACCGCGACCAGCGTGTCGCCGCGCCAGTCGTCGATGGCGAAGTGCTGGTGGCCGGTGACGATGTCGTGGGCATCAACGTCACCCGCGTCCTGGCCGACGAGCAGGTACTGCGAGGGCGATTTCAGCGCGGGGGCGATGGCCGCAGGCGTCAACGCCGCGGCGGCCTGCGCGAGCTCGCCATAGCCGAGTTTGCGGCCATCGGCTGCGGTCACCACGCCACGCAGGGTGCGCAGACTCGCGACGTTGACGCCCCAGCGCTGCGCGGCCGCCCGCAGCAGCAGTTGGCGCGCCGCCGCGCCGACCGCGCGCAGGTCGTTCCACGCCGCCGGCACGCTGTTGCTGCCCCACGCCATTTGATGGTTGTAGATCCAGTGCGGCTCGCCGCCGGCGTTGGTGACACCAAGCGCCATCGGCGCGGCGACCACATGGTTCCAGTCGGCGTCCAGCTCCTCGGCAAGGATGCGGGTCTCCGCGGTGCGGATGCCCTGGCCCACTTCCGGGTCGCGCGCGCCGATGACGGTGGTGCCGTCAGGCTCGATCCGCAGGTATGGATTCAGGCGGATCAGGTTCTGGCCCAGCAGCTGGTCGGGCGTCCACGCGAATGCCGGCAGGCCGACCACCAGTGCCCCGGAAGCGGTGCCGAGGATCTGCAGGAAGCGCCGGCGCGCCGGGTCGTGACCGGCGGTCACCTGGAACGCCCCTGCACCGTTTTGGCCGCGCGCTTGATCGCACGCCGGATGCGTGGGTAGCTGCCGCAGCGGCACAGGTTGGTGATGCCGTCGATATCGGCGTCGGTGGGTTGCGGTTTGCGTCCCAACAGGTCGACCGCCGCCATGATTTGCCCGGCCTGGCAATAGCCGCACAGGATCGCATCTTCGTCGATCCACGCCTGCTGCACCGGGTGCAGCTTGCCATCGGGACCGGCCAGCCCTTCGACCGTGGTGATGGCGGCGTTGGCAACGTCATGCATCGTGAGGGCGCAGGCCCTCCCAAGCTTGCCGTTGACGATGACGCTGCAGGCACCGCAACTGTGGTCGTCGCAGCCGTATTTGCAGCCGGTCAGGCGCAGCACGTCACGCAAATACCACAGCAGCGGCAGGTCAGGGTCGCCGGTGTGGCGGAAGTGTTGGCCGTTGATCGCGACGTCGATACCGCTGCGGATGGGCTGGGGGGTGATCGGAGCTGATGGGTTGGGTATGCGTTGTGGCATCCGCAGATTGTATGCGCGGACAGGCGCGCTGCGCCCGAACTGCCTCCAGGTTTGGGTGGCCGGGTCAAGCCAAGCGCGTGCCGCGCCGGTTGCGGTACCGCAGGCAGCGCCAGCATGCGCCCTTGGCGTGGGCCGCCGGATTGCGTTTTGGCCGTGCGCAAGCAACACTTGCGAGCCTTGCCCGCGCTCTGGCGCGCCGTGTTTGCGTGCGTTTTGATGACTGCTCCCGTGCAGGTACCGCTTGCTCCCGATGCGCCGTGGGTGGTGCTGAAGTTTGGCGGCACCAGTGTTGCCAGCGTCAAATGCTGGCGCACGATTCTGGCCTTGGCGTCGCGGCGCCGCGAGGAGGGCATGCGGGTGCTGGTGGTGGTATCGGCGTTGGCCGGGGTCACCGATGCCCTGAAGGCGCTGTGCGCGTACGCACCCGCCGCACGCGCGGACGCGCTTGCCGAGATCGTTGCACGGCATCGGCAGCTTGCAGCCGACATGCGGCTCGCCCGGTTGCCGCTGCTGGAGCAGTGGATCGCCTCACTGCAAGCGCTCGTGGCCGGTGCGGTACCGGAGCGGCTGGCGTGGCGTGCCGCGGTACAGGGCCACGGCGAACTGCTTTCCAGCGCGCTCGGCGCCGCGTTCATGAGCGCGAACGGCCTGCCGACGCGGTGGCTGGACGCACGCGATGCCCTGCAGGCGCGCGAGTTGCCATTCCTCAATCAGCGCGCGCGCGCATTGTCGGCCCAGGTGCAGGCGGAGCCCGATCCGGCGTGGGCGGCGCGGCTGGCGGGCACGGGCGAGGTGTTCATCACGCAAGGCTTCATTGCCCGCAACGCCAACGGCGATACGGTGCTGCTGGGGCGCGGCGGTTCGGATACCTCAGCCGCGTACATGGGCGCGCGGCTGCGCGCCGCGCGCGTGGAGATCTGGACCGACGTCGCGGGCATGTTCACGGCTGACCCGCGCCAGGTGCCCGGTGCTCGCTTGCTGCAGCGCCTCGATTACGACGAGGCGCAGGAAATCGCGACGACCGGAGCCAAGGTGCTGCATGCGCGCTGCATTTCCCCGTGCCGGCGGACGCGCGTACCGCTGTGGATCAAGGACACCCGGTTTCCCGACCTTGCCGGCACCGTGATTGCGCCACAGCCGCCCGAGGCCGTTCCCAGCGTCAAGGCAATCAGCTCGCGGCGCGGGATCACGCTGGTGTCGATGGAAACCTCGGGCATGTGGCAGCAGGTCGGCTTCCTGGCCGATGTGTTCGCGCTGTTCAAGAAGCATGGCCTGTCGGTGGATTTGATCGGTTCGGCGGAAACCAATGTCACGGTTTCGCTCGACCCGAGTGAAAACCTGCTGGATTCGGACGTGGTGGCAGCGTTGGCGAGCGATCTTGCGCAGGTCTGCCGGGTCAAGGTCATTGCGCCCTGCGCGGCGGTCACCCTGGCCGGACGCGGGATGCGCGCCATGCTGCATCGCCTTGCCGGCGTCATGGCCGAGTTTGGCCAGATGCGCGTCCACCTGATTTCGCAATCGTCCAACAACCTCAACCTGACCTTCGTGGTGGACGAGGCCAAGCTGGATGGCCTGTTGCCGCGCCTGCACGAGCTGCTGATCCGGGCCGGCGCGCTGCGTACGGACGACTCCGCCTTGTTTGGCCCAAGCTGGCAGACCTTGTACGGCGGGACCGCGGCGCGCGCGGAAGCACCGTGGTGGCGCACCGGGCGCACGCGTTTGCTGGAGCTGGCGACGGCCACGCCGCGCTACGTTTACCACCTGCCGACCATGCGTGCGCGGGCGCAGCGGTTGCGCGCGTTGCAGGCTGTCGACCGGGTCTACTACGCGGTCAAGGCCAATTCGCATCCCGCGATCCTGCGCGCGTTGGCCGGGGCGGGCCTTGGCTTCGAATGCGTGTCACCCGGCGAACTGGATGCGGTCGACGCGATTGCCGAAGCCCGGTCGGCGCCGCACCTCTTCACGCCCAACTTCGCGCCGCGCACCGATTACGCGCAGGCGTTGCAGCGCGGCGTGCTCCTGACGCTGGATGCGCTGCACCCTTTGCAGCACTGGCCCGAGTTGTTCGCCGATCGCGAGGTGCTGTTGCGGGTGGATCTGGGGCATGGCTATGGCCACCACGCCAAGGTGCGCACGGGTGGTGCCGCCAGCAAGTTCGGGCTGCCGTTGGAGCAACTGGACGTATGCCTGGAGTTGGCCCGCGCCAACCGCGTGCGGGTGGTGGGGTTGCACGCGCATTTGGGTTCCGGCGTCCTGGACGCGACGCACTGGGCGGCCGTGTGCAACCAGTTGGCGAGCCTGGCCGACCGCGTTGGCGGCGTCCGGATCCTCAATCTTGGCGGTGGCCTGGGTGTGCCCTCGCACCCGGGCGAAGCCGCGCTTGACCTTGGGGTGCTGGATGCCGCGTTGCTGGAAGTGAAACGTGCGTATCCGCAATACGAGCTGTGGCTCGAACCCGGGCGCTGGCTGGTCGCGGACGGCGGTGTGTTGCTCGCGCATGTGACGCAAGCCAAGCGCAAGGGAGGGCGCGACTACCTTGGCTGCGATGCCGGCATGCACGTCCTGATCCGGCCCGCGCTGTACGATGCGTGGCACGAAATCGTAAACCTGTCGCGGTTGGATGTGCCGGCTGACGTGCTGTATCAGGTGGTCGGGCCGATCTGCGAATCGGGCGACGTGCTTGGCGCCGATCGCCATCTGCCGCGCGGCGAAGAGGGTGACGTGTTGTTGATTGCGCAGGCGGGTGCGTACGGAGAATCGATGGCCTCGCACTACAACCTGCGGCCGCTGGCGGAATCCGCGGTGATCGACGCATGAACGCGATCGCCGATCCGCGGCGGGCACGGGTATTCCGATTCGTGCGCTGCACTTGCGTTCGCGGTGATGCCGAGCTCGTGTACGCGTTCGATGGCGGTCCGGAACTGATCGAGCGCATCCATTTTCCGGCAGCACCCGCGCTTCCCGCAGCGCGCAGGTTGGCCTTCAACGCGGCACTGCGGTGGCTGCACCTGGTGGCCGGGATCAGTTACTTCAAGGCGGGAATACCACCGTGCATCGAGGTTGAGCCGGGGGCGCTGGACGGCGCGACGGCGGACCTGCTGGATGACCTGTATCTCAACGGGCTGGGCGAGTTCGCGTACCGCAACGGCGTGGAACTGCGCGGGCGGATCGCGTTTCCGCGTGCGGTGGCGCGTCAGAGCGAGCCGGTATCGCGTGCACTCGATTTACCACGGCGCGTATTGGTGCCCATTGGCGGCGGCAAGGATTCACTGGTGGTGGCTGAAGCGCTGAAGTCGATCGGCGCTGCGGCAACCGCGGCCTGGGTGGGCGCCTCGCCGCTGATCGCGGCGGTTGCCGCGCGTACCGGCTTGCCGACGCTCAACATTGGACGCGAACTGTCGCCGACGTTGTTTGAATACAACCGGATGGGCGCTTGGAATGGCCACATTCCGGTAACCGCAATCAATTCGGCGCTCCTCGTGTGCGCGGCCATCCTGTATGGTTTCGATGCCGTGGCGTTTGCCAACGAACGCTCCGCATCCGCAGCGACGCTGGAATACGCGGGGCGCGCGGTCAATCACCAGTGGAGCAAGGGCTGGGCCTTCGAGCAGGCGTTTGCGGGCTGGGTTCGCTCGCACGTCGGGGCCGACCTTGACTACTTTTCGCTGCTGCGTCGGTGTTCCGAACTGGCGGTGACGCGCGCATTCGCGCGCACGGGGACGGCGTACTTCGACGTATTCTCAAGCTGCAACCGGAATTTCAAGCTGCTGGGGCCAAAGCCGGTGGACCGCTGGTGTGGACACTGCCCCAAGTGCCATTTCGTGTTCCTGGCGCTCGCGCCATTTTTGCCCAAACCGCGGCTGCTGCAGATTTTTGGGCGCAACCTGCTGGATGATGAAACCCAGGCGGCCGGGTTTGATGCGTTGATCGAATATCACGAGCACAAGCCGTTCGAATGCGTGGGCGAAGCCAGCGAGGCGCGGGCCGCGCTGGCCGCGCTGGCCGCGCGTCCCGAGTGGCGCGAAGACGCGCTGGTGGCGCGTTTTCACGAGCTGATCCAGCCGCAGCTGCCAGCCGCCGGCCTGGTGCTGGATGCGTGGCTGGTGGCAGGCGGTGCGCACGGTGTGCCGGCGCGGTTTGCGGGAGCCATGGATGCGGTTTGCCGAGCTTGATGGCGCCAAGGTTGCGGTCTGGGGCTACGGCCGTGAAGGGCGCAGCGTGCTTGCGGCGTTGCGCCGGCGTTACCCGTCGCTGCCGCTGACGCTTTATTGCCAGCCGGATGAGGCCGCCGTTGCGCTGGCGCGCGGCGACTCTGCGCTGCGTGTGAGCGCCGCACCGCCGGATGCGGATGCGCTGGCCACCAACACCGTCGTGGTGAAGTCTCCTGGGATCAGCGCGTACAAGCCCGAGATCCTCGCTGCGCGCGAACGTGGTACGCGGTTCACCTCGGGCACCGCCCTGTGGTTTGCTGAGAATCCGGACGCGCGTGTGGCCGGCATCACCGGCACCAAGGGCAAGAGCACGACCACCGCGCTGCTCGCACACCTCGCGCGCGCGCTCGGCGTGCGCACGGCACTGGCCGGCAACATCGGCCTGCCGCTGCTGGAGCTGGATGGCCAGCACGCCGACCTGTGGACCATCGAGCTGTCGAGTTTCCAGACCGGCGAGGCGGGGCCGCTCGAGCTTGGCGCCGTCGTCAGCCTGGGCGAGGAGCACCTCGACTGGCACGGCAGCGTCGAGCGCTATGTCACCGACAAACTGAAACTGGCAGACGTCTCGCGCACATTGCTGGTGGACGCCGAAACGCCGGCGTTGATGCAACGCACCGCCCGGCACCCCCATCGCGTGACCTTTGGCGACACTGGCGGCTGGCATGTGGCCGCCGGCGCGATCGTGCGCGGCGGCCAGCGTGTGTTCGAGGTGGCGGCGCTGCCGCTGAAGGGCACCCACAACGCACACAATGCGTGTGCCGCACTGGCGGCGCTCGAATGGCTGGGGCTGGATGCGCAAGGTGCTGCGCCTGCCCTGGCAACGTTCAAGCCACTGCCGCACCGCTTGACCGCATTGGGAAGGCACGCTGGCATCGACTGGGTCGATGATTCCATCAGCACCACGCCCGATGCGGCGCTGGCGGCACTGGAGAGCCTGCCCGGGCGCAAGGTGACGCTGATCCTGGGTGGCCACGACCGCGGTCTGGACTGGACACACTTTGCAACCGTCGTGCACGCACAACCGCCGCAGGCATTGGTGGTGCAGGGCGCGGCGGGTCCGCGCATTGCGGCGACCCTGCACGCGGTCGGCGGTGGCTACCGGCTTGCGGAAACCAACGACCTGGAGGCTGCCGTTGCGCGTGCCAAGGCCTTGACACCGCCGGATGGCGTGGTGCTGCTCTCGCCGGGCGCGCCCAGCTTCGACCAGTTCAGGAACTATGTGGAACGCGGGCGCACGTTCGCCCGACTGGCGGGGCTGGAAGGCGACGCGACCGGCGAGATCACCGGGCTCGGCATCGCCTGAGCCCGGCGGACATGGGTTGCGTTACTGGACGTTGTAGCCCGACAAGCGCCACTTCTTGTCGCTGTCCAGGTGAAACGAAACCAGCTCGCGCACGGGCTTGGTCGCGCTGCCGAATTCAGTTGCGAAGTTCACGTTGACGTAGTAACCGGCGGGCAGTGCACCGCCCTTGGACACGGTGCGCGTGATCGCTGCCAGCTTGCGCGACCTGACCTTGCCGAGCTTGGTGCGGTCGGCGGTGACGGTGCTGATGAACTCCTTTTCCGGTGTCGACTTCTTCGCCACCTCGGACAGGTTTTCCCACACTTTTGCCTCTTGCCCGTTGTCGACCATCTGCGCGATGGATTCCGCGTATTGCGACAACACCTGGTTTTGCTTTTCCAGCGCCGCGCGCTGTTCGGCGGTCAGCTGCGGCGCTGCCGCTGGTGCAGATGCCTTGGGCTGCGTTTTGGCGGGCTGGGCCTGGGCACTCGCTACGCCGGCAAAACCCACCAGCAAGGCGCAGAGGAACACACGGATGGACATTGAGGCGACTCCGTAACGGGGGGACAAAGTGCGCAATCTAGCACGTTGCGACTGCAGCGTCGCCGCCCGCCATCCCTGCGACGGGCGGCGCAACGCCTGGCCTTACCAGATCTTTACCCGCTGGCTCGGCGGCAAATACAGCTTCGCGGCGGGCGTGACCGCGAATGCCTGGTACCACGCGTCGAGGTTGCGTACCGTTTCGGCGCGGAACTCGCCGGGCGCGTGGACGTCGGTGGCGAGCCGCTGGCGCAACGCGGCGTCGCGGATCTTGCCGCGCCACGCCTGGCCGAACGCAATGAAGAAGCGTTGGTTGCCGCCCAGGCCGTCGATGACGGGCGCCGGCCTGCCGCCCAGCGACAGGTGATACGCACGGTACGCGGCGGTCAACCCCGACACGTCGGCGATGTCCTCGCCCAGCGTCTGCTTGCCGTTCACGTACAGGCCCGGCAGGGCTTGGTAGGTGCTGTACTGCTTGGCCAGTTCGGCCGTCGCGGCTTCGAAGTGCGCAAGATCCGCCGGCGTCCACCAGTTGTGCAGGCGCCCGTGGGCGTCGAAGTCGGCGCCGGTATTGTCAAAGCTGTGGCTGATTTCGTGGCCGATGATCGCGCCAATCGCGCCGTAGTTGGCAGCGGCGTCGGCCTGCGGGTCGAAGAATGGCGGTTGCAGGATCGCGGCAGGGAAGTTCAAGGCGTTCTGCAACGGCAGGTTCACGGCGTTCACCGTCTGTGGCGTCATCCACCATTCGTTGTCGTTGATCGGGGTGCCGATCTTTGCCTTGGCGCGCGCGTACTCGAACTTGAGCGCGCGCTCGTGGTTCCCGAGTGCGTCGTCGGGCCTGATCGTGAGCGATGAATAATCGCGCCACTGGTCCGGGTAGCCGACGCCGACCTTCAGCGTGTCAAGTTTTTCCTCGGCCTTCTGCTTGGTGGCCGGCGACATCCAGGTGAGGTTCTGGATGCTGGTGCGGTAGGCCGCAATGAGGTTTGCCACCATCTTTTCGGCCGCGGCCTTGGCGGCGGCCGGGAAGTATTTCTCTGCGTACAGCTGGCCGACCGCATCGCCAAGGTCGCTGTTGGTGGCGCCGATCGCGCGCTTCCAGCGCGGACGCTGTGCGGGTGTGCCGGACAGCTCCTTGCCGTAGAAATCGAAGTTCAGCCGTTCGTACGCCGCGGGCAACAGCGGCGCGGCGGCGTTCAGGGTGTGGAATACCAGCAGGTCCTTCCAGGCATCCAGCGGTTGACTGGCCACCAGCTTGGCTTCGCCGCTGATCGCTGCCGGTTGCCAGACATCGATTTGCTTGACGTGGGCAAGACCCGCGGCGGTGAAGTATGCCTTCCAGTCGAGGCCCGGCGCCTTGGCTGCAAATTCGGCCGGTGTCCACAGGGTCGTGGCCTTGTGGATGTCTTCGCTGTCGACCAGGCTCTCCTGTGCCACCGCGATCTTGCGTTCCAGTGCGAATACGGTCTCGGCCTCCCGCGCTGCGTCCTTGATACCGGCCTGCTTCAGCAGTGCCGCCACATAGGTCTTGTAGGCGCTCCGTGCCTTGGCCATGTGCGCGTCCTGGGACAGGTAGTAGTCGCGGCTCGGCATGCCAAGGCCGCCCTGCAGCAGGTAGGGAATCTGCAGTGATGCTTCTTCCAAGCCCTTGGTGACGAACAAACCGAACAGGTGCTGGGTGTGGAAGTTGGTGTCGTTGATCGGATCGACGTCGGCGCGCAGCCGCGAGCCCAGGACGCGCGCAAGGCCGGTGCGCGTCCTGATTGCGCCAATCGCATCGAGCTCGGGCTGCAGGGGCTCAAGGCCAGCCTTGTCGATGGCTGCGGTGTCCATGTAGGCCGCGTAGTAGTCGGCGATCTTGCGGGCGTTGCTGCCCGCGGGCGGATTGTTCGCGCCGGCGTTCTGGATGAGGCTTGCCGTGTGCTGCTCGGTCCGCTTGAAAATGTCGTAGAACGCGCCCGTACTGGATCGGTCCGCGGGGATCTTTGCCGTCTTCAGCCACGCGCCGTTGGCGTATTGGAAGAAGTTGTCGCCCGGCTTGACCGCGTGGTCGATATAGGCGAGGGTGATGCCGATGTGCGGCGCGGTAGCGGCCGTCGCCGTGTGCGTGGAGGGTGCGGGCGCGGCAGTCACCGCGGCGGCTGGAAGGCTAGAAGCGCCGCACGCGCAGGCGATCGCGGCGGCAAGCAGAAGCGGTGTGCGTGACATCGTGCGTCCGGAGTGTGGAAAGCGCGAATGATGCACCGTTCACCACGATTTTGCAGGTCGCACCGGCAGGTCGGTGCGTAAAGCCGTTGGCGGGTGTCCCATATCATGTGCGCATGAAGTCCGAACCCCCTCCGCGCGGCCACGCCGTACCCGCACCGCGCGACCTGCAGCGCCTGCTGGAGCGCGCGCTCACCCGCGATGCCGGCCGGTTGCGCCTGCGGTTGCGCGGATTGCAGCGCAAGCACGCGGCAACGCCGGGCGCGTGGCACCAGCTGGCGCGGGACATTGCCGCTTCGGTTGCGCAGCGCGAAGCACGCGCGGCGCTGGTGCCGCCGATCACGCTGGAGGAGTCGCTGCCGATTGCGCAGCGTGCCGACGAACTGACCCGCCTGATCCGCCAGCACCAGGTGCTGGTGGTTGCCGGCGAGACCGGCTCGGGCAAGACCACGCAATTGCCCAAGCTGTGCCTCGCGGCGGGTCGCGGCGTGGCGGGCATGATCGGTTGCACCCAACCCCGGCGCCTCGCCGCGCGCGCGATGGCGCGGCGGGTTGCCACGGAACTTGGCGGCGACACCGGAGACGTCGTGGGGTTCGAGGTGCGCTTTGCCAAGCAGCTGGGCGAGCAAACGCTCGTGAAGTTCATGACCGACGGCATCCTGCTGGCGGAAATGGCGCACGATCGCCGGCTGTCGGCGTATGACACGCTGATCCTCGACGAAGCGCACGAACGCAGCCTCAACATCGACTTCCTGCTGGGTTACCTTGCACAGCTGCTGCCGCGCCGGCCTGACCTGAAGCTGATCGTGACCTCGGCCACCATTGATACCGCGCGCTTCGCCGAACATTTTGGCGGCGCGCCGGTGGTCACGGTCGAGGGGCGCGCGTATCCGGTGGAGATCCGCTACCGGCCGCCGGGGGAAGACAGCGGCACGACCGAACGCGTGGTGACGGCGCTCGATGACATTACGCGTGAGGACCCGCGTGGCGATGTGCTGGTATTCCTGCCCGGCGAACGCGAAATTCGCGATGCGCATCTGGCGTTGGCACGGCGGCAGTACCGCCACACCGAGGTGTTGCCGCTCTACGCGCGTTTGTCGGTGAAGGAACAGGATCGTGTGTTCAGGCCGGGTACGGCGCGGCGCATCGTGCTGGCCACCAACGTCGCGGAGACCTCGCTGACGGTGCCGCGCATTCGCTGGGTGGTCGATTCCGGCGACGCGCGCGTCAAGCGCTATTCAAGGCGCAGCCAGATCGAGCGTTTGCGCATCGAATCGATTTCCCAGGCCGCGGCCAATCAGCGCGCCGGTCGCTGCGGCCGCGTCGGGCCGGGCATCTGCGTGCGCCTGTACGACGAGGCCGATTTCATCGCGCGGCCCGCGTACAGCGACCCGGAGATCCTGCGCAGCGCCCTCGCCGATGTCATCCTGCGGATGCTCGATCTTGGCCTCGGCGACGTGGCGGCGTTTCCGTTCATCGATCCGCCCGATCCGCGCACGGTCAACGATGGCTGGCGGCGGCTGGCGGAGATCGGCGCCGTCGACGCCGCGCGCCGGCTGACCGCGATCGGCAGACAGCTTGCGCGGATCCCGATTGACGCGCAGCTCGCGCGGATGTTGGTGGAGGCACGCCAGCTGGGTGTGCTCGCCGATGTGTTGCCGATCGTGGCCTTCCTGGGCGTGCAGGATCCGCGCGAGCGCCCGGCGGACAAGCAGCCGCAAGCCGATGCTGCCCACGCCGGGTTCGCCGATCCGCAGTCGGACTTCGTCGGGGTAGTGAACCTGTGGCGTGCCTATGGCGCCGCGCGCGAGGAACTGGCGCAGTCGAAGTTGCGCGACTGGTGCGCGAAGCATTTCGTGTCGTTCATGCGGATGCGCGAGTGGCGCGAATTGCACCGGCAGCTGTTGCTCGAACGCCACGGTGGAGGGCGCCACGCGGGAAGCGGCGATGCTGGTGACGGTCCGCCGGTGCCGGGCGGTGTGGCTGCCAGCGCCGATGCCTATCGGTCGATTCATCTGGCGCTGTTGGCCGGTTTGCCCGCCAACGTTGCCCGCAAGGACGAGCAGGGCGTCTACCGCGGCACCCGCGAGCGCCGCTTCAAGGTGTTTCCCGGCTCGGCGTTGGCGAAAAAACCGCCGCCGTGGCTGCTGGCCGCGCAGGTACTCGACCTTGGCGGCAAGGTGTGGGGCCTGCAGTGCGCGCGGATCGAGCCGGAATGGGTTGAACGCCAGGCGGCGCATTTGCTGCGGCGCAGTTGCAGCGACCCGCACTGGTCGCGCGCGCGCGGCGCGGTGCAGGCGTTCGAACAGGTGTCATTGTACGGGCTGGTGCTGGTCGAGCGGCGCACCGTTGCGTTTGCCGCACAGGATCCGCCGCGCGCGCACGCGATCTTTCTGCGCGAGGCGCTGGTACGCGGCGAGATCGATTGCCGCGCCGATTTCGTCCGCGCCAACACGCGCGTGCTGGATGCGGCGCGCGAAATCGAGGCACAGCAGCGGCGCGAAGGTTTGCTGAAGCCGGAAGACGACCTGGCAGCGTTCTTTGCCGGCAAGCTGCCGGAGGAGATTTGTTCCGCACGCGGATTGGACGCCTGGTACCGGCAGGCGCCGGCGGCGGCGCGGGCGGCGCTGCGCTGGTCCCTGGCGGACGTACTGGAGCCGGGTACGCGCGGCGCGGCGGGCGCATTCCCGGAGGCCATGGAAGTCGGCAACCGGCGCCTTGCCCTCGAGTATCGCTTCGTCCCGGGCGATGACGCCGATGGTGTGACCCTGAGGGTGCCCTTGCCGCTGTTGAACGCGGTGCCCGCGGCACGCTGCGAGTGGCTGGTGCCGGGCCTGCTGGCCGACAAGGCCGCCGCCATGTTGCGCGGCCTGCCCAAGGCACTGCGGCGCAACTTCGTGCCGGCACCGGAATTTGCACGCGCCTTCGTCGAAGCCGAGTCCGTGGCTGATGAACCGTTGGCGGCGCGCCTGGCGGCCTTCCTCACGCGCGTGACGGGCGTTGCCCTCGGCGCCGATGCGTTCACGGCTGACAGCGTGCCCGAACATCTCAGGATGCGCTTTGACGTGCGTGACGATGCGGGACGCACGGTGGCGGCGGGGCGTGACCTTGAAGCGCTGCGTGCGCAGTACGGGTCGCGCGCGCGGGCGGCGTTCTCGCGTGCGGCGCACGCGACGGTGGCGCGCGAGGACGTGCGCGACTGGGCATTCGATGCCATCCCGCTGGAGACGCGCGGCCACAACGGCCTGGTGGCCTATCCGGCGTTGGTCGACCTCGGCCAGGTGGTCGCGTTGCGTGTGTTCGAGACGGCGCAGGAAGCGGCCGCTGCGCACCCGCGCGGGGTGGAACGCTTGCTGCGGATCGCGCTGGCATCCGACTTCAGGCACGCGCAGAAGCAGTTGCCGTTGCAGCGAAGGTTTGCGGTGGCCTTTGCGCCGCATGGACGTGCGGAGGACTTGCGCGAGGACATCGTCGAGGGCGCATTCGCCGACGTGTTGCAGGTGCAGCGGGTGGCGGTGCGCGACCGTGCAGGCTGGCAGGCGCTGCGTGCTGGCGTGGCGCATGCGCTGTTTGCCGCAGCGATGCAGCGCATGCAGCTGGCCGAGCCAATCCTGAACGCGCTGGCCGAGCTGCAACCGTGGCTGAAGCCCGCACGCAAGGGTCACGCTGCGGCCAATTACGCCGACCTCCACGGGCAACTGGACGCCATGCTGGCGCCCGGGTTCCTGCGCGACCTGCCCCGCGCACGGCTGGCCCATTTGCCGCGTTACCTGAAGGGCATGCGGCTGCGTGCTGAAAAACTGCGCAGTGATCCGGCGCGCGACCATGCGCGCATGCAGCAGGTGTTGCCGTACTGGCGCGCGGTGCTCGACGCACGTGCGTCCGGCCATGATTCAGCGGCGGTCGACGCGTTGCGCTGGTTGGTCGAGGAATGGCGGGTGTCAGTCTTTGCCCAGGAATTGAAAACCGCCGAACCCGTATCCGGCAAGCGCATGGCGGCGGCGCTGCGTGCGCTCGGGGTGCCTTGATCCGCGGATGCCGGCGCCGCGCTCAGGCGTCGCGGATCACCAGCAGGCGGCGTTCGGTCATGTCGTCGATCGCGTAGCGGATGCCTTCGCGGCCGCAACCCGACAGCTTCACGCCGCCGTAGGGCATGTTGTCGACCCTGAAGCTCGGGATGTCACCGATGATCACACCGCCTTGCACCAGCGTGTCCCACGCCTGCATCGCGTGGGTCAGGTTGTCGGTGAAAACACCCGCCTGCAGGCCGTAGTCCGAGGCGTTGACGGTGGCCAGCGCGGCGCTGAATTCCTCGAACGGCTCCAGCAGCGCGACCGGTCCAAAGGCCTCCATGCGGTTGAGCTTGGCAGCGTGGGGTACGCCTTCGAGCACGGTCGCGCCCAGCAGGTTGCCATCGCGTTTGCCGCCGCACAGGATTTTCGCGCCCGCGGCCTTCGCTTCGGTGATCCAGCTTTCCACGCGCCTGGCGGCGGCTTCGTCGATCATCGGACCAAGGAAGGTGCCAGGGTCCTTGGGATCGCCCGTCCTGAGTTTTTTGGCGGCGGCCACGAAGCGCCGCTTCACTTCGGTGTACAGCGACGCATGGATCAGGATACGTTGCGCGCCGATGCAGCTTTGTCCCGACTGGTAGAAGCTGCCGGAGATCAGGCGTGCGACCACGAAGTCCAGGCGCGGCTGCTGGTCGGCATCGACGATGCACGCGGCGTTGCCACCCAGTTCCAGCACGACTTTCTTTCTGCCGGCACGCGCCTTCAACTGCCAGCCGATCTGGCCGCCGGTGAACGACAGCAGCTTGATCCGCTCGTCGGTCACGAATGGATCGGCGTCCTCGATACTGCACGGCAGGATCGAAAACGCACCGCGCGGCAGGCCGGCCTCGGCCAGCACCCCGCCGATGATCAAGGCGCCGACGGGGGTGCGTTCGGACGGCTTCAGCACAAACGGGCAGCCCGCCGCGATCGCCGGTGCGACCTTGTGCGCGACGAGGTTCAATGGAAAGTTGAAGGGGGTGATGAACGAACACGGCCCGAGGGGCACGCGCTTGACGAAACCGCGATAGCCCCGGGTACGCGCGGAAATTTCGAGGTTGACGATTTCGCCGTCGATGCGCGTCGACTCGTCGGCCGCCACCCGAAACGTGTCGATCAGGCGCTCGGCTTCGCCCTGCGCATCGCCGATCGGCTTGCCGGCTTCCACGCACAGCGCGTAGGCAAGTTCATCCTTGCGCTTGCCGAGGCTGGCCACGCAGTGTTCCAGTACGGCACGGCGTTGGTACGGCCTCAGCGCGGCCATCGGCGCGGCGGCCTTGGCGGCGGCGCCGATCGCGGCGTCGATCGCCCTGGCATCGGCCACGGCGACGCGGGTGGCAACCGCGCCGGAATATTTGTCCAGCACCGGCAGTTGCGTGTTGGCTTGTACCGGCTGGTTGGCCAGGTAATACGGGTAGCGGGGTTTCAGTTTGGCGGTCTTGGGCATGGGGTTGCGCGGAACATGTGGAAGGAGGGGATTGTGGGCGCCGGGGTGTGTCCGGCTCGTGTACGCGCACGCGCAGCAGTCAATGGCCCGTTTCGACCCGCAACGGCAGTTCGCCATCGGCCAACCGCGCGCGAATCCGCGCGCCAGGTGCGACGCCGCCGGCCTTGCGCAGGACGTCGCCAGCCTCGTCAAACAGGATCGCATAGCCGCGTTGCAGCACACCGAGTGGGCTGACCGCGTTCAGTGCGCGTGCCAGTTCCGCCAGCCTCTGGTGGCGGCGTTCGGTGGAGTATTGCCAGGCGGCGAGCAGGCGGCGCCGGAGCTCCTGGCTGCGTTGGCCGAGCGGCAGCAGGCGGGTGCGCGGGTCCTGCGCCTGCAGGCGTGCGTGGGCATCGCGCAGGCGCGCCACCGCGCGCTCGTGGACCATGCTGGTGGCGCGCAGCAGGCGCTGGTGCAGGGCGGCCATGTGCTCGCGTCCAGTGGCAAGGCGCTGCTGGGGGCGCTGCACGTGCAGCCTGGCCGCAAGCCGGTCGAGGCGCTGCATCGCGTTCTCCGCGCGCCGGTGCCAGGCCTGTCGCGTGCGCGCGGCGTGCTGTGAGAGCGTACGCGCCAGCGCCTCGCCGTCGGGCAGGATCACCTCGGCGGCCGCGGACGGCGTAGGTGCGCGCAGGTCGGCGACAAAATCGCTGATCGAAAAATCGATTTCGTGGCCGACCGCCGATACCACCGGTACCTCGCTCGCCGCGATGGCGCGCGCGAGCCCCTCGTCGTTGAATGCCGCAAGGTCTTCCAGCGAGCCGCCGCCGCGGGTGAGCAGCAGGACACCGTAGCGTCCACAATGCGCGGCCTTGCGCAGCATTGCCGTGAGCTGCGCGGGTGCGGCCGCGCCCTGTACCAGCACCGGCAGGACGTCGATCGCGGTCAAGGCGAAGCGCCGTTGCGCGACCGACAGCACGTCCCGGATCGCGGCACCGCTGGCCGAGGTGATGACGCCGATGCGGCGCGGAAAGGCTGGCAACGGGCGCTTGCGCGCCGCGTCGAACAGGCCTTCCGCCTGCAGCTTGGCCTGCAACAGTTCAAACGCGCGCCGCAGCGCGCCTTCGCCCGCGTCCTGCAGATGTTCGACAATCAGCTGGTAGCTGCCGCGCGGTTCATACAGGCTCACGCGGGCGCGCGCCAGCACCTTGGTGCCGTTGCCCGGGCGAAAGTGCAGGCGCGTGTTTTCGCGCGCGAACATCGCGCAGCGAACCTCGGCGCCGGCGTCCTTCAGCGAGAAGTACCAGTGCCCGGAGGCGGCGCGCACGAAATTGCTGATCTCGCCTTCGATCCAGATCATCGGCAGCGCGCCTTCGATCAGCTCGCGCACCAGCCGGTTGAGCGCCGAGGGCGTCAGCACCTTGCGCGGATCCGGAGGGGCGAAATCAGCGGTCATCGTCGATGTGGTTGGCGGGATCGGAACGGTCAGTGTCGCACGGAGCCGGTTGCGTGACCCGATGGTGGTGCCAGCGCATCCGCAGCCAACGCGCCGCGAGGCTGACCGCAACCCACAGGGCGAGCGCCGCAAGCGGCCATGCCAGTGCGCGCGGCCACCACGCCGCGAGCGCCGCGATGGCAAGCAGCAGCGCGGCCCCGCCCAGCAAGGGGCGGGTTTCAGCGTCGCTGAGGATCCGGCGATTGCCGAGTGCCGCACCCAGCGTGGTGGCCACGCGCATGGCACCGACCGCGCCGCGCCCCGCGCTGCCGCGGTCGCGCAGGCGGTGATGCGGGTGCGCTGTCGCGGGGCGCGCGCGGTGCCGCTCGGACAACACGATTTCGGTGGCATGTTCAAGATCGCGCTCGTATTGACCGGCCAGCTGGTGCACAAACGCGGCGTTTTCGATGGCCACGTCGATTTCACAATTGCCAAGCCAGCTCGCCATGTTGAGGTTGGTCGAGCCTACCCGCGCCCAGCGGTCGTCGGCGACGGCGGTCTTGGCGTGCAGCATCGGGCCGTTCCACTCGAACACGCGAATGCCGGCTTCCAGCAGTGCGCGGTAACCGGTGCGGGACAGCGCAGCGACGACTGGGATGTCGGATGCGCCCGGTACCAGCAGGCGTACGTCCACGCCGTCGCGCGCGGCGTGGGTGAGCGCGCTGACGTAGGACGCGGCGCCGACGAAGTAGGCGTCGGTAAGCCACAGGCGCTGGTGCGCGAGCGCGGCGACCAGCTGGTCCATGCGATAGGTGCCGGCGCTGGCGGGTTGGGTTGCGATCACGCGCAGCGCCACATCGCCGGCGGGTGCGATCGTGGCCGGGTCGCTCAGTGCGTCCGCGGGCAGGGCTTCGCCGAGCGCGGCCCAGGTGTCGGCGAACGCGCGTTCGACGTCGGCTACCGCCGGTCCGCGCAGCGCGATGCCGGTGTCGCGCCACGGCTCCCTGCCGCGTGCCGGATCGCCCAGCCAGGTGGCGCTGACACAGACGCCGGAGACGAAGCCGATGCTGCCATCCACGGTCAGCAATTTGCGGTGGTCGCGGTTGATCCAGCCGAACGGACTGAGTGGATCGAACGGGTTGAAGGTGCGTACGCTGCCGCCGGCGCTGCGCAGCGGCTGCCAAAAGCGCGCACGTGATTGTCCAAGGCAGCCCAGCCAGTCGCGCAGCACGCTGACCCGGACGCCCGCGCGCGCGCGTTCGGCCAGCGCCGCGACAAAAGCGCGTCCGACGGCATCGTCGCGGAAAATGTAGTTGCCGAACAGGATGTTGCGGCGGGCGCCGGCAATGGCTTCAAGCCAGCGGTCGAAGTTGGCGCGCGCGTCGATCAACAACTCGACCTGGTTGCCGGTCGACAACGGCGCTCCCGCCGCACGCGTCAGGGCCTGCTCGGCCAGCTTGCGGAAGCTCGGGCGGACGAACTGGCTTGGAGCGTGCAGATGTTTCTCCATGGGGGCATGTTCGGCCCGCGGCGGCTGCGGTTCAAGGCTAGAATGAACCGGCCCAGCGCAGCTACTGACCCGGGATCTGAGGGGGAGAAACGTCAGGATGGACGCTTACCAACGCCTGCTCGAAGGCCTGCCGAACCGGTTGCCGCCGGTGCGCTCGCGGCGCATGGGCGAAAAAGCCGTGCGCGATGCGATTGCGGTGGTGCCGCTCGCCAATCCCGCGCAGGCGGCGTCCGAAGTCGAGCACCTGCTGGACGCGGTGCTGGCGGCGGTCTGGAGTGGTGGCGAGCGCATGGCCGCGCTGGCGCATCTGTACGCACCGGTGGCAAGCCTGTGCCGCGACGTCGAGCACAAGCTTGGTGCCGAGTCCTATCCTTTGCCGGCGGGGAACGCGGCACGCGCGGCCTTGGCCCAGCGGCTGGAATGGAAGCTGGCCTGCGCCTGTGCGCTGGGCGTGCACGAGTGGTGCGCACCGGTGGGCAAGATTCCCCTGTTCAAGACCAAGGCGGTGGCTGCGGCATGCGTTGCCGGTCTGCTGCACGCTGGGCAGACCTTGCTGTGGGCTTATCGTCAGTACGCGGCGCCGCCGGCGGGGGCCTGGCGGCTGCTGCATGGGCTGTATGCGTTTGCGCAGGAGGCCGGGGTGGCCGACCAGGCGGTCGCCGATCCGCTGGTTGCTGGCGCGGCCACCGCTGCGCGTTCGGTGTACCTGCAGGCACTGTTGCTGGCCGCGAGCGGCCCGCAGCGCTTTTCGGCGCGCGAGCTGCGCGATGCCGAGGCGGCGATCCGCTGTGTGGCGGATGCGTGTGGGCTGGCGCCTGGGCACGGCCCTGGCCTGGGCGTGGATGCAGGCTCCGATGCCGGACCGGCGTACATCGCCGAGGACGGTTGGAGCGCCAGCACGCTGGCACTGGACGTGGCTCCTGCGGCGCGCACGTTTGATGAGTGTTGCGCGCTGCTGCCGGCGGGGGCCGAGCAGGTGGAACTGCCGCGGCCGGGCGGCGTGCAGCGCGTGCGGGTTGAATTTCTCCGGCATGTGCAGGCCGGCTGGGTGACCGCTGCGCGGAGTCACGGACGGCTCGCGGCTTCGCACAGCCTGGAAGTCGTCGTTGGCATGCATGCCTTGCACTACGTGCTGGCTGGCGGCGTCGATTTTGCAACGTTCGTGCGGCGGGTTCACAGTCAGGCCATCGCGGGCGGTCACCACGAGCTGGCGTCGGCTTCGGCGTGGGCCGTTGGTGCCGATGGCCTTGCGCCGCCGGTGTTGCGTGCCGACGTGCTCGATCAAAGCGAAGGCGGCTATCGCCTGCGGATGCAGGTCGATGGCAGCGAAGGCGCGCGCCTGCGGGTGGGCGACATGGTCGGCCTCGCCACCGCGGCCGACAGCGCCGATGAACGGGACTGGATGGTGGGACTCGTGCGCTGGCTCAAGCATGCGGATGCTGGCGAGCTGGTCGGCGTGGAGTTGCTGCACCGTACCGCGCGTGCTGCCGGGTTGCGGCCGGTGGGGGCCGATGGCAAGCCGCTGGTGCCGCAGCGCGCGGTCGAGTTGCCGGACAACGGGCAGGACCGCCTGTCGCTGCTGGTCGCCAGCCGTTTTGCGCGTGACGCCGCCACGGCCGAGGTGGTGTTGCCGGCGCTTGCATCGGACTGGAAAGTACCTGCCGCCGCCGGCGTCTGGCGCCTGGGCGGCGCCGAGGATCTGGGGGCTGCCTGCGTGCGGCTGACTCTGGTGCGCCAGTCGGATGCCGCGGGAGGTGCCGCGTGAGCGGAATGCCTGGATTCGTTGTCGCGATTCCCGCGCGCTATGGTTCGACGCGGTTGCCGGGCAAGCCGCTGCGCCCGTTGGGCGGCCTGCCGCTGGTCGTGCATGTGGCGCGGCGCGCGCGCGCCGCGGGGGCGGTGCGTGTGGTCGTCGCCACCGATGATGCACGGGTCCTCGACGCGCTCGCCAGCAGCGGTGTCGAGGTGTGCATGACGCGCGCCGACCACGCCAGCGGTAGCGACCGGCTGGCCGAGTGCGCGCGCAAGCTTGGTTGGGCCGCGGACACGGTCGTGGTCAATCTGCAGGGTGACGAGCCTTTCGCGCCCGCGGCAGGCATTCGGGCGGTGGCGGCGGCGTTGGCCGGGGACGACGCCGACATGGCGACCCTCGCGGCGCCCATTGAAACCGCGACCCAGTGGTTTGACCCCAATTGTGTCAAGGTGGTGCGCGACCTCGCCGGCCGCGCGTTGTATTTTTCGCGCGCGCCGGTGCCGTGGGCGCGCGATGCACTCGCGCACGATCGCGACGCGCTGCCGGCTGGGCTGCAGGTGTTGCGGCACATCGGCATCTACGCGTACCGGGCGGGTTTTTTGCAGGCGTTCACGCGACTGGCGCGCACGCCGCTCGAACAGGCGGAGTCGCTCGAACAGTTGCGCGCGCTCGAGCACGGCCACGCCATCGCGGTGCGCATCACGCCCGAACCGTTCCCCCCCGGCGTGGATACCGCGGCTGATCTGGCGCGCGCCGAACGGATCCTGGCCGCGCAGGCGCAGGCGGCATGAACCGCCGTCCCGCCGGCGGATTGTTCGTCTGCCTCGGCAATATCTGCCGTTCGCCGACGGCCGAGTATGTCGCGCGCGCGGTGTTCGCCCGCGCGGGCTTGCAGGTGCCGGTGGCATCGCGTGGGCTGGGTGACTGGCACGCCGGGCAGGGTGCCGATCCACGCGCGGTGGCGGCCGCACGCGCCGCAGGCTACGACCTGTCGCCGCACCGGGCGCGTCAGTTTGACGATGACGATTTCGCGCGCTTCGCGTGGGTTCTGGCGGTCGATCGCGCGACCCTCGCCGAGCTGCAGCGGCGCGTGCCGCGCACGGCGCCCGCGCCCGAGCGGCTGCTGGTGGCCGCCGGGCTGGCGCCGGCCACGGCTGGCAGCGCCGGGGACGTGCCGGATCCCTACACCGGAACGGCCGATGATTTTCGTGCCGTGCTGGCCTTGATCACGCGTGGCGTCGAAGCCCTGGCCTTGCGCCTGACCGAACAACCCGCCACTGAGAGGTTTGCCCATGCTCCCAGGTGACATTCCTTTTGAAGCCGGCCGTACCCGCGCACGCGAGGCTTTCGCAGAATTCCCCGAGGCGCTGAACTGGGTGAACCGGCGCGGACGCCTGCGCCTGGCCGACCTGCGCGGCCGGGTGGTGCTGGTATTTTTCTGGAATGCCACCGGCGCCAACAGCATGAACCTGCTAGCCGAGCTGCGGCAGCTCGAAAAAAAACATCCCGGCGCGTTTGTGCTGGTGGGCGTGCATACGCCGCGCTACGCGTCACAGCGGCCGGACCCCGCGGTGCTGAGGGCGGTGCAGCGGTGCCGGGTGCGCGCACCGGTCGCCAATGATTGCGACTGGCAGGCCTGGAAGGCGTATTCGATTCCCGCCTGGCCGACCACCGTGCTGCTGGACGCCGATGGCGGCCTGGCGGCGCGCCTCGTGGGTGATGGCCGCAGCGACGAGATCGAGGAAGTCATGCTGCGCCTGCAGGAGGGCTTGCCGCCGGCGCATACGCGACCCGAGATGGAGGTGCTGGAAGGCGCGCGCCTGCCCGCCGCCGGTGCGCTGGCGTTTCCCGCGCACGCGCTGGCCACGGAGCGCCGTCTCTTCATCAGCGACAGCGGTCACCACCGGGTGCTCGAATGCAGCCACGACGGTCGGGTGCTGCGGCAATTTGGTTCCGGCACGCCCGGCAACTGGGACGGGCAGGCGGCGGCTTGCGGCTTCCAGTCGCCGCAGGGGCTCGCGTTCACCGGCGGGACGCTGTACGTCGCCGATACGGGCAATCATTGCGTGCGCCGGATCCGGCTGGAAACCGGCGAGGTGGATACCGTGCTGGGCAATGGGCGGGCGGCCTATGACGACGTCGAGACCCAGGGCTCGGGGCTGCGCGCCGCCGTCAACGCGCCGTGCGCGCTGGTGGCCGATGGCGATGTGTTGCTGGTGGCGGCTGCCGGCCAGAATCAGATCGTGCGCGTGGACCTGCGCGACGCAAGTGTCGCGACGCTGGTCGGCGACGGTCGCCGCAGCGTGCGGGATGGCATCGGCAGCCAAGCTTCGCTGGCGCAGCCGAGCGCGCTGGCGTCCTTGCCGGGGCAGTTGCTGGTGGCCGATGCCGGTGGCAACGCGGTTCGACGCGTGCGTTTCGCCGATCTTGCGGTAACCACCCTAGCGGGCTCGACGGCATGGGAACCGGGCTGCGCGGACGGCGGCGGCGACAAGGCCCGGTTTGCGTGGCCGTCGGGCCTGGCGGTGGCAGGTGAGCGCGTCTATGTGGCCGATACCTGCAACGATCGCCTGTGCGTGCTCAATCCCTACAGCGGCGACGTCCAGTCGCTGCCGGTTGCGCAGCCGCTGCACGAGCCGCAGGGCCTGTCGTTCGCGGCAGATTCGCTGTGGGTGGCCGATCGCAACGACCACGCGGTGCTGCGGGTGGATCCGGCACACGGTACCTGCGAACGGGTGGCGGTGGACGAATAGGGGCACGTGCGCGTTGCGGCTGGCCGCAGGGCCTGCGCGGCCGCCGGCTTGATGTTTGGCATGTCCGCGGCGCAGGCGGCCGATAAAATGCCGGCATGCCCCCTACTGCTCCGATTTTCGACGGCAAGGCCTTCATCCGTACGTTGACCACGTCACCCGGCGTCTACCGGATGTTCGCGGCGGACGATTCGCTGTTGTACGTCGGCAAGGCGCGCAACCTCAAGCGGCGTGTCAGCAACTACTTCCTGAAGCCGAACCTCGAGCCGCGCATCGCGTCGATGGTGGCGCACATCGCGCGCATGGAAGTAACGCTGACGCGCACCGAGGGCGAGGCGCTGCTGCTCGAGGCGCAGCTGATCAAGTCGCTGAAGCCGCACTACAACATCATGTTGCGGGATGACAAGAGCTACCCGTACATTTTCGTGTCGGAGGACCCGTTTCCGCGCATCGTGTTTCACCGCGGAGCCAAGCGCGAAAAGGGCCGCTATTTTGGCCCGTACCCGAGTGCCTACTCGGTACGCGAAAGCCTGAACCTGATGCAGAAGCTGTTCAAGATCCGCAACTGCACCAACAGCTTTTTCGCCAACCGCACGCGGCCCTGCCTGCAGTACCAGATCGGGCGCTGCAGCGCGCCGTGCGTCGCCCTGATCGACCCGAAGGAGTACGCCGAAGACGTGCGGCATGCGGTGATGTTCCTCGAGGGCCGCAACGATACCATCGTGACGGACCTGGCCGAGCAGATGGATGCCGCCAGCGCGCGCCAGGACTACGAACGCGCGGCGCGCCTGCGGGACCAGGTGCAGATGCTGCGCAGCCTGCAGGCGCACCACTATGTGCGCGGGGCGAGCGCCGACATGGACGTGCTGGCGTGCCGGGTCGAGGCCGGTATCGCGTGCGTGTCGGTGCTGTTTTTCCGCAACGGCATCAGCCTTGGCTCGCGCAATCACTTTCCCAAGCTGACGCTGGATGCGACGCCCGCCGATGTGCTCGGGCAGTTCATCGCGCAGTATTACCTCGATCAACCGGCGCCGGCCGAAGTCGTGTGTGACCGCGCACCCGCGGACGCGGCGGCGCTGGCCGAGGCGCTGACCACGCAGCGCGGGCACGACGTCGCGCTCAAGTGGCGCGTACGCGGGGAACGGGCGCGCTTTGTCGAATTGGCCGGGCGCAATGCCGACGCCGCATTGCTGGCGCGCCTGGCGAGCCGGCAGACCCTGCACACCCGGTTCGAGGCCTTGCGCGAGTTGCTCCAGCTCGAGACCACACCGGGGCGGCTGGAATGTTTTGACATCAGCCACACGATGGGGGAGGCGACGGTAGCGTCCTGCGTCGTGTTTGGGCCCGAGGGCCCGCTCAAGAACCACTACCGGCGGTTCAACATTGCGGGCATCACCCCGGGTGATGACTACGCCGCCATGCAGCAGGCGCTGGAACGCCGCTTCAAGCCGCTGGCGCGCGGCGAGGGCGAGGCACCGGACATCCTGTTGATCGATGGTGGCAAGGGCCAGGTGGGCATGGCGCTCGGGGTGTTGCGCGCACTGGGTCTGGACGCGATCAATGTCGTGGGCGTCGCCAAGGGGCCGTCCCGGCGCGAGGGCGAGGAAACCCTGGTACTGGCCGACACCGGCCGGGAGCTGGAACCCGGGCCGGATTCGCCGGCGTTGCACCTGATCGATGCGGTGCGCGATGAATCGCACCGGTTTGCGATCACCGGTCACCGCAAGCGCCGTGAGAAAGCGCGCGAGCACAGTGACCTCGAGGATGTGCCCGGCATCGGCGCCGGCCGCCGGTCGGCGTTGCTGAAGGCGTTTGGCGGTCACGCCGGCATCGCCGCTGCGGGCGTCGAGGAGCTGTGCCAGGTACGTGGCATCAACCGGGAACTGGCCGAGCGCATCCACGCGTTCCTGCACGGCTGACGGCGCCGCGTGCGTGTGCCACACTTGCGCGGATCATTCGGAGTAAACCGCCTTGCGCATCAATCTGCCGACCTGGCTGACGCTGTTTCGGGTGCTGTTGTTGCCGGTGATGGTGGTGGTGTTTTACTCACACAACATGGTGCCCGCGATCCCGCTGCGTGCCGCCAATATCGCGACGGTGGTCATCTTTGCGCTGGCCTCCATCACCGATTGGGCCGATGGCTGGATCGCCCGGCGTTTCCACATGGAATCAGCGTTTGGCGCTTTCCTCGACCCCGTGGCCGACAAGCTGATGATCGCGGTAACCCTGTTCCTGCTGGTGCAGAGCCACCATACCTGGCTGCTGGCCGTTGCCAGCGCCATCATCGTCGGGCGCGAAATTTCGGTGTCCGCACTGCGGGAATGGATGGCCTTTGTCGGTGAGCACGGGCGGGTCAAGGTCAAGTGGGTCGGCAAGTTCAAGACCGTCATGCAGATCATTGCCATCCTGATTTTGTTGTGGGAACGCAACGTGGATGCCACGTTCCTGCGGGGCTGGTACGTGGGCGAGGTGTTGCTGGTGGTCGCGGCGATCCTGACGATCTGGTCGGGCCTGGTGTACATGAAAGTGGCGTGGCCGGTGCTGGCCAGCAACCGCATGCCGCCCGACGACGGCCCGCAGCCGTGAGGCGGCCCCGCTGCGGCCGCATGGCGTGGTCGCAGCCGGGCAAGTCGATGGCGCGCGACGTGAAGCGGGCAGGCAAATCTGCTTGATCAATATCGCCGATCCCCGTACCATTGGCGGCTCGCGCGGGAATAGCTCAGTTGGTAGAGCACGACCTTGCCAAGGTCGGGGTCGCGAGTTCGAGTCTCGTTTCCCGCTCCAGATCTGCGTGACCCCGGTACGCCGGGGTCTGTTGTACCGGAGCCGCGCAAGACGGTTTCGCGTCAGGTGTCGCGGTGGCGCCCAACGGCGCGGCCGCGAGGTTTCCAGTCACCGGCCAGGTGGCAGAGTGGTCATGTAGCGGACTGCAAATCCGCGTACGCCGGTTCGATTCCGACCCTGGCCTCCATATCAGGTACTGTCAAATCCTGCAGATTCCTCTGAAGCCGCATAGCAGGGCGGTTCCACAAGGGATTGTTCCTCTAGATTTCTTCCGGATACCCTAGGCTACCCCCAATTCTGGGGGTATGCTTGGGGGTATCCGAGGGCGCATAAGGTCGCGTACCCCCAAGTCGGATGAGGTGCACCGTATGCTGACCGTCTCGAGTGTCAAAAACGCGAAGCCCAAAGCGAAGGCCTATAAGCTGGCCGACGAACGTGCGATGTATCTGCTGGTAACTCCAGCCGGTGGCAAGTTATGGCGATTCAAGTATCGCCGACCGGCCGGCCGCAGGGAGAACGTTCTGGCGCTCGGCGCATTCCCCGATGTGAGCCTTGCCCAAGCTCGCGAGCGTCGCGAAGAGGCGCGCAAGGCACTAGCGGCTGGCATTGATCCCGCGGAGCAGCGCAGGGCCGCTGCGGCCGCGGGCGTTGCGACATTCGAAGCCGTGGCGCGTGAGTACATCGCGAAAAGCGCGACCCGGTGGAGCGCCTCGAATGCTGCCCAGGTCACGGCCCGATTGGAGCACAACGTGTTTCCGTGGATGGGCAGAAAACCTGTTGCCGATGTAACTGCGGCCGACGTACTGGCGGTTGTCCAGCGCATCGCGGGCCGAGGGGCGGTTGAAGTGGCACACCGGGTACAGGGTAGCATCGGGCAGGTACTGCGGTTTGCCATGGCGACGCAACGGGCCAGTATGGACGTCACCGCTGCCTTGCGGGGCGCATTGCCATCAAGCACTGGCCGGCACTTCGGCACCATCACGGAGCCCGCCAAAGTGGGCGAGTTGCTGCGGGCGATCGACGGCTACAGCGGGAGCTTTGTTACCCGCGCGGCGTTGGAGCTCGCACCATTGGTGTTCGTGCGGCCGGGCGAACTGCGTGCGATGGAGTGGGCGGAGCTGGATTGGGCGGCGACCGAGTGGCGCATACCTGCCGAGCGCATGAAGATGGGTGAAGCCCATGTCGTGCCACTGGCATCGCAGGCCGTGTCGATTCTGCAGGACTTGCGGCCGCTGACGGCGGCGACACGCTATGTATTCCCCAGTGTGCGCAGCGCGCGCCGCCCTATGAGCGAGAACACCATCACGGCCGCGCTACGACGGCTCGGCTATCCGGCCGGCAGTATGACTGGCCACGGGTTTCGCGCGATGGCGTCAACGTTACTCAACGAGCGAGGTTGGGCACCCGATGTCATTGAACGCCAATTGGCGCACAAGGAGCGCAACCTCGTACGCGCCGCGTACAACCATGCCGAGTACATGGCTGAGCGCCGCAAAATGATGCAGGCGTGGGCCGATTATCTCGACGAGCTTCGGACGCGCAAGAGTTCCACGATCGCGTGACGGTCGGGACCCTCGAAGACCGAAGGTCGTTCGCGCGCATTCCGATGGGAACGTCGGCCGGCTCGGAGAGCGAGCAGGGTGGATGGTATCCACGGGTTGATGGAATAGACCTCTGGATATCTTCAAGGCCACCAACGCCCGTGCGTTACGGTATATGTGGCTCACAGATATCTCGAATGACGATTCCGCTACGAACGACCACCGGCGCCGTCATGCACAGTTTCTTCTATCCGGTTTAACCGCTTCCAGGCATATGGGGGGCTGGAAGCCCTGACTGTTTGCCCGCGTACGCGATCGTCGCGTACGCTACGCTGCCAGTGAACTTTGTCTGGCGGCTGCATCGGCGACGGAGGGATGGCATGGACACAAGCTACGGTCGGGGAACAGCGTTGGAACGCGATGAGCGGTCGCCGACTACGGTTGCGAAGGAAGCGTTGTACACGATGGCCGACGTCTGGGGGGTTGGATTGCGTAGGCCAGGGGAAGATTTTCTACGGGTCATATTCGGCGCGTTCATGGGCAATGATGAATTGGCGCACTACGATTGCGACGAGTTTTGTAATGAGGCACGCACCGTTGCAGCCACCGATGGGCCGCAGGTTCTCGTCATCGCCTCGTTTGCGATTGGCGCGGCCTACTCGGCCTCGGCCATGAAGTCCGATAGCGCAGGGCGCCTGCACCGTGCTTGGACGTATGCGACTGACGCCGTTTGGGAGGCAGCAGGCCTAAGCGCGCGCTTGGGCGCTCAGGTCGAGCAGCGGTCGGCGCTTGGGCGCATGGGCGCGGCGGCCAGGCATGAAGAAGATCGAGCACTGAAACGCGACGCGATAGAAGCCTACTTGAATGGCTCCTATACGTCGAAAGACGCAGCAGCGGAGGCGATAGCGGGGAAGGTAGTTCCCGCGAAGTTTCGTACGGTGCGTGCTTGGCTAGTCGGTTTGTCAACGGGCAAGTAGCTTACGGTCTGCCGGCAGGCCGTACGTTGTTGCTGTAGGGCGCCTTCTCGATCAGCATGGCTTCACCGATGCTACTCACAACTCCGGCGCTGCGGCGCGGATGTTGCTGAGGCGCATATATGGGCTCTGTTAGCTTTGATCGTTATGAACCACGGCGCGTGCTTACCGAGTCAGAACTCGCCCGGCGTTGGCAGGTTTCGAAGAAGACGCTGCAGGGTTTGACCTGCTCCCCTAATGCCGTACCAGTTGTTAGTAGGTACAGTCCGCTCACCGAGAGAGGACGGACATGCGCAAGAGCAGATTCACGACCGAGCAGATCATCGGGTTCATCAAGCAAGCGGATGCCGGTCTTGCGGTCACCGAGCTGTGCCGCCAGAACGGTTTCAGCGATGCGACCTTCTACAAGTGGCGGGCGAAGTACGGCGGCATGGATGTGCCGGATGCCCGTCGCCTGAAGGCGCTGGAGTTGGAGAACGGCCGGCTCAAGAAGCTGCTGGCCGAGGCGCACCTGGACATCGAGGCGCTGAAGATCGGGTTCGGGGTAAAAAGCTAGCCCCGCTGGTGAAGCGCGCGGCGGTCGGGCGCATGCTGGAAGTGATCAGCGAGCGCCGGGCCTGCCGGCTGGCGGGGCTCTCACGCGATGCGTTCCGGTGTCCGCCGGTGGCATCGGCGGACACGGTCGCGTTGTCGGCCAAGCTGATTGAACTGGCGCAGGCGCGGCGGCGCTTTGGCTATCGCCGCTTGCACGACCTGCTCCGGCCGGCGTTCCCCAACGTGAATCACAAACGCGTCTATCGACTGTACCGCGAGGCCGACCTTGCCGTGCGCCGGCGCAAGAAGGCCAAGTTCCCGGCGTCACTGCGCCAGCCGCTGCAGCCAGCGCTGGCGCCGAACGAGGTGTGGAGCATGGACTTCGTATCCGATGCGCTGGCCAACGGCCGCAAGCTGCGCTGCTTGACGATCGCCGATGACTTCACCCACGAGACCGTCGACATCGTCGTCGATCACGGCATCAGCGGCGCCTACGTTGCGCGTGTACTCGACCAGGCGGCGTGCTTCCGCGGCTACCCGCAATCGATTCGTACCGACAATGGCCCCGAGTTCACATCCAAGGCGTTGTTCGCTTGGGCCGAACGGCACCACGTCCGGCACTTGCTGATCCAGCCCGGCAAACCGACCCAGAACGGCTACATCGAAAGCTTCAACGGCAAGTTCCGCGACGAGTGCTTGAACGATCACTGGTTCACGACGCTGCCGCAAGCCCGTGAGGTCATTGCCGACTGGCGGCGTGACTACAACGAAGTGCGACCGCACAGCAGTTGCGGCCGGATCCCGCCTGCGCAGTTTGCAGCCAACTACCGACACCAACAGGAGGTCAAAGCCAAAACCCAGAGCAACAACGAAGCACCCCTGCAGTAACCTTCAACCCACGGACTGCCTACTTATCCGTGGTACGGCAAATGGGGGCAGGTCAGGTTGGCGAGCGAAGGGCATTGGACCGACCTTCTTGAAGCTGGGGCGGTGCGTGCGATACCCCCTGCGAAACATTGAGGCGGCTGAGAGTCGGGGCGTGCTGCCCCGCGCGCCGCCGGTATAGCAGTGAGTCTGAGCCATCGCGTTCTTACCGCGTCCGTGCGCCATGGCGAATGGTTAGTCGCTACCGCTCGATGCGATTCTCACGCTTTTGATCTCGTGGTCGCTTCGCACGCATGCCCGGCGGTCGTCATCCCCGCTGCCCGTGAATCCGGCGGCGTGCGCTGGCCGCGGGGACACGAAGTGGACGCGCCTTCCGGCGTGTGCCTGCATGGCTGAAGCACGCTGGTTGCACTGGTAATAAGTCGCACCGATCTGATCAGAGTTGCCGGCCGGCCCGCCCACCGGCTTTCCGGCCGGTAGGCGATAAGTCGGCCGCGCGACCGCACGGGCGGGGGCGAGGGCCGGCCGTGGGACGGCCCAGCGAGCCCCGAGCGCGGAGCGCGAGCCGCGGCGAAATCGTCGACCGGAAGGGCAGTGCGCGTCGCGGTATCCGTCATCGCCAGATGGCTCTGGACCGGCCCAGCAGCTTTTGATTCCGCCGTGTTACTCAGTCATTACATTCCGGTAGGGTGGGCTTCGGGCTGGGAATGAACCGCGGCACGGCGAAACGCGGGATGTGTAGGGTGCCGTGTGACAACACGGCCATGGTGTGAAAAAGGGCCGCCCGCTGTTGATTGATGCCCGCCATGCCCGGCCATGTGCCGAGGCGATCGATGAAACGCTGGGCGGTACGTGGATCCTGGCGCCCGGCGCCTCTGCCGGCACGGCGTGCCGCTTTCGCCAGGTGTTCGCCCTGGTCCACGTAGCGGGCCCACGCATCGGGTTTGACCCGCCAAGTCCAGTTGGTTCCATTGCCGGCCGAGACGAGGCGCACCAACTCAAAGTCACGCATGTAGATGCGATGTCCGCGGTCTGCTGCATTTTCCAACGACTCGCCCTGAAGCTTATCTTCCGTCGCCAGCAGCCACCAAGGCACGCGTTCAACCGACGCGCCCATCGGCGGCGCAAGGATTAGCAGCCGCGACCGCGGTAACCCTGCGCGCCGGCGGCTGCGTTGCTCGGACAGGCCCGCGTTGGCGCCGTGGCGCTCGTGCATCTTCGCAATGAGGGCGGGGATGCGTTCCGCGCGAACCTCACCGGATGTCCACCACGGCATCCCCCTTGCGACGGCGAGGGCTAGTCGCTGCATCAATGCGACGCGAGGCCAGGTGGCGACGGGCGACTGCTGTGTCATGCGGCTTGGATAGTACATCAAGACCGCGAATTGTTGGGTTGATGCAGTGATGTATAAGGAGATTCCAGTTGTTGCAGTTAGCCCTGATTGACCCGTGGATACCTCACGCAATAGCGCCGGTCGCACGGCGCTCCGCCTACCCAGCAAAGGTCCTGCCAGGGGCCACACCACGATGCCGCATTCGACGGCGTTCCGCGCAGCTTCACCAGCTGCGTGATCCAACCGCGACCTACCGGTTGCGGGGATCAACCGGATGTTACGTCCGGGCATCTACTCGTCTCACATCGACACCCGTGTCAGCCAAACGCGGGTGGCGGCAGAAGCCGGATGAGCCCAATCGCTCTTGTCCTGCTTCGCGGCCGCTGGGCTATTAGCCCCTCGAGCCAATCTGATATTTGGCGCACGTTGCACTGGTCGTAGATTGGGCGACCTGATGTAGGTGACCGTCGCGGGATTCCCAGAACGTCGGGATGAAAGGGCGGGAGCTGGTCACGAAAAGGCGGTGGAAATCCGCAGGGCGGGCGGCCGGAGACGGTCGAACGCTTCCCCACACGTGCAGTTCCGCGGGTTGGAGTAATCCAGCCAGGGCATCAAGCGAAATTCAGTGGCGATGCCGGTACCATCGGGCGCAAGCCGGGTGGATCGAACAATAGCTAGCACGTGTAACGAAACAGAGGCTTCCCTCCTCGGGTACATCCGGGAGACGCGAAGCACTGGGGCAAGTGCAAGAGCCTGTGCGCGGGGTTTGGCCCGCGTGATCGAGAGGTTGAAAGCGTTCCGCGCTGTAAGTGACGGGCTTTGGAATCTCGCCGCACTGAAAACCCGAGAGGGTGATGGCGAAAACTCGAGAGAGTTATCGCGCACGGGATGTGAGACCGCAGGCGTTCTGCACCAAAAGTACGTGACTAACCAGGTCAAGCACCCTAACCGGGCCGCGGGTGGCACCGCGAGCGTTGCCGGAAGGGTGTGAGAGCCTCGAACAAGGATGTTGTCGTGAAGTAGGGTCAGAGGGCAGTAGGCAGACTCGATGGATGTCGAACCCCGATCATGGAGAACCTGAAAAGCCGAGTGTGGCACCGCAGAGATGCGGTTTGATGTTGAGACGAAGTGATGTGTTCCGTGCACCCCTGGCAGGGTGTGCGGGACGGTTGCAAGCAAGTACGCCGGAGTGGTGTCCGGCTCGTAAAGAGGTGCGGCGTTCGCACCAGCAGGATGGCCGCGTTGTGCGGTCGGGGCACTATGCCCAACGGTCGCTCGATCGCAACGATCGGGCAATCAGTGAATGGTGATTCAGCCGAGATGGCTGGATCGGCACCTCGTGTGCCAGCGTATGGCGGATGCGGGTTCAGTGTGCATATGCCATACCGAATCCGGCGGTGTTACTTCCGTCCCGGTCGCAATGACCGGGTGGGTGCAACGTGTGCCGGCGGGTGGTTCGATCGCAACGATCGGACGGGTGTCCTGTGCGCCCAACGTACGGCGGGGCGGGACCTATTCTTGGTTTCCGCCGAGTTGAAGCCGATGGTGCCAATCGCACCAAACCCACTATGTGGGTTTCACGAACTGTACCCCGGAGCGCAAAGCTCCGGGGTACGCCTCGCGCGGCTAGCATCACTGGGCGCGCAGCCGGCAGGGGATGCGAAGCGCTCCGAACCACCGGGGTGGCGAAATTGATCGCACGTGCACGGGATTGGGCAAGGACCCAGCGCGATCAGCGAGGGTGGTCGCTGACACTGCGGAAACCGATCTGGCCTGGAAGCGGAATGATCCGGTCGCGTCGTCGTCAAGTGGCGCGCCGGGGTGCCGCTGCTGTCAGGTGCCAAGAGGGCCCGCCTGACGGGCGGTTGTCGACCCGAAGTTGACGCTTGAGGCAGCGGAATGAAAGACCGCTATAGAGCGGATAGCGGCCAATCCAGAATCGTCGCAAGGGAGCTAGCTTGAGATCTTTCGTGAACGACAGCGCTGCTATCGTCTGGATGACGTTCACAAGTTCGGTCTGGTTGCGTCGCAGTCTTCGATCATGTGATCAATAGGCCTCGGGGTCATCACATAGAGGCCACTCAGTGATCGTGGCCGTGGCCACTCCCACCATGTCCGTGTCCACCATGTCCATGATCACGATCTTCGTCTCGCCACCAACGGTGCTGGCTACCGCCATAGCGGTGCACCACGTAGTCGTTTTGCAGGTAGGGGCGGTCGACATCCAGCGAGATGTTCACGCCGCCCACGCGCACATAACCTTGCAGTGCCAGCGGCAAGCTGACGCCGGCCTGCCAGCCGTTGCCACCCAACCAGAACCACATGCGCGAGGCGGGCTCGTAGTACACCTCGGCAGACGGGTAATAGACGTATTGGTGCTTGGCACGCCAGCCGTGCGCTGGCGCCCAGGAAGGCGGGTCGGCCACAGCGGCAGTGGCGACAAAACCGGCGCCGGCGATGGCCAGGGCGGCAATGACAGCAAAGCGCAGCGTTTTCATCGTGATCTCCTCATGCTGGTTTGCACGCATGCGGCGGCAGGATGCTGGCTTGTGTGACCTGCATGGCGTGTCACGCTCTGGTGTGTTTCAATCGCTCGCGCTTTCAAAACGCGTATTGCATCGATCCGCCGACGCCCCAATCGGGGCTGCCGTCAGAAAACCCGCCGAGCACATACGCCTGCAAGCGCCAAGCGCTGCCGAAGTGATGGTTCCAATACCCGGTCAGTTCGCGGTCGGCGTAGCCGGAATCGGCAATCTTCTGGCGGAAATAGAAATAGGCGCCGATGTCGTCGCTAGCATCGAGCTTGTAGCCGGCACCGAGGTTCGCATTCCAGCCATTGTGCAAGACGATGTACTGAGACGAACCATACCTCATGTATCCGGCACCGCCGAAGAAAGTCCACGCGCCGAAGCCCTTGTAGGCATCGAGGTTCACGCCGTAATCGTTCTGGCCGGTGCCGAGTCCCTTGTCGGCGCTGGCCGTGCCGAACTTGATTTTGCCGGTAAGGTCCAGCCCGAACTTTTCAGCGTCATTGCGCACGAGGCCATAGGTTGCCTGCGCCACAATGTCACCGAGGCCCGAAGCGGAACCCGTGGTCTCCGTGACCGGCGGAACGGGGCCGGTGTTGCCTTTGCCGTGACCACGCCCGTGCGGGTTGCTGTTCTTCACCCGGCCGATGCCGGGAAGGACGTCATTGGCGCCGCTGATGTTCACCCACGGTACGGTCAGCTTCAGCGACCAGCGGTCGCCCTGATAGCCGGCGCTGAACGGCACGTCCCAGATGTCGGTGCTGAACGGAGTGCCGTAGCTGCCACTGCTGTAATCGACGCCGGCGGAGACGGTCGCGTGTCCGGCATCGTCAGCGTACGCGGGTGCCACGCACAGGCCCAGCACCAAGGCCGGGATCAGGACCGAGAGCAGATTCTTGTTCTCATTACGCATCGGGCATTATCCCCTGACAGGCATGGAAAGCGGGCGCGCGAGGCGCCTGTTGAGAGAAACGATTGGGCAGCAACCACTCAACCGCCGCCCGGACGGCCTGCATGGCTGGGAATGTCGGGACGGCTGGGCACTGACGGATGCTGGGGCACCGTCGGGTGGTCCGGATGAACCGGATGCGGGGGCCGCGGCATATCCATCGGCTGCCCGTGATGGTCGGAACGGTTCGCCTGCGCGACCCCGGCTTGCGAGTGGCTGTTCTCGGCGGCGCTGACGACCGCACCCAGCTTGCCGGTACCCAGTTGCTGCGAGATTTGTCCCCAGCCCTCGCCTTGGGCGCGCAGCGCCAACACGCCTTGAAGGTTTTCGGTACTGCCGTCGGCCAAGATTACGCTGCCGCCGTTCAGTGCGGCAGCAATCTGGGTGGAAGTCGGGTCGGTGATGCCAAGCTTGTTGAGGTCTGCTTCTGCCAGCGCCAGCGCGATGTTGACGTTGCCGTAGCCCAACTTGCCAGTGGCCGGCTGGAATGTGGTGGGCGTGTTCACGGTGCTGGTGGTACCGTCGGTGTTCTTGACGATGCTGGTCGTCTCAAGCGTGATGGACGTGCCATTGCGTAATCCATCGACCAATGCCATCGAGTTCGCATCGGAGCCGGCAAAGGTGCTGTAACGGTTGGCGAGACGGGTCGACTCGGTATTGATGGAAGTCGACCCCGAGGTAGTTTGCGCCAGCACTGCCGTACCGAACACGGACAGCACCGCCGCGCACAGCAGCGCAAGCGCGGGACGTGTTTTCATGATCATGGTAGTTCTCCTGCGGAGGAACGGGACAGCTTTGTCACGCATGATGTTGCGTAGCAGCCATGAGCAAAACATTTGTGCGCGCGAAGCTACTACGCGTGGCCCGTGGCGACCAAGTGCCAATGCATAGACCATTCAGGCTGTATTCCTGAATACCGCGCGGCAACTGTGACGCAGCTCCCTTTTTTATGAGCCAGTACGTAGAGGTTGGCGCAGGAACCCAAGACATTCGTATGAATGTTGGCGTTTCCGGACCGCACCGGATTCCCTGGAGGCTGCTTGCCGAGAGTCACGCTGCCATGGGCGATGAACCGTCCCGCGACGGCTGGCATTGTCGCGTGCGTTGTCTCCGGCACGACCATCCAGCATGGGCGTATTGCATGTGCACTCACGTGGTGGCCGGACGCAAGGCCTCGCTCAGCAAACCGTCCGGGTGCTGAATCGCCACGATCGCAATTCAGCGACGAGTTGATGGGGCCTGCGTAGTGTCCGGGTCATCGTGCACCCCGACGCACGCGGCTTAATTCGGAGGACATTATGCGCAAGACCACCCTCGCTGTTTCCATCGCTGCATCATGCTTGCTCGCCCTGCCCGCGTTTGCCCAAGTCCACCTTGGCGCCGTGGGCCAGGTCGGAGGTGCCGTGGGAGTGAATACCGGTCGCATGATGCAAAACACCCTTCCGAACACCATGCAAAATACCCTGCAAACTGCGAATCGACTTGAACGCACAGGCGATCGCTCCACGAGACGCGCAAAACGGAAGACTGCCGACGCTGCGGGCCAGTCGGCGCGCGCGCGCGTCGACGCCGGTCAGCAGCTCGGCGTTTCCACGGCGACTCCCGCGGGCAATGCACAAGTCACCGGTTCGGCCAACGCCGGCGCCGGACTGAATACCGCGGCCGCCGCAGGCAAGGCCGGCGACGCCGGACGAGGTGTCGGCGGGACGGTGCGCAATGCCGCCAACGCGGCGATCCAGTCCACCGACCGCACCGCAGGCTCGGTCGGCAACGCGGTCAGCGGCATCAACGCCAGTGGTTCGGCCAATGGTTCAGCGGGCGCGCACGCGCAATCGCATTCCAACAGCCACAGCCGCCACCGCAACAGCCAAGGCAACGCCAACGATAAGGAACCGCAGCACTGATCGGCCGGATCATGACCGACGCGATGCGAAACACGTCACGCATGACGACCCCTGGATGACAAACGGAACCCAACGGTCACCTTCCAGGGAAGGACCACGCATGGATGCGTAGCTTCGGCCCAGTCGATGCAGGATCCCCTCTCCCGCGACGGAGGAGGGGATCTTTTTGAAACGCGGGTCGTGGCGTATGTGATGGAAACTGCTTCTCGCATGTCTCCAGCGATTCGAGCACTGTGAGGGCCAAGCTGCGACGTCGAGCGCGGCTGCGCGGTTCCCCTGCAACGTTTGCCAGCCGTCGATCTTGCACAGGTGACGTGTGCGGTAGCCGGCAGCGCCCTGAACAACATGCTGACCGCCTCGGCGCACGGCAGCACGCACCGGGTCTTGATGCAGCGACGGGATCCCTCGTCCAGCCGCTCGATCGCGTGGGTGCTGCGGACCCACGGGGATGACGGATACCGCAGGAACTTGAGCAGATCGTCACCGGCTTCTTCGGGGCCACCGCACCTGCGCCGCTCCGTTGGGTCAGGTGTCGCAACCCAAACCCTAAACCCGAGAGCCTCCGGTGACCTCAGTTACACCACGTCAGGGGACACAACCTTGGTCAAAGGTCACTCTGCGACCCAGGCTGTGTGAAAACCTCTCCGTCGGATAAAAAGGCGCGTCGAATCGACGAGGGTCAGACGATGAGCCGATTTGTCGCCTGGTGAGTATTGCTCGACGGGTGCTGTCCGACCCGTTATAGGTAGTCCGTCCTGATCTCACTGACGATGTCACGGCTGCCAGGTTCTCTGCTCCTCATCTTCGAGACTGACAACCATCGTCGTCGTGCGCCGCAGCAAAGTTCAACAGCGACGTTTTATCCATCAGGCATCAGTTGCTAATTGTTCTTGATCGTCGGATCGCCGGGGTCACTACCGGCAGATGGTGGATTCGTTTCGCAAGGGGTGTCGTTAACAGTGGCGCATAACTTATAGCTCCAGTCTCCCGTGGTACTGGCGCTGGTGTTCCAATCGGAGATCTGGATTTGGGTGCTGGAAGGTTCGGTCAAATCCTTGAAAATGTCCGTGTTCGACGGGCCATCGATCCAGGAAAAACCAGAACTCGCCGGCGAGTCGAAGGATCCTGTATCTCCACCGGTAAGTTGCAAGTCCCACAGGATAGTCTGCGGCAACGCGTTTTGAGGTACGGAGGTCTGATGGTCCAGTCGCTTGCCGTCCACCTTGAGCGACCATGGTGAGGTACTTTTGTCCACGGTGACATGTACGGTGATGGGGTTGGGATCGGTCATGATGATCTCCTGTAGTTGGGGTGGGTTTATTACTAATGCACTTTGACGCCCGCCTGCGACGCGGCTTCGCTGTTATCTGCATTCGCCGCCGCAAGTAGTCTTACGTGAAAAGCTGTGTTCACCGGATACGCGATATGCTCGTGCTGCAACAACGCAACGAATTCAGGATCGCGATAACCTTCGTTCCAAAGTTGTTTGATCAAGGGTTGCGCTTTGGCCGCGCGACCCAACGCGAGGAGTGCTTCGATCCGTAACGCGAGCAGACGCGGATCGCCGTCATCTATTTTCACGCGTTGCATGGCTTGCAACACCTCTTCGCGCTGATTCCGCGCGGCGACTGGATCATCAATCACTGCGGCAAGCAGCAACTTGGCTGTCATGGTGTCGAGCATGGTGCCGCGTTCGTCTGGCTGCTTGGCAAGGATGGGCTCAAGGATGTCAAGCGCATTTCGTGCTGACGATCGCGCTGCGTCGGCGTTACCGACGTGGTGTTGTTCAGCTGCCTGTTCGATCAGCGCCTCTGCGTATTCGCTTTGCCAGATCCGGTTGCCCGGTGTCTTTTTGATCAGTGCAACCATAATCGCAATGGCTCTCGAGTTCGACGCAACTGCCGTCCGCATGTCGCCGTCCAACCGCTGCAATCGCGCCAATTGCGACGAGTACAATGCGAGATGATTCTGAAAATCGGTTTCGTTCGGCTCGAATCGTGTCAACTGCGTGGCGATGTCAACCGAACGTTGCAAATCATGCTTGCCCGCCGTGGTCTCGCCAGCCAGCGACAGAGCGCGTCCCAGAATCGCATGCACCCTCAGCATGCCTTCGCGCTGATTGTTGTTGCGCGGATCACGTGCCGACAAGTTGGTCTCGATGGCATCGCTGTAGCGATATTCGAGAATCGCCGTTGCAAGATCGCCTCGTTCCAGTGCGAGCTTGCCCAAGTTGTTGCGCGCATCGCCAAGTTCCGACAGGTAGTGAGCGTCGTCCGGCTTTGCCGCTACCGCTTCTTGTATTTCGTCAAGCGTATGTTGGTAAGCGAGTTCCGCAGCTGCGAATTGCCCACGTGCTTCCAACACGTGACCAATGTTGTTGTCAGTAGAGGACAATTGAACAAGTAGTGACGGGTCCTTCGGAGCATGCGAGAGTGAAGTTTGCAGGGTCTGATGGGCCGATTCGAAAGCGCGCTGTGCATCGTCCAGCTTGCCTTGGTTCCAATGGGTAAATCCGATGAAGGTAAGTGTGCGCGAGTAGGCGATTTGGCGCGCCACATCTCTGGGTGACGTGGCAGCCAACTTGGAAGAAACCGCCGTGGAGCTGCGAAAAGCATCCAACGCGCCGGTAAAATTCCCCAGTTCCAAACGCACTGATCCGATTTTCTCCAACGCCTTGGCGCGTTGGGCCAGTGCCGTATCGTTGACATCGTTATTTGGCAGTGACTTGAAATATGCCAGCGCCTTGCCATCCACGGCCTGCATGATGTCAAGACGATTCACCTGCAATAGTTTGTCATTGAGATCGCCAAGCATGAAGCCGACCAGACCCTCAGCTTGTTTCTGACGGCGCTGCGCGGCTTGTTGCGCGACTACGGCTTCGTGGCGCGAGATCAGGGCGTATACGGCCAGCACGCTGGTGATGGCCATCACTCCCAGCGCCAGCGCGGCGATCGCGGTCATGCGGCGGGTGCGGCGCTGCAGCTCGCGCTGCTTCAGCGCATCGAACCCGACGCCGAGCATGCCCGCGATCAGTTTCAGCTTGGCGTTGGCCTTGCCGTCCTTGCCTTCGCGCGCGTCGGCGGCGATCGGCTCGGTGCGTTCGTTCGTGGGCCGTCCGTCCACGTCGGTGGCAAACCGCAACGCTGGACAAAAACATTCCTCGGCTGCGCGGCCGGGCAGGTCGGTGGCGTTGGGTTCACCGGCGACGATCAGGCAGAAGATGCGACCACTGCGGCCCATGCGCTTGTACGCCAGCACTTCCTCGTTGACCCAGCGCGAGGCGGCCGAGGCGGGCGAGCAGAGCACGATGAGGTTTTCGGACTTCGCCAGCGCTTCGTTGATCTTGCTGCCGAGCTCGGGCGAACTCGACAGTTCCTCGCGGTCGCGGAACACCGGGTTCAGACGGCGTGGGATGACCCCAGCGTCAGTCGGTTTCCCAACCAGCCGCGAGGGCACCCGATACGTTTCCAGCGCCTTGTGCAGCCAATCGGCCCACGCCTTGTCGCCGTGGCTGTAGCTGATGAAGGCGCGATACGTGAAGCTGGAACCGGACGACGACTCGGGCATGACCGTCACCTCCGATCGACGTTGCTGCATGCCATCCTTGGCGGGGCACGATCGTCGGGTGCGCAAGGCACCGGCGGGTCGCCCCGTTCCGGCGGCGCCAGAACGGGAAGGCAACTCTACCAAAATGTGAGCCACATCTCACATGGGTCCGCATCCGTCCGAGCGTAAGCAGACCTGCGCCAGTGATGCAGCAACGTCAACTTTTGTCCGGTTGGCGCCTACCAGTCGGCCTGCTGCGGCGATATGGCTGGGCCGCCCCCCCCCTGATGCCGGCGGGTCATGCCTGCGGCGCCCACCGCTGCCGGCAGCGGGGAACGGCCGGTTTCGCCAGCAGCGGACGCCCGACAACACCAAGCGAACGGCTGGTGTGGGCCGGTCGCGGACGCCGGTCCCCGTCACCCCGACAGAAGCCTGCGTCGTCCGCCGCGTGCCAACCGGCTAGATGACCCACATTGATTGCGCGGTGCTCGCAGTAAGCTGGGGTTGCGTGAACGGCATCGTTGTGCCGATGGCCCCAATGCATGGCCAAGGCATGGGCACGTGGTGACGGGCGTGCGCACGGCTGTGCAACTCGAGTGAGAGTGGAGATCAAACACACCGAACCGTTGAGGCACCGCGATGTGTGGCAGGTTTACGGGTGACAAGTCGCCGCGGCAGTGGGCAAGGTTGCTACATGCGGCGGTCGATGCGGGGACCGCCGACCGTTTGAACGGCCTGCCCGCGGGTCCTCGCTACAACATTCCGCCGGGCACCCGCGCATGGATCGCCATGCTGGACGATGACGGCCACATCACCTTCGATGAGTGGCTGTGGGCCTTTCCGACTTCGCGCGGAAACCGGATCAACGTTCGTAGCGAGAGCGCACATCGGGTGCCGGAGTACCGGGAACACTTCGACCATCATCGCTGCGTCGTGCTGGCGTCCGGCTTTTATGAACCGCGTGGTGCAAAGTCGCTCAAGCACCGACCGTGGTTCTATTTCGTGCTGCGCGACGGCGCTCCGTTGTTCCTGGGCGGCATCATCAAACAGGAAGGGTTCTCGATTCTGACACGCCAACCCGTGGAGCCGGTCGCGTCCGTCCACGATCGCTCGCCCGTGATGGTGCCTGCAGAGAACGTTGTGCCTTGGCTCGATCCGGATATCAAAGGCACCGATGCCTTGTCGCAGTTTGCGCCCGCGGCGTATGGCCGGCGCTTGGCGGGCTGGCAGGTGGGGGACGGTGCCAAGCAGGTGACCCGTGACGACGCGACGTTGATTGAACCTGTGGCAGCTGCGGGCGGTTGATGGCCGGGGGTAAGCGAACCCGGAGGCACTTTCGTCCGCGGCTCGCGCGCAATGCGCGGTCGGGGCTCGCGTGACGGCGTCCGCCGTCCTCGCCCGCGCCAGTGCGCCCGCGGTACAGGCCAGGCGCACCTGCATCACAAAGGCGGGTCAGCGGGGGCGGTGATGATGGAGGGCGGGAGACGCGGCGAGTACGCGTTGCGCGCCGGGTGCAGTGTGTAGCGGGTGGCGGCGCCTGGTGTGGACCCCGATCGGTGCGCAGGGTGGCGCCCGCAATCAGCTGCGGGCTGATGCAGCACCGTGGCAATCATCGTCGCCGTCATCGAGCAGTCGTTCGCGGACCAGCAGGGCGATCACCCACGCCAGTACGAACATGCACACAACGGCAAAGCCGATCCCGAGCCAGCCATCGAGGTTGTCCGCCGTCCAGCCGTGTTGCACAAAGTTGACGACCTTGCCGGCATCGGCGGTGGGTCGCATGGGCCCGGCCCAAAGCCCAACGAGTCCCACACAGGTAGGGTGCACGTCAGTCGTGCAGACCCGCAGGCTCGAGGCTTTATTGGTGCGCTCGACGGTCAACGGCGTACCGATCGGACCGGTAAAGGCTCCCGCGACAACAAGCGTTCCCGCTGATGTCGTGATGTTCGTAACGTTGCCCGCCACGTAGAAGCGGGTGTGGACGTCAGCACCAAGCAAGGTCCCGGCGGAGCCTTGTTCAACCACCACCGTTGGGGTGTTGGCGCGCCAGATGAGGATCGCCGCTGGCGCCGCAAGGCCTAGCAGGACGGCCAGTACGCTGAGCGCCGTAAGGAGGCGCCGGGTCCAGCGCCAGATGCGATCATCGGGTTGCGTTGCAAGAGATGTCATAAGTGTTCCATATCAGGGGGGGGCGTTGCTGGAGATACGTGCGCAGCGTCGAGGAGCTGCGTCTCAATGGCCGCGATCGCGAGCGGTGGATAACTGGCGGGCGAGTGTGCGATCGCGGTTCGGCCCAAGCGGTTGCCATGTGGCGATGCCCATGCGCTGCATGGCGCTGCTGCGATTGGCCCCGATGTTGGCGGCGGTGCTGCGCTTGGCGGGTCGAGAGGCGCTTCGCAGCGCGCATTCCGCGGTTATCGGTGAATGGGCGGTCGGTATCAGGGGTCATGAGTTCTCTGGGTTGCGCTTACAGCAAGACGTGGTGAGGAAGATGTGTGGGTGAATGCGCGGGTCCCTTATCCGAAACGCGCTGCGGGCTGTTGCCGGCTAGCCACGCGGTGCGGAAGATCGCGGGTGACGACGGGCCGTTGCCTCCACCCATTGATCAGGTGATCGAGGTCGCAGTGGTTGAACGCCCCCGCGCTCCATTGATCGAGCGTGGCGACGATCTCGGCGACGACGTAGTCGGCCGGCTTGCGGGCAGCGGCCGGGGTTGCGAGATAACCCAACACGTAACGCAGTCCTGCGGCAAGATCGGGCTCGCGCGCCTCCAACCAGTGCAGGTGTGGCGCGAGCAATTCCACCGTCAGCACTTCGTGCCGTACGACGAGCGCATTGCGGGCTCGGCAGGTGGTTCCGACCGAGCGCAATTTGCCCAAGTCGTGGAGCAGGTAGCTCATCTGTGCGATGAACGGCGACCACGCGTCGTCAGGGATGATTCGGCGGGTCGCGTTGAACGCCAAGTCGAGCATCTCGGTGCAGTGCACGAGCAGACCACCTTGGTAGGCGTGGTGGTGCGCCACGCTGCCGCGGCAGTTGAGGAACGGCAGGCCAATCGCCGGATCCAGCAGGATTTCCCGCAAAAATGCATCCAGCGGTGGCGGTAACGCCACCTCGAGCGCCGCAAGTTGGTCGAAGGCGGGCCGTGCGATCTGTGGGCAGAGGTACCGGGGCAGCAGCTGCGTGACCTGTGTGACTTCTGCATGGTCGACGCCGGTCAGAGCCTGGACTTTGAGCTGCCGGTTACCATCGTAATGCTGCACGATGGCATGCACCCGGACGGGTGCGGGCAGGACTGCTGGGACCTTGATCGCTGAAAGGGCATCCGGCCAAACCACGCCGGTGATGTGGCCCGTCTTGTCCTCGAGCGTCAGGGTCAGACGCTCCTGGCCGCTGGGGCCGATGTGCGCCGCGGTGGCAGCGAGGAGATAGATGCCGTGGCCAGTGGTGCCGTCCGGCGCGGTCAGCGATCCGGCAGGACCGAGTTCAAGGGTTGGCATGGGCTTGGGCCTTCAACAGGGAGCAGTGAAGGGCGCTGTCATTTGGATGCCGGCGAGCGGAGCCTTGGGGTTGTAAGATGTGAGTGATGCGTTGCGTTTGTGTCTGCATAGACGAAAGTATATCACAAACGTTCAATTCGTGTCTGCCAAGACGTGCGACTGTTCTCCGAGGAAGGGGTAAACGTGCTTCGGATCCTGTTCAATCAGTTGCTTGACGAGAAAGCATTTCGCGAGCGCCGGCGTATCACACTCGGCGAGGTGTGCGAGGTCACGGGCCTGTCCAGGCCGACGATCTCGCGCATCTCGAATGTTCCAGGCTATGTCACGAGTACCGATGTGGTCGAAAAGCTTTGCCGCTATTTCGGGTGCACGCCCTGTGAGCTCATGGTGCTCGTCGACGACCCGCCGGGCCGCAGGGTTGGGGCGAACAAGGCGGTGGCGCATTCAAGGCGCCCCCGGAAGAAGTAGCGGGGCCGGGGGCGCGTCATTCTTGGGTGCGGGCGAACCGTCCGTTGAAAGGTCGCTCTGGCTATCGGTGTAAGTCGGCGGCAGTACGAGCGGCTTCATGTTCTCCGGCGCGACGGCGTTACCACCCACCCCGGTTACCTCGGCCACTACTTCGTGCAGGCGTTGGACCTGCACCTCTGGCATCGGCCATAACATGTCGTACAAGGTGGGTCCGTCGGACCCGCCGCGGGCGCCGTCGTATATCGGGTCGCGCGGCGGATTTGCGATTCTGGCAGCCGGCATCCGCGCTTCGGCGTCGTCACGCACGCCATCGTCGCCCACGACCAGCACGTGGTACACGCGCTGGCCGTCGCGAGCCAGCAGCGCTGCTTGTTCACTGGGGTGGGCGGACAGGATTTCCGCGTAGGTCAGCGGCCGCTCCGCGACCCAGCGCTGGAGCTGGTCACGGGCGGCTTCCACGGTGCTGCGGGCCATCGCCACGGCTTCCGGGTCCAGCAACTCGTCGGGGTCGAGCCCGTCGTGGTCTTCGTGGTACATGTACCGCCGTTGCGCCTGTTCGTCCATGCCCAGCAAGCGCGCACTTCGTACGTAAGCGTCCGCTCGTCTCATCTACCGCCGTGGCACCCGAGGTGATGTGATCGCGCCTTTCCAAGTGGAGAGGCAGCTTGATGGCGGACAAGGCGGCGTTGTGGCGTGAACGTCTGGCG
>SCQU01000026.1 GCA_004299555.1 Rhodanobacteraceae bacterium
AGCGGATTCCATCAGGGCCAGCAGGCACCAGCCTGCACCACAGGCCGGATACAAAACTGCGACCGATGTTGTTTGACATCAAAACCAACAGCCTTGCCAAACGGGAGGCGTTCATACAAAGGTCTGATCAAGCGTGTCCCTGGTCATTCGGGGACCATCGCAGCTTTATCGCGGGGGAACCCGGGATCGGTCATCGGTACGGCTTCCGGGTGCCTGCTCACGCACCAAGCAAACCGATTCCGGAATCGCTACGCGATTCCGGAATGACGAGAAAATCATGGCGCCCCTGGTGTCCGCTCGGCCGAGCGCCACAGCGACACCGCGGCGGCCAGGACGACCAGCGCCGAGCCGATCAGGGCCGCGGCAAAGCCGTGCGGCACCGACGCCACCGCGCTGACAATGAGCGGCCCGACGACCTGGCCCAACGCAAAACCCGCGGTCATCACCGCGATGAAGGCCGTGGCCGAGGTGCCCGCCACGCGGCGCGCTTCGCGCAGGCCTTGCATCGTAACCACCATGTAGGTGCTGCCGACCAGCAGCGCCGCGACCAGGACCGCCGCAAAATCCGTCCACAGCGCCGGCAATGCGTCGCCGGCCGCCATCAGTACATAGCAGATCGCCCACAGCCGGCGATCATTGACGCGCGCGAGCCAGCGCGCCGCAATCCAGGTCGACAGCGCCGAGGTCACGCCAAACACCGGCCACGCCAGGCCGAACACCAGGGGGTCGGTGATGTACCGGTGCGCCATGTCGGGCAGATAGGTCGCCGGAATGATGTAGCCGATGCCGAGCGCGCCGTAGCACCACAGCAAACGCCAGTGGTCGCCCGACCAGCGCACCCGCGGCCGCACCGTGGCGACCGCCGCGGGCGGCGCCGGGCTGGCGCCCGCAAACGCGCGCCACAGCGCCAGCGTGACCGCAAGCGACAGCACGCCAAACAGCCGCCAGGTGCGATCGGCGTCCCAGCGCAGCTGCATCGTGGCCATCACCACCAGTCCAGCGAGCGCGACGCCGGCCCCAACCCCGGCGTACACCACGCCGTTGGCATCGCTGCGGCCAAGCGCCAGCAAGCGGCCGAGCGACCACGCCGACACGTGCACCAGCACCCACGCGCTGGCGACTCCGGCGGCGAGGCGCAGGACCAACTGCAGCGCAAACGCATCGGTCACGCCCATCGCGAAGGTGACCACCGCGATCAACAGCAATCCGCCGCGCACCGCCTGCGCCAGCGACAACCGCGCCGCGCACAGCGCGCCGAGGAAATAACCGAGGTAATTGGCCGCCGCAAGCCAGCCCGCAGCACGCAGCGTGAGGCCGGAATCAGCCTCCATCATCGGCATGATCGGGGTGAACGCAAAGCGGCCGATGCCCATCGCCACCGCCAACGCCACCAGCCCCGCCACCGCGACGGCGGCCGCGTGTGGACGGGCCGCATCGACGCTGGTGGAACCTGCGGGCATCCGGCCATTTTAGCCGTCGCAAGCGGCGAGACCCACACCCGGCATACTTGCAACATTGCCATCGCGCCTGGCCGGGGATGTTCCAGCTCGTTACGTCCAACAACACGGCAACGCTCGCCGACGCCCTCGGCGAACGCCTGGGTGCCCGCCACGGCAATCCGCTGCTTCCGGCCCGCGTGCTGGTGCCCCAGGCGGGCCTGCGGCGCTGGCTGCAGGTACACCTGGCCGGGCGGCTCGGCGTCATTGCCAACGTCGAATTCACCCCGCCGGCACAGTTTGCGTGGGAATTGCTGCGTGCCGCCCAGCCCGGGCTCCCGCGGCAATCACCGTTTGACGTCCCGGTGCTGCGCTGGCACCTCCACGCGCTGCTCGGTGCGCCGCTGGAAGGCGCGGCGCTCGAACCACTGCGCGCGTACCTCGCTGGTGGCGACGACCCGCTGCGGCGCTACGCGTTGAGCCTGGAACTTGCCCGCGTGTACGAACGGATGCAGGGTTATCGCCGCGCGAAATTGTTGAGCTGGCAGCGGGGCGGCGACGCCGATGACTGGCAAGCCGAGCTGTGGCGGCGCCTGCTGCCGCGGGTCGGCGGCAGCTCGCGCGCCGCGCAGGTGGACGCCTGGTTGCGCGCGTTCGACCCCGGGTCCGGCGTGGACGGCTCCACGGAAAAGCCTGCCCCGCCCGGCCTGCCGGAGCACTTTGCGTGCTTTGCCTGCGCCAACGTGTCGCCCGACGTGCTGCGGATGCTGGCCATCGCGGGCCGCCACTGCGACGTGGATTTTTACCTGCCGTTGCCCTCGAGGGAGTACCTCGGCGATGCGCCGCAGTCACGGCGCGCGGTATACGCCGCATTGCAGGGAAAGCAGGACGGCAACCCGCTCATCGTGCAGCAGGGTGGCGCGCTGGCCGCCACGGTGGAGCTGCTCTACAGCTACCAGCAGGTGCAGCCCGACGCGGAAACCGAAGCGTTCGACGCCGCGATCGACGGGGCAACGCTGCTCGGCCGCGTGCGCAACGACATTCTGCACCACGCGGCACCGGCGCCTGAGCGGCGCGTAGTGGACGCGGACGACTCGCTGCAGTTCCACGCCTGCCACACGCCGCTGCGCGAAGTTGAAACCCTGCACGACACCCTGCTCGCCTTGCTGCAACACGACGCCACCCTGCAGCCGCGCGGGATCGCGGTGATGCTGCCCGACGTTGCCGCGTACGCCCCGGCGATCAGGGCGGTGTTTGGCGGGATCGAGCGCAGCGATCCACGCTGGATTCCCTTCAACCTCGGCGATGCCGGCGCCGCAACGCTGCATCCGGTGGTGCAGTTGTTCCAGAAACTCCTCGAAGCCCCGGCCTCGCGCTGGGAAGTCGGTGAGATCCTCGACGTGCTGGCCGTGCCCGGGGTGCAGCGGCACTTCGATCTCGACGCCGACGCGCTGGAACGCCTTGGGCGGCGCCTGCGCGAAGCCGGCGTGCGCTGGGGCGAAGACGAACATGCACGCGCGGGCTGCGGTGACTACCGCGAGTTCAGCTTCGCCTTCGGCATTGACCGGCTGCTGGCGGGCTTTGCCTGCGGCGATGCCAGCGCCGATCTGGTCGGCGGCACGGCGCCGCTGGCAGGCGTCGAGGGCGCGGCCTTCACGCACCTTGACGCGGTGCTCGGTGTCACCGCGAGCTGGCGCCGCCTGCGCGCGCAGTCGCAGCACGCGCAAACCGCCACGCACTGGCAGCGCTTCCTCAACGAAACCCTGGACAGCCTGTACCAGGCCGATCCGCACGACAGCGTGGAAGCGCGCGCGCTGGAACGCATCCGCGCGGCGCTGGCCGCGCTGGCCAACGCCTGCGCCGACGCCGACCCCAGCCTCCTGCTGACGTGGGCCGAACTGCGCGCATTCCTGCGCGACACGCTGGCCGGCGCCGATCCGCAGCAGCATCTTTTCACCGGCGGCGTGACCTTTTGCGGCATGGTGCCGCTCCGCGTGGTGCCGTTCCGGGTGATTTGCCTGCTCGGCATGGACGAAGCGGCGTTTCCGCGGCGCGAGGCCAACGGCTTGGACCCGTTGCTTGGCGACCGCCGCGCGGGTACGTCCCAGCCCGGTGACCGCGACGTGCGCGCCGATGACCGCCTGCTGTTTCTGCAGCTCCTGGCCGCAACCCGCGATGTGTTCTACGTCAGCTGGACCGGCCGCGACGCGCACACCAACGAAGAACGTCCGCCCTCGGTGGTGGTATCCGAACTGCTGGACGTCGTGCGCGAGTATTACCTCGTGCCGCCTGCCGATGACGCCGCGCGCGCGCGGCGCGATGCGCGGCTGCCGCAGACCGAACCCCTGCACCCGTTCGACCGCCGCCTGTTCGCCGCGGACGCCGACGCCGCGCGTTCGTTCCACGCCGAATGGCGTCCGGCCGCCAACGCAGCAGCGTACGGTACGCAGGCGCAGGCGCCATTCGCCAGCATTGCGTTGCCGCCACCGCCGGCCGCGGCCGCGGTGGTCGAGCTTGACGCACTCAGGCGCTTCTTCTCCGACCCGGCGCGCGGCTTTCTCGAACACGCGCTGCACCTGCGCCTGCCGCACGACGCCGAAGCAGACGCGGACCTTGAACCCCTGCAGCCAAACGCCGCCTTGCTGCGCTACGGCCTTGCCAGCACGCTGCTGGCGCACGGCGATACCGACGCGGCGCGGGAACAACGGCGGCTGCGCGCGCAAGGGCTACTGCCGCCGGGGGCACTCGCTGATGCCGCACTGGCCATCGCGCGCACCCGCGCCGGGCATCTGCGCGCGGCAATCGCGGAATTCACCGGTCGCGCGGCGCGCGTCGAAGGTGTCGCGCAAACCCTGACGCTGACGGACGGCACGCAACTGGCCGGCACCGTGACCGACGTGTATCCAGCCGGATTGGTGCGCGCCACCGCCGGCAAGCTCAACGGCAAGCGCGTACTGTGCGCGCGCATCGACATGCTGTTTGCAACGATCGCGGCCGGCGCACCCGTCGCCTGCCGATTGCTCTGGATGGAAGCCGACGACAAGGTCGCCCAGCGCGACCTCGCCGCCGTGCCGCCCGCAGATGCCGCAGGCCAACTGGCCGCCCTGGTGGCGGCCATGCGCAGCGGTTGCAGTCGGCCATTGCCGCTGTTTGCCAAGGCTTCGTGGGATGCGCTGAAGCGCTGGCGCGTCCGCGCGGGCGAGGCCGGGCTGGATGAGTTCATCGAGACGTTTTGTGACCTTGCCGGCCGCTCCGACGCCGACGCCCACGACAGCCGCAGCGAATTCCGGCAACCCGCGGCGCGCATCGCCTGGCGCGGCGTTGACCTCACCGCCCCCGATGACGCCCTGCAACGGCAGCTCTACGCCGCCGCCACCTCGCTGTTTCCGAAGTTGCTGCCGGTCACCGCGGGGTCCGGGCGATGATGGCACCGCGCGACGCCATGCAACTGCCGCTGGATGGCATTCGCGCGGTCGAAGCCAGCGCCGGCACCGGCAAGACCTTCACCATCGCGACGCTGTACCTGCGCCTGCTGCTTGAGCGCGGCCTCAAGGTCGATGAAATCGTGGTCGCCACCTTCACCCGCGCGGCGGCGGCGGAACTCTCGACCCGCCTGCGCGAACGCCTGCTGATCGCCGATGCGGTGCTGGGCGATACCGACCCGGGCACGCCGCGCGCGGACGACGATGGCCAGCACGCGGCAAGCCGCAAGGCCGTCGCGCAGGCGCTGGCGGCGTCCATCGCGCTGGACGAACTGCGCCGCCGCGCACGCGCGGCGCGCCTGGCGATCGACACGGCCTACATCGGCACCCTGCACGGGTTCTGCCACCGCGCGCTGGCCGAGTTTGGTTTTGAGACCGGGCAGGCGCTCGTGCAGCCGGACCTGATCGACGACATCCGCGTGCTCGAAACCGAAGTCGTGCGCGATTTCTGGCGCCGGGGCAGCGCCGACGCCGCCACCGCGCGACTGCTGGCCGACATCTGGCAGGCACCGGAACACCTGATCGGACAGGTATGCGATTCACGCTGGCGCGGGCGCGAGGTGCACGTCGCCGAGCCGGACTGGCCCAGGCTCCACGCGACCTTTGAACGCGCGCGCCAAACGCTCGCGCGCTGGGGCGCCGGCGCCGTGGCCGCATTCCAAGCCGAACTCACCGATTGCGTCACCAGCGCACGCACCCGCAGCGGCCGGATGGCAGCCTTCGAGCAGCTTCGCGCGTGGGCGCAAACCGGCACGCCTGCCGAGGCCCTGGCGAGCTTCGACGCCAAGCTTCTATCGAGCCTCGCGGCCGACGCGCTGGAGCGCCTGCAGCCCAAGGGTGTCCGCCCGTCCGGGTCGGTGTTCGATGACCTGGCTGCGCTCGGGGCCGCCCACGCCGCGTTGCAGCAGGCCGAGTCGGCGGCCGCCGCCCTGCCGGCGGCGCGGCTCCTGCGCGACGCGCGCGGGTACCTTGAAGCCGAGCTTCCGCAGCGCCTGGCCGCGCGCAACCTCATGGGCCACGACCAGGCGGTCGACCGCCTGGTGGCGGCGCTGGATGAGGGCGAACGCGGCGCGCGGGCCGCAGCACGCATCCGCGCGCGCTGGAAAGCGGCGCTGGTGGACGAGTTTCAGGACACCGATCCGCGCCAGTGGCGCGTGGTGCGGACGTTGTTTGGACCGGGCACGCTGGTGCTGGTCGGGGACCCCAAGCAGGCCATCTACAACTTTCGCGGCGGCGACGTGTTCGCGTGGCTGGCGGCGCGCGCCGAGGCGCAGGGCGAGCCGCTGCGCCTCGACGAGAGCTGGCGTGCCGGACACGGGCTCTGCGCCGCCACCAACGCACTGTTCTCGCCCCCGCACGCCTTCATCGAGGCCGGCATCGAACACCCCGACATCCGTGCCGCCGCGGCGGTCGCACCGCGCGCACTGCTGCGCGACGGCGCGGTATTGCCCGCCCTCGAGTTGTGGCGCCTCGATCCGGAACTGATCGGCCACGCCGCCGGCAGGCTCCCCTCCAAGGCGCGCGCGAGGGCCGTCATCGAGCGTGCCTGCGTCGCCTGGATCGGCAACACACTGCACGATGCCGCCATCCGTTTGCGCGACGCGCACGGCGAGCTGCGGCGCCTGCGGCCGCAACACATCGCGGTGCTGGTCCATTCGAATGCGCAGGCGCAGGCGCTGCAGGCGGCACTCAGCCAGGCCGGCATCCCGGCCTCGTGCAACCTGCGCGCCAGCGTGTACGCGGGCGACGAGGCCGCCGACGTCACCTTGCTGCTGGACGCGCTGGCCGCGCCCGATGACGGCCCCCGCGCACGCGCGGCGCGGGCCAGCCTGCTGCTCGGGGACAACGCCGCGGATCTCGCGCGGGGCCTCGACGACGACGCGCAACAGGCCACCCTGCTGGCCGGCATCGCCACCTGGCGCAGCGCGGTCGAACGGCACGGCCCACTGCCGTGGTTGCACCGGCTCATCGCGGTCGCCGCACCGCGGCTGCTGGCGACCGCGGGCGGCCAGCGCTGCGTCGCCAACTACCTGCAACTTGCGGAGTTGCTGCAGGACCTCAACGCCCAGTGCTTCGGCGTCGAGGATCTCGCCACGCGCTTTGCCCGCGCGCGCGTGGAAGCCACCGACGACGCCGACAGCACACGCCTGCGGCTGGATACCGACGCCGATGCGGTCACCGTTTCCACCATCCACGCGGCCAAGGGCCTCGAATACCCCGTGGTGCTGGTGCCCTACGCGGTACTGGGCCGCGACCCCGCCGGCAGGCAGGACCCACGGCCCGCCCTGCACTGGTACCACGAAGGCACCCGCGCGCAGGTGGCGATCGGCGAGGGCGCGAGCGCAGCCGTGCGCCAGCGCGCAGCCGTGGAAATCCGCGCCGAGGCCATCCGCAAGCTCTACGTCGCGGTCACCCGCGCGAGCGCGCTGTGCGTCGTGCCGTGGGGACCGGTGAACCTGGCCGAGCACAGCGCCGCCTACCATCTGTTGCACGCGGCGGGTCGCGCTGCGGCGTTGCCGCTGGACGCGGCCGGGTGCGATACCGCCCTGCAGGAACTCTGTACGCGGGCGCACGGAGCGGCCGCAATCGTCCCCGTCCCCGCCGCAACCACCGCCGGCGTCCAACCCGCTGCGGCCGCAGCGGCCACCCCGCTGCACGCGCGCGCTTTCACCCGTGCAGGGGTCGAGCGCGACTGGCAGGTGTGGTCGTTTTCGCGGCTGGTCCGCGGCAGCCCCAACCAGGCCGCGGTCGATCCCGCGCCGGGCACCGGCGACACCGACGCCGGCGACACCCGCGGCCCGGCGGGCCCCCGGTTTGGGACCGCGGTCCACGCCGTGTTCGAGCAGACGGACTTTGCGGCCTGGCGCGACCGCACGGGCATTCCAGCGGCCGAGCGCGCGCTGGTTGAACGCTGCCTGCGCGATCAGGGCCTCGCTGGCGGCCGCGCCGCGTTGCAGCACGCGGTCGACCTGGCGGGCGCGTGCGTGCGCAATGCCCTGAACGCGACCCTTCCCTGCGGCGTGCGCCTGTGCGACCTCGCGCCCGCGGCGCACCGCGCCGAAATCGAATTTCACCTGTCGCTTGCACCGGCACGCACGGCGGACCTGTTTGCACTGCTGCACCGGTACGGCTACCAGCGCCAGCGCAGCGGCGTCGCCGCGGCCACGCTGCACGGCCTTTTGACCGGCAAGGTCGACCTCACCTTCAGCCACGCCGGCCAGTTTCACCTCATCGACTGGAAAACCAACCGCTGCGCGGCCTATGACGATGCCAGCCTGCGCGCGGAAATCGCGCTGCACGACTACGACCTGCAGTGGCTGGTGTACACGCTGGCGCTGCATCGCTGGCTTGGGCAGCAGTGGGCCGGCTACGACTACGCGCGCGACGTCGGCGACGCGTACTACCTATTCGTGCGTGGGATGGCCGACGGCCATGGCGTCCACGCCAACCACCCGCCGCGCGAATTGATCGAGGCGCTGGATGCCTTGTTCGGTCACGGCCGCGGGGACGGCGCATGAGCGACCGCCTCGCCAGCCTCGTGCAATCAGGCCACCTGCGCCGGGTCGATGTCGCGCTCGGCGACTGGGTCGTGCGTGCGTTCCCCGGCACGCCGCCGGAAGTCGCGCTGGCGGCGGCGCTGGCGGCGCGCGCCGTCGCCGATGGCCACAGTGCGCTGGCGTTGGATCGCGCGCAGGCCTGGCTGGAAGGGCTGGATGGCGAGGGCAAGCCGGAGCCGCTGCCGGCACCCGCTGCCTGGTGTGGCGTGCTGCGCGCAGCCGCCGCGGTACAGGCGTACCCGAACGCGCTCGCCGGCGCCGTCGCGCCGCTGGTATTGGACCCGCAGCGTCGCGTGTACCTGCGCCGTTACTTCGAATACGAACGGCAGCTTGCCGGCGCCCTGGTCCAGCGCGCCCGCGCCACGCCCGGCGCAACTCCGGCGCCGACCGCGACGGACGGCCTCGACGCGGCGCAACAGCAGGCGATTGACACCGCACTCTCCGGCCGTTTCACGCTGATCACCGGCGGCCCGGGCAGCGGCAAGACCTACAGCGTGGTGCGCCTGCTCGCCGCGCTGGTCGCGCAGGCACACGCCGCGCCGTTGCGCATTGCACTGAGCGCACCCACCGGCAAGGCAGCCGCGCGCCTGTGTGAAACGGTCCGCGCGCAGCTCGGACGCCTGCACCTGCCCGTCAGCGCAGCGGAACAAATTCCGACCACCGCGTCCACCGTACACCGGCTGCTGGGCTTGAATCCGGCGACCGCGCGCGCGCGCTTCGATGCCGCTGCGCCCCTGCCGTTCGACGTGATCGTGGTCGATGAAGTCTCGATGGTCGACCTGCCGCTGATGACCCGGCTCGTGGCGGCGGTACCCGACTCGGCACGCTTGATCCTCCTGGGCGATCCCGACCAGCTGTCCGCCGTCGAGGCCGGCGACGTGCTCGGCGCGCTGGTCGCCGCCGCGCACGCGGGGCCCCTGCGCGCGTGCCACGTCGCGCTCACGCGCGGCCACCGCTTCGGTGCGGACTCGGCGCTGGGCGCGCTGGCCCGCGCGATCGCGACCGGCAACGCCGACGCCGCGCTCGCAATCTGCACGCACGGCCCCGGCATCAGCCTCGTCGAGCCTGCGCAGCGCACGGCCTTCATCACGGCGGCGGCCGCCGCGTACACGCCCGTGCTCGACGCAGCGGACGCCGCGCAGGCGCTGCGCGCGGCGCGCGCCTTTCGCGTACTGACCGCGCTGCGCCGGGGGCCGTCCGGCTGCGTCGCGCTCGATCGCGCCATTGCCGCGCACCTGCAGCGCGCATCGGGCATCGCGGCCGACGCACGCTGGTGGCGGGGGCGGCTCCTGCTCGTCACCGCCAACCGGCCCGAACTTGGCCTCTTCAATGGCGACACCGGTGTCGTTTGGCCCGACGCCGACGGCATCCTCAAAGCGTGGTTTGCGGGCGCCGATGGCACGCCACGGCCGCTCGCGCCCGCGGCCCTGCCGCCGCACGAGGGCGCGTTCGCGCTGACGGTGCACAAGGCGCAAGGGTCCGAGTTCGACCGCGTCGCCCTGGTCACCGGCCCCGACTCCGCGGTGCTGACGCGGCAGCTCCTCTACACCGGCGTGACCCGCGCCCGCGAACGCGTGCAGCTGTACGCCGACCCCGCGGTGCTGCACGCCGGCATCGAACGCAACGCGACCCGCTTTGGCGGCCTTGCCGACCGCATCGGCGAAGCCGCGCGCACGGCCACGGTTACTTCGGCCGAATGATCCGGCTGAGGTAATCCGGTGCGCCGGGCAGCCGCTCGAGGTGCGGATGCTGCAAGCCCGCGTGATAGGCAACCGGCACGGTGCGATAGCGGTCCTGGTATTTCAGCAGCAGCTCGATCGGCGCCTTGCCGCCCTTGGCGAGGGTGATCGCGTCGGCCAGGACTTCGGGCCGATACGCCATGCCATCCACCGCCACCAGCGTCGCGCCCGAGGTGACGCCCGCCTTGAACGCGGCGCTGTCGCGGCGCACGTCGCCGATCCGGCCGTCCTTGGCCACCGCAATCCCGAGCGAGAACATGAAACCGGGCCGGAAGTGGTAGCGCTGTGCGAGCTGCTTTTCAAACTCGCTCTGCCGGTCGGTATAAACCAGCTTCCAGCCTGACGCTTCGATGCCTTCGAGCGGCGGCCGGTGCGCGTTGACGCGCGCGTTGAGGTACGCGGCCCAATCATGCCTCGCCACGCGGTTGAGGGCCGCGACCACGTCATCGAAAACATAGGTGCGGGTCACGCGGCTGCCGTCGTCAACGCCGAAAAACGCGTGCGCGAAATCATCCAGCGACTTCCGGCCCCGGCTGAGTGCGCGCAATTTCGTGTCGACCGCCAGCCACAGCAGCTGGCCCGCGTTGTAGTACTCCTCGCTCATCTGCCAGTTGCGGTACGGCAACGCCGCGCGCCGGGTGCTGGCCGGATCGTTGGTGGTATCGGCGATCGGCCGCCAGTCAAAACCCGGGCGATTGCGCTCGTAACGCGCGGCGATGAGCGCCAGCGCCTGGCGGTATTCGTCCGCCGACCACAACCCCGCGCGCGCGGTCAGCACGTAGCCCCAGTACTGGGTCTGGCCCTCGTACACCCACAGCAACGATGCGCCCATCGGCACATTGAAGTTGGGCGTCCACAGATCGGCCGGCCGCCGGAACTTGCCATTCCACGAGTGCGTGTATTCGTGCGCCAGCAAATCGCGGCGCGCGGCGTTGTGCGCCCACTCGGTGAAGTAGTCGGCGCGCACGCCGTCTTCGCTGGACTGCTTGTGCTCGAGACCCTTGCCCCCAAGGTGGTCCGACAACGACAGCAGGAAGTCGTAGTGCGCGTAGTGGTGCGAGCGGTACAGCCGGTACGCCTGGCTGACCAGTTCGCGGTGGGCCGCAAGCTGCTGCGGCGTGAGGGCGAGATACTTTGGCGCATCCGCCACCAGGTCGAGATACACCGGTGGCGTCACGCCGGGCGCAAGCTCCAGCCGCTTGAAGTATTTGCCGGCGTAGACCGGTGAATCGACCAGCGTGTTGTAGGCCACCGGCTTGAAGTGAACCACGCCACGTGCCTGCGCGCGCCGCTCCAGCGCGCTGCCGAACCGCCAGCCCGCCGGCAGCTTGACGCTGGCCGCCACCGTGATGCCGCGCGTATAGTGCCCTGCCGGATACAGCGACGCCTTGTCCCACACGACGTTCACCATAAGGTCGGTCATCTCGACCGGGCCCTCGCCGGGACTGCGCGCGGACAGGTATTCGAAATCGACGTTGATCGACTTCACGCCGGCCGGCACCTCGATCCGGAACGCATGCACGTCGTACTGCAGGCGCGTCCACGCGAGCGGCCTGCCACCGGCGCTGATCGCAAGCCCCGCCAGCTTGTCGATCGGCCCGGTCGGTGAATGCTTGCCCGGCAGCCATTGCGGGTACAGAAGGATCAGCGCACCCGGCGCGACCGGCAGCGTTTCATGCACGCGAAAGATACCCTGTGCGGTGTCGCTCGCGTCCACCAGCAACTTGATCGTGCCGGGATACGGAACATCCACGGGCGGCGGCACCGGCCGCTCCGCCGCGGCGATCGCCGCCGGTGGAGCCGCCACGGCCTGCGGGCGCGGAGCGGGCGACTTGCGACGTGGCGGCACGAATGACTCCTGATGCAGTGGACGTCCTTCCAGTCTACCTGCGCCACCGCGGGCACTGGCTACCGCACCGGCAGCCGCGGCAGCCACACGTACAGCGCGGCCAGGGCCGCCAGCAACACCGGCGGCGTGATCAGCAGGCCGATTTTCATGTACTGGCCCCAGCCGATCCGGTAACCCTTGTGCGCGAGGACGTGCAGCCACAGCAACGTCGCGAGGCTGCCGATGGGCGTGAATTTCGGCCCCAGGTCGTTGCCGATGACACTCGCGTAGGTCATCAGTTCGCGCGTGGCGGCCGGCACCTGTGCGTGGCCGATCGCCAACGCGCTTACCAGGGTCGATGGCATGTTGTTCATCAGCGACGCGACGCCCGCCGCCAGGAAACCGGTGCCGACGGTGGCGATGAGGTCGCCGCGGCGCGCCAGCCACCGCAGCGCACCGACGCCAAGCGCGGTCAGCCCGGCGTGGCCAAGACCGTACACGACCACGTACATGCCGAGCGAAAACAGCACGATCTGCCACGGCGCATGACGCAGCACCGCAGTCACGGGCACGACCGCGCCGCGCCCGCGCCGCCACCAGCGGCCGGCGATGGCGAGCAACACCAGCGCCGCCGCACCCGTTACCAGGGAAACCGGAACCGCAAACGGTGCGGTGGCAAAGTACGCGACCAGCAGCACCGCGAGCAGCGGGAAGGCCGCGCGGAATACCAGTGCGTCCTTGATCGCGTCGCGCGGCACCTGCAGGTTGGCCATCGAATAGCGCGCTGGTACACGGTGTGCGAACGCGATTCCCAGCACCACCAGTACGGCCGCCAGCGAGACCGCATCAACCGGCACCATGACCGCCGCGTAGCGGCCAAAGCCGATGCCGAAATAGTTGGCGGTGACGATGTTGACCAGGTTCGAGGTGATGAACGGCAGGCTGGTGGTGTCAGCCACAAACCCCGTCGCAATGATGCAGGCGAGCGCGGCCCGCGGCGGGAAATCGAGCCGCAGCAAAATCGCGATCACGATCGGCGTCAGCAGCAGCGCCGCGCCATCGTTGGCAAACAGCGCCGCGATCACCGCGCCGAGCACCACGATCAGGGGAAACAACAGCCGCCCGCGCCCGCGGCCCCAACGGGCAACGTGGGCCGCCGCCCAGGCGAAAAAGCCGGCCTCGTCCAGAATGAGTGAAATGACGATCAGGGCGACGAAGGTGAAGGTGGCATCCCACACGATGTGCCACACGATGCCGACGTCGGCCACGCTCACCACGCCCGTCGCGAGCGCCACCACCGCGCCGCCGAGCGCGCTCCAGCCAATGCCCAGCCCCCTGGGTTGCCAGACCACCAGGATCAGGGTGCCAATGAAAATGGCCAGTGCCAGCCACATGCAGTGAGCCTCGATCAAACCAACGGTGGGAGGTTGCGCGCAAGCCTGCCTTGCGCTGGTCGACGGGGCACGCCGGCACACCAGACCCACGCCGCCACCCGTACCGAACCAAGCCACTTGCCCCGGCGAGCGGCTCCGGGCGATGCCAACCGGTGGCGGCAGAGCGGGAGTGCCGTCCCCGCGTTCCCCCTTCCTCGGGGAAGGAGGCGGAAAATCGTCCGGCTGCTGCTACCGCGCCTTGATGATCTGGTCCAGGTAATCCGGCGTGCCCTTGACCCGCACCAGGTGCGGGTACTTGAGGCCCCCGTGGTAGTCGACCGCCACCGTGCGGTACTCACCGAGGTACTTCAGCAACAGCTTGACCGGTTGCCGGGAATCCTTGGCGGTGGTGATCGCGCGCTTCAGCACCTCGGCCGTGTAGGCTTGGCCGTTGACCGCGACCAGCGTGCCGCCCGAACCGATGCCGGCCTTGAACGCGGGGCCGTTCCAGCGCACGTCATTGATCTTGCCGTCCCCGGTCAGCGTCAGCCCGATGGACCAGGCGAAATTGAAGATGTGGCGCGGTGATTCCTCCTGCGCCGCGTACTGCTTTTCGTACTCGCTTTCCTGGTCGGTGTAGACCAGCTTCCAGCCCGACGCCGCAACGCCCGCCACCAGCGGCGGGTTCAGCGCATCGACATGACCGCGCAGGAACGCGGCCCAGTCGTACGCCACGACGCCGTTCAGCGCCGCAACGACGTCATCAAAGGTATAGGTCTTGGTGACGAAACTGCCGTTGTCGACGCCGAAAAAATCCCGCGCAAAGGTGTCGAGCGATTTCCGGTCATGCGTCAGCGCACGGATCTTGGCGTCGACCGCCAGCCACATCAACTGCCCGCCCGAGTAGTACTCCTCGCTCATCTGCCAGCTGCGGTAGGGCAGCATGGCGCGGTGCGCGGCGGTCGGATCGTTGGTGGTGTCCTCGAGCGTGCGCCACTGGAAACCCGGACGGTTGCGGTCGTAGTTGGCGGCCACCATGGCGAGCCCCTGGCGGAACTGCCCGGGCGTCCACATGCCCGAGCGCGCGGTCAGGACGAAACCGTAATACTGCGTCAGGCCTTCATACACCCACAGCAGTGAGTCGCCCATCGGCACATTGAAATTGGGCGTCCACAAATCCGCCGGCCGGCGGAACTTGCCGTTCCAGGAATGCGTGTACTCGTGGGCCAGGAGGTCACGGTTGGGCGCGTTGTTGGCCCAGTTGCTGAAGTAGTCCGGATCGGCGCCGTCCTCGCTCGACTGGTGATGCTCGAGCCCGTTGCCGGAGAGCTGCTTGGACAGCGAGAACAGGAAGTCGTAGTGGTTGTAGTGGTGCGCGCCGAACAGCCTGTACGCCTGAGTGACGAGGTTGCGATTGACCTGCACCTGTGCCGGCGTCATCTCCAGATCCTTGGGGGCGTCGGCAAAGAGGTCCAGGTGCACCGGCGCCTTGGCGCCCGGATCAAGGTCCACGCGCTTGAAATTCAAGCCCGCGTAGACCGGCGAATCGACCAGGGTGTTGTAGGTCGTCGGCTCGAAGGTGACATGACCGCCCGTTTGTGAAGCCTTTTCCAGCGCGGTGCCGAACTGCCAGCCGGCCGGCAGCGTGACGCTCGGTGCAAACGTGATGGCCCGCGAGTAGTACCCGGCTGGATACAGCGACACCGTGTTCCATTCCAGCGACAGCATCTTGTTGGTCATCTGGACAAAGGAAGACTTGCCGCGGCCCGAAAGGTACTGGAAGCTGACATCAAGGCTCGCCGCGCCCGCGGGCACATCGAGCTTGAACGCGTACACGTCGTACTCGTCGCGCTTCCAGGCGAGCGCCTTGCCATCGGCGGTGACGCGCAACCCCGCGAGGGCATCAATCGGGCCGCCGGGCGCATGCTCACCCGGAATCCATTTCGGGTACAGCAGCGTCAGCACACCGGGTTTGACCGGGATGGTTTCCTGCACCCGAAAGATGCCCTGGGTCACATCCGTCGCATCGACGTGGATCTGGATCGTGCCGGGGTACGGGGTATCCGCCGGCGCCTGGATGTGCGCGTCGGCGGCATCGGCCCACGCGGTGGAGGCCAGGGTGGCACCAGCCAGGCCCAGCGCAATCAGCGCGGTCAGGCGGACAGGAAGCGGCAGACGGCGAGGCAGGAAGGACATGCAAGGCTCCACGCGGATGGCAACCCGCTGAACGTATCAGCACGCGGCACGGCGCGCATAGGCCGGATGGCACTCCCCGCGGTCAGGTGCGGCGCGCGCGCCCCAGCGCACTGTGGCGGATGCCGTAGCCAAAATAAATCGCCAGGCCAATCACCATCCACACGATGAAGCGGATGTAGGTGTCGCGGTCCAGACCGCCGATCAACTGGAAGTGCCCGCCGGCCAACCACGGCCAGCCGATGATCAGGAACAGCGAAAACACCACGCCGAGCGGTGCCAGCACATACAGGAACGGGGTGCGGAAGCGGCGTTCGAGATCGGGCTTGCGGATGCGCAACACCAGCACCGAGGTGCAGATCAGGATGAAGGCCGACAAGGTGCCGATGTTGACCAGCTTGGCCAGTTCGTTCAGGGGGACGAACCCCGCGGTGATCGCGGTCGCGACGCCGAGGATCGCGGTCGGCCGGTAGGGCGTGTTGTACTTCGGATGGCTCCGCGCAAACCAGTGCGGCAGCAGGCCATCGCGCGCCAGCGCAAACCAGATGCGCGCGGCACCCAGCATGAAGGCAAACACCACGCTCGCGATGCCGCATACCGCCGCCACATTGATGATGCCGCTGACCCAGTGCAGGCCGCGGTCCTGGAAGGCCGCACTGACCGGCGCCGGCACGTTGAGCTGGGTGTAATGGACCATGCCGGTCAGCACCAGCGACACCCCGAAATACAGCGCCATCGCGATCGCCAGCGACAGCACCACCGCCAGCGGCAGGTCGCGTTGCGGATTTTTCGACTCTTCGGCCGCCGTGGTCAGGGTGTCGTAACCAAAGCAGGCGAAGAACACGATGCTGGCGGCCGCCATCACGCCGGCCCAGCCGTATTGCAGCGAACCGTCGGCGTGTACGACCACCTTCGGAATGAACGGATGCCAGAGGCTCGGGTCGATGAAGAACGCGCCGACCACGATCACGATCACGACGCCGATGACCTTCAGCGCAACCACCACGGTGTTGATGCGCGCGCCGACTTCGGTACGGTAGATCTGCAGGCCCGCCACCAGCAACGCGACCACCGCGGCCAGCAGGTTGAACACCATGCCCGCGTGTTCGCCATACGCACCCTGCAACGCCATCGGCAGTTGCCAGCCGGTGACCTGCAGGATCAGCGACTGCAGGTAGTTTGAGGTGCCGGCCGCCACCACCGCGACGATCAACGCGTACTCGATCAAAAGATCCCAGCCGATGATCCACGCCGGCAGTTCGCCGAGTACCGCGTAACCGTAGGTGTAGGCGCTGCCCGTCACCGGGATCATGCCGGCAAATTCGGCGTAGGAGAGCGCCGCGCACGCGCTGCCGATGCCGGCAATCAGGAAACTCAACACGATCGCCGGGCCCGCGTGCAGCGCCGCCTCGTGCGGCGCCAGCACGAACACGCCGACGCCGACGATCGCGCCGATGCCGATCGCGGTCAGTTGCCACACGCCCATCGTGCGCTTGAAATCGGTGCTCGCGCCGGCGTCCGCCTGCAACTGTTCGACCGACTTGTGGCGAATGATCTTGTGGATGAAGTTCATCGCGTTACCCCGGTTGACGCCAAGCCGCCGAGCATAACGGGTCTGCCCGGCGCGACCGTGTGCCACAAGTCCCCGCCGGTTGGAGGCAGGCGCAGGTTGCGCGACAATCGGGGCCCGTGCAATCAGGGCGCCACGCCATGCCGCAGCCGTTTCCCGCCGCCACGCGCGCACACGCAAGCGCCCGCCACCAGGTCACGCGCTGAGCATGTCGCGCAAGCGCCGTCACGCAAAATCGAAGCGCCCGCTGGCGGCGCCCGCGGAGCAGCAGCAATTGCCGCTGCTGGACCTGCGGGCCGTGGACCTGCCGTTGCCCTCCCTGCCCGATACCTCGCGGCCGGCCGACGCGTCCATCCGCTCGACCCGCAGCATCGAGTTCCTGCTGCGCGCCCTGCCCGGCAGCTGGCGCGCCAAGACCCGTGACCTTCTGGTGCTGGTCAGGATGGATCGCCCCATCGGCGCGCTGCTGCTGCTGTGGCCAACCTGGTGGGCGCTGTGGCTGGCGGCGAACAGCGCGGTGCCGCGGTGGAAGTACCTCATCGTCTTCACCATCGGCGTGTTCGTGCTGCGCGCCGCCGGCTGCGCGATGAACGACTTTGCCGACCGCAAGCTCGACCCGCTGGTCAAGCGCACGGCCGGCCGGCCGCTGGCCGCGGGGCGCGTCAAGCCGTGGGAAGCCGTTGCGACCTTCGTGGTGCTGTGCCTGGCCGGCTTCGCGCTGGTCGTCGCCTTTACCAACCGGTTGACGATCGAACTTGCATTGGTCGGCGCCGCGCTCGCGGTGGTGTATCCCTTCACCAAGCGCTACACGCAGCTGCCGCAGGTAGTGCTGGGCGCGGCGTTTGGCTGGGGCATTCCGATGGCCTTTGCCGCGATCACCAACGGCGTGCCGCCCGTCGCGTGGCTGCTGTTTGCCGGCAACATCCTGTTCTCGGTGGTGTATGACACCGAATACGCGATGGTCGACCGGGACGATGACCTCCGCGTGGGCGCCAAATCCACCGCAATCCTGTTTGGCGATGCGGACCTGCCGATCATCGCCATCCTGATGGCGACGCTGCTGTTCACGCTGCTGTTGGTCGGGCAGCGCGCGCAGCTCGAATGGCCCTGGCTCGCCGGCCTCGGCGGCGCGCTGGTGCTGTTTGCGCGGCAGCTCTGGACGATGCGCTGGCGCCAGCGCGACGCGTGCTTTGCCGCGTTCCGCAACAACAACTGGGTCGGCGGCGTGATCTGGCTGGGGCTGGTGGCCGCGCTGGCGCTGCAGTGATGCCGGTGCGGCCGGCGTGCGCCCCGGTACTCCGCAACCTGCCGCGGTTGAAGAAGGACCCCGCACACGCGGGGTCGAAGGAACCTGGGTCCCGGGCGCCGCTGGCCGCGTTCAATCGTGCGCTTCGGCCGCAGCCGCGGCACGCAGCTGCGCCTGGTAGCGCTCGTGGGCCTGTTCGTAGGATGTCTTGCACTCGGGATATACCGCGCAGGCATGCAGCAGCATGCCCACTTCGCGCTGGGTCAGCGGACGCATCAACTTTGGATTGACCGGTTGCGGGGCGCGCTTGGCGGGTGCCGGAGCCCGGTACGTGCGGTAGCCGATTTGTCCCGTGGCCGGACCATCCTGCATGGCCTTTTGCTGGATCTCGGCGCGGGTTGGACTGGACTGGACGGGTGGGCCGCCGGCGATGGCAGCGGCGGCAACGCCCAGGCTTGCGCAGACAACGATGGCGAAGATGTTGCGTTTCATGACGAGCCTCCTCGGCGGCAGGCCCTTCCCGAGCCGGCCCGCGCGGTGCGTGAGTGCCAGGATCCGTCCACGGCACGAAAGCGTGGGCTTTCATGCCGAAGCTTCCGGAAAGGCGACGGCCGATTACAGGCGACGCGGGTTTCAGGCCGGCCGCGCAGGCGGCGTCGCACCGGGGGCCGGCGCGGGAGCGGACGAATGCGGAGCAAAGGGACGGCCGCCGGCCGCGGTGGATCCGGATGGGGCTGCCGGGCAGTGCCAGGACGAGCGTCAGGCCCGCCCGAACAGGCGCGACCACCAGCGCGGTTTCACCGGCGCTGCCGTGCCAACGCCCTGCAGCGTTCCGGCCAAAGCCCGCCGCCTGCTGCGGTACTCCTCGCGGCTGATCCGGCCAAGACGGTAGTCCTCGTTGAGCCCGTGCAGCCGCCGGTTGGCCTCGCCCAAGCCACCGGCCGGCGCGGAGGCCGGAGTCCCGGTCGCTCCGGGTGGTGCTTGCGCGCGCGACCGCAACGCTGGCACGGCGCCACCCAGGCGCACCACGACCGCCGAGATGTTGTCGCGGGCCGCCCGGCTCAGTGCGGTTGCAAACAACGCGGCCAACACCTCCCCGGCCGAGGCACTGCCGCAGCAGACATCCCCGATCTCCTGGTCGGTCATTTCCTTGTTGAGGCCATCCGAGCACAACACGAAGCAGGTACCCGGACGGTTGCCAGCCAGCACCCAATCCACGAACAAGGACTGCTCAACCCCTACCGCACGTGTCAGCGGCGCGCTTCCGGCCGCCGGCGGCGTCACCCTGTCGCCGAGCCACCCGGCGGCGTCCGCGTCACGATACACATGGTCACGCGTGATCTGCAGCAGCCGCCCGTCCTCGCAGCAATACGCGCGGCTGTCCCCCAGCCATCCGCAAAACAGGCAATTCTCGCCGCGCACCAAGAGCACGACGGTCGAGGCAATGACGTCCACGTTGCGTGCGCGCGCAGCCCGCCGCAGGTCGCCATTGACCGCGTCCAGGACGTCCTCGATGGAGTCAACGAAATCGAGCGCGCTGCCGGCGCGTGGCAATGCCGCCAGGCGCTCAACGATCAACCGGCTGGCATAGTCCCCGGCGGCGTGCCCGCCGAGACCGTCGGCCACCACCCACAAACCCGCCTCCGGGCGATTCAGGATGGCATCTTCATTGCGCCGCCGAACCTTGCCCACATCGGTTCGTCCCGCCGACCGCAATTTCATCAACCCGCCCTCATCGCTACAGCCGACGCCACACCGCGTGACGCCCGGCGGTCCATTGGAATTGTCTGCGGCCGGCCTTGGCGGCTTGATCATCGTGAGGTTCAGGCCGTGCGGTCAAGTTCGCCAGCTGGCCCGCGCGCCGGCGGGAGCCTTGTAATCGCGCCGGCCCGATTTGGAATATCGGGATGAGTCCGGCGTGCCAGCCGGATCGCCTTCCCACCAGCGAGGATGCCCGTCATGCCCAACGTCAATGATGATTTCAACCGTACCTGCCTGCGCCTGGATCTTGATCCCGAACGCTCGGGCATTTTTACCCCCGGCGTCAGTGCGGTCAGTTTCAGCGAGGCCGACCTGCAACGCTTCAATGCCGCCGCGGCACGGGTTGCGCCGGGAACGCCCGCGCTCGATTCGGTGCAGATCGCCGCTGCGGCCCGGCGCCTGTCGCGGGCCGTCGGGAGCGGCAGCGAATCCAGATTCATCCGGACGCGCCAGCGCCGCGCCGGCGAAACCCGCGCACTCCTCGCCGACACCGCGTGGACCTGCGAGCCAGGGCTGCGCGCGCGCATGCAGGCCCTGATCGCTTACATGGACCAAGGCCCGGGCCTGATTCCGGCTGATGTCCCGGTGATCGGTGGGCTGGATGCTGCGCTGCTGGTCGATCTTGCGATGGAGCACCTGCGCAGCGAACTCGACGAATACGCCGATTTTTGCCGTTATCGCCTGGGCGAGTCGGCGCGCACCGGCGTGCCGGTCGAACGGGTGGCGATCGACCGCGAGCGTTGGCAAAAGGAGCGTGCCGAGGAACTGCGGCTCGAGCGCCAGATGCGCCGCGCGCGCGGTACCCCCTACGCCAAGGGGGTCGGTCCGGGCAGCGTGTTCAGGGTCAGTTGAAAGGCGCTTTACACCCGCACGGGGCAATGCATAATCGACCTACGGGCGTGCCGTCCTGGCCCGCCCGTCACTGCGTCGAGGGCGCGGCGATGGGCCGATTTGACACGACCCGCTGGAGTGTGGTGCTGCGCGCACGGGGCGAACCTGCCGAGGCGCGCGCGGCTTTGGAAACCCTGTGCCGCACGTACCGGCCGCCGGTGCTGGCCTATGTGCGCAACCACGTCTTTGTGCGCGACAACGCCGAGGATCTTACCCAGGCGTTTTTTGCGCGGTTTCTCGAACAGGCGTGGTACGCGGACGCCGATCCCGAGCGCGGCCGCTTCCGCTCGTTTCTCCTGACCGCGCTCAAGCGTTTCCTGATCGACGCCAGCGCCGAAGCCCGCACGTTGAAACGCGGCGGCGCTTTCCGCTTCGACAGCCTTGACGACGCCGGTGCAATCAGCACGGGTGAAACGCCCGAACACACGTTCCAGCGTGAGTGGGCCAGGGCGGTGCTGGCCGCCGCGTTCGCACGTTTGCGTGAAGAGGCCGAACACGCCGGCAAGCTCGCGCTGTTCGAGCGGCTGAGTGAATTTCTGGCCGAAGCGCCGGATGAAGCCGACTACGCGCGCGCGGCGGCAGACTTGAACCTGCGCCGCAACACCCTGGCCGTGGCGGTGCACCGGCTGCGCCGCCGGCTGCGTGATCTGGTGCGCGAGGAACTGGCTGAAACCACGGCCGACCCTGGTGACCTCGAAGCGGAGTTGCGGGCGCTGCGCGAAGCGCTGGGAACGGTGCTGCGATGAAGCCGGCCGCAAGCTCCCTTGTAATCAACGGCCCGGTTTGCCGAAGCAGTGGTGGAACCGGAGGCACTGCCTGATGGAACCGACTGATCATCACCCGAGCAGGGATTTCACCCGCACCCGCTGGTCGCTGGTGCGGCGCCTGCACACGCCGCGCACGGACGAGGCGCGCGACGCGCTGGCCGAGTTGGCGGTGCGCTACTGGTATCCGGTGTACGCCTATGTGCGCCGCTGCGGGCACGCGCCGGAAATCGCGCAGGACATCACCCGCGCATTCTTCCAGCAACTGACGGCCGAAACCCGCGGTGGTGCGCTACCCGACGGGCGGTTCCGGGACTGGTTGCTGGGGCGGCTCAACACCTTTCTGGCGGGCGACTGGCGCGAACTGGCGGAGGGCGAGACGACGGCGGTGGCGCCATCACTCGAGGATCTGGAGCAACGCAACCGTGACGACCTGACCGCGGCCGGCTCGCCCGAGCAGGCGTTCCAGCGCGGCTTTGCGCTGGAAGTGCTGGCACGCGGGTTCAAGCGGCTGCAGTCCGAAGCCGGCCAGACCGGGCACCTGGACATGTACGAGGCGCTGGAGCCGTATCTTGCGCACGATCCGCTGCCCGGCCAGTACGAGGAGATCGGCCGGCGTTTGGCCATCCGGCCGTTGGCACTGGTATTGGCCCTGAAGCGCCTGCGCCAGCGCTTCCGCGAGCTGGTGCAGCAGGAGTTGATGGGCACCGTGGCATCGCCTGAACAACTCGACGCCGAACAGCGGGCGCTGTTCGCGGCCATGGGTGGAGGGCGCTAGGCATGGCCGGCGGACTGCCCGACCTGACCGGCCCGCAGTCCGCACGGCGGCCGCGCGCCACGCAACCCGACCTGCACGGGTTGGCGGAGCTCGCGTTTGCCAGCCTGAGCCACTGTGACGAGTCCGCCGTGGGCCAACCCCTGGGGTTGCTGCACACCGAAAGCCTCGAGCTGGACCTCACGGATCCGGCGCAACGGCAATTTGGTGACTACGAACTTTTGGAGCAGATCGGCGAGGGCGGCATGGGCGTGGTCTACCGCGCGCGCCAGAACTCGCTCGATCGCGAGGTTGCGCTGAAGTTGCTGTCGGCGGGGCCGTGGGCATCGAAGGACTTCATTGCGCGTTTCGAACGCGAAGCGCAGAACGCCGCAAGGATGCAGCATCCAAACATCGTCACGGTGTTCGAAGCCGGCAGCTGCGAAGGTCTGCATTTCATGAGCATGCGGCTGATCGAGGGGCGCAGCCTCTCGACGCTGCTCAAGAGCGGTGAACGCCTCGCGCCCAGGCAGGCGGCAGCGTTGCTGCGCACCGTGGCCGAGGCAGTCGCCTATGCGCACAGCCTCGGCGTACTGCATCTGGACTTGAAGCCGGGCAACATCCTGATCGATGGCGATGGCATACCCTACGTCGCCGACTTCGGCCTGGCCCGGCGTCTGGACCGCAGCGCGCTGGCGCTCGACAACGACGAGGTTTCCGGCACACCGTCCTACATGGCGCCGGAGCAGGCGCAGGTACGCAGCAGCCGGCTCACCGCGGCAACCGACGTGTGGGGCCTGGGCGCGATCCTGTATGAGCTCCTGACCGGCCAGCCGCCATTCCGTGCCGCCAGCGCGCAGGCGACGCTGAAGCTGGTGCTGCAAGGCGCCGTGCGGGCGCCGCGCCGCCTGCAACCGCGGCTGCCGCCGGACCTGCAAGCGATCACGCTGCGTTGTCTCGCTCGCGATACCACCGAACGTTATCCGTCGGCGCGTGCCCTGGCCGAGGATCTCGCGCGTTATCTGGAAGGCCGGCCTGTCATTGCGAGGCCGCTGAACGTCGTACAACGCAGTGCGCGCTGGGCGCGCCGCGAGCCACGCCTGGCCGCAACCGCCCTGCTGGCATTCGGCCTGCTGGCCGGCGGCGTCGTGGCGACCACGCAGCAGTGGTATCGCGCAGACCGCAATGCCGACACCGCGCGCGCGAACGAGGCGACCGCGAATGCACGCTTGTGGGATTCGCGCAATGATGCGGTGCAGCGGTTCATGGAGGAAGGCCAGGACTGGCAGGCTGCGCCGCTGTTGCTGGCGAACCTCAAGGAAATGGAGGCGGCGGGCAACGTCAGGCGCGCGCAGGGCGCGCGCTTCCGGCTGGGGCTCGTGCGCAATCGCAACCCGGTACTGATCGATGCGATACCGGCACAAAAACCGGCCGTCGCGATCGCGTTCGATGCGTCGGGAACACGCATGGCCACCAGCGGCACGGAAACCGGCTTGCTGCTTTTCGATGCCGCGGATGGCAAGCAGCTGCTGAAGATCCCGGGTCGCCCGCACGAGGTGTGGACCCGGCTGCGCTTCACCGACGACGGGCGCGTGTTGCTGGCCCAGCGGATGGAGATGTCCAACCAGTCGCCGCGGCCCGCGGGTGCCCACATGCGGCGCCTCGACACCGCGACCGGCAACTGGCTTGCGCCGCCGGCACCGTTTGCCGACGCCGATGCCCAGAGCTACAGCGCGGATGGGCGGTACGCGGTGCTGACGCTGCCCGACGGCCGCGCGCAGTTCTGGAGCACGTCGCCGTGGCGCGCGCTCAGCCCGCTGCGCGCGTTGCCATTTTCAGATGAAGAGGACGCTCGGCTGATTGCGCCGGACGGAAGCTTCTTCGCCCTCAACGGCCCTGAGGGCGCGGTAACCCTGGTGGACCCGCGCAGCCTTGCCGCGACGCGGATCCCGCTCGGCGCGTTCGGCCGGATCGTCGCGTGGGCCACGAGTCCGGACGCGCGCTGGCTGGCGCTTGGCGACGCGGCCGGACACGCGGTGGTGGTGGATGTTGCAACCCATGCCGTGCGCCGGCTCGAGCCCCGCCCCTTCTTCGGCGCGCGCGGGTTGACCTTCAGCGGCGACGGCGGCTGGCTCGCGCTGGCGGCGCGCGACGGCGGCGTGTACCTGTGGTCGTGGCCGGAAGGCCGGCTGCTGGTTCCCCCCTTCAGCGCCAGCACGTCGCCGACGGGCACGCCGTTGGCCGAACACGTGGAACTCGATCGTGCGCGGGGCCTGGTATTCGTCACCGACGAAACGGCCAACACGGCCCTGTGGCAGGTCGCGCCGGCCGCGCACGCAAACGACCCCGGCCTCGCGCGGCGCGTCACGGCCGGCCTAGATGTCCGAACGGGTTGGGGTGTCGAGGCAGCCGCGTGGCATCCCGCAACCGGCCTGATCGCGACCGCTATCGACGAACGTGTGCGCCTCATGCGTCTGCGCGCGCCGGTGCTGAAAGCGGGCAAGGGCGCGCCGCTGCGTGCCGGCACCTTGCGCTTCGATGGCCGGCACCTGGTCGAGGTGGACGGGCACCAGGTCCGGGTCGTGGACGCGCTGACGGAGCAGCCGCTCGGCGCTCCGATCGCATTCGCGCAGCCGCCCACGTTCGCGGAGCTCACGCCCGACGGCGCGACGCTGGTCGTGGCCAGCGGCCGCGAGGTGCACATTCTGGACGTCGCCAGCGGCAAGGCACGCGTCAAGCCGATCGTGCTCGGGGGTGCCCCGGCACGCTTCGACCTCAGTCCCGACGGTCAGCGGATCGCCATCGGGTGGTTGTCCGGCGATGCGCCGGACGACCGCAATGTCAGCGAGATGGTGGTGATCCACGGTCTTGCCGACGGACGGAGGCTGGGTGGTCCCGAGCCGCTCCCGGGGCCGACCAACGAGGAGCTGGCGTTCAGTCCCGATGGCTCGCGCCTGCTGGTCCGGAATCCCAGGGACTTTGCCCTGCGCGACGGTGTGACGCTGGCACCCGTGGCGGGACCGCTCGCACACTTCCTTCCGCGCGGCCGGGACGAGGATGCGCGCAAAGGCTACGTACGCCTGACGGCTTTGGACGCGGACAACCGCATGGAGTTGGTATACGGCCGGCACGACGGCGCGCGCTATCTGCATGAGTTGCGACGGTACGCGCCCGACGGCACGTTTTCTGTTGCCCCGCAGCGTGGCTGGTCACAGGCCATCGTGCCGCTGTCGAACGGGCTCGGCACGGCGGTAGCGTCGGGGGATGATCCACTCAATCAGGTCATCGGGCCCGACGGCGTCAGCCGCACGCTGCCCGACATGGGCGATGATGCACGCGGGGCCGCGCTCGCACTCAGCCCGGACGGGCGCTGGTTGGTGCGGACGCGCCTGGATGGCGTGTTGCTGTTCGACCTGGAGCGGATGGCGCGCGTGGCGACCCTCAACGTCGCACTGCCGCAGCCCGACGAGGTGATGCAGGTGGCATTCAGTCCGGACGGACGGCGCCTGCTGGGGCGCAGCGTGCGCAACCGCTACCTGGTGTGGGATTTCACCCCCGACGAGCGGCCGGCGGACGCGATCGCGCGCGAACAGGGGCTGCGCGACCTGCCGTTCAACGTGGTGAAACACGGTGTCGACGTGCGCGACCTCGATGCGGCCGAACGCAGGGCGCTGCACGCGGCCGATCCGGGCGTGCCACCGGCGCCGCCGGTCCCGGTCGCGGCCGCCGCCATCCGCGTGCTGCCGGGTGGCGCCATTCCGCTCCGCGAACCTGCGGTACCACCCGGGCTGTTGGACCTCACGCCGTATTACACCTTCGGTCTCACGGACTCCTTCATCGATCCCGCGGGCGAAAGTGGTGATTTCACCTGGCTGCCCCGGGGCGTCCAGCGCCTGCTTGGCGTCGACTACGACCTGCGTGGCGGCGTCCGCATGACTCGCGGTGCATCCATGCGCCTTGATCTCGCCGCGTCCAGCGGCCCGCGTGCGTTTGGCGCCATCCACGCACTGCTGCGGATCGATGACGCCGCGGATGACCAGCGCCTCGCGCAGATGCGGCTGGACTACGCGGATGGCACGCACGCCAAAGTCCCGCTGCGCCTTGGCAAGCATTTCGGCGACTACTGGCGCAAACCCGGTGCGGAAGCATCCGCACTGATCGCAGCCGCCGGCTGGGACTCCCGGTGGTACTGGAACTACTCGATACGTTCCCGCGCCCTCGCGGTACGCATCCCGAACCCGCATCCGGAACGGCCGGTGAAGACCCTGACCTTGTCCAACCCCACTGACGCCGGCGGTGCGCCGATCGTGCTCGCCCTGACTCTCGGGCCCCCCGTCGGGGTGCGCGCCGCGACCGGCAAGGAGTGAGAAGAAATGGCCATGGCACGGACTGCACTCACCACGGGACTGGTATCCACGCTGCTGCTGTGCGGCGCACCGGATGCGCTGGCGCAGGACACCCCGGACAAGGATCGCGTGCCCGTGGCCGTAGCGGACACGAGTGCGCCCAAGACCCTGGAGACGATCGTCGTCACCGGTACCCACATCCGGGCGGTCGATATCGAAACCGAGCAGCCGGTCACCGTGTTGACCCGCGCGGACCTCACGCGCACCGGGTTGACCGGCGTCGCCGATATCGTGCAGTCGTTGATGGTTGCGGACGGCCCGACCCTCAACCGCAACGTCAACAACGGCGGTACCGGTGAATTGACCGTCAACCTGCGCAGCCTCGGCGCCAACCGCACCCTGGTGCTGGTGAACGGCCGCCGTTGGGCCACGGCGCTGGATGGATCGGTGGACCTCACCGCGATTCCGCTGCCGATGGTCGAGCGGGTCGAGGTGTTGCGCGACGGCGCCTCGGCGATCTACGGCTCGGACGCGATCGCGGGGGTGGTCAACATCATCACCCGCCGTAATTACAGCGGCGCGGAACTCGGCGCTTACGTGGGCCAGAGCGACCACGGCGACGGCCTGCGCCGCGAGTTCGATTTCACTTTTGGCCATGCGGCGGGCAAGTGGAACGTCGCGGCGGGTGCCGAATACGGCAAGGACGATCCGATCCTGGCCGGCGCGCGGTCGATCTCGGCCGTGCCGGTGTTTGGACTGCCGCTGTCGGCGTCCGGCTCGCTCACGACGCCGTACGGGCTGTTCGAACCCTCGGACAGCTACGAGGCGCTGGTGCTGATTCCCGGAACGCCGGGCACCTCGCCGGACGACTTCCGATCGTTCGACACGGGCCGCGACCGCTCGTACAACTTCGCACGGTTCAACTACCTGCAGACGCCGCAGGAGCGCCGCGCCGCGTTCGCGCACGCGCGCTTCGATGCGACGTCCAACCTGGCATTCTCCGCCGACGTGTTGTTCAACCAGCGCCGCTCGGCCCAGCAACTGGCGCCGGCGGCCATCAGTTTTTCGGACTACCAATACGTTGGAATGCAGCAATTCGGCGTCGCCGCCGACAACCTCTACAACCCCTTCGGGGTGGTGGTCGACTCGGTACGCATACGTCTTGCTGGTGCGGGCGACCGGCGCTTCGAGCAGACCGTGGACACCACCCGCCTGCACTTTGGCGTGGAAGGCGCCTTCACCGTGAAAGGGCGCGACTGGACCTGGGGCGCCGACCTCAGCCGCGTGCGCGCGAGTCTCGCCGAGAGCACCTGGCCCTATGCCGACAATGAGAAGCTTGCGCTGGCGGTGGGCCCTTCCTTCCTCGATGCAGCCGGCACGCCGCGCTGCGGCACGCCCGCTGACGTGATCGCCGGTTGCGTACCGCTCAACGTGTTCGGTGGGCCCGATGCCGTGACCCCGGCCATGCTGGACTACATCACCGTCACCGAGCACAACCGCAAGCGCGCCGTGACCGACGATGCCATTGCCCACGTCACCGGGCCCCTGGCCGACCTGCCGGCAGGCGCGCTGCAGTTCGCGGCGGGCGTCGAGTACCGCCACGATTCTGGCTACGACCATCCTGATCCGATGATCGTGAGCGGACGCGAGAACGGCAATGGCACGTCGCAGGGGCCGACACAGGGTGCGTATTCGGTCAGGGAGGCATACCTTGAACTCGACGTGCCGCTGCTCAAGGACCGCCCCGGTGCGCGCGAGCTCGGCCTTGACCTCGCCACGCGCTGGTCGAATTACTCGCTGTTTGGCACCACCACCAACTCGCAACTGGGGCTGCGCTGGAAACCGATCGCGGACCTTCTGGTGCGTTCGAATTATTCGGAAGGCTTCCGCGCACCCAGCCTGTTCGAGGCTTTTGGTGGCGTTGGCACCTTCACTTCGATCGGATATTTTTACGATCCTTGCGCGGTCGAAGAGGAACCCGACCCGTCGACCCTTGCGCATTGTTCTGGACAGGGCGTGCCTGCGGACGTGCACGATCCGTTCGAGGTTACGGCCACGTTTCGCGGCAACCAGAAGCTGCAGCCCGAAACCTCGCGTTCGCTGACTGCCGGCCTCGTGTGGAGTCCATCGGTGCTCCCGGGCTTCAGTGCCAGTCTCGACTGGTACCGGATCAAGGTACGCGATGCGATCGGCCAGCCCGACCCGCAGGGCGTGGTCGACGCGTGCTACGTGCGCGGCGACACCGCCGCCTGCGGCAACGTGATGCGGAACCCCGATGGCACCCTCATCGGCATCGTGGCACCGCAGCAAAATTTACCCGGCGGGCTCGAGACCGAAGGTTGGGACCTCGGGCTGCACTGGCGCCGTGATACCCGCGCCGGCACCTTCAACTTGCGCTGGGATGCCGCCTACGTCGATTACTGGGGCGACATTGGCAAGCCCGCGTTGGGCGCTGAACTGCCCGACGGGTCGCTTTCGAATGGCAACGTCGCGGGTACGGCCTATTCGCCATTCGGTGTGGTCTGGCGGGTGCGCTCGGTGGCGAGCCTCGCGTGGCAGCGCGGGCCCTGGAACGCGTCCGTCACCGCGCGCTATTTTTCGCCCATCAAGGAAGGGTGCGGCATGGTCACGCTCGTGGCCGCACGGGTCGGCGATCCCTCGTTGCGCAACCTTTGTTCGAACCCGGACAACGTGCTGCTTGGCGTGTTCCCGTCTCCGGAAAACCGCGTCGCCAGTGTCACCTATTTCGACCTTGCCGCGGGCTGGGAAGCGCCGTGGAATGCGCGCGTGACACTGGGCGTGCGCAACGCCTTCGACCGCGATCCGCCGGTTTCGTATTCGGCGTTCGCCAATTCGTTCTTCCCCGACTACGACGTACCCGGCCGGTTCTGGTGGGCGAGCTACCGGCAGCGGTTTTGATACCGCGGTTCGCTTGCCGGTCGCTTTATTCGCCCAAGGTCGACCGCGCGGTAGCGCATCCCGTCGGCACCTGTGCCGGAAGACCATCGGTGAGCATTGCAGATTGCGCTGCGCCGTGCTCCAGCCGACGGCGCGGGCGGGATGCGGCAGACCCTTTCCGACCATGGGGTTGCAAGCCCATCGGCGGCGAATGCAGCTGGATACCAGCGTGGCCGTGTAATCACGCGGCCGCGATCCGGAATGGGGAAACAGGAGGCAGGATGACCTGTCTCCACCATTCCAACGAAGGGAGACCATCATGCTTCGCCCAAAACTCCTGCCAGCCGCACTGGCGGCACTGTTGTGCATACCTCTCGGGCTGACGGCAGCGGCCGCGCCTGCACCGGCCGCAAGGGGTCAGTCGCAAAGCCAGCCACGCTACCGTGTGGTGGACCTGGGCTCGCTCGGCGGCGACCTCGGGATACTCCAGGGCCGCTCCATCAATCGGCGCGGGATGGCCGTGGGCTTCATGAGCACGGCAGAATCGGATCCGTTCTGCGACTTCGAGACCTGGGAGGGCTGCTTCTACTCCGGTAACGTCGACCACGCGTTCCTGTACTCGCACGGCAAGACTTGGGATCTCGGCGCACTGGCCCAAGGCGTCAGCAGTTCGGCAACCGGCATCAACGAACCCGGGCTCGTGACCGGGCAATCGGAAAACGGCAGGATCGATCCGGCCACCGGATTTCCGGAGACACGCGCCGTGTTATGGGTGAACCGAAAGATCAGGGATCTCGGTACCCTCGGCGGCAGTCAGAGCATAGCCACGAACGCTAATCTGCTTGGCCAGGCGGTCGGTGGCGCACTGACAGCGAAATCCGACCCCTTCGCGGACGCACCGATGGCTGGGTGCCGGTGGAGCCCGATCAGCGGCTCGGGATCGAACTGGGGCACGTTTGCCGAAAACACGTTCTTCTTTCCGGGCACCACGGCAACCCACGCCACGTTGTGGTGGGGCAGCGCGAAATTCGATCTGGGCACACTGGGTGGCCCCGACAGCACCGCTCTGGACATCAACGAGCTCGGTCAGGTCGCAGGTTGGTCCTACACCAGCTACCACGCCAATGAATTCGGGGTGCCCGATGTGCGCCCGTTCGTGTGGAGCGTGTGGGACCGCAAGATGCGCGACCTTGGCACCCTCGGCGGCGCGTGCGCGATGGCGTCCGCCATCAACAACCGCGGCGAAGTGGTCGGTTATTCCACCCTGGTTGACAACAGCACCCTGCATCCGTTCCTGTGGACGGCGAAGGGCGGAATGCGCGACCTCGGCACTCTGGGCGGACCCTACGCCCACGCCAACGCAAGCAACGACCGCGGCGAGGTGATCGGCTATTCCACCATGTTGTCGGCTGGGCAGGCACCTGCGTACAACAAGGGGCGCGCGTTCTACTGGTACAAGGGCGTGATGAAGAACCTCGGTACCTTTGGTGACGCCTACAGTGATGCCAACGGCATCAACAACCGCGGACAGATCGTGGGTGAAACCTTTACCAAAGATGGCGACAGCCTGCGCGGCTGGATATCCGATCGCGGTGGTCCGATCGTGGACCTCAACACCCTGATCGACCCCAACGCGGGTTACGAGATCATCGCGGGCGGCTACATCACCGACGCTGGCGTGATCGGGGCACGCGCGCTGGCGCCCAACGGTGATGAACACCCGGTGATGCTCGTTCCCATCAGGTGACACCGTGCGTCGCTCCAACGACGCGTTCCTCGACATGGACGCTGCGGCTGCGCCAGGCAGCTGCAGCGTCTTTGGGTTTGAGTCAGCCCGACGGGCGCGGTCCTGCGTCCGTGTCCCGGGCGGCCCTGATGCAGGCAAAGCCCAAAACCTGTGGCGATGAAACCCCAAGGTTTGGCCCCATCCAAATCCTGTACCCGAAGGACAGCGATCGTGCGGGACAAGGCCATGCTGACACATGCCGTGCTGCCGAACGCTTTTGATCGTGCCGCAGGCTCGGACGTACCCGGCCGGTTCTGGTGGGCGAGCTACCGGCAGCGGTTTTGACGCGGCCCGGTGCGGCCCTTTCGCCCCCGCCAGCGTCGCGCGATCCTGGCCGCTTTGCGGCATGGGGATGCCCTGATTTTGCTGGTCATTCTGGGGCCACCGCGGTTTTATCGCAGTGGAACCCGACTGCGTTGGCGGGACTTCCAACGCGAAGGCCGCAGGCAGCGCGCAGCGCAAGCGCCAGGGATGGCGCGAGTCCATCGGTTTGCGGTGTTACCCGGTTGCAGGCGCGTCTGCACCACCAACCGATCCCGGATATCGCATCGCGATTCCGGGACGCTGATCAAAACCAGAGGACTCGTAGGCTCGAGCGCACGGATCCGCCCTGGGAATCGGCAAGAGCGCCCTCAGCGCCGCGCCGCGCGGGCCAGCGCCCACACGTCCACCCGCGCGACGCCCGCGCGCTTGAGCACGCGCACGCACTCACCCAGCGTCGCGCCGGTCGTGAACACGTCGTCCAACACCGCGACGTGATCGGGCAAGGATGCGTTGCCAGCCAGCACGAACGCACCGCGTACGTTGCGCCGCCGCGCCACCGCGTCAAGCTCGGTCTGCGCGGCCGTCGCCCGCGGACGCCGCAGCACATCCCGCAACAGCGGCACCCCGAAATGCCGGGCCAAGGGCCGCGCAAGTTCGAGCGCCTGGTTGTAGCCGCGCCGGCGCAGGCGCGCGCGGTGCAACGGCACCGGCACGATCGCCTGCGGCAGTTCGGCCGGCTGCGGGGATACCATCCACGCGGCGGCAAGCGTATGCCCGGCGGCAAGGTCGGCGGCGAACTTGAAGCGCGCCTCCAGTTGCGCCAGCGGCCACTCATAGCGGAACGGTGCCCACGCCGCATCCCATGGCGGCAGACGCCTCACGCAACGCCCGCACAACGGCGCCGGCGCCGCGAGCGGCAGCGCACAGCGCGGGCAGCACACGGCGTTCACCGGCAGGTCACCGGCGCAGTCCGCGCACAGGCTCAACGCGCCCTGGCCACGCGCGCCACACAAGAGGCAGTGCGAGGGCAGCAGCGCACCCATCACGCCGTCAACCGCGGATGCAATTTTCAAGTTGGCAGTCATTCCCTTGGCCGTGAGGCTCCCCGTCCACTGTAAACGCGCAGCGGCTCCGTTGGGCGACGGCACCCGCCCGCCCGGCTTCCCCCCTTCGGCACGAAGGGGATTGAGGGGGATGGCTTTGTACTGCGCTGCGCGGCGGCATCTCCCCGGCGCCAACGCGCCGACCCCGTTCCTGCGGACGGGGGTGAACACCCGCGTAAAATCGCCGTTCCATGCCCGAACTTTTCATCCACACCGAAGGCCACGGTGACACCCACCTCGTGCTGCTGCATGGCTGGGCCATGCACGGCGGTGTGTTCGCGCCGCTGGTTGCGGCGCTGGCCGGGCGCTGCACGCTGCACGTGGTCGACCTGCCGGGGCACGGGCGCTCGCGCGACTGCAATGTATCGCTGCAACCGGCCGCCTGCGCTGCGGCGATCGCCGCGCGGGTGCCGCCGGCCCTGTGGCTCGGCTGGTCGCTCGGCGGTCTGTATGCACTGGAAGCCGCGCTGGATTTCCCGCAGCAGGTGCGCGGACTGGCCCTGGTGTGCGCCTCGCCGCGCTTCGTGCGCAGCAGCGACTGGCGCTACGCGGCTTCGCCCGAGATCCTGCAGGACTTCGAGCACGCGCTTGCCACCGACTACGACGCGACGCTCGAGCGTTTCCTTGCGCTGGAAGCGCTTGGCAGCGATTCGGCACAGGCGGACCTGCGCCAGTTGCGCATCGATACCTTCGACCGCCATCGGCCTGCGGTGCGCGCGCTGGTGGAAGGGCTGGCCGTGCTTGAACGCAGCGACCTCCGGCCACGCCTGGCCTCGCTGGCCCCGCCCAGTACCTGGATCGCCGGCCGCCGTGACCGCCTGATTCCCTGGCAAGCCATGCAATGGAGCGCGACGCAGTGCGGCGGCACCTTCACCTGCGTTGCCGGCGGCGGCCACGCGCCCTTCATCGGCCACACCGATGCGGTGGTCGCAGCCTTGAACCCCCTGTTGGCGCTCAAACCCGCATGACGGCACCCAAACTCCACTTCGACCACCGCCAGATACGCCGTGCGTTCGCGCGTGCGGCGGGTTCCTACGAACAACACGACGCGCTGCAGCGTGAAGTCGCGGCGCGCCTGTTTGACAGCCTCGACTACTACGCCGCCAAGCCGGCGCGCGTGCTGGACGTGGGCTGCGCGACCGGCCGCGGCAGCGCGCGCCTGAAGCAACGCTGGCGCGACGCCGAAGTCATCGCGCTCGACGCCGCGCCCGCGATGCTGCGCGCCGTGCGCCGCCACAGCGGCTGGCGGCATCCGCTCGCGCGGGTGTGCGCGGACGCCGCGGCGCTGCCGTTTCCCGACCGCAGCATGGACGTGGTGTACTCCAACCTCTGCATGCAGTGGTACGAGTCACCGCGGAAATTCCTGCGCGAACTCAACCGCGTGCTGAAGCCTGGCGGCTTCATGGTGGCATCGAGCCTTGCCCCCGACACGCTGAAGGAGCTCCGCGCCGCGTGGGCCGCGGCCGACCCGGAGCGGCCGCACGTCAACCAGTTCATCGACCTGCACGACATCGGTGACGCGGCGCTCGCCGCAGGCTTGAAGGATCCGGTGCTGGACGCCGACCACATCACGCTCGACTACACCGACGTGCGCGCCATGCTGGCCGAACTGAAGGGCCTTGGCGCCACCAACGCCGAGCAGGAACGCGCCACGGGGCTCACCGGCAAGGCCCGTTTCAACGCCATGCTGGCCGCCTACGAGGCGCAGCGTCAGAACGGCCGCATCCCGGCCACCTTTGAAGTGGTGACAGTGCACGCGTGGGGCCCGCCGGAAGGTTTTTTGCCGCGCTACGGCGGCCGCGAAACGCCCTTTGAAGTGGTCCAATGGGCCGAGCGCAAACCGCGGCGCTGATCAGCCGGCCGCCTTCGGCCGGTAGTCGCAGCTGCCAACCTTCTTGCCCGCGTACTCAACGTCAACCGTCATCGCCCGGCCCGCGATGTGCAGCGCCGAATGCGTACTGCCGGTGAAATCGACCCCCGGACCCTCGTGGAACACGCCATGGCTGGTCAGGGTTTGCCCGCCGACGGTACAGGTCTGGTCGAAGGTGACGGTCTTGCCCTGCTGCCGGTAGTTTTCGATCCGGCACCGGGCGTTGGCCCGTTGCAGGGCGCGCTCCATTTGCGCCTTGCTGAACTGGCCCGCCACCGGCGCACACAGTTTCCGTTGCACGGTACGCGGCGCCAGCGACGGCGCGCCCTGCATGTGCTCGGTCGTTTGCATGGTCCACTGCATGAGGTTGCCGGTCGCGCCAGCCGCCCATGCACCGCCGCCGGCCAGAGCCGCAAGGCCAAGGCCTGCCGCCAACACGACAACCACGGTTCGCTGTTGCATGCGTCCCTCCCCGGCCGGGTGCTGCCGTTCCGCGCCGCGCGTATGCGCCAGGCGCCGGTGCGCACTAGGATACGGCACGCGCAACCCGACTGCACACCAGCGCGCAGCGCCAAGGCCTGCGGCACCCAACCCACCATGACCACCCCACGTTCCACCCGCATCGCCTGGATCGGGCTGGCGATCCTCACCGTCGTCTGGAGCCTCAACTGGTCGGTGATGAAGATCGCGACCCGTTTCAGCGGGCCGTTCACCTTCAGTGCGCAGCGCTACGTGCTCGGCACCGTGGTGCTGTTCGCGCTGCTGTTGCTCCGGCGCGAGAAACTGCAGCCGTCGCCGTGGCTGCCGACGATCGTGATCGGCCTGGCACAGACCTGCGCGTTCCAGGCGCTCGCACAGTGGGCGCTGATGTCGGGCGGCGCCGGCAAGACCGCGCTGCTGGCCTACACGATGCCGTTCTGGGTGGTACCGCTGGCGTGGTGGTGGCTGCACGAAAAGCCCGGCCTCGTGCGCTGGCTCTGCATCGCGATCGCGGCCGCTGGCTTCATCAGCGTGGTGCAACCCTGGAAGCCGCTGGGCGCGCCGGAAAGCATCGCGCTGGCGCTCGCCGCGGGCCTTGCCTGGGCCATCGCAACGGTCCTGTCCAAGCGCGTGTTCGAGCGGCATCCGGACGTGACCCCGTTGCAACTGACCGCGTGGCAGATGCTGATTGGTACCGTGGGCCTCGTGGTGCTGGCACTCGGCGCCCACGAGCGCACGGTTGACTGGACGGCAACCTACATCGCCGCGCTCCTTTACAACGGCTTGCTTTCCTCCGGCGTGTGCTGGGTGTTGTGGGCCGTGGTGGTGCAGCGGTTGTCGGCTAACGTCGCGGGGCTGACCAGCCTCGCGGTACCGGTGGCCGGCGTCCTCTTCGCGTGGGCCCTCTTGGCCGAACGGCCATCCGCCTTCGAGTGGTTTGGCATCGCCCTGATCGGCATTGCCCTCGGCGCCTTGAATTTTTCCCGCCGCGTGCCAGCATAGGCCGCTTTGGGCCCTGCGCGACGCGCGCCCCGGCAAGGAACCCCCGCATGATCGCCAGCCTGCCCAACCCCGACGCCCTCCAGCTCGCCGTGATCGGCCTCGGCTATGTCGGACTGCCCCTGGCGGTCGGTTTTGGGCGCCAGCTGCCGACGCTCGGCTTCGATGCCAGCGCCACGCGCGTGGACGAACTGCAGCACTTCCGCGACCACACGCTGGAAGCGTCGCCCGAGGACCTGCGTGCGGCGGTTTACCTCCACTGCAGCCACGAGCCCGCCGAACTCGTGGGCCGCAACGTCTTTATCGTCGCGGTGCCAACCCCGATCGATCGCGCCAAGCGCCCGGATCTTGGGCCGCTGGAAGCGGCCAGCCACAGCGTCGGACGCGCCATCCGCCGTGGCGGCATCGTCATCTACGAATCGACGGTGTACCCGGGCGCAACCGAAGAGGTGTGCGTACCGATCATCGAGCGCGAGTCGGGCCTGAAATTCAACGTCGACTTTTTCGCCGGCTACAGCCCCGAGCGGATCAACCCCGGCGACAAGCAGCACCGGCTGGAAACCATCAAGAAGGTCACCTCCGGCTCGACGCCGGAAGCCGCCGATTTCGTCGATGCGCTGTACCGGCGCGTGGTCACGGCGGGCACCCACAGGGCGCCCAGCATCAAGGTCGCGGAAGCGGCAAAGGTGATCGAAAACACCCAGCGCGACCTCAACATCGCGCTGATCAACGAGCTGGCGTTGATCTTCCACAAGCTCGGCATCGACACCATGGACGTGCTGGAAGCCGCCGGCACCAAGTGGAATTTCCTGCCGTTCCGGCCGGGCCTCGTGGGTGGCCACTGCATCGGCGTCGATCCGTACTACCTCACCCACAAGGCGCAGGAAATCGGCTACCACCCGGAAGTGATCCTCTCGGGGCGCCGCATCAACGATGGCATGGGCCGGCATGTCGCCGAGCGCGTGATCCGCCTGATGCTGCAGCGGCGCATCCACGTTGCCGGCGCCCGGGTGCTGGTGCTGGGGCTCGCGTTCAAGGAAAACTGCCCGGATCTGCGGAATACCCGCGTCATCGACATCATCGATGAATTCAAGAGCTGCCATGCCGAAGTGGACGTGTATGACCCGTGGGTCGACGCGGCAGCGGCGCGGCGCGAGTACGCGGTCGATCTCGTGACGGCGTTGCGTCCCGACACCTACGACGCGATGGTGCTCGCGGTCGCCCACCACCAGTTCATCGACATGGGGAGCGCGGCGATCCGCGCTCTCGGCAAGCCCGGCTGCGTGCTGTTTGACGTCAAGGACGTGCTGCCGCGCGCTGCGGTGGACGACCGGCTGTAAGGTATCGCCATGCGCATTCTCATCACCGGCGCCGCCGGCTTCATCGGAGCGTCCCTCGGCCTGCGCCTGCTGGCGCGCGGGGATACCGTCCTCGGCGTTGACAACCTCAACGATTACTACGACGTCAGCCTGAAGCAGGCGCGCCTGGACCGGCTGACGCCGCACCCGGCATTCAGGTTCGCCAAGCTCGACATCGCCGACCGGCCGGCGCTGGAACACGCCTGCAAGGTGTTTCGCCCCGAGCGCGTGGTCAACCTCGCCGCGCAGGCGGGCGTGCGCTACTCGATCGAGAATCCGTACGCGTACGTCCAATCCAACCTCGTCGGTTTCATCAATGTGCTGGAATGCTGCCGCCACGGCCGTGTCGGGCACCTGGTGTATGCGTCCTCGAGCTCGGTCTACGGCGCCAACCGCAAGCTGCCGTTCTCGGTGAAGGACCCGGTTGACCACCCGGTCAGCCTGTACGCCGCGACCAAGAAGGCCAACGAACTGATGGCCCACACCTACAGTCATCTATACGGCTTGCCAACCACCGGCCTGCGGTTTTTCACCGTGTACGGGCCATGGGGGCGGCCGGACATGGCGCTGTTCCTGTTCACCAAGAAAATCCTCGCCGGCGAGCCGATCGATGTCTTCAACCACGGCCACCACAGCCGCGACTTCACCTACATCGACGACATCGTCGAGGGCGTGATCCGCACGCTCGACCGCGTGCCCGCGCCCGACCCCGCCTACGATCCGCTGCACCCGGATTCGGCCACGTCTTCCGCGCCGTATCGCGTGTACAACATCGGCAACAGCCACCCGGTCGCACTCAGCCACTATATCGAGGTGCTGGAAGCCTGCCTCGGGCGCAAGGCGCAGCAAAACCTGCTGCCGCTGCAGCCGGGCGACGTACCCGACACCGCGGCCGACGTCACCGAACTCACGCACGATACGGGCTACCGCCCGGACACGACGGTCGAAACGGGCATCCGCCGGTTCGTCGAGTGGTATCGCGCCTACTACGGCGCCTGAGCGGGCCGCATCCCCCTCGCCGCGCTTCGCGCGCGTTCGCATTCGCTCCGCCCTTCGCACCGAAGCGCAAAGACCGGCCCGCCCACCCCCTTCGTTTACGAAGGGGGTTGCCGCGCAGCGGCGGGGGGATGGGCTCAACCGGAAAGTTTTTTCTCCCACGCGAGCGCCGTGCGCGCGATGAAATCGAGATCATCGTGGCGCGGCCGCCAGCCGAGCGTCGTGCGGATTTGCGCGGACTCGGCCACCAGCGACGCCGGATCGCCGGCGCGGCGCGGGCACTCGACGCATCGCACCGGCGCGCCGTGCGCGCGGCCGACCGCCGCCAGCACCTCGCGCACCGAGTAACCGTGGCCGTAACCGCAGTTGAGCGTGGTGGACGCGCCACCCGCCCGCAGATAGCGCAAGGCGTCCAGGTGCGCGCGCGCAAGGTCATCCACGTGGATGTAGTCGCGCACGCCGGTGCCATCCGGCGTCGGATAGTCGGTGCCGAAGATGGACAGCGCACCGCGCTTGCCGAGCGCCGCTTCGCAGGCCACCTTGAACAGCAGCGTCGCGTGCGCGGTCGACTGGCCAATGCGCCCCGCGGGGTCGCAGCCGGCGACGTTGAAGTAGCGCAACGCGACGTAGCGCGGGCCGCCCGCCGCGGCCAGATCGCGCAGCATCCACTCACTCATGAGCTTGGACGACCCATACGGATTGATCGGCGCGGCCGGCGTGTCTTCGCGCGCAATGCCACCCGGCGGCGTGCCATACACCGCGGCGCTGGAAGAGAACACGATCTGCGCGACTCCGGCATCACGACAACATTCCAGCAGGTTGCGCGTGGCGCAGGTGTTGTTGGCGTAATAGCGCAGGGGATCGGCGACCGATTCCGGTACGATCGTGCGCGCCGCAAAGTGCAGCACCGTGTCGACCTCGTGCCCACGCAACAGGCGCGCCACCAGTGCCTGGTCGGCCACGTTGCCGACGCTGAGTTCCGCGCCCAGGACCGCGTCGGCGAATCCGGTCGACAGGTCATCCAGCACCACCACGCGCTCGCCCGCGGCCACGAGCTGCAGCAACACATGGCTGCCGATGTAGCCGGCGCCGCCGGTAACGAGAATGCTGCGTCGAGTCATCGCTTGCTGTCCGTGGGTGTCGGCAACGCACCAGCATAATCGGCAACCGGCACGCGGCGCACCCCGTGGATCGTGGTTATCCTTGCGCTTCCCGGTTCCACGACCCGTACATGCCACCCGCCGCCGCCCCGCGCCACCGCATCGACCCCAGGCTGTTTCGCCGCGTGATGGGCCGCTTTGCGACCGGCGTGACCGTGGTGACCTACATGCGCGAAGGCAAGCCTGCGGGCATGACCGCCAACGCGTTCCTGTCCGTCTCGCTGGAGCCCCCGCTGGTGCTGGTGTCCATCCGCAAGCGTTCGAGCTTCGTCAAGCACGTCCGCGTCGGCAGCCGCTGTGGCATCAACATTCTTTCCGAGCAACAGCGGAAACTCGGGCCGCATTTCGCGCACTATCCACCGGCAGACGCGGGCATACCGTTTCTGATGCACGCCGGCACCCCGCTGCTGGCCGGCAGCCTGGCCCAGATCATCGCCCGCGTCACCGACATCCATCCGGCCGGCGACCACTTGCTGTTCATCGCCGAGATCGAACACCTGACGCACGGCCCGGAGGCGCAGCCACTGATCTTTTTTTCGGGCCGCTACAAACGCATCCACGCGCACGACCCGGAGGTTCCCCAGTGGGAACCGCCGGCCGCCTGACCATCCGCGCCGCCGCTTACGAGGCCGGTGGTGGCGTCGCGCCGCTGAACTTCACCGGGGTCGCCCCCGTGATGGGTCCGGCCACATGCGCGGCGTCACTGATGTAAAGCTTCACCTTGCGCTCAAACACCAACGGTCCGTTCACGGTCGCGCCCGCGCCGATAACGATGCGCGGCTCGTTGTCGCTGCCAAAACGGATGCCGAAGGACTGGTCACCGGGCTTTTTCACCCTGATGCCGCCATCGATCACCGCGTTGCCGCTGATGTCGATGTCGCCGTTGACGGTGGCGATGCCGCGGCCAACGTGCGCACCCGCGATCGTGATGGGGCTGTTGACGTTGGTGAGTGCGCCATCCACCGCCGCGCCAGCCGCAAGGTCAAAGGCCCCATTGACCGCCGTCACGTCGCCCGTGACCGTGGCGCCAGGGCCAAGCGTCACCCCGCCGTTGACCGTGCTGATGCTGCCCACCGTCGCGTGCTCACCAAGGGTGATGTGACCATTCACCGTACTGGCGCCACCCGCCTTCGCGCCCGCGGCAAGCGTGATCGAGCCGTTGACGGTGGAAGCCTTGCCGGCCTTGGCGTTGGCCCCGAGGCGCACCGCGCCATTGACGGTGGTGGCGTTGGACACGCTGGCGCCGGCGGCGACGTCCACCGAACCGTTGACCCCGCCGACACAGCCGCCGAGCATGAACGGCAATGCCAGCAAGGCGATCGCGACCATCTGGAAACGTGCCGATTGCATGGGCTACTCCTGCGCAGGGCGCCTGGTTTGAGCCGATCGTGCCTGACCCGCGCGCCGTTGCCAATAGGCCTGTGGGCACCCTGACTTCCGGCCGACGGCCAAGGCTACGGCACAACCCGGGGAGCGCTGTGGCCGCGGGCCAGGGCCGGCCGGCTGGCCTTGCGGCAACCCCTTGTTAAGATGGCGCGATCATCCCGTTGGGCACCGCCATGCACACGCTTGTCATGCTCCGCCACGGCCAGTCGCTGTGGAATCAGGAAGGCCGCTTCACCGGCTGGGCCGACATCGACCTGTCCGAGCAAGGCCGGCGCGAGGCGCGCGAAGCCGGTGAACTGCTGCGCCGCGAGGGCTACAGCTTCGACGCTGCCCACACTTCGGTGCTGAAACGCGCAATCCACACCCTGTGGGGCGCACTGGACGCGATGGACCTTGCGTGGCTGCCGGTGCGCAACGACTGGCGCCTGAACGAACGCCACTACGGCCAGCTCACCGGCCAGAACAAGGCGGAAGTGGCCGCCCGGCACGGCGACGCGCAGGTCCACATCTGGCGCCGCAGCTACGACGTGCGCCCGCCGGCCCTCGCGCCCGCGGACAACTTCTGCGCGGACGATCCCCGTTACGCCGGGCTCGAACCCGGCCAGATTCCGTTGACCGAGTGCCTCAAGGACACCGTCGCGCGGGTCATGCCGTACTGGCACGAGGTGCTGGCGCCTGCCATCCAGGGCGGCCAGCGGGTGCTCGTCGCCGCGCACGGCAACTCCATGCGCGCGCTGATCAAGTACCTCGACGGCATCTCCGACGCCGACATCACCAGCGTCAACGTCCCGAACGGCGTGCCGCTGGTGTACCGCTTCAACGATGACCTTTTGCCGGTCGAACACTTCTACCTCGGCGATGCCGCCGCGATCGCCGCCAAGACCGCGGCCGTGGCAAATCAGGGGCGTGCCAACGCGGGTTAGCCGTGTGTTGCCCCCTTCCGCAGGAAGGGGGTCGCGCGCAACGCGCGCGGGGGGATGCTGCCGCGAGGCCAAGAAGCCACCCCCTCGATCCCCCTTCGCCCGCGAAGGGGAAGAACGTCACAGCTTGGCGTGCTTGTGCGGCCAGGCGGCGGCGAAGCTCCCGACGCCGACGGCCAGCAGCACGAGCGGCAGCCAGACCTGGTGCCGCGGCCCCAGTGCGTAGACCAGCGCCGCGCCGATCAGGAGCGCTCCGCCGAACGCGGCCACGAGGATGCGCCGCTGGATTTCGCGCTGCAGGACGCGCAGGTGCTCAAGTTCGCGCTCGCCAAATTGCAGCGGCCCATTGCCTTCCGCCAGCTTGTCGAGCACCGCGTGGACCTTTTCGGGAATGAGCGGAGCGATGCGCAGCCATTCGGGGAGGCGTTTCCTGATTTCTCCCAGCGCGTGGCGCGCGCTGTAGCGGTCGGCAATGATGCGCTTGAGCACGGGCTGCGCGACCGACCAGATGTCGATATTGGGGTCGAGCTGGCGGCCCAGGCCTTCAACGTTGAGCAGGGTCTTCTGCAACAGGATCAGCTGCGGCTGCAACGTCAGCTCGAACCGGCGCGCGGTGCTGAACAGCTTGACGATCACCTCGGCGAGCGAAATTTCCGCCAGCGGACGCGTGAAATACGGTTCGCACACGGTGCGTACCGCGGCCTCGAGTTCGTCCACCCGGATGTGCCGCGGCATCCAGCCGGCCGCCAGGTGCAACTCGGCGATGCGCCGGTAGTTGCGCTCGAACATCGCGATGAAGTTTTCCGCCAGCCAATACTGGTCCTCGTCCGGCAGCGAACCCATGATGCCGAAATCCAGCGCGATGAAGCGCGGATCGCGGGTGCGCGTCGGATCGACCCAGATGTTGCCGGGGTGCGCGTCGGCGTGGAAAAAGTTGTCGCGGAATACCTGTTCGTAAAACAGCCTGACGCCCTTTTCGGCCAGCGCTCGGCGGTCGATGCCGGCGGCATCGATGGCCGCAATGTCATCGGCCGGAATGCCGTGTACACGCTCCATCGTCAGCACTTTTTCGCAGGTGTGCGTCCAGAAAATCCTGGGTACGTACAAGTCGTTGGAATGCTCGAAGTTGCGCCGCAGCAGGCTGGCGTTGGCGCCTTCGGTCTGCAGGTTCAGCTCGTTGTTGAGGGTCTTGGCGACCTCGTTGAAAAGGTCGCGCGGACGCAGCTTGTCGGCCTGCGGATGCCAGCGCTCGACCAGTGCCGCCAGCGCCTCCAGCAACTCGAGGTTGTAGCGGATGTTCCTGCTGACGTTCGGCCGCAGCACCTTGACCACCACCTCGCGCCCGTCGGGCATTCGCGCCGCATGCACCTGCGCGATCGACGCCGACGCCAGCGGGGTTTCATCGAAGCTCGCGTACAGCTCGGCAACCGGCTTGCCGAGCGACGCCTCGACGATCGCGCGGGCTTCCGCGCCCGGAAACGGCGGCACCTGATCCTGCAACGTCGCCAGCTCGTCGGCCACGTCGGCCGGAATCAGGTCGCGCCGGGTCGACAGGACTTGTCCCGCCTTGACCCAGATCGGCCCCAGCTCGGTCAGCGCGAGGCGCAGGCGCGCGCCGCGCGGCAACGCGGCAATCTTCTTGCGCGGCCGCGGCAGCAATGCATGCAACCAGCGCAGTGGGCGTATCGCATGCGTCTCGTCGATCACATCATCGATGCGATACCGCACCAGCACCGCAGCGACGTGGAATACACGCGGCACCAGGCGCAGCGGCGTCATGGCCTGGGATCCCCGAGGCGCGCAAGGCGCGCCGCCAGCCGCTCGGTACGCTCGCGCAAACCGTCGACGCCATCCAGAAACATGTTCATTTCGGCCTGCGGCACGGTAAGGCGCGCCTCGTCGCGCAGCCAGTCAACCGTGTCATCACGCAAATGCCGCGCACTTTCGCCGGTCCACCGCGCGGCATCGTGCAACGCGCGCGCGATCGCGGTGCCGGCGATGTCGCCAAACACCGCCGCGAAGGCTGCCTCGAAATCCGGCTTGTAGTCGCGGGCCAGCTGCTGCACCCGATGCGCGAGCTCGGCATCGCCCGCAATCTCGACCTTGCCGGCCGGATGCGCGGCGCCGTCTGCGCGCCCCAACACCATCGCCAGCAACGCGCCGGGTGTGGCGTTGACTTCAAAATCGTTGACGCCATCGTCGCGTGCGCCCGGTGGCGGTTCGATCTGCAGCGTGCCGTGGCGCGCCGCGATCGAAAACGCGATCTCGGGGCCCGCAAGGTGGACGCCAAGGCGCCGGCCTTCGAGCCTGGTCACCGCGGTTTCGGCATCGGGGTCGAGCGCCAGCAGGCGATTGAGGCCAAGGGTCAGGGCCAGGCCACCCAGCCGGCGCAGCGGATGGGGAATCCAGGCATTCGGTTCGCGATCGGACATGGGGTTATTGTAGGTGCGCCCACCGGCCCGAGTGCGGCCGTGCGTGCCGCGCCCTGCCGCGCCAGGCTGTTCACCGCGCTCGGGTCGTGGAGCCGCCTACGCTCACACGGCCCCCGGGAACCCCATCTGCCGCCACGCCTCGTACACCGCGATGGCGACCGAGTTCGAGAGGTTGAGACTGCGGTTGTCAGGCTGCATCGGCAGCCGCAAGCAGTGGCCGGGCGGCAGCGACCGCAGCACCGCCGCCGGCAGGCCACTGGTCTCGCGGCCAAACAACAGCGCATCGTCATCGGCAAAGCGGGCATCGGTATAGCGCCGGGCGGCCGAGCCCGTGAACGCAAACACGCGCGGCTGGCGCAACAGCACGAGGCACGCGGGCAGGTCGTCGTGCACCTGCACGCTCACGAACTCGTGGTAGTCGAGCCCCGCGCGGCGGAGCTTGGCGTGGTCCAGCGTGAAACCGAGCGGACGAATGAGGTGCAACGACGCCCCGGCGTTTGCGCACAGGCGGATCACGTTGCCGGTGTTGGGCGGAATCTCGGGTTGATACAGGATGACGTGGAGCATCCGCGCATTATCGCGGACGGCGCGCGGTACCGGCGCGCGGGTGGCGCCCCGGATGGAACCGAAAAAGCGAAAAAGGGGACGGAGGTAATTAATTTCTGTGGACTTGGCGATGCGCGGCTGGGCGGGGTACAACGGTCTGCGTGACACGACCGTCCATGACAGCGTCCTGCGCCCCGCTTCGATCACGGGGCCGGGTGTCGAAAGTTTGGCCTTCGCCTACGATGGGGACAACCGGATCACCCAGGTCACCAACGGGTTGAACGGTACGCAGTCCGAGTTGATGGGCCATGACGCGATGAACCGCCTGCTCAGCGTCACCTCGGGTGCCGAAAACACTCGCCTGGCCGCTTTGTGGTGCGCATTTGCAGAGGTCGACCAGCCACAGTTGGCCGACAATTGCCTGGGCGTGTCCAACGTACTACCGTCCTGTTCGGCACTCGCGTGGCTCGGGAAACAAGAGGCCTAACGCAACCTGCGCCTGAGCAGGCGCCTGCCAGCCGGTAATGAAATGCAAACCGTGCCGATGTGCCGGTCTTGAGGGAACCGCAAACCATGTTGCAAACCTTGTGCGTTGCCTGCCTCGCACTTGCTGCCGGTCTTGCGGGTGGGGTATCAGGTGCTGCGCCGACCCCGTCCGCGCCGGCGGCAGTCATGCCGCCTTCCTTGTTCGCGTCCCTGCACTGGCGTTTTATCGGCCCCTATCGGGGTGGTCGTACGGATGCGGTCGCGGGGGTCCCAGGCAAGCCCGCCGTCGCGTACATTGGTACGGTCGACGGCGGCGTCTTCAAGACGATCGACGCCGGCACCACGTGGCAGTTGTTGTTCCAGCACGAACCGGTCTCTTCGATCGGCGCGATTGCCATCGCGCGCTCCAATCCGAACATCATTTACGTCGGCAGCGGCGAAAACACCATCCGCACGGACGCCACCTACGGCGACGGTGTCTACCGGTCTCACGATGCCGGTAAAACCTGGCAACACGTGGGCCTGGACGATGCGCGCCACATCGGGCGCATCCTCGTAAGCCCTGCCGATCCGAACGATGTCCTGGTGGCCGCACTGGGACACGCCTGGGGAACCAACGTCCAACGCGGGGTGTTTCTCAGCACCGATGGCGGCCAGCACTGGAAGAAAACCCTGTACGTCAACGACCACACCGGCGCCATCGATCTGGCCCGCGATCCTGCGCGCCCGCAGAGCGTTTACGCCAGCACCTGGAACATGAACCGCCCGCCGTGGTTCCAGTACGCGCCGCTGCACTGTCCCGGCGCTGCGCTCTACCACTCCGGTGACGGCGGCAAGACCTGGCAGAAGCTCGCAATGCACGGGTTGCCGCCGGACATGGGCCGCGTCGGCATCGCGGCGGCGGACGCAAAATCAGGTGCGCGCATCTACGCGATCGTAAGCACCGGTACCCCGGCCGGCGCCAACAGCGGCGGCGCCGGCAGCGGCTTGTATCGCTCCGACGACGGCGGCACCAGCTGGGCGCTGGTCAACAGCACGCCCCGTTTGCTGGGGCGCGGCTGGTACTTCGGGCGTATTGCGGTCGATCCCGGCAACCCCGACGTGCTGTACATCCCCAACACCACGCTGTATCGCTCAACCGACGGCGGCAAGCATTTCACGGCGCTCAAGGGATCGCCGGACGGCGACGACCTGCAGCGCTTGTGGGTCGACCCCAAGGATCCCGACCACCTGGTCGCCACCGCCGATCAGGGCGGGTCGGTCAGCCTCGACGACGGCGCGACCTGGTCAGGCTGGTTCAATCAGCCGAGCGCCCAGATCTATCACATCAGCACGGACGATGCGGTGCCGTTCAACGTGTACGCCACGCAACAGGATTCCGGCGCCCTGATGATCCACTCGCGCGGGCGCAGCGGCATCATCACCAACCACGACTGGCGGCCGGTGGCGGGCGGTGGCGAGTCGGGCTACATCTTCCCGAAAAAAGGCGACCCGAACATCATCTACGGATCGTCGGCGGGCGGCATGGTGGCGACCTATGACCTGAAAACCGAAGTCACCACTCCGATCCCTCCGCAACCGCCGGTACCGTTCGGTGCCAAGCCCACGGCAGCCGGCTATTCGGCGCCATGGAACACTGCGCTGGCACCGTCGCCGTTCAACGCCGACACGCTCTTTGCCGGCACCCGAAAAGTCTTCGAGACCACGGATGCCGGCAAGCACTGGCACGCCATCAGCCCGGTCCTCACAGGCTGGAACCCCAACGCGCACTGCCCGGGCATGCCCACCCGCAAGAGCGCCGCCGAATGCGGTTATTCGGTTGTCTACGCGCTCGCGGTGTCGCCGGTACAGCCGGGCATCATCTGGGCGGGGACCGATGACGGCCGCCTGTGGGTCACGCGCGACGATGGCAAGCATTGGAGCAAGGTTGCGCCCCCCGGATTGGGTCCGTGGAGCCGGATGGACACCATCGCCGCCGACCCCCGGCAGGCGGGTACCGCTTACGTTGCCGTCGATCGCCACGAAGTCGATGACCTGAAGCCCTATATCTACATTACCCACGATTTTGGCCAACACTGGCGCAGGGCGGCAAGCGGCATTCCCGACGGTGATTATGTACACGTCGTCCGCCCCGACCCCGCGCGCCGCGGGCTGCTGTACGCCGGCACCGAGCAGGGTGTGTTCGTCTCCTTCAACGACGGCCATGCCTGGCAATCGCTGCAATTGAACCTGCCGACCAGCTCCATACGCGACCTGCGGGTGCACGCGGGCGACCTGATTGTCGCCACCCACGGGCGCGGCATCTGGATCCTTGACGACATCGCGCCGTTGCGCCAGGCCGACGCCGCGACCGCCCAGAGCGCGGTCCATCTGTACCGGCCGCAGCCCGCGGTCGAGTTCAGCCTGGGCATTTATCCCGGTGAAGCGCGCCCGCCCGAAGTTGCGCACGCCGCCAACCCGCCCACCGGCGCCATCATCGATTACTGGCTGGGGCAAGACATGCACGGACCGGTCACCCTGGCGATCTACGACGCCAGCGGCGAACTGGTGCGCCGTTATTCGAGCGCGGCCCAACCAGTGACGATGCCGCCGGCCAACTTTCCGAAGTACTACCGCGCACCGCCTGCCATCCTTCCCGCCCAAACGGGTGCCAATCGTTTTGTGTGGAACTTCCGCGGCACGCCGCCGTCCGGTCCGGCCCATTGGGCAAGCCCCGCGGTACTGTGCCGTACGCCGCGTGGACCGCTTGGGCCGTGGATGCCGCCAGGACGCTATCGCGTGGTGCTCACGGTGGACGGCAAGCAGTACAATCAGCCGCTCACCGTACGCCCCAATCCGTACGGCTGGCACCCGGTCGTGCCACACCCCGGCGCTTGTTGAATGCACGCCCGGCGGTACGCGCTGCCGGGCGCAACGACGCGCCGGCGTTTGCGCACAGGCCAATTACGTTGCCGGGGTTGGGCGGGATTTCGGGTTGCTACAGGATGACGTGGAGCATCCGCGCATCATCGCGACGGTGCGCGGTACCGGCGCGCGGCTGGCGCCCCGAATTGAACGCGAGCAGACGCGACCAGTCGATGGCTGCGTTGCCATCGAGGAAGTCCGCGACCACGGTCCGGGTCATGCGGTTCACCACCGCCGCGTAGGCCTGCGCGAATTCCTCGTTGTGCCGCCGCGCATCAGTGCCCAGCGGTTCGACGATGTCGATATAAAGGGATTGGCTCATTCAAGACGCTTGGCATGAAACTGGCCGATGTGGGACGCGACCCAACCCCCGATCTCATCATTCGCCGGTAGTGGCATAGGACCCCGGTTCTTCCGATAGATACGGCGGCCTGCTTTGGTCGCGCAGCTGCGTGCGCACGCGCGCAACATAGTCCGAATCGAGATCAATCCCTATCGCTGCACGCTGCAGCTCCAGGGCGGAGAACACCGTCGTCCCGGAACCCATGAAGGGGTCCAACACCACGTCGCCCGCTTCGGTGAACAACCGGATGAACCAGTCGGGCAGGGCCCGCGGAAACGCCGCACTGTGGTTGCGGTTGCCGCACTCGGTGGCCAGGTGCAATACGTTGGTGGGATAAGCCAGGTCGCGCCCGACCCAGTTCTCGATCTTCTTGCCGAACCCCGAGCCCACGTGTGACTCGTCCCGCTGGCGATCGGTGTCACTCAGGTTGCGCAGGCGCGTGCGTGCCCAGTCGCCGGTCGGTACCCGCACGGCGTCCTGAAACATGCGGAAGTGCTTGTGCAAGGTGAAATGCAGGCAACGCTCCCAGGCATCGCGAAAGCGGTTCGGCCAGCGGCCGGGATAGCAGTTCTTCTTGTGCCAAATGTATTCCTCGGTCCACCGCCACCCCTGCGCACGCAACGCGCAAATGAGTTCCAGTACATAGGTGTGCCGCTCGCCATCGACCACCCGCTCCTTGATGTTGAGGACGAAGCTGCCTTCAGGCTTCAACACGCGCTTGAGCTCGGCCGCGATCGGCAAGAACCAGGCAACGTAATGGTCGGGGGCAACGCCGCCATAGGTGCGCTTGCGCTGGTCGGCGTAGGGTGGCGAGGTAACGATGAGATCCACGCTGGCGTTGGCGATCCTGCGCAGTACGTCCAACGCATCGCCGGCATACAGCTGCGCCGCTGGCCGGTTGGGCAACGCCAGTGGTTTGGGTCGTGCGTTCATGCCAACAGCGTAGCCGATCCGCGGCTCATGGCGCGAGACCCTACCACGGCAATTGGGCGCCATCGTAGGCGACAAACCTGCCGCCCTCGGCAACCGTCGCGCGCTCGATCAGGCCGAGCAACGCGTGCGCGGACGCGGCCACTGCCAGCGTCGCGCCGGTGCCGCCCATCTCGCTCTTGACCCAGCCCGGGTGCACCGCCAGCACGACGATCCCGCGCGGCGAGAGTTCTGCCGCCAGCCGCTTCACCGCCATGTTGAGCGCGGCCTTGCTCATGGCGTAGCTGACGGTGCGGAAACTGGTCGATTGCGCGATCGAGCCCAGCTGCGAGGTGACGCACAGCACGCGCGGCCGATTGCCCAGCGCCAGCAGCGGGCACAACGCCTGCGTGAGCAACAGCGGCGCGGTCGCGTTTACCGCAAAACTCATCGCCAGCGCTTCGGCCTTGACGTTGCCGAAGCGCTCGCCCGACACCAGCACGCCGGCGTTGTTGACCAGCAGGTCGATACGCTGCAGGTGCGCCGCCGCGACCGGCGGCAGCGCGGAGATCGCTGCGCCATCGGCCACGTCCAGCGCGTGGATCGCCAGCCGCTCGCCATGCGCGGCTGCCAGCGCCCTCAGCACCTCGGCGTGGAGCGGGTCGCGACAGCACGCCAGCACCCGCGCGCCGCGTTCCAGCAGCTCGGTCGTAAAGGCCAACCCAAGCCCGCGGTTGGCGCCGGTGACGAGGCAACGCTGCACAGGGTTTCCTCTGGCCGTTGACAGTGTAACCCCGCGGCTGGCCGGCCTTGACACCGACACGCAGCCACCGCGCGCGACCCTACAATGGGCGCATGGACGAAACTCCCGCTTCCGCCGGCACGACCCACTTCGGCTACCGCACCGTTCCGGTGGCTGAAAAGCAGCACCTGGTCGGCCAGGTGTTCTCGTCGGTCGCCCGCAACTACGACGTGATGAACGATCTGATGTCCTTCGGCATCCACCGCCTGTGGAAGCGGCACTTCGTCGCGACCTCGGGCATACGCCGCGGCGACCGCGTGCTCGATCTGGCGGGTGGCACCGGCGACATCGCGGCGCTGGTGCTGCCGCGCGTGGGTGCGGCCGGCACGGTGACCCTGGCCGACATCAACGCCGACATGCTGAAGGTTGGCCGCGACCGGCTGCTCGATCGCGGCCTGCTCGAGGGCCTTGACTGGACGCAGGCCAACGCCGAGGCGCTGCCGTTTCCGGATAACGCTTTCGATGCGGTGACCATCGCGTTCGGCCTGCGCAACGTCACCGACAAGGGTCGGGCCCTGCGCGAAATGCAGCGTGTGCTGAAGCCGGGCGGGCGCGTGCTGATCCTGGAATTTTCCAGGGTCAACCAGGCGTGGCTGGCGCCGCTGTACGACTTCCACTCCTTCAAGGTGCTGCCAAGGATCGGCAAGTGGGTCGCGCACGACGAGGCCAGCTACCGCTACCTTGCCGAATCGATCCGGAAGCACCCGGACCAGGCGACACTGAAGGCGATGCTCGAAGCCGCGGGTTTCCGGAACGTCCAGGTGCGCAACCTCTCGGCCGGCATCGTCGCGATCCACCGCGGCTACAAGGCCTGATCCAGGACTTTGCGCACGCTACGCGCAGCGTGCCGGGTGTTATGTTCACGCACCCCATCTGCGCGGACGCACGACCATGAGCGAGCGCGGGCAGCCTGACGCCCCTTCATCGACCGCGGACCCTGAGCAGCCGGACAATCCCGCACGCCGGCGGCTGATCGGTGGCATGGCCATTGCCGGTGCGGCGCTGACCCTCGGCGGCTACGCGACCGCTGGCTTGGCGCCCGCCGCCGACCGCGCGCTCGATGCGACGCTGCGCGAACGCATCCGCAACGTCATCGTCATCTACTGCGAAAACCGCAGCTTCAACCACCTGTTTGCCGATTTTCCGGGGCTTGAACAGCCGCTCTCGGCGCTGCCGCCGGCGCGCGCCCTGCAGCGCGACCGCGACGGCCGTGTGCTGAAGGCCCTGCCAAAAATCTGGCACGGCCTCGTCCCGCACCAGCAGGTGCTGGATGGCAAGACGTGGCAGATTGGCGAAGATGCCATCACCGGCCTTGCCAACGCGCCGTGGGTGCTGCGCGCGGCCGACGGCACGCCGCTGCCCCACGCGCTCGTCACCGCCAGCCCGCTGCACGTTTTCTACCGCAACCAGATGCAGATCAATGGCGGCGCCAACGACATGTTTGTCGCCTGGGGCAACCACGGCGCGCTGCCGATGGGCCGCTACGCGACGAGTGCGCAAAACTTCTACCTGTGGGCGCTCGCGCACGAGTACACCCTGTGCGACAACTTTTTCATGGGCGCGTTTGGCGGTTCGTTCCTCAACCACCAGTATCTCGTCGCCGCCGCGCCGCCCATCTATCCGGACGCCGGCCGCAGCCCGGCCGGGCATCGGATCGCCCTGCTGGAAGGCAGCGACCCCGCAGGGACCCGCCTGCAACTCTCGGCCCGGTCCCCGGCGAGCGCCTTGCAGGGCCCGCCCAAGTTCGCCTCGCACGCCAGCCTCACGCCCGATTTTTACGCCGTCAACACGTTTGGCCCACCCTACGCGCCAAGCTTCAACACCGATCCCGCCGATGCGTTGCTCGCCAACTGGGCCAAGGCCGACATCCTGCCGCCGCAGCACCACCTCACGATTGGCGACACGCTGTCGGCCAGGGGCGTCGACTGGGCGTGGTATGGCGGCGGCTGGCAGATGGCGCTGGCGGGCCACGGCGATGACGGCGTCAGCGCCGCGTTTCCACGCAGCCCGAACTTCCAGCCACACCATCAGCCACTCAACTATTTCCTGAGCTTCGCGCCGGGGACCGAAGCGCGCCTGCGGCACCTGCGCGATGGCGGCGTGGGCCACACGGCCGCGACCAACCACTTCATTGCCGACATCGAAGCCGGGCGCCTGCCGGCGGTGGCCTTCTACAAACCGCAGGGCAATTTCAACATGCACGCGGGCTATTCCGACCTCACGCTGGCCGACATCCACCTGCGGCACGTCATCGCGGCGCTGCGGAAAAGTCCGCAGTGGGCGCACGCGCTGGTCATCATCACGGTCGATGAAAACGGCGGCTGGTGGGATCACGTCGCGCCACCCAAGGCCGACCGCTGGGGCCCGGGCACGCGGATCCCGGCGCTCGTGGTCTCGCCGTGGGCCAAGCGGGGCCACGTCGACCACACGGTCCTTGACACGGGATCGATCCAGCGTTTCCTCAACCGCCGCTTCGGCCTTGCGCCGTTGCCCGGCATCGTGCTGCGCGATGCCTCCATGCGCAAACACAGCGGCGTCGCGCCCGGCGACCTTACCAGCACGCTGGAGCTGACCTGACGATGCGCACGCTGTATCCCGCCATCGAGCCCTATCGCACGGAGCGCTTTCCGGTCAGCGACCGGCACACGCTGTACGTCGAGGAATGCGGGACGCCCGGCGGCATCCCCGTCGTCTTCCTGCATGGCGGCCCCGGCGCGGGCCTGGCGCCGTACCACCGGCGCTTCTTCGATCCTGCGCGCTGGCGCGTCGTCCTGTTCGACCAGCGCGGCGCGGGCCAGTCAACGCCCTTCGCCGACCTCACCGACAACACCACCTGGGACCTTGTCGCCGACATCGAACGCATCCGCACGCACCTTGGCATCGAGCGCTGGCTGGTGTTTGGCGGTTCGTGGGGCTCGACCCTGGCGCTCGCGTACGCCGAAGCGCACCCGGCGCGGGTGACCGGCCTGGTCCTGCGCGGGATCTTCCTGGCCCGGCCCGAGGAAATCGCCTGGTTCTACGAGGCCGGCGGCGCCTCGATGCTGTTGCCCGAATCCTGGCAGCGGTACGCCAGCGCCATCCCGGAAGCCGAACGCGGCCACATGCTGGACGCGTACTGGCAACGCCTGACCGCGGACGATGCGGCCACGCGCACCGCCGCCGCCCGTGCGTGGGGCGCGTGGGAAGGCAGCTCGCTCACGCTGGAGGAAAGCCCCGCCACCGTCGCCGAGTTCGCCGAACCCAAGGTTGCAGTCAGCCTCGCCCGGATCGAAGCGCACTACTTCCGGCAGCACGCCTTCCTCCGACCCGACCAGCTGCTCCGCGAGGTCGGCAAAATCCGCCACCTGCCCGCCGTCATCGTGCAGGGCCGCTACGACCTCATCTGTCCGCGCAAAAGCGCGCACGACCTGCACGTCGCGTGGCCGGAAGCCGGCTACCACGTCGTCCTCTCCGGCCACGCGGCGTCCGAACCCGCGATCGTCGACCAACTGGTCGACGCGACCGACGCGTTCGCGGCGCGGTTGCGCCCGGCGGGCTGAGCGCCATCGACCGCGTGGGCGCCCATGACCCAGCCGCGCCCGCGGCAGGCCGCTGGACCTCGTAAAGCGCATGCCGCGGGGCGGAGGTGCGGACGCGCATCCGTTCCCGGTGGGCGATCCGCCGGAATGACCGGCACGGCTGGCCGTCAGCGGGGCCCGATGGGCGGATCCTTGCGCTCCGTGCGGCCGGTGTCGATGCGGCCCCACATGAGCTTCCAGGCCAGAATCAGGACGACGGCGCCGCCGATCCCGACCAGGTACTTGCCCAGGCGCTGCTGGTCATCCAGCAGGTAGTTGCTGCACAGGCGCACAGGCGACACCAGGTACAGCCAGCCCATCCGGAAACAGGTCGCAATCAGTTCGACCAGGAACACACCGCGCACCACGAAGCCCATGCGCGGCCAGCTCAGCGCGATGGCCGCGCCCAGCAACAGCGGGACGCTCAGGAATTTCGCCAGCGTGACGAGCGGAACGTCCACCGCGGCATCCATCGCGCGTGGCAGCATCCATACCAGACCCGTCAACGACGCCAGCACGAGCCCACTCACGCCGCGATGGTTCCACGCGGCGAGGACGCGCCGCAACCGCGCCGGCGTCCCCTGTGCGAGCAGCCAGCCCGCCACGCCCAGCAGCGGGATCTGCACCAGCATCTGCAGGGTCATCATCGACTCCAGCCCGCGTCGCACGGGCGGGATCGCCAGCACCGCCCACAAGGCCGCGCCGGCGAGGCACCAACGGCCGGCCAAATTCAAGGTGTCAGCCGCCGCGTGATGTAACGCGCGGCGGCGCGTGGATCATCCCAATCCAGAATCGCGACCAGCTTGCCGTCGGGATTCACCACGTTGATCGCCGCATTGTGCACGAAGCCGCCCAACCCGTCCGCCACGGCGGTCACGCCAAACACGCGCATCAAAACCGCGCGGTCCGCGCTGGCCACCGCGCGCACTGCGACCCAACCGGTGCCGCTATCGCCGAAACGCCGCTGATAACCCGCCAGTTGTGCCGGTTCATCGCGCGGGTCGAAACTGACGCTCACCAGCGTCACCTTGCCCGCGGCGATGGGCCCGGCCAACCATCGTTGCAGGTTCGCGAACTCGCCGCCCTGTACCGAGCAGTACGTCGTGCAGCGGGTGTAAATGAAATCGACCAGCAGCCAGCGTCCGCGCAGCGCCGCGAAACTGGTACGCGTGCCATCGGCAGCCTGCAGCACCAGCGGCGGTACCGGGCGCGGGTGCGTCCGCACATCGATGCGGCGTGCGGTCTCGGTCGTGTAGGCCCGAAAGCCGTCAGTGGAGAACGCGAGTACCGCGATCCCCGCTACCAGGATTGCCAGGCTAGCCAGCAGCGTCCGCAGCACGGTCACCGAGGCCCCCGGCAGCAGCGGGTGAGGGCGTCTTCAGCAGGCCCACGGTTATGCGGATCGCGAAGTAGATCATCGCGAGCAGCACGAGGATCCCGCCGACCGATCCGATCGCGTCCGTGGGCAGCCAGGCCTCCAGGTGCGGATACATGCGCCTTGGCACGCTCAAGTGCCCCGCGTCGAGAAACGCAAACAGGAAGATCAGGGCACCCCCGACGTAAACCGGAAACCCGAGGCGATCGGCGCTGGAATTGGGCGGTGCGTGCGCGCGCGAGCCGATCACGTGGTACATCAACGCGAGCGCCATCGCCAGCGCACCCAGCAACAGGTAGAAATGGAAGTGTCCAGGCACCCATTGCGTGTTGTGCATCACCAGATTGATGCGGATGGTGCTGTCGAGCACCGCGGCGAAGCCCCCCGCGACCCAGCCAAACAGCGACAGCACGAGCAGCTTGGACGGCATCGACCAGCGCATGTTGGCACGGTAAATGTTTGTGAGCGCGCCGTAGGCCGTGACCACCACCACCGGGAATCCGGAGGCCCAGGACACCGTCTGGCCCATCAGCAGGAACCAGTGCGGTTCGGCGTAATCCATCATCAAGTGGTGCGGGAACACGATGATCACGAACAGCGTCGTCGCGGCCCACGCCCACAGGAACACGCGCGTCAGCGGATACGGCCGGCCGGAGTAGCGCGACAGCAGCTCGTAGATCGCGATCACGCCCATGTAAATTGCGGCGTTGATGTACATGTGGCCGAACCAGTAGATCAGGGTCTTGGTAAACAGCGCATCGAGCACGACCTGCGGATAGAAGATGTTGATCAGGCTCATCACCAGAACCACGGCGCCGGCGAGGATCCCCAGCGAGTTGGCGATGATCATGCTGGTGCTGGCCACCACCGTCTTGGGATGGTTCTGGTCGATGGTGCCGCCGAACAACCAGTGCAGGCCCAGCGCCCGCCCCAGGTTGCCATAGACCTTGATGATTCCCGCCGCCGCGTCGAGGTAGAAAATCAGCTCCCCGACACCAATCAGCAGATACCCCAGCATGAACAACGCCGCGGCGTGCGGGCTCCACATGCCCACGCCATGCGTGGGCAATGGATACAGGAACGTCCACAGCGCCGCATACCCGCCGCCAAAGATCGAAACGATGAGGCACAGCGCACCCAGCATGAACAGCACGTAATTGGTGACCAGGGCCCAGAGGTGCAGCCGCACGTACTTGCGCAGGAAGAACCACATGACCGCGGTCGTCGCCAGCACCATGCTGCCGACCATGCCGGCACCATGCATCGACAGCAGCTGGTAGAACAGGGCGGGGGGAACGCCGTACCAGTTGGCCTGCGTCATGCGCATGGCCACGCCGATCAGCATCATCAGCACAAACAGCACCACCGCGCTGATGATGTACAGGTTGAACGCCACGCGGTCTGCGCCCTGGAGCCGTTCTTCTTCGGGATACATGGTAAGTGAGGCCATGATCGTTCTCCTGCTCGTTCGGCATGCTCGGGCGCATCGGCCAGTGTCCGATGCTGCCGTTTTTTTCTGTCACCGTGGATTCGCCCGGCAGCGGGCGCTACCACGTCATTGTTTGCGCTGTGCCGCCACGTCCTTCGCCGTCACGGTTGGCGCGTGGTTGCCCCAACTGGTACGTTCGTGGTTGATGGCCGCGGCAATTTCCTCGTCAGTGAGCTGGCTGCCCCAGCCGGGCATCTGCGCGGCGTAGGTCACGCCATTGATGGGCTTGCCCTGGGTGCCATTCAACACGATCTCGATATGTTCGGTCGGATCCTTGGCCGTCACCACGGGATTGCCCGCCAGCGGCGGGAAAACGTTGGGCACACCCTTGCCGCTCGCCTGGTGGCAGACGGCGCAATTGTCGTTGAACACCTTGGCGCCGAGCGCTGCGGTCGACGCTTCGCCGTTGCCGCCCGCGGCGCCCTGCGTGCTGGCCACCGTCTGCCCGGCTGCAACCACCTGGAGCGTCTTGGTCATTTCCGCGTGCATGAGCCCGCAATACTCGAGGCACTGCACCTTGTAGACACCCGGATGGGTAAAGGTGTAGAGGACCTTGTTGGTGTAGCCGGGCATCGCCTGGGTCTGGGTCACGATGCGGTCGTCCGGCGCATACAACGCAAATCCGTGGTTCACGTCCTTGCTGGTGACGCGAAACTCCACCACGCTGCCGGTGCGCACCGTGTCCGGCTTGATCTGCCAGGACCACTGTTGTCCCACCACGTCCACGACCTGATGGGCCCCCAGGGGCGAATGCTGGGGCGGGATCGGAAAGTGATGCAAGGTGGCGTAACTGCCGACGAAGAAGATCACCAGCAGTACCGCGAAAAGCCAGCCTTGCAGCCGGTGTGCGCGGTGCAGGGTCTTGCGCGTCGCGTCGTCGTCTGCCGGTTTCCCGCTCTGGCTGATGACGAGTATGAACCCCAGTGCAACCAAGCCGATGCCGCACAACACGATGATCCAAACTACATTCTGGACGATCACGGCAGTCACCCCACTCCGGCTGCAATTGGGTGTTTCTACACTGATCGGCAGCACATATCAACCATCCGGACCGCCGGTGCCTGTTCGGTCTGCGTGGGACCCGGTCGGCACCTGGCTGGCCACCCAATTTTCAGCGGTCTGGTCAAATTCAGGCCCGCGCGAACCGCGGCCACGCACAGCCGGCGAGCCAGGTTCCAGGCGGCGTTGAGACGCCGTTGGGCCACCCGCCATCAATGCAGTCCGGGGTTGCCGGTCACCGCAGCATCGGCACCCAGGCCGGAGGGTTCGACGGCTTTCCCTTTGACCGTCGCCACGTAGGTGTAGATCACCGGCACGACGTAGAGCGAGATCACCGCACCGCTGGTCAACCCGGTCGCGATCACCAGGCCCATGTCAAACCGGCTCACGGCACCGGGGCCACTGGCGACCAGTAGTGGCACCACGCCAAACACCATCGCGCAGGTGGTCATGAGGATCGGCCGCAACCGGATGCTGGAGGCCCGCTCCGCCGCGGCGCGCCGGTCGAGGCCTTCTTCCTCCTGGATGACGTTGGCGAACTGCACGATCAGGATGCTCTGCTTGGTGATCAGTCCGATCAGGGTGATCAAGCCCACTTCCGTGTAGATGTTCAGCGTGGCCGCGCCGAGGTACAGGAAGACCAGCGCGCCAAATACCGACATCGGCACCGCCACCAGCACGATGAGTGGATCGCGGAAACTTTCAAATTGCCCGGCCAGCAGCAGGAACACCAGCAGGATCGACAGCGCAAAGGTGACCATGATCGCGTGGCCCTGCTGGATGAACTGGCGCGATTGGCTGGCGTAGTCGACGCTGTAGCTGGCCGGCAGCGTGCGGTGGGCAAGGTTCTTCAGGTAATCGAGGGCCTGCCCAAGCGTGACCCCGGGCGCCATGGTGCCCTGGATGGTGACGGAGTTGAGCTGTTGGAACTGCGGCAGGTATTCAGGCTCTACGCTGTGCTTGACGTTGACCACGGTCGTCAGGGGTACCAGCTTGCCGCCGCCCGTCCTGACGTAGTAACGGCCCAGCGCATTGACGTTGGCGCGCATGGCATCGGGCACCTGCGGGATGACCTCGTAACTGTGTCCGGACATGTCAAAGCGCCCGACAAAATTTTCGCTCAACAGCGGACTCAGGTCCTGGCCGACGTCGCTCATGCTGAGGCCGAGGTTGGCGGCAACATCGCGGTTCACATCCAGCGAGATGTGCGGGCTGTCGTAACGCAGGTCCTTGGTGAGAAACGCGAATTGCCCGCTCTGCATCGCGGTGCCGATCAGCTTGCCGGCGGCGGCGTCGAGCTGCTGGTAGCCGTTGGGCGAAGTCAGCACGAACTGGATTGGCAGACCGCCGGAAGAGCCCGGCAGAGAGGGCAACGTAAAGGCCACCGTCTGCAAACCCGTGACGCTGCCCAACTTCTGCTGCATCTGCGGCATGATTTGCATCAACGTGCGCGAGCGCTTGTCCCAAGGCTTCAGGTTGGTACCGGCGATCACCGCGTTGTTGCCGGCACCGCCCGGCGGTGCGAGGCCACTGATCTGCCACACCAGCGCATTTTCCGGGAAGCTCTCGAAGATCTTGCGTATCTCACGGTTGTAAATGTTGAGGTAGTGCAGCGTCGCCGTCGCGGGCGCGAGGCCTTCGGCGATGATCACGCCCTGGTCTTCGGTGGGTGCGAGCTCGCTCTTTGCCCCCAGGAACAGGAACGGGATGCTGATGAACACGCACGCGGCCGCCAGCAGCACCAGCGGCCGAAAGCCCATCACCAGGTGCAGCGAACGGTCATACAGATGGCGTACGCGCGCGAACCCCTGATCCAGGACGTGGGTGAAGCCTTTCGCCGGCGTCGGACGCAGCACCCTGGAGCTCAACATCGGCGTCAGCGTCAGCGCGACGATCATCGAGATGACGACCGTCGCGACCAGCGTGAACGCAAATTCCGTGAACAGGCTGCCGGTCAGGCCACCCATGAAGCCGATCGGGATGAAGACCGCGACCAGGGTGGTCGACATCACGAGGATCGGGCTTGCCAGCTCGCGTGCGCCGTGGATGGCGGCCTGCACCGGTGTTTCGCCGTCATCGATCAGGCGCTGGATGTTTTCCAGCACGATGATCGCGTCATCGACCACCAGGCCAATCGCCAGCACCACCGCGAGCAGCGTCAGCAAATTGATGGTGAAGCCGAGCGCCAGCATGATGATGCCGGCACCAATGACCGACAGCGGAATGGCCACTGCCGGCAGCAACAGCGAACGCAAGGATCCCAGGAACAGGAAGATCACGATCACCACCACGACCAGGGTGATGACGATGGTGGAAATCACCTCGTGCAACGACGCGGTGATGAAGGTGCTTTGATCCAGCGCGACGTGCGCCTGCATGCCGGGCGGTAGCGACGGCTTCAATTCGTTCAGTACCTTGTGCACACCGGCGGCGACATCGAGGTCGTTGGCGTTTGGCGTGGGCTGGACGCCGATGAACACCGAGGGCTTGCCGTCGTAGAACACCGCCTGGTTGTAGTTTTCGGCACCCAGCGTGACCTTGGCCACGTCCTTGAGGCGGATGACGGTGTTGCCGACATTCTTGACCACCAGATTCTGGAACTGCGCCAGGTCGTTGAGCGAGGTGGTCGCGGTGATGGTCACCTGCGTCTGCTGGTTGCGGGTGCTGCCGACCGCGGAAATGAAGTTGTTGGCCTGCAGCGCGTTGGACACGTCGGCAGGCGTGATGCCGCGCGCCGCCATGGCGGCAGGGTCCAGCCACGCGCGCAACGCGAACGCATTGCCGCTGGGGTCGGTACCGGCCGGTACGATCTGCGCCTGGCCGACGCCCGGCACGCCCTGGATCTTGGGCTGCGCCACCCGCAGCACGTAGTCGTTGATCTGTTGCTGGCTCAGGCCCTTGCCGGTAAACGCCAGGTACATGAGCGCGGTGGAACTGCCCACGGTTTCATTGATGGTCGACCGCTGGCTCTGGGCCGGCAGCAGGTTCTGCACCTGGTTGACCTTGGACAGGATCTGCGACACCGCGGCGTTCGGATCGAAGTTGAGCCGCATGTTCACGGTGATGGTGGAAATGCCCTCCGCGCTGCTGCTGGTCAGGTAGTCGATGCCCGGCGCGCTGGCGATCGCCTGTTGCAAGGGCGAGGTAATGAAGGCACGCACGGTTTCCGGGCTGGCGCCCGGATAGGCGGTGGTCACGGTGACCACGGTGTTGGTGACGGTCGGGTACTCGCGCACGGTCATGCCCGTCCACGCGCGCAGGCCCAGCAACAGGATGACGAGACTGATCGCGCTCGCAAGCACCGGGCGGCGAATGAAGATGTCGGTAAATTTCATGGGGCTGCCTCGCTACGGTTGCACGCTGTTGTCGACGGCAACCGGGGCGCCGTCGCGAAGCTTGTTTTGGCCCGCGGTGACCACCGTGTCACCGGCCTTGATACCCGACTGGACCAGCGCCAACCCGGCGCGCTGATCGCGCACCTTCACCACCTGCTCGTGCGCAATCAATGAATGCCTGGGGCCCGGGGTGACGATGTAAACATTGTCGCCGAAGGTGTTGTAGGTGATCGCGGTGTTCGGAACCACGACGCCGCGCAGCGCCTTGCCGACCGCGAGCTTGACGCTGCCATACATGCCCGGTCGCAGCAGGTCATGCGGGTTGGCAAGCGTCGCCTGCAACGCGATGTTGCGGGTGGCCGGATCAACCCGCGAACCGAGTGCGGTGACCCGGCCCTCGAATACCTTGCCGGGGTAGGTGTTGACCGTGAAGGCCACCTCCTGGCCCACCGCGATCTCGCTCACGCTGTTTTGCGGCAGCGAAAAATCCAGCAGCAACGGCGCGTAGCGTTGCAGGCTGACGACGCCCGCGCCGGGCGAAACGTATTGGCCAAGGCTCACCTCGCGGATGCCGGCTACGCCAGCGAACGGCGCCGTGATGTGCAACTTGTGCAGGGCGGCCTGGTCGCCTTCCACGGCGGCGCGGGCGGACCCTTCATTGGCCTCGGCGGTCTGCAGGTCCGACTGGCTCGCCGCGTGCGACGCGTACAGCTTGCGGGTGCGGGCCAGGGTGGCCGCCGCCAGTTTCAGCTTGGCCTGGTCGGCGTGGAGCAAGGCCAACTGGCTGGAGTCATCCAGGCTCACCAGCAGTTGCCCCTGCTGCACGTGCGCCCCGGAACGGAAGGCGATCCGGGTGACGTTGCCGGCGATCTGGGCGGTGATTTCGGTGCCATCCACCGCTTCGAGGCTACCGACGACGTTGACTTCGGGGCTCCAGGGTTCGTCGCGGGCGACGGCGGTGGACACCGAAACGGGTGGAAAGCTGCGGTGGGAAGCCGCTTCGGCCGCTCGATGATTGGCATAGGACCTGCCGCCAAAAATCGCGCCGAACACGACGACCAGGATCACCACCACCACGATCAATTGTTTGCGCACCACGACTCTCCTTGCAAACGCCTGGTTCCGGCGTGAGCACCACCATTGCTTTTACGGGCCCGTTTGCACGCGCGGCATCAGCGCCTGTCGGTGACGGCGCCGTGGGCATCCGCAGACGCGTTCATCCACTCACCACCGCCCAGCGCGACGTACAGCGCCGCGGTATCGGCATAGCGTTGCGCCTCGGCCCGGACGAACGCGATGCGTGCGTTCTGGACCTGGGTTTCGCTGGCAAGCACGTTCAGAAAATCCACGCCGCCCGCGCGGTACTGCGTCTGCACCAGCTCCGAGGCTTGCCGCGCATCGCGCAGGGCACGGGCCTGGGCATCCAGCAGCGCCGAATCATGTTCGAGCGCACGCAGCACGTCGGCCACATTGCGGAATGCGCCCAATACCGTGCCCTGGTAGTTGGCGAACACGCCACGATAGGCAGCCTGTGCCGCGTGTTTTTGCGCCCGCAGGGTGCCGCCTTCAAACAAGGGCATCACCAGACCCGCGGCCAAATTCCACAGCCGGCTGGCCGGGTCGAACAAGGTACCGGTGTGGTTGCTCTGGTCGCCAAAGCTGCCGGTGAGCTGCAGGTTCGGATACATCCGCGCGACCGCCTCGCCGACCTGCGCATTGGCGGCCCGCAGCTGTGCTTCCGCGGCCAGGACGTCGGGACGCTCGCGCACCAGGGTTGACGGCAGGCTGAGCGGCAGCGTCGCGGGCAGGCGCAGATCGGCCAGTGCAGGTGCGTGCAGAGTGCCCGTCGCGGAAGGAAATTCACCGAGGTAAGTCGCCAGGAGATGCCGCGCAACATCGCGCGCCTGTTGCAATTGCTGCAGCTGCGCCTCGCTGCTGGCCAGCTGGCTTTCCTGGGTCAACACGTCGAATTGGGAAGTCGCGCCCAGCTGGTAGCGGGTGCGCGTCAGTCCCAGGGTCTGGTGCTGGTCACTGACGGTTTTCCGGGTCGCGGCCACCTCGTCTTCGAGCGCGGCCAAATCCAGTGCCGCGTTCACCACATTGCCCTCGATGGTCAGGCGCGCGGCCAGCAGTTGATCCCGCGCGACGTCCACCCGCGCCTGCTGGTTGCGCGTCACCAGGCGGTTCAACCCGAATACGTCCGGGTAATAGCTGACCGACACCTGGCCGGTGTAAAGGTTGTACAGCTGCGGGCCGAAATTGCCGCCGGCAGCCGCGCCGGTGGTGCGCGTCCGCTCGCCGCCGAGCCCCAGCGAAACCTGCGGGTAGAACACGCCACGCGCAGCCTTCAGTTCGAACTGCGCGGTTTGCAGCGTGGCCTGCGCCGCCGCGAGATCCGGGTTGTGCGCCAGCGCCTCAGCCACGAGCCGGTCCAGCTCGGGCGAACCAAAGCCTTTCCACCAGCCCGGCTTGACCGTGGCGCCGGGCTCGAGTGTTTGCGCGCCGGCGACCGAACCCGGTGTGGACCGCGCGCGCGGAATCGTCGTGGCCAGCGGGGCCGCGGTATAGCCGCGAACATCGGGCGGCGCGGGCTTGTGATAGGCGGGCCCCACCGCGCAGGAGGCGAGCATGACGCTGCCGCAGAACACCAGTGCATACCGCCACAGCCGCCGGCGCACTGCGTCACCCGATCCGCCGAAACCGGTTGTCGCGTCATCCCCATCAGCGGGTTGCCGCCGTTCAGCGTCCGCGTACACGTTCTGGCCTTGTAGTCATTGTTGGCAGCAAACGGGACTTTTATGGTGCCGTTTGGTCGTTTTGCAAGCGTCCGCCGGAGCCGCGCCGCGGGCGATTGCACATCCGCTGCCACACCACCGCACAGTATGCGCTGCTGCGATCGTGTTAACCGCGCCCGTGCGTGATACCGCGCCGCTGCGCGCACCGCCGCAACGGCCTGGGTGCGGATGGGTCCATGGCCGGCAGTGCTACGCGGAGCGTGACCCGAAGGCCAGTCGTCGTCTGCGCCATCGACAGTCCCGCGCCGTGAAAGACCAGCCTGGGGCCGTTGTGCAACCGGCCGGGATGCAGCAGCGTCCTGTTGGCGGCCCGGCCAATTTCAGCGCGCCACCGCGCGCAAATCCTCCGTCACCGCACCCCACTCGGCCACCTCGGCGTCATGGCCGGTGTCACGCCAGGTTTCCGCCAGCGCGGCCCGATACCAATCCTGCATGGAGGGCAGCGCGAGCACGCGCTGGAAGTAGGCGTCGGTGGCGGGCGCCACCGGCGGCGCGTAGGTCTGCAGCCGGAACGCGACGGGGGCGTAGCACGCATCGGCGGCGCTGAATGCGGCACCGCCGAGGAACGGGCCGCCAAAGCGCGCAAGGCCATCCGCGACCAGCGCGTCCAGCCGCGCAAGATCGCGCTGCAGGCCGGCATCGACCCGATGCAATTGCACGCGCAGGCCGCAGTTCATCCCGCATTGGGTACGCAGCGCCATGAAGCCCGAGTGCATTTCGGCGGCCACGCAGCGCGCAAACGCGCGCGCGGTTTTGCCGGCGGGCCAGACCTCGGGATGCGCTTCGGCCAGGTACTCGGCTATGGCGGACGAATCCCACACCGTGGCGGCGCCATCGACGAGGCACGGTACCTTGCCGCTGGGCGAGAAGGTGTTGAACGCGGTGCCGTGGAACGGCATCAGCTTTTCCTCGAACGGGATCGCGCATTCGCGCAACAGCACCCAGGGCACGAGTGACCACGAGGAATAGTTCTTGTTGGCAATGTAGAGGGTGGGCATGATGCGTTCCGTCGTAGCGAAGACGGGGATTCTATGTCAGCCGTGGGCGCAGGGCAGAACCGGCGCGCGGGCGCGCGCGCAAGGCCGCTGGCATACTGGCGTTTTCGACCTCGATCCACAGGAACCCGCGATGCGATGCTTGCCTTCCCTGGTCCTCGGTGCGCTGGTGCTGCCCGCCGCCGCGCAGGCCGCCGACCCGCATTCCTACGCCGAACCACAAAAAGTCGTGGTCAGTCACATCGATCTCGACATCCATGTCGATTTTCCCGAGCAGCGCCTCCACGGCATCGCCACGTTGACCCTCGACTGGAAGGATCCGGCGGCCACGCAGCTGGTGCTCGACACCGAAAACCTCGCGATCGCCTCGATCGAAGCGGTGGACGCCCAAGGCCGTGTGCACGCACTCGACCATGCACTCGCCAGTGCCGTGCCAACCATGGGCTCGAAACTTGCCATCGAAGCGCCGCGGCACCCGCGGGCCGTACGGATCGCCTACGCGACGTCGCCCACCGCCTCGGGCCTGCAGTGGCTGGACCCCGCGCAGACGGCGGACAAGAAGCTCCCGTTCCTGTTTTCGCAATCGGAATCCACCCACGCGCGTTCGTGGGTGCCGTGCCAGGATTCGCCCGCGATCCGCTTCACCTGGCGCGCGCACGTCACGGCGCCCAAGGCCATCCGCGTCGCGATGAGCGCGCCCAACGACCCGGCCCACCCCTTGAACGGGTCGTTTGATTTCGACCAAACCCACCCGGTGCCGTCCTACCTGCTCGCGATCGCGGCGGGCGACCTTGCGGTCAAGGAAACCGGGCCGCGCAGCGCGGTGTACGCCGAACCCTCGGTGCTCGCCAGGGCGGCGCACGAGTTTGCAGACACCGAAAAAATGATCGCGACCGCCGAGGGACTCTACGGCAGCTATTGCTGGGGCCGCTACGACCTGCTGGTGTTGCCGCCCTCGTTTCCCTACGGCGGCATGGAAAACCCCAACATGACCTTTGCGACGCCGACGGTGCTGGTGGGCGACAAGTCGCTGGTATCGCTGGTCGCGCACGAACTTGCACACTCCTGGTCGGGCAACCTCGTCACCGCCGCCACCTGGCGCGACATCTGGCTGAACGAAGGCGTCACGACGTACGTGCAGGGCCGCATCACCGAGGCGCTGTACGGCCAGCGCCAGGCCACCGAGGAAACCCTGCTCGCGATCCGGAAATTGCAGAAGGTCATCGCCACCCTGCCCGAGAACGCGCAGCGCCTCGCCCCCGAACCGCGCGCGGTGGACGCCGACGACGAACTTTCCGACGTCGCCTACGACAAGGGTTCGTGGTTCATGCGCACGCTGGAGCAGAAATTCGGGCGCAAGGATTTTGACGCCTACCTCGAAAGCTATTTCAACCACTTTGGCTGGCACAGCATCACGACCGAACAAATGCTGGCGTACCTCAGGCCCAACCTCATCGACCGGTATCCCGGCAAGATGCGCTGGGATGAAGTCGAAGCCTGGGTGTATGGTGCCGGCATCCCGGGCGACGCACCGATCCCCGATTCGCCGCGCTTTGATGCGATCGATCGCAAACGCGGTGAATTCCTGGCCGGCACGCTCGCGGCCGACCGGCTCGACGCCAAGGACTGGAACACGCAGGAATGGATGTACTTCCTCGATCGCCTGCCGGATACGCCGGCACTTGCGCGCATGCAGGCGCTCGACGCCGCGTGGCACCTGACCGGCACCCCCAACGCCGAGATCGGAATGCGCTGGTATGACCACGCGATCGCGGCCGGCGATGCCGCCGCGTGGCCGGCGGCAGCCGAACACGCGACGCGAATCGGGCGCATGTACCTGACGCTGCCGATCTACAAGGCGCTGGTGAAAACACCCAAGGGTTTTGCCTACGCCGAGGCGGTCTACGCCAAGGCCAAGGCCGGTTACCACCCGCTGACGCGGATGGCGATCGAGAAGATGTTTGCCAAGGCGCGCGCCCCTGCGCACGGTACGGGCGAGGCCTGACGCGTCCATGGCCAAGGGGCCCGTCCGCAACGTGGTACTGGCGCGCGTCGCGTTCCGCCTGAAGGTGTTGGGCGGCGTTGCGATCGCGCTCGCGGTGATCGGACTGGGCACGTACCTCCTCGCGCCGAAGGTGCTGCTGCAGGGCGCGATCGCGTGGCAGACCTGGCGCGACGGGCTGCACCAGCGAAGCATCCAGGTTGGCGCCACGCGCTGGGTGTACCTCGAGGGCGGCAAGAAGAACGGCCCGCCGCTGGTGTTGCTGCACGGCTACGGCGGCACCTACGCCGACTGGCTGACGACGGCAAAGTACCTCACCGGCAACTTCCGCCTCATCATCCCGGACCTTCCGGGCTGGGGCGCGTCCACGCGCCTGCCTGACGCCGATTACGGGTATACCGCACAGGTTGAGCGCCTGCACGGCTTCATCGATGCGCTGCAGCTTGGTGAATTCGCGCTCGTCGGGCATTCCATGGGCGGTGCGATCGCGGGCCTTTACGCCGCCCGGTACCCCAAGAACGTCGCCGCCCTGGTGCTGATCGACTCGGCGGGCGTCAAGTTCAAGCAAAATGCGTTCGTGCGCGAACTGGAAACCGGCAGGAGCCCGTTCGACATCGACAACCGTGCGCAATTCAAGCATCTGGAAACGCTGCTGTTCGCCAAGCCGCCCAAGGTGCCGCCGCGCATGCAGGACGTCTTCATCGACCGCTCGGAACACAACCGCGCGTTCTACGACCGGGTGCTGCGCGAACTCACGACACCCGCGGCCCGCTACGCGCTGCAGCCGAAGCTGCCGGACATCACCGCGCCAACCCTGAGCATCTGGTGTACCGGCGATGCGGTCATCGACGTGTCGGCACTGACCGCGATCCGCACGGGCCTGACCCATTCGCCCAACATCGGCGTGACCGAACTCAATGGCTGCGGCCACATGTCGATCATGGAGAAACCGCGTGAGGTCGCGCAGTCCATCACGCATTTCGTGCTGCTGCCGTAGGCGTCATCCCATTACGCGAGCGGTTGCCCTTCCCGCGCGGGCGGACTGCGTTGGCGCGATGGCCAACGCGTAGGGCACGGGCAACCAGGGCGGTGAAAAAAACCTGGACCTCGCCGGGGCAGGGCAGCATCAACTCCACGCCGAGTCGTGGACCTGCGGCCGGAAGCCGCTGCGAAACACGGCAACGATCGACGGCGGCGTCAGCACCTCGACGACGGCCGCGGGCAGCGGCAGCGGCTCGGCGTAACCCCAGTGCGACCACGGGTACAACCGCCCGCGCCATGCCAGGCACGGCCCGCCATTCCAGCGCACGAACGTTCCCGCCGGCAGCTCGCAACACGCCGCGGGCCAGGCGCGCTTGCCGCCACCGCCGGCCACGCGCTCGGCGTGCAATCGCGCATCGATCAGGCCCACGCGCGGATGGTCGCCGAGCCCGAGCCAACGATTGGCGGCACACCACGCACGCTTGAAGTCGCGGTAACGGGCGCGGCGGCAATAGGCGCACGGCCGGTGCCCGGCGGCAAACGCGGTGGCTTCATCGAGAAAAAACAGCTCCGACCAGGTGTGGGGGCTGAACACCGCGCGCCGCACGCCGCGGTAGTGCAGGCGGCAGGTGATCCACGCCTTGCTGCGCCACTGCGCGACGATGACCTGGTGCTCATCGTGGATGACGCCGCGGTTGCCCAGCCACGCACCGCGCGCGGCCACGGCTTCAAGCCCGCCAGAGGGCGTGACGCGATTTTGCAGCGGCCTGTGCCGGGCCACGTTCAACCGGTGCCCGCGGCCGCCCGCCTGGCGCCCCGGCATCATTCACGCCCGCCGCGCAGCCAACGCCGCACCGCCGCCAGGTTGCGGCGGCTCACCTCGGGTGCGGCGTCGGTACCCGCAACCAGCGCACGAATGCTGCCGTCGGTATCACGCTTGAGGCCAAGCAAGCGCTCGACCGGGATCAGGCACCCGCGGTGCACGCGCACGAAGCGCGCCGGAAACAGGTCCTCGATGGCCTTCAGCGACAGTTCGGTCAGCCCATCGCCCGCGGCGTGATGCACGGTGACGTACTTGTCGTCGGCGGTGAGGTAGAGCACCTCGTGCAACGGAATCCTGAGTGCGGCGCCGTGCATCTGGGCGAGGAGATGTTCGCCGGCCGCGGGGGTGCTGCGTTGCAGTGCCGCAGCCCGCGCCAGCGCTTCGCGCAGGCGCTCGATGCGTACCGGCTTGAGCAGGTAATCCGCCGCGCGCAACTCGTAGGCGGCAAGCGCGTGTTCCTCGTAGGCGGTGCAAAACACCAGCTGCGGTGGCGCCGGCAGCGCGGCCAGCCGGCGCGCAACGCCAAGCCCATCGAGGCCGGGCATCGCGATGTCGAGCAGCAGCAGGTCAGGCTTGAGTTCCGCGCAGGCGGCGAGCGCGGCCTCGCCGTCAGCCACGCTGGCGACCACGTCCACCTCCGCGCACTCGCGCAGCAACGCGGCCAGCCGCGTACGCGCGAGCGGTTCATCGTCAGCGATGAGGACGCGCATTGGGCAACCTCACGCATACGCAAAATTCATGCCCGTCCGCATGCGCCTCCAACGCGCCGCGGCCGCCGAAATGATAGGCAATGCGGCGGCGTACGTTGTCGAGCCCCTGCCCGTTGCCGGCGGGCGACGCCAGCTCCGGCAGGGGATTGACGATTTCGATTTCGACACCGGCAGCCGTGCACCGGCCCGTGATGCGCAACGTGCCGCCGTCACGCCGCGGCTGGATGCCGTGGTAGATCGCGTTTTCGACCAGCGGTTGCAGCAGCAGCGCCGGCAGCGCGAGATCGGCGGGCAGGTCATCGAGCCGCCGTTCCACCTTGAGCCGCGCTCCCAGGCGCAATTGCTCGACCGCGAGGTAACGGTCGACCAGGGCGAGCTCGGCACCAAGCGTGCTGGGCCGGTCATCGCTGCCCAGCGCCGCGCGGAAGAGTTCGGACAAATCCAGCACCGTGCGCTCCGCCGCATCCGGGTCAACCCGCACCAGCGCCGCGACCGTGTTCATGCTGTTGTACAAAAAGTGCGGCCGAATGCGCGCCTGCAGCGCGTCGAACTGCGCGCGCGCCACCGCAGCGAGCCGCGCGCGCCACTCCGCCAGCACATGGAAGTAGCGCAACAGCGCGGCGCCCAGCAGCGCCGTCAACACGGTATTGCCGACGATGAAGCGTGCGCTCGCGGCCGGCGTCAGCCCGGTACCCAGCGCGCGGTCCAGCCACACCACCAGCGCACTCGCCGCCGCAACCAGGGCGACCAGCGCACACCAGGCAACGAGGTAGGCCACGCCGCGCGGCCAGCGGGCGAGCAGCGGCGTCAGCCGGCACAGCAGCAACGATGCCAGCAGCGCCAGCCACACCACGAACACGGTGGCGGTCGCAAACCCGCGCCACTGCAGGTGCGCGTCGGGGGCGAGCGCATCGGTGACCACCACGAGCTCGGCCACCACGGCCAGGGTGAACACCGACGCCGCGCTGCAAAAGTCCGGCAGCGTGCGGGTCGCATCCGCAGCAATGCCCGGCCTCTGGTTGGATTGCGTTGCCACCATCAATTCCCCACGCCGGCCGCGGTCACGCCACCTGCGGTTGCCAGATTGTCCATCATCGTCGCATCAGGCGCCGCCCCAGCGCGCTTCCAGGAAATCGCCGAGGGCTTCGACTTCCTCGGGGCAAACCTGGTGCGCCATCGGGTAACCGTGCCAGTCGACGCGGTAGCCCCACGCCCGCAGCTGATCGCGTGATCGCTCACCAAGGTACAGCGGCACGACGGGATCGAACGTACCGTGGCCCATGAAAACCGGCGTCGCGGCATTGGCCGCGCTGCGCTCGCCGGCGGTGACGCCGGCCAGCGGCAGGTAGGTCGACAACGCGACGATCGCGGCCAGTTTCTCGGCCAGCCGCAAGCCCGTTGCCAACGCAATCGCGCCGCCCTGCGAAAATCCGGTCAGCACGATGTTGCGCGCCGGAACGCCGCGCGCGATTTCGCGCGCGATCAGCGTGCCGACCGCGGCGATCGACGCCCGGATGCCGGTGGCGTCCTGTTGCTGCGACAGGTCAAACCCGGCAATGTCATACCACGCACGCATCGGCAACCCGCCGTTCAGGCTGATCGGGCGTACCGGCGCGTGCGGAAACACGAAGCGCAGCGCCGGCCAGCCCGGGCGCACCAACTGCGGCACCAGCGGTTCGAAATCATGGCCATCGGCGCCGAGGCCGTGCAGCCAGATGACCGCATGGCGCGGCTCCGGACCGGTGACGCGTTCCTCGGCGGGCAGGAGTTCAGGCATGACTGCGCTCGAAAGGCCAAGCGCAAGCTTAACCGGCGCGTTGCGTCAAGGACTTGTGGCGGTTGCGCGGTCGCATCGGGCTTGGGTAGGCTCGGTGTTTTCATCAGGGGTGTCCGTTCATGCATCGCATCGCTGCCGCCGGCCTGGCCGGCCTTCTGGTCTGCGCGGGCGCCCTCGCCGCCGCACCGCCGGCCGCAACGACCGCCGCCCCGCCGCAGACCCTCACCCTGGCCGCGATCATGGCCAACCCGGACTGGATCGGGCCACCGGTCGAAGATGCGTATTGGGGCGTCAATGGCCAGAACCTTTATTTCAGGTTGAAGCGCGCGGGTTCGCCCATCCGCGACCTGTACCGTGTGGCCGCCAGCGGTGGCACGCCGGTCAAGCTTGGGGGCGCGGCACTCGCGGCAGCGCCCGGCCCCGCGGTATTTGACCGGGCGCACGATCACGCGGCGTACCTGCGCCACAACGACGTGTTTGTGCGCGACGTCGCCACCGGCGTCACGCGCCAGCTCACCCGCGACACTGCGCCAAAGTCCGGCCTGCAGATCGCGGCCGACGGCACCCTTGTCAGCTGGAGCCAGGGCAACGACTGGTACGTCTGGAACGCTGCGACCGGCGTCGTCGCACCCGCGGCCAGCCTGAAAACCGAGGACAACCCGGCGGACGCCAAACCCGACCAGATGCAGCGCCTGCAGCTCAGCCTGTTTTCGACCCTGCGCACGATCAAGGCCGACCAGCAGGCCGTCCGTGCGCACGCCGACCGGCTGGACGCCGAGAATCCCGCACGTGCCGCGGCGCCGTTCTATCTGGGCGCCGGCGTCAAGATCGCGCTGACGTCCTTGTCGCCGGATGCCCGCTACCTGCTGGTCGTGACCGAGCCGAAGGCGTACGCCGCCGGCAAGCAACCCTTTGTCGTGCACTACGTCGACGATTCCGGCTACCCCGCGACCGAGCCGGCGCGCGTCTACGTGGGCCGCAACAGCCCGGCGCCGCAGGCGCTGGTGCTGCTGGATCTGCAAGCGCACAAGGCGTATCCATTGTCCGCGGATGCCCTGCCCGGCATCCACGATGATCCCCTGCACGCGCTGCGCGCCGAGCGCATCGCGCAACTGCAGAAAGAAGGCCACGCCGATGAAGCGGCGGCACTCAAGGCCCCGAAGACCCGTCCGCTGTCGGTCAACTTTGTCGCGGCCGGCGAGGCGGGTTACCCGGCGCTGGTGTGGAGCCCCGACGGCTCGCAGCTCGCGATTGAACTGGTCGCCAACGACCACAAGGACCGCTGGATCGAAACCGTCGACTTCGCCGACCACAAACTGGTCACCCAAAACCGCCTGACCGATCCCGCGTGGATCAACTGGAGCTTCAACGCGCTCGGCTGGCTGCCAGACAACCAGACGCTGTGGTTTGAATCGGAAGCCTCCGGCTGGGCGCAGCTGTATGTGAAGCCGCTCGAGGGCAAGGCGCGCGCGCTGACCGGCACGCACTCCGAGGTATCGCTGCCCGTGGTATCGCCGGATGGCAAGTGGTTCTACGTGCTCTCCAACCAGGAAGCGCCATACGCGTATGACGTTTACCGCGTACCGGCCGCCGGTGGCGCGCTGCAACGCGTCACGCACGAGGCAGGCATCGGCTGCTTTGAATGCAGCGCGCCGTTCATGCTTTCGCCCGACGGACACCAGGTCGCGGTGCTCAATTCAAGCGCTTACGTGCCCCCGCAGCTTGCCGTCGTCAACGCGGACGGCAGCAACCCGCGCAGCCTCACCGACACGCGCACGCCAGCCTACAAGGCCATGCACTGGGCCTGGCCCAGGTTCGTCAAGATCCCGTCGAGCCACGGCAACTTCGGCATCTGGGCCAAGTACTACCAGCCCGCCGATTACGCCACGACCCACGCGCATCCGGCGGTGCTCTTCGTGCACGGCGCGGGCTACCTGCAGGATGTCACCAGGGGCTGGACGTATTATTTCCGCGAACAGATGTTCAACAACCTGCTGCTGCAGGAAGGCTACGCGGTGCTGGACATGGATTACCGCGGCTCGGCCGGTTACGGCCGCGACTGGCGCGATGCGGTCTACCGGCACATGGGCCACCCGGAGATTCAGGATCTTCTGGACGGCAAGGCGTGGCTGGTGCGAAACCACCGGGTCGATCCCGGGCGCGTCGGCATCTACGGCGGTTCCTACGGCGGCTTCCTGACCGAAATGGCGCTCCTCACCGCGCCGGGCCAATTTGCGGCCGGCGCCGCCCAGCGTCCGCCGGCGGACTGGACGACCTACAACGACGGCTACACCTCCGACATCTTGAATACGCCCGAGCTTGATCCCGAGGCGTACAGGGTGTCCTCGCCGATCGAGTACGCGCAGAACCTCGCCGATCCGCTCCTCATCAACCACGGCCTCATCGACAACAACGTGATGCCGGCCGATTCCATCCGTCTGTACCAGCGTTTGATCGAATTGCACAAGGACAACTTCTGGCTGTCGCTGTATCCCATGGAACGGCACGATTTCAAGCACGCGTCCAGCTGGTATGACGAGTACCGTCGCATCCATGATCTCTTCACGCGGTTCGTCAAGGACAAGCACCGATGACCGGCGCGTCTTGAGGAGGGCCGCCGCGAGGCACCGTGTCGCCGCGTCCCCGCACCCGCCGGCAGCGGCCAGCCACGCCACCAAGGCCTGCGCCGCTTACGCGCATCCACTCCCCGGGTGTACGTTGCCGGTCACCGTCTGGAACCTCCCGTCATGTCGACTCGCCTGTACCCCCTCGCGCTGCTGGCCAGCATCGCCTTCCTGCCCGCACTGTCCACCGCCGCGCAGCCTGCGGCCACCGAAAACGCGCGCATCGAACACATCCTTGCGCAACGTGCAAAGGTCAAGGACATCCCCGCGGTCGCGCTGTCGCCAGACGGCAAGCACCTCGCGTGGATCGTGGCCCATGACGACACCGCGCAATTGCTGCTGGCCGACGGCAACGGCCAAAACCCGCGCGCGGTAACCCTGCCGGGCGGCTGCCATGACGTCGGCCTTCGCTGGGCGCCCGCGGCGGATCAGCTGGCGGTACTGACCCGCTGCAAGGTCGACCCGGCGAACACCAAACCCATCCACGGTGCGATCTGGCTGCTCGACGCGGGCACCCAGGCCGCGCCGCGCAAGCTTGCCGCCATGGAAGGCTTTGCGCAGGGCCTCCAGTGGAGTCACGACGGCCAGTCGCTCGCGTTCCTGTATGTACCAGGCGCGACACGCCTGCCCTACGCCACCGCGTCCAGCAATCCGCGGGTGGGCGTGATCGGCGGGACCGATCTGCAAATCCAGCATATCGCGCGCATCGCCCTTGCCGGCGGCCCCGTGCAGATCCTGACCCCCGCCGACCTCTATGTTTACGAATTTCGCCTGTCTCCCGCCGGCAACCGCATCGCCTACACCGCCGCGCCACCGCCGGGTGACGACAACTGGTGGTCGGCCAAGCTCTACACACAAGCCGCCAGCAGCGGCGCCGCGCCGAAGGTCGTGGTCAACCCCGCGACCACAACCAGCCCGTTGCACGGCCTGCAGATCGCGCTGCCGCGCTGGTCGCCGGACGGCTCGGCCATTTTCTTCATCGGCGGCCTGATGAGCGACCGCGGCGCGACGGGCGGCGATCTTTACCGCGTTGCCGCCGGCGGCGGCCCAGCGACCGACCTGACCCCGGCCATCACCGTCACGCCGTCGTGGTACACCTTCCTCGCGCCGCACACGCTGCTGGTCAACCAGATCGCAAGCGGTAGCGTCGAGGTGGCCGAATACACGCTGACGAACAACCGCGCGCGACAGACGCGTCTTTGGTACACCGCGCCGGGCGTGCTCGGGGACGGCCGGGCAGCCTTTGCGGTCGCGCTGACGCACACGGTGCCGCGGCGCATCGCCTACGCCGCCAATGCCTTCGACCAGCCACCCGAAGTCCACGCGGGCGTGCTGTCCACCGCGCCGCCGCCCGCGGTCACCTCGATCAACGCCGGCCTCGAACACGCGTGGGGCAAGGCCGAGTCGGTGACCTGGGAGCACCACGGCACCAGGGTGCAGGGCTGGCTCATGTATCCCGCGCACTACAACCCGCGGCAGACCTATCCACTCATCGTGTATGTCCACGGCGGCCCCACGTGGGCCAACCTGCCGCGCTGGGACAACAGCGCGAGCGCACTGTCCGAGTTCGACTATTTCGTGTTGCTGCCCAACCCGCGCGGCAGCCTTGGCGAAGGCGAAGCCTTCGCGCAGGGCATCCGTGGTCAGATGGGGTACGGAGATCTTGCCGACATCCTTGCGGGCGTGGACAAGGTCGAGCGCATGGTGCCGGTCGACCCTGCCCGCCTCGGCCTCACGGGCTGGAGCTACGGTGGCTTCATGAGCATGTTTGCACCCACGCAGACCGGCCGCTTCAAGGCCGTGGTCGCCGGTGCCGGCATCTCCAACTGGCAGAGCTATTACGGTGAAAACCAGATCGACGGCTGGATGCTGCCGTTCTTCGGCGCTTCGGTGTACGTGGATCCTGCGCCCTACGCCAAAAGCTCCGCCATCAACTTCATCACGCACGACCACACGCCTGCGCTGATCGTCGTCGGTGAGCGCGACGAGGAATGTCCGGCGCCGCAATCGTTCGAGTACTGGCACGCGCTGAAAACCCTCGGTGTACCCACCACGCTGGTGGTGTACGCCAATCAGGGCCATGCGATCGCCAATCGCGCGGATCAGGCCGACATCCTGCGCCGCACGCTCGACTGGTTCGGCAGGTATCTCGCCGCGGCACCCCGTCCCTGAGCAAGCCGTCCCGCCGGGGTCATGTGGGGTAGAGCGCCGCGGCCCGCGCACCTGCGCCCCGGCGCGGTTTCGCGTACCCTAGGCGGCTGCATGGCTGCGGGATCGGCCGCTGGCCGGAACGCCGTGCCATCGCGTTCAATCATCCAGGCAAAGGATCGAACCATGAACTGCAAATGGGCGGGGCTCGCCGGCATGCTCGTGTTGGCCTTGACCGGCGGCAGCGCGCTTGCCGCGGCGCCGGCCGCCGGCGTCACCCGCGCGACGCTGGACAATGGCCTGCGCGTGGTGATCGTGCGTGACACGCTGGCGCCGGTGGTCACCACCGAAATGAATTACCTCGTGGGCTCCGATGAAGTTCCGCCGGGGTTTCCGGGCACCGCGCACGCGGTCGAGCACATGATGTTCCGCGGCAGTCCCGGCTTGTCCAAAGACCAGTTGCTCGCGATCGCGGCAAACATGGGCGGCAGCTTCAACGCCGATACCACCGAAGGCGTCACCCAGTATTACTTCACCGTCCCTGCCAACGACCTCGCCGTCGCGCTGCACGTGGCCTCGATCCGGATGCGCGGGGTCGACATGACGCCGGCCGACTGGGACAAGGAGCGCGGCGCGATCGAGCAGGAGGTTGCGCGCGACAATTCCAACCCGCTGTACAAGTTCTACACCCAGCTGCGCGCGCACATGTTTGCCGGCACGCCCTACGCCTGGACCGGGCTTGGCACGCGGCCCTCGTTCAACGCCACCACCGCCGCTGACCTCAAACAGTTCCACGCCGCGTGGTACGCACCCAACAACGCGATCCTCGTGATCGCGGGCGACGTGGATCCGGCGGCGACGCTGGCGCAGGTCAAAACCCTGTTTGCCGACATCCCCCGCAGGACGCTGCCCTCGCGCCCGCGCTACCACTTCACGCCGATGCAGGCCAAGACCATCCGCCTGCCAACCGACCTGCCGGTCGGCGCCGTGGCGGTGGCGTGGCGCCTGCCGGGCCTCAGGGACAAGGACTACGCCAGCGCGCTGGTGCTGGCCGACGCGATGGGCTCCAAGCGCGGCCAGCTGTTCGCGCTGGGGCTGACCGGGCAGGCGCTGTTTGGCCAGTTCCAGGGCATGTTCATGCCGCACGCCGGCGTCGCGTATGCGGCCGCGGGCTTTCCGCGCGGCGGGGATTCGGCCAGGGTACTGAAGAGCCTCAACACGATCCTCGCCAACGCCGCCACCCACGGCCTTTCGGCCGACCTCGTCGCGGCGGCCAAGGACAAGGCCATCGCCGACCTCGAGTACCGGAAAAATTCGGTTTCGGGTCTTGCCAACGCGTGGTCGGAAGCCGTGGCATTTCGGGGTGGCCAATCCCCCGCTGACATGCGCGCGGCCATCGCCGCCGTAACCCCCGCTGAGGTCAACGCGCTCGCCAAACGCACGTTTGATCCGGCGCACGCCATCACCGCGATCCTTACCCCGCAGTCATCGGGCAAGCCGGCCGCCAGCAAGGGCTTTGGCGGTGCCGAAAGTTTCGGCGGCAAGTCGGCAGGCGCGGTCACGTTGCCGGCCTGGGCGCAAGCCGCGTTCGCGAAGCTCGAACTACCGAACCTCACGACCGACCCGACCGCGTTCACGCTGGCCAACGGACTGCGCGTCATCGTGCAACCGGAAACCGTCAGCAAGACGGTCGAGGTGTACGGGCAGATCCAGACCAACCAGGACCTGCAGGCGCCCAAGGGTCAGGAAGGGGTCGCCGACGTGCTGGACTCGCTGTTCGACTTTGGCACCGAACACCTGGACCGCCTGCAGTTCCAGGCCGCGCTGGATGCGATCAGCGCGCATGAAGACGCCGGCGCAAGCTTCTCGCTGCTGGTACCGGCGGCCAACTTTGCCAAGGGCATGCAGCTCCTCGCGGCCAATGAATTGCAACCGGCCATGCCCGAGCAGGCCTTCAAGGTCATGCAACGCAACCAGGAAGGCGCCGTGCGGGGCCTCGTCCGCTCACCCGGATTCCTCTACGCGCAGCACCTGAACCGGGCGCTGTACCCGGCCACCGATCCGATCCAACGCTTTGCCACGCCGCAGTCGGTGATGCACCTGACGCTCGGTGATGTCAAACAGTACTACGCACAAACCTTCAGGCCCGACATGACCACCATCGTCATCATCGGCGACGTGACTCCCGCAGCCGCACGCACGGCGGTGACGGCCGCGTTCAGCCACTGGCAGGCGAGCGGACCCAAGCCGAATACGCACTACCCATCGACCCTCGGCAATACCGCCTCCGAGTTCCACACGCCCGACACCTCGGCGGTGCAGGATTCGGTGATGCTTGCCGAAACCCTCCCGATGAACGAGAACGACCCGAACCGCTACGCGCTGGCACTCGGCAACCAGATCCTCGGTGGCGGTTTCGACGCGCACCTGATGCAGGACCTGCGGGTGAAACACGGCCTGGTCTACGGCGTCTACAGCAGCATCAGCCTGCAAAAGCACCGGGGCCTCTTCAGCGTCAGCTACGGCTCGGACCCGGACAAGGTTGCGGCCGCGCGTGCGCTGGTGATCCAGGACGTCAAGCACATGCAGACCACCCCGGTGACCGCGGCGGAACTCCACGCGGCCAAGGGCAAGATGCTGCGCAAGCTTGCGCTTGGCCAGGCAAGTTTCGGCTCGATTGCGGGCAACTTCCTCAACCTGTCGCTGGCGGGCAAACCACTGGACGCCGACGCGATCGCGGCCAAAAAGTACCTGGCCATGACGCCGGCCGAAATCCAGGACGCCTTCATCCGGTACGTCCGGCCGGAAGACTTCGTGACGGCGGTTAAGGGGCCGCAGCCGAAAAAATAAAACCCCGGCTGCAGCCTAAGCCGCAAGGGCCGCGCCCGCGCACCCTGCGGCGGCCGGACGGCACGCACGACCCGGCCCGCACGGGATGCCCCGTGCCCGGACCTGCGCTATGCTCGCCGCACGCGCTGCCGAGGTGACTCATGATCTGGGGTTTGGCACTGGTCTCGCTGCTGGCGTTCTTGCTGGCCTTCGCCAGCCACTCGCCCGGCTGGATGGGACTTGGGATCCTCATCGGGTTTGTGTGCGGTATCGGCGCCGCACTGGTTTTCATTGACCGCCACCTGCGCGCAAGCTCACGTCCCGAACACATGAGCGCGGGTGAGATCGCTGCCGTGCGCGGTGCGATGCGCCGCACCGGTGAGACACCCAAGCAATTGCCGCCCTCGGAACCGCACTGATTTCCTGCGCTACTCGCGCGCAGCCGATTTGCTACGCTAGCGGCTGCACCCGCCCAGGAGACTTTGCGATGACGACCGCGCATCCCGTTCCACCTGCGTTTGCCGCGGCCGCGCAGATCCAGCCGGACGACTACCAGCGCCTGTACGCCGAGTCCATCGCGCACCCGGACCGGTTCTGGGGCGAGGCCGCCAAACGGCTTGCCTGGATCAAGCCGCCGACCGAGGTCCGGGATGTATCGTTTGACCCCGCGGACCTGCACATCCGCTGGTACGCGGATGGGATCCTCAACCCGACCGTCAGTTGCCTCGACCGCCATCTCGCGACGCGCGGTGACAAGACCGCGCTCCTGTTCGAGGGCGACGATCCCGCTGATTCACGCGCCATCAGCTACCGCCAGTTGCACGCGCAGGTATGCAGGTTTGCCAACGCACTGAAGCACCTCGGGGTACAAAAGGGTGACCGGGTCGCCATCTATATGCCAATGGTGCCGGAAACGGCGGTGGCGATGCTGGCCTGTGCGCGCCTCGGCGCGATCCACTCGGTGGTGTTCGGCGGGTTTTCGCCCGACGCACTGGCGGGCCGGATCGCCGACTCGCGGTGCAAGCTCGTGATCACCGCCGATGAAGGCGTACGCGCCGGCCGGAAGATTCCGCTCAAGGCCAACACCGACGAGGCGCTGGCCCGCCCCGGCACCACCAGCGTGGAAACGGTCATCGTGCTGCGGCGTACCGGCGGCCAGGTTCCGATGCAGTCGCCGCGCGACCGCTGGTGGCACGTACTGATGGACGGGCAATCCCCGGAATGTCCGCCCGAGCCGATGCACGCCGAAGACCCGTTGTTCATCCTCTATACCTCGGGTTCGACCGGCAAGCCCAAGGGCGTGCTGCATACGATCGGGGGCTACCTGGTGTGGGTGTCCTACACCCACGAGGCCATCTTCGACCTGCGCGAGGACGATGTGTACTGGTGTACCGCCGATGTCGGCTGGGTCACCGGGCACAGCTACATCGTCTATGGCCCGCTTGCCAACGGCGCGACCTCGCTGCTGTTTGAAGGCGTACCAACCTGGCCCGATGCGGCGCGCATGTGGCAGGTGTGCGACAAGCACCAGGTCACGATCCTCTACACCGCGCCGACCGCGATCCGGGCGCTGATGCGCCACGGCAGCGAGCCCGTCGCGCGCACTTCGCGGACATCGCTGCGTTTGCTGGGGTCGGTCGGCGAGCCGATCAACCCTGAAGCGTGGGAATGGTATTTCAACGTCGTCGGCGAGGGGCGCTGCCCGATCGTGGACACCTGGTGGCAGACCGAAACCGGCGGCAGCATGATCTGTCCGCTCCCCGGCGCGACCGTGCTGAAACCGGGCGCCGCAATGAAGCCGTTCTTCGGTGTCCGGCCGCGCATCATGGATCCCAGCGGGGAGCCCATCGAAGGCGCCGGATCCGGCAGCCTCGTCATCGCCGACGCCTGGCCCGGCATGATGCGCACCGTGTACGGCGACCACCAGCGTTTCATCGATACCTACTTCACGCAGTTTCCCGGCAACTACTGCTCGGGCGATGGCGCCGAGCGCGACGCCGATGGCGACTGGAAGATCACCGGCCGCATCGACGATGTCATCAACGTGGCGGGGCACCGGATTGGCACCGCGGAGGTCGAGAGCGCCTTCATGGCCGACGCGCGCGTGGCGGAGGCCGCGGTGGTCGGCTGCCCGGACGCCATCAAGGGCACGGTGATGTACGCGTTCGTGACGCCCAAGGCCGGCGTCACGCCGAGCCCAGCGCTCGAGCGGGAATTGATCGCAAGCGTGCGCCACCAGATCGGCGCCTTCGCGGCGCCCGAGTACATCCAGTGGGCCACGGCGTTGCCAAAAACCCGGTCGGCCAAGACGATGCGCCGGATCCTGCGAAAGATCGCGGAAGCCGGCAAGAACGAGGTGGACCTTGAAACGCTGGGCGACACCTCGACCCTGGCCGATCCGTCGGTGGTCAAGCGGCTGTATGTCGAGCGTATCCCCCACTGACGGCTGGCATACGCTGGCGGCCGGGGGGGAACTGGTGTTTGCCCGCGCGGACCCGCACGCCGCCGCCGCGCGGCTCGATGCCGGCAGCATCCACCTGTGGCGGATCGCGTACGACCGGGACCAGCGGCGCACCCCCTTGCTGCGGATGCTGGCGGCGTACCTTGGCGTGGCTTTGTCCGCGATCGAGCTGTGCGAAGGCGCGCACGGCAAACCCCTGTTGCCGGCGCGCCACGCGGGCGGGACCGCAGGCCCACTGCAATTCAACTGGTCGCACAGTGGCAACTACGCACTGATCGCGCTGGCGCGGAACATCGAATTGGGGGTGGATATTGAGCGCATCGGCAAGCCCCGGCGCGCGCTCGAGATCGCCGGCCGCTTCTTCGCGCCCGGTGAAAGTGCCGCGCTCGCAGCGCTGGGCGCGGTCGCGCGCAAGCCGGCGTTTACGGGACTTTGGTGCGCCAAGGAGGCGGTATTGAAGGCGGTCGGCGCGGGGCTTTCATTCGGCCTCGAGCGCGTGGCGTTTGCGCACCTCGGCGGCGCCGAATGGGAACTGGCGGGCGTCGACCCGCGGCTCGGTGAACCCGGCGCCTGGCAAGTCCCGGGGTTTGCCGCGGCACCCGCGTACCGCGGCGCCCTGGCCTGGTGCGGCGCGCCGCGCGCGGTGTTCGCGTTCGAACCCGCGCCTGCCGGCGAGGAAGCGCCGTAGGCCGCGGAACTCCTGCCGCGGGGCGCGGTCTCAGGCATACGGGTAGTCTCCCGTCAGCTCGCACGCACTGCGGCGCTGCGAGCGTTGTACCCTTCACGGCGTGGATCGATTCCACGCCGTTTTTTTGGGCCGCCCATGCCAACGCTCAGCGTCAATCTGAACAAGTTTGCGGTACTGCGGAATGCGCGCGGCGGCACCGAGCCCGATCTTGCCACCGCAGCGGAGACCTGCATGGCGGCGGGCTGCGGCGGGATCACCGTGCATCCGCGCCCCGACCGGCGGCACATCGTGGCCGAAGACGTCGAGCTGCTGGCGGCGCTGACCCGCGGCCGGGTCGAATTCAACATCGAGGGCAACCCGTTCGCACCCGCGCGCCCCGGCTACCCGGGACTGGTCGAACTGGTACGGCGCGCGCGGCCAGCGCAGGCCACGCTGGTGCCTGACGCCGACGGTCAATTGACGTCCGATCATGGATTTGACCTCACCCGCGACTCGCCGCGGCTGGCACCGCTGGTCGCGCAGCTCAACCAGTGCGGCTGCCGGGTTTCGCTGTTTGTCAACGCCGGCACAACGACGGGTTTCGCCGCGGCACGCGACATCGGCGCAGCGCGGGTCGAAATCTACACCGGCCCCTACGCACACGCCTTTGCCGGGGGCGATTTTTCGGCGGAACTTGGCCGCTGTGCCGCGACCGCGGCGCGGGCGGCGGCGGCAGGCCTTGGTGTCAACGCCGGTCACGACCTCAACCAGCAAAACCTCGCCGCGTTTTGCCGCGCGATCCCGGAGCTCGCGGAGGTCTCGATCGGACACGCGCTGGTGTGCGAAGCGCTGTACGCCGGACTCGCGCCGACGGTACGCGCCTACCTCGCGCTGCTGACATGAAAATGCCGCGCAGTGCGCGGCATTTTGGGTTTCAGGCCCGCACGCTCAGGGCGTCGACCCCGGGCCCGTCTTGCCGTGGGTGATGAAGCCGACGTGCACGATGCCGGCCTCTTTGGCATCCTGCATCACCTTCCAGATGATGCTATAGGGCGTGGTCTTGTCCGCGCGCACCTGCAGTTCCGGTTGCGGGGTGTCGCTTGCGCGTGCGCGCAGCCGCGCAATCAGGATCGCTTCACTGATCTCGCTGTCGTTCCAGTACATCGCGCCGTCGGCCTCGACGGCCAGATCGATCGGCGGTACCTGGATCGTGGTCGGCTTGGTGTCGGGATTGGCCCGCGGCAGGTCCACCTTGATCTTGTGCGACATCAAGGGTGCCGTGATCATGAAGATGATCAGCAACACCAGCATCACGTCTGCCAGCGGGGTTACGTTGATTTCGGCAGCAGGGATTTCGCTGCCGGTGCCGCCTGTGCTCATCGCCATGGCGTCAGTTCCTCACTTCTCGAAGCCGATTTTCTGCACGTTGTAGCGGCGTGCTTCGGCCATGACCTCGGCCAGGTAGTTGTACTGGGTGTTGTCGGTGGCCTTGATGTGCACCTGCGGTTGCTGGTCGAGCGGCTTGGCACCGACGGTGGCCAACTGCGCCTGCAGGTCGATGTTGCCGATCGGAACCCCATCCCACGTCATCGCCCCGTCCGCCTGGATGAACAGGGTATGCGGCGAGGGCGGATTTTCCGGCGGCTTGACGTTCGGATTCGGCTGCGGCAGGTCGATCTTGATGTTGTGCTGTACCAGGGGAGCCGTGATCATGAAGATCACCAGCAGCACCAGCATCACGTCGATCAGCGGCGTGATGTTGATGTCGGCGACCGGCCCGCCGCCGCTTTTCGTGCTCATGGCCATGAACGAGCCCTCTTACTTCTTGAGCGTCGGTTGCTGCGGTGCGGCCGCTGCCTGGCGCGGTATCGACGGCGCACCGCTTTCCACGCGCGCACCGGTCGAGAAGAAGTCGTGCAGGTCGTGTGCGAACTCGTCAAAGTGCGCGATGGTGACGCGGTTGGCACGCGAGTAGGCGTTGTAGGCAATGACCGCCGGGATGGCCGCAAACAGGCCCAAGGCCGTCATGATCAACGCCTCGCCGACCGGGCCCGCCACCGCTGAAATCGACGACTGACCGCTTGCGCCAAGATTGATCAACGCGTTGTAAATGCCCATGACGGTACCGAGCAGGCCGACGAACACCGCCGCGGACCCGACGGTTGCCAGCAGCGTCAGGCCGCCTTCGAGGCTCCGGCTTTCGCGTTCCACCGCCTGGCGCAGCGCACGGTCGACAAACTCGGAACGGTTGAGGGCTTCGACCATCTTGCTGCCTTCGTGCCGCTGGTGGTGCGCCGCGGCCGAGGCGGCATCGAGCGCGATCTTGGAGAATGGCTCGGTGCGTGGCTGCTTTTCCATCAGGCGGACGGCGTCCTGCGCGGACGGCGTGTCCCAGAACTTCTGCACCACCTTCTGCATCCGCGAGCGCAGCATGGCGTTGCGGATCGCGATCGCGATGATGTAGTACCACGACCAGATCGACATCACGATCAATACGATCAAGACCAGGAAGTCGATCGCGTGCTGGAGCGGGTGCTCCAGAATCTGGCTCAGAAAGTATGCCGCGCCAACGTGCTGCAGGGCTTGCGCATTGGCATTGCCGACAGGCGCGGCGGCGGCGGAGGCTGCTTCTTGGATCATGGCGCTACCCTTCCTTCAAGTGGGTGCAACTGAAACATGGGTGGACAAAATTGAATTCGAACCGGTAAAGCGTACATCTGTTACATCACTCCGTTGAGGCTGAAGTTCACGGGAATCCTGACGACGCCTCCCACGGGCTTGCCATCCTTGATGCCGGGGTTGAACTTCCAGCCGTGCGCAGCCTCTTCGGCGGCGCGGTCGAGGATCCTGTAGCCACTGGAACGCTCGATCACCACCTTGATGACTTCGCCCTGGGCATTGATGGTCACATCCAGTATGACCGTGCCTTGTTGTTCCTGCCGCGCCGCCTGGATCGGGTACGGCGGCATGTGCGCATTCTTGTAGCTGATGTCGTAGGACGCTGCGACATCAGCGGGCGGCGGCGGCGGCGCCGGTGGCCGCGGCGGCGCTGCAGGCGTCGACATGATCGACTGTTCCTGCGGCGGCGGCGGCGCCGGTGGTGGCGGCGTCGGCGGTGGCCGCTCGATCCGGATCACCTTCGGTGGCGGTTGCTTGGGTGGCTCGGGTGGCGGCGGCGGCGGCGGCGGTGGCGGCGGTGGCGGCGGAATGAACTGCACGCGGACGATCGACTGCTTCTTCGCCGTGTTGGCCTGCGGCGGTGCAGCCGGTGCCAGCAGGAAGATGATTACGCCGGCATGCAATGCGACCGCAAACGCGATCGAAATCGTGCGCCACCAGTTGAATCGTTTGCGGTCTTGAGCCGACGTACGTGCCATTATTATTGAACCAGTCGCTGACCTGTTGAACCCCACTGCGGTGCCGTTCGGTGCCTGAACGCGCCCGCAACCAAGGCGGCGGAAAAGTGTGAAACGTTACTCCTGCAACGCGGTTTTGCCTAGTGGGCAAAACCTGAATTGCGTCGCATCCCGGTGCAAATCCCGATCCCTGGACAAGATTACTTGTGCCCCAGCTGCTTCAGGGTTCTCTGCGCGTCCGCGCGTGTCTCCGGATCCTGCTCGGCCTTCTGGTACGCAGCGCGTGCCGCGGCCCGATCCTTCAAGGCGAGTTCTGCGTTGCCAAGCACCAGGTACGCCGCACCCATGCGTTTGAACCCGCCCTTGGCAATGGCCTGCTTCAGCGCGTCGCGTGCGTGTGCGTGCTGGCCCAGGTTCTCGAGCAGCTGGCCCCGCAGGAAGTCGACCTCACCGGTCGGTGCGGTTGGCGCCGCCTTGGCGTACGCTGCGATCGCATTGTGGAAGTCGCCGCCGATCTGGTAGGAGTTGCCGAGCAGCTTGTAGGTCGCGTAATCGGGCTGGATGATTCCCTTGTCCATGCCTTCCTTCAGCACCCCCACGGCTTTCAGTGCGTCGACCTTGGGATCCTGGCTGGACTGCGCCAGATTGTCATACATCCTGGCCATGTTCATGTAACCGGTCGCGTCCTTGATCTGGCCATTGGCACGCGCCCGCTCCAGCAGCGCCAGTGCCTTCTTGTCCTGGTGCGCGTTGACGTAGATGGCGATGACATTCTGCAGCAGGGTGCTGTTGTTCGGATCCTTGGCGAGGGCGGCTTCGGCGAGCTTGGCCGCGTCGTCGTACTTGTCCATGGCGAAATAGCTGGCCATCTCGATCTGGTCCCAGCTCGGCTGGGGCTTGTCGGTCAGCGATTTGGCCTTCTGGACGGCCGCGACGGCCTGCGGGTATTTTTGCAGGCGGTAGTAGGCGTTGCCCTGCAGGGCGTACACGTCAGCCGACTGCGCGCCGCTCTGCTGGTTCCAGGTATCCAGCGCCTTCAGTGCGTCCGCGTAATCTTCGTCGGCGATGTAGAGCTGCGCGAGCGTCTCGAGCCCCTGAAAATAGCTGTCGTTGTCGAGCGCCTGCTTCTGCAGCACGATCGCGCCCTTGGTGTCGCCGCCGCGGTACTTGACCTGTGCGAGTCCCAGGGTCGCCAACGCCTTGGCGTAGGCGTTGTCGCTGGAGTCGGCGATGGGTTGCAGGTCCTGCAACGCGGTCGCGGTATCGCCGCTATTGACCGCGGCAAGGCCGGCATTCAGCGGCTTGGCCAGCTTGGGGCTGACGCCGGTATTGGCCGGCTGCTTGCGCTTGGCGTTGGGGTATTTGCTTTTCTGCTCAGCCTGCTTGGCGTGCTTGGCCTGCTGTTTGTCCCCGCACTCGTGGCGGAGCATCTGCATGTCGGTGCACTGCTGGCCCGCCTGTTGCGCGAGCGCCGGCAGCGGCAGGCACGCCAGCACCAGGGCCGAGCACATGCCACAAGCCAGCCAGCGGGAATCAAGCTTCATCGAGAATCCTTCGGGGGAGTCTGCATACAGTACATGCGGGAGGGCTGAGGTTAGCGCGATGCATGCGCAAAGCTCAAGTGCCGGGGTCTGCGGCGCGGCCCGGGCGGATCAGACATCCAGATTGCCAACCCGGAGCGCATTGCTTTCGATGAATGCGCGCCGTGGTTCGACCACGTCGCCCATCAGCGTCGAGAATACCTGATCGGCTTCCAGCGCATCCTCGACCCGCACCTGCCGCAGGCGCCGGGTATCGGGGTTGACGGTGGTCTCCCACAGTTGCTCGGGGTTCATTTCGCCCAGACCCTTGAAGCGCTGGATCTGGCGTCCCTTCTTGGCTTCCTCGAACAGCCACTCGCGTGCGGCGGCAAAGTTTGCAACACCCTGCGACGCGGTGCCGCGGCGAACCGCGGATGCGCCCGCTCCATGCGTGTGCAGCACGCGCGCCACCTCCAGCAACGGACGGAAATCCGCACCGGCAAAGAAGCTCCGTGGCAATACCCAGGTGTGTTCCGTGCCGTGCTGCGCACGCCGCAACAGCCACGCAGCCGGATGTTCGCCTGCCGCCTCCCGCAACTCGAGGCGAAACTGCGGGCGGCCCAGACCCACCGCATTCAGTTTGGACGTCAAGCCGTCCGCCCATCCACGCAGTGCCGCGGGGTCCGCCCACAGGGCGTCTTCCAGCGGCGCGTACTCCAGCAGCGCGGTAAACACGCTCGCGTCGCCGCGTTGGGCCAGGCGCTCAATCTGGTCGAGGGCGGCCTGGTACTGCCGCAGCAACGTCTCGAGCGCCGCGCCAGCCACGGGCGCCTGTCCGCTGGGCGGGTTCCACGCCGCGTCCTGAACCGCGCTGGCAATCAGGTATTCGTTCAAGGCCGTGTCGTCCTTGAGGTAGAGTTCGTTCTTGCCTTGCTTGATCTTGTACAGGGGTGGCATGGCGATGTAGACGTGCCCCTGGTCGATCAATTCCGGCATCTGCCGATAAAAGAACGTCAGCAGCAAGGTGCAGATGTGCGACCCGTCCACGTCGGCATCGGTCATGATGATGATTTTGTGGTAACGCAGCTTGTCGGCGTTGAACTCGTCCTTGCCGATTCCGGTGCCGAGCGCCGTGATGAGGTTGCCCACCTCGGCTGAACCCAGCATCCGGTCAAACCGCGCCTTCTCGACGTTGAGGATCTTGCCCTTGAGCGGCAGGATCGCCTGGTACTTGCGGTTGCGTCCCTGCTTGGCCGAGCCGCCCGCCGAGTCGCCCTCGACCAGGAACAGCTCGGACAGCGCCGGGTCGCGTTCCTGGCAATCGGCCAGCTTGCCCGGCAGGCCCGCAATGTCCAGCGCGCCCTTGCGGCGGGTCAGTTCGCGCGCCTTGCGTGCCGCATCCCGCGCCCGGGAAGCGTCCACCACCTTGCCGGCAATGAGTTTCGCATCGGCCGGGTTTTCCTGGAGGTATTCATCGAGCTTGGCATTGACCGCCTGTTCGACCACGCCCTTGATTTCGCTCGAGACCAGCTTGTCCTTGGTTTGCGAGGAAAACTTGGGATCGGGCATTTTGATCGACAACACCGCAATGAGGCCCTCGCGCATGTCGTCGCCCGACAGCGCGACTTTCGAATTCTTGGCCAGGCCCGACTGTTCGACGTAGTTGGTGAGGGTACGCGTCAAGGCCGCCCGCAAACCGGTAAGGTGCGCCCCGCCGTCCTTCTGGGGGATGTTGTTGGTGAAGCAGAAAACCGACTCCTGGTAGCCATCGGTCCACTGCATCGCGAGCTCGACCGTGATGTCGCCGGTCTGCACGCTGAAGCTGACTTCCGTTGGGTGCAACGGGGTCTTGAGCGCTGAAAGGTGCTGCACGAAGGCCTTGATCCCGCCTTCGTACTGGAACACATCTTGCTTGCTAACCCTATGATCTGTAAGGGTTATTTTTACTCCAGAGTTCAGGAACGCCAGCTCGCGCAGACGCTTGGCGAGAATGTCGTACTGAAACTCGATGTTGGTAAAGGTCGCCGTGCTGGGCAGAAACCGCACGGTGGTGCCACGCCGCTCGGCGGGCCCCACTTCACGCAGGGGATACAACGGATCGCCCAGGTGGTACTCCTGCTGGTATTCCTTGTGGTTGCGGTAGACCGTCAGCCACAGGTGTTCGGACAATGCATTGACAACCGACACGCCAACGCCGTGCAAGCCGCCCGATACCTTGTACGAATTGGCGTCGAACTTGCCGCCCGCGTGCAGCACGGTCATGACCACCTCGGCCGTCGACACCCCCTCTTCCTGGTGGATGGCCACCGGGATGCCGCGCCCGTTGTCCGCCACGCTGACGGTCCCGTCATCCAGGATGGCCACTTCGATGTGATCGCAGAAACCCGCCAGCGCCTCGTCAATGGCGTTGTCGACGACCTCGAACACCATGTGGTGCAAACCCGTCCCATCATCGGTATCGCCGATATACATCCCGGGGCGCTTGCGAACCGCTTCAAGTCCCTTCAGAACCTTGATGCTGCTGGAATCATAGGTGTCATTCATGCATGGAGCCCTGGTAGTCGCATCCCATCACCGCAAACACCCCAGTATACCGTGTGTGCTCGCCGCTCACGGTTGGTGGTCGATCCGGGCGCAGCGGCCATGTTCCACATGGAACATGCAGGCACCATCGCGCGCATCGACGCGGTCATCCGTGCGCGTCAGCCAACTCTGGATCGCCCTTCCCCGCAACCAGCCAAGCACCAGTGCTGCGTGCCGTGCATCCAGCTCCGCCGCCAGGTCATCCAGGCACAACAGGGGGTACTCCCCGATCTGGTCCTTGAGCCAAAGCGTCAGCGCCAGGGTGCAGACCAGCGCCGTGGCCTTGGCCTGCCCGCGTGACAAATGGTCGCGTTGTGCAATGCCGGCGTATCCAAGGGACCAGTCGGCACGATGCGCACCATGCCGGGTAAACCCCCGCTCCCGGTCGCGCGGACGCTCCAGCGCGAGCTGCGCCGTCAGGCCCGCGTCGAGGTTCCACCCTGGCCGGTAATCCACCGACGGTACCCCGAGTTCCGGTACCAAAAGCGCCGATTCAGCGAACAGGAATGGACGTAAACCGTCCAGGCAGCGCGCACGGGCACGGTGAATCTGCAGCGCCAGACGGCCGAGGTCGTGTTCCCAGGGCTCAAAGTCGGCATCGGCCGCCCCCTGGCGCAGCAAGGCGTTGCGCTGACGCAAAGCCCGGCGCCACATGGGCCACGCCCCGAGCGAGGCATGTTCCATGTGGAACACGGCCCAATCGAGGAACCCGCGCCGCTCCTCAGCCGGCCCCAGGACGAGGCCTTGGCTCTCGGGACCAAAGTAGACCACCGGACAGGCTTCGAACAAGGGCACCAGACTTGCCAGGTCTTCACCGTCCCGGCGCGCCAGCCAGTGCTCGTCCACCCGCGCCAGACCCAACCGTGACCTTGGCCGGCCCTCGCGCGCGATCTCGACGTGAATCACGAAGTCCGCCGCGCCCTGGCGCCGGGGCGCACTGCGGCCGCCCCCTCGAAACGAGCGCCCGTGCGACAACAGGTAGGCTGCCTCCAGCAGCGTGGTCTTGCCCGCGCCGTTCGGGCCAATCAACCAATTGACGGCCGGGCCCGGTTCAAACTCGACCTGTTCAAAGCACCTGAGGTTGGCCGCCCGCAGCAAATCAATGTTCACCGTACGGATCCACGCCGCGCGGACGCCGGCATCACAGCCGCAGGGGCATCACCACATGCTGCGCATCGTCGCTGGTCGCGCCCCGCAGCAGACAACTTGACTGCGCGTCACGCAGCTGCAAACGCACGCTCGTGTCATCCAGTGCCCCCAGTGCCTCCAGCAGGTAACCGACATTGAAGCCAATCGCAATATCATCGACCTTGGTGTCGGCCTCGATCTCCTCGAACGCCTCTTCCTGCTCGGGGTTGTGGGCAATGACCCGCAAGCAGCCCGGCGAGACCTCCAGGCGAACCCCGCGGTACTTTTCATTGGACAGGATGGCGGCCCGTTGCAAGGCGTTCCGCAGGCCATCGCGATCGACCTGCACCAGCTTGTCGGCACCCAGCGGAACCACCGCTTCGTAGTCCGGAAAGCGGCCGTCAATCAGCTTGGACGTAAAAACGACATCCGCCCGGCTGACCCGCAGGTGATTGGCTGAAAACTCCACCTCCACCGGGTCATCGGCGCTGCCCAGGAGTCCCATCAGCTCCATGACGCCCTTGCGCGGAATGATCAGCTGCCGCGCATTGCTGGCCGCCTTGTCCAGCGTGGCCTGCGCCATCGCCATCCGATGGCCGTCGGTCGCGACACAACGCAGTTCGGCACCACGCAAGTCCAACAGCAGCCCGTTCAGGTAGTACCGTACGTCCTGATTGGCCATCGCAAAGGCCGTCCGCTCCATCAAGCGGCGCAGCACGCTTTCCGGAAGCGCAACCTTGTCGACCACCTCGACGGCGTCGGTATCGGGAAACTCGTCGGCCGGCAGCGTCGCCAGGGTATAGCGGCTGCGTCCGGCATGCATGACGACACGATCGCCCTTCATCTGCATTTCGACCGCGACGCCGTCCGGCAACGCGCGCACAAGGTCAAACCACTTGCGCGCCGGAACGGTCGTCGCACCGGGCTCCTGCACGTCCACCCCGGTGCTCGCACGCATCTCGACTTCGAGGTCGGTACCCGTCAAGGACAAACGACCGTCGGCGACCCGCACCAGAAGGTTGGCAAGCACCGGCAACGTCTGCCTGCGCTCTACCACACCGACCACCTGTTGCATGGGTTTGAGCAAGGTTTCCCGCTGGGTCCGAAAGCGCATGATGGGTTCTCGCGTTTGTTGTCTGTAAAGGTATTAGTTGTAAACAAGCAGCTAGAAGCAGGCGTTGTTGATAAAGCCTTTTCTTGCAAATAGCTATCTAAATCATTGTGTTATACTTGGTTCTTGTGTGCGGGACCGCTTGAATTCCCGGTGGGCAATTTGTGGATAACTGCCCTTGCCGCAACTGCTCCACCTTTATCCACAGCTTTACCCCGTCAATATCCTGACCAGTTTGTCCCAATCCTGGCGCAGGCGGATATCGGTGTCGCACAGGCTGCGGATCTTCTTGCACGCGTGCATGACGGTTGTGTGGTCCTTGCCGCCAAATGCTTCCCCGATCTCCGGCAGGCTGTGCTCGGTCAGTTCCTTGGCCAGCGCCATTGCCACCTGCCGCGGTCTGGCCAGTGAGCGCACCCGCCGTTGCGACAGCAGGTCCGACATGCGCAGCTGATAATAGTCGGCCACCGTCTTTTGGATATTCTGCACGGTGATGGCGCGCGCGTGTACGTTGAAAAGGTCACGCAAGGTTTCTTGCACCAGTTCCAGGGTGATGCTGCGGCCCGAGAGGTTTGCCTGTGCGGCCACCGTGTTGAGCGCACCCTCAAGCTCGCGGACGTTGGAGCGAATCCGCCTGGCCAATAGTAAGGCAACGTCGCCCGGCAACGGGATGCCGCGGGCCTGTGCCTTTTCCAGCAGGATGGCGGCGCGGGTCTCGAAATCCGGCGGTTCGATCGCCACCGACAGCCCCCAGCCCAGGCGCGACTTCAGCCGCAGTTCGAGGTTGTCGACTTCCTTGGGGTAGCGGTCGCAGGTCAGTACGATCTGCTGCTTGGACTCGTACAACGTGTTGAACGTGTGGAAAAACTCTTCCTGTGTCGCGTCCTTGCCGGCGAAAAACTGGATATCGTCGATCAGCAGCGCATCGACCGAACGGAAGCGGTGCTTGAAATCGTCCATGTTCTTGTTGCGCAAGGCCGTGATCATCATTTCGGTGAAGCGCTCGGAATGCACGTACAGGATCTTCATCGCCGGGTTGTGCGCCAGCATGAGGTTTCCGGCGGCCTGCATCAGGTGGGTCTTGCCGAGCCCCGTGCCGCCGTACAACAGCAACGGGTTGTAGGCGCGCCCCGGGTTTTGCGCCACCTGCATCGCGGCCGCCTTGCCAAGCTGGTTGGACTTGCCTTCGACAAAGTTGTCAAAGGTGTAGTGCGGGTCGATGTGGTGTGCCGCCGCCGCAACCGGCGCCGGTCCGGCACTGGCGGCTGCGGCCGCGGGTTTGCCCGCGGGTGGCAGTGATCCAACCTCGAGCCGGCACGCCACCGGATGGCCCACCAGGGAAGACAAGGTGGCTTCGATTCGCGTGAGGTAGGCGTTGCGCACGAATTCCAACGTGTAGCTGTTGGGCGCGAGCAGCTGCAACGTGCCATGGTCATCCCGCGCCTGCAACGGTTGCAGCCAGGTATGCAGCACGCCTGGCTCAATCTCGCCTTCCAGCCGCGCGAGGCACCGTTGCCAAAGATCACTCATGACTTCCCGCACAACCCCATTCGAGTGTCCCGCCGCCAACATGCGCGCGGGAGCAGGTGAGTCTAACAGGCTGCCTCCACAACGCAGCGGCACCGCCGCCGGGACCCCGCTCGGCCCGGAGCGGTTGACGCAGCAACGTGATCAACCCTACAATTTGCAACCTTTTTCCCACGCACAACCCGTCTTCGGCGGGCGTCCCGTTGCGGAGTCAACCATGAAACGCACCTATCAGCCCAGCGTGCTCAAGCGCGCTCGTACCCACGGGTTTCGTGCCCGCATGAAGACCGCCGACGGGCGCAAGATTCTGTCCGCCCGGCGTGCCAAGGGCCGCAAGCGGCTGGCCCCGTAACGGCTTGATGACCGGCTTGCCGGCCGCAGCGCGGCTGCGGCGTGCCGCTGACTTCGCGGCACTCAAGTCGGCTCCCGGACGCTTGCACACGCGCCACTTCGCGTTGCGCTGGACACCGCGCTCCGCGGGTGCCTGCCGTCTGGGCCTGGCGGTGTCACGCAAGGTCAGCAAGCTTGCCGTTGAGCGCAACCGGATCAAGCGCACGATCCGTGAGTCATTTCGGGCCGAACGGGATGCCCTGCCGGCGCTCGATATCCTGGTGATCGCGCGCGCGTCTGCGGCTGGTGACAGCAACCGTGGCTTGCGCGAGGACCTGCAGGTGGCCTGGTCCCGGTTGCAAGCGTTGAAGCCACCGCCTGCGTCCGTCACAATCGACGGCTGACTTGCGCCGACCCGCCGCATCCCCCGCCCGAGTTCCCTTGTGATCAATCAAACACGCACACTTCTGGTCGTGGCGTTGGCGGCCGTGGTCTTCCTGTTGTGGCAGGCATGGCAGCACGACTATCCGGCGGTGACGCCGCCGCCGCCCGTGGCCGCGCAGGCCGCACCGTCCTCCGCCAGCATCCCGAGTGTCGCCGCGATCCCGTCGGTTCCCGCCAGCGCGGCCTCCGCGCCTGCGCTGGCGCGCGTTGCGACGCCTCCCGCCGCCGCGACCTCGGCGACGCCCCGGCAGGATCTGGTCATCGCCAGCAACGACGTGCTGCGGTTGACCATCGACCCGCGTGGCGGCACGGTCGTTGGCGCAGCGCTGCTTGACTACCCGCAAACGGTCAAGCGCGGCAGCCCGCCGGTGAACCTGCTGACCACCCGCGCGGCTGATTTTTACGTCGCCCAGAACGGCCTCGTGGGTGCGGACGGCAGCGTCGCGCCAAGCCACCTTGCGGAGTTCACACCGCAGGCGACCCGCTACACCCTCGCGCCGGGCCAGAAGCAGGTGGTCGTCAGCTTGACCTGGCACGATCCGGCGACGGGTGTCAGCGTCATCAAGCGTTACACCCTCACCCGCGGCAGCTACGTTGTCGGGCTCTCCCAGCAGATCGAAAATCACGGCACCGCCGCCTGGCACGGCAGTGCATACGAACAGCTGGACCGGGTCGAGCCGCCGGCACCGCCCAAGCACCTGCTCGAGATCTACAACCCCGACAGCTGGTCCTACACGGGCGCCGCGTGGTACAGCCCCGAGGCCAAGTTCAACAAGCTGAAGTTTGGCGACTTCGAGAAGGAGCCGCTGGACCAGCAGGTGACCGGCGGCTGGATCGCGATGACCCAGCGGTTCTTCGTGTCGGCGTGGATTCCGGCGACCAAGCAGCCCGGTCACTTCAGCAGCGTTGAGGTACCGGCGAGCGGTGCGGACGGCAAACCGCGCTACCTGATCCGCACGCTGGGCCCGACGTTGGCCGTCGCGCCGGGTGCCAGCGCGACCAGCACCGCGCAGCTGTATGTCGGCCCGCAGCTGCAGAACAAAATCGGCGACATCGCGCCGGGGTTGAACCTGACGATCGACTACGGCTGGTTCACCGTCATCGCCACGCCGATGTTCAAGCTGCTGGCGATCCTGCACGCGCTGGTACACAACTGGGGTGTGGCGATCATCGTCCTGGTGCTGCTGATCCAGGCCGTGACCTGGAAGCTCAACAGCAAGACCTATGAGTCGAGCGCACGGATGCGCAAGTTCCAGCCGCGTCTCAAGGCGCTGAAGGAACGCTTTGGCGACGACAAGCAAAAGTACCAGCAGGCGATGATGGAGCTGTACAAGAAGGAAAAGATCAACCCCTTGGGGGGTTGCCTGCCGCAGGTGATCATTTACCCCATCTTCTTCGCCCTCTACTACGTCCTGATCTTCAGCGTTGAGCTGCGCCATGCGGCGTTCCTCTGGATCCCGGACCTGTCGGCCGCGGACCCCTACTACATCCTGCCGGTGCTGTATGCGTTGTCCATGCTGGGCACCCAGATCCTGATGCCGAGCCAGGGCATGGACCCGAACATGGCCAAGATGATGAAGTTCATGCCGGTGCTGTTTGCCGTGTTGTTCTTCTTCTTCCCGGCTGGCCTGACCCTGTACTACGTCGTGCGCCAAATCTGCATGCTGGGGCAGCAGTGGTATGTGACCCGCCGGGTCGAGCGGGCCGGCGCGCGCGCCCACGCCTGATCCACCGCGGGACCACCATGCCGCCAACGTCCGAGACCATCGCCGCCGTCGCCAGCGCGCCCGGGCGCGGCGGCATCGGTGTGGTGCGCGTTTCCGGGCCCGCGGCACACGCGATTGCCAAGGCGCTGTGCGGAAGCGCACCCGCGCCGCGCCGCGCCCATCTCGCGACCTTCGTGGATGCTGCGGGCGCGGTGCTCGATCGCGGGCTGGCCTTGTGGTTTCCGGCGCCGCATTCGTTCACGGGCGAAGACGTGCTGGAACTGCACGCGCACGGCAGTCCGGTGGTATTGGACGCGCTGGTCCGACGTGCCTGTGCGCTGGGTGCCCGGCCCGCGCAGCCCGGCGAATTTTCCGAACGCGCATTCCTCAATGGCAAACTGGATCTGGCCCAGGCCGAGGCGATCGCGGATCTCATCGCAGCGCGTTCAGAGGCGCAGGCCCGCGCGGCGCTGCGCTCACTGGAAGGGGAATTCTCGCGGCGTGTGGCCGCGCTGACCCGGACCATCGTGCGCCTGCGGGTCGAAGTCGAGGCGGCGATCGATTTTGCCGATGACGCGTCGGAAGGCGCCTCGCCCGCCGCGCTGGAGCAGCTGTTCGCGCGGGCCACCGCGGAGCTTGATGCGTTGCTGGCCGCGGCGCGGCGCGGCGTGCGCCTGACCGACGGCCTGCGGGCGGTCATCGTCGGCGCCCCCAATGTCGGCAAGTCGAGCCTGCTGAATGCGCTGGCTGGCAGCGCGCGCGCGATCGTCACCGAAGTGCCGGGCACGACCCGCGACGTGCTGCGCGAATCGATCCTGCTGGAGGGGGTGGAATTGACGCTGGCCGACACCGCAGGCCTGCGCGATTCGAGCGACCGCGTCGAGCTCGAAGGCATCCGCCGTGCCCGCGCAGAGCTTGCCATGGCTGATCTGGTGCTCGCCGTCACGGTGTACGGTGCGGCGGTGGGCGGCCTTGATGCCGGTGAATCCAAGCCAGGGGCCCAGTGCATCAAAATTGTCAACAAGATCGATCTTGCGGATGCGGCGCCGTGGCGATGCGTGACCGATGGAGTGGTGACACTGGGCGTGTCGGCGCACACCGGCGCCGGATTGGACGCGTTGCGCGCCGAGCTTCGGCGCATGGCCACCGGCAGCGCGGTGGATGGTGACTTCAGCGCGCGCACGCGGCACGTTGTGGCGCTCGGGCGCGCGGCGGCGAGCCTTGCCGAAGCGCGCGCGCTGGCGGCGACGGCGACGCCGGAATTGGTGGCCGAGTCGCTGCGTGCCGTGCAGCACGCGCTCGGCGAGATCACGGGCGTCTTCAGCAGCGAAGACCTGCTCGGCGCGATCTTCTCGACCTTTTGCGTTGGCAAGTAGGTCGCGCGGCGTCGCGGCGGTGCCGGGCACCAATTTCGCGCGGGGTGGCGGCTGCGCCAGCGGCCCGCTGGTTGCGGCGATTGGCCTGCCGCTGCTAGAATTCCACGGCTTGATCGCGAGGTTGCGGACGCGTCGGAAGACACCAGTCGGGTGGCAGAACGTGGATAACTCACTGGCCGCCGGCCGGCGTCTGGCCTTACAGGTCATCCTGGTGCAGGGTGCAGTCGCGGTGGTTGCCGGTTGCGGCTTCCTGCTGCGCGGTGTCGCAGCGGCCGGCAGCGCGTTTGCAGCGGCGTTTGCGGTTGCCATCGGCACCAGCTTGCTGGCGTTGCCGGTGTTTGCGCCAGGATTGGCGGGACCCGGCGCGACGATGGCGCGGTTTGCCGTTGGCACGCTGTTGAAGTGGGTCGCGGTGATCGGCGGGCTGTATCTGATCATCGCGTACTGGCGGTTGCCGGCGGTGCCGGCGCTGGTGGGCTTGATTGCGGCGCTGCTGGTCAATCTGGCGCTGCTGGGGTTCAAACGCTGATGCGGCCGGTGCGGGCGATGGAAGATCGTGGTGCGGTGCAAGAATCGAGGATGTGCTGAGTGAGTGCCGAAGCGGGTGGTGAGTCCTTCACCGCATACATCCAGCATCACCTGACCTACTGGAATGCGCCGCTGACGCACGCCGGCGGCATGGCGTCGCTGCACGTTGACACCCTGGTCATGTCGGTGCTGCTGGGCGGCCTGGTGCTGTTCTGGTTCTGGTGGTTTGCACGCCGCGCGACCTCGGGTGTGCCTGGCAAGGGGCAGGCGCTGGTGGAACTCGCGCTGGAATTTGTCGATGGCCAGGTGAAGGATGCCTGGCATGGCAGCCGCACGTTCCTCGGGCCGCTGGCGCTGACGATCTTCTTCTGGGTGCTGTTCATGAACCTCATGGACGTCCTGCCGGTGGACCTGATCCCGGCTGCGGCCGAGGCAGGCGGCGCCACCCATTTTCGTCCGGTACCGACCGCCGACGTCAACATGACCTTCGGGCTGTCGCTGACGGTGCTGTTGCTGACGATCTTCTTCGGCCTCAAGGCCAAGGGTTTCCGCTATTTCCGTGACGTGGTCTCGGCGCCGTTCACGGCCAACAACATTTTCATGCAGGTGCTGCTGGCGCCCTTCAACATCCTGATGTTCGTCATCGAGATGATCACCCAGCCGGTCAGCCTCGCGCTTCGACTTTTCGGCAACATCTTCGCGGGCGACCTGTTGTTCATGCTGGTGGCAGGCCTCATGGCGCACTGGCTGTCGCTGTGGTACCCGCTCGGCGTCCTCGGTTATGCCGTGTGGAGCATCTTCGAGTTGCTGATCATCCTGATCCAGGCCTTCATCTTCATGTACCTGTCCATCACCTACATCGCGATGGCGCAGGAACACCACTGACGCGGAGCGTCCGCACGTTTTTCGACCCACCTACCAAGCAAAGATCCACCAGGAGACTTACATGGAACAACTGATTTCACTCATCCAGGCCAACACCGCGATCGCCGCCGGCCTCATGATCGGCCTCGGTGCGCTGGGCGCCTGCATCGGCATGGGCGTCATGGGTTCCAAGTACCTTGAGTCCATGGCCCGGCAGCCGGAACTGAATCCCATGCTCACCGGCCGCATGTTCCTGCTGGTGGGCCTGATCGACGCCGACTTCTTCATCAGCCTCGCGATTGCCATGTTCTTTGCGTTCGCCAACCCGCTGCTGACGACCGCCCTCGCGCATGCTGCCGCATTGCCACACTGACGCGGCGCGACTGCGAAGGCCCGAATTTAGACAGGTGGTACCGCGATGGGATTCAATGCAACCCTGATTGGTGAAATGATCGCATTTGCGATCATGATCACGCTCACGGTCAAGTTCGTTTGGCCGCCCCTGGTCAGTGCGATCGAAGAGCGGCAGCGCAAGATCGCCGAAGGGCTGGAGGCCGCTGACCGTGCACGCACGGAACTGGCCGCTGCCAACACGCGTGCCGACGATGAGATGAAGCGGGCGCGGGCCGAGGCGGCATCGATCATCGAGCGCGCCACCCAGCAGGCGGCGCAGATCGTCGACAAGGCACGCACGGATGCCCTGCTGGAAGCCGCCAAGCAGAAGGCCGTGGCGCAAGCCGACATCGAGAACATGGCCCACCGGGCACGCGCCGAGCTGCGCGGCCAGGTCGCCACGCTGGCGGTCGCGGGTGCGGCGAAGATCCTGGGCCGCGAGGTCAACGCCGAAACGCACAAGGCGCTGCTCGAAGAGCTGGTGGCCGGGATCTGACCGATGGCGCAGCCCCTTACCATCGCCCGGCCCTACGCCCGTGCGGCGTTTGACATCGCCGCGGCGACCCATACGCAGGGCGAGTGGGCGGCGCAACTGGCGTTTGCAGCCGAGGTGGCGGCCGATCCGGCGGTCATCGCGCTGTACGGCGATCCGCGCGTCGCGCCGGATGCGCTGGCGTCGCTGTTCGTGCGCGCCGATGCGCCGCGCGAGTCGGCGTTCGCGAATTTCATCGATATCCTGACCGCCAACCACCGTCTGCGCGAGCTGCCCGAGATCGCCGCCCTGTTCGAGCAGCTGAAGCGTGACGCCGAACATGTGCTGAAGGTACGCGTCAAAAGCGCGGTACCGATGGATGACGCCGAGGCCGCACGCCTCAGGGAAGCCCTGCAGCGGCGGTTCCACAGCGACATCGAGCTTGAACGCAGCGTGGATCCTTCCATCCTCGGCGGCGCGATCATCGACGCCGGCGAAACCGTCATCGACGGTTCGCTCAAGAGCCGTCTTGCCAGGCTTGAAGCGGCACTGACCAACTAACCTGCAACCATTGCACACGCGGCGCCGCCGAGCAGGCGCTGCAACCGGGAAAACCATCATGGCTACCACACTCAACCCTTCCGAAATCTCAGAGCTAATCCGTGCGCGGATCGAGCAATTCAAGCTCTCGGCCGATACCCGCAACGAAGGGACCCTCACGTCCGTTGCCGACGGCATCGTGCGCATCCACGGCCTGCAGGACGCGATGGCCGGCGAGATGATCGAGTTGCCGGAAAATACCTACGCGCTGGCGTTGAACCTCGAGCGCGATTCGGTCGGCGCGGTGGTGCTGGGCAGGTACGAGCACCTGTCCGAAGGCGATACCGCCAAGACCACCGGCCGCATTCTTGAGGTGCCGGTCGGCCCGGAGCTGCTTGGGCGCGTGGTCGATGCGCTTGGCAACCCGATCGATGGCAAGGGACCGGTCAACGCCCATGCGACCTCGCCGGTGGAAAAGGTCGCGCCGGGCGTCATCTGGCGCCAGTCCGTCAGCCAGCCGGTGCAGACCGGTTACAAGTCGGTCGACGCGATGATCCCGATCGGCCGCGGCCAGCGCGAGCTGGTGATCGGCGACCGCCAGACCGGCAAGACCGCGCTTGGCGTTGACACGATTATCAACCAGAAAGACACCGGCGTGAAGTGCATCTACGTCGCCATCGGGCAAAAGCAATCCTCGATCGCCAACGTGGTGCGCAAGCTCGAAGAGCACGATGCCCTGAAGCACACCATCATCGTCGCGGCTTCCGCTTCCGAGTCGGCGACGATGCAATACATTGCGCCCTATGCCGGCTGCGCGATGGGCGAGTACTTCCGCGACCGCGGCGAAGACGCCCTGATCATCTACGATGACCTGACCAAGCAGGCTTGGGCGTACCGCCAGATCTCGCTGCTGTTGCGCCGCCCGCCGGGCCGCGAAGCGTATCCGGGCGACGTGTTCTACCTGCACTCGCGCCTGCTCGAGCGTGCCGCGCGCGTCAACGCCGAGTTTGTCGAGAAGGCAACGAATGGTGAGGTGAAGGGCAAGACCGGATCATTGACGGCCCTGCCGATCATCGAAACCCAAGCCGGCGACGTTTCGGCGTTCGTGCCGACCAACGTGATTTCGATCACCGATGGCCAGATCTTCCTCGAGACCGACCTTTTCAACGCCGGCATCCGCCCGGCCGTGAACGCCGGCATTTCGGTGTCGCGCGTCGGCGGTTCGGCCCAGACCAAGATCATCAAGAAGCTGTCCGGCGGCGTGAAGCTTGGCCTCGCGCAGTATCGCGAGCTGGCGGCGTTTGCGCAGTTTGCCTCGGATCTCGACGCCGCGACCCGCAAGCAGTTGGAGCGCGGCCAGCGGGTGACCGAGTTGATGAAGCAAAGGCAGTACATGCCGCTCTCGATCGCGCAGATGGCCATTTCGCTCTACGCCGTCGACAACGACTACATGGACGACGTGCCGCTCGACAAGATCCTCGGCTTCGAGCATGCGCTGCACCAGTTCATGGCGGCAAGCTACGGCGACTTGATGCAGAAGATCGTCGCGACCGGCGACTGGAACGCCGACATCGAAGGTCAGTTCAAGACCGCGCTGGAAGCCTTCAAGAAGACCGGCAGCTGGTAATCCGACATGGCAGGCGCACGGGAAATCCGCAGCAAGATCAAGAGCGTCGCGAACACCCGCAAGGTGACGAGCGCGCTGCAGATGGTGTCCGCGTCGAAGATCCGGCGCGCGCAGGATCTGATGCACACCTCGCGTCCGTACACGCTGCACATGCGGCGCGTGGTCGCGCACATCGCGCAGGCCAATACCGACTACAAGCATCCGGCGCTGGTCGAACGCGAGGTCAAGCGCGTTTGCTACATCGTGGTGTCGACCGACCGCGGCCTGTGTGGCGGCTTGAACGCCAACCTGTTCCGCAAGGTGCTGGCCGACATCCACGGCTGGCAGCAGAAGGGCGTCGGTGTCGAGTTGATCGCGATCGGCCAGAAGGCCGCGCAGTTCTTTCGCCACATCAAGCTGGACATGGTTGGCACGGTCGCGCACCTCGGCGACCACCCGCGGGTGGAAAAACTGGTCGGCGTGTTGAAGCTTGCCGACGACGGCTTCATGCGGGGCAAGGTTGACCGTATCTACCTGTGCTACAACCAGTTCGTCAACACGATGGTGCAGCGTGCGACCATCGACACGTTGTTCCCGCTGCCGACCGCCGCCAAGGAAATCCAGGCGACGGAGGCCGACGAAGCCCACCCACAGCCTGCGATTGCCAAGGTTGATCGCGCCAACACCTGGGACTACCTGTACGAGCCCGAAGCCGAGCCCGTGATCCGGCACGTCCTCAACCGCTATTTCGAAGCGATGGCCTACCACGCGACGCTCGAGAACCTCGCCAGCGAGCACGCGGCGCGGATGGTGGCGATGAAGGCCGCGTCCGACAACGCGACCAAGGCCATCAACACCCTGACGCTGATCTACAACAAGGCGCGGCAGGCGGCCATCACGCAGGAAATTTCGGAAATCGTCGGCGGTGCGGCGGCGGTCGGCGGGTGAGTTTTGTTTTCCTTCTCCCGCCGGGGGAAGGTGGCGCGTAGCGCCGGATGAGGGTTCGCGATGGCCGCAACGTTGCGGCAACACCGAACCCCCACCCCTGTCCCCTCTCCCGGAGGGGGAGGGGTTCAACCTGACAGAGGCGAGGATGACACAATGAGCCAGGGCAAGATCGTTCAAATCATCGGCGCCGTCGTCGACGTCGAGTTTCCGCGCGCTGCGGTGCCGAAGGTCTATGACGCGCTCAAGGTCGAAGGCACGGCGGTGACGCTCGAAGTCCAGCAGCAGCTCGGCGACGGCGTGGTGCGCACGATCGCGCTTGGCACGACCGATGGCCTGAAGCGCAACCTTGCCATCACCAATACCGGCAAGTACATCAGCGTACCGGTCGGCAAGGCGACGCTCGGCCGGATCATGAACGTGCTCGGCGAACCCGTCGATGAACGTGGTCCGGTCGAGGCCGAAGCGCACTGGGAAATCCACCGTGCCGCGCCGGCCTACGAGGACCAGGCCGCGGCCAACGAGCTGCTCGAAACCGGCATCAAGGTGATCGACCTGATGTGCCCGTTCGCCAAGGGCGGCAAGGTCGGCCTGTTCGGCGGCGCCGGCGTTGGCAAGACGGTGACGATGCTGGAGCTCATCAACAACATCGCGACCCAGCACAAGGGCCTGTCGGTGTTTGCGGGCGTCGGCGAGCGGACCCGCGAAGGCAACGATTTCTACCATGAAATGCAGGAAGCCAAGGTCGTGCGCCTGGACAACCTGCCGGAATCCAAGGTCGCCATGGTATACGGCCAGATGAACGAGCCGCCGGGCAACCGCCTGCGTGTCGCGCTGACCGGCCTCACGATGGCCGAGTACTTCCGCGACGAGAAGGACGCGTCCGGCAAGGGCCGCGACGTGCTGATGTTCATCGACAACATCTACCGCTATACGCTGGCCGGCACCGAGGTGTCGGCGCTGCTGGGCCGCATGCCATCCGCGGTGGGTTACCAGCCGACCCTGGCCGATGAAATGGGCCGCCTGCAGGAACGCATCACCTCCACCAAGACGGGCTCGATCACGTCCATCCAGGCCGTGTACGTGCCGGCCGATGACTACACCGATCCGTCGCCCGCGACCACGTTCGCGCACCTGGATTCCACCGTCGCGCTCTCACGCGACATCGCGAGCCTGGGCATCTACCCGGCGGTCGATCCGCTGGCGTCGACCTCGCGCCAGCTCGACCCGCTGGTGATCGGGCAGGAGCACTACGACGTCGCCCGCAAGGTGCAGGGTACCCTGCAGCGCTACAAGGAGCTGAAGGACATCATCGCGATCCTCGGGATGGATGAACTGTCCGAAGCCGACAAGCAGGCCGTGTACCGCGCCCGCAAGTGCGAGCGCTTCTTCTCGCAGCCGTTCCACGTAGCGGAAGTCTTCACCGGCTCGCCCGGCAAGTACGTACCGCTCAAGGAAACCATCCGCGCGTTCAAGATGATCGTCGAGGGCGAGGTCGACTACCTGCCCGAGCAGGCCTTCTACATGGTGGGCAGCATCGAGGATGCGATCAAGAAGGGCGAGGCGATGAACGCCAAGGAAGCCGCGCAGAAGGCGGCCTGAGTACGCGACCATGACCACCATCCGTTGCGACATCGTCAGCGCCGAGGCCAACATCTTCCACGGTGACGTGGCCATGGTCATCGCCACCGGTGAGGCCGGCGAGCTCGGCATCGTATCGCGCCACGCGCCGCTCCTGACGCGCTTGAGGCCCGGCCAGGTCGAAGTCATCGGCGAGGACGGCACGCGGCAGGAATACTACGTCTCCGGCGGCATTCTCGAAGTGCAGCCGAACGTCGTCACGGTGCTGGCCGATACCGCGCTGCGTGCCGATGAGATCGATGAAAGCGCGGCCCGGCGCGCGAAGGAAAGCGCCGAGCGGATCCTGGCCGATCGCGGCGACGCCAAGACCGTCGAGCAGGCGCAGGAGCAGCTGACGCAGGCCCTGGCACAACTGTCCGCCCTGGAACGCTTGCGCAAGAATCTGCAGCATTGAGTTCACTCGCGCCCGATCCCATTTCAAGCTTCGCATGAAGCGGCCACTGCTATTGATCCAGACCGGCGAAGCGCCGGAACCCATTGCGGCCAGGTTCGGCAGGTTCGCCGACTGGTTCCGCCGTGCCATGCGGCTCGACGCCGCCGAGTTCAAGGTGGTGCGGGTGGATGCGGGCGCGCCGTTGCCGGCGCACGCCAGCGTGGCGGGCGCGGTCATCAGCGGCTCGGGTGCCATGGTGACCGAGCGCGCGGACTGGAGCGAGCGCACCGCCCGCTGGATCCGTGAGGCCGCTGGATTGCAAACCCCGGTGTATGGCGTGTGCTACGGCCACCAGCTGATGGCCCACGCACTCGGCGGTACGGTCGGCTGGCTGGCCGGCGGCCGCGAAATAGGCACCCAGGTCATCACCCGTGACGCCGCGTCGCGTGCCGACGGTCTGGGGCCGTTGCCGGCAACCTTCCCGGCGCAGACGACCCACCGGCAGTCGGTGCTGCAGCCGCCCGCGGCCGCGGAAGTCTTGGCCAGCTCACGGCGCGATCCGTACCAGCTGCTGCGCTACGGCCCGCAGCTGCTGTCCTCGCAGTTTCATCCTGAATTCACCGCCGACATCATGCGCGCCTACATCTCCGCGCGGGCTGGTGCCTTGCGCACGGAGGGGCTCGACCCGGACGCGCTGGAACAGGACGTGGAAGCCACCGAGGCCGCGCGCGGGCTGCTCGAACGCTTTGCCCGCCGCGCGTTGGCTGCGGCCGAATCGCGTCAGTAGCTGCGTCGGAAACGGCGCGCGACCGCCCCGCGCGACACGAGCGCGAAGACCACCCCGAAGCCAAAGCCGCCAAGGTGCGCCCACCACACCACCGCGCCAAACCCGGGCCCGGCCCAGGTGAAGAGCAGCTGCAGCAGGGCCCACATGCCGATCAAGAGCGCGGCCGGCACCCGGATGAACTCGAAATAGAGCCCGAGCGGCAGCACCAGGCCGAGCTTGGCGCGCGGGAACAGCGCGAGGTAGGCGCCAAGCGTCGCGGATACCGCGCCGCTGCAGCCGATGATCGGCCGCAGCTGGGACGCGAGCGTCCACGCGCCGACGAGGTTCGCGAACGCGCCGCCCACCAGAAACAGGAACAGGAATCGGCCCGAGCCCAGCGCGCGTTCGGCCGGCAACCCGAAGATCACCAGGAACAGCATGTTGCCGACCAGGTGCATCCAGTCGGCGTGGATGAACAGGGACGTGAACGGCCGCAGCCACAAGCCGCGCTGGAGGATCTGCCCGTGCTCGAAAAGGTGCGCCGGCACCGTGCCCCAGCTGCCCAGCACCGCGTAGCGCGCCGGCAGCGGGGCCAGCATCAGCCACAGGAAACAGGCGACGCACGCGACCACCAGCACCGGCGTCACCCAGCGCGGATGGAGGTGCTTGCGATGGGGAACGTCCACAAACACGTGTGCGCCTCGGGTCACCGGTTGCGCGGGTGGACGAGGCGGCGGAGGCTCCGGCCGCCAGCAGGGTGCCGCCAGCGGCCCGTCAGCTTGCGCACAGCCGTACGCGCGCGAAGTTGCGCTTGCCCACCTGCAACACGCCCTCGAAGCCTGCCCTGAATACGCGCTGGCGGTCTTCGACCACCGCGGCGTTGACCCGTACCGCGCGTTCCTGCAGCTTGCGGTTGGCTTCGGAATTGCTGGAGGTCAGCCCGGCCGCGGTCAAGAGCGCCGGCAGCTTCAGGCCCTCGGCGGGGGCCGGGATGTCGGTAACCGGCAGCGTCGAGGTGTCGCCCTCACCGCGCACCACCGCGTGCCAGCCGGCAAGCGCCCGTTCGGCCGCTGCCGCGCCGTGAAAGCGCGTGGCCAGCTCGCGCGCAAGACGCAACTTCGCGTCGCGCGGATTCAGCGCGCCGCTTGCCACGTCGCGCTGCATGCCCGCGAGGGCGTCCATGGAAACCTCAAAGCTCAGAAGCTCGAACCAGCGCCACATCAAGTCGTCGCCGATCTTCATGGTCTTGGTCACCATGTCGATCGCCGGCTCGTCGATGCCGATGTAGTTGCCGAGCGACTTCGACATCTTGTGCACGCCATCGATGCCTTCCAGCAGCGGCATGGTCAAGACGATCTGCGGCGGCTGGCCGAAGTGTTCCTGCAATCCGCGGCCCATCAGCAGGTTGAACCGCTGGTCGGTGCCGCCGAGTTCGACGTCGCACTTGAGCGCGACCGAGTCGTAACCCTGCACCAGGGGATACAGAAATTCGTGGATCGCGATCGACTGCTCGGCCGCAAAGCGCTTGGCGAAATCATCGCGTTCCAGCATCCGCGCGACCGTGTGCTGCGCTGCGAGCTTGATCATGTCGGCGGCCGTCATCTTGCCGAACCATTCGGAATTGAACCGCACCTCGGTACGCTCACGGTCGAGCACCTTGAACACCTGGCTGGCATAGGTTTCGGCGTTGGCGAGCACCTCCTCGCGCGTCAGCGGCTTGCGCGTGATGTTCTTGCCGGTCGGATCGCCGATCATGCCGGTGAAATCGCCAATCAGGAAAATCGCCGTGTGACCGAGGTCCTGGAACTGGCGCATTTTGTTGAGGAGCACCGTGTGCCCGAGGTGCAGGTCGGGTGCCGTGGGGTCGAAGCCCGCCTTGATGCGCAGCGGGCGCCCGCTGGCCAGCCGGGCCTCAAGCTCGTCTTCCTTGATCACGTCGACGGCGCCGCGATGGATCTGGGCGAGGGCTTGGGCATGTACAGGCATTCGGGATCTTCCGGGCTGGAGTTGCAGGGCGGTGCCGGCAGGAAGCACCATTTCATAGCATAGAAGTAATGTTGCCGTTAATTGTGCGTTAAATTCGAAACAACGTGCAAACTGTTGTGCCACAAGGGATTGACGCACGCTTCACGCGAGCATTATGGTACGTCCCGTTGCGCGTCTCCGCCCGCCGTTTCGGACTTCCCGATGGATCGACCCCTCCGTCGCGTCACCCCTCGTGTTGTTCACCGCCAAGCGGCCTGCCGCAAGGCCCGCCAATGCCATCCGCGCTTTTACGCGCGTTGCGCCCACTGGTCATTCCACCTGGACGCGCCATCGAGCCTGTTTTGCTGGGCGCGGGAGCGCTGGGTGCTGGGTGGCGGCGCGTGCCTGCTGGCGTTGTTGACGTTGATCGGCATTCCAACCTGGGCCCACATGATCCAGCACCACGCGGCCAAGCGGGCGCCGGTACATGAAACCCTGGCCCTGACCCTGCCGCCCGCGCCCAAAGACGCGGCGCGGGCGCCGGCCCCGGTATGGCACAGCATCGAGGTGCAGCCCGGCCAGACGTTGTCGGAAATTTTCCAGGCGCAGGGCCTGTCCGGCGCCGACCTCGCCGCGGTCATGACCAACGGCAAGGACACGGGCGCGCTCAAGACCCTGCATCCTGGCGATCAGGTTGCCTTCCTGACCGGCGCCCACGATCAGTTTGAAGGATTCCGCTACGAGCCCGACTCCGCGACCCAGGTCACGCTCAAGGTGGCTGCCGACGGCAAGCTCGCGACCCACGTCACGACGCTCCCCACCGAACGCCGGATCCACTTCGCGCACGGCGTCGTCCACGGTTCATTGTTCGCGGCAGGCGAAAAGGCGGGCCTGTCTGACGCGACGGTGCTGAAGCTCGCCGACGTGTTCAAGTACGACATCGACTTCTTCAAGGACCTCAAGCCCGGCGACCACTTTACGGTCGTGTACGACGACATCTACCGCGACGGCAAGTACGCGGGGGCCGGCGGCATCCTCGCGGCCGAGTTCGTCAACGCCGGTCACCGCTACACCGCGTACCGCTTCAAGCAAAGTGACGGCAGCGTCGCGTACTTCAGTCAGGACGGGCGGCCGCTGCGCCGCGGCCTGCTGCGCGCACCGATCGCGTTCGCCCGCGTGTCCTCGCACTTTGGCCTGCGCAAGGATCCGGTGCTCGGGTTCACGCGGTTGCACAAGGGCATCGACTATGCGGCGCCCACGGGCACGCCGGTCCATGCCGCGGGCGATGGCGTCATCACCTATCGCGGCAAGGCGCGCGGCTACGGCAACTTCATCACCATCAAGGATTCGCCGGAGTACACCACCGCGTATGGCCACATGCAGCGCTTCGCGCCGGGCCTGCACGTGGGTTCCCACGTGACGCAGGGTGAGGTGATCGGTTACGTCGGCAGCACCGGCTGGGCCACCGGCCCGAATCTCCACTATGAGGTTCGCGTCAACGGCAAGCCGGAAAACCCGCTGACGATGACGATGCCCAAACCGCAGCCGCTGTCGGGCAAGGCCATGCTGGCGTTCCGCGCCCAGACGGCCCCGCTGGTGGCGCGCATCCAGCTGATCGACAACGCGACCCAACGGCTGGCGCGGGTGGACAACCAGCGCACCGATACCATCACCGCCGATTGAACACCGTGGCGCGGGCTGCGTCGCGGCTGTACCTGGGGCTAATTTCCGGCACCAGCGCGGATGGCATCGACGCAGCGCTGGCGCGGTTTGCGCCGCAGTTTGAAGTCGTCGCCGCGCACACGGCGGCCTACCCGGCTGCCATCCGCCAGCGCATCCTCGACCTCGCGCGGCCGGCGGCTACCGTCGCGTTGCGCGATCTTGGCGGTCTTGACGTGGAAATCGGCGAGTGCTTCGCCGCCGCCGCCCTGGACCTGCTGCGCGGCGCGGGCGTGGCCCCGCGGGACGTGACCGCGCTCGGTTCACACGGCCAGACGGTGTGCCACCAGCCGGGCGGGGTGCGGCCGTTCACGCTGCAGATCGGCGATGCCAACGTGATCGCGGAGCGCACCGGGATCACCACCGTGGCGGACTTTCGCCGTGCGGACGTGGCGGCCGGCGGCCAGGGTGCGCCGCTGTTGCCCGCACTGCACGCCGCGGTGCTGGCGGATCGGAAAGTTTCGCGCGCGGTTTTGAACCTGGGTGGGATTGCCAACGTGACCTTGCTGGTCCCGGGCCAGCCGGTGCTCGGCTTTGATACCGGTCCGGCCAATTGCCTCATGGACGCGTGGTCGGCGCGCATGCGCGGGACGGCGCGCGATGAAGGTGGGGCGTGGGCCGCGGCCGGCCGGGTGGACGCAACGCTGCTGCACACGCTCCTGGCTGATCCCTACTTCGCGTTGCCGCCGCCCAAAAGCAGCGGGCGCGAACTGTTCAACCTCGACTGGCTGGACGCGCGCCTGCCGGGTGGTCTGGCGCCGGAGGACGTACAGGCGACGTTGCTGCAGCTGACGGTTTCCAGCATCGCCCGCGCATTGCAACCGCATGCCCCCGACGAGTTGTACGCCTGCGGCGGCGGCGTCCACAACGCGGCGTTGCTGGGCGCATTGCGTACCGCGCTGCCGCGGCTGCGGGTTGACACCACCGCGGCGCTGGGGCTCGATCCGGACTTCGTCGAAGCCGTCGGCTTTGCGTGGCTGGCGCGTGCGCGTCTGGAAGGCAGGCCGGGCAACCTGCCCTCGGTCACCGGCGCACGCGGGCCACGGGTGCTGGGTGGGCTCTACGCACCGCGTCCCGCCGCCTAGTGCGGCCGCTCGCGCTCGACGCGGCCGATCGGCCCGCGCAGGGCAATGATCAGCAGCAGGCCCGGGAGCGCCGACAGCGCCGCGATGACGAAGAAGTGCGACCAGCCAACGTGCGGAACCACCCACGCCGCCAGCGGCCCAAGGAACACCCGGCCGATCGCGGCCAGCGCCGACAGCAGCGCAAACTGGGTGGCCGAGAAGCGCACGTTGCAGAGCGCCGTCAAGAGCACCACGAACGCGGTACTGCCAAGGCCGCTGAAGAAGTTTTCCGCGCCGACGACGCCCGCCAGCAACGTGATGTTGGGCCCGCTGTACACCAGCGACATGTAGCCAAGATTCACCAGCGCCTGGCAGATACCAAGCGCCAGCAGGGCTGGAAACAGGCGCATTTTGGTCACCACCCAACCGCCAGCCAGTGCGCCGGCGAGGCCCGCGAGCAGGCCGAAGACCTTGTTGACCGTACCGAGCTGCGCCAGCGTAAAGTGCGGCACGCGCAACAGGAATGTGGTCGACAGCGACAGCGCGAATGCGTCGCTGATCTTGTAGAGCACCATCAGCGCCAACCACGCCAGCGCCAGCCAGCCGTAGCGGTGGAAGAAGTCCAGGAACGGATCGACCACCGCATCCACGAAGCGCGTGACCGGTACCTCGTTGGGCGCGTCCGGAGACAACACCGTCACCGCGACCATCGCCAGCATCAGCACACCCATCAGGCGGTAGGTGAACGCCCAGCCGGCGTACTGGGCGAGGATCAGCGCCAGCGCACCGGACACGACCATGGCGATGCGGTATCCGCCCTGCATGAAGCCGATGCCCCAGCCGCGTTCCTCGGGACGCAGCAGATCGGTGCGGTGCGCGTCGTAGGCAATGTCCTGGGTGGCCGAGGAAAACGCCACCAGCACCGCCAGCAACACCAGCACCACCGCCAGATGCTGCGGGGTTGCAAAGCTCATCGCGACCAGCGTTGCGCCGCACACCAGCTGCATCAGCGCGATCCAGCCGCGCCGGCGCCCCAGCCACGGCAACCGGAACCGGTCCAGCAGCGGCGCCCACAGAAACTTGAGGGTGTAGGCCGCGCCGGTCAGCGTGATGAAACCGATGTCCTTCAGGCTGAGGCCCGCCGTCGTAAACCACGCCTGCAGGGTCGGGTTGGACAGTGCGAGCGGCAGGCCCGAGGAAAATCCGAGCAGCCCAATGCTGAGGATGCGCCACCTGCGCCCGTGCGCCGGGTCCGCCACGCCCGGCTCAGTCTGCATAGTCGATGCACAGGGGTGCGTGATCGGAAAACTGCGGTTCGCGCGTGATGCTGCACGCTTTCGCGCGCTTGCCGATGCCGGGTGTCGCGATCTGGTAGTCGATCCGCCAGCCGACGTTGTTGGCGCGTGCGCTGCCGCGGTTCGACCACCAGGAATATTCCTCGGCGTCGGGTTTTACCACCCGAAAGCTGTCCAGCCAGCCGTGTCGCGGCTGCGGGCTGCCGTCGCCGTGGCGGTCGGCGATGAGCGCGTTCAGCCACGCGCGTTCTGCCGGCAGGCAGCCGGAATTTTTCTGGTTGGACTTCCAGTTGCGGATGTCACGTTCGCTGCGCACGATGTTCCAGTCGCCGCACAGCACGTACTCACGCCCGCTGGCGAGCCAGCCGTCGAAAATCTGCCGCAGCTTCTTCATCGCCGTGAACTTGAACGCCTGGCGCTCGTCGCCCGAGGTCCCCGAGGGCACATACAGCGACACTACCGACAGCTTGTCAAAGCGCACTTCGAGGTACCTGCCCTCGTCGTCAAACGGCTTCCAGCCGATGTTCGTCAACACTTCGTCGGGTTCGTGCCGGGCGTAAATCGCGACGCCGCTGTAGCCTTTTTTGGTGCTCGCGCTGCGGTAAAAGCTGCTGCAACCGGCGGGGTGGAAACGCGGATCGGCCAGCTGATCCGCTTGCGCCTTGGTTTCCTGGATGCAGGTGACGTCAGCCTTCTGCCCGGTCAGCCAGTCGAAAAACCCCTTGCGGGCAGCCGAGCGGATGCCGTTGGTATTGCAGGTGATGATGCGCACGCGTGTGGGTCCATGGCGGGATCGGTGCAGCGTAAAGCAAACGCGCGCGCGCTGCCGGATTGTCCCCGGCCAGCCGCGGGTGCAGCGTCCGTCCATGGCTGCCCCCGTATCATGAGGCCTTGCCACCCGGACCTTCCGCCCCATGCTTGCCCACCAGCGAACCTTTCTAGATGTTGCACACGCGCGTGGCGTGTTGCGGTTTGGCGACTTCACCCTGAAATCGGGCCGGCAAAGCCCCTACTTTTTCAACCTGGGCCGGATCGATACCGGCGCGGCGCTGGCGGCCGTGGGCAGCGCCTACGCGGCCGCCAGCGTGACCAGCGGCATCGCGTTCGACATGCTGTTTGGCCCGGCCTACAAGGGCATCGCATTGGCGGCGGCAACCGCCATCGCCCTCGCGCGCGAGCACGCGCGCGACGTGCCGTTTGCCTACAACCGCAAGGAAGCCAAGGACCATGGCGAAGGCGGCACGCTGGTGGGTGCGCCGCTCAAGGGTCGCGTCCTGATCGTGGATGACGTGATCACGGCGGGTACCGCGGTGCGCGAGTCGCTGGGACTGATTCAAGCCGCGGGCGCGAAGGTGGCGGGGGTACTGGTGGCACTGGACCGGCAGGAGCGTGGGCAGGGTGAGCATTCGGCCACCCAGGAACTGGCGCGCGAACACGGTGTGTCGACGCTTGCGATCGTCAACCTCGCCGATCTGATGGAATACGCCGGCGGGCGCGCCGATTTGGCCGGGCAGCGCGCGCGCCTCGAGGCCTATCGGGCGCGTTACGGTGCCGTGTGACCGCCTTCGGCCCGCAACTTGCATGATGCACCGACCTATACTGTGAACTTCAAACGGAGGCATCGATGCGCCGAACGGTTTTCAGCCTGTTGCCGGTGGCGCTGCTGGCGGTCGTGCTGGCCGTGCCGGCGGCGGCAGGCAATCCGACGCCGACCGAGCACTACCGCTGGAAAGACACCGCGGGGGTCGTGCATTTCAGCGACACCATCCCGGCGTCGGCGCTTGCGGGCGGCTACGAAGTGGTCGACGACAAGGGCCGGGTGGTGCGCACCGTCGCGCGCGAGCTGACGCCGGCCGAGCGCAGGGTGGCCGAAGCCGAAGCCGCACGCGCGGCCGCCGCCAAACGCGCGGCGCAGCAGCAAAGCATGGAAGATGCGCAGATGCTGGCGGCCTACCCGACCGACACCGCGCTGGTGCAGTCCCAGCAGGCGCAGCTCAAGCAGATCGAGGCCAGTCTTGCGACCCTGCAGGCAAATCTCGCCAGCCAGGAAGATTCGTTGACCGAGTTGCTGTCGCACGCGGCCGACCTTGAGCACGCGAAGAAACCGCTACCGCCGTACGTCGGCAAGCAGATTGCGAGCCAACGGGACACCGTGAACAATGAACGCGCGGCGCTGGCCCAGCGCCGCGCCGACCTCGCGCGTACCAAGGCCAGGTTTGCAGCGCAGTTGCAGCGTTATCGCAGTTTGCGCGCGAAGTACCAGGGTGACGCCGCGTCACAGTAGGCGGCGCCGGTCAGGCGGGCGTCCGCTGCGCTTCGATGTGCGCGGACAATGCGCGCAGCGAACTGAACGCCCGCCGGTTGTCGGGATTGTCCGAACGCAGCTGCACGCCGTAGCGCCTGGACACGGCCAGCGCGAGTTCCAGCGCATCGATGGAATCAAGTCCGAGCGCGCCGCCAAACAACGGCGCCGCCGGGTCGATGCTCTCCGGCGCAACGTCCTCGAGGTTGAGGCTCTCCACGATCAACTTGGCCAGCACCTGCTCGGCAGGGGTCTGTTGGGTCATGCCTGGGATGCTCCATCACCGCGCTGAATCAGCCGGTCAGTGTACCATGACGGGTTTCAGTTACGCCCGCGGAGACACGTGGATCCATGACCCCAGGCAGCACGGAACCAGGCGCATGACGGCGGCTGCCCCGGGTGCGTTGCGGGTAGCCTATTGCGCTGATCCGGTGCCCGCGCTGCTGGAGCGGCCGGGCACGTTGGCGGTGTTCACCTTCGATGGCCAATCGGCGCCCCCTGGGTCCGATCCGCGCCGCCTTGGCGTCCTGCTGGCGCCGCTCGCCGGGCGCGCGCCGTGCGAGCGCTGGTCGGTCGAGGCCGATGTCAGTCACGGTCGCGATGGCGATGTGCGCTGGGCGTGTGGTGGCGGTTGGCGGTTCGTTGCCATCGAGGCGGACGAAGATGCCCAGGGTGGCCTCGAGGCCGCGACCCGGTACGTCTATGACCGCCTGCTCGGGCACGCTGCCGGCCACCCCGAACGGCACTGCTTGCGGATCTGGAACTACCTCGATGCGATCAATGCGGGCGCTGGCGACAGCGAACGCTACCGGCGCTTTTGCAGCGCCCGCGCACGCAGCATGGCCGTCCACGGGCTCGAACGTTATCCTGCCGCAACCGCCATCGGCCACCACGGCGTGCATGGGCGGCTGCAGGTGTACGCGTTGTGCGCGGCGGAGGCCGGCGTTGCATTGGAAAATCCGCGCCAGGTGAGCGCCTGGAACTACCCGCGGCGCTACGGGCCCGATGCACCCAATTTCGTCCGCGCCATGCAGCTGCCGCGTGGCGGACTGGCCATTTCCGGGACCGCCGCGGTACTGGGTGCCGATTCGCACCATCTGCACGACGTGACCGCGCAGGCCACCGAGGCGATCGCCAACCTGCGCGCCCTCCTGGCCGGTGCCAGGTTGCCGGCCTTTGCCGCGGCATCGCCACTCAAGGTTTATGTGCGCCATCTTGCCGATGCCGCCCGCGTGTCCGCCGTGCTCGAGCGTGAATTGGCGCCGTCGGTACCGCGGTTGCTGCTGCAGGGTGATGTCTGCCGCCGTGAACTGCTGGTTGAAATCGACGGCTGGCGCCTGGCCGAAGGGTCCTAATCCTCCTCGCGCGTGGGCCGCTGCCAGCGGCTCACGGTTGCCTGTTCGGCGCGTGCCAGGGTCAGTTGTTCGGCCGGCGCGTTGCGGGTGATGGTCGAGCCGGCACCGATGGTGGCGTTGGCGCCGATGGTGACGGGCGCGACCAGCGCGGTATTGGAGCCGATGAAGGCGCCATCGCCGATCTCGGTGATGTGCTTGGCGACCCCGTCGTAGTTGCAGGTGATGGTACCGGCGCCGATGTTGACGCCGTCCCCGATCCGCGCATCACCGAGATACGTCAGGTGGTTGGCCTTGCTGCCTTCGCCGAGCTTGGTCTTTTTGGTCTCGACAAAGTTGCCGATGTGGGCCCCGGCGGCGAGCTCGGTACCGGGGCGCAGGCGCGCGAACGGGCCGATCCGGCACGCGCCGTAGGTGGTGACCCCTTCCAGGTCGCAGTGCGCCCGTACTTCGGTGCCGGCGGCCAGGTTGACGTTGCGCAGGCGGCAGAACGGGCCGATCTTCACCGCGTCGCCGAGGGTGACGCCGCCTTCCATGATCGCGTCGATGTCGATCTCCACGTCACGGCCGTGGCTGAAATGGCCGCGCAGATCGAAGCGCGCGGGGTCGGCCAGGCGGACGCCTTCCAGCATCAGCCGGGTGGCGTCGCGGCGCCGCAGGTACGCCGTCAGCGCGGCGAGCTGGGCCGCGTCCGCGGCGCCGAACGCCTCGATCCGGTTGCCGGTCAGCGCGACGTCGGCCGGGGTGCCGTCGGCGGCGGCCAGCGCGAACGCGTCGCCAAGGTAGAGCTCGCCCTGCGGATGATCCGCTGCCAGCCGGTCGACCCAGCGGCGCAGGCAGCGGGCCTCGGCGAAGACGACGCCGGTGTCAACCACGCGCGCCGCGCGCGCGTCGGCGTCGGCGTCCTGGTCCTGGACGATCGCGCGCACGCGCCCGAGGCCGTTGCGCAGCACCCGCGGGTAGCCGCGCGGATCGTCCAGCTCCGCCGCCAGCACCGCAAGCTCCGCGTGGGTGGCGATAAGTTCGCGCAGCGTCGCCGCGCGCAGCAACGGCACGTCGCCGTACAACACCAGCACGCGCGCCGCGTCGGGAATGCCGTGCAGGGCCAGGCGCACCGCGTGGCCGGTGCCCAGCGGCTCGGGCTGATGCACCCAGTGGATGTCGGTATCGCGGGCGAAGGCCGCGCGCAGCTGTTCGCCGCGGTGTCCGTAGACCACATGCAGGCCGGCCGGCCCCAGGGCGCGCGCGGTATCCAGCACGTGCGCCAGCAGCGGCCGCCCCGCCAACGGCAGCAACACCTTCGGCAGCAGCGACTTCATGCGCTTGCCCTCGCCTGCGGCGAGGACGATCACATGCAGCGGATCGGCCATGGTCATGATCTCCCGGATATCAGCCAACATTGGCGCAATCGCGGCCCGCCGGCAAGTGCGGCGGACCGGATGCCGGCCGCGGGGTCAATCGGCGGCCGGCAGTACCGCCAGCACTTCCTCGACGGTGGTCAGGCCGCGCCGGACCTGCGTCGCGGCAGAAATGCGCAAGGGCTGCATCCCCTCTTCCAGCGCGAAGCCGGTGAACCCGTCAAGGTCGAGGTTGGCGGTGATCATCCCGCGCAGGCGCGATGAAACCGACATCATTTCATACACGCCGGTGCGGCCGAGGAAGCCCGTCTTGCGGCACTCGATGCAGCCGACCGGGGCGTACACCTCGGCCGGCGGCGGGATGACCCAGCCGCGGGTCAGCGCGGACCAGGTGACCGGGTCCTGTGTGGCCTTGACCTTGCAGTGCGGGCACAGCGTGCGCACGAGACGCTGTGCGACCACGCCCGCCAGGGTCGACTGGATGAGGTAGTGCGGCACGCCGAGGTCCAGCAGGCGCGTGATCGCCGACGGCGCGTCGTTGGTGTGCAGCGTCGAGAGCACCAGGTGCCCGGTCAGGGATGCCTGTACCGCCATCTGCGCGGTTTCGAGGTCGCGAATTTCGCCGATCATGATGATGTCGGGGTCCTGCCGGAGCAGCGTGCGGACGCCTGCCGCGAAGTCAAAATCGATCGCCGGTTGCACCTGCGACTGATTGAACTCTGGGCTCACCATCTCGATCGGGTCCTCGACGGTGCAGACGTTGAGTTCCGGGCGCGCGAGGTGTTTCAAGGTCGAGTACAGCGTCGTCGTCTTGCCCGAACCCGTGGGCCCGGTCACGAGCACGATCCCGTGCGGGCGCTCGACCATGCGCCGCCAGGTCTTTTCCTCTTCCGCCGAAAAGCCGAGCTGCCTGAATTCCTTGACCACGATGTCCGGGTCGAAGATGCGCATGACGATCTTTTCGCCGAAGGCCGTCGGCATCGAGGAAATGCGCAATTCCACTTCACGGCCGGCGGCCGAGCGGGTCTTGATGCGGCCGTCCTGCGGACGGCGCTTCTCGGCGACGTCGATGCGTGCGAGGATCTTGATGCGCGCCGTCACCGCGGTCATCACCACCGGCGGCAGCTCGAACACCTTGTGCATCACGCCGTCGATCCGGAAGCGGATCAGCGCGGCTTCGCGGCGGGGTTCCAGATGAATGTCCGACGCGCGCTGCTCGAAGGCGTACTGCAGCAGCCAGTCCACGATGTGGACGACGTGGCGGTCGTCGGCGCCGATTTCGCCGGCCTTGCCGAGTTCCAGCAACTGTTCGAAGTTCAGGATCGCCGACCCGTCGGCGGGGTCGGCCTTGGCCTCGCGCGCCTTGGCGATCGAGCGCTGGACGCCGTAAAACTCCATGAGGTAGCGGTGGATGTCGAGCGGGTTGGCCACCACGCACTTGACCTCGTGCCGCAACATCTGCGCGAGGTCCGCGATCCAGCGCGTGTCGAACGGCTCGGCGCTGGCAAAGGTGACCACGCCGTGGGCGACCGCGACCGGCAGGATGCGGTGGCGCTGCGCGTAGGCCTGGCTCACGGCCTGGGTGACCGCCTTGACGTCGATCTTCATCGGATCGATCTTCAGGTACGGCAGCGCCGCCTTTTCCGCCAGCCACGCGCTCAGGGATTCCACCGTCAGCGGTTTGCCAGGATCGCTCAGGTTTTCGGGTTTGGCGCTGGCAATCACAACCAGCGGATGCAGTTCCACCGTGCCGCGTCCGGCGCGGCTGGCGGCGCGGATGCGCTTGGCGTCCTCGGCCGCGAGCAGGCCGTCGGCCACGAGCGCTGCCAGCACCTCGCCCAGTTCCAGCCGCCCGTTGCGCCCGAGTAGCGTCGTCGATTTGGGGATTGCCGACATCGCGTGTCCCGTGTCTGGGCAGGCACAGATCCGCTTCGAATCAGGCCTCGCCGCTATACTAACGCGCTTTGCGCCGGTGACCGGGACCCTGATGGCTGCACCCACTTTTCAACAGGTCATCGAGACCTTGAACCGCTACTGGGCGGAGCAGGGTTGCGTGTTGCTGCAGCCGCTGGATATCGAGGTCGGCGCGGGCACGTTTCACCCGGCGACCTTCCTGCGCGCGCTGGGCGCGGCGCCCTGGGCCGCAGCCTATGTACAGCCGTGCCGGCGGCCGGCCGATGGCCGCTACGGCGAAAACCCCAACCGCCTGCAGCAGTACTACCAGTATCAGGTGGTGCTGAAGCCCAACCCCGACGACGTGCTTGATCGGTACTTCGGCTCCCTGCGCGAGCTTGGCATTGATCCGCTGGTGCACGACCTGCGGCTGGTCGAGGACAACTGGGAATCACCCACGCTCGGCGCCTGGGGACTTGGCTGGGAGGTGTGGTTGAACGGCATGGAAGTGACCCAGTTCACCTATTTCCAGCAGGCGGGCGGCCTTGAATGCAAGCCCGTTACCGCCGAAATCACCTACGGCCTCGAACGCCTCGCGATGTACCTGCAGAATGTCGATTCGGTGTTTGACCTCGTGTGGACCCACGCGCCGCACGGCGTGGTCACCTACGGCGACGTGTTTCACCGCAACGAGGTCGAACAGAGCGCCTACAACTTCGAGCACGCCGACACCGCCGAGATGTTCCATCGCTTCGACGCGTCCGAGGCCGCGGCCAACCGGCTGGTGGGCCTGCACTTGCCGCTGCCGGCGTACGAGCAGGTCATGCATGCCAGCCACGCGTTCAACCTGCTGGACGCGCGGCGCGCGATTTCAGTGACCGAGCGGCAGCGCTACATCCTCCGCGTCCGCGCCCTGGCCCAGGCCGTGGCGCGCGAGTGGGTGGCGCCGCGTGCGGTGGCCGCCGCGCCGCAGGCATGCGCATGAGTGAGCCCAAGTCCCTGTTGATCGAGATCGGTTGCGAGGAGTTGCCCATCCACGCGGTGGACACGCTGGCGCGGGCGTTTGCCGAGGGCGTATGCGGGGGACTGGCCAGGCGCGGCGTCGCGGCCGGACTTGAACGCGCGCGCGTATTTGCCGCGCCGCGGCGGCTGGCCGTCTGGGTGCCGGAGGTGGCCGCCGCGCAGCCCGAGCAGCGCAGCGAGAGCTTCGGGCCCTACGTCAACAGTGCACTGGACGCGCAGGGCCAGCCGACCAGGGCGCTGCTTGGCTTTGCCCACAAGGCAGGGGTTGAGTGGACGCAGCTTGAACGCGCGCGCGACGCCAGGGGCGAGCGCTTCGTCCGGCGCAGCGCCAGCCCGGGCCGGCGGACGGTGGAACTGGTGCCCGAAATCGTGCGCGAAGCGGCCGCCGCGCTGCCGATCCCCAAGCCCATGCGCTGGGGCGACCACGACTTTGCCTTCGTCCGCCCGGTGCATTGGCTGGTGCTGCTGCTGGGCGATGAAGTGGTCGCGGGTGACCTGTTCGGTGTGCCAAGCGGCCGGCAATCGCGCGGGCACCGGTTCATGCATCCGGCGCCGGTGCATCTGGCCGATGCCGACAGCTATGTGGATGCGCTGCGTGCGGCACGGGTGCTTGCCGACCCGGCCGAGCGCCGGCAGCGCATCCGGGCCGAAGTTGCGCGCGTCGCGCCGGCGGACGGTGTGCCGCGGCTGGATGACGCCCTGCTCGACGAGCTGGCCAACCTCAACGAATGGCCGGTGGCGATCGCCTGTGCGTTCGAGCACGCGTATCTTGCCGTGCCGCACGAGGCGCTGGTGACGACCATGCGCGCCAACCAGAAATTCGTGCCGGTGTTTGACGCCGGCGGCCGGCTCACCGAGCACTTCATCGGCATCGCCAATCTTGAATCGCGGGATCCGGCGCAGGTCCGCCACGGCTACGAGCGCGTGATCCGGCCGCGATTTGCCGACGCCAAGTATTTTTTCGACGCGGACCTGAAATCGCCGCTGGCCGACTACCAGCCGGCGCTGCGCGAGGTCACCTACCAGAAGGCGCTGGGCAGCGTGTGGGACAAGACCGAGCGCGTCGCGGCGTTGGCCGCCGGCATCGCGCAGAGGCTCAAGGTGCAGCAGGTCGCGGTCGACGCGGCTGCAATCAAGCGTGCCGCGGAACTGTCGCGTTGCGATCTGCTGACGCGCATGGTGGGCGAATTTCCCGAGCTGCAGGGCGTTGCCGGACGGCACTATGCGGCGGCCCAGGGTGAACCGGCCGCCGTCGCGACGGCGCTGGATTCGTTCTACGCACCGCGGCAGTCGGGCGACGCGATCGCGGCGGATCGGGTGGGCCAGGTGCTGGCGATTGCCGATCGCCTGGACACGCTGGCGGGCGGCTTCGCGGCGGGCCTGAAGCCGACCGGCAACAAGGATCCATTTGCCCTGCGCCGCGCCGCGCAGGGCCTGGCGCGGACGCTGATTGAAGCCGGCCTGGAGCTGGATCTCGATGGCCTGCTGCAGGACGCTTTGGCGCGCGTGCCGGAGGCGGCATGTGCCACCCCGGCCAAGGGCGCCAAGGCCGCCCCGCCCACCGGGGTGGCGCTGGATGCGGCTGCGCGGCGCGTGGCGCTGCTGCCGATGCTGCGGGATTTCGTCCTCGAACGCCTGCGTGGTTATTACGCCGAGCGCGGGTTCACGGCGCAACAGTTTGCGGCGGTGGCCGCCGTCCGGCCGGCGAGCCTGGTGGACTTTGACCGCCGTCTGCACGCGGTCCGGACGTTTGCCGAGCAACCGGCGGCCCTACACCTGGCGGCCGCCAACAAGCGCGTCGCCAACATCCTGCGCAAGGAAGGCATCGACGTTGCGGTCACCGCGCAGCGTGGGCTCGATCCGGCGCTGCTGCGCGAACCGGCCGAGCAGGCATTGGCGCAGGCGCTGGAGGCGGCGCGCAGCGACAACGCTCCGCGCCTCGAAGGCGCCGCCGGACTGCGCGATTACGCCGGTGCGCTGGTGCGCCTTGCGCAGCTCCAGGCGCCGGTGGATGCGTTTTTCGACGCGGTCATGGTGATGGCCGAGGATCGCGCCTTGCGCGCCAATCGCGTCGCGTTGCTGGCGCGCATCAAGGCGCGCTTTGACGCCGTCGCCGACATTTCCGTGCTGTAGGGCGGCGCGGACGGCGCCGGTACCGCCAAATTCGCGCCCGATGTCCATGAAGCATGACGCTACGATCACTTTCGTGATAGGGCGAGGCGCGATAATATAAGAGGTCCTGCCCGATGCGGCCCGGTCTTCCGCGCCCGGCGCCGGGTACGCGCTGCACCCTTTTTCGAGGAACTTCCATGCAAAAGCTTGCTGTAGCGCCGCTGTTTCTGGCCACCCTGGTACTGGCTGGTTGCGGTGCATCCAATTCGTCCGGCAACAGTTCTGCCACGCCGGCTGCCGCCTCGGCGGCGCCCCCCGCGTCCACGCCCGCACCAGCGGCGACGGTCGTCACCGGCACCGTTACCCTGGCCGATCCGGCAACGACGATCGCGCCGGACGCGAGGCTCGAGTTGGCGCTGGTCGATGTGACCCAGCAGCCCGGGGTCACCGTGAACAAGCAGGATTTCACGCCACCCAGGTTCCCGCAGGACTTCCGCATCCCGTTTGCGGCCTCGGCGATCAACGCCAAGGACCTTTATGTCCTGCAGGCCACCATGCAGAACAACGGCCGCACCTATGACACCAAGCTCCAGCAGCCGGTGCTGACCCAGGGGCAGCCCGCCAAGGTCAGCCTGACCCTGGTTGCCCAGCCGACGCCCGCCGAGAAGATGCTGGCGGCCTTCAACGATGCCAAGCGCCAGACCGGCGGAATGGCGGTCAAGCACGGCACCTCCAGCAAGATCGGTGAGTCGCACAGCTGGCAGGTGTTCAGCGACGTCCACGGCGTCGAGTTCATCATTGAGCAGACCAACACCGCCAGCAGCGGTTTCACCAAGACCGAGTACGCCTACCGTGACGGCCTGCCGTGGGTCGTGATCCAGGAGCAGATGCCGGCGCCCAACGCACCGGTGACCTCCACCGCCAAGGTGGGCTGGGGCAACGACGGGGTGGTGGTGTTGAACCAGCAAATCAGCGGCGGCAAGACGACCGCGGTGTCGGCGGCCACGGCCAAGTCGCTGCATGCGGACGCCGAGGCGCAGTACAAGCGTTTCAACAAACAGCACTGAACCTACGCAAATGAAAAGGCCGCACGTCGCGAGACACGCGGCCTTTTTTTTGTGGACGGCCTCTTCAGAAGCGGAGCTTGGCGCCGATGTTCAGGCTGTCGATACGCTGGGACGAATCGGAGAAGCGGCCGTCGTAACCGATCCAGCCGGAGAACTTCGGTGTGAAGTCGGCCGCGAGGCCCACCCCGACGCTGCCCCAGTTGGCATCGGGTGCGAATCCCGGCAGCGCGAAGGTACCGGGCATGGTGACGAGGCCGCCGCTCACGGCGCGCGGGTCGGCGTCGTCATCGTGGTTCCACGCGACCCGGGCGAACGGGTGCAGCGCGGTACTGCCGGCCGTGAGGTTGCCGCTCAATTGCCAGCCGAGCGTACCGATCAGCGCGTGGCGATCCTGCCGGCCGAAGGTCATCGCGGCCGCGTCGTCGCCGTTGTCGGCGAAGCTGTCAACGTGGATGTGTTGCCAGGACACGTCGGCGTACGGGCCGGTGCGCCAGCTGCCCAGGTTGAACCACCAGCCGCCGGTAAGTGCAAAGGCGCTGTGTGAGCCGGAAGTCGACCCTGATTCAAACAGCACGGCAGGCCCGATCGGAATGTTCCGGTGGATGTTGCTGTAGGTGAGGTGGCCGAAGCTGCCGATGGCACCGAAGTAGGCCTGGTCCCAACCCCACAGCACGTAGCCCGAGGCCAGCAGCTCCCGCAGCTTGAAGCCGCCCGCGTTGCCGGCAAAGTCATCACGCTGCTGGCCGGCGGTGAATGCGAGGCCCGCCGTCACGGCGTCGGACGGGTGGATGCCGGCGCCAAAGCTGAGCGTGTTGAGGTTGTTGTCGGTCTTGGGCGAGTTGACCTGCGCGTCCACGCGCTGGTGCGCATAGTCATAGCTGGCCCACACGCGCAACCCGTTGCCGGGAGCCTGCGCCAGGCCCGTGGTCGCCTGGTTGAGGATGGAACGGTTGGCGCTCTCGTTGACCTGCAGGGGCGCCTCAGCCAGGAGCGACATCGCACCCGGCGCGGTAATGATCGACTCGGCGTATTGCGCCAGCATGGCGTGTGCGGCCGTGGTCGGGTGGACACCGTCGGCGAACAGGTAGGTCTGGTTGGTGCCCGGCTGGTAGGTACTGGCCGCGCCCGGCGTACCGGCCGGCAGGCACGCAAGCGCGGAACCGGTGCAGGCCGGCGTGGTGACGTTGGTGAAGCCGAAGCGGCTGGGATCGGCGATCAGTTCGTTCAACATCGCGAAGGTGTTGACCGGGATGACATTGACCCCGGTCTTGGCGAGGCCCGAGTTGAGGGTGTTGTTGAAGGTCAGCGTCAGGCCGGTCAGGGCCTGGGCCGCAGCCGGGCCTTCCTGCGCCGCGTCCGGAGTGATGCCGATGTTGGGCAGGTTGAACACCATCACGTAGCGCGCCCCGGCCTTGCCAAGTTGCTGGATCATCCCGAGTTCGGTCATCGCGGCATTTTGGATGGCGGCCTGCGCCTGCTGCGCGTCCATCAAAGTGGTGACGCCTGCTTGGGCCTCGGCGGCCGCCACGACTTGCTGGGTCACCGATTGGGTAACCTGCTGGGTCACCGTGGGTGTGATGGCTGCTTCGTACTGGGCGATGGCCGTCGGGTTGTTGCGAGCCGTCGGGTCGGCGGCGACCCAGGCCTGCACCATGCCAGCGATGGTCTGCTGCACGGCGCCTGGAACGAGTGCCTCGATCTGCGCCTGCGCGGCGGCGGCCGCGCCTGCCGCGGTGGCCGCATAGAAAATGTCGTTGGCACCGCCCCAGACGCCATACAACGCATTGGGGTCGGCTTTGCCGCCGCCTGCAGTCAGATACATGCCCATCTGGGTCGGCAGGGTCGGGATGCCGGCGGGGGTGCCGGGCGAGTTGTTGACCAGGCCTGCGCCACCGAAGGCGAAATCCGTTCCCCGGGCGAGCGACGGGGTCATCGGCACGCCCAAGTAGGCGCCGATGTTTTCCACCGCGGTCAGGCCGGGGTTGGTGGTCCAGCGCAGGATCGGCAGGCCTTGCGAGAGCGCGATGTTGCCGCCGTCCGAGAGGCTGTCGCCAAACATCACCATCTGGTCGAACAGGCCGGCGTGGGTCGACGGTTGCGCACTGGGCGGTGCCGATTGCGCGAAGGCGGCAGAACTGGCGAGCGCCAGCGCCACGGCGCAGGCAAGGTGGGTCAGACGGGGCATGGCTGAAACTCCGTGAATGCCGGATGGCGGGACGCGCCAAGCCTAATACAAGCGTTTGAATTTGGCCATGCGTTGGCGTATGGCAAACCCGGCCGGTCACCCGCGTCCCTGGCGGAAGGCCCCGGCGTGCTTCCCGCTGGGGCTCGCGGGGTGGGAAGAAGTGGCTTGGCCGCGTCGCGGCGGCAGCGCCGCCCGCGCACGGCGACCCCTTCGCGCGGAAGGGATCAGCGGCAATCTCCCGTCTGCGGCGGGATCGAGTTCCGCGTCTTGCCTATGCCGCGTGTTGCGTCGCGCCGCGCTTGAGGTGCACCAGCAGCAGCGAAATCGCTGCCGGGGTCACGCCACTGATGCGGCGGGCCTGGCCGACCGTCGCCGGCCGCACGCGTTTGAGCTTCAGTGCCACCTCGGTTGAAAGGCCGCGCACGCGGTCGTAGTCGAAGGCGTCGGGGATCGGCGTGGTTTCGTGCCGGCGCAGGCGTTCGATTTCAACCTGCTGGCGTTCGAGGTAGCCCGCGTATTTCACCTGGACTTCAACCTGCAGGGCCACGTCCTGCGGTTCGACCGCGGGGCCAAAGCCGGCGGTCGCGGTGAGCGCCGCATAGTCAAGTTCCGGCCGCCGCAGGAGCTCGAGCGCGTTGGCTTCGTGGGTCAAATGGATGCCGCGCTGGGTTTGCAGCATCGTACCCAGTGCATTGTCCGGTGTGGCCCACAGCGCGTGCAGGCGTGCGGTTTCACGCGCCACCGCGTCGCGCTTGGCGTGCATCGCGTCCACGCGCCGCTGCGCCACCAAGCCCAGTTCGAACCCTTTTTCGGTGAGCCGCAGGTCGGCGTTGTCTTCGCGCAGCTGCAAGCGGTACTCGGCGCGCGAGGTGAACATCCGGTAGGGCTCGATGGTGCCGTTGGTGGTCAAGTCGTCGATCAGGACGCCGGTGTAGGCCTCGTCGCGGCGCGGCCACCATGGCGCCTCGGCGTGCGCCGACCGTGCCGCGTTGAGGCCGGCGATCAGGCCCTGCGCGGCGGCTTCTTCGTAGCCGGTGGTGCCGTTGATCTGGCCCGCGCAGTAAAGGCCGCCGATGGCCTTGGTTTCGAGCCAGGGTTCAAGGCCACGCGGGTCAAAGTAGTCGTATTCGATCGCGTAGCCCGGGCGCGTCAGGTGCGCGCGCTCGAAGCCCGGGATCGAATGCACCAGGTCTTCCTGCACGTCGAAGGGCAACGAGGTTGAAATGCCGTTGGGGTAGATTTCGACCGCGTCCAGCCCTTCGGGCTCGATGAAGATCTGGTGCGATGTCTTGTCGGCAAAGCGCACCACCTTGTCTTCGATCGACGGGCAGTAGCGCGGTCCGGTGCCTTCGATCTTGCCGGTATAGAGCGGCGAACGGTCGAGTCCGGCGCGGATGATGGCGTGGGTGCGCTCGGTGGTGTGGGTGATGAAGCACGGCACCTGGCGCGGATGTTCAGCGCGCGTGCCGAGGTAGGAAAACACCGGCAGCGGGTCGTCGCCCGGCTGTTCGGCGAACGCGGAATAGTCGAGCGTGCGCGAGTCGATGCGCGGCGGGGTGCCGGTCTTCAGGCGCTCGGCACCCAGCGGCAATTCGCGCAGGCGCTGTGCAAGCCGGGTCGCGGGTGGATCGCCGGCGCGGCCGCCGGCGTGGTTTTCAAGCCCGATGTGGATCTTGCCGGCGAGGAAGGTACCGACGGTCAGGATCACGCGCGGTGCCCGCAGCGTGAGGCCCATTTGCAGGATCACGCCCGCAACGCGACTGCTTTCAAGCACCAGGTCCTCGACGGCCTGCTGAAACACCTCGAGGCTGGGCTGGCGCTCGACGATGGCGCGTATCGCAGCCTTGTACAACACGCGGTCGGCCTGGCAGCGGGTGGCGCGCACGGCGGGACCCTTCGAGGCGTTGAGGGTGCGCCACTGGATGCCGGCCAGGTCCGCGGCGTGCGCCATGGCGCCGCCCAACGCATCGATTTCCTTGACGAGGTGGCCCTTGCCGATCCCGCCGATCGCGGGATTGCAGCTCATCTGGCCGATGGTTTCGATGTTGTGGGTGACCAGCAACGTACGCGCACCGCAGCGCGCGGCAGCCAGCGCGGCTTCGGTACCGGCGTGCCCGCCGCCTACAACGATGACCTCGTAATCGTGCATTTCAAATCCCCGTGGCCCATGCCACCGATTGCCACAGATGCGTCAAAACCTGCCAGCGCGTGTCACTTGTGTCCAATTGCAACGCATTTTCGCGGGCAAAGGCGCGTCGCCAGCCGGGTGGATGGGCGTCCACACCGTTACAAATTGTCACGCCGCGCGTGCCTGCCGCACGGATCGGCGCGTGCCTCCGCAAAGTTCACACTTCCTTGCAAATCCGGCAGCTGAAACCCGCCCGGTTGGCACGCTGGGTGCATCACCTACAGCGTAGTCCCGCCGAAGCCACCGTTGCGAGCGGCAAGGATCGAAATTGCAGGAGTCGGTCTGGCAGCGGCGGGAGTGGCCTTCAAGGCCATGCAATGGAACTGGCGCCCGGCGGTCATCAGGAACAGGGGGAATCCAGAGTAACCGTGTTCCGGGCGCCAGATTCGAGGAAAGCATCGGGCGTCGAAGTGGCGGGTCCCATCGAGCTTGCCCCTTCGGCGGAGAGTATCAGCGGTAGCGGATGAACGCTACTTGAAGGATTCACGTTCGGGCAGCTGCGCGACAACTGGAGGACTGCACCATGGGCTTTGTCGAGATGACCAATGAAGAATGGGACGCCGTGCGCAAGCACCACGACGCGTTGATCCACATGGGCGAGCTGGAACTGCAAGCCGAGCAGATCCGCGAAACCTGTCACGATGCGAAGCAGCAGCAGCTGCTGAAACCCATCGAAATGCAGATGCACGAACTGGACAGCGTGATCGCGAGCCTGCCGGCCTGAGCCATCGGCCGCCGCAAACGCATGTACGCGATGAGGGCGCCGTGGGCGCCCTCATGCATTGCCGGTAGGGATGAGTTTCAGGGCCGTCTGATGGACGGCTCGCCGGGCCGGCCCGATGGGCGCACGCGCGGTGCCGCCCGCCGGTAGCCATGCGGCGCGGGCGCATACCCGCCATCAACGCTGCCGCCGGCTCCGGTTGGGCGCCACGCGTGTCCGCCGTGATAGCCACCGTGATTGCCGTAACCACCATGCCAGTTATGGCCGGACCGGCCCCGGTAGTAGCCCGGATAGGCGTAGCCATAACCATAACCGCCGTAGTAGCCCGGCCCCCAGCCGCTGCCAATGCTCAGGCTGAGGCTGGTGTAGGGCGCGCCGTAGGCGTACCCGTCACCGCCGTAGTAGGTCGGATAGTAGGTCGGATAGGCTGCGTCGCCGCTGTAGTAGCCGCCCGCGCCCGCGATACCCGGCTGTACGTAGCTGTAACCGGCCATGCACCCGGCAAGCCCCATGACGCCCGCCGCGAGCGCAGCCAGCCGCAGCCCGTGGCTCCAGGTTTTCAATTGCAACAGGCTGTGCATGATGCGCCTCCGGATATGCCTACATTCCTGTACTCAATGGTACGCTTTTTCGCGGCCCTGGAGCAGGGGCGCATGGCGGGCGTTCAGGCAGCGGCGCCGCCAGCGGCCAGCATTCGGGTCAGGATCTCGGTGAGGTCGGGTGAATGCTGGCCGGCCGCCAGCAATTGGCTGAGCGCGGCCCTGGCCGACGCACGGCGCAGGGGTTCCAGCCGCGGCCAGTCCTCGAAGGCCTTGGCAAGGCGTGCGGCGAGCTGTGGATTGCGGGCGTCGAGTTCGGCGAGCTTGGCCGTGAAGTAGCGGTGGCCGCCGCCATCGGGGCGGTGGAACGCCACCGGGTTGGCGCGCGCAAAGGCACCCAGGAGCGCGTGGACGCGATTGGGATTGGCCAGCGTGAATGCCGGATCGGACTCGAGCATCTGCACGGCTTCGAGCGTGGCGTAGTCCGGCTGGGTCGCCTGCAGCGTGAACCATTTGTCGAGGGTCAGCGCGTCGTCCTTGAAACGTTCGCGGTACCGCTTGATCGCAACACCCGATTGCGGGGCGCCGCTGCGCACCAGCGCCGCCAGCGCCGACAGCCGGTCGGTCATGCCGCAGGCATCGCCAAATTGCGCGAATGCGAGCTGCGCGCCGGTGGCCGGGTCCTGCCGCACCAGCAGGGCCAGTACGCGGCCCTTGAGCCGGCGCCGGGCCGCGGCGTCCGCATCGAGCGCACCGGTTTCACCCGCGTTGAGTTCGCGATATACCCGCGCCAACCCGGCGCCCAGGCGCGTTGCGAGCGCGGCTTCAAGGGCACCACGCGCGGCGTGTACGGCATCCGGATCAAACGGCGCGCGGCCCGCACCCAGTTCCAGTGCGGACGGCGGCGTCAGGAGATCGGCCAGGAGTGCCGGATCGATGCCCGCGCGCGCAGCGAACAGCCGCGCCAGGACCTCGAGCCACGCCTCGGTCGCCGCGTGGCCGCCGGTCTTGTCGAGCGTTTCCTCGAAAGCGCGCAGGGCCAGCTGTTGCGCCGCGTTCCAGCGGTCAAAGCCTTCGGTTTCATGCTGCACCAGCAGCGCAAGTTGCGCGGGCGTGTAATCAAATACCACGCGCACCGGTGCCGAAAAACCCCGCAGCAGGGAAGGCGTGGGCGCGCAGGCCACGTTGGTAAATACATAGCGGCGCCGGGTCTGGCCCAACTCCAGCACGCGTTCGCGACACGTGGCGCTGGCCTCGCCTTCCAGCTGCAGCGGCAGCGGCGTGCCATCGGCGGCCAACAGCGCCACGTTGAGCGGGATCGGTACCGCGCGCTTGCGGGGTTGGCCCGCCGTCGGCGGCGTGTGTTGCGTGAGGCTGAGGGTGTAACGCCGTTTCGCCGCGTCGTACGCGCCGTGCGCGCGGACTTCGGGCGTGCCCGCCTGCGCGTACCACTTGAGGTAAGCTGAAAGATCCACCTGGTTGGCTTCGCCCAGCACGTTGACCAGATCGTCGATCGTGACCGCCTGGCCATCGAAACGTGAAAAATAGAGGTCCGTACCGCGGCGGAAACCCTCCGCGCCCAGCCTGCCCGCGAGCATGCGGATCAATTCGGCGCCCTTCTCATAGACGGTGGCCGTGTAGAAGTTGTCGACCGCCTGGTATTCGGCCGGACGCACCGGGTGCGCCAGGGGGCCGGCGTCTTCCGGAAACTGCACGCGCCGCAACGCCGCCACGTCCTCGATGCGCTTGAGCGATGCCGAGTGCATCGCCGCGCAGAAGGCATGCTCGCGGAAGACCGTGAAGCCTTCCTTCAGGGACAACTGGAACCAGTCGCGGCAGGTGACGCGGTTGCCGCTCCAGTTGTGGAAGTATTCGTGGCCGATCACGGCCTCGATGTGGCGGTATTCGTCGTCGGTGGTGGTGTCGGGGTCGGCCAGCAGATACTTCGAGTTGAAGATGTTGAGGCCCTTGTTCTCCATCGCGCCCATGTTGAAGTCGTGGGTGGCGACGACGTTGAATACGGGCAGGTCGTAGTTGCGGCCGTAAGCCTCCTCGTCCCAGCGCATCGCGCGCTCGAGCGCGCCCATCGCGTACTGGCAACGATCGATCGCGTCGGCTTCGGCCCAAAGGCGCAAGATCACGTCGTGACCATCGGCGGTGCGGTATGCACGCTCGATCTTTTGAAGGTGCCCGGCGACCAGCGCAAAGAGGTAACTCGGCCGCGGGTGGGGATCGACAAAGCGCGCAAAGTGGCGGCCGTCCGCCAGCGCGCCCGCTTGCACCTCCTCGCCGCCCGCCAGCAGCACGGGGAACCGCGCCTGGTCCGCGACCAGGGTGACGTCGTAGCGCGCCAGCACGTCGGGGCGATCGGGGAAGAACGTGATGCGCCGGAAACCCTGGGCTTCACACTGGGTCAAAAGGAAACCGTGCTCGCGCGAGCCCGAAAGATACAGTCCGCACAGCTGGCTGTTGGCCGCAGGATGGCTGCGCACGTCGAGTTCGAGCACGCTGCCCTCGCGCGCGCCCTGCAGCGTGAGGCCTGCGGCGTCGAGGTGGTAGTCCGCGTCGGTGAGCTCGCGGCCGTCCAGGCGCGCGGCGAGCAGTTCCAGATCTTCGCCGTCGAGACGCAGCGGTTCGTCGCGGTCGCGTGCGAGGGTGAGCGTTGAATGCACCCGGGTGGCATCGATGCCGAGCTCGAACTTGAGCGCGACGTGGGTCACGCGCCACGCGGGGGGCCGATAGTCGGCGCGGCGGATCGTGGTGTCGTGCGGGGCGGTTGGGTGACGCGCGGGGCTGTCCATTGCACAATTTTACCAGTGCATGCGGATGCTGCCGGTGCGTCGCGCGCCGGGCGCGCGCCTACACTGGTGCGGACACCCTGCAAGGCTGGCGCGCAGCGATGGACAACCTTACTTCCCCGACACTGGCCGACATCCGTGCCGCCGCGGCGCGGATTGCGCCGTATGCACGCGTAACGCCGGTATTGACGGCATCCGCGTTGGATGCACGCGTCGGCGCCAGCTTGTTCTTCAAGTGCGAGGACCTGCAGCTCGGGGGCGCGTTCAAGTTTCGCGGCGCCTGCAATGCGGTGTGGTCGCTCAGCGACGCCGAAGCCCGGCGCGGCGTGGTGACGCATTCATCCGGCAATCATGGCGCGGCGCTGGCGCTGGCCGCGAAAACCCGCGGCATTCCTGCCCACATCGTGGTGCCGGAGGGCGCGGTTGCGGCCAAGCTGGCCAACATTGAACGGGCGGGCGGCATCATCCACCGCTGCGCGCCGACGCAGGCGGCGCGTGAAGCCGAGTGCGCGAAGGTGCAGCAGGCAACCGGGGCGACGCTGGTACACCCCTACGCCGATGCGCGCGTGATGGCCGGGCAAGGCACCGTGGTGCTGGAGCTCCTGCGGCAGGTGCCCGGCCTTGATGTGGTGCTGGTGCCGGTCGGCGGCGGCGGGCTCGCGTCGGGTTGCGCGATCGCGTTGGCCGCACTCGCGCCCGGGGTGCCGCTTTGGGGCGCCGAACCGGCGGGTGCGGATGACGCGTGGCAATCGCTGCAACGCGGCGAGCGCGTCACCGGCGTGCAGCCGGACACCATCTGCGATGGTTTGCGCGCCACCATCGGTGTACCCAACCTCGCGTTGCTGCGCGAGCACCGGGTTGAAGTCATTCCGGTGGACGATGCCGCAATATTGTCCGCCATGCGCCTCTTGTGGGCCGAGTTGAAGCAGACCATCGAGCCGTCCTCGGCCACCGTGCTGGCCGCGGCGCTGGCGCAGCGCGGACGCCTGGCGGGCAAGCGCGTAGGGTTGGTGCTGACCGGCGGCAACGTGGATCTGGATGCGGTGCAGGCGTTGTTGACGCGCGTGCGGCCGTGACCGCAGCGGCCGTTGGCCGCGCATGGAGTACCATGGCCGGATGGACCGGATTTTTGCGAGGTGAGCGTGGCCAAGCCCAACTATTCATACGAAAAGCATCAACGCGAACTGGCGAAGAAGAAAAAGAAGGAAGCAAAGAACCAGCGCAAGCTCGCCAAGAGCCCGGCGCCGGCCGCAGCAACAGCTGAAGTGTCGTCTGCTGCACCGGCACCTGCCGGTGCCGACAAATCAGCTGGCAATACCTGACTTGGAGTCTTTGGAATGCAACAAAACAAGCTTTATGTTGGCAACTTCCCGTACTCGGTGGATGAAGCGCAGTTGCGCGAACTGTTCACGCCGTACGGTGAAATCAGCGAATTGGCCTTGATCATGGATCGCGAGACCGGTCGCCCGAAGGGGTTCGCGTTCATCACCTTTGCTTCCCAGCAGTCCGCCGAGAAGGCGTTGGAGCTGAATGGCCGTGACCTGGGCGGACGCCCGTTGAAGGTCAACATGGCCATGGAGCGCGAGGCGCACGGTGGCGGCGCTCGTCGCGGTGGTGGCGGCCGCGCGCCGCGCTGGTAATTTGAGTCGATGGCCTGAGGGAGTCGCCCGGGCACGCTGGCGGCGACTCCCGCCCAAACGGGATCCACTGGACGTTCGCCTGGTACCGGCGCCGCGGCCAGCATTTTGCTGCGCGAGGGTTGGCGCAACCCGCGCTGCGGCGACCGGCACCGCACGTGATCGACGTCATCCGGGGGTTGACCCCTTTCGCGTTCCGCACCACAATGCGCGCGCCGGGAGGCGCGTCACGCTCGCGGCACTGTCCTTCATCAATGAAGACCATGGACGTACACCCTAGTCGCACCGCCGGCACCTGCTTGCATCGGGTGGCGGCGGCACAAACCGAAACCTTCCGTGGCGATTGCGCCCGGACGGCTGGCACGCGCCTAGACTAGGCGTCCGGCCCGTCCCCGAGCAACGCTGCGGCGCTGCTTGAAGAGGAGATGGGCCATGAACCTCCTTCGCAATTTCCTGCGCGCGCGCCTGATCAATCGGCAGGCGCATCTGAACCGCCGTGACGTTCGCCGTCGCGAATGGCACGTGACCGTGCCCGCCCCCCGCGCGCTCGAACGGCGCCAGGCTGCGGCGTGAGCGCCGGCATCTTCACATCGGGGCTGCGGCCCCCACCACGAACGGTGTCGCGCCGCGGGTGCGGCGCTGTCGTGGCCAGCCAGGCCATGGCGGGCCGTTCGGGTCGTCATGGGTCTGGATGGTTTGGTTCCCCAGGCGACCGTACCGCGCGGCGCTCCGGGATGCGTGTACGAACATCGCCGCGAACACGCGCGCACCCGTCCTTGTCGTAGACCCGCAACCCCTTCCCGGTTCCGTGGTCGTCACCCCTCACGCCATGGAATCGAGTGATGTCTGGCCCCCCTTCCCAACCCAAGGCTGGTGCCGTACCGGCAGGCAAGGCCGCCCATGCGCGGCCGGCGGTCGCGGCCTGGGCGTGGAGCGACGCGCAGGCGTTGCTGGCGTCGCTGGAAACCACCCTGGCCGGTCTCGACGAGGAGCAGATCGAAGCGCGCCTCGATCGCGATGGCATCAATGAAGCCGCGCATGAAAAGCCGCCGCACTGGTCGCTGCAGCTCGCGCGCACGTTCAAGAACCCGTTCATCGTCGTGTTGCTGGTGCTGGCGGGCGTGCAGCTCGCCACTTCGCCCCATGACCTGACCGGGCCGGCCATCATCCTGGTGATGGTGCTCATCAGCGTGGGTTTGAATTTTTCGCAGGAGTTCCGTTCCTCGCGCGCGGCCGAAAGGCTGAAGGCGATGGTGCGCAACACGGCGACCGTGACGCGGCGCGCGTCCGACGGGCACTCCGAACGGATCGAAGTGCCCGTGGTCGAGCTGGTCGCGGGCGACATCGTGCATCTGTCCGCGGGTGACATGGTGCCGGCGGACCTGCGCCTGCTGGCCGCCAAGGATCTGTTCATCTCGCAGGCGATCCTGACCGGCGAGTCGCTGCCGGTCGAAAAGACCGCGCCGGATCCGGCGGCACCGGCGAACGCACAGGCCGCCGCGCTGGAGCTGCCGACGGTCTGCTACCTGGGCACCAACGTCGTCAGTGGCAGCGCCACCGCGGTGGTGGTGGCGACCGGCCCGCGCAGTTACCTCGGCTCGTTGGCGCACACGCTGACCGGCCAGCGCGAGATGACCAGTTTCGACCGTGGCGTGAAAAGCGTGTCGTGGCTGCTGATCCGCTTCATGGCGGTGATGGTGCCGATCGTGTTTTTGATCCAGGGCTTCGGCAAGGGCAGCTGGCTGGAGGCCTTCCTGTTCGCGATCTCGGTGGCGGTCGGCCTGACGCCGGAGATGCTGCCGCTCATCGTCACCGCCAACCTCGCGAAAGGGGCGCTGGCGATGAGCAAGCGCAAGGTCGTGGTCAAGCAACTCAATGCGATCCAGAACTTCGGCGCGATGGATGTCCTGTGTACCGACAAGACCGGCACCCTGACCCTCGACCGGATCGTGCTGGAGCACCACCTCGATCTTGACGGCGAGGAGTCGGACGATGCACTCGAATTCGGCTACTTGAACAGCCACTTCCAGACCGGCCTCAAGAACCTGATGGACAAGGCGGTGCTGGCGCATCGCGACCTTGAAGCGTCGCTCGCGAAGTGGAAGGTGGTTGACGAGATTCCCTTCGACTTCCAGCGCCGGCGCATGTCGGTGGTGCTGACGCAGGGGGACGGCGATGACCTGCTGGTGTGCAAGGGTGCGGTCGAGGAAATGCTGCAGATCTGTGCGTTTGCGCGCGAAGGCGACCGGGACATTCCGCTCACCGACCATCGGCGCGAAACCATCCGCGACCTGACCCACGGCCTCAACGACGACGGCTTGCGCGTGCTGATCGTCGCCGTGAAGCGCCAGCCGGCGGCGGGCCGCGCGTACGGCATTGCCGACGAAGCCGGCCTGACCGCAATCGGCTGCCTCGCCTTCCTCGATCCGCCCAAGGACAGCGCGCGCACCGCAATCGCGGCGTTGCATCATCACGGCGTCGCCGTAAAGGTGATCACGGGCGACAACGAACTGGTGACCCGCAAGATCTGCCGTGAGGTCGGACTTGACGTTGCGCACTCGGTGCTGGGCGCCGACATCGAGGACCTGGACGACCCGGCACTGGATGACCTTGTGGCGCGCACCACCGTGTTCGCCAAGATGTCGCCGCTGCAGAAGTCACGCGTGGTCGCATCGCTGCAGCGGCGCGGCCACACCGTCGGTTTCCTGGGGGACGGCATCAACGACGCGGCGGCGCTGCGGCGTGCGGACGTCGGCATTTCGGTGGATACCGCGACCGACATCGCCAAGGAGTCGGCCGACATCATCCTGCTCGAAAAAAACCTGATGGTGCTGGAGGAAGGCGTGCTGGAGGGCCGCATCATCTTCGGCAACATCATCAAGTACATCAAGATGACGGCCAGCTCCAACTTCGGCAACGTCTTCAGCATCCTGATCGCGAGCATCTTCCTGCCCTTCCTGCCGATGCTGCCGTTGCAGATCCTGGTGCTGAACCTGCTGTATGACATCTCGCAGCTGTCGATCCCGTTCGACCGGATGGACGAGGAGTACATCAAGCGGCCGCGCAAGTGGGACGCGGGCGACATCGGGCGTTTCATGGTCTGGATCGGGCCGACCAGCTCGGTGTTTGACATGACGACGTTCGCGCTGCTGTGGTTCTGGTTCGGGGCCAATGCGCCCGCGCACCAGGCGTTCTTTCAATCGGGCTGGTTCGTCGAGAGCCTGCTGACCCAGACGCTGGTCGTCCACATGATCCGCACCCGCAAGATTCCGTTTCTGCAAAGCTCCGCCGCGGCGCCGGTGCTGGCCCTCACCACCGCGATCATCGCGATCGGCATCGCCATTCCCTATACCGGCCTTGGCCGCAAGCTCGGCATGGTGGAAATGCCGCTGGGATACTTTGGCTGGCTGGCCGCAACCGTGGTCGCCTATTGCGTGCTGACGCAGGCCGTGAAGGTGATTTACATGCGCCGGTTTGCGCATTGGCTGTGATCGGCGAGGTTCTGCCTGCGTCTGCGCGCCGGCTGATGCCGTTGCGGCGAAAGCCGCCACAACCAGTGCGCCCGGCGTGGCGGCTTCAGCCCCTTCCAGTCGCTGAAACCCCCTTGGTGCGCACCGCGGTGTCAGGCAACGCCGCGTCGACCGCTTCGCGGTCCGGCCGTCCATGGCCTACACTGCCCTGGAGCGTACCGTCTGCGAGGCGTGCCATGAGTGGCGTTTACGATTTTGAAGCCAAGCTGCTGGATGGCACGCCGCAGAAGCTCGATGCCTATCGGGGCAAGGTGTTGCTGATCGTCAATGTCGCCTCGAAGTGCGGTTTCACCCCGCAGTACGCAGGATTGGAAGCGTTGTATCGCGCGCACCGGGATGCGGGTTTCGCGGTACTCGGGTTTCCGTGCAACCAGTTTGGCCACCAGGAGCCCGGCGACGCAGCCGAAATCCGTGCTTTTTGTTCCACCCACTACGCCGTGACGTTTCCGCTCTTCGCCAAGATCGACGTGAATGGCGCCAACACGCATCCGTTGTACCGGTTCCTGAAACACGCCGCGCCGGGTCTGCTGGGCAGTGAAGCCATCAAGTGGAACTTCACCAAGTTCCTGATTGATCGCGAGGGCAACGTGGAACGCCGGTACGCATCGGCCGACACGCCGGACAAGGTTGACAAGGACCTCGTCAGGTTGTTGCTGGAGTAATGCCGGCACCCGATCCCCCGGCGGGTTGAAGGCAGGCAGTCCGCGTGGCGTTCGGCCTGGAGCGCCGGCTTCGCCCCGAAGGAGTAATGCGCGTCAGCGTCCGCGCTTGCCCTTGCGCGCGAGGAGCTCACGCAGCGCGTTTTTTTCGCCCGCATCGAGTACGCCTTCGGACTGTTTGCGGATCAATGCGTCCAGTTGCTGCTGCGTGGTCTGCGCGCCAAGGCGCGCGATGGCATCCAGAAATTCCACCCGCAGTGCCTCCGGTTCCCCCGGAAAATCCGCCAGCGCGAGCTTTTGCAGGGCGCCGGCTTCGCCGCGGCCGTGGAACTGTTCGAGCAGCAGGGCGGTATTGATGCCCGGGCGGGCGCGCGCGGCGTCCAACAGTTCAATCAGCAGGGCGACGCCGGGTTTGTCCAGCCGTGCAAACGCGTAGGGCGTGGCCACGTCCTGCGCCAGCGCCGGGTTCGCCAGGAGCAGCGCGATCGCGCTGCGTACCAGTGTGCGCCGGGGGGATCGGGTGACACCCGCGGTGTTGCGGCCGACGACGGGTCCGCCGGCCGCCACGCCGCCACGCGTGCCGGTGCGTTTTTCCAACTCCGCGTACATGAGGTCACGGAAGGCGCCGTCCGGCAACTTCGCGAGCAGGGGCCTGGCGTGCTCGGCGAGGCGCGCGCGGCCGTCCAGCGTGGCGACGTTCACGTCGTGCGCAAGGTACGCGAAAAAATATTCCGACAGCGGCGTCGCCTGCCGGAGCCGCGCCTCGAAGCCGTCGCGCCCTTCCTTGCGCACCAGCGTATCGGGGTCCTCGCCTTCGGGCAGGAACAGGAAGAACGCCTGGCGCCCATCGCGCATCCGCGGCAACACCGATTCCAGCGCACGCCACGCGGCGCTGCGGCCGGCCTTGTCGCCGTCGAAGCAGAAAAACACGTCGGCTGCCGCCCGGAACAGCAACTCGGCGTGCTCGGCCGTGGTTGAGGTGCCGAGCGTGGCGACGGCCTGGGTGATGCCGGCCTGGTGCAGCGCGACGGCGTCCATGTACCCCTCGACCACGAGCAGGCGCTCGAGCTTGCGGTTGGCCTCGCGGACCTGCCACAGCGCGAAGAGTTCGCGGCCCTTGTGGAACAGCGGGGTTTCCGGTGAATTGAGGTATTTGGGGCCTTCGCTACGGGCGGCATCCGCGCTGTGTGCGTTGGCGGCGCTGGTCGTGATGCGGCCGCCGAACGCGATCACGCGTCCGCGCCGGTCCATGATCGGAAACATCAGGCGTTCCCGGAAGCGGTCGTACTTGCCCTTGTCGCCGCTGGCGAGCATCCCGGCCTCATCCAGCATCTGCAGCCGGGCGGCGTTGCTGCCCAGCGCGTGCTTGACCGCGTCCCAGCCGCCGGGCGCCCAGCCGATCCGGAAGCGTTCGATGATGTCGGGCGTGAGTCCGCGCGTGCTGCAGTAGGCCTGCGCGGCGGCACTTTTCGGCAGTTCGGCCTGGTAGAACCTTGCCGCCGCTTCCAGCAGCGTGTAGAGGTCGGTGTGATCCTCGCGCGGGCGCGCGGGGCCGCCTTCGTGCGGTACCGTCAGGCCGACCATCTGCGCCAGCTCTTCGACCGCGTCCGGAAATTCCAGCCGGTCGTATTCCATCAGGAACTTGATTGCGCTGCCGTGCGCGCCGCAGCCAAAGCAGTGGTAGAACTGCTTGGCCGGACTGACGTAAAACGAGGGCGTGCGTTCATCGTGGAATGGACAGCACGCGGTCCATTCGCGGCCCGCGCGCTTCAAGGCCACGCGCGGCTGCACCACTTCGACGATGTCGATGCGGGTCAGGAGTTCGTCGATGAAACGTTCGGGAATCAGGCCGGGCATGGGTGCCAAGAATGCCACGCGCGCATTGCCTTGGCAGGAAAGACACCCGAAAGCTGCGCGGCGCAAAGTAGCAACCGTGCATGCTGCGCGGCTGGGTGTGCGCGGCCATTACACTGCCGAGGCTCATGCCTGCATTTGTGTTCAATCGTCGGTTGCGCGTGCGCCTGCTGGGCGTCGCGGCGTTGTGCGTGGCGCTGGGCGCCTGCGTCAGCGTCGAAGTGCCTCCGCTGCCGGCCGGTGACCTGCCCGCGCACTGGCGCAACGCGCCGGCGCTTGGCGCGGCGCCCGACCTCACGGGCTGGTGGACCCACTTTGATGACCCGACGCTCGACACGCTGGTCGCGGCTGCCCTGCGCGACAATCCCGGGGTGCAGCAGGCGCGGCTGAAGGTGCGTGCGGCGCGGGCGCTGGAAGACGCTGCCATGACCGCGCTCAAGCCGCAGCTGGCCTTCAAGACCCTCGAACAGCCGAATCCCGAGAACACCGCGAGTTATTTCCAGGCCGGTTTCGATGCTTCCTGGGAGCTTGGCCTGTTTGGCCGCGCCGGCGCCACCCGGCACCTTGCGCGGGCCGATGCCGGCGCGGCCGCGGCGGAGCTGGCGGACGCGCGGGTATCGCTGGTGGCCGAGGTCGTGCGCGAGTATCTCGGGTTGCGCGCGGCGCAGCGCAGCGCGGCCTTGCTGGACGCGGCGGCACAGGCCGCGCAGCGAAAGGCCGCGCTGCTGAAGGTGCGCGAACGCCTGCAGCTTGCGTCCGGCCTCGAGGTTGCGCAGGCTGCGGCCACTGCGGCCACGGCCCAGGCGCGGCTGGCCGATCCGCGCGCCGCGGTAGCGCAACATGCGCAGGCGCTGGCGTTGCTGCTTGGCAAGAGCGAGCCCGAGCGCGCGTGGCTGGCTTCCGCGCCGGTGCCCAGCGTGACGGCGACCCGCATCGTGTCCGTCCCGGCCGATCTGCTGCGGACGCGGCCCGACATCCGCTACGCCGAGGCACAGGTGGTCAAGGCGGCGGGTGCGCTTGGCATTGCCAGGGCCGACCTGTATCCGCGCCTCGCGCTTGGCAGTTCGCTCACCTTCGCGGCGCTGGTCACGGGCCACACCCATCTCGGCGATGTCAACAACTCGTTTTCGATCGGCCCGATCGTCAACATTCCGCTTTTCGACTGGGGCCAGCGGCGTGCGGTGCGCAGCGCGCGCGAGGACCAGCTGCAGGCTGCGGTGCTGGCCTATCGCGAAGCGGTGCTGAAAGGCGCGGCTGAGGTCGAAACCGCCCTTGCGGCCTTGCACGCCGCCGGCCAACGCGCGCGCAGTACCACGCGCGCGGCGGCGGCCGCGCAACGCGGGGTCGTGCTCAGCGGACAGCTGCAGCACCTCGGCCAGGCCGACGGGTTTGCGGTGGCCGATGCGCAGCTTGCGGCCACCGCGTCCGAGCTCGATCGCGTCCACGCGCGCCTCGCGCAGGATCTGGCGTATGTGGCGCTGTACAAGGCGCTCGGTGGCGCGCCGCTGCCCGCGCCGGATGCGGATACCGCGTCAAGGAGCACGCGGCCATGATCCCGCTCGCACGCAAGACCCTGCTGCACGAGTGGCGTCGGTTCTTGCCGGCCATGCTTGCGGTGGCCTTCTCGGGCCTGCTGCTGCTGATGCAGGCGGCGTTGGTGCTGGGGATTTTTGGCGCCACCGCGGTCTACATCACGGCGTCCAACGCCGACGTGTGGGTGGGTTACCCGGGCACCCAGAGCATCGAGCTGGGACGGCCGATCGGGCCGGCCGCGCGCACGGCGCTGCTGATGGATCCCGGCGTCGCGCGGGTCGATCCGTTTGCGTGGGTCGGCGCCGACTGGCGTGGACCGGCGGGTACCGGCGGGCTGTCGGTGTTCGTCTCTGGCATCAACACCCAGCCTGACGGCATGATTTTTGCCGACGTGCTGACGCCGGCGCAACGCGCGCTCCTGCGTGAGCCGTTCGCCGTCATCGTCGATCAAGGGGATCTTGCCAAGCTCGGCGTGCCGGTCGGCGGGCAGGCGCTGATCAATGGCGACCTCGTGCGCATCGTGGGTACCGCGCGCGGGATCCGCGCGCTGGGCGGGGTCAACGTGGTCGCGTCGCTCGACACCGCGCGCCAGCTCAGCATCGATGGCGGTGACGGTGCAAACGTCGCCTACTATGTAGCCCAGCTGAAACCGGGTGCGGATGCGGCGGCGGTCGTGCGCCGCGTCGATGCACACGCGCGTGGCTACGCGGCCTGGACCGCACCCAGTTTCGCGCGCCGCGCGGTGTTCTACTGGATGTTCCAGACCGGCGCCGGCCTCGGGGTCATCTTTCTCGCGGTGGTGGTGTTCATCGTCGGCGCGGTCATCACCAACCAGACCCTGATGGGCGCGATCGCGGGTTCCGTGCGCGAATACGCGACCTTGCACGCGCTTGGCGTTGGCCTAGGGCCGTTGCGGCGGGTGGTGTTGAAACAGGCGGCGTGGATTGGCGTGGGCGGGCTCGTGGCGGGCGGGTTGCTGAGCCTGGTGTTGATTGGATTGGCGAAGTTTGAAGAGGTACCCGTGGCGCTCAGCCTGCCCGCATGGATCGCATGCGGGGTGCTGGTGATGGGCATCGCGCTGGTCTCGGGCGTGGCCGCGGTGCGCGCCCTGCGGAGCGCCGATCCGGCGTTGCTGCTGCGATGAGCGCGCTCGAGGCCACGGAGCTCCGCATGGGGTATACCAGCGGCAAGCTGCGCACCGAAATCCTGCGTGGCTTGTCCCTGACCGTGGAAGCCAGTCAGCTGACCCTGATCGCGGGGCCGTCCGGCTGCGGCAAAAGTACCCTGTTGTCGATCCTGTCGGGCCTGCAGCGGCCCGATGCCGGCAACGTGACCGCGCTGGGCGAGGACATCTGGCGCGGCAACCGCCACGCGCAGGACCGGTTTCGCCTGCTGCACACGGGCTTCGTGTTCCAGGGCTTCAACCTGTTTCCGGCCCTGTCCGCGCTCGAACAGGTGATGCTGCCGCTCGGCTACATGGGCGTGGACGATCCTGCCGCCGAGGTACGCGGGCGTGCCGCGCTGGAAGAAGTCGGCCTCGGCGAACGGATGCGCCTCCTGCCGGCCGAACTGTCGGGCGGCGAAAAACAGCGGGTCGCGATCGCGCGCGCGCTGGTCAAGCAGCCGCAGCTGCTGTTTGCCGACGAGCCCACCAGCTCGCTGGACGCGGCCAATGGCCAGATCGTGATCGACACCCTGCGCCGGATCGCCCACGACCATGCGACCACGGTACTGTGCGTCAGCCACGATCCGCGCCTGGTGCGGTACGCCGACCGGGTGCTGGAAATGGAAGACGGCGTGATATTGAATGACCGGCGCGTGGCGCCTGCGGGCCAAGTGGAGGCAGCATCGTGAAATTCTTGCACCGCGCCGGTGGCGCGCTGGCGGTCCTGGCACTGGCGCTGGCCGGTTGTTCAGGTGGTGGTGGCGCGGCGCCGGCGAATACCGCCACGGCGCCGCAGTGGCTGGCGGTCGCGCGCGGCAAGGTTGCGGTCCAAGGCGGGATGATCGAGGTTGCGGCGCGCACCGATGGCGTGGTGGAAACGGTCGCCGTCGAGCAGGGTGACGTCGTCAAGCGCGGACAGATCCTCGCGACGCTCGATCCGCGCGCCGCAAAGATCAAGGTCGCCAGCGCGGCGGCCGGGGTCGCGGCCGCCCAGGCCCAACTGGCGGAGTTGCAGGTGGCGTTGCGGCAGGCCACACGGCGCGCACCGCGCGTCAGTGCCGCCGCCAAGGCCGGTGCCGCGAGCGGCGATGCGGCCAGCGCAGCGACCGACGCGGTCCAAACCCTCAAGGCGAAACACGCGGCTGCGGCCGCGGCGCTGGATGCCGCGCAGCAGGGGCTTGCGGCGGCCCGGCTTGAACTCGACGCCACCACCTTGCGCGCGCCGGTAGCCGGTACCGTGGTGCTGCGCCACGTTGCCATCGGGCAGGGGGTGGCGGCGGCGTCCGGGCAGGCGCTGTTCGAACTTCTGCCGGCCCGCCCGCACATCGTGCATGCGCAGCTCGACGTCGACGCGGCAAGTGCAATCCACGCGGGCATGCACGCCGAAGTCGTGCAGGATTCGGGCGCAGGCCCGGTGTACGCGGCGACCGTACGGTGGGTCGGGCAGGTGTTGCAGCCGGCGAGCCTTACCGGGGATCCGTTGCAGCGCGCGCTGGCCAACGCGGTCGATTGCACGCTGGAGCTTGCGCCCGCCAAGCCCGGCACGGCGCCGCTCCGGATCGGGCAGCGGGTGCTGGTGCGCTTCCCGAAGGGCGGTTGACGCAGCGCTGACGGCGGCGAGCCGTTCAGCTGCCGGCGGCCAAGCCGAAAGCGTTGCGAAAGCGGGCCGCGCTAAGATGGGCGGCGTTTGATGTGGACTTTCGTTGCTGCGCGGCGAGGATCTGGCGTGACTCCCTGGAATATCCTGTGTGACTTCGACGGCACGATTACCGTCGAGGATGTGACCGACTCGCTGCTCGATCGGTTCGCCGCGCCCGAGTGGCAGCGGCTGGAGCGCGACTGGCGCGCGGGCCTGATTGGCTCGGCCGAGTGCATGGCCGGGCAGGTCGCGTTGCTGGACGCCTCGCGCGAGGAGATTGATGCGCACCTCGCCGAGTTGCGGATTGATCCCGCGTTTCCGGCCTTCGTGGAAGCGGCGCTGACGGCCGGCTGCAGCTTGCGGGTCGTGAGCGATGGATTGGATTATGCGATCCGCGCGATTCTGGCCCGGTACCAGCTTGACGACCTGCCGGTGCTGGCCAACCGGCTGGTGCAGGTTGGCCGGCGCCGGTGGAAACTTGAGACCCCGTTTGCCAACGCCGAATGCCGGGTGGGCAGCGGCCACTGCAAATGCGCCAGTGCGGTGCGCGAACACGGCCGGCACCGCCGGGTGCTGCTGATCGGCGATGGCGCGTCCGACTTTTGCGCCGCCGGCGAAGCCGACTATGTATTCGCCAAGCACCGGTTGATCGAGCACTGCCGGCGCGCCGACATCCCGCACACTTCGATCATCGGGTTTACCGACGCCATCGCCTTGTTGCCGGCGCTTCTGGCCGGCAAGCTGTGTACGCCGCGCCGCGAGCTCGCACACGCATGAACCATCCTCAGCGCCGTGGCCCCGTCCAGTGCGCGGGCATCGCCTGCGCGCAGCGCGCGCCCCGTCATTCAATCCGCATGGCTGGAACCCGTACCTGATGAACGCTTCAATCAAACCCGCTGCATCCGCCGACGCGTCCGCCCAACTGGTGGCCGGCCTCGACACTTCCACCAGCGCGCGCCTGTTCAAGGCCGCGTTGAAGCCGATCCCGGGCGGGGTCAACAGCACCGCCCGCGCGACGTGGTCGGGCTGGGACCCGTACCCGTTGTTCATCCAGAGTGGTCTTGGCTCGCACCTGACCGACGTGGATGGCAACGAATACATCGATTACCTGCTGGGCCTCGGACCGATGCTGCTTGGCCATCGCCCGCCGCGGGTGACGCAGGCGGTGGTGGATTTCATCCGCGAGCGCGGTACCGTGTTCGCGCTGCCGACCGCGGTCGAGGCGGCGCTGGCCGAGAAGGTCATCGCGGCGGTGCCGAGCGTCGAGCAGCTGCGCCTGTGCAATACCGGTACCGAAGCCGTGCTGTACGCGACGCGCCTCGCGCGCGCGTTCACCCGGCGCCCCAAGTTGATCCGCTTTGAGGGCATGTACCACGGCTTTTCCGATCAGGTGTACTGGTCCAAGCACCCGGACATCGCCAAGGCCGGTCCCGACCGGCATCCCGTGCCGGTGCCGCAGGGCCCGGGCCTGCCGCGCGGGGTCGAGAACAACCTCATCATCCTGCCCTGGAACGACGCCGACGCGCTGGCCGACGCCATCCAGCGCGAGGGTGACCAGATCGCCTGCGTCATCACCGAACCGGTCATGTGCAACACCGGCTGCATCCTGCCGGAGCCTGGCTATCTTGAAACCATGCGTGAACTCACCGCACGGCATGGCATCGTGCTGCTGTTTGATGAAGTCATCACCGGCTTCCGGTTGGGTCTCGGCGGGGCGCAGGCGCGGCTTGGCATCAAGCCGGACCTGTCGGTGTTTGCCAAGGGTCTGGGCGGCGGTTTCCCAGTGGCCGCGTGTGGTGGCCGTGCCGACATCATGGCGCTGGTCGCGCAGGGCAAGGTGTCGATGGCAGGCACCTACAGCGCCAACGGCATCGCGATCGCTGCGGCCAACGCGGCACTGGATGAACTGGCAACGCCGGGGCTGTTTGCCAGGCTCGATGCGCTGTCCGACGAATTGCGTCTGGGGCTCGCCAAGGTGTTGGCGGACGCGGGCCTGCCGGCCTACGTCGTCGGCCTCGGGCCGCTGATGCAGGTGTGGTTTGCCAAGGAACCCATCCGCAACTACCGCGACGCCGAGCGTCACGCCGACCAGGCGCTGTTCCGCAGGTGGTGGCAGGGCATGCTGGCGCACGGGGTGCTGTTCCACCCGGGCGCGTATGAAAACCTGTTCGTGTCGACCGCGCACACCCGCGCCGACATTGCGGCCACGCTCGCGGCGGCCAAGTCGGTCGCGACCGACCTCGCGCGCGCGGTCTGAACGCGCTGCCCCTTGCGGTGCCGGTTTCCCATCCGGTCGCGAGCGTGTGAAACTCGGATGACGCCGGCGTGGTCCAACGCCGTTTGCAACCGAGGTCGCGCGATGCGTCGTTCATGTTGGCTGCTGGTGGTGCTGGGTCTGGTCTCCGCGTGGCCAACGCTGGCGCGCGCCGGCACCTACGCCGATGCGTTGTCCGCGTGCCTGATCCGCGCGACCACGCCGGCCGACCAGAAAGTCGTGGTGCGCTGGGCGTTCGCGACACTGGCGCTGGATCCCGACGTGGCGTCCATGGCCGCGGTCAGCGCGGCGCAGCGTGATGCAATCAACCAGCAGGCCGGCACGCTGGTGACGAATCTGCTGGTGCAGTCGTGCAATCAGCCGGTGCAGCAGACGTTGATGTTTGAAGGCGTAGCCGGCGCGCAAGCCGCGTTCGAAGCGTGGGCGCGCTGGGCGCTGACGCAGGTCGCTGGCAAACCACAGGTGCAGCAGGGCGCGGGTGCGCTGCTGCAGTACATCGACCTTGGCAAACTGATGTCGCTGGTGCCGCTGCAGGGGCTGTCGCCCACCGGCAGCGGCACGCACTGAACACAGTGATTATGGCCGGTGGCTGCGGCCGGCTGCGCCGCGTGTGGTTGCCCCACAAAAAAGCCAGCCGTCATGCAGCACGGCTGGCCTTGATTTTGCGCTGGCGGTTGCGGGTCTCAGGCTCGCTGCGCGCGCCACGCCGAGTATTCGGCCTTCTGCATGCGGCTTGCCACCGCAATCACGAGCTGCTCGGTGTCGGCAAGTTTTTGCCGCAGTGCCGCATTCTCCTGTGCGAGCGTAGACGTCGCCGCAGGGTCGGCTGCAATGCTTGTCGCTGCTGGTGTCCCAGCCGCGTTCTTGATGTTCAACATGGTGCCTTCTTGTGCTTCGATTGCTGCATTGCATTATAACGAGGCGGTCAGCGCGGAGACCGCTTTTCACGCCTGGCGTTTTGGTGTGTTCACGCGGATGGGCCGTCCGCCTCAGAGCATCTGTTGCGTCGGCCGGTACAGGATCTCGTTGACGTCAACGTCCGCCGGCTGGCTGATGGCGAACAACACGCAGCGGCCGAAACTGTCGGCCGGGATCGCGGTGCTGCGGTAGAGGTCGGCCACCGCTTCCTTGACGCCCGGCGCCGTCACCGATGCCGGCAATTCGGTTGCCACCGCGCCGGGGGAAATCACCGTGGTGCGGATGTTGTACGCCTTGACCTCTTGCCGCAGGCTTTCGGAGATGACGCGCACCGCGTACTTCGTCGCCGAATAGATCGCGCCGCCTTCCAGCACCTTGTGGCCCGCGACTGACGACACGTTGATGAACTGGCCGCCCTGTTGCTGCTTGAAGTGCGGCAGCGCCGCGGCAATGCCCCACAGCACGCCCTTGATGTTGACGTCGATGCAGCGGCCCCATTCCTCGCAGCGCAGCATTTCCAGCGGTGACAGCGGCATGATGCCGGCGTTGTTGAGCATCACGTCGATGCGGCCGAAGCGCGCGACCGCGTGGGCGACGAATGCGTCGACCTGCGCCTGCTCGGTCACGTCCACCCGGAAGGCGCTGGCGTTGTCGGCGCCCAGCTCCTTGACGAGTGCCTGCAGCCGCTCAAGGCGCCGCGCGCCCAGGGCGACCTTCGCGCCCTGCTGCACGAGTTGCCGTGCAGCGGCGGCGCCCAGCCCGGAACTTGCACCGGTGATGACGACGACCTTGCCTTTGATGTTTTCCATGTTGCAGCGTCCTTTGTTGTATGCGCTCGCGCGTGCGTTCGCGGTGCCACGATCGGTAGTTGTCAGCGGTTGTGGCCGCAGTTTGGCGTGCGGGCAATGCTCGCCACGCTACGCCGCGTGCCGTACGCGCGGCGTGACGTGCGGCGCTCAGAACCGCAGCGTCGCGCGAGCCCAGTAGTAGCGGCCCATGACGTCGTACGTCGCCGTGTCGGTGTTGACCTGGCCGTTCTGGTACCAGAGCGGCGGCTTGCGGTCGGTAAGGTTGTCCACGCCCACGTCAAAGCGTGTGTGGATGGTTGGCACCGCATAGCCGACCTGCAGGTCGGTGTAGACCACCGACGCCATTGGCAGATTGGCGTTGGTCACCGAGTCTGCCGCCAGGGCGGTCACCGGCGCGATGTAGCGCGTGCGCCATTGGGCGTCCCATTGGTTGCGCTGCCAGTCCACCGTCAGGGCTGCGCGCCAGCGCGCGATGTTGCCAAACTGCGCACCGAGCGTGCCCGCGTAGTTGAGCGTTTGCGAGCCCGCCAGCCCCGCCGCCGCGTTGTTCTTGAAGGTCGAGGTATAGGTCGTGTCCAGTCCGACCTTGAAGTGGCCGGGGTCGATACCGTGTACGCGGAAGTGCGGAATGGCGTAGTTCAGCGTGAAGTCGGCGCCGCTGGTGCTGAGGGTGCCAAGGTTCACCACCGGCGTGTCGATCACGAAGATGCGGCCGGGCCGCCGGGTGGCGTCGCTCTGGCGGTCGATCAGCGGGCAGAACGGACTGCTGTTGTCGGCGAAGCACGCATTCAGCACCGTGGTGCCGGCCACCGGCGCCAGCGTGTCATACAGATAGATGTGCCAAAAATCGAGGCTGGTATTGAGGCCGGGAACCCGACGCGGCTGATACACGAAGCCGATGTCGACCGACTTGCCGTGTTCGGGCCGCAGCTGTTCGCCCACCGCCTTGGCGCCGGAGTAATAGGTATCCGGCTGCAGCGTGCCGCTGCCGGCCCAGTTCGGCGGCACGAAGCGGCAGGCAGCAGTGTGTTGCGCGAGCTCGGCAGCCGTAAGGAATACGCACGGATCAGTCACCGTCGGATTGAGGATCGAACGCCCGTCGTACAACTGGTCGAGGTTGGGTGCGCGGAACACCTGCGAGATGGTGCCGCGGACCAGAAGATCCTGGATGGGCCGCCATTCGAGCGCGACTTTCTTGTTGGTGGTTGAGCCCGGTGTGCTGGCGTAGTTCGACCAGCGTGCGCCAAGGTCGAGGTTCAACGAATACGCGCCCGGCAGGCCGGACAGCAGCGGAATCAGCACCTCGCCGAAGGCTTCGCGGACGCTGTCGGTGCCGCGGCCGGGCGAGCCGCAGGCTTCCTGCAAAATGGCGCAGTTGGCCGTCGCCGGATCAAGCAGCGCGAACGCCGGCACCGTGTAGTGCATGGTGTCCTTGCGGTACAGCGCGCCCACCGCCAGCTGTACGGGGCCGGCGGGCAACGACCACAGATCGCCGTTGGCGCTGGCCTGGATCTGCTGCAGCGATTGGTACTTGCCGTACACGGCATCGACGGCGCCGGCGCCCAGCGCCACACCGTTGGCGGATTCGTCGAAGATGTTGGCGCCCGCGTCGATGGCCGCCTGCAGCGCCGGTATCGACAGTTCGTTGTCATCGCGCTGGGTGCGCGCGGTGTGACCGTAATCGAGCGTCACGTTCCAGTTCCAGCTGTCGCCAAAGCCGCCGCGCACACCGGTGATGACCTGCCCCGTGTGGGTGCTGTAGGGATGCAGGCGCGCGCCGGCCGACATCAGGCGCGTCTGGAAGTCGTAGCCGCTGTCGGGATCGCCGGGAATGACGTTCTGGCTGAAGGTCACGCCGAAGGGATTGAACGGCGCACTGGCAGGAATCACCAGGCCATCTTCCGTGCCGACCGGAGCGGCCGGATCCAGCCCGGCGGCGTCGGTGTGGTTGTAGAACACATCGAGGAATGCGGTCACGTTCGGCGTCAGGTTGTAGCGGCCCAGCAGGAAGCCGCCGGTGCGCTGCTGCTGCGTCTGCAGGTAGTCGAACCCGAGCGTGCTGAAGGCGTCCACCCCGGGCTGAAAGCAGCGGTAGTTGTCGAGCGCGGTGCCGTTGCCGGTCTGCAACGTGGCGAGCGGGCAACCAAAGCGCGTGGCGAGCGCCGATGGCAACTGGAACTCGCCGGTCGGGATCGAGCGCGAGCCCGACACGATCACCTTGCCGTTGGCGAGGAACAACTGGTTGGTGGCAAAGTCGCGCCGCGGGCCGGGCACGGCATCGTAACGGTTGTAATCCAGTCCGCCGACCAGGCTGTAGCGATCGCCGCTGTTGCCCATCGTCAGGCTGAAGCCGCGCCGCTGGCCGTCGCCGTGGCTTGAAATGCCGTCGTTGAGGCTGATTTCGGCGCCCTTGAAATCGCGCCGCAGGATGAAGTTGACGACGCCGCCGACCGCATCGGAACCGTAGGTGGTGGACGCGCCTTCCGCCAGCACGTCCACGCGCTGCACCATGTTTTGCGGAATCAGGTTGATGTCCTCGTTGACCATCCGCTGGCCATCGATCAGCACCAGCGTGCGGCCGGTGCCAAGGCCGCGCAGCGACACCCGCGCGGCGCCATCGCCGGCTTCGGTCGCCGGCGTCGCGACGCCGCCGCCGTTGGTGTTGTTGTGGGTATTGGTGGCATTGCCGCTGATCATCGGCAGCTGCTGCAGGACATCACCGAGGATGGGCTTGCCGGTGCGCGTGATGGATTCGCGCCCGAGCGCCGTCACCGGGCTGGCGGTCGCCATGTCCACGCGGCGAATCAGTGACCCGGTCACGACGACCGTGGCCAGGGTTTTGGGTTGCGTCTTGGGCGGCGTCTTGGCCGTTGCCGCGGGTGCCGCTGCGGTCGGTGTTTGCGCCGCCGCTGCGGCGATGCCCGCGGTTGCCAGCATACCCATGACCAAACCCGCCCGGATCGCCCGGCTGATGCGTTTTCTTTGGTACTTCATTGCTTTCGTCATGCTCCTGCGCGCGCAACCACGTCGCGCCGGAGCGTTTGGCTCCGCGCGGCGACACCGCGACCTGCGGTGATGAAGCCAACAGTCTACGCGCTGGGTCAGCCGATGGCGCAGAAGGATTGGTTATGGGCTTAGATGGTTGCGGCGGGAGCCGTCGCGGGGGGTGCGGTTCAACGCGTGTGCTTCATGCGGGCGCGCAGCAGGTCGGCTTCGATGCAGCGATTGCCGTCCCGATTGACCCAATTGCCGAGGTTGCGGTAGCCCAGGTTGCTGGTACACATCGTGTCCGTGAACAACGTGACCACGCGGTCCTGTGTCGCGCGTTCGGGGCGGGGTGTGGGCGCGGTCATTGTGTGTCAGGCATCCTGGTAGCGGCCAACGACGAATTACTCAATACGTTGAGTATTTTTACTCCGTGTACGGCGCGGTCGTGTCGCAGGTTCGTGCCGTACGTGCGTATTCGTAAAGTAGTATAGTGAATACGCCTAGGATAAGGAGAATCAGCCATGCCGCACGATGAGACCGCCACCCTTACTGTCCGCGTGAGCGGCGCACTGCGTGACTTCGTGGCCGCGACCGTGGGCGACACGGGCCATTATGAAAATGTCAGTGAATACCTGCGCGACCTGATCCGCAGCGACCAGGCCCGCAGCGAACAGCAGGCATTTCAGCGCCTCAAGGCCGAGCTGGCGCTCGCCTATGCCGCACCGGACGCCACCTACAAACCCATGACCGTCGCCGACATCATTCAGCGCAACCGTGGTCAGGCGTAAGCCGGTCGTACGCGTACAGCAAGTCGCAACGCTGCGGCTTGACGCGATTTTCCGCTACACGCGCGGCCGCTGGGGTCAGCCGCAGGCTGAGCGTTATCTCAAAGGGTTGTTCAAAGCTGCCGAAGGCCTGCTCTCGCACGCCACGCCGTCGCGACCGATCCCCGCCGCGTTCGGCATCGCGGATGGCTATTTCTTCCGCTACCAGCATCACTTCGTGTATTGCCGCACGCTTGCCAACGGCGATGTCGGCATCGTGACCGTGCTGCACGAGAAGATGCACCAGATTGCGCGCTTCCACGATGACTTCGCCGCGCCACGCTGAGCGTCTACAGCAGCCTTACAGGTTGGTAAGTGACGAAATAATTTTTAACGTCGTGCACGGAGAAATGCGGGTTTCAGAGGCTCCGGAGCACGACAAGACAGCGAAATAGCTTTTAACCAGCGTGAAATTGCACGCACACTCGGCGTCGGCGTGACAAAAAAGGTTTTAACAGCGTACCGGAGCAACGGTTGACAACCTGAATTCGCTGATTGCCCGAGGGGATCAGATCGCTAGGATGCGAGCGAACGCGCGCACTGCGCATTCGGGCGCATCCCGAATTGCTCTCCAACCTGCCACTCCTTAGACCAGACGAAACCCTGTACAGCTGGTGCGCGCATGCGCACGCCTGGAATGGGGGCGGCGATCCTCGTGCGACGAGCGTGAAACTGTTCGGAACCTCGTACGCAGCGTTGTGTCACGACTTTCCGTCGAAATTGATCCATCTGTCGAGCCATTATCGGCAAGCCGGATTCGACGTCCGACGCTTGGCGCTTCACCACACGTTGCTCGGCTACTTCCTGGCCTTGCAGCCCGCAGGGATGGCCGACGAAATCCTCCGACGAGTCATCGGGGGGAGCATGCCGTCGATCAAGATGCGGCTCGGGATCACGGCCAGTCGCGTGGGTGGTCACCACCCCCTGAAGGCTTGCTCTGAGTGTGTGAACCGTGACGCCGATGCGGTCGGGTTCGCCTACTGGCATGTAGAGCATCAATACCCGTCAACGATGGCCTGCGCCCGGCACGCACGACCGCTGTTCATCGCATGGGATCCGGTGACGCCGGTTCACCGTCGCGGATGGTTGCTTCCGGAGGGCGGGTTGCCGTGGGAGCGCATTGAGATACCTGTGCGTGATGACCGGCAATTGGACCAACTGATCCGGCTTGCGGAGTTTTCCGATCGTTGGGCGGCCAGTGAGCCAGCGAAATTCGATCCTCAACGGCTTGCTGCGTGCTATCAGCGCGGACTGCGCGACCGCGGGTTGGCCACCGCCGGGGGATCCCTTCGAATCAAGAACCTGATTGGCGAAATTCGCCAGCGGTACAGGGGTATCGAAGACATCACGGGATTCGAGGCCCTCAATTCGATCACGCCAGATTGGGCAGGATTGATCGGTTCGGTGGCGCGGCGATCACCGCGGCACGCGCACCCGCTGAAGCATTTGTTGATGATCGCGTTGGTGTACGACACCTGGGAAGATTTCGAGCGCAGCTACAGGGCGGAAAATACATCGCCGGTCGGGCACTCTGAGTTTGTGCTGGAAGCGCAGAATCTTGCCAGCGACTTGGCTGCCCTCGTTCGTGGAACCGAACTCTCGATCAGTGCGGCGGCACGCCGTCTTGGAATTTCCACGACGACCGCGACTCAGATTGCCCGACGAACGGGGCTCACGTTCACGCCGCGACGAAAGCTGATCAAGGGACGGCGAATGCAGCAAGGTAAGCGTCCGCTCGTCTCATCTACCGCCGTGGCACCCGAGGTGATGTGATCGCGCCTTTCCAAGTGGAGAGGCAGCTTGATGGCGGACAAGGCGGCGTTGTGGCGTGAACGTCTGGCG
>SCQU01000027.1 GCA_004299555.1 Rhodanobacteraceae bacterium
CGCGGCGAGACAGGGAGGTCGAGCCCGCAACCGTCGGTATCGATCGGGCAGCGCATGATTGCGCCGCGCGCAAAATGGCGGCGGCCCCGCCAGCGTATCTCCGGCGCACGCGTTGATCGATACCGTTGCTGCCTTCCGGCCCTGGCGGGATTTTCGATCTAGCGTCGCGGAGGCACCAACGGGGCCACCATGAACTGGTGAAACTGGCGGAGAGGGCGGGATTCGAACCCGCGAAGCGGTTTGACCCGCTTACACACTTTCCAGGCGTGCTCCTTCAACCACTCGGACACCTCTCCACATATCCCGGTTCTCATCCCGCCCGCGGGCGGGACCGTGCGGCAGCGTCCGCTGACAAGTGAACGCAGCAGGATACCGGCACCGACGCCACAGGGCAATCGCGGCACACCGCATGGATGATCCTTGCGCGCTCGGCGATCTGGTGCGGCGTTCACCATGCGATCGCCGTGACGGTTCGAGGCACCGGCAATGGTCGCATAGGGCACGGTATCGGAATTGCGCGCGTACAACGGTCGCGGAGCGGTTTAGTCACCAGATTGATGGGTCCGGCCTCACCCGCGCCGCCGCGAAAGCACCAGCGTCGCTAGGTGGAGCCAGCCTGGCGCGGCAACGCTTCGAGCGGCCAGCGCAGGTCCGAGCGCCGCGGGCGGTACGGGTGACTCCGGCAACGTGAATGGCCGGGCAGGCTTCATCAGCCGGCCCCCGGCCGTACCGGCAAAGGCGCGTGCAAGGCATAGCGCCCGCCCGGCTCCGCCACGGCAAGTCCACGCGCACGCAGCGCGTCCGCTTCGGCGTCGCTACCGTAGTGGTACAGCAACATCCGGCTGCGCAACTCCGGTGAATACTCGCGTTCGAGGTCGTCCACGCCGGTGTGCGACGGATTGCCGTGCAAGGCGCAGTCGTGCGCAATCAACGTGTGCTCGCCGGCAATGGCCGCCACCACTTCAGGAATCGGGCGGGTATCACCGGTCCAGACGAAACACCCGGCCAGCGCGACCCCGAACGAAGTACCCGGCGCGTGGTGACGCGTGGCAAACACGTCAAACCACAGGTCATCCAGCCAAAACCCGCGCGACAACGGAATCAAGTGGAACCCTTCCCAGAAATTCGCGCCACCTTCGGCCACCGCATTGGGATAATCCGCCACTCGCGCCTGCAGGACCGGCACCAGGTTCGCGTGCATGAACAGCTTGACCCGCCCGCGCCGCGCCACGTCGAACCACGCGGCATAAAACAGGCGCTCCAATCCGGCCACATGATCCATGTGCGCATGGGTGATGAAGACGGCCGGCGGCAACGCCCCATGCGCGCGCAGGTAATGTTCGAGCGTGCCGGGCCCGCAATCGATCAGCAGCAGCGGCTCACCGTCGCGTTCGAGTACGGCACCGGAAGATCCAAGGTCGATCGCGCTGGCGGCACCGGTGCCAAGGACGTGCAGCGACCACGCGTCGCGCCGATCATGCACGCCGCTCTTCCCCTCCGAGGTGGTCGCACCCGCCACGGCATCAATCATCACGACCCTCCGGCACCGCGTTCATAGCCGCGCATCAGCGGCCCCCAGATTTCACCGTCCAGTGCGGCCTCGTCATGATCGCACGCGCCAACTTTCAGCAGCGACCGCTTGAGCCGGGCCAGATTGGACAGCTTCCACGCCGTGCCGCCCTGGCGGATTTCGCTGCGGTCGAAATCGATCAGCCACAACGCATCTCCCGCCAGCAGGATGTTGTGCGCGTTCAGATCGGCGTGGTCCACGCCGGCCACATGGAAACGCGCGACCAGCGCGCCGATTCGCTCGGCAACTCCGGCGTCAAACCGTTGCGCGGCGATCAGTTCGGCCACGGTTTGGGCGTTCCCGATTGTGCGCGTGATCAGATCCGCCGTGTAGTACACCCCGCGCTGCCGGTAGCGCGCGGCGACCGGCTCGGGTACCGGCAACCCACGGCGAGACAGTTCGGCCAGCAGGGAAAATTCAGCAAAACCACGACTGCGCGAGCGCCCGTTCCAGACGTAACGGTCACCGAGCAACGGCGTCATCCAGCCACCCCGCCGGTAGTGCCGCAGCACGCACGGTCCGACGGGCGTGTCCAGAAACGCCACCCCACCGCGCCCGCCGTTGCCTGCGCATTGCCGCCCCTGCGCCGCCCACCACGCCGGATCAAACCAATCGCCGGTCGGGATCGCCGGAAGCGCCGCATCAAGCACCATGGCACCGTCGGCCAATGCGACAATGCGCGGGTCGACGGCGCGGCGTTCGGCGTCTGGATGCGTCGCTGCGTTCACGCCCCAAGTCTACCAAGCCGTGCCATGCCCGCACTTCCCCAGTCCATTTGCCTGCTGCGCACTTCGGCGCTGGGTGATGTCACCCACGTCGTACCACTGGTGCGTACCTTGCAGGCCCTGGCGCCGGCGACCCGCTTGACCTGGATCATCGGCAAACTGGAATACAGGCTGGTCGGTGATGTCCCCGGCGTCGAGTTTGTCGTGTTCGACAAGGCCGCGGGCATACGCGGCATGCGCGCCGTCCGCCACGCGCTGCGAGCACACCACTTCGACGCGCTGCTGCACATGCAGGTCGCCCTGCGCGCCAATCTGCTGTCGCTGAACGTGCGCGCGGATCGCAGGATTGGCTATGACCGCGCCCGTTCCAGGGATTTGCACGGCTGGTTCGTCCGGGAACGCATCCCGGCGCGAACGGGCCAGCACGTCCTGGATGCAATCGGCAGCTTCATCGAGCCGCTGGGGTTGGTGCAGACGCAGGTGCGCTGGGACATTCCGATTCCGGCCGCTGCATGCAGCTGGGCCGCGACGCAATGGCCGGACGATGGCCAGCCCACGCTGCTCATCAGTGCCGCATCCAGCCACGTCCTGCGCATCTGGCAACCGGAACGTTACGCCGCCATTGCCGACCATGCCGCGCGGGCCCTCCACATGCGGGTCGTACTGACCGGCGGGCCCTCTATGGCCGAACGCCGCCTGGGCGATGCGATCCTGGCGCGTGCGAAAACCCAGCCGCTCGATCTGATCGGACGCGATACCCTGAAGCGTGCGTTGGCGTTGTATCAGCGTGCGACGCTGGTACTGGCGCCGGATTCTGGCCCGATGCACATGGCGAATGCGGTCGGTACCCGCATCCTTGGCCTCCACGCGGCCAGCAACCCCGCACGCTCGGGGCCCTACTCCGACCGCCGCTGGTGCGTCGACCGTTACGATGCCGCCGCGCGCAAATTTCTGCGCAAGCCAGCGGCAGAAATCGCCTGGGGCACAAAAATCGAGCGCCCCGGCGTGATGGATCTGATTACGCTGGATGACGTCGTCGAAAGGCTCGAAGCCGCGCTTCAGGCCGCGCCGTAGTCCTGGTAGGACTTTTCCTCGACCAGCCGCGAGCCGAGCTTGACGTTGATCGCCCGCTTGACGGCCGCCCGCCGGTCGTTGGTGCGATAGACGGCCCGGGCCAGTTCAATGAATCGCGCATCGAATGCCCGCGTCCGTTCCTTCACGCGAATCTCGTCCTCGATCTCCCACAGCGACTCGTTGATGCGCTTCAACTCGGCGCGCTCGGCCGTGATATCGGTGCCGGCCGCCGGATCGCGCGACCACAGCGATTCCAGCAACTGCAGCTCGTCACGCACGTTGGCGAGCTTGGCGGCGTCGGTCATCCGCTCGGACTTGATCTCGAGGATGGTGATCTTGTCTATCAGTTCACCGTGCGAAACGGGTACGGAAATGATGCTCATGCCAGTAGCGCCAGACCGGGAATCGGCTAGCGTAGCAACTTCGCCCAGACACGCAAAACGCCCGCGAAGGGCGTTTTTGTTTCTGGCGGAGGGGAAGGATGGTACGCGGCACATCCCTGTGCCTCGCCCTGCGGGTAGCTTCGCTGTACGGATCGGCTGCCCTGCCGATCCGTCGAACCCGGACGCTGCGTCCACCCCACCACACCCACAAAAACAGAAAACGCCCGCGAGGGGCGTTTTTGTTTCTGGCGGAGAGGGAGGGATTCGAACCCTCGTTACGGCATAACCGTAAACCGGATTTCGAATCCGGCGCGATCGACCACTCCGCCACCTCTCCAAAACCTGTAGCATCCGGTGCGGTGGGGACACCTCCCGGCGCGTTGTTCGCCTCATCCCTGAGGCTCACCCCTCGCTGTACTCGGGGCCAGCCTGCGGCTGTCCGAATTTGTTCCAGACAAATTCGTCGACCACTCCGCCACCTCTCCAAAACCTGTAGCATCCGGTGCGGTGGGGACACCTCCCGGCGCGTTGTTCGCCTCATCCCTGAGGCTCACCCCTCGCTGTACTTGGGGCCAGCCTGCGGCTGTCCGAATTTGTTCCAGACAAATTCGTCGACCACCCCGCCAGGCTTCAGAAACGGTCGCCCAAGGCTGCACCGATCGCGGTGGCCCGCCGCAATGGGTCGCCCATCATACCGGCCTTCACGGCCACTTCCAACTGCCAACCTGGCCCCACGGCAGCTACGTACCCAAGCTGGCCTCGGCGCAGCGGAACGTCAACGGCGATGCGCTACCGCCGTTTGCAACTTGCGATGCTGAGCCGTTTGCCAACCCGCAGGTCACCGGCTGAATGCAGGCCGTTGTCACGTACCAGCCGCGCCACGCTGTCGCAATGGAATTTCAGGGCGATGGCATACAGCGTGTCGCCCTTGCGCACGGTGTAGTGCGGGGACTTCCGTGCCGGCGGATCTGCGGCAGCGACTGCCTGCGGTGGCGGCGTCGGCAACTGCGCCGCCTGCAACTGGCTCGCCAGCGCAACCCACCTGCCGGTCACGCACGCGGTCTTGTAGGCACCCTGCAGGAACTTTGGCAGGTTCACCCGGGTGCCCGCCGGTTGCACCTGTGCAGGGTCCATTTGCGGATTGAGGTTGCGCAGCGTGCGATACCAGCCATAGCGCGCACCGTCATCGTCACCCAGACACACCGTCAATTCGTTCAACGACGCCGCCGCTGCCAGATTGACGAACCCGGGCGATCCGTCGACCCGCGGGAAATGCAGGTTGTAGCGCTCCGGATGCAAAAACAACCACGCGGCAGCCAACACCATGGGCACATACGCGCGCGTTTCGGGCGACAGCGCAAAATAAACGTCCGGATCCCAAAAACTGGATTGGGGCGCATGCGCCACCAGCCGCCCCAGCCTGCCTTCGCCGCCGTTGTAGGCGGCCAGCACCAAGGCCAGGTTGTCGTTCAATGCCCCGAGTTGCTCGTTGAGGTATGCCGCGGTCGCACGCGCCTCCATGGTCGGGTCGAAGCGCTGATCAAACCCGTCGACCGTGTTGAGCCCAAAACGCGCGCCCGTGGCCGGCATGAATTGCAACGGCCCGGCCGCGCCTGAACGTGAGACCGCATGCACCCGGCCACCCGACTCCTTGGCGATCAACCCAAACAGGATCGCCTCGGGAAGTCCGGCCTTGTGGAACTCGGGCCACATCTGGAACCGCAGGTACTGGTAATCCACATACGCGCGGACCAGGTTGGGCCGCAGCCGCGTCAACCAGACCTGCAGCGCCGCCTGCACGGTGTCGTTGTTGGCGACCAGATCCGACAATTTGTGATCGTGCAGCAACTGTATGGTGCGCTGGGCCTGCGGCAGCGTCGCAAGCACGCCCGCATCGCCTGCCGTATCAGCCTGGTCATCCGGTCCCAACGCCTGGTCATCGTCCTCGGTGCCGAGGAAACTGCCATCCTTCAAGCGCAGCGCGCGATCGTACGCGGACAGGAAGCGCGCGGTATCGCAACCGGCCGTGTTGACGCAACGATCGGACGCACTGCGCATCGCGTCAAGGGCAGACTCGAGCGTCTTTTGTGAGGCTGCGTTGTCGCCGCGCCGCGCAAGCTCCAGCGCCTGATCGTACTGCTTGCTGGCCTGGGCCAAGGTCGCATAGAGGCCGTTCACGCCACCTGCGGCGGCAGCCCGTGCGGGTGCCTGCGCGCAACCGGCCACTGCGCCCAGCACGCCAACCAGCACCACGTACCCCAGTTGCCGCCACATCATGCGCAACCCGCCAAACGAGCCAACAGCCATGCACCGTAGCGTGACCGCGCAAACGACTCAAGCCCCGGGCCCCACCGTACAATCAAAGCCGCATGACAGGGTTGCGTACCAGGAACGCGCGTGAACAACATTCCAACCCGCCGCAACGGGGCCGCCAGCGCCAAGCTCGACCCGCGCTTGCGCAGCCGCCACGGCACGATCGCCGCTGTCGGTACGGAACAAAGCGTATCGTGGGGGGTGCCGGCAGAAGGCTGCCCGTGCGTTGGAACGCCGACCTTCCTGGCCGGCGTCGAAACTCATATCCGCCCGCGAAATTCCGGGGGACTGCCGCACGGTATTTTCAGCGGCAAGCGGTGAGCCATGTCACGCTGGCGCCCACCCCAACCCCACTCCACCGCGATCATCACGCCGGATGGATTCGCCGCGCTCAAGGCCGAGCTGGATCACCTGTGGCGCGAACTGCGCCCCGAGGTCGTCAAGGCACTCGCCGCCGCCGCTGCGGAAGGCGACCGCTCCGAGAACGCCGAGTACACCTATCGCAAGAAGCAGCTCGGTGAAATCGACCGCCGCGTGCGCTACCTGTCCAAGCGCATCCCGGCACTGCAGGTGGCCGCAGGCACCCCGGCCGATCGTAGCGCGGTGTTCTTTGGTGCCTGCATCGAAATCGAAAACGTCGACAACGGCGACACCCACACCTACCGCATCGTGGGTCCGGACGAGACCGATGCAAAAAAAGGCTGGATCAGCATCGACTCGCCGCTGGCCCGCGCGGCGCTGAAAAAGCACGTCGGCGATGAATTCGAGGCCGAACTGCCGGCCGGCAAGACCCGGTTCGAGGTGCTCTCGGTAAGCTATCGGTAGGAACTGGTCATGCCTGGAACTTCCCTGGCCTTGGGGCACCACGGCACACCGTGCCGCCTACACTTGATGCTCAAGGACGGCCGCCAGGTCATGCTCGCCCGCAGCGGTGACGCGTACGTCGGCAAATTGGCCTGGCTTGAGCGACGCGCCGTCGGCGATACGCACCACGCCGTCGATCTCCGGCGCATCGGCGGCCGAGCGGGCCGTGGCACCGCCGACGTCCACCGCATCCACCAGCACCCTGAGCGTGCGGCCAATCTTGCACTGCAATTTCGCCGCGGAGATTTGGGCCTGCACCTGCATGAAACGCTCCAGGCGATCTTCCTTCAGTTCTTCCGGTATGGTACCGGGAAGCTCGTTGGCCCTCGCACCGCCGACCGGCGAATACGCAAACGCCCCGACGCGGTCGAGTGTGGCCTCGCGCAGGAAGTCCAGCAATTCCTCGAACTCGGCATCGGTCTCGCCCGGAAAGCCGACGATGAAGGTGCTGCGGATGGTCAAATCCGGGCAGACCTTGCGCCACGCCCGGATGCGTTCCAGTGTTTTCTCGGCGTGCGCCGGCCGCTTCATCAACTTCAGGATGCGCGGCGATGCATGCTGGAACGGCACGTCGAGGTACGGCAGGATCCGGCCCTCCGCCATCAGCGGGATCACCTCGTCCACGTGCGGGTACGGGTATACATAGTGCAGCCGTACCCACGCGCCGAGCTCGCCCAAACCGCGGCAGAGGTCAAGCATCCGCGTCTGGTAGGTCTTGCCGCGCCACGTCCGCTCGGCGTATTTCGTGTCCACGCCGTACGCGCTGGTGTCCTGCGAAATCACCAGCAGTTCCTTGACGCCGGCCCGCACCAGTTTTTCGGCCTCGACGAGCACCTGGTCGATGGGCCGCGAGACCAGTTTGCCGCGCAGCGTCGGAATGATGCAGAACGTGCAATGGTGGTTGCAACCTTCTGAAATCTTGAGATACGCGTAATGCCGCGGTGTCAGCTTGACCCCGGTGTCGGGCACCAGATCGACAAACGGATCGTGCGGCTTGGGCAGCACCGCATGCACCGCGTTCATCACGCTGGCGTAGTCCTGCGGACCGGTAACCGCGAGCACGTCGGGGTAGGCTTCGCGGATCAGCGCCTCGCGCTTGCCAAGGCAGCCGGTCACGATGACCTTGCCGTTTTCGTGCAGCGCCTCGCCGATCGCGTCCAGCGACTCCTGCACCGCGGCGTCGATGAATCCGCAGGTGTTGACGATGACCGCGTTGGCCTTGTCGTACCGCGGCACGATCCCGTAGCCTTCGGCCTTCAGCTGCGTCAGGATGCGTTCGGAATCAACCAGCGCTTTGGGGCAGCCGAGACTGACAAAGCCGATTTGGGGCGTGCTTGATGGCATGGCTGCAACCCGCAAAACGCGTATTGTAGGGCAGCGGCAGCCGGACATCGGCGCAAAAAAAGCGATGGGTCTTGCGACGCATCGCCGTGTCCCTTCCCGGCACTGGCACGAGGCCCGGCAGGTTGTTGAAAAAGTGCTGTCCTGCACTTTTTCAACGCGCCGAGTCCGGTACACGTCCGAACTCGGCTTCGACGGATCAATCGCCTACAGCGATTGATCCGCGGCGGGCCATCCATGGCCCGCCCCGGCAGGCTGATTTTCAACAGCCTGCTAGAACGCCACGTTGAAGCTTGCCTTCGCGGCGGTGTCACTGACCCGGTTGCCATACAGGCCATCGTAGCCAAGCACCACCTGCGCGTTCGGCGCGACCTGCCAGGTCAGGTTCACATTGACCTGTCCGGCATCCTTGGCGATCGGGGTGCCGTACACCGTGAATGCGTCGCCGCCGGCCAGGAATTGCTGGGTGCGGTCGGGGGTGATGTCACGGAACGCGTGGACCCAGCCGAGGTTGGCGTCCAGTGAGACGCTGCTGGCCAGCCGCCAGCCACCGCGCACACCCAGAGTGCTGAGGCTGGTGTCCATGCTGCCACTGTCGATGTGCAACGCCGCAACACCGCCGACCTCGTTGGCAGCATCGGTATGCACCCGGACGCTCGCAAGATTCAAGTACGGGACAACCGTACCGACCGATGTTTGGACGTTCCACGCGCCTTCGATGTAACCGGTCGTCGTGCTCCCGGTGGCGTTTGACGACAGCGCTTCCGGTGCCATGAGGGGGACCGCAACATCCCGGTAAGCCGGGATCTGGTTCCACGCATACGCGACGCCCGCCCGGAATGCAAAAGCCCCCTGCTCGAAGCCGCCGTAGGTACCCAACCACGTCTGGGTAACGCGTGCCCACGACGAACGATCGCGAACACTGAGCGAGTCGCGTTCGGCGCCGCCGGTCACACCGACGCGGCCGATGCCGCCGACCGGCAAGTCGGCGCCCACCAGCAGCCCGTCGCCGTTGTCGCTGATCTGGGCGGCATTGCCATCACCGTCAATCGTGCCCCAATGGCCCCAGCCGTGTACCCAGGCGGTAAGTCTGGTACCCGCGACCTTGGCCGCTGAATCATCGGCATCGCCATCGCGCAGACGCTTTTCCATTTGCTCGCGTACGAAACGGCTGTCGTTGACCAGCGCTGCTTGCTGGCTGGCGTGAAACTCACCGGAGGTCTGGTCAAACGCAATACGCTGCGCGCTTGCGTCCTGGGTGGCCAGCTGCAGGAAGAACGGGTTGCCCCAACCGAGGCTCGAGATCCCACCGGCCGTGTTGTGCTGGTTGATCGTCTGCGCCGAATTGCCAAGGTTGAAGGCGTCCGTAGCCAGGATCAGGTACACGTTGTTTGGATCGTACAGCAAGCCCCAATGCGGGGTCGGCGCGCCGGTAAGACCCGCAAACGTGCCCCTGACGCCGCCCTGACCCGTCACGATGGTGTACTTGGTGATTGGGGCCCAGGCACCAGTTGATGGCTGCACCTCGACGGTGCCGTCATCGATCGCGACCGATCCCGTAGTCGTGAACAGGTCCGAGGTGCCTGCCGGTGAAACATCCAGCAGGTAAGCGGAGCCCGCTTCGAACGTCGCGTCACCCGTCGCGTGCAGCGTACCGATCGACGCACCGGGGCTCAGATTGCCGAAGAGGCTGAGCGAACCAATCGTACCGAAACCACCCAGCGTTGCGCCCATGGCCACGGTCGTAGCACCGCCCAGGCTCGCGCCAGGGAAACCATCGCCACCGATCAGCAACGTACCAGTGGCAACGTTGGTGCTGCCGCTGAAGGCGCCGCCATCGCCATTGAAGGTCAAGGTGCCAGTACCGGTCTTGGTCAAGGCGCCCACACCGGAAACCGCACCGCTACTGGTGAAGTCAGCGTCGGTTTGCAGCGTGCCGGTACCCGGCAGCGCAATGGAACGTGCGGTGGTGATTGCAGCGGTGTTTTCCAACGTACCGCCATTGAACGTCACCCCGCCGGACAGTGCACCCAGGTTGGCGTCGGTCGAAATCTGCAGCACACCGCCCTCCAGCGTCCACGGCGTCACCGCGGTCGTGGTGTTGGTCAGCGTCCAGGTGCTGCTGTCGACCTTCGCATAGTTGGCGAATCCGAAGTACTCGACAGCGCCCGTCCAGCCAGCCGGCGCCGTCGCAACGATCTGCGACACATCAAACGTGTCGTTGGTTGCCCCGCCCAACGCCAATGTGTCGCCGCCATTGGTTGTACCGCTGGTGGAAACCGCGTTGCCGGTAAACGAGTAACCGTTTTCCAGCGTCAGCGTGTTGCCGCCACCGGACATGTGCACGGCATCGGCCTGCAGGGTGCCGTCGCCCGACAAGCCACCCATGATGCTGCCGGCGTTCATGATGTTGACACGCCCCAAGGCATCCACTCCGTATCCACCGGCAGCGGAAGTCCCGGGGCCACAACCCGCGTAGGAACCGCCGGCGCCGCCCGCAATGGTGCCGCCGCCGTCGTTGGTCAGGGTAAAGCCGCTGCCGCTGACCCCCGCGCCGCCCGCCCCCGACGAATAGTCGCCGTCACCACCGTTGCCACCCTGGATGTAGCCGGTGTTGGTCACGGTGAACCCACTGCCCGAAACGCCTGCGCCACCCGCGCCGCCCGAGTTACCCTGCGCGCTGTGGGTGTAATTGCCGTAACCACCGTGGATACCGCCGCTGTTGGTCAGGGTGAAGCCACTGCCGGCAACGCCGGCGCCACCCGTCGCGGCTTGCGAACCATAGCCATAACCACCCGTGCCGCCGCCGATATAGCCGGCGTTGTCGATGGTGGTCGTACCCGTGCTGCCGACGTAAATACCCGCGCCGCCGATGCCGACTGTGCCGCGCACATAACTGCCACCATCATAACCCGCCGACCAGGCTCGCCCGCCCGCGCCGCCGTAAATGTTGCCGGTGCTGGCATTGGTGATCGTGGTGTTGCCGTTGCCCGCGACGCTGATGCCAGCTCCACCCGCACCGCCATTGCCGGTGTAGGTGCAATCCCCACTATCGCAAACGTAGGCATAGCCACCGTAGCCACCACCGATGCGTCCGGCGTTGGACACTGTGGTGGTACCCGCGCCACCGACCGCGATACCAGCACCGCCCGGACACCGGTACCAAGGACCGCGACGTTCGCGGCAGCAGGCGCCACGCTCCATTCATACGCGGTGCCGGCCTCACCGCCCACAATGACGCCGTCAGCGGTATTGGTAATGCTCGACGCGGCACCTGCTGCATTGTCGACGCTGACGCCCGTACCGCCGGCGCCGCTGGTGGTTGTGTACCCACCCGACTGTGTGCCATCAACGACGTAGGTGTAGCTGTCACCGCCCCGACCGCCGGCAACGAACCCGCTGTTGACCAGCGTCAGGCCACTGCCCGCGATGCCCGCACCTCCCGCACCGCCGGTCGCTGCGCCGAAGGCCTTGCCTTGCCCACCAGCACCGCCCCTCATATCCAACGAGTTGGCGACATAAAAACCGGAGCCGGTAACACCGGCACCACCAGCGCCGCCCGTGCCAGCCGTGCCCGGCATCCCGAAAACGCCGTAACCATACCCACCGTTGCCCCCCTGTACGTCACCCTGATTGGTGAGACTGAAACTGCCCCCGGCCACACCGGCCCCGCCCGCGCCGCCGTAACCATTGACGCTCGCGCCGCCGTAATATCCCTCACTGTTTCCCCCGGCGCCGCCGACGATTGAACCGGTCGAACCGTTCGTGATCGTCGCACCATACGTTGCAATGACGCCCACGCCACCCGCTGCACCCGCGTACGCTGCGGACGGCGCGTTGAGCCCGGCCCCTGCGTTGCCACCGCTGATGTAGCCATCGTTGGTCAGCGTGAACGCGCCACCGGTGACACCCGCACCACCGTTGGCGGAAGCAGAAAAATATCCGGGGCCACCGTTGCCCCCGAGGATGTATCCGCCGCTAGCGTTGGTCAGCGTAAACCCGTACCCGCTGACTCCAGCGCCACCGACAGCGGAAGCACCGCCGAACTCTCCTGCACCACCCCTGCCACCGACGACATATGCCCCGCTGTCGTTGGTCAAGGTGAAGCCTGCGCCCGCAACACCCGCGCCGCCAACCCCGGACGTCCCGCCGTATACGGCGTCGCCGCCGCCACCGCCAAGGATGACACCGCTATTGGTAACGACAAATCCGGCGCCGGTTACACCTGTACCGCCATTGCCGCCCAAGAATCCAAGCGTGTAGCCACCGCGCCCACCTTCAATGAAACCGTAGTTCGTGAGGTCGAAGGCAACCGATCCATCAACGGGTACGAAGGTACCACCGCTAACTCCAGCACCACCCGCACCGCCCGAACCGCCAACCGGCAAGCCGTTGACGACACCGTCGTAACCACCGGCACCACCGGCACCACCATACATTCCCGCATCGTTTTCAACCGCGGCGCCACCGGTCGCAACCACAGCGGCACCGCCGGCTCCTGCAACCCCGCCGTACGACCCTACGCCACCGGCACCGCCATATACGTGGCCGGCGTTCTCAACTTGGGTACCGGCGCCATCGGCGATCACTCCCGCCCCTCCGGCTCCACCGTCCTCGGCTCCGGTACCGCCAATGCCACCCGTGACGTACCCGGCATTGAAGACCAGCGACGTACCCGATGCCACAACCCCTGCACCCCCTGCGCCGCCGTTGCCGGTAGCGCTGTACCAGCCGCCATTGCCACCGCGGCCGCCCATGATCTGGCTGTAATTGACGACTTGAATGTCACTGCCGGCGATCCCGGCGCCACCGTTGCCGCCGTTGCCCGCGTAACCCGCACCGCCGCCGCCGCCGCCAATACCGCCGGCGTTGTTGATTACTGTGAAATAGCTGCCGGTAATGCCCGCGCCGCCGTTGCCACCGTTCGCGGTGTAACCGACCCCACCACTGCCGCCGAAAATGGCGTTGTTGTTGGTGACGCTGAAGTAGCTGCCGCGAATGGCGTTACCGCCATTGCCGCCAGCGCCGCCGTAACCATAGGCCCCATTGCCGCCGTTGCCGCCGCGAATCATTACATCGTTGGTAATGGTGGAGTAACCATTGCCGGTAGCCACTATCGCCGTACCGCCGGTACCACCCGTGGCACCAACGCCTTGGCCACCATTGCCGCCGTGAATGTAGCCTTCGTTGGTGATGGCGAGCCCGCCACCGTAGATCGCATCACCGCCCGAGCCACCGCCGGCGTAATAACCCATACCGCCATTACCGCCACCGATGCCGCCATCGTTGACGAGGCTGAAGCCATCACCGACGAATCCGTCACCACCAGCACCGCCGGTCCCACCGGTGTACGCGCCATCACCACCGGCTCCGCCGTTGACGAAATACCCGGATACGAGACACATGTAGCTGCCTGACGGGCCCCCTGCAGCCGTACCGCCATTGGTGCCATTGCCATCGCTGCCGGTAGTGCCGGCCGCGCCCGTAGCCGAACCGATGGGTGCCGCCCCCGACGGACAGGTGGCCGACCACGCCGGTAGCGCCATCGCTGCCATTCCCAGCGCCGCGATGCAGGCCAACGCCAGTGGACGCCGGCGCGCACGCGCAACGGAACCAGCCGTCGCACCACCGCCCCGGCTAGGGCTGGCCAACTCGGAAGCAACTTGCACCGTGCGCAGGGCGCGGTTCCAGACCAGGCTGTAAATGCGATTCATGGTGATCCCCTTGGATCTTTGTGGTTGAGGGTGAGTAACGCGAATGCAGAAACCTTTGACGTGCGGCAACGGAATATGCGCGACGCCGCTACACGATGCGCACACCACGCGCATTGTTTTTTGGATCACGCCAGAAGGCGTCGTTTTCGAACCGGCGGAACAGATCCGGCGGCAAAATGGTTTGCCGGTGTTGCACCGCGACCTTGGGCCGCACCTTGTGCAGCCCGGGCGTGCCGGCACGGCGATCGAACTCTTCCGCATCGAACTCGATGTGCTCGAAATCGTGCTGGAAGTGCGGCTCGCCGACGAAATCGTAGATCGCGTTGAGTACTCGGGCCGGGTCGCTGGTCAGCGTCTCGTACTGCACCAGCATCAAGCGTTCGGTGTGCTCGCCGTAGAACGCCTCTTTCAGGGCGTCAAACGGATAGCCCACCAAACCGTCGGCGCTGGCCAAGCCATTGGCGCGTGTGTAGACCGTGCCGCCCAGGGTGTAGTTGAAGATCGACGATGGACTGAACACGTTCTTGCGCACCAGCCGCTCGACGCTGTCGATGATCCACGGCACATGTCGCACGCAGGCAATGACGCGGCTGTCGGGAAACAGTCGCGACAACGCTGGCATGCGCGCGCACCACGCGCGATTGGTGTCGAAGACGACCTCGGCCGTGTAGTCGGCGTAGTAATTTTCGAACAAGCCACGCAGGATGCGCTGGCGTTGTGCATCGCTGGTAAATACCGAAAATTCGTTGCTGCCACCCATCTTGGTCAAAAGATCGGTGAACAGCCCCGCCAGCGGGCCGCTCATGCCGGCACTGAAGCGTGGATTTTGCTTCAGCAGGGCGCCCAGCAGCGTGGAGCCCGAGCGCGGCAGTCCGGAAACAAAGTGAATAGAGCGCTTGATAACCAATCCCCCTAAGCCGCTTTCAACAACTGAGCGGTACATCACACTCTGTGGTCGCGCCGCATCATAGCAGAATCTGAACAATTCCTGTCCATCGCCACACAGTACTGGCCGGTTTTGCGGCACACCAGCCGCGTAACAAAAGTTGACAACCCACTCCGCCCGCCTACGCTTCCCCGCATCGCCATCGCGCAGGACACTCCCATGGGCACCCGCATCAGCCTCAACCCGGCCGGCACGCAGTGCATCGGCGCGTACCTTGCCAAGCCGACCGGTAAACCCAAGGGCGGCATCGTGGTCGTGCAGGAGATCTTCGGCGTCACCCCGCACATCCGGGACGTGACCAACCGGTTCGCCGCGGCCGGCTATGTCGCGGTCGCACCGGCGTTCTTCGACTATGTCGAAACCGACGTTGCCCTGTCCTACGACCGCTCGGGGATCGACCGCGGCAAGAAGCTGGCCGCCGAAGTAGGCCTCGATCGTGCCGTGGAAGCCGTTGCCAGCGCCCACGATTCGATCAAGTCGGCCGGGAAGACCGGCGTCGTCGGATTCTGCTGGGGGGGCACGGTCGCGCTGTTGTCCGCCCAGCGCCTCGCGTTGCCCGCCGTGAGCTACTACGGCGCGCGCAATACCGGGTTTCTTGACCAGCCACTGAAAGCCCCGGTCATCTTCCACTTTGGTACGACCGATCACTCGATTCCCGCCGCTGCGCGGCAAAAGCACCGCGAAGCCTGGCCGCAGGTACCGGTGTATGAATACGAACACTGCGGGCACGCCTTCAACCGCGACGTCGACAAGAACGCCTACAACGCGGCCGCGGCAAAGCTGGCGTGGCAACGCACGCTTGCATTCTTCGGCAAGGAACTGGCTGCGCGGGCATGAGCACCAATCCCGAGGCCGGCTTCGAGCTCGACCCGCGCCTCGCGGCCGACACGATCCAGGTGGCCGACTGGGATCTGTGCCGGGTGTTGCTGATGAACGACGCGCAGTTTCCGTGGCTGGTGCTGGTTCCGCGCCGCCGTGGCCTGGCCGAGCTGGACGATCTTGACCCAGGCGATCGCGCTCTCCTGCTGCAGGAAATCCAGCGTGCGATGCAAACCCTGCGCAACGCGGTGGCATACGACAAGTTCAACGTCGGCGCACTTGGCAACATCGTTCGCCAGTTGCACATCCACGTGATCGCCCGCCGCAGGACGGACGCAGCATGGCCAGGGCCGGTATGGGGCTACGGTCGCGCGGTGGCCTACGCACCCGACGCGCGCGACCGGCTCCTCACGGCGCTGCGGTGGGCAGGCGATGGCTGATTTTTCCATCGAGCCGATCGCCGAAGACGCGCTGCTGGTGCGTTTCGGCGACGGCATCGACAGCGTGACCAACGCGCGCGTACACGCAGCCGCGCGTGCGCTGCACGCCGCACACCTTGCCGGTCTGATCGACATCGCGCCTGCATACGCAACGTTGCTGCTTCGCTTCGAGACAGGGTCAGTTTCACTTTCCCGCACGCCGGCCCTGCGCGCCGCGCTGGACGGCACAGGTGGCAGTGACCCTGAGCCCGTTTCACGCGCCCCCGTCGACATCCCGGTCTGCTACGGCGGTGCCTGCGGCATCGACCTGGCCGCCGTCGCCGACCACACCGGGCTCGCGCCGGACGCCGTGGTGGCGCGTCACACGGCGGCGGCATACAGCGTGGCGATGCTGGGCTTCGCGCCAGGTTTCCCGTACCTGCTGGGCCTTGATCCGGCCTTGTCCGTGCCGCGCCGGGCGAGCCCCCGTACGCGGGTGCCCAAGGGAGCGGTCGCGATCGGCGGCGCACAGACCGGGATCTACCCGCGCGAGCTGCCGGGCGGCTGGCACCTGATCGGACGCACGCCGCTGACACTGTTCGATCCCACGCGCGACCCGCCGTGCCTGCTGGCGCCGGGCGACCGGGTGCGCTTTCAGGCCATCGATGCCGGCGAATTCGCGCAACTTGCAGGCCCACGCGCGTGACGCTCGCGGTGCTGACGCCGGGTCTGCAAACCACCCTGCAGGACGCCGGGCGGCCAGGGCTTGCGCACCTTGGCATCGGCCGCGCGGGTGCGTTTGATGCACCCGCGCTTTGCATCGCCAATGCCCTGTGCGGGAATCCCCCCGCCACCTGCGCGCTCGAGGCTACCCTGCTCGGGCCGACGCTGCGCTGCGACCGCGATGCGTGGATTGCGGTCACGGGCGCGGCGCTCACGCTGCGCATCAACGGGACGCAATGCCCCACGTGGGCGCCCGTGTTCGTTCGCGCCGGCAGCCGCATCGTCCTCGGCCCCATGCGTGCCGGGTGCCGCAGCTACCTCGCGGTGCGGGGAGGATTTGGCGCGGCACCGGTACTCGGCAGCCGCAGCACCGACCTCAACGCAGGCATCGGGCCCTTCAACGGCTGCGCCTTGCGCGCCGGTGACGCGCTGGCGGTCGGCTCCATCCCCGGGCCCGCGTTGCCCACCCGCGCGGCCAAATGGCAACTCGACCCGCGTCCCTGGCTGCGGATCGACCCGGACGCGCCGCTGCGCATGCTGCCCGGAGCACACGAGGGCTGCCTCACGGACGCTTCACGCGCGGCGCTGTTCGACGCGCCATTCCGCATCCGCACCGATTCCAACCGGGTCGGCGTACGGCTCGCCGGCCCGGCCCTGGCGTGGCAAAGTCCGGTCGAAATGATCAGCGAAGGGTGCATCCCGGGCCTCGTGCAACTGCCGCCTTCCGGTCAGCCCATCGCCTTGGGACCCGAAGGTCCCGTGAGCGGCGGCTACCCGCGCCTCGGCCAGATCGCCGCGGTGGACCTGCCGCGCCTGGCGCAGCTGCGGCCAGGTGCGACGCTGCGCTTCACCCGCTGTACGCTTGCGGAGGCCGTGCATGCACTTGAACGGCGCACGCGCGCACTTTCGCATCTCGCCGCTGCCATCGCAACCCGCCTCGCCCAATGAACGATATCGATCTCAACGCGGATCTCGGCGAATCCTTCGGCGTCTGGCGCATGGGCGATGACGCCGGGGTCATGCCGTGGATCACCTCGGCCAACATCGCCTGCGGATTTCACGCTGGCGATGCGGCGATCATGCGCACGACCGTCACGCTGTGCATGGAATACGGCGTCGCCATCGGCGCGCACACAGCCCTCCCCGACCTTGCGGGCTTCGGCCGCCGCGAGCTGCGGATGACGCCCAACGATACCTACGCGCAGACGCTGTACCAGCTGGGCGCATTGAATGCGTTCGCGGCCGCCGCGGGCACGCACGTCCACCACCTGAAGCCGCACGGGGCGTTGTACAACATGGCCGCGCGCGAGCGCGCGCTGGCCGACGCCATCGCCACTGCGGTGCGCGACTTCAACCCGACGGTGATCCTGGTTGGCCTGGCCGGCGGCGCGCTGGTCGCGGCTGGACGCGCGGCAGGACTGGCAGTCCAGTCGGAAGGCTTCTGCGACCGGCGCTACACGGCCGACGGTTCCCTGACGCCACGTTCGGAACCGGGCGCGGTGCTGGATGACGCCGATGCGGCGGCCGCGCAGGCAGTAGCAATTGCAACCGGCGGCACGTTGGTCGCAGACGACGGCAGCAGCATTCGCGTCCAGGCCGACACCCTGTGCATCCACGGCGACCGGCCCAATGCGGCAACCTTTGCCGAACACGTGCATCACGCACTGGGGCGCGCGGGTGTGCGCATCGTCGCGCAGGCGCGTCCCGCGTGATCGCCCTCCTGCACTACCTGCCGCTGCTCGGCGTGCTGGTGGTGGTTGCAGGGTTCGCATTGCGCTTCAACCCGGTGCCGGTCGTCGTGGTGGCGGGCATCGTGAGTGGCCTCGCCGCCGGCAAATCCATCGGCGACATCCTGGCGTTGCTCGGCACGAGTTTCGTATCCGAGCGCGCGCTGTTGTTGTTCGTACTGACCCTGCCGGCGATTGGCGTACTGGAGCGCGCGGGCCTGCGCGAACATGCGCGCAACTGGATTGCCTCCCTGCGCAGCCTGACCCTTCCGCGCCTGCTGATCGCCTACCTTGGGCTGCGCCAGATCCTGTCGATGCTGGGCCTGACCAGCGTTGCCGGCCAGGCGCAAACCGTGCGCCCGCTGCTGGCGCCAATGGCGGAAGCGGCGGCCGAGAAGCGCGGCGCCGCCTTGAACGACGGTGAGCGCAACGCCGTGCGCGCGTTCAGCGCGGCGACCGACAACATCGGCCTGTTCTTCGGTGAAGACGTATTCATAGCGCTTGGCGCGGTACTGTTGATCCAGGGTTTCTACGCCCAGCACGGGATCGAACTGCAGCCGCTGCAGATTGCGCTGTGGGCGCTGCCGACGGCGATCGCGGCCTTCATCATCCACGCGATCCGCACGGTACTGTTTGCACGGCAAATCAGCCGCGGCGTGCCACCGCCATCGGCGTCACCCGGCCCGGGAACTGCCCGGGATCCCGCACCGCCGGTCGTGCAGCCCAGCCTGCCGGCGGTTCGCCTGCGCGCGCCGGACGCCGGGGAATAATCCGCGCCATGCTGACGATTGAACAGTCCTATTGGTTGATCGCACTGTTTCTTGCCGGCGCCGCGGTCTTGAACCTGCGTGACCGGCGCTGGTCGCACGCCGCGTTCTGGGCGGTGTTGGCGGTACTGATCGCCGGCGGGAAATTCGTCTTGACCGCCGCCGCCCAACACCACGAGCTGCCGGCACAACTGGCGGGCGCCGGGGTGATCGCGCTGGCGGCCCTGTCGCCGCGCATGACGCGCCGGCATCTGGTTGAACGCGATCCTGCCGCGCGTGAGGCGGATGCACTGCGGCTTGGGCATCGGCTCTTCGGCCCGGCGTTGTTGATCCCGCTGGTCACGCTGGTGGTTGCCGTGGCGGGCGGATACGCCGTGATCGGCGGCCGGCATTTGTTTGACCCGACGCGCATGACCCTGACCGGCCTCGCGCTGGCGTGCGTTATCGCCGTAATCGCGGCGTTGCGGGTTGCCCGCGCCAAGCCGCAAGCCGGGCTCGCCGAAGGCCGTCGGCTGCTGGATACCCTCGGCTGGGCCGCGCTGCTGCCCCTGACCCTGGCCGCGCTTGGCGGCGTGTTCGCCGCGACCGGGGTCGGCAACGCGATAAGCGACCTCGTCCGGATGCTGATTCCCGTCAACAGCGCGCTTGCCTGCGTGCTTGCCTTCGCCGCCGGCATGGTGCTGTTCACCGTGATCATGGGCAACGCGTTCGCGGCGTTTCCGGTCTTGATGGCCGGCGTCGGCATTCCGCTCTTGATCCACCAGCACGGTGCCAATCCGGCGATTCTCGGCGCGATGGGCATGGTGACGGGCTACTGCGGCACGTTGTTCACGCCGATGGCGGCAAATTTCAACATCGTGCCGGTGGCGCTGCTGGAACTGCCCCACCAGGGCGATGTCATTCGCGCGCAATGGAAAACCGGGGCATGGCTGCTGGGCGTAAACTTGGCGCTGATGTACTTTCTGGTGTTCCGCTTTTGACCACCGCCGCACGCGCGCGTGAACATACCGTCCTGCTGACCGGTTTCGCGCCGTTCGCGGGCGAGTCGGTGAACCCGTCGTGGCAAGCCGTGCGCGCGCTGGAAGGCCGGGTCATCGCGGGGCACCGCATTACCACGCTGGAATTGCCGTGCGCGTTTGGCCAATCGCTGCCAGCGCTCCGGCGCGCATTGGTCAAGGTCGCTCCCGCCCTGGCGGTCGCCGTCGGCCTGGCGGGCGGGCGTGACGGCATTTCGCTGGAGCGGGTCGCGATCAACCTGGTCGACGCGCGCATCCCGGACAACGCGGGCGCGCAACCCACCGACGCGCCAGTGGTGCGTGCCGGTCCGGCCGCGTATTTTTCCACCCTGCCGCTCAAGTCCACCCTGCAGGCGCTGGCCGCGGCCGGCATCCCCGCACACATTTCACAAACCGCGGGCACCTACGTCTGCAATCAGGTCTTCTACGCGCTGATGCATGCGCTCAGGTACCGGCGCCATACGCGTGCCGGTTTCGTGCATGTGCCGTGGCTGCCGGCACAAGCCAAGGCCCACGCCCAACCCGGCATGCCGCTCGCCGATACGGTCCACGCGCTCGAGGCTGTGGTGCGCACCGCGCTGGTCACGCGCACTGACGCCCGCGTGACGGGTGGCGCCGAGTCCTGAGCGCAGCCCTTACTTCTTGCCCGCGTCCTTGGCCTTGCGCGATTCAACCGCGCTCATCAGGGTCAGCTTGCCCTTGTGCTTCACATAGCCGGTGAAGTGGAAGCTCAGCTGCAGGTTGGCAAACTCCTCCAGATCGGCATTCTTGATCTTGGCCGAATCAGAGTCCTCCAGCAGCACGGTTTTGGGCAGCTGCTTTTGTTCCTGCAGGTAACGGAAATGCGCTTCCAGATCCGGCGCGCTCAGCACCGCGCCGTCCAGCAGGAACTGGTTGTCCTTGTACGCCCCGATGACCATGCCGTACTGCTCGGGCACGTTGACGGTGGTTTCACCACCGCCGCGCACGTTGGCATTGCAGCCGGCCAGCACCAGCATCGACGCCAGCATGGCCGCGCCACCCATATGCACTACAAGCGAACGCAAATTCATCGGTCGGGTCTCCAACGTTGATACGGAACGGCCGCGGACGGGCCGCAACCGTGAAGTGTGCCACAAGCGCACTGAATGTATTGCGCCGGGTGAAAAACCGGGCCACCCATGGGAGTTTCGATACCCCATCCGAAGGCGGTGGCACGCCGCGCTGCCAGGGCGATCGGCCACCGTATGCTCACGTCCGCGGCAGGGTCACGCCGCGCTGCCCCTGGTACTTGCCGCCGCGGTCCTTGTAGCTGGTCGAGCAGACCTCGTCCGATTCCAGAAACAGCATCTGCGCAATGCCTTCATTGGCGTAGATCTTGGCCGGCAACGGCGTGGTATTGGAAAACTCCAGCGTCACGTGGCCCTCCCATTCGGGCTCGAGCGGCGTGACGTTGACGATGATCCCGCAGCGCGCATAGGTACTTTTGCCCAGGCAGATCGTCAACACGTTGCGCGGAATCCGGAAATACTCGACGGTGCGCGCCAGCGCAAACGAATTGGGCGGAATGATGCAGCAGTCGCCCGTGAAATCGACGAAATTGCGCGCATCGAAGTCCTTCGGATCCACGATCGTCGAATTGATGTTGGTGAAGATCTTGAACTCACCCGCGCAGCGGACGTCGTAGCCGTAGCTCGAGGTGCCATACGAGACGATCCGGCCGCCCTCGTTTTGCTTGACCTGACCCGGCTCGAACGGTTCGATCATGCCGGCCGCCGCCGCGCGGCGGATCCAGTTGTCACTCTTGATGGCCATGGTTCGGGATTCCGCGATTCACAAGCGCACAAGCATAAATGCACACGCCCTTCGGAACGAAGGGCGGAGCGAAGCGAACGCGCGCGAAACGCGCGCCAGCGGCGGAAAATGTCATCGCGCCACCGAAAAGCCATCCCCCTCGATCCCCCGTCCTGCGAAAGCGGGCAGTAAACCTTGCGTCAATCGTCGAGGATGCGAATGTTTGGCACGCCGGTCATGTCGCGCTCGGCCTGCAGCGACAGGTGCGCCGCGGTGTTCCGGGCAATTTCGCGATAGCGCGCGGCGAGGTCGGAATCGGGCATCGCGACCACGGTGGGGTTGCCGCCGTCGGCCTGCTCGCGGATACGGATGTCCAGCGGCAGCGAGCCCAGCAGCGGCACGCCATATTGTTCGGCCATCCGCGCACCGCCACCGGCACCGAAAATGTGTTCTTCGTGGCCGCAGTTGGAACAGATGTGCGTGGCCATGTTCTCGATGATGCCGAGCACCGGCACGTTCACCTTTTCGAACGCCTTGAGGCCTTTTTTTGCATCCAGCAACGCGATGTCCTGCGGCGTGGTGACGATCACCGCGCCCGTCACCGGCACGCGCTGGGTCAGCGTCAATTGGATATCACCCGTGCCCGGCGGCATGTCGACGATCAGGTAGTCCAGATCCTTCCAGCGCGTGGAATTCAGCAATTGGGTAAGCGCCTGGGTCACCATCGGGCCGCGCCACACCATCGGCGTGTCCTCGCCGACCAGAAACCCGATCGACATGACCTGCACGCCGTGGTTGGTCATCGGAATGATCGACTTGCCATCGGGCGATTCGGGTTTGCCTTCGATCCCCAGCATCCGCGGCTGGCTCGGGCCATAGATGTCGGCATCCAGGACGCCCGTGTTGGCGCCTTCGGCCGCAAGCGCCAGGGCAAGGTTCACCGCCACCGTCGACTTGCCGACGCCGCCTTTGCCCGACGCCACCGCGATGATGTTCTTGACGCCCGGCATCGGCATCAGGTTGCCCTGCACCTTGTGGGTGGCGATGCGCGACGTGACCGCTACCGTGGCCTGCGCGATCGCGGGCTCGCGTTCCAGCAGCGTCTTGATTTCCGCCGCGAATAGCTTGCGCCAGTCGCGCGCCGGATAGCCCAGTACGATTTCGACCGCCACCTTGTCCCCGTCAACGCCGATCGCGCGGATCGCGGCGCCTTCGGTGAGGGCCGCGCCATGATGCGGATCGACGACGCCCGCGAGGATCTCGCGAACGCGCGCTTCAGTAACGATGGGCATGAATCGAACCCGACGGCAGGACAAGACCGAAAATTATGCCAGACGCGGGCGCCGGGCCCCTGACCCGTATCAGGTGTGCCCGCCGTCTGCGCGCGCTTGACTCCGCGCCGGCAGCCGCTCAGTCTAGGCCGCACCAGCCGGAGGACTTCTCATGCGCAGCGCACTCGTCACCTTTTTCCTTGCCGTGGGCCTTGTCATGGCGGCACAGGCGTTCGCCGCCGATGCGACTCCCGTCGGCACCTGGACCCAGGTCGATGATGCCACCGGCCGGCCCAAGTCCATCATCGAAATCACCCAGCTGCCCGACGGTACGCTGCAGGGGGTGGTCAAGCAGGTGTTGTTCTCCGACCAGAACACAACCCACCCGATCTGCGACAAGTGCTCAGGCGAACGTCACAACCAGCCCGTGGTCGGCATGATCATCATGTGGGGCGTCAAGCACGATGGTGACCAGTGGGACGGCGGCCAGATCCTCGATCCCGCCAAGGGCAAGGTCTACAAGGTCAAGCTGACGCTCGCGGACAGCGGTCAGAAACTCGACGTGCGCGGCTACATCGGCATGCCGTGGCTCGGCCGCACGCAAACCTGGCAGCGCAAGGCTGACTGACGCGCGGGACTCATGGCCGCATCTGGCCGGCGACCACATCGACGTAGCGGACAAAGGCGGGGTTGGTCACCGTGCCATCGGGCAGGTGCAAGACGCTGTTTTGTCCGACCCCGATGATCTTGAACCCCGGCAGGTCCAGGGGCTGGCCCGCGTTGACGCGACCCTTGAGATAAGCCGCCAGCGCCAGCCGCCCACCACCGCGTTCAACCTCACGCAGCGTTTGCGGCACAACCACCCACGCGCGGCCGTCGCGATGCCAGCTGAGAAAGCGCGCGCGGCCATCCGCATCGACCAGCAGGGCGCTGTCTTGATCCACGCCCAGCCCGGCAATGGCCGCCGTACCCTGGTCCCTGGCTGTCCGCGCGACAAACGCCAGCAAGCGCCCCAACCGGCCACGCTGCACGAAATGGGTGTCGGTGATGATGCCCTTGAGCCGCGGCAGCGAAAGGAAATCACCCACCAGCGTGACCGCCGGCCCGCCCGGGTCCGAGAGCGCACTCGTTGCGGTGATGCTGCCGCCGTCCAACGCGCCATACCCCCACTCGCCCAGAATCGCGAGGCCGGCGCTGGTGCCTCCCAGCGGCCGCCCCGCGCGCACGTGCGCATTGAGCACGGCGTTGACCGGCGTGTCCTTCCAGAAACGCACGTAGTTGGCCTGATCGCCCCCGGCGATGAAAACTCCATCGGCATGCCTGAGGATGGCAAGGATTCGCGCGTCGCTTGCGGGCGCGCGTGCATGGAAGATGATCGTCTGTACCGACTCGACGCCACCAACCTGGTTGTACAGCCAGTTCTGCAGGGCATCGTCGCCCGACGCCCGGATGATCACGATGTGTCCATGCCCGGCCTGCGACGCGAACCATGTGAACGCCGCATCGATTTCGCGCCCGCCCCCCATCAACAGCAATCCGGGCGAGGTCTTTGCAGGCGCTACGCCCGGGGTGCGACCGACGGCGTAGTACTCGTAGCCGGAATGGACTTCGTGTACCTCTGCCGCTCCGGCAGTGGTACAAACGCATGCCAGCGCAAGACCGGCGATCAGCCAACCCGTCAACACAGCCGCGCACCTGCGCCATCCGGTGTCCATGCAAACCCCCTACCCTTCCAAACCCGCCCCTACGGCACGAGGCAACGCGCCGACCGGCACATGAACCCACCGGGACGAACCGCCGCCGGGTTTCCCGCATGCCATCAGTCATGGCCCGCGTAACACGCCACGCGCCGCGCAATGGGCTAAGGTTGCACGATGAACCCCGACCTCGACGCCTGGTTCGAACGCGAGATACTCATGCACGAGCCCGCGTTGATGCGTTTTCTGCACCGGCACTGGCGCGACCACGACGAAGTCGCGGATTTGCGGCAAGACGTCTACGTGCGTGTGTATGACGCGGCCGCGCGATCCAGGCCAGCCTCGCCCAAATCTTTCCTGTTCACGGTTGCCCGCAACCTGCTGGCCGATCGGGTACGACGACAACACGTCGTGTCCATCACCGTGATGGGTGATCTTGACGAGTTGAACGTCCTGGTTGATGAGCTCGATCCGTCCCGCTTTGCAGGCAGCCGCGAGCGGCTGCGACGCCTGGCCGAGGTAATCGATCAGCTGCCGGCACGCTGCCGCGAAGTCGTCTGGCTGCGCCGGGTCGAAGACCTGCCGCAAAAAGAGATTGCCCGCCGCCTCGGCATCAGCGAAAAGACGGTCGAGAAACACATCGCCAAGGGATCGCGGTTGCTGGCCGCGCGTCTCAACGCACCGGTACCGGCGGCCACCACCGACCGCGGCGCGGCGGTCAACAGCCTGAGCAGTGACAGGACGACATGAGCGAGGGTAACCGCCAGATTGAGTCGACCGCCGCGTCCTGGCTGGCGCGACGCGACGGCGTGCGCTGGTCGGCCGACGATCAACGCGCATTTGATGCATGGCTGGACAGCAGCACGGCGCACCGCGTGGCGTTCCTGCGCCTTGATGCGGCATGGCGCGAGGCCGGACGGCTGAAGGCACTGGCTGCCATCGACGATGCCGGAACGGTACCCAAGCGCGGCGCCTGGCGCCGCCTGCCCTACTTCAACCTGCCCGCACACGCCGCCGGCCCCGGGCGTGACGCAAAGCCATCCGGCCGGCGTCGCCGGTGGCTCCTCGCGTCGGCAGCCGCCTTGTTCGCGGTGGTGCTGGCCAGCGGCACCTTGCTGTGGCGCGCCACGCAACAGGTCGATCGCAGCGTCTGGACCACCGCCGTGGGCGAGCAACAGCTCGTACACCTTGCCGACGGCTCGGCGGCAACGCTCTCCGGCGACACCGAGCTGCGTGTATTCCTGGGCCGCCGCGAACGCAACGTCGACCTCGTGCGCGGCGAGGCGCTGTTCGATGTAGCCAAGGACCACACGCGCCCATTCGTGGTGCATGCCAGCGGCTATCGTGTCATCGCGGTGGGTACACGGTTTGACGTGCGTCAGGACGGCAACCGCCTGCGCGTGGTGGTGACGCGTGGCCTGGTGCGGCTGCAGCCAGCCAACGGCAACGGCCAGGACGCAACCGAATTGCCGGCCGGCAGCATCGCCCAGGTCAGTGCTGCCGGTGTCGTGGTGCGCCATGTTTCGCAGGCATTGGCGGCCGACGCCCTGAGCTGGCGCGACGGGTTTGCAGATCTCCACGACACGCCACTGGCCGACGCCGTCGCCCAATTCAACCGTTACAACCAGCGGCAAATCACCATCGCCGATCCGGCGCTCGCCGACCTTCGCGTGGGCGGGCACTTCCGCCTCGACAACCAAGCCGCGTTCGTACGCCTGCTGGAACAGATGTTCCCCATCCACGCCGAGCGGCAAGGCCAGGGTATCGTCCTGCGGCAAGCGGCAGGTACGCCTGCCGCCCCATGACGGCCGCGCCGCCGCAGGGAGGGATCGGATCGCGCAGTTCGTCTTGGGTGGAGACGGCGCTGCACCGGCGCCAACGGGGGAGCCAGCATGCGGAAACTTGCCATCTGCGTCGCGTTGGGCCTGGCCTGCGCACTGCCGGCCTACGGCCTGGCGCAGCAACCTGCCACGCGTGAAATCAACATACCGGCCGGCAGTCTGGTGGCCGCGCTCGATGCACTCGCACACCAAACCGGTGCGCAATTCGTGTACAGCACGAGTCAGCTCTCGGGCCTCACGACCAAGGGCGTGCATGGTTCGCTCGATGCCCGGGCCGCGCTCGACAAACTGCTCGCCGGCACCGGCTACAGGGCCGAGCGCGACGCTTCCGGCGCGATGGTGATCGTGCGGCAGCCGGTACCCGCGACCAAGCCCGCTCCGCCACCAGCGTCCAGGACCCCAGCCACGGGCACGACCACCACGGGTGCGCCAACCAAGACCATGCAGGAAATCGTGGTCACGGGATCGCGCATCCCGCGCACGGTGGTCGAAGGCCCCGCCCCCGTGGTCCGCATCAGCGCTCAGGACATCAAGGAGCGCGGTTTCATCAACGTCCCGGACCTCATGGCGTCACTGAACCAAAACCTGGGGGCGTTGCAAAACAACCAGTACACCGATGGCTTCACGCCCGGTGCACAGGCCGTGGACCTGCGCGGCCTTGGCCCCGGCCACACGCTGGTCCTCGTGAACGGGCGGCGGATTGCAGACTACCCGCAGGCCTACAACGGCAGCAGCAACTTCACCGATATCTCCAATATCCCGGTCGCCCTGATCGACCGCGTTGAAATCCTCTCGGGCAGTGCGTCGGCGGTCTACGGCTCGGACGCGATCGCCGGGGTGACCAACTTCATCCTGAAGAAGAAGGCCGATGGCACCACCATCGACTTCCGCGCCGGCGGTGCCGAGCACGGCGGCTATGCATCACAGCAACTCGACATCACGACCGGTTTTTCCAAGGGCAAACTCGACACCATCTTTGGACTGGAACTGCTCAACAGGAACCCGCTGTGGGCCTACCAGCGGAGCTACACCGATTCGCGCCTCGACAGCCCGGCCGACCGCACGGACATCGTGGCCAGCCGCAATTTCTACCGCAGTGACATCGACGGCAATTACCTGGACCCGGGCCAGGCCACCTGCGCCAAGATCGGCTACCTCGACCAGGGCTCGATGCAATACGCGTCGCGCGACGGTTACGCCGCCGACGGCGGCCCCGGGTACTTTTGCGGCAGCTACGACGATGTCCGCTACGGCACGTTCGAGAACGGCCGCAGGATGGCCAACCTGTATGCCGGCGCGACCTACCACTTCAACGGCTTCACCGACGCGTACGCGAATGTCCTGGCCAGCACCTCGCACCAGTACAGCTTCAATACGCTGCTCGAGTGGTTCAACTGCGAGCCGCTGAACGGCGACTGCACCGACACGCCTTTTTTCAACACCGCCACCGGCCAGGTCGAAGAATGGGGACGCGACTACTTCACCCTCGAGGAAAACGGCAACCTGCAACGTGGCCAGATCCGCAACATCGGCAATGCGTTGTCCCTCAACGTCGGCATCAAGGGTACGTTCGGCGCCGGCAGCGACTGGAACTACGAGGCCAACTTCGGGCACTCGCAGAACAGGGTCGAGGAAAAGTGGCCCGCGCTGGTCGCCGCCAAGGCGCAAGCCCTGTACCTGGGGCCGTCGCTGGGTACCGACCCCGACAGCGGCTACCAGATGTACGACGCGCCGGTCCAGCGCCTCTACACGCCGTTGACTCCCGCGCAATTTGCCTCGATATCGCAGGACTCGATCGACCACGACAAATCGCGCACCGAAAACTACACGTTCACGCTGACCAACACCAACCTCTTCCACCTGCCCGCCGGGCCGGTCGGGTTTGCCGGCGTCGCCGAGTATGGCAATTCCTACTTCTCGCAGGACGCCGACCCATTGTCGCTGGACGGCAGCTACTATGGGCTGCACAACACCAGCGCGATCGGTTCACGCAGCCGCATGGCGCTCGGTTACGAGTTCAGCGTGCCGGTCTTCTCCAGGCTCACGTTGACCACTGCCGGACGCTATGACCGTTACAGCTACAGCGATACCGACAGCGGCAAGTTCACCTATGCCTTCGGCGTCGAGTACCGGCCGTTCAAGAGCCTCCTGTTGCGCGGATCGCTGTCGACCGGCTTCCGTGCGCCCGATCTCAATTACCTGTATGAGGGCATGAGTGGCTCCAGCTCGGATGGCACCGATTACTACCAGTGCCGCCTGCTCGAGCCGCAAAGCGGTCCCGATTACTACGACAACTGCAGCAACGGCGACGTCAGCTTCAACGGCCGCAGCCATGGCAGCACCGCGCTCAAGGATGAAACCAGCCGCTCGTTCACCTACGGCTTGGTCTACGCGCCCACGCCCAGTTTCGACGTGAGCGCGGACTATTACCACATCAAACTGAGCAACGAGGTCGAGTTCCAGGACAGCGACACGATCCTGCGCGAGGAAGCCAACTGCCGGTTGGGCCAGGCGCCCGACGGCTCGCCGGTGGACGGCACCTCGGCATTCTGCCGGCAAATCGAGAGCCAGGTGGTCCGCAACCCGGCAACCGCGGCGTTCAACCCCAACGCCATTACGTCGGTACTGGTACTGCCGATCAACGCCGCCATCGACGAGACCTCCGGCGTTGACGTGAACGTCCACTACCGGCTTGCGACTGCGCGCGCGGGCAATTTCGACTTTCGCGCCGGCGCCACCTACGTCGCCATGCACCGCACGCAGCTCAGCGCCGATTCCGAAGTCGACAACGAGCTGACCGACCTCTTTACCTACCTGATCCCGCGTACCAAGGCCAACGCGTCGGTAACCTGGAACTTCCACGACTTCACGGCGACGCTGTACGGCTCGCGGCTGGGCGGATTACCGAATTTCGACGGTACCGAGCGCATGGCGCCAACCTTCCTCTACAACCTGACCATGGGCTATCACGTCGCCCCCGGCGTGGATGTCTCGTTCGTCGTCGACAACCTGTTCGACAAGCGCCCCCAACGCGACCCGACCTGGACCAGCTACCCGTACTTCGACCGCGCGTGGTTCAATCCCATCGGGCGCGCGTATTTTGTCGACGTGGCTGTCAAACTCGGCGCACACAACCACTAGGCGACCACCGATCCACGCTGCAGCGACATGATGGATCGCCGGCTCCGGGGGCGTGCGCCGAACCCGACACACCAACACGAGGCAAGTCGATGAAGTTTGCAGCGATTGCGGTTGCCACCCTTGCCCTCGTCGTGACCACCGCCGCGGTTGCCGGCGCGCCCGGTACCTACGCGCGCGCGCCGGACCAGCCGATCGATCAGGCCTATACCGCGAAAATTGCCCGATACACCACCGCGCCATACTTCAACACGCCACTCACGGATTACCTGCCGGCGTCGGCCAGCGTGCCGACCCCCGCGACGGTGCTGGGCGATATCGCCGGCGCACCCGACACCCTGCCCTACGCCGAAACCGTCTACCGGTACTTCCGGCTGCTGGCCAAGGCCACGCCACGCGTGCGGGTTTACACCATCGGCCATTCCGAAGAAGGCAAGGAGATGATCGCAGTGGCGATCGCCGACGCCTCACTGCTCGACACACTCGATGCCAACGAAGCCCGCCTCGCGCAGCTGGCCGATCCACGCACACTGGATCTGGACGATGCCAAAGCCGCCGCCATCATCAAGGACGCAACACCGGTCTACTACATCACCGGCACCATCCACTCGACCGAAACCGGCGCGCCCACGGCACTGATGGAACTGGCGTATCGACTGGCCGTGGACGACGCACCGTACATCAAGAACATCCGGGCGCATGTCATCACCCTCATCACGCCCGTGGTCGAGGTGGATGGCCGCGACCGGATGGTCGACCTGTACCGCTGGCACCGCGCCCACCCGGGTGAAAACTACCCCTACCTCAAATACTGGGGCCACTACGTCGCCCATGACAACAACCGTGACGGCATGGCGCTCACGCTCAACCTGTCGCGCAACGTGCTCAACACCTTTCTCGGCTGGCACGCGCAGGTACTGCACGACCTGCACGAATCGGTCCCGTTCCTCTATGACGATACCGCGGGCGCCGGCCCCTACAACCCGTGGATCGATCCGATCCTCGCCGGTGAATGGCACCAGATGGCGTGGAACAACGTCACCGAGCTGACCAAACTCGGCCTGCCGGGCGTATTCACCCACGGGCCGTTCGACACCTGGAGCCCCGGCTACCTGATGTCGCTTGCGATGACGCACAACGGCATCGCGCGGCTGTATGAAACCTTCGGCAACTACGGTGCCGACACCCTCGAGCGCGTGCTCGGTCCCGATGAGTACCAGCGCACCTGGTATGCACCGAATCCGCCCCTGCCCAAGGTGCTGTGGTCGCAGCGCGACAACAACAACTATGAAGAATCCGGATTGCTGACCGCACTGTCCTACTTCGCCGGACATCGGGAGATGTTCCTGCGCAACTTCTGGCTGAAGTCCAAACACGCGGTCGAAAAGCCGCAACTGGCCGGCCCCGCGGCATACGTCCTGACCGGTGACAACAAAGCCCCCGGCGCACTCCACCATCTGCTGCACATCCTCAGCCTGCAACACGTCGAAATCAGCCGCGCCACCGCGCCGTTCACGGTCAAGGTCGCCAACCAGACGCGTATCGTCGGTGCGGACGGCACGGCCGCACCCGCTGCCAAAAACAGGATCGAGCCGCCGCCCGTCAAGGCGATCACGCGCACGTTCCCGGCGGGCAGCTTCATCGTCCGCATGGACCAGCCGTATTCGACGGTCGCCGACGAACTGCTGGACCGTGAATACTGGTCGCCCGACGACCCGCAAAAAACGCCCTACGATGACACCGGCTGGTCCTTTGGCGACCTGTTCGGCGTCGACACCTCGCGTGTCCTTGACCAGTCCATCCTGAAGGTACCGATGCAGCGCATGGCCGGCGGCTTCGGCGACGCTGCCCTGACGCTCGCTTCGCTCGGCGTCACGGCCGGCAACCACCTGCCACGCATCGCGCTGATGCATACGTGGCTGTCGACCCAGACCGAGGGTTGGTGGCGCATGGCGCTTGATCGCCTGCACGTCCCCTACAGCTACATCAGCACCCAGGACGCCGCGCGTGAACCCGACCTGCACAGCCGTTACGACGTCATTCTTTTTGGCCCGATCGGATCACGCGACGACACCCGCGCAATCATCCAGGGGCTGCCCATGTACGGCAACCCGCTGCCGTGGCAGCACACCAGCCTGACGCCGCACCTTGGGTTGATCGACTCCACCCCCGACATCCGCCCCGGTCTCGGTGAAACCGGCCTCGCCAACCTCAAGCGCTTCGTTGCCGATGGCGGGCTGCTCATCACCTCGGAAGACACCGCGCGCCTTGCGATCGACGTCGGCCTCGCGCCGGGCGTCGTGGTCACGCCAACCAAGGATCTGCGGGTGGTTGGCACGATCCTGCGCGCGCAGACCGTCGATACGAAAAGCCCGCTCGCGGTCGGCTACGCGCGGCCGTTCGCACTCTACAGCGCAACCGGGCTCTCCTTTGAAGTGGCCGACCAGACCATCGGCAACGCCGGCCTGCCGACGGCCGGCGATTACCACCGCCCGACCGGGCGCGGCGGCATCGACGATGTGGACGTGCCCGAAGGCCGGCCGTTCCAGCAGCCACCGGCGCTACCCGACGTCAAGCCCTGGCAGGCGGTACCGCTCAACCTCGAGCAGGCACGCCACAACCCGTACCTCATCCCGGCTGCCGACCGGCCCACCGTCGTCGCGCGCTGGGCCGACGCCGGCCAGCTGTTCATCAGCGGCCTGCTCCAGCACGGCGGCCAGATGGCCGGTCGCGCAGCGGTGGTCGAGGCGCGCTACGGCAAGGGCCACGTGCTGCTGTTCGCCAACAATCCGCTTTGGCGCGGGGAAACGATCGGCAGTTATCGCATGTTCTTCAACGCCATCACCCACCACGACCAGCTATGAACGCGATTGCGCCCACGACACACGGGGCCGGTACCACAATGACCGCATCCAACCGGGGGCAACCGATGTCAACGCATCCGGGAACCGTATCGCCCGGCGTCGCCGCAATGCTGCTTGCGGCCTTGCTGGTGCTGCCGTTCGCAGCGTTCGCTGCGGTCACCGGAAGCCTGCCCGCCGCGAGGACGCACAACGCCGCGTACGCACGGCTGCAGCACGAAGCGCAGCAGGTCACGATCACGCGCGATACCTGGGGCATTCCGCACATCCACGGCAAGACCGATGCCGATGCGGTATTCGGGATGATGTACGCCCAATGCGAGGACGACTTTGGCCGCGTGCAGGGCAACCTGCTGGACGCCTTGGGCTGGAAGGCGCGCGCCGATGGCGAGGCGGCAATCTGGGCGGACCTGCGCGAGCAACTGTGGATCGACCCGGCCGTCCTGCAACACGATTACACGACGAGCCCCGCGTGGCTCAGGAAACTGATGGACGCCTGGGCCGATGGCCTCAACTGGTACCTTGCGCAACATCCGGACCTGCATCCGGTCATCGCGCACTATGAGCCCTGGATGGCGCTCAGCTTCACCGAGGGCAGCATCGGTGGCGACATCACGCGGGTGGAGTTGGCGCCGCTGGCAAAGTTCTACGGCGCCGATCCGGCGACCACGGTTGCGCTGGCCCAAACCATTCCGCCGACGTGGGTTGACCCGATCGGTTCCAACGGCATCGCGATCGCGCCGAAACTCTCGGCGGATGGCCACGCACTGCTGTTGATCAACCCGCACGTCACCTTCAACTTCCGTACCGAATCGCAAATGTCGAGCGATCAGGGCCTCGATGCCTACGGCGCGTCGACCTGGGGCCAGTTTTTCATCTATCAGGGCTTCAACCGCCACATCGGCTGGATGCACACTTCGACCGGTGTCGACGCGGTCGATGCATTCGCCGAAACCGTCGCGTCCAAGGACGGCAAGTATTTCTACAAGTTCGGATCGAAGGACCTGCCGGTCACGACCCGCGACATCACCATCGACTACCGGAAGCCTGACGGATCCATGGGCACGCGCCATTTCACCGCCTACTTCACCAAGGCCGGTCCGATCGTCGCGAGCGAACACGGCAAGTGGATCGCCGAAGCATTGATGAATCGCCCGGTTCCCGCGCTGGAGCAAAGCTGGCTGCGGACCAAGGCCACCGATCTTGCCAGCTACATGAAAGTGGCCGAGCTCAAGGCCAACTCCTCCAACAACACGATCTTTGCCGACGACAAGGGTGAAATCGCACTCCTTGCCCCGCAGTTCATTCCGAAGCGCGACAACGCCTTCGACTACCTCAAGCCGGTCGATGGTTCCAACCCTGCCACCGCATGGCAGGGTCTGACGCCGCTCAAGGACATGCCCAATGCCATCAACCCGCCGAACGGGTGGGTGATGAACACCAACAACTGGCCCTACTCGGCGGCCGGCAAGGACAGCCCAAAGCGCGCGGATTACCCGCAGTACATGGATTCCTTTGGCGAGAACGCGCGCGGCATCCACGCAACCCGCATGTTGACCGGCGCGACGGATTTCACCACCGCAAAACTCATCACCGATGCTTTCGATTCCTACCTGCCCGCGTTTGCGCGACTGGTGCCGATCCTGGTCAAGGACTACGACAGTTTGCCCGCGCCCGATCCGCTGAAAGCCAGGCTGGCCGGCCCGATTGGCGTCCTGCGCACGTGGGATGACCGCTGGGGCACGGCATCGATCCCGACCACGCTGGCGGTGCTCTGGGGCGACAAGCTGTGGAACGACGTCACGCCTGCGGCGCTCGCAAGCGGGCTCGATGCACACACCACCGACCTCATGCAAATCGATTACATCGCGGGCAAAGCGACCCCCACGCAACGCCTCGATGCGCTGGCCAGCGTCGTCGATCGGCTGGACAAGGATTTCGGTTACTGGGGCGTGCCGTGGGGCCAGGTCAATCGCTATCAGCGTCTGGATGATTCGCTGCACCCGCATTTTGATGATGCGAAACCCAGCCTTGCCGTATCGTTCACGTCCTCGCGCTGGGGCTCGCTCGCCGCGTCCAACGCCCACCGCTGGCCGGGCACCCACAAGTACTACGGGAACGCCGGCAACAGTTTTGTCGCCGTGGTCGACTTTGGCCCCAAGGTGATCGCCCGCGCCATCCACGTCGGCGGGCAGAGCGGCAACCCCGCATCCAAACACTTCACCGATCAGGCACACCGCTACGTGACCGGTGACCTGCGCACGGTGTACTTCTGGCCCGGGCAGATCACCGCGCACGCCGTGCGCTCCTACCACCCCGGCGGCTGATACCCGCGCTTGCGAGCGGCTGAACCGCAACCCTGCGCGCCCGGTACCCGGAGCGCAGGTGCAGGCGGCCCGCGTGCCGGCTGACCGCGTTGCCGCGCGGGCACGGAGTGCAGTCGTCTCCCGCGCGACACCCGCACGCTGCGTGCTAACGTAGCCACTCGACGCTGCGCGCGGTCGTACCCGCCGCACGCGCAAAGATTGGAGAACGCGATGGCCGACACCCATCTGACCGCGGAGGCCCCTCCGCAAACCGACACGGCGGCGGCGCGGGTGTATCGCCACGCACTGGTGCTGGATGCCAACGCCCTGCCCGCGTGCGGCAGCGAATTTGCCCACGCCGGCCGGTTCCAGGCACTGCGCGAGTCGGGTGTCACCGCATTCAAAAGTACGCTCGGTGGCGCGAACGGAACCTTCGAGGAAGCGATCAGCGAAATCGCTGCAGCACAATCCCTGGTCGAGCAACACCCTGACGCATTCATCAAGGTCACGCACCACGCCGACCTCGCGCGCGCCAAGCGCGAGGGCAAGGCGGCGGTAATCTTTTCCTTCGAAGCCGCGACGATGCTGGAAGGAAACCCCGAGCGCATCGGTTTGTTCCGTCATCTCGGCGTGCTGGTGATGCAGCTCGCCTACAACCACGCAACGCCATTCGGTTGCGGCTGCCTCGACGGCGAAACCGCCGGCGTCACCGCGACCGGCCGCGAAGCCATCACGCGGATGAACGCACTTGGCGTCGCGCTGTACCTCAGTCACGCCAACACGCAGACCACCATCGACGGCATCGCCCTGTCGGCCAAGCCTCCGGTGTTTACCCACACCGGCTGCCGCGCGCTGTTTGCGCATCCGCGCAACAAGCGCGATGCCGAACTGCGGGCGCTGGCCGACAAGGGCGGCGTTGCGGGCGTGTACATGCTGCCTTATCTCACGCCCGACGATCGCCAGCCACAGCTCGCCGATTTCATGCACCACCTGCTGCACGCACTTGCGGTGTGCGGCGAAGATCACGTCGGCATCGGCACCGACACCACGTTCTTTGCGGTCGATGACGCGGCGCTCCAGGTCATGCGTGAGGAAGCCGCCGACCGGCGCCGGCGTGGCGTCAGTGCGCCCGGCGAAAACCGCCTGCCCTACATCCCCGACCTCAACACGCCGCGCAAGCTCGAACGCGTGACCGGAGCCCTGCTGCAACACGGCTACAGCGAGCGCGTCGCCGACAAGGTGCTGGGCGGCAACTTCAACCGCGTGTTCGAAGAAATCTGGATCAACTGACCATGTCCAAAGGCACCCACGACTACGCGCCCGATCCGCGCAACGCGACCATCAAGGTCAACTTGAACGGTGCGCTGGTCGCACGCGATGCAGCGAAGGTTTCGGTGTTCGACGCGGGCTACGTGCTGGGCGACGGTGTGTGGGAGGGCCTGCGCCTGCATGACGGTGGCCTGCCGTTTCTGGACCTGCATCTCGACCGCCTGTACGAAGGCGCCAAGGCCATCGACCTCGATATCGGACTGACGCGCGAGGCACTGACCCAACGCATCATCGACACCCTGCGCGCCAATGGCATGCGCGACCACGTCCACATTCGCCTCATGGTGACCCGCGGCATCAAGTCGACGCCGCACCAGGATCCGCGCTTCGTGATCGGGCCGCCGACCATCGTCATCGTGCCCGAATACAAGGATCCGCTGCCCGCCACCGTCGAGCGGGGAATTCGCCTGTTTACCGTGCACGTGCGGCGCGGCGCACCCGACGTCCAGGACCCGAAGCTCAACAGCCATTCCAAGCTCAACTGCATCCTGGCCTGCATCCAGGCCACCAAGGCGGGAGCCGACGAAGCGCTGATGCTTGACCCGCTGGGTTTCGTTGCCACCTGCAACTCCACGCACTTTTTCATTGTGCGCAAGGGGACGGTCTGGACGTCGACCGGCAAGTACTGCCTCGGCGGCATTACCCGTGGCAACGTGCTGCGCCTGTGCCGTGACCACGGCCTTCCGGTGTTCGAGAAGGACTTCAGCCTTACCGACGTCTACGGTGCCGATGAGGCCTTCGTCACCGGCACCTTTGCCGGCATCACGCCCGTGCGTGAAGTCGACGGCCGCCTGCTGGGCGATGGCCAACGCGGGCCCATGTGCAGCCACCTGCAAACGCTGTACCAGCGGTTGGTCGAAACCGAAAGCCACGCGGGCGTACAGGTGTAACCATGCCCCAGGCCTTGCGCATTGCCATGTGGTCGGGTCCGCGCAACATCTCCACCGCGATGATGCGCGCGTGGGAAAACCGCGACGATACCGCGGTCATCGACGAGCCGTTTTACGCCCACTACCTGGTCGAAACCGGCGTCGAGCATCCGGGACGCGACGCCGTGATCGCCGCCCACGAAACCGATGCCGAAAAGGTGGCAGCATTGCTGGCCGGCCCGATTCCGGGCGGCAAGGCCATCTGGTACCAGAAGCACATGACCCAGCACATCCTGCCCGAGATGCGGCTGGACTGGCTGGAGCACGTCACCAGCTGCTTCTTGATCCGCGCGCCTGAAGCCGTGGTGGCATCCTTCACGATCCAGCGCCCGGACGCCGAAGCATGGGAGCTCGGGTTTGAGCAACAGGCGCACCTGTTCGACTACGTTTGCGACCAGTTGGGACATGCGCCGCCGGTACTCGATGCCGCCGACGTACTCCGGAATCCACGGGGTGTCCTTACCGCACTCTGCAAGCGGCTGCGCATCCCGTTCAGCGACCGCATGCTGTCCTGGCCTGCCGGCCGCCGCGCGAGCGACGGCGCGTGGGCGCCGCATTGGTACGGCGCGGTCGAACGCTCCACCGGTTTCGCCGCCTGCCGCGTGCCGACGCGCAGCCTGAGCGCATCCCAACAACGCATGGTCGAGGAATGCATGCCGTATTACACGCGGCTTGCCGCGCACCGGCTGCGGACGTCGACAGATTGACCGCGTCAGCGTGCGGCGGCAATTTCCACTTCCGCTTCAATCTCCACCGGCACGCCAAACGGCAGCTCGGCCATCCCGACCGCACTGCGCGCGTGGGCGCCGGCGTTGGCCCCCCACAATTGCACAATGAGATCCGAGCAGCCATTGATCACGGCCGGCTGGCGCGTGAACCCTGGCGCGGAATTGACCATGCCGAAGACGCGCAGCCAGCGCACGATGCGGTCTAGGTTTCCAAGCTCGCGCGCGAGGCTGCCAAGGATCGACAGCGCCGTCAGGCGCGCCGCCGCGTAGCCCTGCTCGACCGTCAGCTCGCGCCCGAGCTTGCCCAACGGCCCCGCAATCGACCCGTCAGGCGCCTGGGCGCTGTGCCCTGACACCAGCACCCGGGTGCCCACCACATGCACGAAGCGGAACGGCAGCTCGACACCGGGCGGTGGCTTGACCGCCGGCGGCAGCGTGAGGCCCAACGCCGCAAGACGTTGCGTGATCGGGGCCTTGTCATGCGCGCCAGCCATGCACCGATCATAACTCCGGTACCGGACGCGGGTACGCGGTGTCGGGTTGTCTGTGGCATATTGATCCCCATGTGCAACTACAGACCCGCCGCCGCGGGCCGCTGCACCCCGCTGCACCCCGCATCACTGTGTACCGACCCCATGCCCGACTACCGCAAAACTTCCGCCGCGCTCGCGAAACTGACACCCCTGCAATACCAGGTGACCCAGGAAGGCGCGACCGAACGCCCCTTCACCAACGAATTCAACGCACACCACGAAGCCGGACTGTACGTCGATATCGTGTCCGGCGAACCCCTGTTCACTTCGCTCGCCAAGTTCCCGAGCCATTGCGGCTGGCCGAGCTTCACGCACCCGGTCGATGCCGGCAATGTGGTCGAAAAGACCGACACCAGCTTCGGCATGACGCGCACGGAAGTCCGTTCCAAGCACGCCGACAGCCACCTCGGCCACGTGTTCGACGACGGCCCGCGTGAAAGCGGCGGCCTGCGCTATTGCATCAATTCCGCATCGTTGCGGTTTGTGCCGCTGGCCGATCTGGAAAAGCAGGGCTATGGCGCGTATCTTGGCTTGTTCGAGCACGAGGCACAGCAATCATGACCAGTCACACCGAGCGCGCGCTGCTGGCGGGCGGCTGCTTTTGGGGCATGCAGGATCTCATCCGCAAGCAGCCCGGCGTCATCGCAACGCGGGTGGGCTATTGCGGCGGCGAGGTACCGCACGCCACCTACCGCAACCACGGCAACCACGCCGAATCGATCGAGATCACCTTCGACCCAGCCGTACTGGGCTACCGCAAGCTGCTGGAGTTCTTCTTCCAGATCCACGACCCGACCACCATCAATCGCCAGGGCAATGACCTCGGCGCCAGCTACCGCTCGGCGATTTTCTACACCAGCGACGCGCAACGGCGGATCGCCCAAGACACCATCGCCGACGTCGATGCCTCGGGGCTGTGGCCCGGCAAGGTCGTCACGGAGGTGACCCCCGCCGGCGACTTCTGGGAAGCCGAACCCGAACACCAGGACTATCTGGAACGGATCCCCGACGGCTATACCTGCCACTTCGTGCGCCCGGACTGGAAGTTGCCGGTGCGTGAAAAGGCCGCCGGCTGAGCACCCGGAAGCGCCAAGCGCCGCCGCCGTGGCGCCAGCCCCAATACCAAACCTGCCGCGCCCCGGCCGTGACGCCGCGCGCCTGTGCGCCACCGCGGCCCGGCGCGCGATTGCTGATACCTCCTGGAGACAACGATGCACCCCACCTCCGCCTATGCCGCACCCGCCGCGGACCAGCCGCTCGGCCCACGCACCATCCAGCGCCGCAACCCGGGCCCGCACGACGTCGCGATCGACATCCGCTACTGCGGCGTCTGCCATTCCGACCTGCATACCGTCCGCAACGAATGGGGCAACACGATCTACCCGTGCGTGCCGGGCCATGAGATCGTCGGCATCGTCACCGCAGCCGGACACGAGGTAACGGAATTCAAGCCCGGCGACAGTGTCGGCGTCGGGTGCATGGTCGACAGTTGCGGCCATTGCGACTCCTGCCGCGCCGGCGAGGAAAATTATTGCGAAAACGGATTCACCGGCACCTACAACGGCCCGGCCATCGAAGGCGGACACACCCTGGGCGGATACTCCGCCAACATCGTGGTGGACGACAAATTCGTGCTGCACATCACCCACCAGGACAACCTGGCCGCCGTCGCGCCGCTCCTGTGCGCCGGCATTACGACCTACTCGCCGCTGCGGCACTGGCGCGTCGGACCCGGCAAGAGGGTCGGCATCGTCGGCCTGGGTGGCCTTGGCCACATGGGCGTCAAACTCGCGCACGCGATGGGCGCGGAGGTGGTGCTGTTTACCACCTCGCCCGGCAAGATCGCCGACGGCAGGCGTCTGGGCGCCGACGATGTCGTCATCTCGAAGGACCCGGTGCAGATGGAGCACCGGCACAATGGGTTTGATTTCATCCTCGACACGGTGTCCGCGCCGCACGACCTCGACGCCTATCTGGTGCTGCTGAAACGCGAAGGCACGTTGTGCCTGCTCGGCGCACCCGCCACACCGCACCCGTCGCCGGCGGCGCACAACCTGATCTTCAAGCGCCGCCAGCTTGCCGGATCGCTCATCGGCGGCATTCGCGAAACCCAGGAAATGCTGGACTTCTGCGCCGCCCGCAACATCGTCTGCGACATCGAGATGATCGCCATGCGGGACATCAACACCGCCTACGAGCGCATGCTGAAGCGTGACGTGAAGTATCGCTTCGTGATCGACATGCAAACCCTGAAGGACGCTACCAGGAGCGCGTAACGCCGCAACCCTGTTGCCCGGCGCGCGCCCGCACGCCACACTTGCGTGTCCACGCCACCCGTGCGTGACACGGAGCCCGCGTCCCATGCAACCACGCGCACGCGCACCCATCTGGCTGATGGGCATGGCCATGGTGCCGTTCGGCATGCTCACCGGATTCACCCTCTTTACCGTACCGCAGCTGTTGGCGGCGCAGCACGTCCCAGAAGGCGAGATCGCGGGACTTACCGCGCTGGCAAGCTCGCCCATGTTCTGGGTGTTTCTGGTGTCCCCGATCCTCGATGTGCGTTTCAGCCGCCGCACCTATGCCGTAGCCTGCGCGGTGATCGCCGCCGTGCTGACCCCGATTGCCATGCTGAGCATCCACCACCTGGCGTTGCTGGGTGGACTGCTGCTGGCCGCGAACCTCGCCAGCATGTGCATGGGCAACGCGCTCGGCGGCTGGTTTTCAACCGTCATCGCCCACGAAGATGAAAGCCGCCTCAGCGCCTGGATGACGGTTGGCAACGTCGGCGGCTTTGGGCTCCTGGTCGCCGTGGTGATCGAGTTGATCCATGCGCTGACCTTGCCGGCCGCCGCCATCGTGCTGGGCGCGGCGCAACTGCTGCCGCTGGCGATCTACCCCTTCGTGCCCGCCAGACCGCCCGGCACGCAACTGGCGCGCGACAGTTTCGTGCAGTTCTTCGCCACCATCGCCGCCCTGTTCAAGCGCCGCGAGATCCTGATTGCGCTGGCGATGTTCCTGCTGCCATCGGCGTCGTTCTCGCTCACCAACGTGCTCGGCGGACTCGGCAACGATTTCCATGCCTCGGCGGCCACGGTCAGCCTTGCCGGCGGTACCGGCGCCATCATCGCCGGCATTGCCGGCAGCCTCAGCCTGCCGCAGCTCGCCAAGCGCGCGCGGCTCCGGCCGCTGTACCTTGGTATCGGCATCGTGGGTTCGCTGTTTACCCTCAGCCTGCTGCTGATGCCGCACGCGGCCTGGACGTTCGTGGTCGCCATCATGGGCGAAAACGTGTTCCAGTCGCTGGGCATCACCTGTTCGTTTGCGATCGCATTCGAAACGATTGGGCAAAACAACCCGCTCGCGTCCACGATTTTCGCGGTGCTCTCGGCGGCGGGAAATTTCCCGATCGACTACATGGTGGCGGTGGATGGCCACGCCTACGCCTGGCACGGCCTCAGCGGCAGCCTCATCGCCGACGCAGGGCTGGGTATCCTTTCCTGCCTGCTGCTGATTGTGCTGCTGCGGCTGGTACGAAAACCCGTGGTGATGCCCCGCGTGGCGACCTGAAGCGCCGCGTCGCGCGCGCCCGATCCGCGTGCGCGACCGGCCGTCCGCTCACACCATGGGCAGCTTCAGACCCTTTTCCCTCGCGCAGGCGATGGCCTCGGGATAGCCCGCATCCGCGTGGCGCATGACGCCCGTCGCCGGATCATTCCACAATACGCGCGCGATCCGCGCGTCGGCTTCCCTGGTGCCGTCGCACACGATCACGAGGCCCGCGTGCTGCGAGTAGCCCATGCCAACGCCGCCGCCGTGGTGGAATGAAACCCAGGTCGCGCCGCTGACGGCGTTGAGCAAGGCGTTCAGGATCGGCCAGTCGCTGACGGCATCGGACCCGTCACGCATGGATTCGGTTTCACGGTTGGGTGAGGCAACCGAGCCGGAATCCAAATGATCGCGGCCGATGCACACCGGCCCCTTCAGCTCGCCGTTGCGCACCATCTCGTTGAACGCGAGGCCCAGCTTGTCGCGCTGGCCAAGGCCGACCCAGCAGATCCGCGATGGCAGGCCCTGCCAGTGGATGCGCCGCTCGGCCATGTCCAGCCAGTGATGCAGGTGCGCGTCGTCAGGAATCAATTCCTTGACCTTGGCATCGGTCTTCAAGATGTCTTCGGGGTCGCCCGACAGCGCAACCCAGCGGAACGGCCCGATCCCACGGCAGAACAAGGGCCGCACATAGGCCGGTACGAAACCCGGGAAATCAAACGCGTGCTTGCAGCCGACGTCAAACGCCATCTGCCGGATGTTGTTGCCGTAGTCGAAGGTCGGGATGCCCTGCTGCTGGAACGCGAGCATCGCCTCGACGTGCTTGCGGATCGACTGCTTGGCGGCGTCGCGGGTGCCGTGTGGATCAGACTTGCGGCGCTCGAACCACTCGTGGACCGTCCAGCCCTGCGGGAGGTAGCCATTGACCGGGTCGTGTGCCGAAGTCTGGTCGGTAACCGCATCGGGCCTCACGCCGCGCCGCAGCAGCTCCGGCAACACATCGGCCGCATTGCCAAGCAACGCGATCGACTTCGCCGCACCCGCCCGGGTGTACTTTTCGATGCGCGCCAGCGCATCATCCAGATCCTTCGCCTGCTCGTCGACGTAGCCGGTCTTGAGGCGAAAATCGATGCGCGACTGCTGGCACTCGATCGCCAACATGCAGGCGCCCGCCATCGTCGCCGCCAGTGGCTGCGCGGCACCCATCCCGCCCAGGCCCGCGGTCAGGATCCAGCGGCCCTTGAGGTTGCCGCCGTAGCTCTGGCGGCCCATCTCGACGAAGGTTTCATAGGTCCCCTGGATGATCCCCTGCGAGCCGATGTAGATCCACGAGCCGGCGGTCATCTGGCCGAACATCATGAGGCCCTTCCGATCCAGCTCGTTGAAGTGCTCCCACGTCGCCCAGTGCGGCACCAGGTTGGAGTTGGCGATCAACACGCGCGGCGCGTCGGCCGTGGTCTTGAACACGCCCACCGGCTTGCCCGATTGCACCAGCAGTGTTTCATCCGGGTTCAGCTCGCGCAGTGATTTCAGGATTGCGTCAAAGCATTCCCAATTGCGCGCGGCACGACCGATGCCGCCGTACACCACCAGCTCCGCCGGATTCTCCGCCACCTCGGGATCGAGGTTGTGCTGGAGCATCCGGTACGGCGCCTCGATCAGCCAGTTCTTGCAGGACAGCTTGGGGCCACGCGGCGGATGGATCACGCGCGTGGTGTCGATGCGGGTAGGAGCGTTCATGGGTATCCCAGCCAGAAAGAGGCCCCGATTATGCGGCCGATCGGCATCTGCCGCACGCCCGGCGCCCGCGTTCACGCGCAAGAGTAGACTCGCCCTGCCGGTCCCGCCGCAGCGTCTTTAGGCACTCCACTCCACAGGGGGTACACGCGATGTACGCAACCGACCGCAGTTCCCGCCGCCGTTTCCTGCACCACGCCAGCCTCGGCATCCTCGCACTCTCCATGGCAGCGCCTTTGCGCCGTGCGTGGGCCATCGCAACACCACAGAATGCCATCACGCCGCAGGCCGCACTGGACAGGTTGATGGCCGGCAATGCGCGTTATGCGGCCAACAAGCTCGATCCCAGGGATTTTGCGGCGGGCCGGGCAGCACGCGCGAACGCGCAATTCCCCATCGCCTCGATCCTGTGCTGTGCCGATTCGCGGGTGGCCCCCGAGCTGATCTTCGACCAGGCACCCGGCGATCTCTTCGTGGTGCGCGTTGCAGGCAATTATCTCAACAACGACGCTTTGCCGAGCCTGGAATACGGCGTGGGCGTACTCGGCACGCCGCTGGTGATGGTGCTTGGCCACAGCGGCTGCGGTGCGGTCAAGGCCGCGATCGAGGAAATCCGGGATCCGAAACCGTTGCCGGGTCACATCTGGGACATCACCGACGCCGTACGGCCCGGCATCGAACACGTCGTCAAGGCCGGGGGCGAGGGAATGCTGGAGCGCGCCATCGACGCGAACGTCGCCTACAACACCGCGCGCGTTGCTTCGGCGCAGCCGATCATCGCGCAAGCGGTGAAACGCAAACACGTGCGCGTGGTCGGTGCGGAATACGAGCTGGCGACGGGCGTGGTGCGGTTGCTGGAAGCGTGAGCGCCCCGCACTTACAGTTGTTTCCATTGAACTGATTTTGGGCTCGCAGGATGAACGCCGAATATTGGCTGCAGCGCTGGCGCGAGGGCCGCACGGGCTGGCACCACGACAAGGTGATGCCGCTGCTCGAAAAGCACTGGCCCACGCTGAACGTGCCGCGCGGGGCACGCGTGCTGGTGCCCTTGTGCGGCAAGTCGCTCGACATGCTGTGGCTGGCGCAACAGGGCTTGCAGGTACTGGGGGTTGACCTGTCACCGGTCGCGCTGGAAACCTTCCTGACGGACAACCAGCTGCACGCGCGCGGGCGCGCACAGGCTGGCAGCACGCACTACGAGGTCACCAACCCGCCCGGCGGCGGCATTGAACTGGTCAATGGCGACGTGTTTTCCGTGGCCGGCGCGGTGCTCGGCGCCTGCCACGCGTTTTACGACCGGGCGGCGCTGATCGCGCTGCCCGCGGCGGACCGCGAACGCCTCGCGGGCGAGGTCTACGCGACCCTTGCGCCCGCTGCGCGGGGCCTCTTGATTACCCTCGACTACCCGGAAGGCGAGATGCAGGGCCCGCCATTCAGCGTGGACGAGAGCGAGGTACACCGCCTGTTTGACGCCCGCTGGACGGTACGGCAACTGGAACGGCGCGACATCCTGGCCTCGCAGCCAAGCTTCCGCGACAACGGCGTCAGCGCCCTGCACACGGCGGTCTACGCGCTCCTGCGCGCCGCTGGCTGAGCCCTCCGGAACCCGCCCATGAAGCGACGCATCGTGCTCACGCTGCTTGCCGCCATCGTCATCGCCGGCGGCCTGCTGACGATGGGCCTGCCACGCGCGCAGGCCGAGCGCAGCGTCGAGTTTCCAGCCGGACTTGCCTGGTTCAACGTGAACCGTCCGCTCACGTTGGCAGACCTGCGTGGACGTGCGGTATTGCTGGATTTCTTCACCCCGGGCTGCATCAACTGCATCCACATGCTGCCGGCTGAAAGGCAGCTCGAACATCACTTCGGCACCCGGTTGGTGGTGGTCGGCATCGACTCGCCCAAGTTCACCGCGTCGACAACCCGGGCGGGGCTGGAAGCGTTCATCCAGCGCTACAGCCTCGGCCATCCCATCGTGCTGGACCCAACCATGGACCTGTGGAACGCGTACGGCGTCCAGGCCTGGCCGACCTTGGTGTTGCTGGGGCCGAACGGCGACGTCCTGCGCACCTTCATCGGCGAACAATCGTACGCGCAACTTGCGGCACCCGTGGAAGCCGCACTCAAGGATGCGCCGCCCGCGTCGAAACTGCCCAGGCTGCCGCTGCAACCCATCGTGTTCCAGGCGCACGCGCTGGCGACGCCCGGCGGCATCGCGGTATCCCCAACGCTCGTGGCCATCGCCGATGCCAGCCACAACCGCGTCATCCTCGCTGGCCACGGCGGCGCGTTGCGCGCGGTGATCGGCAACGGTTGCGCAGGCGACGCCGACGGCAGCTACACCGGCGCCAGATTCAACCGCCCGCATGGGCTCACGTTCCACGCGGGCGCTTTATACGTCGCCGACACCGGCAACCAGCTGCTCCGCCGCATCGACCTCGCAACGCACACGGTCACGACGATTGCCGGCGACGGCCAGCGCGGCTTCGATACACGCGGGCGGTTCCCCGCGCGCGCGGCCACGCTCAATTCGCCTTGGGACGTCGCCTGGCACACCGGCCAGCTGTATGTCTCGATGGCCGGTGACCACCAGATCTGGCGCTACGATCCCGCCAGCCAATCGATTGGCGCGTGGGCAGGCACCGGCGCGGAAGGCCTGGTGGACGGTTCCCGCGGCGAGGCCGAATTCGCGCAACCAAGCGGCCTGACTACCCACGGCAACACCTTGTACGACGTCGACCCGGAATCCTCCTCGGTCCGCGCGATCGCGCTGCCAGAGGGCAAGGTACGCACCTTGGCGGGCAGCGGATTGTTCGACTTTGGCTTGCGCGACGGCGCCGCCGGCCATGCACTGCTGCAGCACGCTGAAGGCATCGCATGGAACGATGGCAGCCTGTATGTCGCCGACACCTTCAACAACGCGTTGCGCAAGCTCGATCCAGCAACACACCAAGTAAGCACGGTCGCCGCGCTGCTTGATCGCCCGCTGGCGATCGCGCCGTTGGCGGCCGACGTGCTGCTCGTGGCCGAAGGCAACGGCAACCGGATCGACGCGGTCCACCTGCCGGACGGCAAGGTGTCGCCATGGCCCATCGCCGGCTTGCACGCGCCAACCGCCTCCGCGTGTCGACGCTGACCCCGGACACCTTCGAAGAACCATCGCGAGCGATGGCAGGTGGCGGGACGCCGGAACGGAGGAAGCGGAAGCGTACACGAAGTACGCGAGCATGGACTCGCCGCCCCGGCGGCTCGCCCTTCGGGTCATTCGCTTGGGGAATGTTCGCTCCGGCATCGTGCCTCCGCAGTCGAGCGCCACCGACACGCAAACTGCCGAGCGCAGCAGGTCATTCGAAGGTTTATCACGGCATCGCGCCGCGCGACATCGGTGTCGGCGGGGTGACGGTGTTCTGTGGCAGTGGCGGCAGGCGGTACAAGCCGAGCGCGATCGCCAGCCCGGCCAGCGCCATGGCGCCGACAAACCACACCACGCCGTTCCAGCCGTCCGCCGCGTAGAACAAACCACCACACGCACCCGCAATGCTCGACCCCATGTAATAGCAAAACAGGTACAACGACGCCGCATGCGCCTTGGCCGGCCCCGCACGCCGTCCCACCCAGCTGCTGACCACCGAGTGCCCGCCAAAAAAACCGAAGGTCAGCACGATGACGCCAAGGAGGATCGCCCACAGGGGCGACAGCAGCGTCAGTGCGGTACCGGCCAGCAGCAGTGCCAGCATCGACCACAGCACCTTGCGGCGTCCCAATCGCCCTGCCAGATGACCAACCCACGGTGAGCTGAAGGTACCGATCAGGTAAATCACGAAGATCGCGCCAACGACGGCCTGGCTGAGGTTGTACGGCGGAGCCAGCAGGCGATAGCCGATGTAGTTGTAGACGGTGACGAACGCACCCAGCAACAGGAAGCCTTCCGCAAACAGCCACGGCAAACCCCGATCATGGAAAATCACTCCGAAGCGTTGCGCCAGGGCGCGCCGGCTCAAAGGCTGCGGCACGAAGTGGCGTGACGGCGGCAGCAGACGCCAGAACGCCAGCGCGCACCCGGCGCCAAGCAACGCGACCACGATGACGCCGGCGCGCCAGCCCGCAAAATCGGTCAGCACACCGGTAATGAGCCGACCGCTCATGCCGCCAATCGCGTTGCCGCTGATGTAGAGCCCCATGCCGAGCCCGATCGATGCGATATCCATCTCTTCGGCAAGGTAGGTCATCGCAACGGCAGGCAGGCCGCTCAGCGCCAGCCCCAGCAGTGCGCGCACCACCAGGAACGAGGTCCAGTTGGGCATCCACACCGACAGCAGCGTCAGCAGCGCAGACGCCGCCAGCGAACCGACCATGACCGGCTTGCGGCCGATGGCGTCCGACACCGCGCCGGCAAACAGCATCGCGACCGCGAGCACGCCCGTGGTCAGCGACAACGACAGCGCGCTGACGGCTTCGTTGACGCCATAATCGCGCGTGAACTCGGGCAGCAGCGGCTGTACGCAATACAGCAGCCCGAAGGTCGCCAGTCCGGCCGCAAACAGCGCCAGGTTGATGCGATGAAACGCCGCCGTGCCGCGATGGACAAAATCAGGCGGGGTACTCCCGGTGCTGGGCGCGGCGATCATGCCTCATGATAGCCGCCGCACCGCACCCGCATGCCGCATCAGCGCCCGCGCCAGTGCCCGCCAATCCAGACACCGCCGCGCGCCCAGTGCCCCGGCACCCACACCGCAGCCGGCGCCACCACGGCCACGCGAGCACGCGGCGGTGCGACGATGCAGCCGCCCAGCGTGCCGCAACCCAGCAGCACCAGACCTGACAGCCACCACCCGCATTTGCGTTGCATGCACGTCTCCTCGTTGGCCCCTGCGCCTACCAACGCGCAGGGCACGACCGCGTTGATACGCGAATGGACCTGATTCAGGCGGCATGCACGAAGCTGACTCGACCCCATATGACCCGGACCGCGATCACGCAATTTTAGCGAACGCCCCACGCCGACCCGTCATCATCAAGCTTCGTTCCTTGTGAGGATGCATACGATGCGTACATTCCCAACCCGCACGGCACTATTCGCCGCGTTGCTTGCCTGCGCCCCGCTGGCCTTTGCGGCGACCCCGGCGCCCGCCAACAGCGCAAGCACGGGGTCTTCGGCACAATCGATGCACCATGGCGGCGAGCACATGCGCGGCCACCGGATGGGGCTGCTCGACCAGTTGAACCTTACCGAAGCCCAACACGCCAGCATTCGCGAGCTCCAGCAGCAAAGTTTCGCGGCTGCACGCCCGGCCATGCAGGCCTTGCGCGAGCAGCGCATCGCGTTCGAGCGCGCGACCCCCGGCAGCGCGGATTACCAGACCGCAGCCAACGCGCTGGCACAAGCCGAGTCCACTGCCGTGCATGCGCGGGTACTGCGCGAAGCGGACCTGCGCAGCAAGATCTACAACGTGCTGACGCCGGCCCAGCGCACCCAGCTGGCAAGCCTCAAGCAGCAACGCGAAGCCAAGCAGGAGGGGTGGCGCAAAGCGCACATGCGCCACACGATGACGCCAACCGCCACACCCGCGCCGGCCGCATCATCCCGCTAGGGACCCTGATTTTGCTGCTCATTCCGGGCCACCGCGGTCTTGTCGCGGTGGCCCGGCTGCGTTTGAGGACCGCAAACGCGAATGCCGCAGGCAGCACGCAGCGCGAGCGCCAGGGATGGCCCGAGTCGACCGGCCCGCGGCATTTCCCGCTTGCGGGCGCGTGTCCAGAACAAACCGCTCCCGGATATCGCTTCGCGATTCCGGGATAACGATCAAAACCAGGGCGCCCGCAAGCCACGCGGCACACGTTGGCGGCAATACGCCGCGGCCGTTCACCTGCCGCTCCGCCGTTTCGTTTTCGGGTCAGGCCCTGAGGTTTCCCCACGAATAGTTCCCTGCAATCAGCATCTTGGGTGGTGATTGCGGAACAGTGCACGCATGGCGTGGTCGTTTCCTTTGGGTTACGAAGCCAGAGGAGGCCCCACCATG
>SCQU01000028.1 GCA_004299555.1 Rhodanobacteraceae bacterium
AACAACCGATCCAGCAGCTCAGCATCAAACTTCGAGCCGTACACGCGCATTGCCATACATCACTCCTTCGCCCGTTCCGGGCAGCGTATGGCTCATGACACAAAATTGCTTACACACTCCGTTCCCCGTAAGCGACGGCGACTTCGGGCGCGTGGGAATGACGGTCAATCCGGATGAAAAGCCCGGCACGCTGGCGTTCGACTCGAACCTCGGGCCTGGCCAGTCCCTGAACGCCCTGCAGGCCGCACTGGTGCACGGCTCGCCGTATGCGCGTTGCAGGGGCAAGCAGCATTGAATCCGGCCAGGGGATCGTCGACATGAAAGGCAGCCTCGCCTTCAGGGCAGGCATTCTTCGTGGCGCCCTCGTCGCGGTGTTGCTGGCGGGGTTGCTGCCCGCCGCGGCATCGGCCGCATGCGCCGGCAAGCTTTCCATGCTCCAACCTTATGCCGGCCAGTATCTTGCCGACCACGGCCTGCTGGATGCGCCGGCGCTTGCTGCAACCCTTGCACGCCTGCCCGGGAACGAGCGCCTGCACCTCAAGCGCAACCTCGACGTGTCCGGGCCGATCGCGCTCGCTGGATGCCATCTCGTGCTCGCCGGCAACGCGCCGCACATGGGTACCGAGCAGGACGCGATGCTGGACGTCGATCTTGCGTCCGGCACCGTGATCGCGGCCATCCACGCTGGCGGGCGCATCGACATCTACGTGCTTGCGGACGCGAACGCGTCCAGGCCCGACTGGAACGCGCTCCCGCGCGCCCTGCGTGAGTGGGCGGTGCGCGCCGACATGGGCTTCCCGCAACAGCCGCCACGGAATCTCGCGGAACCGCGCAGCGTACGCCTGCACGCGGTGCCGCCGGGCACCAGGACCGCCAGCGCAGCACCACGCGCGACGGGGAAGCCCTTGCGGATCAACTTCGACAAGGACGCCATCAAGCCGACCCCGGCCCAGAACGCCGCGATCCGGCACGCGGCGGCCAGCGACATCGCCGACTTCAATCATCCGCAAAAAGACGGTTGGGACATGGCGCAAGCCGATCTGAATGGCGACGGGCGCCCCGACCTCCTCGTCCAGTACACCGACGGTGCTTTCTGTGGTTCGGCGGGTTGCAGCGGCGTGATCATCCTGGCGACCGCGCACGGCTATGCCAGCAAGGCGATCGACGACCTTCCGAATTTCTACGGCGAAATCACCGTGCTCGCCAGCGAACACCACGGCATGCGCGACCTCCAATTCGGCGACAGCCCGATCTGGATCTGGAACGGCAAGGACTACGCCATCCCCAGGGCCGATTTGCCGAAGTCCAACGCGGAACGGTGGAAGACGGCGCAGGCGCCGGGCCGTCCGCTGATGGCGGTGGCGACACCGGTCGACTCGCGGATCAAGAACCTGCTGGTGTTCTGCGAGCAGGGCACGCCGCTGCTGGCGATAGTGACCAAAATGCCGCTTTCCACCGGCCAGGTCACGCTGACGTTCGTCTTTCGCGGCTGGACCGTGAACGTGCCGATGCAGCGCAATACCTACAACCAAAGCCTGTGGGTGGCGAACCTGTCGCGTTCGGACCTGCCCGAGTGGCTCGCGCATCGTGGCAGCAACGCAACCACGCGCTCCCTCGCACAGCTCGCCACCGAATCGTACCTGCGCATCAACGGCGCGACGGAGGGCGAAATTTCCCTCGAGAACTCGACGGCAGCGACCCGGGCCGCGCTCGCCGGTTGTTACCGCTACTGACGCACACACGACACCCGTCCGACCACCACCAGGAGTACACGTCATGCGAGGCAGGATCATCCAATACAACGGCGCCGATGGCAGCGGCACGATCGTGGCCGAAGGCAGGCAATATCCGTTCGTGCTCACCGCCTGGCGCGGTGACAGCGCGCCAGCGGTCAACAAGACCGTCGACATCACCTTCGACGGCGATGCCGTCAGCGCGATCACGACGGTGGGCGACGACGTGCTGCTGAAGGAAAGGGCGGCGGAATTCGGCGGCAAACTCGGCGCGTCATGGGACAAGCTGCGGGCATCGATTCCCGTTTCCGCCGGCGCGGCGGCGGGTGCTGCCGCGACGCCGCTCGGCAGCGCATCGTCGGGCGCCGCAGCGCACGGTGCCCCGGCGGACGGCGCCATCACGGCCAACGCGATCATCGAACGCTACGGCAAGCTGATGCTGGGCACCTGGGTGCTGTTCCTGATCGGCACGCTCGCGTTCAACGCGATCTCGATGTCGATGCTGGGACAGAGCATGGGCAAGTCCCTGTTCGACATCGCCAGCGCGATGAGCCGATTCGGTACCAGCGGCGGCGGCATGATCAAGGTTTTGCTGTTGCTCGGCTACGCCAGCATCGCGCTGCCGCTGTTCTGGCGCGACCGGCGCGCGTGGTTCGCGCTGCTGGTGCCGCTGATCGCGGTGCTGTGGGCCATCTTCTCGGTGCTGCACACCCTCCACTCCATCGGTAGCCAGTTCGGTCAGGACGTGGGCGACCTGTTCGGCTTCGGCTTCGGTTTCTACCTCTCGCTGGCCACCGCGATCGTGCTGGCCGTGCTCGGCGTCAAGCGCGGCCTGCGCGCGGCGTGACCGTGCGATGGTGCAAACCCCGTTTCATCACAACAGGAGAATCGTCATGAACCTCCGCATCCGATGGCTCGCTCCCCTGCTCGCCACGCTGCTGCTGGTTGCCTGCAGCGGCGGCGTGAGCGGCACCTACGAAGGCGGCTTCGGCTCGATCAAGTTCGAGTCGGGCAAGGCCTACGCCACCCTGATGGGCATCACCCGCCAACTGGATTACAGCACCGACCGCGACAAGGTCGTGCTGAAGTCTCCGGAAGGCAACCTGGTGTTGACGCGGAACAAGGACGGCTCGCTCGACACGCCGTGGGGCACGATGAAGAAAGCGAATTGAGCTTGTGGCGCCCGCCACCGCAAAAACGCCCGGGCACCACAATTTTGAGGAGAGCATCATGCGCGAAACATGGATCCCAGCCACTGCATCGCCCCGCACATCCCGCGTCACTGCGTAGCGTACGGCCTGACGATGCTCGTGTTGATGCTACTGACAGGTTGTGGCGGCAACAGCCTGGCCGACACCAGTGATTGCACCGCCGGCGCGCCTTGCCGCGATGCCGGTGGGGGTGCGCATCGGATAATTTCCGCCAGCTTTCGGACACCACCAAAACACGAAATTGCCTACACGCTCTGAACACCGGAGCGTGATTCCGGCGGGGCCTCCTGCGCGTCGTTTAAGCCTCGTGACGAGGCCATCTTGTATCGCCCGCTGGCCACTCGCCCACTTGTATCACTGTCCGAATTTGCAGGGCCTCCTCACTACCTGACCGACAGCCTGGGCCAGTTGACGTAATTTATTTAGACGTCTATACTTCTGACTGCATCAAGAGTTGGGCGTCGCCCATGCCAACCTGTGTACCCACACAAGGTGGACAAAAGATGCGGCCGAGACAGGCAACCAAAGGGAACGCAAGAGCCCGCGGTCGCGGGTTTTTTGTGGGCGCTTTATTCCGACTTGCTCGCCCGGCACACCGCCAAAGAGCTAAACAGGAGAATCAACATGGCTGATCCATTCGCGTTTGCCGTAAACGGCGAAGCATTCGTCGGCTACACGCTTCCGGGCCGCGCGTGCGTGCGCATCCACGGGGCCCGCGACCAGGCATTCCTCGTCGCATTCGATCCGATTGTCGACCGGCAGCAGCACAGAGTGACCAGCGGCGTCTGGTCGGAGATCGGTCCGGCGACAGATCTTACTTTGCTCCGCGCGCTGGCGCCCCAGGTGCTGCGCGCCTGCGAGGCAAGATATCAGGAGCTGCGAAACCTCAGAACGAAGGGTGGGGCGCGGAAAGTCAACGACCGGCATATCCGCCGTGCGGACGGCTTCGATAGTGACTACCTCGTCAACTAGCCGGCGCGTGACTGGCGCGCCGCGCGCGTCCAAATTCCATCCATCGAAGACATCTCATCCATGAACCACAAATTGCTTCTCACATTCCAGCTCGCAAGCTGGTTGTTTCTTGCCCACGGCTCGATCAAGGATCCTGGCGTTGCGATTTACGAGCTGCCTAGCCATTGCTTCGTCGGCGCGTTTGCACCGGACGCCCCGGGCAGCGCAAGCGACGGTAGCGCGTCCTGGCGCCGCCTGCCCATGGACATCGACCTTGCGTTGTTGCGACAACTCGAGCCGACCGTACGGCAACTGGTGGCGCGTCACGCGCGCCTTCGCGCCTACTGGCGTACGCATAGGCGGCGCCGCGCCTAGCCGCTGCGGGAGCCGTCGGGCGCGCGCAACCGCCAACGTTGTCGGGTGGCGCCACGATGCAGCCCCCGTACGCCCAGGCCTGTGGCGGAGACGCCAGCCTGTTTGCTACCCGTCCATCAGTGAAGGAGATCCACCATGAGCAAGCCAACCTCGGTTTCACCTATCCCACGCCGCGGCCATCTCGCCCCGGCAAACGGCGCGGAGTTTGTGAAGTCCCTATCGGCGACGCAGCGCGCCTACTTCCGGCGCCGCGAGTCGGAACGCCAGGCCCGGCTCCAAGCCGCACTACGCGATCTGGCACGCGGCCTCGGCGTCGTGAACGCGCTCAATGGCCACGCCGTGAACGCGCTCGCACACACCGCCCCCTGACCCCCTCCTTATTGGCGAAAAACCTATGCAAACGATGACAAAGCGGCTCCATCTCGCTCATGTGCCCGTTGCCAGCCCATGGGGCAGCCGTCCCCTCCGATGGGGGATCCAGATGCTTGGGGCGCAGCCCGCATTGCTGCTCAACACGTGTGACGCGAGCGAACGGTATGAGATCACGCGCTTTCTGGATGTGCCACTGCCGGCAGGTGACATTGACCCTCCGCAAGCGGATCAAGTCGTTCGTGCGCTCGCTGCCCGGCGCCGCACGCTGGAGCACAATGAACCTGGCTCCGTGCTCGACACCAACCTTGAGCTGTTGCAGGCCCCGCTTGGCCTCAACGAAGTCGAGCTGGCCGTCATTGCGTTTCGTGCGATGCTGCACTCGCACCCGGGGTTCTTCGTGCTCGCGGCGCGATACGTCGATGTGTGCCCCGATTTCGTATTCCATCGCAAGCTCGCGGATCTGTTCGACGCGGCGCCGGGGGAGGTGACGCGCGCCCTGGCCGAATCCAGCGCCTTGCTGCGGAGCGGGCTCATCAGCGTGGCGCACGGCGTGCTGGGCCCGCTCGCCGAGCGGGTTCAGCTGCTGCCCGGCCTCTTGAGCCCGTTGATGACGCCGCACGAATCGGGCGTGGCGCTGCTCGCAGAGCTGTTGCCGCCGGTACGTGCGGCGCACCTTGATCTCGAGGCCTATCCGCATCTCACAAAGGAGATCCGGCTAGCCACCGCGTACCTTGACGCGGCGCTGGGGTCGCGGGAGGTTGGCAGAAACATCCTGTTGTGGGGGGCGCCGGGTTGCGGCAAGTCCGAGCTTGCTGCCGCCTATGCCGATGCACTGCGCTGCCCGCTTTACGCGGCGGAGGGCGCGTGCGATGACTCCGCGCCGCTTACGCCGCGCGAACGCCTGTGCCGGTTGGATCAGGTGCAGAAGCTCGTGCGGGCAACCGGCAACGGAATCGTCTTGATCGATGAGGCCGACGACCTGTTTCCCGTGCCCTCGAGCAATCCGGAACGCGTGCCGACCAAGGCTGCGCTCAACGAGCAACTTGAGCACAATGCCACGCCAACCATCTGGATCAGCAACTACACCGAGCACATCGATCCGGCGTTCCTGCGCCGCTTCGACATCATTCTGCACGTACCCGACTTGCCCGCGCGGGCCCGCGCAGCCATGTTGCGGGTGGCATTGCCACCGGGCGCATTGAGCGATCGCGAGATCCAAGAGTATGGCCGCGATCACCGCCTGACTACCGCCGTGATCGACCGCATCGCGCGTGTAGCCGCCGTGGGCGGAGGGGCGGACACGGGGCTCGTCCGGGACAACCTGCACATGCTCTCCACCCAGTATCTGAGGGCGATCGATGCGCCGGTGGGGCCACAGCGCCATGCGGGGCTGCTCGCGCACGATCCGGCTCTCTTGAATACGGATCCACCGATGGATGATCTTCTACGTTCGCTCGCCAGGACCTCGGCGTTCGGCATTCGCATCCTCCTCCACGGCGCGCCCGGCACCGGCAAGAGCGCGTTGGCCAAGGCCCTGGCGGAGCGGCTCGACAAGCCGTTGCTGCGGCGCCCGGCGTCCTCGTTGCTCTCGAAGTGGGTGGGTGAGACCGAGGGGAACCTTCGCGAGATGTTCGACGAAGCACGGCGCGAAGGGAGCGTCCTGCTGATCGACGAGGTCGACAGTTTCCTGCGCGATCGCGACCGCCTTGCAACCGAGTGGTCGGCAACCATCGTCAACGAGTTCCTGACCCAGATGGAAGCCTTCGAAGGCATACTCGTGTGCACGACCAATCGTTTGGACGATCTTGACCCGGCGGCCTTGCGGCGGTTTGACTTCAAGGCTGCGTTCCAGCCGCTACGCCCCGAACAACGCGTGCGACTGGTGGACGATTGCCTGAAGGCGATCAAGCTGACCGGCGCCGGGCGCGCCTGGATCGATCGCGCGAAGTCGCTGGACGGCGTGACGCCGGGGGACGCCGTGGCCGTGCTGCGCCGCCTACGCTGCGTGGATGGCCCGCTGACCGTGGACATGTTGCTCGATGCACTCGCGACCGAGTGCCGCTACAAGCCGGATGCCCACAAGCCGATCGGATTCGTGCAATGAGCCTAGCCGATTAACGCGTGACTCACCCACTGTTGCCACACCAGGAGTGGGTAGCAAGTCTGTGGGCCAATCCGGACATCGCATCGGGGTGTAGCGGATGTACAACGGCCGGGTTCAGCGGCGCGCGCATGCTGGCGGGATGGAATCGCCCTTCACACAGGCTTTGGGTGTGGCGCCGCCATGGGTGGCGTCCACGTACGAGTTCTCGCCGGCGGCCGGCCGGGTCGACTTCCCCCTGCGCTGCGTTGCGGCCGGCCGCGGACATGCGTTGCAGCCGGGCGCGGCGCCGGTGCCGCTGCTGCCAGTCGCCGGCGCCGCGTCGGGTTTACTGCATGAACCAGCCGTGGCTTGCGACCAGCGACTGGCCGGTCAGGGCGTTGGTCGGGAACGCGGCGAAGAACAGCGCGACGCGCGCGATGTCATCGACCGTGGTGAACTGTCCGTCCACCGTGTCCTTCAGCATCACGTTCTTGATGACGTCGGCTTCGCTGATGTGCAGCTCAGCCGCCTGCTCGGGGATCTGCTTGTCGACCAGCGGCGTGCGTACAAAGCCGGGGCAGATGACGTTGGCGCGTACGCCGTGCGCGGCACCTTCCTTGGCCACCACCTTGGCAAGCCCGATCAGTCCGTGCTTGGCGGTGACGTACGGCGCCTTGAGCTTCGAGGCTTCCTTGGAATGCACCGAACCCATGTAGATCACGCTGCCGCTGCCCTGCTGGTACATATGCGGCAGGCAGGCCTTGGTGGTGAGGAACGCGCCATCAAGATGGATCGCGAGCAGTTTCTTCCACTGCGCGAACGGGAACTCCTCGAGCGGGTGCACGATCTGGATGCCGGCATTGCTGACCAGCACATCGACCGTGCCCCAGGCCTTCACGGCTTCGGCGACGCCCGCGTTGACCGCGGTCTCGTCGGTGACGTCCATCGCGACGCTCATGGCCTGGCCGCCGGCGTCACGCAACGCCTTCGCGGTGACCTCCGCGGCTTCCTTGTTGAGGTCGGCGATCACGACCCTGGCGCCTTCCTTCGCGTACAGCGTGGCGATGGCCTTGCCGATGCCGCTGGCCGAGCCGGTGACGATTGCGACCTTGTCCTTGAGTTGCATGTGGGTGTCTCCAGTTGTGCGAATGGGGGGTTGCGAAGTTGCGGTGCGGGTGCTTACCGGGCGAGATAGTCGTAGACGACGTGTCCGAGGCCAAGCGTCAGGTCGGTGACGATGTGCGATGCGGACACGACCTCGCGTACCGGCAGCCGCGCGACGGGCGCCAGCGCGTGCTCGAACAATTGCAACGCCGCCGGGCCGCTCCATGCGCCCTTGACCGCCACCTCGCTGCATTCGTACTGCACCAGTTCGCAGATGCGCGGCGTGCCGTCCACGTGCGGAATGATCTTCAACAGGAAACTCGGCGCTTCGACGGCTTTTTGCATTTTGCCAAGGTCGAGGTTCGTGTACTTGTAGCCCATGGTCGCGGTCGCGATCCGGATCGAACCGTAGTCGAGTTTGCCGACCAGGGTGTCGGCTTCGACCTTGAGCGTCGGGTTGGCGAGCTTCTTTGGAAAGCCCCAGATTTCGCGCCCGCCCGCGATCGGTGCCTCGTCGTTCAGGAACATTGCGTGCGAATAGCCGCCCGCGACGCCGTTGAATTTCACCGGGATCACCTGTCCTGCTTCGGTGTAGTCGCCAAAGCCGGTTGAATCGGGCATGCGGATGAACTCGAACTTCACCAGCGGCTCGTCGAAGGTCAGCGGTTCGGGCACCACCGCGCGCAGCGCGTCGGGGTCGGTGCGGTACACGATGTTCATGAATTCGCGATTGATGAAGCGGTACGGTCCGCGCGGGTAGCTCGGGCTGGTCAACGGCATCGAATAGGCGGTCTTGCGTACGTCTTCAATTTTCATGCGGTTTCCTTCGGCGACTTGCGGGAGTGTGGCTTGGGGGTCAGGTCGAGCACCGTGATGCTGCCGGGCGTGCGCGAGCGTCCGTAGCAACGCGGGTGCTCGAGGCTGGTGCGCATGTCCGCCATGCCCTTTTGCCAGCGCTCCAGCATCGACTGCCGCGAGAACTCGTAGTCCTTGGATTGGCTCTCGTGGTGCGCGCTGCGGTAGATCAGGTGCATGATCGTCAAGGCGCCGGGCGCGCACAGTGCGGTCAGCTTGGCGAGGTCCGGGTCCTGTTGCAGTGCGGGCGGCAGCCTGGCCGCGAACCGGCGCGCCGCTTCACCCAGTTCGTGCAGCTGCCGGACGCGGTCGGTATTGAGGCGGGTGCGGCTGGAATAGCGGATGTCCTTGACGCGCTCGGCGACCTCGTTGAGGTTTTGAGGCAGCGGGCCGCGGGCACTGAAAAGGTCGACCTGGATCACCAGCATGTCGTCCGGATACGGCTGCGCCAGCACATACTGCAGCGGGGTGTTGGAAACGACACCGCCGTCCCAGTAGTACTCGCCGTCGATTTCAACCGGCGGGAAGCCCGGCGGCAGGGCGCCGCTGGCCATGATGTGGCGGGCGTCGATCGGACCACACTCGGCGGGCTTCCCCGAATCGAAGTAGTGGTAATTGCCGGTCGCGACGTTGACCGCGCCGACGGACAGGCGCACCTTGCGCTTGGCATCCCGGGTGTTGATGAGGTCGAAGTCCACCAGCCGCTCGAGGGTTTGCCTGAGCGGCGCGGTGTCGTAGTAACTGAGTGCGCCCGGTGTGCCCGACCGCTGCAATGGGCCAGGCGGGAAGCGGGGTTCGAAAAATCCCTGGGCACCGACGGCGGCAACCCACGCCGCGCGCGATTCGTTGACCGCCTCGCGCACCTCGCCGCCATAGGCTTCCGGCAGCGTGAACCACTGCATGCCCGAAGTGATGAGCTCCCAGAACTCGTGCAGGCGCTGTACCCGCCGCTCGGGCGGATTGCCGGCGATGATCGCCGCATTGATGGCGCCGATCGACACGCCCGCGACCCAATGGGGCCGAAAGCCGTGGGTGTTCAACTGTTCGCACACGCCGGCCTGGTAGGCCCCGAGCGCGCCGCCGCCCTGCAATACCAGCACGCAGGTTTCAGTGGCCCCCGCTGCCGGTTGCAACAAGGCGGGGGCGCCCGAAGGTTTTTTGACACGTCTGGTTTGCGGCACGATGGCTTGCCCTTGCACGGTGGCGGCGGATGGCGCCTTCCAATACGGATAGTAGCCAATCCTCCCGCGCGCGGGGCGGCTACGCGGGCGGCCCCGGCGGATCGGGATTTTGGGTGCGGCCGGGACAGGGGTTGGTGCGTATTGCCTAGCCGGGCCGTCATGGATTGATGCTATCCAGACAACGCGTGCGCCGCGCGGGTTCCGGCCCGCACGGCACAACCTGCCCGGCCGCGCTGCGGCGTCAATGGTACTTGGGCGTCAGGCCGTCTTCTTGTGCTGGCCCGGCTGATAGTGGCCGGGTTCGGAACGGAACGGGATGGCGAGGCGGTTCCAGCCGTTGATGGCGATGACCGCAAAGGAAAGGTCCGCCAGTTCCTTTTCGCTGAACTGCGTGCGGGCCTCGGCGTAGAGCTCGTCGGATACCGGGCCGTCCGCGATCCGGGTCAGGGCTTCGGTCCACGCCAGCGCCGCGCGCTCGCGCTCGGAATAGAACGGTGACTCGCGCCAGGCGTTCAAGAGGTACAGGCGCTGCTCGGTCTCGCCGGCGGCGCGGGCATCCTTGGAATGCATGTCAAGGCAATACGCGCAGCCGTTGATCTGCGAGGCGCGCATCTTCACCAGTTCCAGCAGCGGGTGCTCAAGCCCGCAGGCGTCGACGTATTGCTGCAGGCCGTAGATGGCCTTGAAGCCGTCGGGCGAGGCCTGGGTGTAGTTCATGCGTTGGGTCATGCGGTTTCTCCGTGGTTGTCGACACAAATGGTGTTTGGGTTGCCGGTACACAACCCTTCAATCCATGGCGCGCGCATCGGCGCGGCGCCGGTCCGGCACTGGCGTCAGCCGCGTACGCCGCCCGGTTTGCAGGTGGCGTGCAGGCTGGCGGCGGCCGCAGGCCGCGCGGCGATGCGCGCGAACCAGGGCGCGATGTTGGCAAGCTGCGGATCGAACGGCTGACCCACCGACTGGGCAAAGTCCAGCCACGCGTACAACCAGACGTCGGCAATGGAAAAGCGGTCACCCGCAATGAAAGTGTGTCCGGTCAGCATGCGGTCCAGCCACGCGATGCGGTCCTGGGCAATGCGCTTGAGGCCGTCGGCCGCGCCGGGTTCGACCGGGATGCGGCCGCGGAAGCGCGCGAGCCCTTCGGCGTAGTGGTAGGCGTTGTGGATGTTCTCCGTGATGTTGAGCTCCACCCGGCGTTGCCACTGGCGCGTCTGCGCCCGCTCGCGCGGCGTGGCGCCAATGAGGGGCGGATCGGGGTGCAGTTCTTCAAGGTATTCCATGATCGCCACCGACTCGGCGATGCAGGTTCCATCGTCCAGCAGCAGCGCGGGCGTTTGCCCGGCCGGGTTGTGCGCGAGGTAGGGCGCCTCGCGGTTTTCGCCGGTGAACACGTTGACCTGCTGCAGCGGCAACACCAGCGCCTTTTCCGCAAGGTACATCCGCAGGGCGCGCGGTGCGGGGCTTAGGGCATCGTAGATCAGCATGGCCGGGTCAATGGAACGGTACGGGTTTGTCGGTGCCCGGCGCCGGGTGCATGAAGAAATCGTGCAGGTATTTCTCACCCTCGTCGTCCAGGATCGTGACCACGGTCTTGAGCTCGGGGAACTGCTGGCGGATGCGTTGCGCGGCGATGATGTGGGCGCCCGAGCTGGGCCCGCAGAAGAGTCCGCGGGTGCGCGCCAGCTTGCGCATTTCAGCCACCGCCTCCGCGCTGGCCACGCTGGTGGTGTCCTTTACGAGGTCGCGGTGGTGCGCAAAGATGCCCGGCACGAAACCATCGGAGATGCCCTCGATCTGGTGCAGCGCGACTTCACCGCACAGGATCGTGCGCGATTCGGACGGCTCCATCGCGAACAGGCGCACGTTGGGGTTGACCTTGCGGAACGCCTGGCCAACGCCAATCAGGGTACCGCCCGTGCCGACCCCATGCACGAACGCGTCGGGGATGCGGCCGTTCAACTGGGCCAGGATCTCCGGGCCCAGCAGTTCACGGTTTTCCTCGACGTTCCATTCGTTCTCGAACTGGCCGGGAAAGAAAAACCCTGGTTGCTTGCCGAGCTGGCGCGCGCGTTCGAGCGCGTCGTTGACGTGGAAGGTGCCGCAAAACAGCACCTCCGCGCCGTACGCGCGCGAGATCGCGACGCGTTCGCTGGACAGCCCTTCGGGCATCACCACGATCATCCGGTAGCCCTTGACCGCGGCCACCAGCGAAAACGCATTGCCCGTGTTGCCGCTGGTGGCTTCGACGATGGTATCGCCCGGCTTGATCGTGCCTTCGCGTTCGGCGCGTTCGATGATGTAGTTGGCGATGCGCGCCTTGATCGAACCCGATGGATTCAGGAATTCGCACTTGGCGAACACACCATCGATGTCCAGCAGCGGCGTGTCGCCGATGGCGTCGAGAATGCTGGTCGAAACACCGGTGTAACGGGTAGTCATGGCTGTACCTTGGTCGTGGATACGCTAGTTTCGTACGCTGCGGTGAGGATACGCCTGACCCGCGTCAGCCGCTGTGTGCTGGATGCCGAAAAGTGTAACGTGTGGCCCGCCGCGCTTCGGCCTGGGCGTACACTGGCACGCACAGCGCTGGGGTCGAGGAGGTATCGATGAGGGCCCGTTTGCATGTTGGTTGCCGCGTCGCTGGCGCGGTTCTGGTGCCGCTGGCCGCGGCGGTCGTGCTGGCGAGCGGCGTGGCCGGTGCGGCGGCGCCCACGCTCGCGGCCCAGACCGTCAACCAGTTCCAGAAAAATGGCGGCGTGTTTCCCGGCTATCGGCGCAACCACGCGCAGGGCGTGTGCATCTCGGGGTATTTCCAGAGCAGTGGCGCCGCCGCGCGCTACTCGGTGGCCGAAGTGTTCCAGCCCGGTGAGCGCACGCCGGTGGTCGGACGCTTCTCCATTCCCGGCACCAATCCGTATGCGTGGGATGATGTGACGCCGATCCGCGGGATGGCGTTGGATTTCCTGCAAGCCGATGGCCGCGAGTGGCGCACGGCAATGAACGCGGTGCCGGCGTTTCCGGTGGCAACGCCGGCAGCAAACCTCACGTTTCTCGAGGCGCAGCAGCCTGACCCGGCCACCGGAAATCCCGATCCCGCAAAGCTGGCGGCGTTTTTCAAGACCCACCCGCGCGCCGATGCGTTCCGGCGGTGGGATCGGTCGGCCAGGCCGTCGACCAGTTACGCCACCGTCGGCTACAACAGCCTGGACGCGTTCTATTTCATCGACGCGCGCGGCGGCAGGCACGCGGTGCGCTGGAGCATGATGCCCACGGTTGCGGCCGACGGCAGCAAGGTCCCGCCGGGCACGCCGGACTTCCTTGCCGCGGATCTGCACCACCGCCTGGCGCAGGGTCCACTGCGCTGGCACCTGGTCGTAACGCTGGCGGCTCCGGGTGACGCCATCGACGACGCGACCGTTGCGTGGCCGGCGAACCGGCAGCATGTGGACGCCGGCACTTTGGTGATCGAGGCCGCTCACGCGCAGGCCACGGGTGTTTGCCGCGACATCGGTTTCGACCCGCTGATCCTGCCGGCCGGCATCCAGCCATCCGCTGACCCGCTCTTGAAGGCGCGCGCGGATGCGTACGCGGAGTCGTTGCGGCGGCGCTTGCGCGATGAAACCACGGCTGACGCGCCGGGCGGGTAAGCGTTCGGCCCACGCAAACGGCGGCGCGACGCGCCTGTCAGCGCGCCGCGCAACCGGGTGTGGCCGTGCCCCGACCGCGGATTACCAGCTGTAACCGCCCTTGGGCTTTTGCGCCGCGGTATCGCCCAGCGCGGCCGCAGCCTTGGCGGCATCCGCCTGCGCCGCGGCGAGCGACGTGGACTTCAAGCCGCTTTGTGCGTCGGCCAGCGCCGCCTGCAACTTGGTGTGCAGGGCCGCGTCGCTGGTGGAATCCGGGATTGCGCCGTTGCCCTGGCCCTTGCACGGATCCTCGGCCTTGGCGTCAAAGCCCTGGCCCTTGGGGCCGACCAGGCAGTTGACAACGTGGTGCAGGTGCGCCTGCGCGGTGGCCAGCGTGGTCGCGTGTTGGGCCATCAGGGCGTGCGCGTGCGCAACACTGGTCTCGGTGGCGGCGCCGGTTTGCGCAAAGGCTGCGCAGGAAATACCCGCCGCGAATGCTGCGGCGATACTCATGGCGAGCAGCTTCTTCATTGCTACCTCCGTACGATTGACGTTTGCCGTGTGACGAACGGCAAGCCTACGCGCGGAAATGTAATCGTCGCGTGTAGCGGTCAAGGTGGCCTTCAGCCACCGGCGGGGCGCGCCTTCAGGCGGTTTCAAACAGCGCCATGAAGCCAAAGTCCATGTGGACCTGCATGTGGCAGTGAAAAAGGGTGAGGCCGGGCATGTCGGCGGTGAAATCGACCTCGGTGGTCTGGAACGGCGGCACCAGCACCACGTCCTTCATCACGCCCCCCGTCGGGTGGCCATGCAGATTCACCAGTTCGAAGGTGTGCCGGTGCAGGTGCAGCGGGTGGATGTCGTCGGAGGCGTTGCGAAAGCGCAGGCGGTAGCGCTTGCCGAGCTTCAGCTTGCGCGTCACCGGCATGGTCTTCCAGTCGTAGGGCACGCCGTTGATGTAGTAGCGGTCAAAGCCGTGCGCGGCGCTCTGGCGCGCGTTGATGAGCAGGTCGATGACTTCGTCTGGTGCCTGCGGCTTGCGTTGGGGGTCGGCGAACAGCCGGTAGTCCCACTTGAACGCCGGTGGCGCCTGCCATTGCGGCTTGCCGCTGGTGCCCGCGTACTCGATCACGATGCCCATGCCGCCGGTACGGTCACCGTCGTTGAGGTCGCCGAGTACCCATACGCCTGGATGGTCCATCTGGACGCTGGCCGATACGCGCTCGGCGGCGCCGAGCCACAGTACCGGCACCTCGACGGGATGCGGCACCGGATTGCCATCCAGCGCCAGCACCCTGAATGTGTGGCCAGGCAGTGCGAGGCTGCGGTTTTCGGTCGCGCTGGCGTTGAGGATGTGCAGCATCACGCGCTCGCCGTGCTTGACGCGGATGGGTTCGCCAAAGCCCAGCGACTTGCCGTTGATGGCGAAGGATTCGTAAGCGAGCTCGTAGCCCGGTGGCACCGCGCCCGCGTGCGGATCGGACCTGGCGGCAATCGTGACCAGCGGAATTTCCATGCCCGAAGGCTCCATGAACGGGGTGTCATCGTCGAGCCGGTTGAGGTAGGGCTGGAACTCCTTCAAGGTCAGGAACACCTCGCGGTCGTAGGCACCGGGGAAGTGCTTGGGCTCGATGTAGACCGGGCCGGCCTGGCCGCTGTACAGGCCCAGCGCCAGATCGGCACCGGCGCGCACGTGCGTGTGGTAGAAGCGCAAGCCTGCCGGCCGCGGGACAAATATTTCGCGCTTGTGGCCGTGCGCGGGTACCGGCGGCGTGCGTTCCTCGTCGGCCCCGTCCACGCGGTCGGGCAGGAATTGACCGTGCCAGTGCACCTGCTCGTCGTGGGCGGTGTCGTTGAAAATATCAACCGTAACCGGCTTGCCTTCGTGGAAGCGCAGCAGTGGGCCGGGAAAGTCGCCGTTGTAGAGCCTGGTCGACACCAAGCGCGTTGGCGAGAGTTCCACCACCCCGGTGGCGATGTGCAAGCTGTAATCGGCCTTGCCGGCCGCCTTGATTGCGCTCGCGGCGGCGGCAGACTGCTGCCGCCCACTCGTGGCCGCCGGCGCCCCGTTGCCCCCCAGCACCCCGGCAGCCAGCGCGGACAGGCTGGCGGTCTTCAGGAAATCGCGGCGATCCATGGGTGCCCCGGCGGCAGTGCAAATGCGAATGATAAACGGTCGCGGCCGGAGCGCGCAGGTATGGTGCACGGTCGCATCGAAGCGGGTTGGATTGCCGCGACGCCGCGGGCGGCCCGCGCGGGTCAGGCCTTGTGGTGGGCCGGCCGCGGCGTGCGCTTGTAGTGGGTGCCGAGCAGCACGTCCCACAACCCCGTCGTGACGCCGAAGTTGGTGTCGGGGTGGTAATGATGGATGTTGTGGAAGCCGGCCCAGCGGCGCAACAGCGGGCTCTTGAAGCGATGGATATGGATCACGACGTGGCTCAACCCATAGGCGGCGTAGCCGGCGGCGATCGAACCGGCCAGCAGCAGGGCATAACCGGCCGGCAGCGCGGTCGCAAACAACGCCGCCAATACGCACATGAGCAGCGGCGGCATGAAAAATGGCAGCGCGTCGTAACCGAGCGGATCCACGTGGTGATGGTCGTGCCCGGCCCGGAAGGGCCCGGTGTTGCCGTGAAACAGCCAGCGGTGCGCCGCGTATTCGATGAAGGTGAACACGAACAGCCCGCACAGCACGGTGACCGCCGCCAGGGCAGGCCGCAGGTGCCCGTACCAGACGCCGGCGGCGATCAGCACCGCGCTGATCAGGCAATCGCTGGTAAGGCCTGCGCGCAGGTTGAAGTGGCTGACCGACAGCCGCGCCAGCGGCCGTGCAACCCATTCCACGGGCGCTGGCAGGCGCGACGTGGGGTGGATGGATCCTTGCGGCGTGGCGGAAGACTGCTCGTTGCGGGACACGGCCGGTGCAGCTCCTGGTGGGCGGGGATGGTGGCGTGGCCGGCCGTCGATCAACGTGCCGCCGCCGCTCCATCCCGTCCAGTATAGTCAGAACCCGGACGGCGGGCATGCGGCAGGTCAAGATGGCGGCGGTGCGGAAAATCACGGGTTTAGCTGTGGTTTTGGTTGCCGCTCTTGCGCTGCCGGCGTGGGCGCAGCAGACGGCATCCGAGCGTGCCGCCCTGGCGCGTTACCGGCAGTACGCGGAGGCGCCGGTCGGGCACGTGCATTACTTTCAGATCGACGGCTTTCAGTATCTGGCCCCCGGCCAGGTGGCAATCTGGTTTGGCGTCAACCGGATGTATCTGCTGACCGTCGAAACGCCGTGCATCAACCTTGCGCTGGCCAACGCCATTGGCCTGTCGGCGCGGGGCAACATGTTGTATCGCAACCTCGACTTCATCACCTTTGCCCGCCAGCGCTGCCGGATCGTCAAGATCGTGCCGGTCGATGAGTTGAGAATGAAGCGGGCGGCGGCGCAGAAGGCGGCCGCGGCGAGCGCCGGCACGTGATTGGCCGCGGGTTGCTACGCGGCCGCGTACCGCGTCAGGCCTGCGCGTGCAGCCATTTGCGTACCGGCGCGGGAATGCCGAGGCTTTCAATCTCGGCGGCCGTGTACCAGCGCGTGTCCGCCGCGTCGGCCACGCGCGGCAGTTGCTGCGCGCCGCGCCACAGCATTGGGGTCGCGGACAGCTTGAAGTGCGTGAAGCGGTGGGTGATTGCGGGCATCCATTCAGCCGCGTGGCCGTCGATGCGCGCCAGGCGCGCGGCCAGCGCCCGTGCGGCGTCGATGTCGGCGGCTTCGGGCAGGCTCCACAAGCGCGGCCATACACCCTGCACCGGGCGCTGCCGCAACAGTACCCGGCCGTCGCGCTGGCGCAGCACGACGAATACGCAGTGCCGCTCGGGCAGTGCGCGCGCGGGCCGCGGCGCCGGGATCACGTCGACCAGGCCAGCGCGACGGGCGGCGCAGTCGCGTGCCTGCGGGCATTCATCGCAACGCGGATGGGCGCGGGTGCAGACCGTTGCGCCGAGGTCCATGATCGCCTGGGTGTAGTCGGCCACCTGCACCGATGGCGTGTGGGCTTCGGCGCGTTCCCACAGCGCGCGTCCGGTTGCGGGTTCGCCCGGCCAGCCCGGAATGCCGTGGAACCGCGCGAGGACGCGTTTGACGTTGCCATCGAGGATTGCGTGGCGCTGGTTTCTGGCCAGCGCCAGGATGGCGCCCGCGGTCGAGCGGCCGATGCCGGGCAGGGCGGCAAGTTCGGCGAAGATGTCGGGCAGCTCACCATGGTGGCGCTCCACGCACAGCCTTGCCGCCGCCTGCAGGTACCGCGCGCGCCGGTAGTAGCCCAGCCCCGACCACAGCGCCATGACGCGGTCTTCGGGCGCGGTTGCAAGCGCGGTCACGTCTGGCACCGCGGCGACAAAGCGGTTGAAGTACGCGATGACGGTCGCAACCTGGGTCTGTTGCAGCATGACCTCGGAGATCCACACCCGGTAGGCGGTCCGTGGCTGCTGCCACGGCAGGTGGTGACGCCCGTGCTGACCGTACCAGGCGAGCAGACCTCGCGCGAAGGCGTCCATCGGCTCAGTGTGCGGTCGAGGCCGCTGCCGCGGGGGCCACGCTGGCAGCGGGTGCGGGCGCCAGGTCGGCGTCGGCGTCGATGCTGAGCCCGGTGGCCCTGAACTCCCCGAGCTCGAGATGCTGCACGCTGGCATGTCCGTGGATTGGCAGCGGACCGGGCGGCTGCGCCGGAGACGCCGCCAGCAAGCGTTGCCACCAGCTGCCGAACTCGGTCGGCTGCAGCTGGAAGTCGGCGTGGACGTCGGCGCCGCTGATCTGCAGCGTAATTGCCAGCCGAACGCGCCTGCGTGCCGGCTTGACGCTCAGCACGACCTGGTCGAGCGTGGCGGCGGCCGGTGTGCCGCTGCTGCCGCTGGCCGCGGGGCTGGCGGCTGCTGCGGGTGATGCCCTGGCTGCCACGTGCCGCAGGCTGCCGCGCAACTCCAGCGCAAAATCCTCTCCGCCGCGCCAGTGGCCGGCGCCTTCCAGGCGCAGCGCAAGCCCGCCTTGCCGGTTGAGGGCGATCCGGGTCGGGGCGAAGTCGATGGTGCCGGCGTGCGGGACCGAGGGGACGGTGTCAAGGCTGCCGCGAAGAAGCGTCCCGTTGGCGGTGCGCGCCGTCGCGTGAAGCGCGAACGGATGGCCGGGCACCAGTTCGCCGGTATCCAGGCTGACCTCGAACAGCAGCGGCCTGCCGGCGTTGGTGAGCGTGCCCTGGCTCAGGTGGATACCAGCCAGGATCGTTGGCAGCCGTGGCGGCCCACGATGATCCGGAAGCCGTGCAAGCAGGTCCTTCAGTTCGCCAAGATCAATGCGCGGAGCCTCGATTTCGACCCGCTCGATGGCGACATCACCGTGCAGCAGTGCGCGCCAAGGCACCACGATGGTCGCGCCGCTGGCCTCGAGGATCGGCGTTGCGGCGCCGGCATTGGCCAGGCTGAATCCCTGCAGCCTGACGCCCGGTCGCGGGAACAGTTGCGGCCGCGCGGGGGCGTTGAGTTCGAGTTTTACCCCGGCCGCCGCGAGGTCACTCTCCAGCAGGCTGGTGAACCGCTGCGGCTGCAGCAGTGCGTTGACGTGGAACGCGAGTGTCGCCAACAGCGCCAGTACCACCACGCCGGCGGCCAGTGCGGCCCAGCGCAAGCGGTGTTGGAGCCACGGGGCGGGCAGGGGCATCGGGCGGGCCTCAGCTTGCGGTGGGCAGCAGCCCGTCGACGAACGCGCGCGGATCGAATACGCGCAAATCCTCGGCGCGTTCGCCGAGCCCGACGTAGCGGATCGGCAGCGCAAATTCCCGCGCCAGTGCGAACACGACGCCGCCCTTGGCGGTGCCATCCAGCTTGGTGATCGCCAGGCCGGTTACCCCCACCGCCGCGATGAACTGGCGCACCTGGTTGATGGCGTTCTGGCCGGTGGTGCCGTCGATGACCAGCAGGACTTCGTGCGGTGCGTCCGCCGCCAGCTTGGCCACCACGCGCTTGACCTTGGCCAGTTCGTCCATCAGCCCCGAACGCGTATGCAGGCGTCCGGCGGTGTCCGCGATCAGCACGTCGTGGCCATGGGCGATGGCCATCTGCAGGGCATCGAAAATGACGCTGGCCGAATCCGCGCCCTGGCCCTGCGCGCAGACCTGGACGCCAAGCCGGTCGCCCCATTCCTGCAACTGGGCCACCGCCGCCGCGCGGAAGGTGTCGCCGGCCGCGAGCAGCACCGAGCGCTGTTCGCGCCGGAACGCGCGGGCGAGCTTGCCGATGGTCGTGGTCTTGCCCACGCCGTTGACGCCGACGACCAGCAGCATGAAAGGCTTGCGGCCGCCGGCATCGAGCGGCGTGGCCACCGGTTCGAGCAAGGCCAGCAGCCGGGTACGCAGGGCATCGCGCAGGGCTGCGGCGTCGGTAAACTCGCGCTTGTGCAGCCGTTGGCGCAGGTCATCGATCAGTTCACCGGTGGCCGTCACGCCGACGTCGGCGGTCAGCAGCGTGGTTTCCAGCTCGTCCAGCAGATCGTCCGAAAGGGCGGGGTTGCGCGCAAACAGCGCCGTCAGGCCGCGTGCGAAGCCGCTTCCGGACAGGCGCTCACGCCAGCCGCGCCGCGGCTGCTCGGCGGAATCGGCGGCTTCCGGCCGCACCATGCCGGCGCCCGTCGCGGGCGCCGCTATGCTGGCGCCGATCGCCGCGGTCCCGGTGTCCGGGCGGGCATCGGCCGGTGCGGCAGGTTGCGGCGCGGGCCGCGGCTGGCGGCTCGTGAACTTGTTCCAGAGGCTCGGCATGCATTCAATCGCGGGAGTGGGTGGATGAAATGCTAACACCCCCGTTCCAACGCCAGCCGTCCGCGGGCCGGCACGGTCATGCGCCGTTGGGGCCGCGCCGCAGGCGCGTGGTGCGCGTGCGGGCGCACGCCCGCGCCGGAGCGGGGGTGGCTGCGTGAACCGGCGCCGGCCGCGCCCGGCGCCACCGGGTTGCGTCCACATCATCGGCGGCCGTTGGCGTGGCTCACGGCTGGCGGTGCCGGCGCTGCCGGGGCTCCGGCCTACGCCCCAGCGGCTGCGGCAGACGCTATTTGACTGGCTCGCGCCCGTGATCGAAGGTGCGCGCGTACTCGATGCGTTCGCTGGCAGCGGCGCGCTGGGGTTGGAAGCGCTGTCGCGCGGCGCGCGGGCGGCGGTATTTTTCGAGCGCGACCGCGCCCAGGCGCACGCGCTCGAGTCCGATCTTGTGCGCCTTCACGCGGACGGTGGCAGGGTGCGCTGCGTGGACGCGCTGCACGCGCTTGCCGCGCCGGCCCCGGAGCCGTTTGACGTGGTGTTCGTGGATCCGCCATTTGCGGCGGGGGTGTGGACGCAGGCGGCCGCGTTGCTGGCTGCCGGAGGCTGGCTCGCCGCCGGCGCGTGGGTATACGTCGAGGCCGGGGTTGACGCGGCATGGGATGCGCCGGCGGACTGGCGGGTCCATCGGCAACGCGAGACGGGCGCGGTGCGCGGCACGCTGTTTCACGTTGCTGTGACCTGAGTCCGGTTTGCGCTGCCATGTGGCGCCGCAAGATGGCACAATGGGCCATGGGGGACGCCACGCCAATCCGCTCCAATCGACGCGTCGCGGTGTATCCGGGCACGTTCGATCCAATCACCAATGGTCACGGTGACCTGGTCGCGCGCGCCGCTCCGTTGTTTGACCGGCTGATCGTCGCGGTGGCCCGTTCCAGCGGCAAGGCACCGCGCTTTGAACTGGAAGAACGGGTCGAACTGGCACGCGCGGCGTTGACGGGCATACCCAACGTCGAAGTGCGCGGATTTGATACCCTGCTGGCCCGTTTCGTGACCGAATGCGGCGCTGGCGTGATTTTGCGTGGCCTGCGCGCGGTGTCGGATTTCGAGTACGAATTCCAGCTTGCCAGCATGAACCGGCACCTGATCCCGCAGGCCGAAACGCTGTTCCTGACGCCGGCGGAAGAATGGAGCTTCATCTCATCGTCGCTGGTGCGCGAGATCGCGCTGCTTGGCGGTGACGTCTCCGCTTTTGTCCATCCGGCTGTCCAGCAAGCTTTGCGTCAGCGCCGGCGCAAGACGGGAGGAAAAGTCGGCCCTGCAGTTGTTCCATCCAAGCCAACGAGGTGATTGCCATGCGCAAATTCCTTTTCATCGCAGCCGCCGCATTGCTGGGCACCTTGAGCCTCAGCGCGTGCCAGAAGAGCAACCAGGGCGAGACCACGGCTACCGCCAAGGCCGAACGACCCAGCAGCGCCACCGACATCAAGGGCTGGCAGGCGTACCTGACCCAGATCGTTGAAGCCAACATGGGCGATATCACCAACCAGCCGTATGTGTATTTCGTGCCGGGAGCGGCGGACCCCGCCACCAATGCGACCGTGGGCCGCGTCCAGGGCCAGCTCAATGACGTGGTCGCCGCGACGGTGTTGCCGGGCAACATGGTGGCCGCGGGCGGTCCGGTGTCCGCCACTACCGCGATGCTGATGGAAAATGCGTTCAAGAACGCGGCCAAGGGCTCGTTCAAGGGCGTGGTGGTGCTGTTCATCGGCGACAAGGCCGACGAGGCGGCGGTGCGGGCTGCGGTCGAGCCAAGCGGGGCCACGTTCAAGTTCGCGCAGATGTAACTCTGCGGCAGTTTCGCGCGCCGTCGGCGCGCGAGCCCCTTTGTAGGAGCAGTTTCGACCGCTGCGCGGATGAGCTACTTCCGTTTCGGGGAAAGTAGCCAGAGCCAGCGCGCACGCACGACGATCGCACCGACATCGTGTCGGTGCGACTCCCTGCGCTTCTTGCGGTACGCGGGCCGGCGCCGGATGTTCGAGCACCGGGATGTGCGAGTTCGGCGCGGCCGCCGTGCGGCGAGTGCCAAGGGCAGTTTCAGCAACAGGAAGTTGCTGAAACCGTCATGCCCGGCGCAATGGTCTTTCGCCCCTTTCTGCCGCAACAGAAAGGGGCTCGCTCACCGCAGGCGAGCGGAACCGCTCTCTGGCGATGCCATGCGATAATCGCCAGTTTGCGCCAACGTACACACCGTCGCGCCCGCCATGCAACAGATCCGCAACTTTTCCATCATCGCCCACATCGATCACGGCAAGTCGACCCTTGCCGATCGCATCATCCAGATCTGTGGCGGCCTCACGGCGCGCGAGATGGAAGCACAGGTGCTGGATGACAACCCGATCGAGCGCGAGCGCGGCATAACCATCAAGGCACGCGCGGTGTCGCTGCCCTACACCGCGCGCGACGGCAAAACCTACGAGCTGAATTTCATCGACACCCCCGGGCACGTCGACTTTTCCTACGAGGTCTCGCGTTCGCTGGCCGCGTGCGAGGGCGCGCTGCTGGTGGTGGATGCGGCGCAGGGCGTCGAAGCGCAGTCGGTTGCCAATTGCTACACCGCGGTCGAAATGGGTCTCGAGGTCGTGCCGGTACTGAACAAGATCGACCTGCCGACGGCCGACATCCCCAAGGTCAAGGCGGAAATCGAGGCGGTCATCGGGATTGATGCCGGCGACGCCGTCGCGGTCAGCGCCAAGACCGGTGAGAATGTGGTCGAGGTGCTGGAGGCGATCGTCGCGCGCATCCCGCCGCCCAGGCCGCGCGATACCGACAAGCTGCAAGCGCTCATCATCGACTCGTGGTTTGACAACTACCTTGGCGTCGTCTCGCTGGTGCGCGTGATGCAGGGCGAGATCAAGCCGCGCGACAAGCTGCTGGTGATGTCCACCGGCCGCGCCCACGAAGTCGAGCAGGTCGGCGTGTTCACGCCCAAGCGCACGCAGACCGGCAAGCTCGGCGCGGGTGAAGTCGGCTTCGTGTGCGCGTCGATCAAGCACGTCCACGGCGCGCCGGTCGGCGACACGCTGACCTTGGCCAACGATCCGGCCCCCGCTGCGCTGCCGGGCTTCCGGCACGTGCAGCCGCGGGTGTTTGCCGGTTTGTTCCCGGTGGCGTCGGAGGACTTTCCGGCCCTGCGCGAGGCGCTGGACAAGCTGCGCCTGAATGACGCGGCGCTGTTTTTTGAGCCCGAATCATCCGAGGCGATGGGCTTTGGCTTCCGCTGCGGGTTTCTTGGCATGCTGCACATGGAGATTGTGCAGGAGCGGCTGGAGCGCGAGTACGACCTTGACCTCGTCTCGACCGCGCCGACCGTCGTGTACGAAGTCCTCCAGTCCGATGGCAGCATCCTGTCGCTCGACAACCCGGCCAAGCTGCCGGCGGCGCCGGGCGTGGCCGAAATCCGCGAGCCGATCATCGTCGCCGACATCCTGACTCCGCCCGAATACGTCGGCAACGTCATCACCCTGTGCGAGGAAAAGCGCGGCGTACAGCGCTCGATCCAGTACCTCGCCAGCCAGGTGCGGGTGAGCTACGAACTGCCGCTGGCCGAGGTGGTGCTGGATTTCTTTGATCGCCTGAAGTCGGTCAGCCGCGGCTATGCGTCGATGGACTATCACTTCGACCGTTTCCAGGCGGGTCCGTTCGTGCGGGTGGATGTGCTGATCAATGGCGACCGGGTGGATGCACTCAGCCTGATCGTGCATCGTGCGCTCGCGGACCGGCGTGGCCGCGACCTGGTCGAGCGGATGCGTGAACTTATTCCGCGGCAGATGTTCGACGTAGCCATCCAGGCCGCGATCGGGGGTCAGGTCATCGCGCGCTCCACGGTCAAGGCGTTGCGCAAGAACGTGCTGGCCAAGTGCTACGGCGGCGACGTCTCGCGCAAGAAGAAGCTGCTGGAAAAACAAAAGGCCGGCAAGAAGCGGATGAAGATGGTGGGCCGGGTCGAGATTCCGCAGGAAGCATTTCTGGCGGTGCTGCGGACCGACAAATGAGGGGGGCCTGCTGCCCGGCGAACGGGGCAAAGCCACCCGGAGGGTGGCCTTCGGAGCGGTCAACCGGCCTCGACAGCGCCAGGATGACCAAAGACACTGGCTGCCGGCCCTGGCCGGCATGACGATCACGCACAGTCCCGCGGCACCGTCTGCCGCGCGCATCAAGGAACGCGGATGAAGAAAGATTTCTGGAGCACGGTGGCGCTGGTACTCATCGTCGCGGCGTGCCTGTATGCCTGGTACAAGACCGCCGATTTTGCGCTGGCGCTGGTGCTCATCACCGCCGCGTTCTTCGTGATCTGGCTGGTGGATCGCCTGACGTTTGCACGCCGGCGCAAGCTCAACGCCGCGGCTACGGGCGAGAAGCCGCACGATCCGGTACTGGTCGACTACGCGCGCTCGTTTTTCCCGGTCATCCTGGCGGTGCTGGTGTTCCGCACCTTCCTGCTGGAGCCGTTCCGGATTCCCTCGGGATCGATGATGCCCACCTTGCGCGTCGGTGATTTCGTGCTGGTCAACAAGTTTGCCTACGGCCTGCGCCTGCCGGTCACCAATACGAAGGTTCTCGATACCGGTGAACCCAAGCGCGGTGACATCGCGGTGTTTCGCTATCCGTTGAACCCGAAAGAGGACTACATCAAGCGCATCGTGGGGCTGCCGGGCGACACCATCAAGGTGGTCGGCGAGCAGCTGTATGTGAACGGCAAACCGGCACCGCAGACGCTGGTCGGGCCGTACCGCGGCGAGGACAAGGTCAGCCTGCGGATGGAAGAAAACCCGAACATGGCGCCGGTGATGCTGTATGCGGAGGACCTTGCCGGGGTCAAGCACCAGACGCTGCACTTCAGGTACATCGAAAGCTACAACTGCTTTGGCTCGGGCGGCAGCCTGGTGGCGGAGGGCGGCTGCGAGTGGAAGGTGCCCAGGGGCGAATACTTCGCGATGGGCGACAACCGCGATGACAGCGCCGACAGCCGTTTCTGGGGCTTCGTGCCAGAACGAAACCTGGCCGGCAAGGCGTTCTTCATCTGGTTCAGCCTTGCCAATTGGCACCGGATCGGCACCGTGCTGCACTGACTTCCGCTATTCTGTCCGCGCGCAGGCAAATCGGCCGGCGCCGCGCAGGTCCGGAGTGGGCTTTCAACCTGACAGCTGGGGGCGGTTCCATGAAACGTCAATCGGGCATTACCCTGATCGGATTCGTGATCATCCTGATCGTTGCCGCGTTCTTCGTCTATACCGCGATGAAACTGGTGCCGCCCTACATGGACTACCTGAACGTGTCCAAGGCGCTGAGTACGGTCGCCACCCAATCGACATCCGGCAGCCTGACCGTGCCCGAAGTGCAGCGTGCGCTGCAGACCCAGCAGATCACGCAGTATTTCGGCGACGCCGACATTGCCGGCAACAATATTTCGGTGGCAACCGTGCCGAACGGCGGCACGGTGTTGAAGCTCGTTTATGACAAGAAGGTGCATTGGCTCTACAACATCGATTTCCTCATCCACTTCGAGAAGTCGGTGCCGCTGAAGTTGCAGTCGCAGGGGTGACGTGAAGCTCGGCTATCGATTCGCCGACGAATCCCTGCTGCGACTTGCCCTGACGCATCGCAGTGCGGGGCACCCGAACAACGAGCGCCTGGAATTTCTCGGCGACGCCCTGGTGAACCTGGTGGTGGCCGAGATGCTGTTTGATGCGCGGCCGGATGCCAGCGAAGGTGAGATGTCGCGGCTGCGTTCGCAGCTGGTCAGCGAGCCGGCACTGGCCGAGCGTGCGCGCGAACTGCACCTGGGCGACGTGCTGCAACTGGGCTCCGGTGAGCTCAAGAGCGGTGGTTACCGGCGCGACTCGATCCTGTCCGACGCGTTCGAGGCGCTGGTGGCGGCCATCCACCGTGATGGCGGCTTCAGCGCGTGCCAGGCGTGGCTGCACAAGGTGTTCGCGCGCCCGTTGGCCGGGGTTGGGCCGGCCCGGAAAGATCCCAAGACGCGTCTGCAGGAGTGGTTGCAGGGCCATGGTTTGCCGCTGCCCCGTTATGAATTGGTGGCCGAAACCGGTGAAGAACACGCGCGGCAGTTCGACGTGGCGTGCGTACTGGAGCAGCCGCCGGGCCGGTTCGAGGGGCAGGGCGGCAGCCGGCGCGCGGCGGAGCAAATGGCCGCCGGGGTTGCGCTGGAACGGGTGGGCAAGCATTCCTGACCGATGGGCATCCGGCGAACGGCCCTGCGGGGCCGGATCGTTTGGCAACAGCAGTGAACCGAGGCATATGGCAAGTCAAACCTTCCGTTGCGGCAGCGTCGCCATCGTTGGCCGTCCCAACGTCGGCAAGTCGACGTTGTTGAATGCATTGCTCCAGGCCCACCTGTCGATCGTGACCCAGCGGGCGCATACCACGCGGCAACGCATCCTCGGCATCGCCAACGTGGAAGGCGGGCAGATCCTGTATCTCGATACGCCGGGCCTGGGCGGTGGCGCCAGGCATGCGCTCAACCGCAGCCTGAACCGTGCGGTGCACGCGGCAATCCAGGACGCCGACGTGGCGGCGCAGGTGGTTGCCGCCGCGCATTGGGACGCTGAAGACGCCGCGGTGTATGCGGCGCTGGCCGAGCGCGGCATTCCGCGCCTGCTCGTCGTCAACAAGGTCGACTGTGTTCCCGACAAGACCCGGCTGCTGCCGTTCGTGGAGGGGCTGGCGCGCGAGCGGACCTGGGATGAGGTGTTTCTGGTCAGTGCGGCCAAGCGTTCGGGGCTGCCCGCCCTCGAAGCCGCCCTGCTCGCACGCCTGCCGGCCGGTGCAGCGCGCTATGACAGCGACAGCTACACCGACCGCAGCGAGCGCTTTCTTGCGGGCGAGCTGGTGCGCGAACAGGTGATGCGCCAGTTGGGCGAGGAATTGCCGTATGCGACCACGGTCGAAATCGAGCGCTTCGAGGATCGACGCGACGGCGTGACCGAAATCGCCGCGGTGGTGTGGGTCGAGCGCGAGGGCCAGAAGGCCATCGTGATCGGGGCCGGCGGGCGCCGCGCCAAGGCAATTGGCAGCGCGGCACGGCGCAGCATCGAGGCACTGCTCGAACGCAAGGTGTTCCTCAAGCTGTGGGTACGCGTGCGCGCAGGCTGGTCCGACGATGAGGCGGCACTGAAGCAGTTTGGTTACGAGTGAGTCATGCGGGTCACGGCCCAGCCGGCCTATGTGTTGCACACGCAGGCCTGGCGCGAAACCAGCCTGCTGGTGGAGGCCTTCACCCGCGACTTTGGCCGCGTCGGGCTGGTGGCGCGTGGCGTGCGCGGCGCACGCAAGCGCCTGTCGCGCTCGGCGCTGGAACCCTTGCAGGCCCTGCGCCTGGATTGGTCCGGCCGCGGCGAACTGCAAACGCTGGGTGCGGCCGAGCCCGATGGCCTGCCCTGCGCGTTGCGTGGGGATCGCCTGTTGTCGGCGCTGTATGTCAATGAGTTGATGGTGCGCCTGACCGCGCGCAACGACGCGAACGCATGGCTGTTTGGCCGTTACGCGGCGCTGCTCGCGGACCTGCCGGTAGTACCGGCGCCGGGGTGGCGCCTGCGCTGTTTTGAACGCGACCTCATGACGGCGTTGGGGTATGCCATGCAACTGGATACCGTGGCCGACACCGGTGCGCCGGTCGCCGCGGCTGCCTGGTATGACTATGTACCCGAGCAGGGGCCGGTGGCTGCCGGTGCTGCCGCGCAGGGGGTCCGGCTGCGCGGCAGTGCGTTGCTGGCGCTCGCGAATGCCGGGGATACGCCGCCCGGCGCGGAGGACCTGGCCGCGCTGCGGCGGCTGATGCGGATGCTGATCGTCAATCTTGCCGGCCGGCGCGGGCTGGAGTCGTGGCGGGTGCTGGCCGAGTCGGCGCGCGTCAACTGAGGTCCCCACCGTCGCCGTTCAGTTGCGCGTGAAGCGCGGTGCGGGTATCGCGCAGCGCCTGTGCAAAAGCCTTGAGCGCGGCATCGAGGCGGGTGCCGTCGGCGTGGTTCGCCAACGCTCCGTGCAGCGTGGCCGCCGCGCCGGCCAGCGCGGCGGCGCCGCAGAAACCGCAGGACGCGCGCAGGCGGTGCAGGGTCGGGCGCAGGGCGGCGTGGTTGTCGCCGTGCTGGTCGAATTCGTGCTGCACGCGCGGCAGCTCCTGCTCCGCGAACAGCCGCCGCAGGTGTTCGACCGCGGCCGCCGAACCGCAGGCGCGCAGCGCGTCCTCGTCGTCCAGCGCCGCGGGCCGGCAGCCGTGGCGGCGCAACGCGGCCTGCAGGGTCTCCAGCGCCAGCGGCTTGGGCAACACTTCGGCGAATCCGGCGCGGAGAAGCCGTGCGCGCACGCTGTCGGGATCGGCGGTGGTGGCAAGCGCGGGCGGAAAGGCGGCGCGCGCCGGGTCACGGTGCAGGGCAGCCAGCAACGCATCCCCGTCGAGACCGGGCAGGTGCTGGTCCAGGATCAGCAATTGCCAATGGCCTTCACGTGCGCGGGCGAGCGCCGTTGGTCCGTCGGCGCAGGCCGTGGGCTCGCCGCCGCTGGCGCGGATCGCTGCACACAAAAACGCCTGGCTGACCGGGTCGTCCTCGGCCAGCAATACGCGATACCTTCCGGCTTCCTTGTCCATCGCCGGTCTCCTGTGGCGAATTCCGTTTGGTGCCGGCCGCTCGTTGCTGTTCCTGGCCCGGCACCGGTGTGTCCTGCGTCGTGGATCGGGCGTAGCACCGCTTTGAAACGTGCAGTCACCCCGATCGTCGTTCCGCGAAGCAATGCCGACAACGGCGGGTGGCGCCGGCGCTTCCTTAGCTGCCGTTCGGCCACGCGCTGGCACAATCCCACGCAAGTGTCATTGAAAAGGGTCATCGTGGCAAGTTGGCGCCCTTGGCTGGTGGCGGTAGGCCTGTTGCTGAGCTGTGCGTCAGCGACAGCGGCCGTGCGCCTGCAAGCGGCGACCCTGAGCTTGCCCGGCGTGGAGCTGGCGGAGGTCCACGCGGACGCGACGGTGGCCGCCGACGGCCGCCTGGCATTGCATCTTGATGCGGCAAAGGTGTCCATTCCGGCGCTTGGCTGGCGCAACGTCGGGTTGACCCTCGATGGTCAGCCGCAGCGCACGGATGGCGGCACCTGGAAGCTGGTCGGGCAGGTCACGACGCGCGGCGCACCCGGCGGTGCGCTGGCCGCGGCCCGGCTGGAGGTACTGCTGGATCCCACCGGGGGGACACTTACGCTGAGTGTGGCCCAGGGTGGCAGCAGCCTCGAGGCGTTGCTGCCGCTCGACCAGGCTTCGCATGTGCAGCTGCAGTTGACGGGCGTGCCCTTGGCCTGGCTGCGCGGGGTGCTGGCGGCGGCGTGGCCGGCCGGCCAGCTCAAGGGCGGTCGCATTACCGGCACGGCGGCGCTCGATCTGGCGGCCGGCGACACGCGCGCCTCGGGGCGGGTCAGCATCACCGGGGCGGACCTCGACAGCCAGGGTGGCACCATGGCCGCGCAAAAGCTGGGCGCGGAAGGCACCTTCAGGTTCGATACCGGACCTGCGGCGAGCGTGATGTTCGATGGCCAGTTGCGCGGCGGACAGCTGTTGCTGGGGCCGTTGTATGCACAACTGCCGAAGTACGCCGTGGGGTTGCACCTTGCCGGCGGCATCGGGCCGGCCGGGGTGACCCTCGATTCGCTCGATTTCGATGACCCGACCGCGCTGCGGCTGGCCGGCAGCCTGGCCTTTGACGCGCATGGCGCGCTCGATAAGCTGGACCTCAACCAGTTTGCTGCGACCTTTCCGGCGGCCTATGCCCGCTACGGAACGTCGTTGGTGCAAAGCCTGACCGGACTCACGGCGTTGACGACCGCGGGCAGCGTCAAGGGCTCGCTTGCCATCGGCCACGATGGCCCGCGCGCCATCGACCTCACCGCGCGTGACCTGACCCTGGGCGGTGGCGCCGGCACGCTGCAGATCGCCGGTCTGGATGGCCGGCTCGACTGGCGCGCGGGGGCATCGCGCGCGCCAACGCACCTCCAGTGGGATGCGTTGTCGCTGTATCGCGTGGCCCTTGGGCCAGCCAGGCTGGCCCTCGAAGATGCCAATGGCACGCTGAAACTGCGGGCGCCGGTCAATGTCGGCGTGTTCGGCGGCAACCTGCAGCTTGGCCGGTTTGCCTGGCGGCCGGACGGCGGCGCGGCGCCGCGGCTGTCCGCGTCGTTGGCGGTGACCGGGGTGGACCTTGGTGCCTTGTGCAAGGCGCTGGGGTGGCCGGCGTTCGCCGGCCAGCTGGGTGGTGCGGCGCCCGAGGTGACCTACCGCAAGGGTGAGCTGGTCTTCGGCGGCGGTCTGTCGATGGACGTGTTCGGCGGGTCGGTCAGCGTGACCGGTCTGCGCCTGCAACACCTGTTTGGCACCGCACCCGAGCTGGCCGCCGATGTGGGCATGCACCAGCTCGATCTGGCGCAATTGACCGGTGTGTTCGACTTTGGCCGGATCACCGGGCGCATGGATGGCGCCATCCGCGGACTGCAGATGGTCAACTGGAAACCGACGGCGTTTGCCGCCAGCCTGACGGCAGATTCGGGCGGCAAGATCAGCCAGGACGCCATCAAGAGCTTGACCGAAGTGGGCGGGGGCGGGATCGCAGGCGGCCTGCAAAGCATGGCGCTGCGGCTGTTCAAGACCTTTGACTATGCCCGTATCGGCCTCAGCTGCACGCTGGCCGACGGGGTGTGCAGCATGGCCGGGATTGTGCCGGATCCGGACGCTGACGATCAGGGTTATACGATCGTGCAAGGCAGTGGCCTGCCGCACATCACGGTCATCGGTCACCAGCGCTCGGTAGACTGGGCTACGCTGGTGAGCCGCGTTGAAGCCGTCACCAAGGGCAGTGCACCGGTCATCCGGTGAGGGCCGCGCGATGCCAGCGGAGCGCCGCTGGCGCCGTGTACACTTCGATGTGGTTGGCGGCACTGCCGCATTCGGGCAGGTAACGGAGGTTCGTGATGCGCAAGTCGATGTTTGCCCTCGCTGCCACGCTGGCGCTGCTGGCCGGCTGCGTGACCATCAACGTGTACTTCCCGGCCGCAGCGGCGCAAAAAGCGGCGGACAAGATCATCGGCAATATCCTTGGGCCGGATGCCCAGGACGCGGCGCCCGCGCCTGCGGCCAGCGTGCCGCCGGCGGCATCCAGCGTGAACCCGGCGCGCCCCGAGCCGCTGGCGCTGCGGCTGCTGAATGCGGCGCTTCCAACCGCCGCCGCCGCCGAGCCCGAACCCAACCTCGAGGTACAGACGCCCGCCATCGAAGCCATCGAGGCGCGGATGCGCGCGCGGTTCAAGACCGTGCTCAAGGGCCTGCTGGATTCGGGCGCCGTGGGTTTTGCCCACAACGGCAACGTCGCGGTGCATGACGCGGCCCGGGTGCCCCTGGCGCAGCGCGCGCAGGTCAAGCAGACGATTGCCGCCGAGAACAGCGACCGGGCGGAGCTGTACAAGCAAATTGCGGTTGCCAACGGGCATCCCGAGTGGGCGCAGCGCATGCGCGAAGCCTTCGCTTCGCAGTGGATCAGCCGCGCGCGGGCCGGCTGGTACTACCAGGATGCCGCGGGCAACTGGCGGCGCAAGTAGGGGCGGTTGCGGGCAGCGAACGCGCGCGCCCGGCGGCCAAGGCCGCAATTGCTGCGGCGCGCATTGACGTGGCCGGTTCGGGCGCGGAACATCAAGCCGGTTCCTGCGCGAGGGGGATGAGGATATGCGGATTGGCCTTGTGGTGGACGCGACCTGTGACCTGCCGCGCCAGTTCATCGATGACCACCAGATCATCGTCATGCCGATCACGGTCAAGATCGATGAACACACGTTTGTCGATGTGCATGAACCGGCGGCGATGGAGAACTACTACCTGGCCGACATCAGCAAACGCGGCCACGCCGCCGAGACCGCTTCGCTGTCGGTCGATGAGATCCGTGACCTCTTCCTGGGCAAGCTGGTGCTCGACTACGACGCCGTGTTCTGCCTGACGGTCACCTCCACGCGCAGCCCGATTTTCGCCAACGCGACGCAGGCGAGCTTTGCGATTCTTGGCAGCTACCGGCCGATACGCCGGGCGGCGGGCAACGAGTCGCCGTTCCTGATGCGGGTGGTCGACACGCGCAGCCTGTTTGCGGGGCAGGGCGTGACCGCGATCGAGGCGACCAGGCTGGTTGCCGCCGATACCGGGGTCGGGCAGATTCGCGAGCGTTTGGTCGACTTGGCCTCACATACTTACGCCTACGTCGTCCCGCGCGACCTCAACTACCTGCGCGCACGCACGCGGCAGAAGGGCGATCGCAGCGTCGGGTTCCTCACCGCCAAGCTCGGTACCGCGCTTGACATCAAGCCCATCCTGCGCGGCTTTCAAGGCGAAACCGAGCCGGTGGCCAAGGCCCGCGGCTTTGACAATGGTGCCGGCATGCTGTTCGGGCACGCGGTGGCCGCCGTCAAGCGCGGCCTGATGGTGCCGGCGGTGTGCGTCAGCTACGGTGGGCCCCTGCAGGAGCTTGAAGCGCTCCCCGGCCACCAGGCGCTCGCAACCGCCTGCGCGGAGGCAGGGGTCACGCTGTACCAGAGCGTCATGAGCATCACCGGCATGGTCAACCTCGGCACCGGCGCGGTGTCACTCGGCTACGCCGCGGCCACGGATGACACCCGGTTCTGAGTGCGTGGCGCTTGACGCGTCTGGCAAGATGGGTGGATGAGAAAGCCCGCGCGCGAAGTCATTTTTGCAACCACGATCGATGACCTGTCGCACGACGGGCGCGGTGTCGCCCGTGTCGAGGGCAAGACGGTGTTCGTGGCCGATGCGCTGCCGGGCGAGCAGGTACGGGCCAGGCTGCTGCACACGCACCGGAATTTCGATGAGGCGCAGGCCGTCGATATTTTGCGGGCGTCACCGGAGCGCGTGGTTCCGCGCTGCGCGCACTTCGGGGTTTGCGGGGGGTGCGTGTTGCAGCACATGGCGCCCGCAGCGCAAATCGCCGCCAAGCAGAATGTGCTGGCACAGAATTTTCAGCGCATTGGCCACGTCCAGCCGGCGCGCTGGCTGGCGCCGTTGACGGCCGCTACCTGGGGTTACCGCCGCCGCGCGCGCTTGTCGGTCAAGCAGGTGGCGAAGAAGGGCAAAACCCTGGTCGGCTTTCGCGAGCGTGATCCGCGCTTCGTGGCCGACCTTGCGCACTGCGACGTGCTCGACCCGGCCCTGGGCGACCACCTGGATGCGCTCGGCGCACTGCTGAATGACATGCAGGGTGCGCAGGCCGTTCCGCAGATCGAGTTTTCGGCGGGTGACGCCGCCCGCGTGCTGGTATTTCGCCACCTGCAGCCGTTGCCGGAGGGTGACCTTGAGAAAATGGCGGCGTTCGGCCGCGCGCATGGGTTCACGATCCTGCTGCAGCCGGGGGGCGCCGACAGCGTCCATGCGCTTGCTGGCGAGGCGCCGGATTTGTATTACACGCTGCCCGCGTATGGCCTCAGGCTGGCGTTCGCGCCGCTCGATTTCATCCAGGTCAACGCCAGCCTCAACCAGAAAATGATCGACCACGCGCTGGGCTTGCTGCGGCCGGGACCCGGCGATCGCGTGCTGGACCTTTTTTGCGGCCTCGGGAATTTCAGCCTGCCGATCGCGCGCCGCGCCGGCAGGGTGTGCGGGGTGGAAGGCGATACCGGACTGGTGGCGCGCGCGCGCTCCAACGCGGTATTGAATGACATCGCCAACGCGGAGTTCTGCCTTGGCGACCTGGCCGGCGAGGTGCGCGGCAGTGCGTGGGCACGCGCGGAGTGGGATCTCGTGCTGCTCGATCCCCCGCGCAGCGGCGCCGAGGCGTTGCTGCAACAGTTGCCCGGCAAAACGGTGCGGCGCGTGGTGTATGTGTCGTGCCACCCGGCATCGCTCGCGCGGGACGCCGGGACGCTGGTCAACCGGCACGGGTTCAAGCTTGCGGCCGCGGGTGTGATGGACATGTTCCCGCACACCGCGCACGTCGAATCGATCGCGCTGTTTGAACGCCGACGGCAAGGGTGACGACGCTGCTGGGGCGGTGGTGGGCGGTACAGGGATCGAACCTGTGACCCCTACCGTGTGAAGGTAGTGCTCTACCGCTGAGCTAACCGCCCACAAGAACCGGCAAGTTTACGTGCCGTGCGGGTGGCGGTCAATTACCCGGTGGGGCGTTGCTACAATCCGGCGGTTCATACAACCGGACCCCCACGATGGAACACATCCTGCACGCGCTCGTCAATTTCCAGATCACCCCGTGGAAGGTGGTCGGCTACCTTGGCATGGTCATGTTCACCAGCCGCTGGTTCGTGCAGATGTACGCCACCCGCAAGCACAAGCGGGTGACGATGCCGCTGTCGTTCTGGGTGCTGTCGGTGTGCGGCAGCGTGCTGCTGCTGGTGTATTTCGTCGTTGGCAAGAACGATTCGGTCGGGATTCTCTCCAACCTGTTTCCGGTGGTGGTGTCGGTGTACAACCTGTCGGTGCATGTACGTCATCGCGGAGACGGCGCGGCGCCGGGTGCGGCCGTGTAGCGCGGTTGCGGGCGCCGCGAGCCACAAGTACGCTGCGCGCGTGTCCGCTTGGCGGACATCACGGTGGCTTGCGCCAGGAGCGGGCCGGGCGCCGCGCGGCACCTCACCATGGCAAGGGGATTACTGATGAACGCGCAATTGGCTACGCGGGACAGCGGCATCATTTCGCTGGGTGACTGGATCATCACGCTGATCGTATTGGCAATTCCGATCGTCAACATCGTGATGTTGTTCGTGTGGGCGTTTTCCGACGGCACCCACCCGAGTAAACAGAACTTCTGCCGGGCCTACCTGATACTGGCGCTGATCGCGATCGTGCTGTTCATCCTGTTCGCCGTGATGGGCGGGATGGCGGCGATGATGGCCGCGCGTTCGGGCGGCGGTTTCTAGCCCGCACCGCGCCGCACCGTGGCTTCGCGCAGCGGTGTGGCGCCGGTCACTCGTCGGGATCGTAGGCCAGGTTGGCTGACAACCAGCGCTGCGCTTGGGCCAGCGTCCAGCCCTTGCGCGCGGCGTAGTCCTCGACCTGATCCCGGTTGACCTTGCCGACCACGAAATACTGGCTCTCGGGGTGGCTGAAGTACCACCCGGATACGGCCGCTGCCGGGTACATCGAAAACCCTTCGGTCAACTGGATGTCGGCGTTGCGCGTGGCGTCGAGCAGTTTGAACAGCGTCGCCTTCTCGGTATGGTCGGGGCACGCGGGGTAGCCGGGTGCCGGGCGCACGCCGCGCCACTTTTCGGCGATGAGGTCGGTGTTGGAGAGATTTTCGTCCGGCGCAAAACCCCAATACTTGGTGCGCACCTCGCGGTGCATCCACTCGGCCAGCGCCTCGGCCATGCGGTCGGCCAGTGCCTTCAGGATGATCGCCGAGTAGTCGTCGTTCTGACGCTTGAAGTCTTCGAGGTGCTCCTCGATGCCGAGCCCGGCGGTGACGGCAAAGCCGCCGATCCAGTCCTTGACGCCGGTGGCTTTGGGCGCGATGAAGTCGGCAAGGCAAAGGTTCGGGCGTTCGGCGGGCTTGTCGGCCTGCTGGCGCAGGTGATGCAGCATCACGGGCTTGCCATCGGCCTGGATTTCAACATCATCACCAATGCGCTGCGCCGGCCAGAAGCCGATCACGGCCTTTGCACGCAGCCACTTTTCCTTGACGATGCGGTCCATGATCTGCCGCGCGTCGTTGAAGAGCTCGGTCGCCTGCGCACCGACGATCTGGTCGCTGAGGATCGCGGGGTAATGGCCGTGCAGTTCCCAGGCCTGGAAGAACGGCGTCCAGTCGGTGACCTGCAGAAGTTCGGTGTAGGGAATGTCATCCAGCACCGTGATGCCGGGTTTGTTGGGTGTCGGCGGCGTGTAGCCCGACCAGTCGAACTTCGGCGCGTTGGCGCGCGCCTTGGCAAGCGACACCATGCGCGTGGCGGGGCCGCGGTTCCGGTAACGCTCGCGCACGTCGGCGTAGTCGGCGCGTACCTTGGCGAAGAAGTCATCGACGACCTGTTTTTCCTTGCTGACCAGCGTCTGGGCCACGCCGACGGCGCGCGAGGCGTCCTTCACCCACACGCAGGCGGTCTGGTAGTTCGGTTCGATCTTGATTGCGGTATGCGTGCGCGAGGTCGTCGCGCCGCCGATCAGCAGCGGAATCTTGAAGTCGCGGCGCTGCATTTCCTTGGCGACGTTGGCCATTTCCTCGAGTGAGGGGGTGATGAGCCCCGAGACGCCGATCATGTCGGCGTGCTCGGCGATGGCGGTGTCGAGGATCTTCTGCGCCGGCACCATCACGCCAAGGTCCACCACCTCGAAGTTGTTGCAGGCCAGTACCACACCGACGATGTTCTTGCCGATGTCGTGCACGTCGCCCTTGACGGTTGCCATCACGATCTTGCCGTTCGACCTGCTGGTGTTGCCGCTCTTTTGCTTTTCCTCGTCCATGAACGGCAGCAGATAGGCGACGGCCTTCTTCATGACCCGTGCGGATTTCACGACCTGCGGCAGGAACATCTTGCCCGCGCCGAACAGGTCACCCACCACGTTCATGCCGTCCATCAGCGGGCCTTCGATCACATCCAGCGTGCGCGTGACGCTCTGCCTGGCTTCCTCGGTGTCTTCGGTGACGAACTGGTCAACGCCATGCACCAGCGCGTATTCGAGGCGCCTGGCGACCGGCAGCTCGCGCCACGCGAGCTTGTTGCCGTCATCCTTGTCTTGCGGTCCGTTCCTGCTGTACTTGCCGGCAATTTCCATCAGCCGCTCGGTGGCGTCGGGCCGGCGATTCAGTACCACGTCCTCGACGCGTTCACGCAGGTCCGGGTCGAGCTCGTCGTAGATGCCGATCTGGCCGGCGTTGACGATGCCCATGTCCATGCCGGCCTTGATCGCGTGGTACAGGAACACCGAGTGGATCGCCTCGCGCACGGGGTTGTTGCCGCGAAACGAAAACGACACGTTGGAGACGCCGCCCGAAAGATGCGAATGCGGAAAGCGCTTCTTCAGTTCCCTGCAGGCCTCGATGAAGTTGACGGCGTTGTTGGCGTGCGCCTCGATGCCGGTCGCGATCGGAAAGATGTTGGAGTCGAAGATGATGTCTTCGGGTGGAAAGCCGATCTTTTCGGTCAACAGTTGGTAGGACCGTTCGCAGATTGCGATGCGCTGCCTGACGCTGTCGGCCTGGCCGTGCTCATCGAAGGCCATCACCACCGCCGCGGCGCCATAGCGCAGGATCTTTTTCGCCTCGGCCAGGAACTTTTCTTCGCCTTCCTTCAACGAAATCGAATTGACGACACCCTTGCCCTGCAGGCACTTCAGACCCGCCTCGATCACGTTCCATTTGGATGAGTCGACCATCACCGGCACCTTAGCGATGTCGGGCTCGGCCGCGATCAGGCGCAGGAACTTCACCATGGCGGCTTCGGCGTCGAGCAAGCCTTCGTCCATGTTGACGTCGAGGATCTGCGCACCGTTTTCGACCTGCTGGCGCGCGACTTCCACCGCCTCGTCGTAGCGGTCTTCCTTGATCAGCTTTTTGAACCTGGCCGAGCCCGTCACGTTGGTGCGCTCGCCGATGTTGATGAACAGCGACTGCGGCGTAATGACCAGCGGTTCGAGGCCGGACAGGTGGGTGTAGTGCTGTGGATCGGTCATTGCCATCTCGATGCTGCGAAGAGGTTGGACAAGCGGTGTATGGCCGGCCGACGCGCCGCCAACGCGATGACTGGTGTCGGCGCTACGCGGGCGTCAGGCGGCCTCGGCGCGTGCGGCGACCGCGCGCGGCGGAACGTCCTTAACCGCGGCGGCGATCGCCGCGATGTGGGCAGGTGTCGTGCCGCAGCAACCGCCGACGATGTTGACAAGGCCGGCGCGCGCGAATTCGCCAAGCGCTTCGGCCATGCTTTCGGGCGTTTCATCGTAGCCGCCGAGGGCGTTCGGCAGGCCGGCGTTGGGGTGCGCACTCACGGCGCAGCCGGCAACCCGGGACAACGCCTCGACGTGCTGGCGCAGGTCGCTCGGGCCAAGCGCGCAGTTGAGGCCGATGGAAAGCGGCCGCGCGTGCGCGACCGAGTACCAGAACGCTTCCGCGGTCTGGCCGGACAGCGTGCGCCCCGAGCGGTCGGTGATGGTGCCGGAAATCATGACCGGCAAGCGGCCGCCGGCGGCGGTGAATGCATCGTCGATGCCGGCCAGTGCGGCCTTGGCGTTCAGCGTATCGAAGATGGTTTCGACCATCAGGACGTCGGCGCCGCCTTCGATCAGGCCGCCTGCGGCGTCGGCGTAGGTGACCTCCAGCTCGTCGAAGTCGACGTTGCGGAAGCCCGGGTTGTTCACGTCGGGCGACAGCGACGCGGTGCGGCTGGTCGGCCCGAGGGTGCCGATGGCAAAGCGCGGCCGGCCGGGCGTCTTGGCTTCCGCCACCGCGCATGCCGCACGCGCGAGCTTTGCGCCTTCGCGGTTGAGCTCGCGCACCAGGTGCTGCAATGCGTAGTCGGCCTGGCTGATCGCGGTCGAGTTGAAGGTGTTGGTTTCGACCATGTCGGCGCCGGCATCGAGGTATGCCGCGTGGATGTCGCGGATGATCCCGGGATGGCTCAGCGACAGCAGGTCGTTGTCGCCCTTCAGGTCACGATGGCAGCCTGCAGCGTCGGCGTGTTCGCCCGTGTGCTCGTGGGGGTGTTGCGCATCGCAGCCGTGCGCAAAGCGTTCGCCGCGGTAGCCGGCCTCATCCAGCGCGTGGCCTTGCAGCATCGTGCCCATCGCGCCGTCCAGCAGCAAAATGCGCTCGGCGAGCGCGGCGTGGAGCCGCGCCGCGCGATCGGGGTGAAGGTAGGGCAGTTCGGTCATCGTTGGTCTTCTGTGGTGGCGGGCGGCACCCGCGACGGTTGCCGGGGATGGGTGGTGCGCGGCGGGCCGCGCAGGTGCGTGTCAGCCGGGCTTTCGCGCGAGCAGGTTCAGTACCTCGAAGTGCGGGGAACGCGCTTCGCGCGAGATGCGCTCGCAGTGCACGACTTCGAGCCCCACCTTGCGGGCGAAGCCCGCGAGGTCCTCACGCCTGAAGCCCATGTTCTTGTGGTCGAACGGCGCGACCGCCGCGCGGTGTGCGTGCTTGGCCAGGGTGGCGGCGAGCAGGCGGCCGCGCGGCTTCAACACGCGTGCGGCCTCACTGATCGCCTGTTGCGGGTGTTCGCTGTAGGTCAACGCGTGCATCATCAACACCAGGTCGAATTTCCGCTGGCCAAGCTCCAGCACGTGCATGTCACCCTCGACCACTTCCACGTTGGCGAACGCCTTCAGTCGCCGCCGTGCGGCGACCACCACGCTGGGGCTGGAATCGACGCAGACGATCGAGTGCGCGTGGGGCGCCAGCAGTTCGGCCAGAACGCCGTCGCCCGATGCGATGTCCAGGACATCGCCGGTCGTGAGCAATTGGAGCAGCGTACGCGCGAGGGTTTCCCAGGTGCGCCCGGGCGAGTAGTGGCGTTCCATGTCGCCCGCCACGCTGTCCGCCCAGCCGCGATCGCGTGCACGCGCGGCCAGTACCGAGGGCAGGCGCTGCGCGTCGGCATCCAGCAGGCCATCGTCGACGCCATCTTCCAGTGCGCGCAACAGCCCGGCCGCGCCGGCGATCCCGGACTCGTTGAAGCGGTAGTAGGCCGACACGCCAGCCCTGCGGTCACGCACCAGTTGCGCGTCCCTGAGCTTGGCCAGGTGGGTGGAGACCCGCGGTTGGGCGAGCCGCAGCACGGACGACAGCTCGGCAACGGTCAGTTCTTCGCGCCGCAACAACGCCAGCAACCGCACCCGTGTGGAGTCGGACAGCACCCGCAGCAATGCAGTGGCGGAAACCAGATCCAGCATTTCATCTTTATATCAGGATGAAAAGATAAGTTAAAGCCTGTGCCGGTACGGGTGTCCGGTGTGCGGTACGCGCCGTTATCATTCAGCGTCCGGTTTGCCCGGCTTGCGGCGTGGCGGACGGCGCCAGAACAAAGCGAGGTGTTGCGATGGATTTCACGTTTACCGAAGAGCAGCTGCAGATCCAGTCGATTGCGCGCGAGTTTGCGCAAAGGCGCATAGCGCCGGTGGCCGCGGAGTTTGACCAGTCCGGGGAGTTTCCGCGCGACAACATCCTGGAGATGGGCAAGCTGGGCCTCATGGGTATCGAGGTGCCGGTTGAGTACGGCGGCGCGGGCATGGATTCGATCAGCTATGTGCTGGCGATGATCGAGGTCGCGGCGGCCGACTGTGCGCACTCAACCATCATGAGCGTCAACAACACGCTCTATTGCAACGGCTTGCTGCAGTTCGGCACCGAGGAACAGAAGCACAAATACATCACGCCGATCGCCTCGGGCGAGGCGATCGGGGCGTTTGCGCTCACCGAGCCGCAGTCCGGCTCCGATGCGACGGCGATGCGTTGCCGCGCGGTGAAGCAGGCCGACGGCGGTTTCATCATCAATGGCAAAAAGAGCTGGATTACCTCCGGCCCCGTGGCCAAATACATCCTGCTGTTCGCCATGAGCGATCCCGCGCAAAAGGCCAAGGGCGTTACGGCGTTCATGGTCGACACCGCGCGCGACGGGTTCCGGCATGGCAAGAAGGAACCCAAACTCGGTATTCGTGCATCGGCCACCTGCGAAATCGAATTTGCCGATTATCACGCGCGGGCCGACGAAGTCGTCGGCGACGAGGGCAAGGGCTTCAAGATTGCCATGGGCGTGCTGGATGCCGGCCGCATCGGTATCGCCTCGCAGGCGTGCGGCCTTGGGCGTGCGGCCTACGAGGCCACGCTTGCCTATGTGCGTGAACGCAAGGCCTTCGGTCAGCCGATCGGTGCGTTCCAGATGACGCAGACCAAGATCGCCGACATGAAGTGCAAGCTGGAAGCTGCGCGCCTGTTGACCTTGCGCGCCGCGTGGCTCAAGCAGGAAGCCGCCAGGACCGGTGCGCGGTTCTCCACCGAGGCCGCGTGTGCCAAGTTGACGGCGTCCGAAGCCGCGATGTGGATCGCGCACCAGGCCGTGCAGATCCACGGCGGCATGGGCTATTCCAAGGAAATGCCGCTGGAGCGCTACTTCCGCGACGCCAAGATCACCGAAATCTATGAAGGCACATCGGAGATCCAGCGCATGGTGATTGCGCGCAATGAAACGGGCCTGCGCTGACCGGCCTTGAGCCGGCTCGCTTCTCGCTGGAAGCCGGTGGCGCGTAGCGCCGGGTGAGCGTTCGCGCTTGTGCCGCGTTGCATTACTGTCATTTCGACGTCCGTATCTTTCCCCGCGCCGTCCAACGGCGCGGGCCCTTTCTTGGCATTGCCCAAGAAGGGGCGAAGAAGGCTAGGCGCCGGAGGCGGTGGTCTCGGCAACACGATGTTGTCGAGACCGTCATGCCAGGCGCAGTGGCTTTGGTCACTTTCGCCGAAACAAAAGTAGCTCGCTCGTGCGGCGCGCGAGACCGCTTGTGCAAGCTATTTGCGCGTGCGGTTGGGTCCCGCCTCCACCGTGATATAGCGCAGCTCGTCACCGTCCAGCTGCATCGCCGTGAGCTTGCCGCCCCACACGCACCCGGTGTCAAGCGCGTACACGCCAAGCCCGGCAAAGCGGCCGAGCGCCGACCAGTGCCCGCACACGATGCGGGTGTCGCGGAGTTTCATGCCGGGTACCGCAAACCATGGGTACAGCCCCCCGGGCTGGGTGCCCGGCTGACCCTTGGCGTCAAAATCGATGCGGCCGTGGACGTCGCAGTAGCGCATCCGGGTGAACGTGTTGATCGCCGCACGGATACGGTCGTGGCCGTGCAGCCGTGGCGACCAGCGTGCGGGCCGGTTGCCGAACATGTGCAGCAGCAGTGGCCGGTGGCCGGGGCCCCGCAGGGCGCGCTCCACCTCGTGGGCGATGTGTTGCGCCTGTTTCAGCGTCCAGCTTGGCGCGAGGCCGGCGTGGATCATGGTGAATCCGAGGCCGGGGTCGTGGTGCAGCAGGGACTGGCCGCGCAGCCAGTCGATCAGCGTTTCCGAATCCGCGGCTTCCAGCACCCGGCGCAGGTCGGTATTGGTGCGCGCCCGCGCTTCGGGCTCGCGCACGGCGATCGCGAGCAGGCTGAGGTCGTGGTTGCCGAGCGTGACGATGCACCGTTCGCGCAGGCCATGGATCAGCCGCAGGACTTCGAGTGACTCGCCGCCGCGATTGACGAGGTCGCCGCAAAACCACAGGTGATCGGCCGCCGGGTCAAAGCGCAGTTTCTCCAGCAGACGTTGCAATTCGGGGTAGCAGCCCTGCACATCGCCGATCGCGTAGATGGCCATGCGGGTGATGGCTCAGTGCAGGGTGCGCGGCACCGACAGCACGAACTCGGGAATCGGTGCCTCGAAGTCGCTGCCGTCGTCGGCGTGAAACACGTAAGCGCCGCGCATGGTGCCGACCTGGGTTTCCAGCACCGCACCGGAGGTGTAACTGTAGGACTCGCCTGGTTGCAGCCGGGGCTGCTCGCCGACGACGCCCTCGCCGCGCACCTCCTCGATCTTGCCGTTGGCGTCGGTGATGATCCAGTGGCGGGTCTGCAGGCGCGCCGGCATCAGCCCAAGGTTGCGCAGCGTGATCTCGTAGGCAAACACGAAGCGGTTGGCGTCGGGCTTGGATTGCTCGGTCACGAAGCGTGCGGCGACCTCGATTTCGATCGCGTACGGTTCCGGCTTGCGCGGGGAACGCGGCTTGTCGCCAGGGGTGGTCTGCCGGGTGCTCATTGCGAGTCATTGTCGGTGAGATGCGGGCCGGCCTGCAAGCGAGTCGTCTGCGCCTGGCGTGCCAGTTCGACGAAGCCCTTGGGTGGCACGCTTTCGGCGCGTGCGCCGGGATCAATGCCAGCGGCGCGTATGCCCTCGGCGCCGAGCACGCCGCGAAGCGCGTTGGTCAGCGTCTTGCGGCGCTGGCCGAAGGCGGCGCGGACCACGCGGTCGATGCTGTCGCTGAGCGCCGGATTCGGACGCCCGGCGGCCAGCGGAGTCAAGCGTACCAGAGCGGATTCGACCTTCGGCGGCGGCCGGAACGCGCCGGGGGCCACATGCAGCAGCGGTTCGACCCTGCACGCAAGCTGCAGCATCACCGACAGGCGGCCGTAGATCTTGCTGCCCGGCGCCGCTGCCATGCGCTCGACGACTTCCTTCTGCAGCATGAAGTGCATGTCCTCGATCACCGCCGGGTACGCAAGGCAATGGAACAGGATCGGGCTGGAGACGTAGTAGGGCAGGTTGCCCGCAAGCCGCAACCTGCCGCCGGCGGCGAGCGCAGCCAGGTCAACCTTCAGCACGTCGGCGTGGATGATGTCGAGCTGGCCGATCCCCGCGGCGCGTTCGCGCAGCGGCTCGATGAGGTCCGCGTCGAGTTCGATGGCCGTCAGCTGCCCGGCCGCCTGCAGCAATGGCAGCGTGAGTGCGCCTTCGCCGGGCCCGATCTCGATGATGCGGTCGCGCGGTTGTGGCGCGATCGCGGCGACGATGCGTTCGATGACGCCGCGCTCGTGCAGGAAGTGCTGTCCGTAGGATTTCTTGGGGCGCGCGGACATCGGCAATCAGCCGGCGGCGCGGCGGCTTGCCAGGCGCAGCGCCAGTTCGGCGGCGGCAAACATGCTGGACGGATCGGCGCGCCCGGAGCCGGCGAGATCCAGCGCGGTACCGTGGTCAACCGAGGTGCGGATGAAAGGCAGGCCGAGCGTGATGTTGACGGTACGGTCGAAGGCTTCGGCCTTCAGCACCGGCAGGGCCTCGTCGTGGTACATCGCCAACACCGCGTCGTACCGCGCGCGCATGGCGGGCACAAAGGCGGTATCGGCGGGCAACGGCCCGATGAGCCGCATGCCCCCGGCGCGCAGGGTGTCCAGGGCCGGCGTGATGGTGTCGATTTCCTCGCGCCCGAGATAGCCGCCTTCGCCCGCGTGCGGGTTCAGCCCGAGTACCGCGATGCGCGGCGTGCTGATGCCGAATTTGGCGATCAACTCCGCATGCACGATGCGCAGCGTGCGCGTGAGCGAATCGCGGGTGATGGCCGCCGGAACCTCGCGCAACGGCAGGTGCGTGGTCGCCAGTGCGACCCGCAGGTCGTCGGATGCGAGCATCATGACCACCGCGCAGCCCGCGCGGCGCGCGAACAGTTCGGTGTGGCCGGTGAAATGTTCGCCGGCATCGTTGATGACGGATTTTTGTACCGGCGCGGTAACGACCGCGTCGAAACGGCCGTCCATGCAGCCATCGGCCGCCTGCGCCAGGGTGTTCAACACGTGGAACGCGTTGCGCGGATCCAGCTGGCCCGGCACTTCGGTGGTACGCAACGGCACCTCGAGCACGCGCAGGCTGCCTGCCGCGCGCAGGTGGCGCGGGTGGCCGTCGTCCGGTTCGATGTTCAACCCAAGGCTGCAGCGCCGCGCAGCGCGCTGCAGCAGGCCGGTGTCGCTGATGGCGACGAGGTCGGCGGCGATGGGTGATGCGGCCAGCCGCGCCACCAGCTCGGGGCCGACACCGGCCGGGTCACCGCTGGTAATGGCGAGGCGCGGAAGGTGCGCGCCCGGCCCGGTCGTCATGGCGTGCTGTTGCTTGCCGCGTACGGGTTGGCATCGGCCAGCGCGGGTACCCGGATGCTGATGTAGGCCGACGATTCAAGGCTGCGCAGGAACTGGTCGTACGCCTCACGGCCCTTGCGCTCGCCAATGGCTTCGCGCGCCTGCGCACGTTCGAGATCCTCGGTCTTGTCGGCCTGGCGCGTGCCGAGCAACTGGATGATGTGCCACGCGCCGTCCTGGCTCGCGAACGGCTGGCTCACCTGGCCCGGTTGCATGCTCGCCACGAGCTTGCCGATTCCGCTGCCCCATTCGTTCTGGGTGAACCAGCCCATGTCGCCGCCGTTGTTGGCGGTGGTGTTGTCATCCGAGTCGCGCTTGGCCAACGTAGCGAAATTGGCGCGACCCTCGACGAGCTCCTGGTACAGCTTCTGGATCTCGTTGTGGGCGTCCTGTTCGGTGACCGTCGCGCTTGGCTTGATTTCCAGGTGGCGCGCGTGGTACTCGGTAACGATCTGCTTTTCGCCTGGGGTGCGTTTGCCCTTCAGCTGCAAAATCGTGAACCCGGCGGCGTCACGCAGCGGCTGGGTGTACTGGTTGTCCTGCAACGGCGCGATGATCTGCTGCACCTGCGGCGGCAACTCGTCCACGCGCTGCCAGCCAAGGTCGCCGCCATCCAGCGCTTCGGGCGCGCTGGAATTGCTGACCGCCAGCGCGGCAAAGCTCTTGCCGGCCTTGAGCTCGCCCTCGATCTTGTCCGCCTTGGCCTGGGCCGCCGCGATCTGCGCGGCGCTGGCGCCGTCGGGCAGGCCGATCAGGATGCGCGCCAGATGTACTTCACCTTCCTTGAACGCGGGGCTGGCGATGAGGTTGTCGACCTCGGCATCGGATATCTGCACTTGCTGCTGCATGACCTGCTGCTGCAAGGCCTGCACCAGCAACCGGTCGCGCAGCTGCTCGCGGAATGCCGCGTAGTCCACGCCTTGCTGCTGCATGGCCGCCTGCATCTGCGGCAGGGTCATCTTGTTCTGCTTGGCGACCGCGGTCACCGCGGCGTCCAGCTGGTCATCGGAGATGCGTACGCCCTGGTCGTGCGCCTTCTGTACCAGCAGCTGGTTCACGATCAATCGTTGCAGCACCTGCTTGGCCAGCACGGTTTCCGGGGGCAGCTTGCCGCCGGACGCCTGGATCTGGTGCGCCACGGTACCCATGGTGGCGTTGAGTTGGCTTTGCAGGATCACGCCGTCGTTGACCACGGCAACGATCCGGTCAAGTGGCTGCACCTGGTCGGCTGTCGCCGCGCCGGGCGCGAGCATGGATTGCGGCTGCGCACTGCTGGTTGGCGGTGCGTTCGGGCTCAGGAGCTGTGCGGCTGCGGGTACGGCGAAGGCCGCGGCGGCGAGGGTCAGGGCCAGACTGGCGGCGAGGGAAGGCTTCATGTGGGTCATGGGTAACCAGGTTCAGGAGACGGCGCGCCAGGCGGCTGGCGACGCCGGATTGGACACGCCCGAGGCGGGAAAGTTGAATTGGGCAGGTAAAAAGAGGCTGATCGAAGCAGCTGTTGTGAAAAGTCAGGCCAAGGACGGCCGTTCTGATGTCTACGGCTTGGGGGCATGCTTGTCCAATTACCATCCATGTGCAGCGATCATGGACGCTTGCACAATTATTGATAGCCAAGGATAGCATTGCGCAGGAACGCGCCGGTGTGCTGCCCGTAGGCACCGAGGCCCTTGAACTGGATTTCGAGCATGATGGCGTTGGTGCTATCGCCTTGGTAGTCGTACACGTAGCGCCGCGACAGCAGCCGCACCGCGGTGCAGCAGCTGTCCCATTCGACACCGGCAAAGGCGTCGAGCGAGTGCCGGTCGCGCAACGAATAGGTGTAGCCGGCGACCAGCTTCCACGCCGCGCCGACGGGGATCTCGGTGGTCAGGTCGGCCTGTTCCAGCAAGCCGCGGCGGTAGCGATAGTCGAAGTTGACGATGCCATCGCCCCACAGGCGCCGTTGCAGGCCCACGGTGGATACGTCGGTTTCGTCGGTGTTGGGGTTCCATTGCTGGGAAGCGGTGAGGCGCCAGTTATCGTTCAGCGCGATGGTGAGGTTGGCCACGTAGTTGGAACCGGAATAGACCACTTCCGGGCCGCCCGGGCGCAGCGTCACCTTTTCGGGTTCGAAATAGCGGATCTGGCCGATGCTGGCCGACAACTTTTCCACGCCGTTCTGATCGAGAAAGCGCGTCGTCAATGCCAGCGACAGGTTGTCGGCGTTCATCTGGCGGTCGGCGCCGCTGAAACTGTTGGTGGTGAACAGCTGCCAGAAGTCGAACGTGAGCTGCTGGGTATCAAACAGCGGCAGGTCGTCCTGGTTGCGGTAGGGCACGCGCAGGAAATACGCGCGCGGTTCCAGGGTCTGGGTATAGTCCTGCCCGAACAGATGGACGTCGCGCTCGAAGATGAGGCCCGCGTCGACATCGAAGATCGGCGTGGTGCGCGTCGGGTGGGTGGGGTCGCCCGGCGCGACGGCCTGCGGCAGGTCATACGCGGTGTAGCGAACGCCGAGTTCCGGGCGTACGAACCACGCCGGCCCCTGCAACGGCCACGCGAGATACGGGAAAACGTCAAAGCGGTCGCCACCGATGCGATCGGGTTTTACAAAGCGCACGGCTTCCGTGTTCACGCCCCACTCCGGGCCGCTGAGGCCACCGATGGGCCGCTCGGCGTTGAAGTACACGCGCGGCAGGCGCCGGTAGGGTGCGGCCGAATCCGGGATGCCGGGCGTGACCACCTGGTACCAGTCGGCACCGGCGCCGGCGTTCCACCAGTTGCCCGAACCGCTGACGTAGGACGACGAGCCGAGCAGGGTGGCGCGTGAGGTGGCCATGTTTTCGCCGAAGTCCTGGAACCACGCGTTGTCGCTCGCGCGCTTGATCGAGGTGTTCCAGCGCAGGCCCAGCGGCAGCAGCGTCTGGTCGGTGAAGGTCAGGTAGCCGCGGTCGCGCCCCGCGACCTTGTCGTGCGGCATGTAGTTGACGTTCAACTCGCCCTGGCTGCTCGCGGTCAGGTAGCGGAACTGGCTGTCCAGCATCCCGCCGCGGTTGGCGTACCAGATGGGGGTGAAGGTGGCGTCGTAGTTGGGCGCGATGTTCCAGTAGAACGGGATCGAGAAGAATTCGCCGGCGCGGCTGCGGCTGCCGAATGCCGGGTACAGGAAACCCGTCTGCCGGCGGTCATCGATCGGGAAGCGCAGGTAGGGCAGCCACAGGAACGGCACGCCTTTCATGCGCATGACCACGTCGTGGGCGTGGCCGACGCCCGTGTCGCGGTTCATGGTCATGGTTTTGGCTTCGATCTCCCACACCCGGTGGTGCAGGTCGCAGGTCGAGTAGGTGACGTTGTGCAATTTGTTGCGATCCTGGTCCAGCATGATCGCCTGACTCGCGACACCATTGCCGCGTGAGGTCAGCAACTGGTAGCGGACGTTGTCGGCAACCCCGTATTCCGGATCGGTCGTGCCCCGCATGTTGTCGGCCGAAAACAACATGCCGCGCTCCTGGTACCGCACGTGCCCCTGGGCGGCGTACGCGGTGGTGTCGCGGTTGTAGGTCAGCGTGTCGGCGCGCAGCAGCTGGTCCAGGCGCTGGAGCGAGGTGTTGCCGCTGAGATGGAAGAGGTTGCTGTCGGGGCTGGTCAGGCGGTCGCCGTTGACTTCCGACGGGCTGGCGTCCCGGTTGCCGGTATTTGGCAGGCCGGGAACGTAAAAATTCAGCAGGTCGTTTTTCTTGCACAGGGCGAAGTCATTTTTCACCACCGGGCAGACAAACGCGCCCAGCGGGCAGATGTCCGCGCCTTGCTGTGCCAGCGCCATGCCGGGCGCGGCCGCCAGCGCGATCGCGAACGCCAGGGTACGCGGGGACAGCGGCAGTGATCGGCGCGACACGGGGTTTCCTCGAAAATAATTCGCGTACGCTAGCAGAACGCACCCGGTCCGTTGCGATCGCCGGGCTTGCGCTTCAGGCTGCGCGCGCCAGGGACAGGGGCGCACAACGGGCCTCCAGCCATGCCCGGTCGGCCGGATCGTCCAGCAGCGGCGCAAGGCGTTCGCGCACGGTGGCGTGGTAGCCATCGAGCCAGGCGATTTCGCCGGCGTCGAGCAGCGACCGGTCGATCAGGCGGGTGTCGATCGGGCACAACGTCAGGGTCTCAAACTGCAGGAATTGGCCAAATTCACCGTCGCTGGCGGGCACGGTCGCCGCCAGGTTTTCAATGCGCACGCCGTGGCGGCCGGGCTTGTAGATGCCGGGCTCGATCGAGGTGATCATGCCGACGTCCAGCGGTTCGAGGTGGCTCGCCGAGCGGGGCGGCCGGATCGATTGCGGCCCTTCGTGGACGTTGAGGCAATAGCCGACGCCGTGACCGGTGCCGTGGCCATAGTCGATGCCCGCGGCCCAGATCGGCGCGCGCGCCAAGGCGTCCAGTTGCTGGCCCGACGCGCCGCGTGGAAACTTCGCGCGCGAGAGTGCGATCACGCCTTTCAGCACCAGCGTCACATCCCGGCGCTGTTCGGCGGTGGTTTCACCCAGCGCCCACATGCGGGTGATGTCGGTGGTGCCGCCAAGGTACTGCGCGCCGGAATCGATCAGCAGCATGGCCCTGGGCTGGAGTGCGGAGAACGATTCCGGGGTGGCGGAGTAGTGCGGCATCGCGGCGTTGGCGGCGTAGGCGGCGATGGTCGAAAAGCTTTCGCTGACGAAGCCCGGCTGTTGCGCCCGCAGTTCGCGCAGCTTGGCATCGACGTCCAGCTCGGTGAGCTGGACGCCGGGCTTGATCGCGTCGTCGAGCCAGCGCGCGCCGCGCACCAGCGCCACGCCGTCGCGGCGCATGGCTTCGCGCACATGCGCAAGTTCCGCCGCGCCCTTGCGCGCCTTGGCGGCGCTGATGGGTCCGGCTGCTGCGACCCGTTCGACCGCCTCGGGAATGGCGTGCGCCACCGCGGCCGAGACCTGCGCCGGTGCGAGCAGCAATCGCGCGTCCGCCGGCAACCGGCCGAGCGCGTCGCTTACGGCGGCGTAGGGCGCGACGCGGACGCCGTCGGCAGCCAGCGCGGCTGTCAGCTTGGCGTCGAGCTTGCTGGCGTCGATGAACAGGGTCGCGCCGTCGGCGTCGATGAGGAGGTGGGACAGGAACACCGGGTTGTACTCGACGTCGCTGCCGCGCAGGTTCAGAACCCAGGCAATTTCGTCCAGCGCGGACACGATGTGGCAGGTTGCGCCGGCAGCCACCATGGCCTGGCGCACGGCGGCCAGTTTTTCGGCGCGGCGGTGGACCGCATAGTCGATGGGGTGCGCGTAGACCGGCGCGTGCGGCAACGGCGGACGCGCGGTCCAAATCAAGGCCGGCAAATCATCCTCGGCCAGGCGTGCGCCCACCTCGGCCAGGTGTTTGCGCAGGCCGGTCTCGGCCGCCAGCGACAGCATGTCGGCGGCGCAGGCGACGGCGTCGCCCGACTGCACCTTCGTGCACAGCCAGCCGACGTGTTCGGGCGTGTGCGGCGTGTTCAGCTTCATCAGTTCGATACCGCTGCCGGCGAGCTGGCGTTCGGCCTGCGAAAAATAGCGCGAGTCGGTCCACAGCCCGGCAAAATCCCGGGTGACGATCAGGGTGCCGGCCGAGCCGGTGAAGCCGGACAGCCAGCGGCGGGCGGTCCAGTGGGCGGGCAGGTACTCCGACAGGTGCGGATCGGCGGTGGGCACGATGCAGGCGGCGACGCCGCGTTGCTGCATCACGCCGCGCAGCGCGGCGATGCGTTCGGGGGTGCTGGCGAGGCTCATGGTGGAATCTACGCTGAAAACGCCATTGTGACGACTCCACGGGCGCCGGGGCAATGCACGCGCCGGGCGCGCATGTCGGGATGCGCACCATGGACTCGCGCACGCGCACGCTCGCCGCTAGAATGACGCTTTCCGCACACGGCTTGACCATGACCTCGCTGATTTTCGTCACCGGCGGCGTGGTGTCCTCGCTTGGCAAGGGCATTGCGTCGGCGTCGCTGGCGTCCATCCTGGAGGCCCGTGGCCTCAATGTGACGCTGATGAAACTGGATCCGTACATCAACGTCGATCCAGGCACCATGAGTCCGTTCCAGCACGGTGAGGTGTACGTCACCGATGACGGCGCCGAAACCGACCTCGACCTTGGTCACTACGAGCGTTTCGTCCACACCCGCCTGTCGGGCAAGAATTCCATCACCACCGGCAAGATCTACGAAGCCGTGATCCGCAAGGAGCGGCGTGGGGACTACCTTGGCGCCACGGTGCAGGTGATTCCGCACATCACCAACCAGATCAAGCACGTCATCGACGAGGCCACGCGCGGTTTTGACGTGGCGCTGGTCGAGATTGGCGGCACGGTGGGCGACATCGAATCGCAGCCGTTCCTGGAGGCGGCGCGCCAGCTGCGCATCGAGCGCGGCGCCGGCAAGGTGCTGTTCATGCACCTGACCCTGGTGCCGTACATCAAGGCCGCCGGCGAGATCAAGACCAAACCCACGCAGCATTCGGTCAAGGAATTGCGCGCCCTCGGCATCCAGCCGGACATCCTGGTGTGCCGTTGCGAGGAGCCGCTGCCCGAGACCGAACGACGCAAGATCGCGCTGTTCACCAACGTGCCGGAAAGCGCGGTGATCAGTGCGGCCGATGCGGACACGATCTACAAGTTGCCGCTGTGGCTGCACCAGGAAGGGCTGGACGACATCGTGGTGGAGCGCCTGCACCTGGATGCCAAGCCGGCCGATCTTGCCGAGTGGCGGCGCACCGTGGATGCGATTGAGAACCCCAAGGACGAGGTCCACATCTACATCGTCGGCAAGTACGTCGAACACAAGGACGCCTACAAGTCGCTGGGTGAGGCCCTGCGGCACGGCGGCATCCACAATGCGACCCGCGTCCACATCGAGTGGATCGATTCCGAGCGCATCGAAACCCACGGCGCCGACGCCATCCTGCGTGGCGCCGATGCGATCCTCGTGCCCGGCGGGTTTGGCAAGCGCGGCTTCGAGGGCAAGATCCAGGCGGTGCAGTACGCGCGCGAAAGGGGCATCCCGTACTTTGGCATCTGTTATGGCATGCACGCCGCGGTGATCGAATACGCACGGCATGTGGTTGGCCTGGCGGGGGCCGGTTCCACCGAGAACAACCGTGAGACGCCGGCGCCGGTCATCGCGCTGATCACCGAGTGGCGGCAGGGCGAAGGTGACGTGCAGCGCCGCGACGAGGCGTCGGACCTTGGCGGCACCATGCGTCTCGGCGCCCAGGAGTGCCACCTGCGGCCGGGGACGATCGCGCGCGAGCTGTATGGCGCCGACGTCATCCGCGAGCGCCATCGTCACCGCTATGAGTTCAACAATCGCTACCGCGAGCAGCTGGAGCGGGCCGGGCTCGTGGTCGCCGGCGTGTCGGTGGACGATCTGGTCGAAATCGTCGAACTGCCGCATGCCCGGCACCCGTGGTTCCTGGCGTGCCAGTTCCATCCTGAATTCACGTCCACCCCGCGGCTTGGCCATCCGCTGTTCAACGGCTTTGTGCGCGCCGCGCGCGAGTACAAGGTCGTGCGTGACGCGCCGAAGCTGGCGACCGAGGCCGCCGGGTGAGGCTGTTCCATCTCCCTGCGGGAGCGCGGGTGCCCGCAGAGCCGGTGGGGGGGGTACGCCTGGGACGAAGTTTTCGAACGCACATGAATGACGGTTTCCGCAAGCTTTTGGCGGTCCGGGTCATCGGATCCCCACCCCTGCCGGGCTCCCGCGACGGGGGGGGTTCAACATGAACCTCTGCGGTTTCAAGGCTGGCCTTGACCAGCCCTTCTTCCTGATCGCCGGTCCGTGCGTGGTCGAGTCCGAGCAGCTGCAGCTCGATGCCGCCGGTACCTTGAAGGAAATCACCGGCAGGCTCGGTATTCCCTTCATCTTCAAATCCAGCTTTGACAAGGCCAACCGCACGTCGATCAAGAGTTTTCGCGGCCTCGGAATGGAAGAAGGCCTGCGGATTCTCGGCGCGGTCAAACAGCAGATTGGCGTACCGGTACTGACCGACGTACACGAGTACACGCCGTTCGATGAGGTTGCCGAGGTCGTAGACGTCCTGCAGACGCCGGCGTTCCTGTGCCGGCAGACCGACTTCATCCAGAAGGTCGCACGTGCCGGCCGGCCGGTCAACATCAAGAAGGGGCAGTTCCTGTCGCCGTGGGACATGCGCAACGTGGTCGACAAGGCGCGTGCAGCCGGCAACAACGACATCATGGTGTGCGAGCGTGGCGCGAGTTTCGGCTACAACAATCTGGTCTCGGACATGCGTTCGCTCAGCGTGATGCGGAATACCGGCTGTCCGGTGGTGTTTGATGCGACCCACTCGGTGCAGTTGCCGGGTGGCCAGGGGAACAAATCCGGCGGCCAGCGCGAGTTCGTGCCGGTGCTGGCGCGCGCCGCGGTGGCGGTGGGCGTCGCCGGTGTGTTCATGGAAACCCATCCGCGGCCCGATGAAGCCTTGTCGGACGGTCCCAATGCGTGGCCACTGGGGCAGATGGAAGCGTTGCTGGAGACGCTGAAGGAACTCGATGCGGTGACCAAGCGCGCCGGTTTCCTTGAAACCACGGAACGCAAACCCTGACCCGCACCGAAGTCCAGTCGGCGCATGGGTCATTCCGGAACGGGCCGCAGGCCCGAGTCCGGGATCGGTTTGACAACCGGCCTGCACCACAACACCGGTTCCGGGTTCTGCCTTCGGCAGCCCCGGAATGATGGAAATCCGCAACCCAACGGGACTGCCAAGCATGACGCCTACCGCAATCAAGACCATCCACGCCCGCGAAGTGCTCGATTCGCGCGGCAATCCCACCCTCGAAGCTGAAATCACCCTGGCCGATGGCGGCTTTGGGCGCGCGATCGTGCCGAGCGGCGCGTCGACCGGTTCGCGCGAAGCGGTGGAACTGCGCGATGGCGACGCGTCGCGCTACTGCGGCAAGGGCGTGACCAAAGCCGTCGCCAACGTCAACGGTGAAATCACCAAGGCACTGGCCGGGTTCGATGCCGTCGACCAGAAGGGCCTGGATGCCAGGCTGGTCGCGCTGGACGGCACGCCCAACAAGTCGCGTCTTGGTGCCAATGCGACGCTCGGCGTATCGCTGGCCGCGGCGCGTGCGGCGGCCGCGTCGCGCGGGCAACCGTTGTGGCAGTATCTGGCCGGTGGCCGCGCACCCCGGTTGCCGGTGCCGATGATGAACGTCATCAATGGCGGCGTGCATGCGGACAACCCGCTCGACATGCAGGAATTCATGCTGATGCCGGCCGGGTTTGACCGGTTTTCGGATGCCTTGCGCGCGGGGGTCGAATGTTTCCACGCGTTGAAGGCGCGCCTGAAGCAGCGCGGCCTCAACACTGCGGTGGGTGACGAAGGTGGATTCGCCCCCGCCCTGCGCTCGCACGCGGAAGCCATTGAAATCATCCTCGAAGCCGTCAACGCCGCGGGTTACCAGCCGGGCAAGCAAATATGGATCGCGCTGGACCCGGCGTCGTCGGAGTTTTTCGAAAATGGCGTGTACAACCTCAAGGGCGAAGGCCGCACGCTCGATGCGGCCGGCATGGTAGAGCTTTATGCCGGTTGGGTGCGTCAATATCCGATTATCAGCCTTGAGGATGGCCTGGCCGAACAGGACCAGGCCGGCTGGAAGCTGATCACCGACAGGCTCGGCAACAAGATCCAGCTGGTCGGCGACGACAACTTCGTGACCAATCCCGCCATCTTCCGCCGCGGCATCGACCACGGCATCGCCAACGCGATCCTGGTCAAGCTCAACCAGATCGGCACCTTGTCGGAAACCCGCGAGGTAATCGCCATGGCCGACGCGGCACATTACGCCGCGGTGATCTCGCACCGTTCGGGTGAAACCGAAGACACCACCATCGCCGACCTTGCGGTCGCGACCACCGCGACCCAGATCAAGACCGGGTCGCTGTGCCGCTCGGACCGCACCGCCAAGTACAACCAGTTGCTGCGGATCGAGGAACAATTGGGCGCCGCCGCGAAGTATGCTGGCGTTGCCGCGTACCCGAACCTGGCGGCCTTGCCGGGCTGATCGTGACATGCGGAAACCGCGGCGCGGCCGCCGGGTGCGCAAGCACGGTCGGTTGCGGGACGCCGGCATGCTGAGCGCCGGGCGCGGCAGGTTGGGCAGAGGTTCTCATGCTTAAGTGGCTGGCACTGGCCCTGATCGCCTTGTTGATTGCCTTGCAGGTCAAGCTGTGGGTGGGCGATGGCGGCATGCGGGACTTGCGCGCGATCCGCGCGCGCGTGACCGCGCAGCAGGCCGAGAACGTCAGGCTGGGTCAACGCAATGACGCGCTGCACGCCGACGTGGAAGACCTGAAGCACGGGCGGGACGCGGTCGAAGCGCGCGCGCGGTCGCAGCTGGGCCTCATCAAGCCGGGTGAGGTGTTTTACCAGGTCGTCACGCCGCCCGCCGGTGCGGCGAGCGGCGCGATGCCGGCCGCATCGACGGCGCCGGCAGCGTCCGGCCCCTGAATCGCGCGAGCTGCAAACCGCGCTGGCGGAGTGGAGGCCGGCGTGGCGTGGCGGGTGATCGGCTAAACTGTGCGTCTGCGCGCGCGGCGCGTTCCGGTGACAGGGTTGGATTTCGCGATGCGGGTGCTGCTCAGCAACGATGATGGCGTGGATGCACCCGGTATCCGCGTGCTCGCCGGGCGCCTGCAACAGTTGGGCGAAGTCATCGTGGTGGCGCCGGACCGCGACCGCTCGGGCGCCAGCAATTCCTTGACCCTGGATGCGCCGGTACGCGTCACCCGCCTCGACGATGGCCGCTACCGCGTGGCCGGCACCCCCACCGACTGCGTCCACCTGGCGCTGTCGGGCCTGCTGCCGGCCGAGCCCGACATCGTGGTGTCCGGCATCAACAATTCGGCCAATCTTGGTGACGATGTGATTTATTCAGGCACCGTGTCGGCGGCGATGGAGGGGCGTTTTCTGGGGCTTCCGGCGATCGCGGTGTCGCTGGCGGGGCCTGGCGAACATCACGACGGCAACGGCCACCACTTTGACTCTGCCGCGCGTGCGGTGCTGTTGTTGACGCGGCGCCTGCTGGTCGACCCGCTGCCTGCTGACACCATCCTCAACGTCAACGTGCCCGACCGTCCGTGGCAAGACATCCGCGGGTTCGAGGTCAGCCGCCTGGGCAGCCGCCGGCGCTCCGCGCCGTGCGTGCCGCAGCGGGATCCGCGCGGGCGCACGGTGTGGTGGATCGGCCCGGCCGGCGATGCCGCCGACGCTGGTCCCGGTACCGACTTTGACGCGGTGCGGCGCGGGTTTGTATCGGTGACGCCGATCCACGTCGATCTCACGCGCTTCCAGGCGCTGGAGAAGGTTTCCAACTGGGTGGCGGGGTTGAGCGCTGCGATGCAGGAGGCGCCGGCCGCATGAACACGCTCTATGGTGCGGCGGCGGTTTCCGCGCGCGGGCGCGGCCTCACGTCACAACGTGCGCGCGACCGCCTGGTGGCGACCCTGCGCGCGCAGGGCATCCGCGACCCGCGGGTGCTTGACGTGATCCGCAGCACGCCGCGCCACCTGTTCATTGACGAAGCGCTCTCCGCGCGCGCGTATGAGAACACCGCATTGCCCATCGGCCTCGATCAGACCATTTCGCAGCCGTGGGTCGTCGCAAGGATGACCGAATTGCTGATTGAGTACGGTGCGCCCAAGCGCGTGCTCGAAATCGGCACGGGCTCGGGCTATCAGGCAGCGGTACTGGCGCAGTTGGTCGACACGCTCTACACCGTCGAGCGCATCGAGGAACTGCTGCGCAAGGCGCGTCGCGTGTTTCGCAACCTGAAGCTCGAAAACATCCGTTCGCGTCACGATGACGGCAACATCGGCTGGGCGGCCGAGGCCCCATTCGACGCCATCGTGTTGACGGCAGCCGGCGAGTCGGTGCCGCGGGCGCTGGTTGATCAGGTCGCCGATGGCGGCGCCCTCGTCGCGCCGCTCGGGCCTCCCGGCACGCAGCGGCTGCTCAGGTTCCGGCGCCACGGCAACGACTGGCAGCGCGAGGAACTCGAAGCCGTGAGTTTCGTACCGTTGCTCGGCGGACTCGGGTAGCCGCCGGATGCGCGTTTTCGGTCCGTTGTATGAAAAAGCCATCGAGTGGGCGGCCAAGCCGCGCGCCGACGTTGGCTTGGGGTTGCTGAGCTTCGTCGAGGCATTCATCTTTCCGGTCGCGCCGGAGGTGATGCTGGCGCCGATGACCCTGGCGCGGCCGCGGCGCTGGTGGCAGTTTGCGGGCCTCAGCCTGGCCTGCTCGCTGCTCGGTTCGCTGGTCGGCTACGCGCTCGGGCACTACGCGTTTGACGCACTCAAGCCGTGGTTGGCCGATGCGGGATGGCTGCCGCACCTGGAAGCGCTGGTGCATACGCTGGGCGCCGACGCCCACGCGCACCCGTGGAAGGCGTTCTGGCTGCTGGTGGCGGCCGGTTTTGTGCCGATTCCGATGAAGATCGCGAGCTGGGCGTGCGGTATCGTGGGAATGCCGATGCTGCCGTTTCTGGGCGGCATCGCGGTCGGGCGCGGCAAGCGCGTGTTTCTGGTCGCCGGCGTCATCCGCCTCGGCGGTGAGCGCGCCGAACGCATGCTGCACCAATACATCGAGTGGATCGGCTGGGCGCTGGTCGTCCTGATCGCCGCGCTGCTCGTATGGTGGTGGCTGCGCTGAGGATGCTTCTGGCCCCGAGCCGCGCACTGCGAAAAAAAACGCCCGGCGAAAGCCGGGCGTTGCAGGTGTAGCGGCGGACCTCGCACTCAGCCCTTGAGGCAGGTGCTCATGAAGCTCTTGCGCGCGGCGCCCTTGAGGGCCCTGGCCTTGGCGTCGGCGTTGCAGGTTTTCATCTTGCTCGGCTGGGCAGCCTTGGCCGGGGTTGCCGCCACGGTCTTGCCGTGCAGGCAATCGCGCATGAATTTCTTGTGCGCGTCGCCCTTCATTCCCTTCGACTGGTGACCGCAGGCCGCCATCTTTTGCTGCTGGGCGGTCGGGGTCTTGTGCGCGGTGGCGCCGGCGGACTGGGCGCCGGCCGCAAAGGCCGGGGTTGCTGCCAGCGCGCCGAGGCAAAGCCCCAGCGCCAACATCGAGGAACGGATCCGCATGGTCGATCTCCTGGTAATGCCGGCGGATGACCGGCACGGCGAGCATAAACCCGCCGTACTGGCCAGTGCTGACCGGCAACCAGCCGGAGTCGTGTAGGCGCAGCGGCCGTCGTGCTGACGGTATCTTCCTGCAGGACGGGCGCCGCGCCAGCGGTGCCGTCAGGCCGCTTCCGCGGCCACATCCACCGACTTTGCGGCCGATGCCGTCTGGCGCGGCCCGTTCTTGAGGGCTGCGCGGACGTGCTCGACCAGCAGGTCGGTCTCGGCCTCGTTCATGAGGAAGTGTGGTGTGAAGCGCAGCGAATTGATGCCGCCGTGGATCACGTTGATGCCGTGTTCGCGCATGTATTCCTCGGTCGAACCCGCCCCCGAGCACTTGAACTCGGGCGCCAGCTCGCACGAGAACAGCAGGCCCGTGCCCTGTACCTTGGTGATGAGGCCGCCGAGTTCGTTCTTGAGCGCGGTAAGCTTCTTGACCATCTCGACGCCGCGGTCGCGGATGTTGGCGCGCAACGCCGGGGTGATGTCGCCGAGCACGGCGCAGGCGATGTCGAGTGCGCGCGGATTGCCGGTCATGGTGTTGCCGTAGGTGCCCTTGCGGTACAGGCCCGCGGCACGCTCGTTCAACGCCAGCACCGACAGCGGGTACTGGCCGGCGTTCAGCGCCTTGGAATAGGTTTCCATGTCCGGCACCGGGAGCTTCTCGAAACCGGGGTAGTCGATGATCGACAACACGCCCTGCGCGCGCAGGCCGGCCTGGATCGAATCGACCAGCAGCAAGGAACCATGCGCCCGCGTCAGCTCGCACGCCGCGGCGTAGAACTCCGGCGTAACCGCGCGCCCCGGGTCGCCTTCGCCCATCACCGGCTCAAGGAACATGGCCTCGAAGAACCAGCCGTTCTTCTCGGCTTCGTCAAATATCCGGTGCAGGCCGGCGACGTCGTAGGGCTCGGCGACGACCACCGAATGCTCGTCGCGGAAACTCGCGAGGGTCGATTCATAGGCCTTGCGGGTGGAGTTGGAATAACGCGCCGGCTCGCCGGTGCGGCCGTGGAACGCGCCCCTGACGGTCAAGCGCTTGATCTGGCGGCCGGCGTACTTGGCGCCCGGGTCGGTCATCAGCTTGGCGTTGGTGTCGGCGATGCGCGCGGCCAGCGTCACCGATTCCGAGCCCGAGTTGAGGCACATGAATTTGGCAAACGGGTGCGCTCCGCGATGGTTGCCGATTTCCTTCCGCAGCGCCTCGGTGAAGGCGTGCTGCGCCAGCGAGGGCGTCATGATGTTGGCCATCGCCTGCGGCTTGGCCATCGCCTTCAGCACGGCCGGCGGATTGTGGCCAAAGCCCAGCATCCCGTAGCCGCCACAGTCATACAGCACCGCGCCCTTCAAGGTCACGACCCAGGCGCCGCGCGCCGCCAGCGGGATGTATGGGCAGATGCCATCATCCGGGTAGAAGTTCACAAAGCCCGATTGCACCGCGTGCAATTGCGCGTCTTCATCCAGCCCAAGCACCGCGGGCTGGGTGGATTTCAACTGCGTGAACGCCGCATGGGCGTCGCCAATTGCTCCGGCAAGGTCGGCGTCCTGCGCGGCAAAGCGCTCGACGGTGGCATCATCCAGCCCGGGGGTGCGGATCTTGCCGCCCTGGTTGCGCAGCTCGTGCAGCATGTCGATCGATTTCATGGGTACCTCCAGCAGCGCAACACCACGGTGGCGTCGCGCGTAAGTGGTTAACGCAGAAAAGAAAACGTCCGCTCATTCTAGCATCGCACAGGGGCCGGCGTAACCCCATCGGTGCCGCATGACGGCTGTCAGCCACGGTGGCTGACGCGCCGCGCTTACCGGCCGCGTGACGTTGGGTGCATGATGGCCGCACGTGAACGCGCCGCCATCGGCTCGCATTGCAGCGGGCAAGTCGCACGAGGTCGCAACGTGAAGTTCAGCATCGCCCCCGATTCGGCCTGGTGTGCCACCCGCGACGAAGTCCGCGGCTGGCATCGGGTGCTGGGACCGTGGGTGTGGCTCGTGTGGCTCGTGTGGCTTGCGGGCCCGGCGTTCCTTGGCATCCACGAGTTTCATCACTGGGTGCTGCCGACCGCGCTGAGCGTGCCGGTGTTCCTTGCGGTGTATGTGGCGGCCTACCTCATGCCGCGGCGCCACATGGCCTGGCACGCGCTGGCCATCATCGGCATCTGCATGGCGGTCACGCCGTTCAATCCGTTTGCGCAGACCTATGCGGTGTACGCCTGCGCGGTGGCCGCGGGTTGGAGCGCTCCGCGCCGTTCGGGTGTACTGGTACTGGCGCTGCTGGCCCTGTACACGGCCGAGTGGTTCCTCCTGCGGTTTCCCGGGATCTCGATCATCAACATCTGGATCCTGTGCCCGATCATCGCCGGACTCATCATGGCGCAGCGCTCACAAGCCCAGCATCGGGCCGAGCTGCGCCTGTCGCACGATGAAATCCGCCGTCTTGCCGCGAGCGCCGAACGCGAGCGCATCGGCCGCGACCTGCATGATCTGCTCGGGCACACGTTGTCGATGGTGGCGTTGAAATCCGAATTGGCCGGGCGCCTGATCAAGCGCGATCCGGCGGCCGCCAAGCGCGAAATGGCCGACGTCGAACGCGTGGCGCGCGATGCCTTGTCGCAGGTACGCAGCGCGGTCAGCGGCATCCGCGCGGCGGCGCTGGCGTCGGAGTTTGCCTCAGCGCGGCTGCTGCTGGAAACCGCCGGCGTGCATATGGATTACTGGAGCGACGGCAATGAGCTGCCGCCGGATGTCGAAACCTGCCTTGCCCTGGTGCTGCGCGAGGCGGTCACCAACATCCAGCGTCATGCGCGCGCCAGCCGCGTGGAAGTCAGCGTCATCGCGGGCGCCGGGTGCGTGGTCCTGCGGGTGCGTGATGACGGTCGCGGCGGTATCGGCGCGCATGGCAACGGCCTGACGGGAATGCGTGAGCGCATCGCGGCGCGCGGCGGTGAAATCTGGATTGATTCGCCGCAGGGCCGCGGCACGGCGCTTGAAGTACGGCTGCCGTTACCGCGCGTGCCACTGGGTGCCGGCCAGCGCGAGGTGGTAGCGATCACGGCCGTGGCAGGTACGCAGCACGCGGGCGGCCGCGCATGATGCGGGTGCTGCTGGCCGAGGATCAGGCCATGGTGCGGGGCGCGCTGGCCGCGCTGCTTGCATTGGAACCGGATATCGAAGTGGCGGGTTCAGCCGCGGACGGCGAAGCCGCGTGGCGCGAGGTCGAGCGCGTGAAACCCGACATCCTTATTTCCGACATTGAAATGCCGGGCTTGACCGGGCTGGAGCTGGCGCAGCGCATCCAGCGTCATGGGCTGCCGGTCAAGGTGGTGATCGTGACGACTTTCGCGCGCGCGGGTTACTTGCGCCGGGCGCTCGATGCCGGTGTGTCGGGCTACCTGTTGAAGGATGCACCGGCCGAGAAGTTGGCTGACTCGCTGCGGCAGGTGCAGCGTGGCGGGCGCGCGATCGACCCCGAGCTGGCGCTGGAAGCCTGGACCGAAGCCGACCCCTTGAACGACCGCGAGCGCCAGGTATTGCGGCTGGCGGGCGAGGGTCAAAGCGCCGGCGACATCGCGCAAAAGCTCGGCCTGTCGCACGGCACGGTACGCAACTACCTGTCCGAAGCGATCGGCAAGCTTGGTGTCAGCAACCGGATCGAGGCGTACCGGCTGGCGCGCCAAAAAGGCTGGCTGTAAAACGCGCGATGACCTGCTGCCCGCACCAACCCGGGCGGTGCGGTTGCGCTGCGGCGCTAAAATCGCGCATCCGCGCAACCCTACGGGCGTCACCGCGCGGACCTTTGCCGCGGCGAGCGAACCCTTGAAGAAATCCGATTTCCACTACGACCTGCCGGTCGAACTGATCGCGCAGCAACCGTTGCCCGAGCGCAGTGCCAGCCGCCTGCTGGTGGTCAATGCGCCCGAGCAGAGCCTGGCTGATCGCGTGTTCGGCGACCTGCCGGAGCTGCTTCGCGCCGGCGACCTTCTGGTGTTCAACGATACGCGGGTGCTGCCCGCGCGCCTGTTCGGACACAAGCAGAGTGGCGGCGCCGTCGAGGTGATGCTGGAACGCATTACCGGCGCGCATACCGCGGTGGCGATGCTCGGAGTCAGCAAAAAGCCGCACGACGGTGATCTCATTGAACTCGACGACGGCACGCCGGTGCGGGTGGCCGAACGCGAAGGCCAGTTTTTCCAACTGCGTTTTGAAGGTACCGAACCGCTGGAAAAACTCCTGCTCAGGATCGGCCACATGCCGCTGCCGCCCTACATCCAGCGGCCGGACGACGCCCGCGACCACGAGCGGTACCAGACGGTGTACGCGAAAAACCCCGGGGCCGTGGCGGCGCCCACCGCAGGGCTGCATTTCGACACGCCGCTGCTGGACAGGCTGCGGGCGCGCGGCGTCGATTTCGGCTACGTCACGCTGCACGTCGGTGCCGGTACGTTCCAGCCGGTGCGCGCGGAGAAAATCGAAGACCACGAGATGCACCGCGAGTGGTTGAACGTTGGCGCCGAGCTGGTCGAAAAAATCCACCACACCCGCGCCAAGGGCGGCCGTGTGATCGCGGTCGGGACCACCGTGGTGCGCTCGCTGGAAGCCGCGCGGGGCGGCGGTGCCCAAGTGCAGCCGTTTGCCGGCGAGACCGACATCTTCATTTTTCCGGGCTATACAATCACCAGCATCGATGGCCTGATCACCAACTTCCACCTGCCGGAATCGACCCTCATCATGCTGGTGTCGGCATTCGCGGGGCGCGCGTTCGTGCTGTCCGCCTACCAGCATGCGGTCGCTGCGCGTTACCGGTTTTATTCATACGGCGACGCGATGCTGGTGTGGCCTTCGGTGCCGTGAAAAGCTGCCGCGCTCGCCGGCCCGGCAAGATTTGCATCCCCCTTCCAAGGGAAGGGGGATCGAGGGGGATGGCCCTCTGACAGTCGGAGTCATCTCCCCGGCGCGGTCGCGCCGACCCCCTTCCTGCGGAGGGGGTGAACGCACTTACGCTTCCCCCGGATCATTCGACTCCGAAAACATGCAATTTGACCTTCTTGCCACCGACGGCACCGCCCGCCGCGGACGGATCACCCTGCCGCACGGCACGATTGAAACACCCGCCTTCATGCCGGTCGGCACCTATGGTTCGGTCAAGGCGATGTCGCCGCGCGACCTGGCAGGCGTCGGCGCGGAAATCATCCTTGGCAACACGTTCCACCTGTGGCTGCGCCCCGGCCTGGACGTGATCGGCGAGTTTGGCGGCTTGCACCGGTTCATCGGCTGGGACAAGCCGATCCTGACCGATTCCGGCGGGTTCCAGGTGTTTTCGCTGGCCAAGCGCCGCAAGCTCACCGAGGAAGGCGTCGCGTTTGCATCCCCGGTGGACGGCGCCCGCGTATTCCTGTCGCCCGAGGAGTCGATGCGGATCCAGACGGTACTGGATGCGGACATCGTGATGGCCTTCGACGAATGCACGCCCTACGCCGTGGACGGCAGACCGGTGGCGGCGCGCGTGGTGCGCGAGTCGATGGAACAGTCCCTGCGCTGGGCGGCGCGGTCGCGACACGCGTTCGATGGGCTGGGCAACCACAATGCATTGTTTGGCATCGTGCAGGGTGGCGTGCATGCCGACCTGCGCGCACGCTCCGTGGCGGGCCTGCTCGACATCGGATTCGACGGCTATGCGCTGGGCGGGCTGGCCGTGGGTGAGCCGGAGGCCGAACGCAACGCTACGCTGGGGGCGGTTACGCCGGGCCTGCCGGCCGGCCGGCCGCGGTACCTCATGGGCGTGGGGCGGCCCGAGGACATCGTCGAGGCGGTGCGGCGGGGCGTTGACATGTTCGATTGCGTGATGCCGACCCGGCACGCGCGCAACGGATTCCTGTTCACGCGCGCGGGCACGCTGCGCATCCGCAACGCGAAATACGCCGGGGACACGCGGCCGATCGAAGCGGGCTGCAGCTGCTACGCCTGTGCGAATGGATTCTCACGCGCGTACCTGCGCCACCTCGATCGCTGCGGCGAGATCCTCGGCTGCCAGCTGGCAACCCTCCACAACCTGCACCATTACCTCACCTTGATGCGCGAGTTGCGCGGCGCGATTGCGGCGCAGTCGCTGGAGCGCTACGTCGCGGAGTTTTACGCGCGGCGGCATCCCCCCACGCCTGCGGCGTGACCCCCTTCGTGCCGAAGGGGGTGGGGGCGCGATGCGGTGCCGTCCCGCCCGCGCCAAAGGGGGTGCGGGCGCGATGCGGTGCCGTCCCGCCCGTGCCAAAGGGGGTGGGGGCGCGACGCGGTGCCGTCCCGCCCGTGCCAAAGGGGGTGGGGGCGCGACGCGGTGCCGTCCCGCCCGTACCGAAGGGGCGACGGACCCGAAGTGCTGGCAATCGGTGCTTCCCCCTTCCGCAGGAAGGGGGATCGAGGGGGATGGCTGCAGGACTACAGCGCGTCGATGATGCGGTCAATGCCGTGCGCGCAAAAGCGCCGCAAGGCTGCTGCCGGTGCGGCATCACCGCGTTCGCGCTGCGCCCAGGCCGCGTGGCGCGCAAGCAAGGCCGCTGCGAGACTACGCGCGCAGGTGGTGCCAAGCCGCAGCGCACCGGCCTGCAGCGCGTCGTCGTCACGCGCGTGGTCGCGCAGCCAGGTATCCGCGTGCAGGATGGCGGCGTGGACGGCTTCGGCGTTGTTTTCGGGGATGCCGCCGCTGGCCGCTTCCAGCCACGCATCCACCGCGTTTACGACGGGATCGATGCCGAGCTTGCCGAGCGCGCGCAGGAAATCCAGCGCCTGCACGTTGCTGGCACCTTCCCAGATTGGCAGCACCTGCTGGTCGCGCAGCAGCAGCGGTATGCCGCTGTCTTCAAGGTAGCCGATGCCGCCGAAAGCCTCGACCGTCTCCGAGGCGATGCGGACGCCGAGCTTGCAGATCCACAGTTTCGCCAAGGGCGTCAGCAGCCGCTGCAGGGCTGCGTCGCGCTCGTCACCGGCGCCGGCGCCGGATTCGACCCGGCCCAGCAGCATTGCCACCTCCATCGCAAGGTGGAACGCCGCTTCAAACTCGGCTTCCCAGCCGGCCAGCGAGTCGGCAAACAGCGGTTGCTCGATGAGGCTGCGGCCAAAGACCTTGCGCCGCTGTGCGTAGTCGCGGGTGAGCGCGAGACAGTGCGCCATCGTCGAGAGTGAGCCGAAGGCATTCCACAGACGCGTGACCCGCAGCACCGGGGTGATCGCGCGCACGCCGTACTGGTTGCCAGCCAGCAGCTCGGCCCGCGTGTCGGCAAGGTGGATTTCAGCGGTCGGCAATTCTCGCGTGCCGAGCTTGTCCTTCAGGCGGTCGATGGTGATGCCGTTCCAGGCGCCGCCCGGGGTGTGCGTTTCCAGTCCGAACAACGCCAGCCCGTCGGCGCCGTTGGCATTGCCTTCCGGGCGCGCGAGCGCCAGTGCAAATTCCGCGTTGATCGCCGAGGTGAACCATTTGCGTCCGTTGAGGCGCCAGCTGCCGTCGCGGTCGTGGCGCGCGGTGGTCTCGCTCATGCCAACGTCCGAGCCGCCGGAGTTTTCGGTCATCCACTGGCCGCTTACCCAGAACGTGGCGGGGTCGCGGCTGAGAAGGTGCGGCAAGACGCGGTCACGCAACGCGGTATTGGTGGCGGCGTGGAGCGCGGTCGCGACCCCGTCGGTCATCGCCAGCGGGCAGGAATAGAAGGCGCTGGCCGCGTGGTACAGGTACACCTTGGTGAACTGCAGCGCGCGCGCAAACGCACCGAAGGCAGGGTCGTGGCCGTCGGCGACCAGTCCGCGTCCGGCCGCAATCGCCGGGCCTTCGCGCCAGGTTTCCGTCAACTCGATGCGATCGACGCGATTGCCCCAGACGTCCCACCGGGTGAGGACCGGCTCGGCCGGCGCGGTCGTCATCTGGCGTGCGTACGCGCGTTGCGCGTAGCTGGCGAGGGCGTGGAAGTCGGGCTCGGCGGCACGGCGGATGGGTTCTGGCAGCGCGCGCGCAAGCCAGGATTGCAGCACGCGGTCATTCGCGTACGGGTTGGGTAGTTCCGGTGCCGGCTGGATGAAGGTCATGATTCAAGCTTACTCCCGGCGCCATGGCGGCGTTTGGGCACGTGCGCGCAGGCGAGGATCACGCCGACGGCGAGCACGATCTCGATCCACGCGAGCGCGCGTTCGCGCGGTACCGTCCACGCTTCGGCCACGCCGTGGCAGAAGTAGAACAGGCCGATGCTGCCGGCCAGGAGCAAGGCGCGCGGGGGCTGGCGCCAGTACAGCAAGGGGATGGCAAGCGGCAGCAAGGCGAGCGCCAGCGCCGCTGCGACGGGCATTCGCGTTGGCGGCAACAGCCAGGCATGCCAGACGATCTGCAGCGCGGCCAGCGCGCCCCAGGCCGCAAATCCGAGGCGTTGCTGCAGGGCCGGATTCATGCGGCCGCCCCCAGCCGCGCGGCGATGTCAGCCACGCGCCGCCCCAACGCGCGCGCCAGCGTGCGCTCGTCATCGCTGAACGGCCGGTCGCGGTTGAGCCCCGCGACGTGGCTGGCACCGTAGGGCGTGCCGCCGGTCGTGGTGTGGTTGAGCGCGGCTTCCGTGAAGGGAATGCCGACGGCCAGCATGCCGTGGTGCAGCAGCGGGATCAGCATCGACAGCAGCGTCGATTCCTGGCCGCCATGCATCGTCGAGGTCGAGGTGAATGCCGCGCACGGCTTGCCGGCCAAGGCGCCCGACACCCATTCGGCAATGGTCGAATCGAGAAAGTATTTCATCGGCGCGGCCATGTTGCCAAAACGCGTCGGACTGCCGAGGATCAACCCCGCGCAGTCCCGGAGATCCCGCAGCACCACGTACGGCGCGCCCTCGCCGGGTACGGGCGGCTGTGCGGTTTGCGTGACCGGCGCGACGGGCGGCACCTGGCGCACCCGAGCCCGCGCTCCGTCGACTTCTTCGACGCCGCGCGCGAGCAGCCGCGCCAGTTGGGCGACGCTGCCATGGCGGCTGTAGTAAAGCACCAGGATCTCCATCAGGGTTTGGTTTCCATTTGCGTTGGGGTTGGATTAGCCTCGCGACATGCGCTCAACGACCTTCATTCCGCAGGGCACACGCCGGGATCGCGTGCGGGCGTTTGAACGCTTCCTGTGGCAACGTTTTCGCGACGACAAGTGCTTCGAGACCGCCGGTGCATTGTCCTACACCACGCTGTTTGCCATCGTACCGATGCTGGCCGCGGTGATCGCCATCGTGTCGGTATTTCCGGCTTTTGAGGGCCTGCGCGACGGCGTGACGCGCTTCATCTTCCGAAGCTTTGTGCCGGCGGCCGGCGAAACCGTCCAGGGATACCTGCTCCAGTTTGCCGACAACGCCAGCCGCCTGACGCTGCTGGGGGTGTTGGTGCTGGTGGCCAGTGCCCTGATGATGATGGCCAGCATCGAGGACCGCTTCAACCGGATCTGGCGGATCAGCGAGCGGCGCAAGGGCAGCGCGCGCCTGCTTTTGTACTGGGCGGCCCTGACGCTGGGCCCGATCCTGGTGGTGGCGAGCGTGGGCGTGAGTTCGTGGCTCTACGCGCAGCCGCTCTGGCGCGGGGTGGCGCACCAGGGCATCGCGGGCTTCCGGTTGTGGCTGCTGGCGCCATTCCTGATCAGCTGGGCCGGGTTGACGCTGTTGTACGAAGTGGTGCCCAACTGCCGGGTACGTTGGCGCGATGCAGTCATCGGCGCCCTGGTCGCGGCGGTGTTGTTCGAGTTCGCGCGGCGCGGGTTTGAGCTGTATGTGCGCAGCATCGCCAATTACCGCGAGGTGTATGGTGCGCTGGCCGCGATCCCGATATTCCTGATCTGGGTGTACCTGTCGTGGGTGATCGTGTTGCTGGGCGCGATCCTGGCCGCGGCGCTGCACGCGTTCGAATACCGGAGCGCCGACGAACTGCTGCCCCCCGGGTGTGAATTTGTCGGCCTGCTGCGCGTCGTCCAGCATTTTGTCGTTGCCCAGCGCACGGGCGCGAGCTTGCGGGCGGCGGAGTTGACGGCCCGCGAGCACTTTCTCACCACCGACCTGTTGCAGCGGTACCTGGATGAGCTGCAGCGCGCCGGGGTCATTCGCCGGGCCGCTGACGGTGCGTGGGTCATGGCGCGCGATCCGGGCAGCGTGCGCGTCGATGACCTGTTGCGCACGGGCGGGTATCGGCTGCCTGCGGACGCGTTGGCATTGCAACGCGCGGCAGCGGGGCTGGCGCCGGAAGCCCGCGTGCTGTTGCAGCGTGCGGAAACCGCCCTGCGGGAAGGCCTCGCGGTGTCGTTGCGTGCGCTATTCTCCGCCTCGCCACCGGCGGTGGTGGCGACTTCCGACGAGCAGCCGCGATGAATCGGTGTCTGTTGCGTGTGGTGCTGCCGGCCCTGCTGCTTGTGCCCATGTGCGCGCCGGCAACCGCTGCCGCGCCGCGGCTGGTCGTCCGGACGCTGGCGGGCAAGACCTTCAGCCTGGCGGCTGAGCGCGGCAAGTGGGTGATCGTCAATTTCTGGGCGACCTGGTGCGCGCCGTGCATCGCCGAGATGCCGGCGATCTCGAAGTTCGTCGCCGCGCACAAGAACGTCGCGGCGATCGGACTGGCGTGGGATCGCTCGCCGCGGGGCGACCTCCTGGAGTTCGCGCGCCGGCACCCGGTGGCCTATCCGTTGGCGCAGGTCGACATGGACGATCCGCGCACCGGCTTTCCCGCGCCGCTGGGATTGCCGACGACTTATTTGATTGCGCCCGATGGACGCGTCGCGCGGCATTTCATCGGGCCGGTCAACGCCAAGCTGTTGACGCAGGCGATGGCCGCGCGGGCGGTGCAGTAGCCGTGCCCTGTGCCCGCTTCATCGTGACTGGCCGCGTGCAGGGCGTGTTCTTCCGCGCCTCCACCCGCACCCGCGCATTGCAGCTCGGACTTGCCGGCCACGCGAATAACCGCGTCGATGGCAGCGTCGAGGTGGTCGCGTCGGGCAGCCAGGGCGCGCTCGATGAACTGGATGGCTGGTTGCACCATGGCCCGCCCGCCGCGCACGTGGACCGGGTGGCGCGCGAAGCGCTGCCCGAGCAGGAACTGCGCGGGTTCACGACAGGTTGAGCCGGGACGGAAGCCGGCTTTCCCTTCCGCAGGAAGCAGAAGCGGGCGATGGCTTGATCGATCCCCAGACGCCGGGTTCAGTGCTCGCCCAGCCGCGGCAGCAACCCCACCAGGTTGCAGGGCCGCGTGCGTGCGTCCAGTTGTGCTTTCAGCAACTGCTCCCACGCGGTGCGGCAGGCCGAGGTTGAACCCGGCAACGCAAACACGAAGGTCTGGTTGGACAGGCCGGCGAAGGCGCGCGACTGCAGGCTGGAGGTGCCAATTTCGGCAAAGCTGACCGCGCGGAACAGCTCGCCGAAGCCCGGCATGACCTTGTCCAGCAGCGGCAGCACCGCTTCGGGGGTCGAGTCGCGGCCGGTAAAACCCGTGCCGCCGGTGATGAGGACGCCCTGCACCGCGGGATCGGCGATCCATGCGGCCACCCGTGCGCGAATCGCGTAGCGGTCGTCTGGCAGCCGTTCGCGTGCGTGCAGGTGATGGCCGGCAGCCGTCAGCGCGTCGGCCAGGAGCTGGCCGGACGTGTCATTGGCCAGCGTGCGCGTATCCGAGACCGTCAATACGGCAAGACTCAGTGGAAGGAATGGGGTTTGGGCGTTCATGGGGTCTGGGTGCCTCGGTTGGCCTGGTCAGCCGCCTTGCAGTCGAATGTGCGCCGGGCCGGCGCCACGCGCGTGGCGCGCGTCCATTGCGTGCAGCAATGCGGCAAAGTCGCGCGCGTAGGCGTGCATGTCGAACAGCCCGGACAGCGCGCGTTGGGCAGCCAGGCGCTCGTGCAGTGCCCTCAGCACCGGCGGGTCATTGCCGAAGCGGATGGCGCTGTCGATGAAGGCCGCGTCATCATCCGCGATCAATTCCGGCATGCCGAGGAAATGGTTTAGGCTCCCGGCGACACGCGACTCGAAGGTCGCGCCGGGGCGGGTGAGTACCGGGCACCCGGCCCAGATGGCGTCCGACGCGGTGGTGTGCGCGTTGTAGGGGTTGGTATCGAGGAACAGGTCAGCCAGTTGGTAGCGCGCCAGGTGCTCAAGGTGCGGCAGTGGCGGTGTGAACACCAGCCGCCCCGGATCGACGCCGCGCCGGCGCGCGGCCTCGCGCAGGCGGGCATTGGCCGCGTGGCCATTGTCCAGCAGCCACAGCACGCTGCCCTTGACGCCCAGCAGTACCGCGCACATGCGGGTGAAGCTGGCCGCGTTGAGCTTCCACGCGTTGTTGAAGCTGGCAAACACCACCGCGCCAGCCGGCAGGCCAAACGCTGCGCGTGGCGGCGCCGCGCCGACCGGGCGGCTGGGGTCCGACGGCTGGTAGCAACGCGGCAGGTACGCGATCGCCTCGGAATAAAAGCGCCGCGAGGGCTCGGGGATGAGGTAGTCGTCGGCGATCAGGTAATCGATGTAGGGCGCGCCGGTCGTGCCGGGATACGCCAGCCAGCTGGCCTGCACGGGCGCGGGCCGGAGCGCGAACACGCCAGGCGTGCCGCCTGAACACCAGCCATCGACGTCGACCAGGACGTCGATGCGCGCGTCGTTGACGTGTTGCGCGATGGCGGTCACCGGTTGGCCCGGCATCTCGACAAAGCTGTGGGCGGCCGCGCGCAGGCGGCGGCGCGCATCACGCCCGTCATCGGGCGTGGTCGCGATGAGGTGCAGTTCAAGGTCGCCGAGCTTGCCCATCTCCGCGAACATGGCGGCCGTCAGCAGGGCGGTGGCGTGGGCATGGAAACCGGCCGAAACGAAGCCGACCTTCAGTCGCGCATGCGCCGGGCGTGGTGCGTGCGTGAAGTGCAGGCGGTGCGCCAGCGGTTGGGCGTCATGCACCACCCGCGCCGCGCGCGCCCGGGCACAGGCCAGTTGCTCGCCTGGCGTCGCGTCTTCGGCAAGGAACGCAAACGGGTCGACGCTGCCCGAACCATCCAGCGCGCGCGCCTTGATGCGTGGGCAGAGGGCCGCCGCGGCGTCCCAGTCGCATTCGCGCCGCAGCACGAACAGCAACTGGCCTTCGGCAAGCTGCAGGCCGGGGTCGAGCTGCAGCGCCCGGCGGTACAGGCGTATGGCCTCGGCAAAATGCTGTTGTTCGTCGGCCATGAGCCCGGCGTGGTACGGAAATTGCGCCACGGCCGGCGCAAGCCTGGCGCCCTGAGCGTAGGCCGCCTCGGCTTCGGCGTAGCGTTGCGCGCGGCTGAGGACGTGGCCCAGCAACAGCCACGCCTGTGGATGCGGCTGCCTGGCCAGCACGCCGCGCAGGCGGGTCTCGGCCGCGCCGAGCGCGCCGAGCGACAGTTCCACGGCGGCAAGGTTGACGCTGGCGCCAAAGTGGTCCGGCGCCACCGCCAACGCGGCCAGATATTGGTCGCGCGCGCGCAGGTCGTCGCCCGCCGCGCGCAGGGCGTTGGCGAAGTTGTTGCGCAGGGCGGGATTGGCGGGCCGGTCGCGCACGACCTGTTCTAGCAACGCCACGGCGCCGGCGGTATCACCCACCGCGAGCAGCGCGCTGGCGAGATTGCCGCGTGCGTCGACGCTGGCGGGATCGAGCCGCACCGCGGCTTCCAACGCGCGTCGGGCCTCGTCGTTGCGTTCCAGCAACAGCAGGGCGACGCCGTGCAGGCGCGCGAGCTCGGGGTCATCGGGTACCGCGGCGCGCAGCTGCCGCGCTTGCGCTTCGGCGCCGGCCGCGTCCCCCTGTTGCAAGCGCTCGACCACCCGCGCGGTGAGCGCCGATGCGGTCCTGCCGCTCATGCGTGCTCCGCGAGCTGCGCCAGGGCCTCCGCGCGCGCCGCGCGTGCCAGCGCGCCGGTGAGCTCATCGAGGTCGCCGTCAATGATTGCCGGCAACTGGTGCAAGGTAAGGTTGATGCGGTGGTCGGTCACGCGGCCCTGCGGATAGTTGTAGGTGCGGATGCGCTGGCTGCGATCGCCGGAGCCGACCTGCAGCTTGCGGTTGGCGGCCTGCGCGGCCGCCTGTTCGCTGCGCTCGGCATCGAGCAGGCGCGCCCGCAGCAGGCTCAGCGCGCGTGCCTTGTTCTTGTGCTGGCTGCGCTCATCCTGGCACTCGACCACGATGCCGGTCGGCAGATGGGTGATGCGGATCGCCGATTCGGTCTTGTTGACGTGCTGGCCGCCGGCGCCGGAGGAACGGTAGGTGTCGATGCGCAGGTCCGCGTCGCGCAGCTCGACGCTGGTGATGTCGGCCTGCTCGGGCAGGATCGCGACGGTTGCCGCCGAGGTATGGATGCGGCCTTGCGCCTCGGTGGCCGGCACGCGCTGTACGCGATGGGTGCCGGACTCGAACTTCAGCGTCGCGTAGGCGCCACGGCCTTCGATGCGCAGCACGGCTTCCTTGTAGCCGCCTTTCTCGCCCTCGTGGGCGGACATGAGTTCGGTGTGCCACCCGCGGCGCTCGGCAAAGCGCAGGTACATGCGCAGCAGGTCGCCCGCAAACAGCGCGGCTTCGTCGCCGCCGGTGCCGGCGCGCACCTCCAGGAACAGGTTGGCGTCGTCCAGGTCGTCGCGCGGCAACAGCAACGCCTGCAGACGTTCATCGAGCTCCGCCGCGCGCGCGTCGAGCCGGGCAACTTCCTCGCGTGCAAGTTCAGCGAGGTCCGGGTCGGCCAGCATCTCGCGGGCGTGCGCGAGCTCGCCTGCGGTTTTCTCGGCCTCGGCGAAAGCCTCGGCCAGTGCGTGGGTCTGCGCGTATTCCCGCGACAGCTCGCGGAAGCGCTGCGGGTCGTCGGCGGCGTCCGGTTCGGCCAGCAGCAGGCTGACCTCGTGATGGCGTTCCAGCAGCTGTTGCAGACGCCGTTCGAGCTGGGGGTTCACGCGTCGTGCTCGTGCGCGTCGAACAGGCGGGTGGCGGCGTCGAGCAGCGCCTGGTCACCGTGCTCGGCGGCTTCGTGCAGGCGCACGCTGGTGGTGTGCAGCAGCTTGCCGGTCAGCGTGTGGGCCAGGAACTCCAGGGTCGCATTCGGATCGTGCCCGTGCGCCAGCATGTCGCGGGCGCGCGCCAGCACCGCGTCGCGCTGGGCCTCGGCGTGGGCGCGGTAGATGCGCAGGGGCTGGTCGAATTCCGCGGCGCGATGCCAGGCGAGGTAGCGTTCAACCTGCAGGTCGATGATGGCTTCGGCCTCCTGCACCGAAGCCTCGCGCGAGTGACGACCCTGTTCGATGGTCTGTTGCAGGTCATCGATGGTGTACAGGAATACGTTTGGCAGCTTGGCCACCGCAGGGTCGATGTCGCGCGGCACCGCAAGATCGATCAGCAGCATCGGGCGCCGGCGCCGCTGCTGCAGCGCAGCGTCGAGCATGGGTGCGGTCAGGATGGCGTCGCGGCTGGCGGTGGCGGAAATCACGATGTCGGCTTCGGCCAGGTGCCTGGGCAAATCGGCCAACGCAATGGCGTAGCCGCCGACCGGGTTGACCAGCGCCTGTGCGGTCTCGACGGTGCGGTTGGCCACGATCAGGCGCTTGACGCCGCGCTCGATGAGGTGGCGCACCGCAAGCTCGATCGTGTCGCCGGCGCCAATCAGCAGCACGCACGACTCGTGCAGGTCGGCAAACGCCTGCTCGACCAGCCGCACCGCGGTGAACGCGACCGATACCGGGCCGGTGCCGATGCGCGTTTCGGTGCGCACGCGCTTGGCCACCTGGAACGCGTTTTGCAGCAGCCGGTCCATCGGCGTGTGCAGGGTGTGCGCCGTGCGTGCGGCGCGCCATGCATCCTTCACCTGGCCCAGGATCTGCGGCTCGCCCAGCACCATCGATTCGAGCCCGGTCGCCACCCGGAATACATGCCGGACGGCTTCACCGTCGGTGTGCCGGTACAGGAATTCGTCCAGCCGGCCAGGCGTCATCTGGTTGCGCGTGTGCAACCAGTTGGCCGGGATTTGCTCGGCACCGTCACGCACGCTGCAATACAACTCGGTACGGTTGCAGGTCGACAGGATCATGGCCTCGTCCACCCCCGGTTGCGTGGCCAGGTCGGCCAGCGCCGGCGGGGTGGCGTCCGCGTCAATGGCGACCCGCTCGCGCAAGGCGACCGGTGCGGTGAGGTGGTTGAGCCCGAGTGCTATCAGCGGCATGGGAACAAGGTCGGCGACAGGCTAAGCTGTCACATGGCGGCAGGATGAATGAGGGCCGGAACCCCGGCGCAACGTGTGTGGACGCAACCCGACCAATTCGACAGGCCACGCGGCTTGGGTCAGCATTTTAGCGCATTCGCCCTGCTGCTCGCCGTAGCGGGGCTGGTGACCGGCTGCGCGCTGCCGGTACCGCGCGCGGGCAACGCCGCAGCGCAGCCGCTGGCGCGGATGAGCGCGCCGGGTGGGGATCGCAGCAGCCGGGCCACGGCCCTAGTGATCGCCGCGGAATTTGCGCTGCAGAACGATGCTACCGGCGAGGCGGCGGACGACTATGCCAGGGCGGCGACGCTGTCGACGGCGCCGGCGATCGCCCAGCGCGCGGTGCAGCTGGCGCTGGCGACGCAGGATGTCGACCAGGTGCGATCGATGCTGGCGCGCTGGCAGGCGCTGGGTGCCAGCGCACCGGAACTTGCGGACGCGCGGGCACAGCTTGCGCTGCTGGAAGGCGACGGCGCGGAAGCCGAGCGCCAGTTCGGCATCCTGGTGGCCACGGGCAAGGTCGACGGCTGGAAGGCCTTTGCCGCCGACCTGCTGACGGCGCGGGACCCCGCGCTGGCCGGGCAGGTGTTGCTGGCTGTGGCGCGGCCCAAGCGCATACCGGCCGACGCGGCGTTGTGGGTTGCGCTCAGCCAGGTGGCCGAGCACCTGGGTCAACACGCATTTGCGCGTGAACTGGCGGCTGCGGCGGTGCAGCAATTTGGCAACGCCGGCAGCATCGGCTGGGCGGCCGCCCTGCGTCTGCAGGCGGGGGATCGGGCAGGCGCCCTGGCCCTGTACCGTCGGGGCGTGGCGGCTCACCCGCGCGATGTCGACCTGCGGCTGGGCTACGCGGCGCTGCTGGAACGGCAGGGCAAGGCCGCGGCCGCACTCGGTGTGCTCGCGCACGGTCCGCAAACGCCGGCGACGTGGTCGGCGCGCGTGGGCTACGCGGCGCACGCCAAGGACAAGGCCGCCTTGACCCAGCTGTATGCGGCGCTGCGGCGCCTGCCCGCGGCCGAGCGGGTCGACAATGCGTTCTTGCTGGGGCAGCTGGCTGAACTGCTGCACCACGACCGGGCGGCTCTGACCTGGTATGGCGACGTCGACCCCGATGCCGACAGCGCCTTCGCGGCCAAGGTGCGGCGTGCGGTGCTGCTGGACAAATTGGGACAGCCGGCGCTGGCGCACGCGCTCGCTGCCGGGCTGCAGCGCGATTCCATGGGCGACACCGACAGTTTGCGCACGGCCTACGAACTGGACGCGCAGCTCTATTCACGGCACGGCGACCACGCCAATGCCATCGCCGCCTACGACCGCGGCCTCGCGGCACTGCCCAAGGACCCGGTGCTGACCTATGACCGCGGCGTCGAGGAAGCCAACGCCGGTCACACCGAGGCCGCGTTGGCCGATTTTCGCACGGTGCTGGCGCGCGATCCCGGCAACGTCGAGGCGATGAATGCGCTGGGCTTCACGCTGGCCGATGCCAAGCGCGACCTGCCCGAGGCCACCCGCCTGTTGCGCAAGGCGCTTACCGCCAAGCCCGATGCCGCCGCGATCATGGACTCTTGGGGCTGGCTGCAATACCGGCTGGGCCATCTTGACCAGGCCGAGACGTATCTGCAGCGCGCCTGGCGACGGCAGCAGAATCCCGACATTGGCGCGCATCTGGGCGAAGTGCTGTGGCAACTCGGTCAGCACCAGCGTGCGCGCGACGTGTTTGGCGCCGTGCGCAAACTCGATCCCGGCAATGCCGCGTTGTTGCGTGCGGAACGCAAACTGCGGCCATGAGGGGTGCGTTTGCATGCATGCTGATCGCCGGCGGCGCGGGCCTGCTGCTGGCGGCCTGTGCGCCGGTCCAGGTGCGTCATTCGGGCACTGCCGCACAGCTTGCGGCGCAGGCGGCGCGCGAGCGGCTGCTCGGTGCGCAGCCGGACTGGAGCATCGCGGGCCGGTTTGCGGCGTCGGATGGCCATCACGGCGGCAGCGGCAGTCTTGAGTGGCTGCAGGCGGGTCTGGAGTACCGGTTCACGCTGCGCGCGCCCATTACCGGCAAGACCCTGCAGCTCGATGGCGGTCCGGGGGGCGCGGTTCTCCGCGGTGTCGGCAAGCACGCGCTGTCCGGGGAAGATGCCAAGGATGTGTTGAATGCCGAGTTTGGCTGGGATGTGCCCGTGGCCGACCTTGCCTGGTGGGTGCGTGGCCTCAGGGCACCGGGGCGGCCTGCGGTCCTGACCTTCGGCGCCAATGGCCTGCCCGCCACGCTGGATCAGGACGGCTGGCACGTCGATTACCGGGCGTGGTACGCCGAACGCGATCCCCCCCTGCCGCGCACCGTGTATGCAAGCCGTGACCCGTTTACGGTGCGCGTGCTCATCGAGCGCTGGGGTACCGGCCGGTAGACGGGGTCGATTCGGGCAAGCGCCTGAATTGACACGCATTGCGCGGCGCATGACAATACACGGCTTTTCCGCACACGAAGCCTGCCGGGCTGCGTGCGTCTGGTCTTGGCCGTGGCGGTATTCATCGCACATGGCGCTGTTGGCATGAAACACCGTACATGGATGTGCCAACGCAGAGGCGCCGTGCGCCGCTGCGGATTGCGCGGCTCGGCCGCGACCGCGCGTCGAACGGGTTGAAGGTCGCGGGATTTGCGGCACATGGATGTGCCGCTCGCGAAGGCGCGGCAGCGCCGGAGCGTGCAAACGTGACGCACGTTGCAGGAATTTGGCACACGGATGTGCCAACGCAGAGGCGCGGTGCGCCGCTGCGGAATGCGTGGCGCGGCTCGGCCGCGGCCGCATTCATCGCGCCGGGCACGATGCCCGGTCGCGATTACAAATGGGGCGTCGCCAAGAGGTAAGGCACGGGGTTTTGATCCCCGCATACGCAGGTTCGAATCCTGCCGCCCCAGCCACCGTCGGATTGCAAGCACAAGGTTCATGGCATGCACAACATATCCAGCTTGATGCTGTTTTCCGGCAACGCCAACCGCAAGCTGGCGGAAGACGTCGCGCACACGCTCGGCGAGCCGCTGGGCAAGGCCGTCATCGGCAAGTTCTCCGACGGCGAGGTGCAGGTCGAGATCGACGAAAACGTCCGCAACCAGGACGTGTTCGTCATGCAGTCAACCTGCGCACCGACGGCGGAAAACCTGATGGAGCTCTTGGTGCTGGTGGATGCGCTCAATCGCGCCTCGGCGGCGAGCGTCACCGCGGTGATTCCGTACTTTGGCTACGCGCGGCAGGACCGCCGCCTGCGTGCGGCGCGGGTGCCGATCACGGCCAAGGTGGCGGCCAAGCTCATCGACGCGGTCGGTACCGACCGCGTCCTGACGGTCGACATCCACGCCGACCAGATCCAGGGATTTTTCGATGCGCCGCTCGACAACGTGTACGCCTCGCCGGTGCTGCTGGCCGACATCTGGCGCAAGCACGGCACCGAGGGCATTACGGTGGTCAGCCCGGACATTGGCGGCGTCGCGCGCGCGCGCGCCGTGGCCAAGCGGTTGGACGATGCCGATCTTGCCATCATCGACAAACGCCGTCCGCGGCCGAACGTCGCCACGGTCATGAACATCATTGGTGACGTGGCCGGCAAAAGCTGCGTGCTGGTCGATGACATCGTCGATACCGCGGGAACCCTGTGCGCGGCGTCAAGGGCGTTGAAGGGCAAAGGTGCCAAGGAAGTGGTCGCCTACTGCACCCACGCCGTGCTGTCGGGACCGGCCATCAAGAACATCGAAGCGTCCGAGATCGACGAGCTGGTGGTGACCGACACCATCCCGCTCAGCGCCGAGGGCGCCGCCTGCAAGAAGATTCGTGTGTTGTCGGTCGCGCAGCTGCTGGCCGAAACCGTGCGCCGCATGGCGTATGGCGAGTCGGTCAGTTCGCTCTACGTCGACTAGTACGCTGCACCCGTTTCACGAGTGCCGAAGGTCGGCATTCGCAGCGGCTTCCCTGGTCGCGGGGAAGCCCTTTCACCGCCGCGAGGCGGATCACTCCAAGAGGCAAACACAAAATGGCAACCATCCATGAAATCACGGCCGAGCGCCGCGCCGACCAGGGCAAAGGTGCGAGCCGCCGCCTGCGTCGCGCCGGCAAGGTCCCGGCAGTCGTCTACGGCGCGGGCAAGCCGGCGGAAAATATCCAGTTTGACCACCTGAAGCTGTCGACCTCAGCGCGCCACGACTGGTTCGCGTCGGCCATTCTCGACCTGGTGGTCGAGGGCAAGCGGCAGAAGGTGCTGCTGCGCGACGTGCAAAAGCACCCGGTCAAGCCGCAGCTGCTGCACCTCGATTTCCTGCGCATCGATGAGTCCAAGGCGCTCCGCGTGTACGTGTCGATCAAGTTCCTGAACAAGGAAACCTCGCCGGCCGCCAAGACCGCGGGTGTGGTGATCTCGCACACGATCACCGAGGTCGAGGTGTCGTGCCTGCCCAAGGACCTGCCCGAGCATATCGAGATGGACCTTGGCGCGTTGACGTTGGGCGACGTGCTGCACTTGTCCGACCTCAAGCTGCCGCCCGGGGTGGAAATTCCGGCGTTGAAGCTGGGCAAGGAATACGACGCCACCGTCGTGTCGGCGCAGGCCGTGCGCGAGGAAGTGGAACCCGAGCCGGTCGAAGTGGCTGCCGAAGGCGCCACCGCCGAGGGCGCTGCGGCGCCGGCCGCCGCGGGCGATGCCAAGGCGCCCGCCGCGGGCGACAAGAAACCCGCTGCCGGTGACAAGAAGCCGGCTGCCGGCGACAAAAAGCCCGCCGAGAAGAAGTAGGGCACGCCGCGTTCCATGCCGGTGCTGGACCCATCCAGTGATTGCCCCCCCTCTCCCGCGCGCGGGAGAGGGCAGGGCAGACGCTGAGCCGCGCGCATGGCGGGCATTCGCCTCATCGCAGGCCTTGGCAATCCGGGCGCCGAGTACGTGCGCAACCGGCACAACGCCGGCTTCTGGTTTGCCGACGTGCTGGCGACCGCGGCGGGGATGCGCTTCAGCCTGCAAAGCCGCATCCACGCGGAAACCTGCCGGGTCGACATCGCGGGCGAATCGGTGCGGTTGCTCAAGCCCGACACGTTCATGAATGAAAGCGGGCGCGCGATCGTTGCCGCGCTTGCGTTCTGGAAACTTGACCCCGGCGAGTTGCTGGTGGTGCATGACGACCTGGACCTGCCGCCCGGCACGGTGCGCTGGAAGTTCGATGGCGGCCACGGTGGCCAGAATGGGGTGCGCGACATCATCGCGCAGCTGGGCCACGGCAAGTTTCACCGGCTGCGCATCGGCACGGGGCATCCGGCCAATCGGAGCCGGGTCGTGAACTGGGTACTCAGCAATCCGTCGGCGGCCGATGAAGAAGCGATGGCGGATGCGATCGCGCGTGCGCAGCAGGTCCTGCCGCTGGCGGTCACGGGTGATTTCAACGAAACGGCCAAGCGGCTGAATACGCCGCCCGGCGTCGAGCCGGGGGCGCACCCGCCGCATTGAACGCCCGTTCGCAGCGTACCCCGCGCCGGCCGGACAAATGTGCCGGGAACGAATTGGCACCGCCGCGGGCCGGCCCGAACGGCAAGGCCCACGGATGGGCGCTGCCGTCCATGTTGATCGTGATGCGGAATCCGCGATCCGCCGGATTCCAGTTTGCGCCGCACTGACGGCGCGGAGGTTTTTCGATGGCCATCCAATGCGGCATCGTCGGCTTGCCCAACGTCGGCAAGTCCACGCTTTTCAACGCACTCACCAAGGCCGGCATCGCCGCGGCGAACTTTCCCTTTTGCACCATCGATCCCAACGTCGGGGTGGTGCCGGTGCCCGATCCGCGCCTGGCGCAACTTGCCGACGTGGTGCATCCGGCCAAGATCATTCCGGCGTCGGTCGAGTTTGTCGACATCGCCGGCCTCGTGGCCGGCGCGTCCACCGGCGAAGGCCTTGGCAACAAGTTCCTCGCGCACATCCGCGAAGTCGATGCCATCGCGCACGTCGTGCGCTGCTTTGAAGACCCCGACATCGTCCACGTCGCCGGCAAGGTCGACCCGGCGGCCGACATCGAGACCATCGATACGGAACTGGCGCTGGCGGACCTCGAGGCCGTGGACAAGGCGCTGGACCGGGCCGAGCGCGCGGCCAAGGCCAATGACAAGGAAGCCATGGCCAGGCGTCCGGTACTGGCAAAGTTGCAGGCGGCGCTCCACGCCGGCAAGGCCGCGCGCACGGTGCCGCTGGACGACGCTGAGCGCGCGGTGGTGCGCGACCTGTTCCTGCTGACCATGAAGCCCCTGATGTACATTGCCAACGTGCGGGAAGACGGCTTTCAAGACAACCCGCACCTCGACGCCGTCCTCGCGCACGCCAAGGCGGAAGGCGCCGTCGTGGTGCCGGTTTGCGCGGCGATCGAGGAAGAACTGGCGCAGCTGGACGAGGCTGACCGCGGAGAATTCCTGGCGTCGATGGGGCTGACCGAGCCCGGCCTTGACCGCGTGGCGCGCGCGGCCTACACGCTGCTTGGCCTGCAGACCTACTTCACCGCCGGCCCGAAGGAAGTCCGCGCCTGGACCGTCAAGCGCGGCGCGACCGCGCCGCAGGCCGCGGGTGTCATCCACACGGATTTCGAGAAGGGCTTCATCCGCGCCGAAACCGTATCCTTCGATGACTTCATCCGGCACCGTGGCGAAGCCGGCGCGCGCGAAGCCGGGCGGCTGCGCACCGAAGGCAAGACCTACGTCGTCCAGGAGGGCGACGTCATGCACTTCCTGTTCAACGTGTGAGCGGATCTGGCATCGACGGCAAGTCTGGGCAGATCGTCGCTTGATCTTCGTGCTGGCGCCACGCGGGCGCACCGCGGTTTTGGCGGTGGCGTCGGAGTCGCCACGCGTGGCCGCGTAGCGGCCAGTGGCGGCCTGAAATGGTTGCCGTCTGGCCCGCGGGCCAACGCGCCGCCTGCATGGGGTCGATCTTCAACAAAAAAGCAACGGTCATTCCGGGGCTGCCCCCGACGCTTGCGGGCAGAACCCGACTGCGGTGGCAGGATTGCCAACGCGAACGCCGCATGCGGCGCGGAGCGCGAGCGCCATGGATGGCGCGAGTCGATCGGTGTCGTGACACGTGAATCCCACAAACCGATTCCGGGTTCCATCGTCGATGAAGCCGACGATGGCCCCGGAATGACAAGGTTGCTCGTGCTTCGTAGCCATGCGACGTGTTGAAGATCGACGCCGGACAGGTTGCGCCAAGGCGTGGGAAATAGCTGCGGGTGGCGGAGCCGCCGTGTGACGTGCAACGTGACGTTCAGGATTTTTGCGCTAGCGTATCGCGACCGTCTGGTCTGGAGGGTGCCATGAAAGCCACAATGTTGTGCGCGACCGTGGTTGTGCTTGCCATCTGCGGCTGCAGTGCGCACGCCGCGCGCGATCCTGCCTCGACCGCCGCCACGACCAGAGTGCCTGCGGCGTCGACCACCATGAACGCGAACCTGAATGGCACCAGTTGGAAGTTTGTGGAAGTCGCCGGCACTCCGGTACCCCCCAAGGTGACCGCAACGTTGAGCTTCAAGGATGGACACGCCTCCGGCAAGGCCGGCTGCAACGCCTATGGCGCCCGCTACACCATCGAAGCGGACGGCACCGCGCACTTCCAACGGACGCTGTCGACCAAGATGGCCTGCCTGCAACCCGCGGGCGCGATGCGGGTGGAACGCGGCGTGTTCGCTGCGCTGCAACATGCGGTACGCGTTGAACGCGAAGGCGCGGGCCTCACCCTGCTTGATGCAGCCGGCAAGCCGCTGGCCAGGCTGCTGCGGACCGCTTCGCGCTGACCGCTACTGGTAGTTGATGGTATAGGTGGCGACGCCTTGCACCTTGCCGGCCGTCGGCGCGGCGGTACGGTAGTAGCGGGCGAACAGGTTGATGGCGTAGCTGCTGCCGGTCGTGGTTCCGGTATTGATGGCCTGGTTGGGATCGTCTGTGAACGTGACGGGCGTGCTGCCGTCGGCCTGCAGGATCTGCACGCCCACGCCGGTCGCGTAGCCGGCGCCGATCGTCGGCGCAATCACGCCGGTGCTGCCCGTTTGCGGGTTGCTGGTGTTGAGGTTGATGAATACCTTTTCACCGGTGGGGCAGCTGATCAGCTGCAGGCTGAACGGCGTGATGCCGGGGGTCTGGTTGACGGCGAGCTGTGCGGTGGTCACGGCGGGCAAGGTCACCACCTTGTTGACCGATCCCGGATCCACGTTGCAGGTCGGCACCTGGATGACAATGGTGGCGCTGATGTTGAAAAGTTCGACTGGTTGCGGCGCCGTACCATCACAGGACGAGCCGTTTCCGTGCTGCACCCAAGTGCAAATGTCGACGTTCCACTGGGACAACCGCCCGGTCAGGGTGCTGTTGTTGGGTGGTAGGTACGGCCCGGTGTAGACCAGTTGCAGATTGGACGTAACGCTGTAGATACCGCTCGGGTCAGAATTGCTGGTCGGGTAAGCCGGCAGCAATGTGTTCATGTCCGGGTGCAGAATCTTGTACGAGATGCCCGGTATGCCGGTCGGGAATAACGTGCTGCCCGCTGCCGGTTGTGCGGCGATGGTGTTGCTGATACCCCAGTTCGTAGGATTGTTCACGCAATAGAGCACTGGTGGGTTGGCAGGGCTGGCTGTGTTTGAGGTCCACAGTACCGTACCGGGCGTTGTGCTGGGGGTGAGTGTGATGGTGCCGGCGTTGAAGGTAACCGTGGTTGCGGCGCCCTGTGTGTACCAGCACACGGCCCACGCGATGCGCGGCACGCTGGCGACGCCCATGAGCAGCAGGCATCCGCACACAACGCGCAACAGGTGCCGGGTGCGGGCAGCAGCAACGAAGGAAAAGGTCCGGTGCATAGGGTCACCCTGGATAGCCTGATGCGGGTTTGCGGCGTGCGGCGTCTTCCGAATGCAGGACATGGTCATGGTGCACCCTCGGTGGGGGCCGGGGCAGTCTCGGCGCCGGCCTTGCAGGTGACAAGGATCGGCGCCTGATCCTGCGCGGGCTTGGCTGATGCGGGTACCGCGTAGGCCGAAGCGCACGATTGCGTCGCGCCTTGCGCATCTTGCCATTGCGCGGTCAGTTCGCCCGACTTGCGCCCGACGCGCAACAAGGCCAGGCCGGCCTGGCCGACGGTACCGACCGGCTGGCCCTTGGCGTCCTTGATTTCGGTGCCGAAGGGCAGCGGTTTGCCCTCCGCGGTGCGGATGTAGGCGATCAGCGCGCGTCCGTAGTGGCTCTTGAAATCGACCATCACGATGGCGCCCGCGTAGGGTGCAACGTTGGCGCTGGTCGCATCCAGCTGCACGCCGAGCGGCAGCCCCTGCGGGTCGATGGTGATGGTGTCCAGCTGATACGGCGCGAGGTAGGGCACCAGCGCGTAGCCGAAACGATCGACGCGCACGCCGGGCGTATTGGTGATGTGCGCGCCCTTGGCGCCCGGTACGTGCACGATGGCTGAGGTGTCGCCCAGCGGCTGGCCGAAGGTGATGCCGCCCTTGTGGGCGACCAGCGCGCCGCTGGCGTTGAACGATTCCTGGGAATAGCCGCTGCCCTTGCCGGCGCTGGCGCTGAGCACGGCGTACGGGCTGTTGTAGCCCGCGTTGACGCTGAAGGCGTTGCCGCTGCCGCCGTTGGCGCTGCTGCCGTGCGATGCCGTGGCGCCGTAGGTGAACTGGTTCCACTGGCCCGCGGTACCGCTCAGCATGGCCTGTTCCTGGGTGCCGGTCGCATCGCTGTGGTTGACGTTGACCGACAGATTGGGCGCGTGGGCGCTGCGGCCCAGCGGCAGGTTGGCGTTGAGGAACACCTGGTTGTCGTACCCGCCAAAGCCCGTGCGGCCGCGCGACAGCGTAAGGCTGTAGGACAGGCGCTTGAAGTGGTTGCTGTAGCCAAACTGGAACTGCGTGTCGCGGCCATGCTGGTTCCAGTAGTCGTTGACCGAGACATTGGCGTACAGGTTGCCCCAGCGCTCGCCCAGCTGCTGGTTGGTGGTCAGGGTGAAGCGGTCGCGTTGCTGCAACAGGCCCGTGGGCGTGAAAAGGTCACCCGGGTTGTAGGCCGTGCCGGCCAGTGCGGCGCGCTGGGCCGGGGTCAGCAGGCTCAGCACCGGCACGCCGTTGACCATGGGGATGTTGGATAGCTGGTATTGCAGGGTGTTCAGGCCCTGCCGCGCGTAGTCGCGCGCGTATTCGGCGTTCTCAAGGCTCAGGAAGCCGCTGGTCGAATAGCGGTAGGCCGCGACGGTAATGGAGGTTTTCGTTGCCGGGATGATCTTGCTGTAGGTGATCCGGAAGCTCTGGCCGTTGTGGGTGCCCTGGCCGGGGATGCTGGCGTGGGCCTGGGTGATGTCCATGGCGAGTGCGCCGAAACGGGTGTTGAAGGCCGCGCCCAGCAAGGCGGCACCATAGCCTTCCGAGCCCTGAAAGCCCGCATAACCTGTCAGGAAGTTGTTGAAGCCGTGCTGGATGGTGCCCTGGATGACGCCCGGTTGGCTGGCCAGGCCGTAGGTGTTGCGCAGCTGGCCGGCCGCAAGGTCAAAGCGGGTGATCCCGGGGCGCAGCAGCTGTGCGACCGACGCGTAGGGCACGCTGAACACGTGGGTGCGGCCGTCCGCTTCGGTGACGGTCACGATGAGGTCACCGCCGTAGCCGGTCGGATACATGTCGTCAATGACGAATGGGCCGGGGGCGACGGTGGTCTGGTAGATCTGCACGCCGTTCTGGCTGACCGTGACCTTGGCGTTGCTGTCGGCGACGCCGCGGATCACCGGCGCGTAGCCGCGCAGCGATTGCGGCAGCATGCTGTCATCGGTACCCAGCTGCACGCCGCGCAGGCTAAGGCTGTCAAACACCGCGCCATCGGTATAGCTGTCGCCGATGGTCAGGGTAGAGCGCAGTTTGGGAAGGTCCCGACGCACATAGGCATCGATGTTGTGCCAGTGCCGCTGGCCGGGTGCGCCGGCAGACCCCGATTGCCAGGTGACGGTCGAGTTCTGGCGAACATGCCACGGCCCCAGGTTGAGGCCGGCATTCAGGCCCAGGTAGGTGCTGGTCTGGCTCTGGCCACCGTTGCTGGTGTGGTAGCTGTTGAGGTTGTAGTTGAGCAAAAACGCCGGAACGCCCGCGTCCCACGATGCCGGGTTGACGTAGCCGCGCGGCATCTGCCCGGAATAGGCCTGCGGAATGCTGGCATCGAGGCGCAGGGTGGACTGGTCGTAGGCGAGCTTGGCGCCGGGGATCAAATCGGCAAGCTGGGGGCAGCCGGTGCCTGCCGCAAGTTGCGCCGCCGCCGCCGTGGCCGACTTGGCCGGTACCAGGCCCATGCGGTTCATCAGGCCGGTCGTCACGCAGGGCACCGCGTTTGCATGGCTCGACGGTGCGGCAAAGCGCACGTCCGTGCGCGCCTTCCACGTCTGGTTGACGTAGACATCGACGCTGTAGGTACCGGGCAGCACCGTCACGCCCTGCTCGAACCTCGCGATGTCCACCGCGCTCGCGCCGCCACCCGCCAGCATGCCGCGGTCGAATTCGACAAAAGTCCCGCTGGCCGCAGCGGCCGCATGGACGCGCGGTACGCACAATACGCCGCCCACCAGCGCCAGCGTGCAGGCCAGCGCCAGCGCTGAATGCTTCGGCGCCGCGTGGGTCTTCACGGTGGCGCGCCGGGGCGTCATTGCACGATCAGGCCGTGATGGGTGCGTTCCGCACCGAAATCGTCGATGGTGCCAAAGACGACCGGCGTACCCGCCGCCGGGGCGTGAGCAACGCCCTTCAGCGTCAGCTTCAGGTCGCCGAAGGGCGCGACCATGCCGTTGATGTCACCGTCGGGCTTGGCATTGGCGCCCAGCGCGAGGGCGTCGATCGTGATGTAGTACGGCGTCGGGTTGTGGACTTGGAGCATTGCGCCACCCGGGGCCCTGAAAATGAGCCGATCCGGCGCCTGCTGCGCGTCGCCCGGCAGTTTGGCCGGGCGGTAGAAAAGCTTGATCCGCGTACGGATCGCAAATTGCAGGTAATTCTTGCCGGCAAACTGTGGGCCGGTCGGCTTCGGCGGAATCTCGAGGACGTTGAGGTAGAACACCGACTCGCGGTCGGTCGGCAGCGGCTTCGCGCCCGTCACGTAGAGGATCCGCAGCGTCTGATCCTTGTGCGCGTCCATCCGGAACAGGGGCGGCGTGATCAGGAACGGCGTCTTGGCCGTGTCCGGCGTCGAGTGGATGTTGCCAGCGTCGATCCAGGCCTCAACCAGCGCCGGCCGGGTGTTGTCGTTGGTCAGGCGTACGGTCGCTTCGCCCTCGGCCGCGTTGAAAATCACGCGGGTGCCGGTGATGACAACGCTGGCGTGGGCGGCGGGCGCAAGCGTGCACAAAGCTACCGCTACCGCGCCCAGTGCACGGGTCAGAACGTTCATGAATGGCCTCCAGTGGTGGGTCAAACCTCGAACCCGCTGCGCAAGTCGCGCGCAGCGGGTTGTCGGCTTGCGGCTTACTGGTAGTTGACGTTGAACTCAGCGCTTGTCGAGACAGCGCCCGTATCTGCTGACGTCCAAGTGCTAAGCGGGTAGTACTGCGCGTAAAAATTGAAATTCGCCGTTCCCGCGCTGGTCAAAGTCACCGCGCCGGTGACTGTGCTGCCGTCGAGTGCGACGGGTGTGCCGCCAGAAGTGGTCAGCGCGGGGGCGGTTACCCCGTCAGAGGTGTGCATCAGCTGGACGTCAAGGTCGGTCACTCCGGTGTTGTTCAGAGTGCCAGAGCCGGTGCCAGTGTCGGCGTTGGTGCTTGTGAATGTAAGACCGACCCGGACGCCGGACGGGCTTGACGGGCAACCGTTGAGCCCGACCGTGAAGCCTTGGGCATCAGCGTTGTCGGCGCTACCAGCGGTCAAAGCCGACGCCTGTACGTCGGGCAGCACGACACTCGCGCCGCCATTGACGCTGACGTTACAGGTACCATTCAACACCTTTCCAGTGATGTTGATGGTGCCGTCGGCTGCGAGGGCTGCCGGTGCGATGGCCAGGCCGCCGCAAGCGACGGCAAGGCCAACGGCCAGCAGGGTTGGTTTCAGGTTCATGTTTTATGCCTCCAATTGAATGAACATGGGTTTCGTGAGTGAACGACGTGGCTCCGGGGCCGGTACTGTCACCGGCCTGCGGATCACGCCCACGGTAATGCATGATGTGTGCCATTCGTCACAAACGTGACGATTGTTTTGAGTTGTGTCGGGGTTCTTTACAATCCGGAGGCCGTCAACTCCCCCGTCGCGACGCTTCCCTTGACCGGCGCCGGCGCGCCTTGTGTTCAAGCCTGGGTGGCGCCAGTGGTTGACTTGGCGCCCGCGCGTCAGGACAATACGCAGTCTTTGTAGATGGAAAGTGCCGAAACCCGGGTGTCATCGCGCATGCCGGGTTCTTCGTGTCGGCGTCCGTAGCGCGCCGGCTGATGCGGCCCTGCTCCACCCAGACGCGACAGGCACGAGGTACAACAACAAATTCGGAGGGATACCCAAGCGGCCAACGGGGGCAGACTGTAAATCTGCTGGCTTACGCCTTCGGTGGTTCGAATCCACCTCCCTCCACCAGCTTCAAGAGGTGCCAGGCGGTTCAACGAGGTGGATTGCGAACCACCGATGAAAATGAGGGTTCGACCGATCCGCCGGGAGCGGATCGGAACGCGACGCGGAAGCGGCGCGGCCCCGGAGGGGCGAGTCTCAGGG
>SCQU01000002.1 GCA_004299555.1 Rhodanobacteraceae bacterium
GCTCACCGACGTGCTGACGCGGCTGCCGACCACCCAAGCTCGCGACATCGACACCCTGCTGCCCATCGCGTAGCGCACCAGGCCAACGCGTCGCAAGATGCCATCGGCTGACGCTTACGCAGCAAGTAGTGCGGCTGCTCAAGAAAGGGCTACCGACGCGTTGCGTGGCGGAAACTTGCGGTCTGTCGGTGGTATCCGTCAACCGGACTGTTGCCGCTGATAGCGACCTGAAACAGGTGTGGCAGACCGCGGCATTGCTGACTCGACGTCGGAACGCGCGAAAGGCTTTTCTGTCAGCTGCCAGACGGTGCCACGGGGCAACGATCAAGGAGCTGCGGCGTATCCCGGGGAGCAACTATACGTGGTTGTACCGGCACGATCGGGCGTGGCTGCGCGACGCCATACCATCTTTGTGGCACAAATGACGAACTTATCCAAGCGCCGGTCCATTGGGTCGCTTGGATAGTCTCCTCGCGCGCCCTCCTCGCGCGCCAGTCTTGTACCCGCTGTCGAGAGCGGAGAGAAATCTATCTCATTTTTTAAGGCCAGCACGTCACGCCGTCGCGCAAATCGGTTCGGCGAGCTTGCCGCGCGACGAGTGGCCTCGCGCCGCGATCTGATGTGCCCGCAGTTGCTGGCGGATCTCCATCAGTAAGGTGCCGAGCATGTTGCGGCCGACGCCATTGACCTCGCCCCAGAGTCGGTTCACTTCATTGTCGATTGTTGCGGACTCCACTAGGCGGGTGTTTCCGGTGCTCAGCAGCAGCTGCTTCAAGTCCTCTTGCTGCGAGAACTTCGCTAGGAGCACCCGGCGCATGCGATCGAACTTGTTCGTGGACCAGCCGGGCGTGATGTCCCAGTAGTACAGACCGTGGGCCGCCATGGCCAGCAGGGCGGGTGACGGGGCGGACATGAGCCAGTCCCGGACGGCTGGTTTGCGAGCCTTGCCCGCTTGGTAGGCGTGTTCGGCCGTCGGATAGGCCACACCGTCCAGCTCGACCGAACGTCGATAGAGATTGCTGAACGCCCCGTAGGGTCGCTCGTTAGCCCGGTAGAACCGAATCTCAGCGGCCATGGTTGCCCTCCTTCAATTCACAATATACACTAATTACAAATTGCTTTCAAGATATTTTTAATTGAAAAAGCCCGGCCGCCCACCCGCCCCTTGCGACGACGAAGCCGCACGCATGCAAGCTCGCGCGACTGCGGCATTGCGGGAGTCGAAGCTGAAAAAGAAGGCCTTGGCGGAGCACATCGGCCGTTCACCGGGCGCCGTTGGTGCTGCTCTCTCGGCCCAGCCAGCCCGCAATTCGGACACGCTTCGAGACATTTTTAATTATTTCTTCCCACCGCCCGAGGCCGTGCTCACGAAGCATGCGCGTGATCTTGCGCTGAGGGCACCGGAAACCGCGGTGCTGCTTTCAGCGGTGTTCCGGGACATGGCGGATTTGCTCTCCGGTCAGGAAGTGCTCAAGCCGGGCACACGAGGCAAGTGATCGCGGCCGTCGATCCCCCGAACGGGTCTGGCTCGACTTGGCCGACGCCCCGATGCATGATGGCCCTCGCCACGGTGGGTCCCGATTCGTAGAGCGCCCCTCGTGCCCCGGCATAGCCGGTGCTCCAAGCCGCCAATCGCTGCGCACTGCGCAGGACCTCGTCCAGCATTGAGGGCGATGCTTGGTCTCGCGAGCACTCCAGTTGCTCGAGCAGTCCAACCAATATCCCTGCAGTCAGCCAGTCCCCGGCGCCGCACGTGTCCACCACACGCGACGCGTGGATTGATTCCATCGACCGCCACCTGCCCACTGCCCTGCCGGGCCAGCGCCACTGCAGGCCCTGTGCGCCAGATGTCCGAACTTCCAAGTAGTCGCCAGCCTTCAGCCAAGGCAACGCGGACGCGCGCTCGTCGGAATACTTCACCATGCCGGCCAAAGCGAACATCGCGCCTGCCCAAGGCTCATCTGCCGGATCAGAAGGTTCATACACGACAAAAGCGCCTTGGCTCCTTGCTGCGCTGGCCAGCGCCAGAATCTCATCCGATAAGCGATCGGCAAAAAACACATCTACTGGGACTGGGTAAGCGCCTGTCTGCCTGCCGACACGCGTCGCGAACTTGTTCCTGCGGTAGCTCGGAAGTTCACGCCCGCACACAGGGCAATCGAACAGGAACCGATGTTGCGCGCCCACGTCGAGTTCCTCAACAATGACGGGAACACAGGCACCATCCAGTGCGTGATACTCGACGCCGCAGCGCTGCAGGTCCTCAAGCATCAATGAGGAGGCCATCGATTCATCGGCCGGCCCCGCGGCCTGTGCCGGCCAACCAAGGGAACTCAGGATGGCGGCTACATTCCCGGCCGTGCCGCCTGCACGAAAAGTGGCGCGTTCCGGCTGATCAGCAACGCGCAAAATATCCAAGGCGATCAACCCCATTGAAAAGATGCGTGGCGTATCACGAGGGCGAAGGTGCGCCATGACTAAGGAGAACCGGAGTTCGGATGAGGATATACTTCCCCGAGTACCCAGACGTGAACGAAGCGATCTGGATCGACGTTTTCGTTGAATCCGGCCGGTGGCACTTCAAACCGCCTGGCCTCGACGTACGCCACGGGCAACGCGTGCTCCATTGCTGCCAGAAGCGCGCCGATGGCCAGTGCTTTCGACCCAATAGGCGACAGGACCGTTTCCGACGGTTGCCCAAGGAGGTCGTAGACGTCCTTGCGCGAGACATGAATTCGAGTCAGCGTGCGATACAGGTCGAGGGGATCGTCTTCGGCTGCGTACAGCATCTGGCGCGGATCCACGCCCCACGACCTGGATAACTCATCCCCGAACTGTTCAAGCAGCAGTTCCACGCTTCTGGGCTCCCGAGCCGGGAACGGGAAAACCGGACACGTCTCTGCTGGATCCAGTTCTTCGAAGAGAATACCGAACGCACCCTTTTTTGGATTGGCCAGTTGCGGAATCCAAAGCCGTACTGGCGTGTCGCCTGGAGAGCGGGCGCCCTTGAACCCCCATGGATTTTGATAGTTCTCCGCGTGCTCGGCGACGATCGCTGTTTCGACTTCTGGCCCGCCGGCTGCTGCCACGACGTGCAAGTTCGGGCCATCGGTGCAAGTGCGCAATAACTCGAATAAAAGGCCTACGATCGGAAAGCTGATGCCGATGGACATGGCACTCATGTCCACGATGACGTCGGTGATGCCCTCTAGGCCGTTTTCATCGCGGAGGCGGCGGCGTAGCTCGGTAACGACCCGGTGTCCGCCAACGACCGCATAGTCTTTATCGAAAATTTCGATCGGGATGACTTCGCTGTCGGGAAAAGCCTTGCGCAAGCTGTCTTCATTGGCCTGGGCGCGATCAAGAAGTTCCTGCTCGGGTTCCGGACGGTTCTCACGCAGGAAGATGCCTTTTCGCCTGGCGGGCGTCTTGCTGACGATGAGCGCAAGATGCGACGCTCTGGGGTCGAATCCTGCACCAGCAATGTACAGCACAAAACGCTCGGGTCGGCCGAGCAAACTGCGGATAAAAGGCTCGACCTCCGGACCACGGTGGCTGACGCCGTCCAACCAAAGCATGTGTCTCACGTTGCTTCCCCGTCCAGCAAATCCACGAGGTCTGCGAAGGTTATTGGAACGAAACCACCCCTGCGTGGCGTCAATCCATTGAAAGCAATGACGGGACCGCTCAGTTCCAGGATGGTCCAGATCTTGCCCTTCGTCTTTCGGCCATGGATCAGCGTGAAGGCGTTATAGCCGACACCAAAGCGCAGAGTCTCGACCAGCTTGGGATGATCCATGATTTTCGCAAAGTCGCCCCGTTCGATGCCGATCGCGTTAGCGCCCCCTCCCAGCGGGGCCGTGGGTTGCAAACTCCGAGCGAGGCACATCGCGACAATACCTGTGACCAGTTTGCGCACCGAAATGGCGTGCGGAAAACTCCACTCGCGAACGATCTTCTCGCTGGCCTTACGGATCGCGTCGTGCTGTTGCTTCACGTCGAGGCTGGTGGATTGGTCGCCGCGTGTAATCTCCTGCGTCTGAAGCAAGCGGACTAATTCCCATGCAAGCTCTAGGAAGGTCTCGGCGTTCTCCGTGCCGAGGTCCGCAAGGGTATCGAGACCGCCCAAGTACGGGACCCTCAACTTGTGCCAGAGGTGCACCTGCGCACCAGCGGCAACGTCGATATCCGCGTCCACCACAACATCTTCCGCCAAGGACGCATCACTCCCTGCATCGAACAAGGGCTGTTGAGGTGTGCGGTTGAACTGACGGTGCAATAAGATGGCTACCATTGCCGGAGCGATGGTTTCCGCATCTAGGTCGGCTTGATGGCCCACATAGGCATAGACTCGCTGCCGGATCTGCTCCACCTGTACGCGCGGAATTTTCAGTTCGTCAGCCGCACTCTCTGATAGCTTCCGAATCTGCTCCTTTTGGCGCTCAGTTGCGATCGCTTTGACGGCCAAACCAGAGAGGGTGGTGATCCCGTTTCTTGACAGGTCCGGAAGTTGCGCCATATATCGAGAAGCAATCTCTGCCGCGGCGCGCCGGAACGCCTTGCGGACCGCTCCGCGCTTTTCTTCCGGCGCTTGGGTCATCCGGACATCGACCACGGTGCGCTGTCTTTGGATGTTGTCAGTGGCTGGCACCGCTCCAGCTTCGCCCCAAATCAACGCGTCTCTCGCATCCAAAGCTTCCATGCGCTGCAGCACCCACCTAGCCATGGTGACTTCCCGTAAGGTCAGGTGCTCCATCAGTGCCTTGTGCTGCGCGCGATCCGCCCAGTGAGCATCATCGATCATCAACAACGGCTTCAATGGTTCTGCATAGCCGGGCACCTGGAATCCATCGAACGCGAGAAGTGGGTAGAACGGACCGCCTAGCCTTTGAAGCAGCTCTTCCTCCGGGGGGGGCACGAAGCTTGCCGTAAGACCGTAGATAATGGATTCCACTTGCGCGGCGCGCTCGGCGATCTTGCCGAAGTGGGTGCCGCCAAGGTGCTCGAGGCGTGCTCCTCCCAGCGGCGTCGGCACGACTTCCACTGCTTCAGGCGCAATGCCAGCATCCTCGAAGGCCTGCCGCCAGGACAGCACGGCACGCGCCCCGACCAAGCTCAGCATCAGCTCATGCGCTCGGTGCGGTTTATAGCCGATGAGCGCAAGTTCCCGGTAGTCGCGCTCGAAGGAAATCCGGGCCCCGAACACCACTGGGCGACCGTCTTGGATGAAGCCCCGCTCGGTCGCGAACTCCATCAGCTCGTCATAAACACGATCCGACGTCCGCTGCACTTGTTCGGCGAGGCGCCTGAGGGTGGTGAACTGGAAAAAGCGGGCGAGTGTAGTCTTGCCGCTGCCTGGAGGCGCAGAAAACACCGTCGTCTTGTTGAGCAGCTCATGCGGATCGTCGTAGTGATCCAGCGTCATCCTGAAAAGAGAGGGGGCAAGCGTTGCCAGGAATTCCGCTTCGTTGCGCCGGTACTCGCTCGCACGCTGTTGGAAGGGATTTGGCATTGGCCGTTACTTGCTGTGACGATTGCGACGATAAAACAGCGGGCGCATTGCATGCGCTTGCTCGCCCTTTCCTTCGGATCGGGCCCACAATAATGCGACGGAATTATTCGGCGTGTTGTGATCTAGTACCAGCGGCAATGCGCACCCCGCATAACCCATGCCCAAATGCTTTACGCCGCCCTTGTCGGTCGATCTCGTCTGGATGTTGGCGTCGTAGTATTTTTTTGTCAGCGCATAAAAGTCCGGATCACCGGCAGGAGTGAGTGCGAACCCGTTGGTCAGTTGATAGCTATAGGTTACTTCCACGTTCTTAAACCAGGGTAGATCGTTGGGCGATTCATCCTTGGCTTTACGCACCGCATCGTTCAGGTGATCGATTGCCTTGTCGGTAATGATCAAGTGATGGATCACCAGGGTCCAGTGCTCGGAATGGACGTTTTTCGCGTTCTTCAAAGATCGAAGGAAGCGCATAAGCTTGCCCTTCCACATGCGCTTGCCGTGCTCATCGACCTCCGGCCGAATGAATGACGTTCCGGAACCCGCGAAGTCGTCTACCAGGTAGATCGTGTCGAAGGTGGGATCTTGCTGTGCCTTGAGTTCGCCGAGATCCTTCGCCAATTCCTTTCTAAGGTCCTCCCACTTTTCAGTGTCGAGCTGAATACCGACCACTACTTGTTCGTTCGAGATCCTGCCAACATTGACGTGCCGAAACGAGTCCAAGCGGGCGCCATCGCTCAACCCGAGAAACAAGGTGCGTCGGCGCGCCACGTCCAACTGGTGGCGGGCGGAACCGTCGGTATAGACCTGCCAGGAACTGATGCCACGGTCATCAGCAACACTCTTGAGCAGCCGCGGGAGAACGGTTTGCGGATACATGATCTCGACCAGCCGCTCCCGTTCCACCGCGCTAATGAAAGCCAGACGGTGACGCACGAAGGCGTAGGCCGCGGGCCGGTCTTGAGGATCGAATTGCAGGAGCCATCCAAGCAGACTTTCTAAAAAGCGCATGCCCGCTAGGAAGTCTCGGTAGCTGTCGTATTTAACAGCAGAGATCAGCCGGAGCCACTGGAACTCTTCCTGAGCCTTCTCCAGTTCCCACTGCATGACCTTGCCGAGCATTCGTAGCGCAATGGTTTCATTCATCTGTCTGCCCCTTAAATCGCATCAGTCCCTTGGACGCTTCGAATAGCTTCAGCTGGTAGCAGGTTGCCGCGACCTGCCGACGAGAGGTGCCCGCGAGATTCCAGCAACGGTCCTCGGCACTCGAACACTGGTCCGCTGACAGGCTCAATGGCATCTGCAAAAGCTCGAAGTCGTTCCCGGGCCATCGTCCCCGATCACCAATGCACAGCACATCCTCTGGAAGGCAATTTGCTTGCGCTGCTATGGCGCTGATGACATTCCGCTTGGAAACCCCAGCCGACACGATATCAATGGAATGCGAGGACTGCCAAACCGTAAGCTGACCGGCGTCTACCAGATCGTGCAGAGCCGCGGCGACTTCGCACCAAGCCTCGCTCAGGCTGCGTCCGTCGAGAAGAGAGACTGAGCATTGTTTGGCATACACCCGGCACCGCCCCCTACCTGGCCTGAGCACGTAGCGCCCGATGCGCCGCTTGGCTTCCTGGATCACGGCATCTTGCTCGGCTGCAGTCGGTTTCGATTCGCTCAATGGCCGAATGACGGCGCCGTTGTAATAGCCAATCGAAACGCGCTTCCAGAGATCCCGAGACAGCTGCCTACGAAGTTCTTCACCACATGAGCCACCGCGCCCGGTAGCGATGCCGACACGCACCTCAGCGGCCAACAATCGGCGCAGCTCATCGACGATTGACAGGTCTAGCCGCTCGTACCGGCGGGACGATTCGATCAAGGTTCCGTCGAAGTCGAAGACCACGGCAGGAATCTCCGCAGCGTGGAGTTTTGCCCGGTAAGCCCGCAGCCTGTCCAGCCATAAGGCGAGTTCCGCTTCGCTCAGGGAGAGTGCGTGCCGGCCGAGCTTGGCCATGACGATTTGCTCATCATCAGATGTAGCGGCGTGCTGTGGTTTGGTAGGAACGGCTAGCTTGTAGATCTGTTCGCCAAAGGCCGGAACGCCTGGGCGCCCCGGGTCGCGGTGAATCCGTTCGCCCATCCGCTGGGCAACGAACATGGAGGCGGCGATGGAAGCGAGCCGGGCTTTGGACCCTGCAAAGGGCACCTCAATGCGCCAAGCTGGCGAAGCCTGGCTGATAAGCGCGACGGTTTGGTCGGCTAGTGGCAGATACGGCGGTGTGGCGAAGCACAGCGCTGCCGTCGCCATTCCCCGTTCGGCGAACCAGTAATGCCGCCCGTGACCGAGATTGCGCAGGTCCGAAACCCAGACGTTTGCCAATGCTGCTTCGGTTGCCCGCATCTCCAAATCAGCGAGTCCCAACATCGTCTCCGGGTCCCCGATGCCCACAACATCGCCACCCCACTCCGGAAGTCCTTCGATGGTGGCTTTGGCCCAGTCCAGCAGGTGGACCACCTCTTCCATCGACACCTCAGGCCGATCGTTGAACCCTGCTTGGTAAGCGCGCTCCAGAAGCAGACAGGAGGCCCAGAGACTATTGGTTGCCAAAAAACCGTCGCCACCTGCGGAGAGCGTAAATGCCACCGTCCGGCTGGCGCCGTAGCCGGCCAGCATCCGCTGTAGGGGCGTGTCTTCGGCTGCGATCAGCGCTGTGACGGATTGCGAACCGGCCGAAATTGCATGCTCACAAGCCTGGAGGATGTCGAGATTGCGCCCCCCGGCGCTGAGTAGCCACACGCAGCCACGCGCGTAAGACGCACTGCTCTGGAAGATTAGAGGGGTAACGACTCGGCAGGGATGGCCGAGTGCTTCCTGATGGAGTTCTGCCAAGTATTGAGCGGGGGTCTGGGATCCACCCGAGGCGACAATGACCAGGCCATGCCCTACGCTGTCCTCAACGGCGCGCTTGAGCCGTTCAATTGGAAATGCGTACGACTCCTGGGTCGTGCGGCCCAGCTTTTGGAGTTCCTCGCGGTATGGCTTCCCCATTGCGCTTCTCAGTTCAGCCCGGCCCAGCCCAGAGAGTCAGACAAGGCTATCTCATTCGCTGCCACCCGAGTTCGGGCAGCCAAGGGGTACGACGAGTTAGCCGCAGCCGACATAGCGGCGAAATGCAGAAGGTCAAGGTGGATGGCCGCAGTCTCACAAACTGCGACGCTCCACCTGGATGTGCTGTTCCCAGTCAAGCATCCCCTCGCGAGCTGCTGCCTGTCGCCGGGCTACCGCATCGCCATCGTTGGTCAAACTCAGTCCGGTGGTCAGCAATTTCCAGACTGAAATACTCAGCCAATGAGCGCAGGTGCGATGCGAGTCCGGTCAGGCTGCATTGCGACCACTCGTAGCTCCTCGGATGTACGAACCGCTGGCCCGCGCGGTAAGCTTTCAGTCCCAGCGGTTGTGTGAGGTCGGGTGGTGGTGAGTTCCGTTGCTACGGTGCGATTGGGCTTTATGCCGTTACTCAGAACGGGTGATTTTCTATTCAATGCCTTCGTGTTGCGCCATCGCATGATCGGTGGAGGTACGGTGGTTGACATGGTCAAGGAGATGCGCGGCACGGATGGCATGTATCAAGATGTGTTCGGTGGCGATGCTGCAACCGCTACCCGTCGCGTCCTTGGGTACGATGGAATCAGTAAAGGATACTCTCGAACGACATACGGTGCTCGGTGCTTATCTTGGCGCCTTGTTTCGCGCCGCTGAACATGCCTGCATTCGATCACAGATCCGGGGACAGCGAAGTGATGTGGTGCATCGCTTGGTGCTTGGTAGCGGACGCTTACCATAGTCCTCGTCGCAAATTTGACTGTACTTCATGACCGGCTTCGTGTCTTCAACCCAAGGTTCGCGTGAGGTAAGCTCCGGCGCTTGGCGTTGTGTTACGAGGTCTGGTTATGGTTGATTCCACACTTTCGACTTTGGTCGGCTTCATGCCGCTCCTCGGTCACGGCGATCTTTTGTACAACGCCTTTGTTTTGCGCAATCACATGTTCGAGGGCACGACCCCCGACGAAACCGTGATGGACGTGCGTGGCACGCATGGCAAGGCGCTGCATGCCTTCGGAGATGGCGCGGAATGCATCGTGCCTCGCGTATTTGGACCGAACGCCAGCACGCGAAATGCGCTGATGCATCACACGTTGCTTGGTGCGTATTGTCGGGCCATGTCTCAGGTTTCCGAGTCCGCATGCATCAACTCCAAGGCGAGAAGACGCAGTACGGACGTCACACGTCACCTCGGGTTGCGCCAAGGAGCACGCGCGCTGACGACTTCGAGCCTGCGGTACTGTAGACGCTGCGTTGAGTCGGATACGGACCAGCGAGGGTTCGCGACATGGCGCGTGTTACATCAGATTCGCTCCGTGGGACGATGCCCGACCCATGGAGACTTGTTGGTGGACGAAGGTGAATCATTGCGCTCGACAAGCGATGGAACGAAACCTGCGCATTTTCGTCTGCCCGGAGAATCGGGTTGCGAAGCACCCAACAACCCGTTGCCAATGTCCGAGGGTTACGCAGCCTACTTGGAACTTTGGCGACTGGTATTCGATGGTGAGCTTCCCGTGATGCGACCGGAGCCGTGGCGTGAGTTGATGGGGAACGTTGTGGTGCGGCTCGGCGGCACACAACAAGCGCTGTACGCCATCGAACAAGTAATCGAGTCCACCTGGGAACTGCCCGTCGCCACCCTCGACGAACGCCTATCGCTGGATGGGGGCGCTTCGTTCGTCGAAGCCGAGCTGGCGCTTGTGAGCCGACCGAAGGACTTGGCACGCCGGCTGATCGTTTATGCCGCGGCGCGTCACGCCGGTGTCATCACTGAAGAACACGAGCAGTTTGCGTTAGTCCGCTCGCGGGTGGTGGTAACGAACCCTCATCCTGGAGCCGCGGCACCACAGCAGGATCTTTACCGAGAGTTGTGGGAAATCGTAGCCTCAAAAGGTTACCCGATAGCCTTGGTCGAGGCGCTACTCGAGAACGTGCGCGAAGCGGATGCGGCGAGGATGTGCGGGCTGACTCCGGGGATGATCTCGTTACTTGTGAGGCGTGTTCCTGAGACGACGCTATTGAAGCTTGCGACCAAGGCCGGCGATGTGCCCAGGACCTCGTGGATCGGTCGGGAATTGACTCGTCGCCATCTCAGCGTTTCGACGATTTCGAGTCCGGGTCATCCAGACTGAGGTCCGGCTGGTGCTTGTCAAGTCCGGCTAGGATATCGAGGGATCGCGCGGCGACGCGTAGGTCGTCCGGTCGCAACGTTTTGAGCAGTTCCCGGTTTCGCGCCTCACGTGCTGCGCTGACTCGGCGATCCCGTTTTTCAGCGCGGCGAAGTTTTTCGACGGTGGATGCTGCACTGGTCGGATCTGCAATCGGCGAACGCGGGGCTGGTGTGACGTGCTCCGTGTGCTCAGCCGCGGGCGAATCGCGCGACAAATCCGAATACCCAGCTTCGGGTGACGCAGTGCCAACCAGCCAACGAGCCATCTTGACCAACTGGACTGTCCGAGGTGACTCGCACGCGCGCCGAAAATCATCCGCAGTGAGTGTCGCTGCGGTGCCACCTCTTCGCAGTGCGATGCGTTGTGCCTCCATATACAACTTCACGAAGATTCCGGGCACGCCTGCGCTCCTTGGATGCGCTGCATCGAGGATTTCCTCCTGATCAAGGATCTCGTCGCACAGATTGAACCGCATGATTCCGGGAACCAGCACACGCTTCCACCAGGATTCCTCGCCAGTCTTGGCACGCGACAGAGAGAAGTACCCAATGTCGGAAAAACGCCTCATCACCTGTGCTTCCTGGCTCAAACCCTCGAATGCACGAGGGTGTCCAGAGAGGATCACTGGAATGCCGACATTCAGCAGCGACAAAAAAAGCCGCACAAATTCCCAACTCAGAGGGCTCCTGCCGAAGTTGTCCCACTGCAATTCGTCCAGAAATAACATGCCAACCCGGTGCATGGTCAGCACCTTTGTGACCAGGAACAGTGATGCGTCGATGTTTCGCAACCGTAGGCGCTTGCCCGCGTAGTCTGTGCCGATAAGCGAGTCGACCCCGCCGAGGATGCGTTCAATCAGGGCGCCACGCGTGCCGTTGGTTGGAAAGTCGACTCGCAAATAAAGGATTTGAGTCAGTGTTGACCAGCCGCACGCTTCCGATCTCCCGTGTATCACGAATTGCTGGGGCGCAATCACCTCGAGCGCCCGCCGCACGATCGTCGTTTTTCCGAGACCCGTTTCGGCAGCGATGATTCCACCACTGGCAGGGTTACTCAAGGCGGGCAGAGATTGGCTTTGATGGACCGCACTTGCCAACGCGAGTTGATTGATGCGCTTCTGTTCCGCCGGAGCTAGCGGGTTGCGCCGATCGAAGCTCGCGCGAATCGCATTCTGAATGCTGGAGGCAATCTCTACGGCGTAACCCGTCGGAAAGAAATGCTGGTCCTGCAAGCTCAAGAGGGGTTCACGCATCTCAGGGGCAGATGACTTCCAGTCGACGTTGCTCAGGGGTTCGTGATGCAGCGCCTGCGGCATCGCCGACAAGGGGATGTATGGCACAAGTGCTTCGGTCAGAGGATTACTGTTGGTTGCGGACGGGATCTCGCTAGACGTCGGCCGCTCCATCAGAGTCCACCCAAAAACGCGTCAACGGCGTTCTCTGCCGCACTGTCACCTGTGGGGGAGGAGCTTTGAATCGGCGATGTCGAACTTGTACTTCGTGATGGTCCGGGATGGTGAATCTTTTCGACGAGCTCCTGCTCACGAATGGCGTTCCGACGCAAATTTTTGCGCTGCGAGGTTTTTGAAGGCTTCTTTTTGGCGGCTTGTATCTCCGCCTGCAGCTCGCGTGCGGCCTGGATTGTGATGGCATCTCGCCGCAGCGCGGTGTCGACCTCGTTCTGCTCTTGCTCGATTGCACGTTGGCGCCGCACTGGCGCATCCAAAACATAACGGTGTTCCATGTCGGCCACGGTATCCAAGCGCATCGCTTCACGGTCGGAGACCACGTTGGCGACACGAAGTAATCCGCGCGACGAAGGTAGCCAGAGTTCGGCGATGTTTTCAGGTTCAAAGCGGACGGAGGCGGGCAAAACCTTCCTTTCAGTGCTCGCACGAACGAAACGCGGATCTCCACGCAGTTCCTCACAGAAGAAGCGGAGATCGCCAAGATTCCGGTTGCCGTCGGGGCTCTTGACCACGATACCGTTGTATTGGATGACAGCTCGCCACTCCGGCAGTGTCAGTGCGCGTAGTTGGTCAAGGTCGCACGGGATGTCGGCGCGCTGACCGTGGTCGCGGAGCCACTTGAACACATTGATGCGAGTCGGTCGAACGCCGGCGTTGAGCATGGCCGTAGGCGCGAGGTGCTTCACCTCCTGTTGGTTGTACTCAAGGATCCAAAGAAGCAACTCACGCATGTATTCCCAGTAATTCAGCAACGCGTCGTCTGCCGGGTGCGGCATGCCCCGTTCCCGTCGCTTTCCGTGGGTGGTGCCGGCTAGTTGGTGATCGACCTTCTTGTGATCCGTACGGTGCTGTGTCTCCACGGTCCCCTTGCTGGAGCCGTGATACGTGCGCGCAAACTCCATGCCGAAGCCGACTTGTTGTTCGGCTTCAGTCACGCTCGCGGCCTTCAATTCGCCATTATCGACGAGGTACACCCTGAAAAGCATTCCAGGCCAGTCGTCTTCGCCAATGGTGATGTCGAAGCGCTTGCACAGTTCGACTTTGTTGGTAGCAGCGCAGTAGATGGTGCGCAAACCGGTTCGGGGGCTCGGATGATCCCACCCGCAATACACTCCCATATACGCGGTGGAGCGAACGTCCATCACCAGAGAGCGTGTCATCGGCGGGAGCTTTTCCAGGCGCGAACGCATGGATGTCAGGTACACATCAGCACTCGTCGCGTCGAACATCGCGACCTGTCCCACCGCTGCAGCCAGATCACGCGCGCTGCCACCGCGATGGGTTGCCGCGGCACGGCGGCCTAACCCAAGCCGCACCGCTCTTGCGGAACTTCCGGTCGTCTTGGCGCCCCAATATCGAAAATGCCTCGGCGTCGGTCGCTGATCGGGGGGGAGAAGTTTCACATGCTTTCCGCCGAGCTCGTCGATGGTCATTGACGACCAGAACGCTATGCAGGTCTCTGTGTAGGCCTTCTGCGGTGTCCGTTTCGGAGAGATCAGCGTGTAGCCCAGGGCCAAGCGGTCCTTGTCACGCTGCGACAGGAAGAACGGCGCCTTCGTTGTTGCGCTGTTTTGATGTGGCAGTCGGCTCTGCCTTCGCTGGTATTGCCTTCGCTGCTGGCCCTTCGCGCCGCATCGGTGCGATTCTGGAAAAAGTCCGTTGAGTGTCGAGCCGTTCGCCCAGTAAACATGAAGCGTGCGGTACACGGTTGGCGCAGATACGTGCTGGACACCTGCTTGCTCGAGTACGAGTTTGCGTATAAGAGAGTGCCTGAAGCAGCCGCCTTCCAGCTGTTCGATGATGGGCTTGATCATCGCCCAGCGTCGATCTCGTTTTTTTAGGCGGTCACGCCGACGGAGCCTTTCGCTTTCATCCGTGATTTCGTCGACGTAGTCTTCGTCGCTCATCAGCCAATGGCCCGGAGGGGTGAATCGCGCAACTCGAAGTTCGTCCTGCGACAGAGCGGACTCGAGTGCATCCAACGCAAAGGCACGGGGGCCCAGCACGTAGCCTTTTCTGCGCCCGTTCTTTTGTGACTGTGGCAATGGAATGCACCACGCAATTGAACGCGCCTTGTCTACGGCGAGAACGCGGTGAGGACCGGACAAGCGGGTTGACTGCAACGTCGGGGTAAGGATCTGGTTAACGATCAGCATGACGTCCTCCCGAACAACCGGTTTCGAAGTTCTTCACGGCATGCGTGGCCTCCAGGCAACAATGGCGACGCCATGGACAAGGGCTGCTGGAGATCGACGTCGATGTCCAGCCTCCACATCGCGAGCTGGGCGGCAAACTGGGTCTGCACTGGGGACCAATCGAGGCCGCGGCTCGCGTCATCGATCGCCTCGCTTGCCGCTACGGTGAATGCCGTTTTGCGCACACGGTCCAGGAAAACTTGATATGCGTATGAGGCGACGATTTGGTCGATCGCTGCGCGTGGGCGGAGGGGCGCCAGCCACTCGAGCTGTCGTACCAGCGCAGCAGGCACTTGTTCCGGGTAAACCAGACGATGCTCGATGCCGGCGACGTCGCAATACCGTCGATCCAGCTCAAGGCGCTCCATGATTCGATCGGACGGCTGCGCGCTCAGTACGAGATCAAGTGGTTTGCAGCTGATGCCGAGGAGTTGAGTTGGCGCGTCGGCTTCCCTTTGGAACGTCACCATCAAATCGATCGTAAGAATGCGGTCGACCGACAACCCTGGGTAGCAATAGACCGGGATGCCTGCTGCATGCGCAACGTCCGTCATCCCTGGGTGTCGCGGCCACTCCCTTGCACTGTCGACCTCAGCAAGTGGGCTGGGATGCGGCCATGGCCACAGAGGAAATTGTTCTCTCACGTCTTGGGCGCCCGCCCACCACACGAGGTGACTGACGGCGCGCTCACCACGCGACAAAAAGTAGCAGTGCCTCTGCACCATCGGCATTCGTACGTAGCTGATGTTGCTGCAGGTCGACGAGGCGGATTTGTGCGGCATCAACCAGGGTCGGTAACGGTCCCCCGTTCCGCTCCCCCGCCCGCTGGCAATAAGACGATCGATGAACTCACGCGTGACTTTCGGTCGCATAACTTGTGCACCTCCGTGCCGACCGCGCCGTGGTGCGGCTGCGGTTTGTTCAGGCAACACGACATCGTCCAGACGCTGTCTGGGCTTGATCGCGGATAGGGAAAGGTGCACAATGCGATTGCGTCGCTAACGCAATCCAACTCGAGACCTCGGTGCCAGCCGAGGTCTTTTGTTTTTGGCACCTGTGACGCGTATAGAGCTACGTCATGGCGGGCCTCCGTTGAGCTCTATCTGGCTCCCTATTGCGGGCGGGCAATTCACCGTGAGCGTCGGCGCGCGGATCGGCTTTGAGGCCGAGGGCTATTGCGATCCGGTGTGCCTGTCCGCGTCGACCGCGGAGCCTTCCTGTCAGTACGCCATAGACCAAATCCGGGCTGAACCCGTGTTCCTTGGCCCATTCGGCGGTAACGATCCCTCGCGCTGCGAATAACTCGCGTGTCTGCTGAAGGCTGCGTGTCGTCGGAGTCACGCGACTATCTCCTGATACCTACAGACCTGATCGACGCTGGTCGAAAACGCTTCGATTCCAACAAGGTTGATCAAATTGCGGCGTGTCAAAACGGTCAAAATGCAAATGCCTCAAAGGGTCGGAATTGAGCAATACGGGTTACACAAATTTTTGGTATAGCCGTCGTCAATTCGAGCGTAAACGTCATTCAAATTATTGATTCTATTGGCATTTTATGGGGCAGACAGTATCATTAGCGGGCAAGGATGTCCAGCAAACAGGCCCGCGTGCCAGTTGAGATGGCTCGTGCGATACAGGAAGTAGCGAGCCACCCGCGATTGAGACGGGCCAACTGTTCGATCAGTACGATCGGATGCCGGGCGGTGCCAAGCGATAAAAACGTCGCGCCCGGCTTGACCAAACCTGGAGTGGGCTAGGCAGGTTCAGGAGAACGACAATGAAAGAAAACGTCGCACTGATCGGTTGGATTGCCACTGTCATGACGGGGGTCGTGGCTCCCGCTTTGATCCTGGCGCTGATTTGGAAGACACCGGACACGTTGCTGCGTACTGGCGAAGCTGGCCAATTCGTCTCGGCCACCGCGAGTGTGGGCGGCTTCTTTTCGTCAGACATCACCACTGTGCAAAGCACAACCGGCAGCATCGCTGTCTACAACACGTTCTCTGCACCGCGAAACCAACTACTGGTCGTCCGGGAAACGCTGAAGAACGGTCTGCAGCTCTGTGCAGAGAACAAACCCGATACATGTGTAGGGTTGGCTGGCAGTTGGGCCGGTGACATGAAGCCGGTTCCGCACGCTCGCCATCGGTTCGCTGGCCTCGTGACCGGGATCGGCAATTCGGGGGCATCGCTTTGGCTGCTGATCGGCATCCTGGTATCGGTCGGTGCGACCGGAATACTCGCGCAGCATGTCGACCGCGAAGGGAGAAGGCGCTCGTAAATATGATGCACGCGTTTCGCAGTTTGGCTATGCCAGCTTGTCTAGTCACGATCGCAGCACGGCGCCGACCCTGCAGGACCACAATCAGGTCGCCAACGTGACGATCTTGCTTTCGTACTCGGGTAAGAAGCGCCGGTGGGCCGCTTTGCCCAGGGAGCTGCCGTTGACGCGGGACAGGTGGCGCGGGTGCTGTGTCGAGAGGCCAGGCGATGAAAGAGAAACAGCGGAGCGTGGGTTTGACTATCGCTGTCGCGCGCAAAGCGATTTGGGTTTTTTAGGGGTTCGGTGGGGACTTTAGAAAGTGGGCGCTTGGCACGTGCGCCTCCGGGACTGGTAGATCCAGGTCAACCGCGAGCGTCGCGCCCAAGGCCTCGGCGGCAAGCCCGCCAATCCCGCGCGCAGCCCGCTGAGAACTTGGCGACAACTTCAATATCGCCATCGCTACCCACGCCGCCCGCAAGCAAACACGCCCACGTCCAGCCGCTGCCCATTCGTTTGTCGAGTCTTTGTCCAACCGCATGTGCCGGCATGCAAACCTTCCCTCAACGTGACTTCCAGCTACCGGTCTGGTCGTAGTTCAACGATCGCTCGTAGCCGAACGCGTTCCAGACCGAGTCGAAAGCTGGGCGCATCACCGTCGCAACATCCGGTGGCCACTCGTCGACCGAGATCTCAGGAATGATGAGCGTGTCACGATCGGCATATCGAGGACCGTCGATCGCGTACCGCCAGGTGTTTACTCCGAGGCTGTACCCAGCCACGCCTACGCAAGAAAGAAAAATGTACAGTGGCGGAGCAAAACCAAGATCCCGCATGGCTTGCAGGTAATTGGAGAGAGCCTGCAAGGTATCTTGCTCAAACGAGATGCTCGGGATGATCGTATCGGGCTCATGGCCATGCGCCCGATAAGCCGCCACGGATTCAATGACACCGTTGCGGAATAGCTGTGCGTAGGATTCCGATTTGCCGTCAGATACTTCCGCGTAAGTCAAGCGTCCGTCGAGGTTGTAGCGCTGACTCCAACCTCGTGCGCCAGGCGGTGCAATTCTCAGCAGACTCTGCGATTGACCGGTAATCTCTATGTGACGGTCACTGGTCATGCTTTCCAAAGGGATGACGTGGAGCACGATGCGTGCGCCTCTGTCCAACGGTACAGGCGTGTTTCCGCCCCCGATCATCATCAAGCGATCGGCTCGAAAACCACGGATACGTTCGGCGACAGTCTGCGAAAGCGTGAATGCCTGCCGCAGTTCGCCAACATCGAGCCGGTAGGAGCCGGACGCGTTGCGCCCGTAGAAATGGGCATGGCCTCCGGTAGTCACGCGGTGCGGGGCGTTCCAACTTTTGGCTACGCGTACAAGAAGAGCCTCACCGCCGGCTGCAAGCGGGACGAACTGGTATTGGACGATACCGGTGAGTCGCGGTTCGACGCCATCGGCACAGAGACTTTCGAATCGCTGCCGTACCAGATCCTGCGACGGCATTTGTAGTGCGTGTAACGCATCTGCGCACCCGCCGTCTTCGGCAATCCCATAAATTAGATCGCCGCCCTGCGTGTTGGCGAACGCGGTGACTTCACGCAGGAACTTTACGTTCCCGCCATTGCCCGAATCGGGTAGCTGTTGTTTGTATTCCAGCTGCCGACTTTCAGGGGTGCGTGATGCGATCAACGCCTGCAGGTCTGCTTCAGTGATGGATTCAACAGGCTTGGCGATCACGACGACACGTCCTTCCTATCGGAATCGGTGCCTCAAGTGCGATTGGCCTACGACCGGAAACTGCGCTCATGGTGCGATGTCACTCCTTGCCAGCTCGCTGACTGCCGCCACCAGCAATCGCCTTGATCGAGCTAGGAACCGAAAAGGAATTTTACCGGTTGGTCGTCCGGAGTTTCGAACAACTGGATGCGAGCCCATGCTTTCGAAACGCCGTTGATGGACTTCACTGGCAAGCTTGTACGTCATCGGGTACTTGGTGGCGAACTTGGACGATGCGGAACCAAGAGCGCTTCCGATATGGCCTAAGTTGTATTTCCCGATTCCACCGTCTGCATGAAATAATGCGTCGAGCAAGCGGTCATTGAACACGTCGAGCAGGTTGACGAAGCTCGTGATGTTGACCTTCGAAGCCGCGACAGCTTCCACAATCTGCAGCTCGGCGTACTTGTAGTCGCGCCCGAACAGGCATCGCCAGTTCAATATCGCGATAGTCCTGTCTAGCTTGGAGAGCGAGTGCTGGATGCCGCAGAATTTTGCTGTTGACCGGCGAATCAGGCCAACCTCGCGCAACATGAGCGCGGCCCTTTTGTTCCAGTCGCGCCGTCGTCCGGAGGGTACATGGTCAATCTGGAATCCGATCCAAGCAGCCGCAAGCGCCGGCACGCCACGGACGTCATGCACCCCCGTATCGACGACGCTCTGCGATGTAGCAAGGCTGACGGTTTTGCCGTTCGTCGCCTCAATCAATTTCGCGCGCACCCACCATGATGGCGCCACCTTGCAGGCGTAGCGGATCTGCCCGTCAGTAAGTGCCCCCGCGCGTATCAGGAACAGCCCTGCCGCGACCATCAGATCAGCTTGCATGGACTTCGGCGCCCATAGCCCCTTGAGGTATTTGGTCAAAGCCCTGTCTTGCGTTTGCGGAAGCCGACCGTCGGCCGCCGAAATGAATTCCGCGCACACCGACTGGTAAAGATCGCTGTTCTTTATCGTCACCACGACGTGTTCGGCAGCCACGCGCGGCAGCTTCCCATAGCGACTCAGGTACCTGCAGATGTTGCGATAAACCTCGGGGTGCCTCTCAAGCACCTTCCACAGGCGTTCCGTCAGCTTCGCGGATGGTTGCGCATTTGCCAGCAGGTACTTGAATCGAGTGGGGTTCGCGATACGGTGCCGCGGCGTCAGTTCGCGAAGCCTGGCAAGCAGGCGCTTCTGATCGACGAGCCGAAAGCTGATGGATGGTTCCGGCGGGTTCGATACGGTCTTGAGCTCCTCATCGATACTTGTAACGCGGTGGATATCGATTTTGCTGCCCTGCGGAAACAGGCCGATGTCCTTGCTCTTGCGGTCCAGCGCGACCAGCAGCCTTCGCAGCGTGTGCTCGTCGCGGGCGAACAGGCGGATGTCATCGACGTAACGTAGATATCGGAACTCCGAGTGTTTCACGTTGAGGTCATCGAAGTACGATAAAACGACTTCCGACAGCAGCCCCGACGAAAGCGGCCCTTGCGGAATGCCGTGGCTATGGAAGATGCCTTTGTCGGTCGCGGCCCACGTACCCAGCCAGTCCGTAAGTTTTCGACAGAAATCGGGCTCGAATCCCAGCCTGGCGAGGAAGTGGCGCAGCACGCTGTGATCGAGGCTGTCGTAACAAGCCGTCAAATCGAAACTCGCCCCGTAGATGAACCTGTCGTCGACGGCCTTGCGCGTTGTGTCGTTGTATGCCTTGTATCCAGCACTCCACTTGCGGTAGAACCATGCCGACGACTTGCCGGCGTACAGATGCCCGAAGACTGACTTCAAGTATCGTTGCCGAACCTTGGGGAACAGGCGCTCCGCCACGAGATTGACAGCGGCCTGATAGACGATCTGATCCTCCACGCTGAGCAATGAATAGGGGCGAAGCACGCCCGACGGCTTCGGAAACAGGATCTTTGTGGCCGGGTCCGGGTCGTATATCCCTCGCTTCAGGCGGTCGGCGACATCATTGAGCAGCGCGTCCTCTGCCGCAGCGAAATGCTGGTACAGGGATCGAAAGTACGATTTGTAGCTCGCATCGGCGTTCGACTGAATCCAGCGCCACGCCCGCCGGAGATTGTCCAACTTCCGCAGTTGGGTAAGCGCGGTCATCAGCAACCGTCACGCAGGCCGACGCGCAAACAGGCGTTCGAGGGTGGCGGGGATCAATACGGCGCTGGCTTCCCTCAAGGCGGCGTGGCGTGCCTTGAGTGCGGCAATGGTGGATTGGAGGGTGACGAAGGCCTGTTGAGCGACGAGCGGAGGGATGGGGATCTCGGTGGCGGCCAGTTTCTCAACGCCTAGCGTCCGGTTGCGGCCTGCTCCTCCCGGTGACGCCGCACGAATCTTTTCAAGCCCCTCTGGACTCAACAGGTAGTAATGGACAAACTCAGTGTGTGCGAAACCCGGATTCACTACGCAAGTCATGAACCGGTGCGAACCAAAACGGCCGTGGTCATCGGCGCTTGCAATCGCGATAGCGCCCTCCCAAGCGAACACGTTGGAGAAAAGCAGGTCACCTGCTTCGATGCGAAACAGACGTTTGGTGCCGACCTCCAGGCCGGAGATTGCTGGTTTGTGGAAGGTCCCCTTCCCGAATGAGCGAATACCGAGCTCCGGGTAGCTCGCCTCGGGATCAATAGGTACTACACGGCGGACCAGCGGCGCAACTTCCGCCATAGGACGATACGTTGCCCCAGCGATTGTCTGCTGGAATTGCTGGGCCAGCAAGCGATCGGCATCGGCCTCGATGGCTCCGAGGTGCGCGGTCAGTTGGCGGGTCTTGTCGGCCAGCGCATCGAGGTAGGCGGTGATTGCGTGTTGCTCATTCAGCGACGGCAGCGGGATTTCAAGCCTAAGGAAGAACCTTTCCTTGAAACGGTTACGTGTCGTTGGTGTACTACCTGTGCAATCTTCTTCCACACGCTGCCACGTGGCGGGGAGCTGAAACCAACGATTGAGGAAGGCCGTATCAAGCCGCGTGTTATCAACATGAAATAGCGGGAACTCATTGGATACATAGCATCCATGCAAGTCTGAACCAATCAGGCCGAACGCACCACGCCACGCGAAAAGTCGACTGTAAATGAAGTCGCCCGCTTCAACGCGGTGCAGCCGCGAGGCCGAAGTTTCCGTACCAGCAACGGTCTCGCGATGGAAGGCACCGTTACCTTCAAGGCGCACACCAAGCAACCGATACTCACCATCTGGCACCACAGCTTCGCCACGATCGACCTGCGTCACCAACTCACCGAGCGGAACGCATGGCCACTCACTCATGCCTTCACCTCGACCATCAGCTTCTCGATCTCGCCAAGGAGCTTCTGCGCCTCGACCTCATGCCCGCGCATTTGCGCGACAAGCTCTGCGGGGTCGATGTGCTCCAGTTCTTGTCTGGCGATCGGATTCTTGAGGTCGAGGTTCCAGCCGCGCGCCTCGACCTCGACGGCAGTGGTCCTCCATGCGTGCGGGCCTTCCTTACGATTCTGCCACCAGGCTAGGCAGTCGGCGAACTCCTCGTACTGCAACGGCGCGGTCTTGGTGTATTTCCTGCGTCCTTCGGGCTGCGGCAATTCGTAGAACCAGATGTCTTGGGTATGGCCGTTTCGATCGAAGAAGAGCAGGTTGGCCGGGATATCCGTGTAAGGCGCGAAAACCCCTTCAGGCAACCGCACGACCGTGTGCAGGTTGAACTCGGTGAGCAAGTGCTGCTTGATCAAAGCCGGAACAGCATTGACATCAAACAATGTGCCATTGGGTACTACCACTGCGGCGCGGCCGCCCTTGTCGGGACCGAAGCCCGCTACACGCAACTTGCGCATGATGTATTGCAGGAACAGCAGTGCGGTTTCACTGGTTTGCAGATTGGGCGGAAAGTTGGCCTTGATACCGGCTTCTTCTTCGCCGCCGAACGGTGGATTGGTGAGGATCACATCCACGCGTTCGGCGTGGCCGATCTCGTTGAGGCGCTGTTGCAGGGTGTTGCCGTAGCTGATTTGCGGAGATTCAACGCCGTGCAGCAGCAGGTTCATCTGGGCCAGCATGTACGGCAACGGCTTGGCTTCCTGCCCGTACAGAGTTTCGTGTTGCAACTGACGGCGCTGGGCCGGGGTCTTCACCTGTGGCTTCAGGTATTCGTAGGCGCCAACCAGAAACCCGCCGGTACCGCAAGCTGGGTCAAGTAGCATTTCGCCGAGCTGGGGTGCCGTGACTTCCACCATGAATCGCACGATCGGGCGCGGGGTGTAAAACTCTCCCGAGTCGCCGGCCGCGTCGCGCATCTCGCGCAACATGGATTCGTACAGGTGCGAGAGCGTGTGGACTTCGTCACTGCTGGCAAAGTGGATCCCGTTCACCTTGTTGAGGATGTCGCGCAACAAGTAGCCGGAGACCATACGGTTCTGCACACCGCGGAACACGTTGGCGATCACGGCGCGCTGCCCGTTGTGGTTTCCACGTTCGCCCTGGGCCCGCAGGTACGCAAACAGACCGGGGCCACGACTGCCATCGGGTCGCGTGGCCTCGTCATGGTTGATGAAGGCGAGTAATTCGTCGCCGTTGATGCCATCGGGTTTGGCGGCCCAGTCACGCCAGCGGTAAGGGCTTTCGATCAGCGGCACATAGGGTTTTCCGTCGAGCTCGGCTTCTTCCTCGTGGCGCTGCTCGAGATCATCAAGGAACTTCAGGAACATCACCCAAGTGAGCAACGGCAACCGGTCAGCGTCACCGTTGAGCCCCTTGTCCTTCCGCAGAATCTGTCGTGCGGACTTGATCAGGGCGGAAAGCTGTTGTGCGGTAGTGAGTTTGGCCTTGGTAGTTTTCTTTGTGCGTGGCATGGAATCGGGTTCTTTTTACGGATACAGCACCGCCTGAAGGCGAGTGACAGCGTCCCGCATTGCGGGCACGCCGCCGAAGTGGCGATTGGCGATTTCGGAAGGGCTGCCGAAGCGGTCGAAGGGTTGCACCTTCAACAGGTCCGACAGGTGGCTGAACTGAATGATGCCGCGTTCGACGTAGCGATCCAGCAATAGGTCGAGGATTTCGCGCGCGGTGTCGCCGTATTGCGCAAAGATGTCCGGCACCTGCTTGCGCGCCTGCTCCGCGCGTTGCCGACGCGTAAGCAGAGGCGCGTTCCACGCCAGGTGGCACAGCAGGTCAAATGGATCCGCATCGGGCTGGCCGCTCGCGGAGGCAAGTTCGTCAAAATTGATCTGGCGATCGGTCAGTTCCCGCAGCACCTCGGCACGGGTGTCGGGTTTGGCCCACGCGGCGTGAAGATCGTCGCGATTGGGATACATCGAACGAACCGTGCGTGCGGAGTAGTCGGTATAGCGCACCACCTGCAACTTCTTGCCATCGGCATCGAGGTCGTAAACCAGGTGGCCGATCACTTCGACTTCGCCGCCGTCGACGTAGAACTTGTGAGGCTCGTCGGATGCCTCGCTGGCGATTTCGGCATCGAGTGTGCCAGGTTCGGCCGTGATGTCGTGTTCGGGCGGCGCTTCCTGCTCGGCTACGGTCTCCTCGGCTTCAACTTCACCCTTGTCATTGATGGTGACCTGCTCGATGCGCGCCGGCTCGCCGTCGAAATCAGGGTCAGCGAAATGCTGGGTGGCGGTGCCAGTGAAGTCGATGATGTTGAAGAACTCTTTGCCGTAATCTACGCGTAGACGGGTACCGCGGCCGATGATCTGCTTGAATTCGACCGGGGAACCTACCACCCGGGCCAGCGCTATGTTCTTGACCGTTTCGGCATCCACACCGGTACTGAGCAATTGCGAGGTAGTGAGAATGGTGGGCGTGGGTTTGTCCACATCCTGAAAGTCACTGAGGTGTCCAAGGCCGATACCGCCTTCCGCGGCAGTAACACGACAGACGTAATCGGGATACCTCTGCACCAAGTCGCTGTTCAAGTTGATCAGCGCCTGTCGCATTTCCGCGGCGTGTTCCTGGTCCACGCAGAACACGATGGTCTTCGCGAAGCGGTCGGTGGACTTCAGAAACTCGGTCAGGTGCTTCGCCATCGCCTGCGTGCGGGAGCGCATGGCAATGACCCTCTCGAAGTCCTTGGTCTGGTACTCATCGTCGGGGATCGGGCGCCCGTAACGGTCGCGTTCGTCCCTGTTGGGCCGCCAACCCGCCGCATCGATGCTGGTAATGACGCGATGCACGCGGTACGGCGCCAGAAAGCCGTCGTCGATGCCTTGGCGCAAGCTGTAGGTGTAGACCGGGTTGCCGAAATATTCATAACTGTCGCGCGATTCCTCGCGCAGTGGCGTTGCGGTCATGCCGAATTGGATGGCCGGCGAAAAGTATTCCAGCACCTTGCGCCAACTGCTGTCGTCGCGAGCAGAGCCGCGGTGGCACTCGTCCACGACGATCAAGTCGAAAAAGTCGGGACGGTACAGTCGGAACAGGTCGTCCTCGCCACCGTTGGTCAATGACTGGTAGATGCCGAAATACATGTCGCGCGCCAAGCTGGGATCGGCGCTGGTTATCTTGTGTCGGGCATCACCGAAGTGGATGAAGTCCTTGTCCTTCGGATCGTCCACGAGGATGTTGCGGTCGGCCAGGAACAGGATTTTCGGGCGACGATGTTCGCCCGCTCGGTTCCAGCGGCTATTCCACAGTTTCCAGCACACTTGGAAGGCCACGCTGGTCTTGCCGGTGCCCGTGGCCAGCGTCACCAGTACGCGTTTTTGCCCCTTGAGGATGGCCTCGATCACGCGCCGTATGGCGATGTCCTGGTAGTAGCGAGGAATCTTGCCCGAGGTGAGGTTGTAGGGCTCCAGCCATTGATTCGCCGCCGGTTCGGGTAGCTGGACCTCGCCGTTCAGGCGCCGCCAAAGTTCATCGGGGCTCGGGTAATGATCGACCTCGCGCTCGGCGCCGGCGGTGTAATCGATTTCGATGATGCGCCGACCGTTGGTGGCGTAGGCAAAGCGCAGGCCAAGCATCTCGGCATACTCGCGTGCCTGTTGCACACCGTTCTCGGCGGGCAAGCCAATTTCTTTGGCCTCGACGACGGCAATCGGGAAATCACGCTGCAGATACAGGATGTAGTCGGCGCGCCGTAGCTTGGCGCGACGCGCCTTGCCACCGGCCAGCAGGATGCGACCGGCTGTGATGGCGTGCTGCTCACCAATGGCATGGGGTGCCTGCCCCCAGCCCGCGCGCTGCAGCGCAGGTGTGACGAACTCGCGGCAGGTGTCTGCCTCGGTGAGCACCGAGTCGTTCACTGGAACGACCGCATTAGTTCTGGGCCTTCCGGCTGAAGTGGCACCGTACCTGTCGATCCACGAACTACCCCATTCCCCGCGTAGCTTCGTGAATCCTAACCGGAAACGCACCGCACGGTTGCTTCGGCGATCTAACGCGCGAGCGCGTTTGCAACCCCGTCGTCAGACTTGCGCGCCATCTGGGCTGGATATCAGCGTCCTGTCCGCTCGACGCCGTACCCAAGCTATCTCCAGTCGCCTAGTCAAAACTGGTGGGCGCGCGCAGATGCCCGGATGGCGGTGGCGTTGTTAAGATCTATTTCGTTACGAGATCGCCGCGATTCGGACGATTGTTAAATACTATTTTGTCACGTTAAAAACTATTTGCGCTCTTACCACAGGTCCACACCGCGCAGGTCGCGTTATTCGACCGTCACGGATTTCGCGAGGTTGCGCGGCTGGTCGACGTCGGTGCCGCGCAGCACGGCGACGTGATAGGCAAGGAGTTGCAGCGGCAGCGTGAGCACCGCGGGCGCGACCAGGATTCCATCCGAGCGCACCTTCAGCAGTTGGCCGCGGTTGCCGTTCAAGGACAGGTCGGCGTCGGCGTCGGCGAACACGAACAGCTGGCCGCCACGCGCGCGGACCTCTTCAAGGTTGGATTTCAGCTTTTGCAGCAACTGGTTGTTGGGCGCCACGGCGATCACCGGCATGTCTTCGTCGACCAGCGCCAGCGGGCCATGTTTCAGCTCGCCCGCGGGATAGGCTTCGGCGTGGATGTAGGAAATTTCCTTCAGCTTCAGCGCGCCCTCCATCGCGACCGGGTACTGCGCGCCGCGGCCAAGGAAGAGCGCGTGGTGCTTGTCGACGAATGCCTCGGCGAGTTTGGCGATGGCGGGCTCGAGCGTCAGCGCATCCCCCAGCGCGTGCGGCAGCGCCGTCAGCTCGCCGACCAGTGCCGCCAGCCGCGCGGGAGCGGCGCCGCGCAGGCGCGCGAGTTCCAGCGTCAGCAGTGCCAGCGCGGTCAGCTGCGTGGTGAAGGCCTTGGTGGACGCAACACCAATCTCCGGGCCGGCACGGGTCATCAGCACAAGATCCGCTTCGCGCACCAGGCTCGATTCGGGCACGTTGCAGATGGCGCCGGCGCCAAGGTATCCGTGGTTGCGCGCATCGCGCAGCGCCGCCAGCGTGTCGGCGGTCTCGCCCGATTGCGAGATCGCGAGGAACAGCGTGTTGGGCGGCACGACCACGTGCCGGTAGCGGTATTCGCTGGCGACCTCGACCTGGCAGGGGATGCCGGCGATGTCTTCCAGCCAGTAGCGGGCCACGAGGCCGGCGTGGTAGCTGGTGCCGCAGGCGACGATGTGGACCTGGGCGACGCGTTTGAGCAGCGCGTCGGCATCGACGCCGAAAATGTTGGGCAGCACGCGGCCGTCATGGATGCGGCCCTCCAGGGTGCTGGCGACGGCCTCCGGCTGTTCGCAGATTTCCTTCAGCATGTAGTGCCGGAACTGCCCGCGCTCGACCGCGTCGGCCGACAGGTCGCTTTCGCGCAGGCTGCGGCTGGCGGCGCGGCCGTCGGCGGCGATGATCGTCAACGAATCGGGGGTGATCTCGGCGACGTCGCCGTCGTCCAGGTACACGATCTTGTTGGTGACCTGGATGAGCGCCTGCACGTCCGACCCGAGGAAGTGCTCGCCGATGCCGACCCCGACGCAGAGCGGGCTGCCGCGCCGCGCGCCGATGACGTGACCGGGGCGGTCGCGGTGCAGCACCGCAATGGCGTAGGCGCCGCGCAGGCGCTGGGTGGCGGCGATGACCGCGGCGCGCAAACCCATGCCGCCCGCCATCAACTGGTGGATCAGGTGTGCGATGACTTCGGTGTCGGTTTCCGAGGTGAACACGTACCCCGCGGCTTCGAGTTGGGTGCGGAGTTCCGCGTGGTTTTCGATGATGCCGTTGTGGACGACCGCCACCGCGTCGCGCGAGACCTGGGGGTGCGCGTTGGCTTCGTTTGGCGCGCCGTGGGTGGCCCAGCGGGTGTGGGCGATGCCGGTGAGGCCGTGCAGCGGCGAAGCCTTGAGCAGTTCGTCCAGGCGCGCGACCTTGCCGGGCGTGCGCGCGCGCAGCAACTGGCCGTGTGCCAGCACCGCGAGTCCGGCCGAGTCGTAGCCGCGGTATTCGAGTGCGTGCAAGCCGGCCATGAGGAGCGGGACGACATCGCGCTGGGTGCAGGCGGCAACGATTCCACACATGGAGCGCAGACCTCGGTCAGGTGATGGTGAAAGGGGAACGATACAGGGTGCGCGGTCGAACCCGTGCAGCGGCTATGACCCGCGGCGGGCGCAAAAGTTTGGCGGGGCTCAGAACGGCAGCGTCAGCGTCGAATCGCAGGCGAGGAGCTGGGCACGGAATTGATCCTCGATCCGCTTGAGCGCATCCGGGCCGTCGGCGTCGAAGCGCAGCACCAGCACCGGCGTGGTGTTGGATGCGCGCACCAGGCCCCAGCCGTCGGGCCAGTCCGCGCGCAGGCCGTCGATGGTGGTGATGCGCGCGCCCGCAAAGTCGGCGCGTTCGCGGAAGCGGGCGACGAAGGGGTGGTTCTGGCCCTCGGCCATCTGGACGTGCAGTTCGGGCGTCGATACGCCCTTGGGCAGGGTCGCGAAAATTTCTTCGGGCGTGCGGCCGGCCGGATCGTCGGCCAGGATTTCCAGCAGCCGTGCGGCGGCGTACACGCCGTCATCAAAGCCATACCAGCGTTCGCGGAAGAAGAAGTGGCCGCTCATCTCGCCGGCGAGCTGCGCGCCGGTTTCCTTCATCTTGGCCTTGATCAGCGAGTGTCCGGTCTTCCACATGAGCGGACTGCCGCCGGCCTTGAGGATCAGAGGCTGCAGGTGGCCGGTGCATTTGACGTCATAGAGGATCGTGGCGCCGGGGTTGCGGGTCAGCACGTCCTCGGCAAACAGCATCAGCACGCGATCGGGGTAGATGATCTCGCCGTCCCTGGTGACCACGCCCAGGCGGTCGCCGTCGCCATCGAAGGCGACGCCCAGATCGGCACCGGTTTGCTTGACGGTCAGGATCAGGTCCGCCAGGTTTTTCGGCTCGGACGGATCCGGGTGGTGGTTGGGGAAGGTGCCGTCGACCTCGCAGTAGAGCGGAATCGGGTCGCAACCGATCGCGGTCACGACGCCGGGCCCGGTGTTGGCGGCGATGCCGTTGCCGCAATCGACCACGACCTTGAGCGAACGTCCGGTCTGGATGTCCGATGCGATGCGCTCGATGTATTCGCCGACGATGTCGTACTGGCGCACCGCGCCGTGGCCCTCGGCCAGGCGGCCATCGACGATGCGCTGGTAGAGGTCGGCGATCGCGTCGTCGGCCAGGGTCTCGCCGCCGATCACCACCTTGAAGCCGTTGTAGTCCGGCGGGTTGTGGCTGCCGGTGACCGACACGCACGAGCCGGTGTTGAGCTGGAAGGCCGCAAAGTAGCTGACCGGCGTCGCCACGGCGCCGATGTCGATCACGTCGACGCCCGCGGCCTGCAGGCCTTCGACCAACGCCGCGGAAAGCTCCGGACCCGACAGCCGCCCGTCGCGGCCGACCACGATTTCGTGCAGGTCCTTGTCGCGCACGGCGCTGCCGATGGCGCGCCCGAGCTGGCGCGCGACGCCCGCGCTCAGCGTCTTGCCCACCACGCCGCGGATGTCGTACGCGCGGAAAATGCTGCGGTCGGGGATGGGGTCGTCGGTGGCTTCCTTGGCGACACTGGCTTCCTTTTTGGTGGCGGTTTTCACTGCGGTCTCGGTGGCGGGGGGAGGGGGATTGGCGGCCAGGATGTCCGCCAGGGCCGGCTCGTGGGTGGCCGGTTCGCCGCCGAGGCGGGCGCGCAGGTGGGGCCGCTCGCGCAGCACCACGGCGCCAAGCGCGAGCGCGATCACGGCCATGGCCAGCGCGATGCCGGGGGACTGGGTAAACGGCAGCCAGAACGCCGGCGGGGTCGAAACGACGCGGTACAGGCTGTGCGCGATCGGGGTGCCGGTGTCCACGTCGCTGCCGAGGCCGCTGCTGCCGACGCTGTCAAGCAGGATGTCGCCCGACTTGTTGCTTTGCATCAGCTGCAGCCGCCCGGCACTGATCGCTGCCGAGTGCAGCGCGATCCTGAGCGCGGAGTCGTGGAAGTCGATGCTGGCGTAGGCGAGAATTGCGCCGTTTGCGCCAATGATCGGCCCGGCAAAGCTCATGGTTCTGGCGACGGGTGACTGCGCCGGGCCGAGCTGGTCCGCGCCCAGGGCCGACATCAACTGCGCTGCACGCGCGTAGCCCAGTTGCTTGAGGTTGCCGTGCAGGACTTCATTCAACTGGGTGCTGTAAAGCGTCACCGCGGCGGCACCGGTGATCTCGTTCTTGAGGCGCGCCGCGGCTGCCGCGCGTGCGGGCGGAGCGTCGTTGGCCGCAAGTTGCGCGATCAGCGCCGGCTGGGTCAGCGCGCGGGTCAGCTCGGCGCGCTTGTCGGCGATGACCAGCGCGATCTTGCTGGCGACCGATTGCCGCGCGGTTACCAGCATCCGGCTGGCGCTGGCCTGGTGCCACGCCAGCCACGTCTGCCAGCCCATGAACAAACCAAACAGCAGCAGCAGCGTGCCGAGCGCGAGCGCGAGGTCGGATGCCACGGCGGCGATGCCGCGGCGCAGGCTCAACCGGGCGCGCACGGCGCGGGCCGCGGCCTGCACCTGGCGCGCGCTGGTCGACTGTTTGGCGGTCGATTCCTCTGCCATATCGTCACGCCACTCCGGTCGAACCAAAGCCCCCTGACCCGCGTTCGCTCGGTGTGAACGCGTCGACCACCTGCCATGCCACCCGCGCCACCGGCGTGACCAGCAGCTGCGCGACGCGGTCACCCGGATGGATGGTAAAGGGCGTCTGCCCGCGGTTCCAGCAGGAGATCATGAGCGGTCCCTGGTAGTCGGCATCGATCAGGCCGGTGAGGTTGCCGAGCACCAGCCCGTGTTTGTGGCCGAGGCCCGAGCGCGGCACGATCAGCGCGCACCAGCCGGGGTCGCCGATGTGGATCGCAAGCCCGGTCGGGATCAGGGCGCTGGCTCCGGGCGCGAGCGTCACCGGCGCTGCGGGCGCCGCGCGCAGGTCCATCGCGGCACTGCCGCCGGTCGCGTAGGCTGGCAGCGGTATCGACGTACCCAGGCGCGGGTCCAGCCGCTGCAGCTGCACCGTGAGCGCGGCCGAACGTGCCGGCGTCATGCCGGTGTCCGCGCGTGATAGTGTGCGGCGATGCGCGCGACCAGCGCGCGTGCCAGCTCGCGCTTGGGCGCGCGCGGCAAGGTTTCGCTGCCGCCCGGCCAGATCAGTTCAAGTTCGTTGTCGTCGGCGCCAATGCCGACGCGCTCGTCGACGTGGTTGGCGGCCAGCATGTCGAGTTTCTTGCGTACGAGCTTGGCCTGCGCGTGTTCGTGGACATGGTCGGTTTCGGCGGCGAAACCCACCACGAACGGACGCGGGTCGCGGGCGGCGACTTCGGCCAGGATGTCCGGATTTTCGATGAGTTCGAGCACCGGTGCGCCGCCTGGCCCCTTCTTGATCTTGCGGGGCGAGTATCCGGCCACCCGCCAGTCGGCCACCGCGGCGGTGGCGATGAAGATGTCGGCGGCGTCGACCGCCTCAAGCACCGCGGCGCGCATCTGCAGCGCACTCCTGACGTCCACGCGGCGCGCGATACCCGTGGGCGTCGCGAGCGCGACGGGCCCCGCGATCAAGGTGACCGCGGCGCCCGCTGCGGCCGCCGCTTCGGCGATCGCGAAACCCATCTTGCCGGAGCTGCGGTTGCCAAGGAAGCGCACCGGGTCGATGTCTTCGTAGGTCGGGCCGGCATCGATCACGACCTTGACGCCGGCCAGGGGGGCGTCAGGCGACATGGGGAGCATCCGGCGCCAGCAGCGCCTGCACCAGCTGCGCGGGCTCGAGCATCCGCCCCGGCCCGGATTCGCCTTCCGCCAGCGGACCGTTGGCGGGGCCCAGGACGGCAATGCCGCGCGCGCGCAGGGTGGCGATGTTGGCCTGGGTGGCCGGGTTCAACCACATCCGGTGGTTCATGGCGGGGGCCACCGCCAGCGGCGCGGTCGTCGCCAGGCACAGGGTCGACAGCAGATCGTCGGCGAATCCGTGTGCGAGCTTGGCCAGCGCATCGGCCGATGCAGGCGCGATCAGGACGGCGTCGGCCCAGCGCGCCAGTTCGAGGTGCGCCATGCCAAGTTCCGCCGCGGCATCCCATAGTCCCTGGCGCACGGGCTGGCCCGACAGGGCCTGGAACGTCAGCGGCGTGACGAAGCGGGCCGCGTTGCCGGTCAGCACCACGCGTACCTCGGCACCGGCCACGCGCAGGCGGCGGACAACTTCGCACGCCTTGTACGCGGCGATACCGCCGGCGACGCCAAGCACGACGTGACGCTGTCCACCCGCACCCATGTCGGAATCCGCTGACTTGCAAACCGGCACTTAGCTTACTGGATTCCAGCCTGCGCGCTGCTGCACCGGCCCGCTGCGGCACGCCATCGTAGGGGGCAGTGGGCGCAGACGGAGGGGGCATGAGCATCAAGGAATGGCCGGCGGGGGAGCGTCCGCGCGAAAAATTGCTGGAACGCGGCGCTGCGGCGCTGACGCCGGCCGAGTTGCTGGCGATCCTGCTCGGCAACGGGGTGCGCGGCCACAGTGCGTTGGACCTCGGCCGCAGCCTGCTGGCGCGGGCGGGCGGCCTCAACGCGTTGCTGGCCGGGGAACTCGCGGGCGTGCCGGGCCTCGGGCCGGCCAAACGCGCGCGCCTGGTTGCCGCGTTGGAACTCGCGCGGCGTTGTCTCGGTGAGCAATTGAGCGCCAGGCCCGCACTCACCAGTCCGCGTGACAGCGCGGCGTTCCTGAAAGCCCAGCTCGCGCACAAGCCCTACGAGGTATTCGCGTGCCTGTTTCTCGACAACCGGCATCGCGTGTTGGCATTCGAGGAACTGTTTCGCGGCACGCTGGATGGTGCCTCGGTGCATCCGCGCGAGGTCGTGCGGGCATCGCTGAAGCACAACGCCGCGGCGGTCATCCTGGCCCACAACCATCCCTCGGGCGTCGCCGAGCCCTCCGTCGCCGACCGCAGCATCACGCTGCAGTTGCGCGATGCGCTGCAGCTGGTGGGCGTGCGCGTGCTCGATCATCTGGTGGTGGGGGCCGGCGAGCCGACCTCGATGGCGGCCCGCGGGTTGATCTAGGCGCCGGGCTGGGTTGGCAGGCCTGCCAACGCGAAGGCGCCGGCGGCCCGGACGGCGAACCGCAGTAACGCGCCAAATCGACCCGGTGGCTGCGTGCAACGCCGGGCCGCGCCGGGACACGGGATCGCCAATGGCGCTCCGCGGCTCCGCGCCGACGGGCAACAGCGAAGCTCCGGCCGATTCCGGGTCGCGGCCGGATGCCCGGTCCGCGGCACCGTCGATCCAGCGGTGGGGGACCACCAGCGCGATCGGCGGGGCCTGCACCGCCGCCGTTGGACCTTTGCCGCTGGATGACGCCCCTGTCAGTTATGCACAACGCCAAATCACAAGCAGTTGGCGTCGGATTTTGTTGTGCTTTCTATAAGGCATTCGTAAGTAATTGATGCGTAGCTATTATTTTAACTGTATCGCCCGTGAATTGGCGTCCAGCAAGGTTTTCCGAGCTTTCCCAGGCGACACGGTCCACCAAGTTATCCACAGCCGCGCCGTTTGGTGCGCTGCGGCCGCTGCGCTACGATGGCGGGCCGTAATTGCCGGTGCCCCACCCTTCATGAAAGACGCCCTCCGCGAGTCGTTGCAACAGGCGCTGGATAGCCTGCGGCGCGACGGCGTGCTGGATGTTCCGCTGCCGGACTTCGTCGTCGAGCGCACGCGCTCGCACGAGCACGGCGACTTTGCGTGCAACGTCGCACTGCTGCTGGCGAAACAGGCCGGCAAGAAACCGCGCGATGTGGCGGCCGCCATCGTGGCCGCGCTGCCCGCCAATCCGTTGCTGGCCAGGGTCGAGGTCGCCGGCCCCGGCTTCATCAATTTCTATCTCGCCGATGCCGCGTGGCACGCCGAGGTGCGGCGGGTACTGCAGGAAGGCGCCGGGTATGGCCGCAGCCGGACCGGTGGCGGGCGCGTGGTCGGCGTGGAATTCGTGTCGGCCAATCCCACCGGGCCCTTGCACGTGGGCCACGCGCGCGCGGCCGCGATCGGCGACAGCTTGTCGCGCCTGCTCGCCGCGACCGGCTGGAAGGTGTATCGCGAGTACTACTACAACGACGCCGGCGCGCAGATCGGCAATCTCGCGTTGTCCGTGCAGGCGCGCATCCGGGGCATCGAGCCGGCCGATCCGCGCTGGCCCGAAAACGGCTATCGCGGCGACTATATTTGCGATGTCGCGCGGGACTACCTTGCGGGCGCCACCGTTGCGGCTGGCGGTGAACGCGTCACCGCGGCCAAGTCGCCGGACGATCTGGATGCGATCCGCCGGTTTGCGGTGACCTGGCTGCGCCGCGAACAGGACGCGGACCTGCGTGCGTTCGGGGTGGTGTTCGACGTGTATTTCCTCGAGTCGTCGCTGTATCGCGACGCCAAGGTGCAGCAGGTGGTGGAGCGGATAGCGGCGCAGGGCCATTCCTACGAGGCCGACGGCGCGCTGTGGTTGCGCAGCACCACCTTCGGCGACGACAAGGACCGCGTCATGCGCAAGTCCGACGGCAGCTACACCTACTTCGTGCCGGACGTCGCCTACCATCTGTCCAAATGGGAGCGGGGATACCAGCGCGCGATCACCGAGCTTGGCGCCGACCACCACGGCTCGCTTACGCGGGTCCGCGCAGGCTTGCAGGCGCTCGGCGTGGGCATTCCCAAGGACTGGCCGGAGTATGTGCTGCACCAGATGGTGACGGTGATGCGCGGCGGCGAAGAGGTGAAAATCTCCAAGCGGGCGGGTTCCTACGTCACCCTGCGCGACCTGATCGACATGGCAGGGCTGGACGCGACCCGCTATTTCCTGATCGCGCGCAAGAGCGACTCGCAGCTGGTGTTCGACATCGACCTCGCGCGGGCGCAGACCAACGACAATCCGGTGTATTACATCCAGTACGCGCACGCCCGGGTGTGCAGCGTCGAGCGTCAGTTGCACGAGCGCGGGATGGTGTTCGAACTGGGCAACGCGCTGCAGCACCTTGACCGGTTGGACAGCGGGTATGCGCGCAGCGTCATGGTGGCGTTGTCGCGCTACCCTGAAACCGTCGAGGCCGCGGCCGCCACCTGCGAACCGCACGTTCTGGCACAGTACCTGCGCGATCTGGCCGGTGCGTTCCATGTCTGGTACAACGCCAGGCAGTTCCTGGTGGATGATGGGGATGTGCGCAACGCGCGCGTGGCGCTGGCGTGGGCCACGCGGCAGGTACTGGCCAATGGGCTCGATTTGCTGGGCGTTTCAGCGCCGCAGTCGATGTGAGCACGGTGGCGTTCTGGAATGCTTGACGCGGCCCACGCAGGGCCGAAAGAGGACAGCAAGTGGCGACACGCAACAATCGGCAAGCGGTACGCAACGGCCGGCCCACGGTTCCCGGTTGGGCGTTGTTCGTGGCCGGCGTCGTGGTCGGCCTCATCCTGATGGGCATCGTCGCGCATCGCGGCTTGATTCCCAGCTTGCGCCGCAACGACCAGCCCCAGGCCAACCCCAACGCCGTGGCCGAGCCGGGCAGCGCGCCCGGCATCGCCAGTGGCGGCAGTGCAGCGGCCAGTTCCTCGCAGTTTGATTTCTACAAGGTGCTGCCCGAGAAGGAAGTCGTGATTCCCAACGCCGAGCTGTCGGCGATGGCCAAGGCCGAGCAGGACCAGGGGGCGGCGGCGAACAATGCCAGCCCTGCGGCCACCACCGGCCCCGCGGCGGGTGCCACGGCCGAAGGCGGCTATGTACTGCAGGTGGGTGCGTTTCCCAAGGCCGGCGACGCCGATGCGATGAAGGCCAGGCTCGCGCTGCAGGGGTTCGCCGCGCACGTGCAGGCGGTGACGCTCGATGGCCAGGTGTGGAACCGGGTGCGCATCGGGCCGTTCGCGTCGGCGACCGAGCTGCAGGCGGTGCAAAAACAATTGTCGGCGGCCGGCATCCACGGCGTGCCGTTGAAGGAAAAGTGATGCAGACCGTGTTGGTGACCGGCGCGTCGGCGGGCTTCGGCGCGGCGATTGCGGCGCAGTTTGCGGCCCATGGGTGGCGCGTGGTCGCGTGCGCGCGACGCGCCGAGCGGCTGGCCGCGCTGACCGGCCGCTTTGGCCAGCAGCGTGTGCATGCGTGCGCGTTCGACCTGCGCGACGAGGCGGCACTGCGCGCGGCCCTGGCCGCATTGCCGGATGGTTTCCGTGACCTCGATCTGCTGGTCAACAATGCCGGCCTCGCGCTCGGTACCGGCAAGGCGCAGGCGTCGGATCTTGCGCAGTGGCGGCAAATGATCGACACCAACGTCACCGCGCTGGTGACCCTGACGCGGCTACTGCTACCGCAGCTCATCGAGCGCCGCGGCGCGATCGTCAACATCAGTTCAATCTCGGGCACGCATCCCTACCCCGGCGGCAACGTGTACGGCGGCACCAAGGCGTTTGTCACCCAGTTTTCGGCCAACCTGCGCTGCGACCTGCACGGTACCGGCGTGCGGGTGTCCAACATCGAACCCGGCATGGCCGAAACCGAGTTCACCCTGGTGCGCACCGGCGGCGACCAGGCGGCGTCGGACAAGCTCTATGCGGGGGCGCATCCCATCACGGGGCAAGACATTGCCGAAACGGTGTGGTGGATTGCGAACCTGCCGCCGCACCTCGACGTCACCCGGGTTGAAGTGATGCCGGTCAGCCAGTCGCCGGCGGGGTTGCAGGTCGCGCGCGACCCATAATGGCGGGTTGCGCCGCCGATCACGCCTCGCGCAAATAGGTGTAGCCGGTGAGCCCCGCCTCCAGCGCGGCCTCGATGGCTGGCGCCGATTCAGCGTCGATGTCCGCAGCGGCGATCCTGGCGCGATACGCCGCACGCAGGTCGTCCGGCCGGTAGCCGACGTAGTCGAGCAGCATGTCGGCCGAATCGCCGCGGCGCGCGCCGTCCAGCGTGAAACCGTCGCCGTCGATGCGCACGTTGACCGCATCGGTGTCGCCAAACAGGTTGTGGATGTCGCCCAGGGTTTCCTGATACGCGCCGACCAGGAAAATGCCGAGCCGGTAGGGTTCGCCGGGGCGCAGCGCGTGCAGTGGCAGGCTGACGTCAAGGTCGCCCGATTGGACATAGGTGTCGACGCGGCCGTCGGAATCACAGGTGAGGTCGGCCAGCGTGCCGCGCCGCGTGGGCCGCTCGTCCAGCCGCGTCAGCGGCATGATCGGGAAGACCTGGTCGATCGCCCACACGTCCGGAATCGACTCGAACACCGAGAAGTTGCAGAAGTACTTGTCGACCAGCTTCACGTCGAGCGCGTCGATGATTTCGCGGTGCGAACGCTCGCCGGGCTTGAGCCGTGCGCGTACACCGAGCGCGATCGCGTGATACAGCGCGTCGAGCGTGGCGCGGCCGCCAAGGTCCAGCACGCCCTGCGCGTACAGCAGCTGCCCCTCGCCGAGGTACTGCTGGGCATCCTGCCAGACCTCGCGGACCGGGCGCGTATCGAGCGCGGCCAGCGTGTCGCGCAGGGCGCGCAGCACCGGTGCCTCGTCGGGGGTGGCCGGCGGTACCACGCCGTCCGGCGCGGGTTCGACTTCGCTCACGTTCACCACCAGCACCGCGTGGTGCGCCGTCAGCGCGCGGCCGGATTCACTCATGACGCACGGCGGCTCCAGCCGGGCCTCCGCGCAGGCCGCCGCGAGTGGCGCGATGATGGCGTTGGCGTACTGGTCGAGGTCGTAGTTGATCGAGCATCCGCCGCGCGAGCGCGTACCCTCGTAGTCGACGCCGAGCCCGCCGCCGACGTCGACGTGGTCGAGCGGCAGTCCCGCCGCGCGCAGTTCCGAGAAGTGCCGTACCGCTTCGCGCATCCCGGTGGCAATGTCGCGCAGGTTGGAGATCTGCGAACCCATGTGGAAGTGCATCAGGTGCACCGTGTGGGTGAGGTCAACTTCGCGCAGGCGTGCGATCAGCGCCAGCAGCTGCGCCGGCGTCAGCCCGAACTTGCTCTTGTCGCCGCCGGTGTTTTGCCACTTGCCCGCGCCGAGTGATGCCAGCCGCACGCGCACCCCGAGCCGGGGCTCCACGCTGAGCGCGCGCGATTCGGTGATGACGTGTTCGAGCTCCGATGGCTTTTCGATCACGATCACGACGTCGAGGCCGAGCTTGCGGCCGATCAGCGCAAGGCGGATGTATTCAGCGTCCTTGTAGCCGTTGCAGACGACCAGTGATCCAGGCCTGGCCATGCCCAGCACCGCCAGGAGTTCCGGTTTGGACCCGGCTTCGAGTCCAAAGCCGGTGCCGGCCGCGCGCGGCGACAGCGGGCCCTCGGCCAGCGTCTGCGCGACGGCGCGTTGCTGGTTAACCTTGATCGGGTACAGCGCGGTGTAACCGCCGGAGTAGTTGTGGGTGCGCATGGCGCCGGCAAACGCGGCGCGCAGGCGCGCCCGCCGGTCCAGCAGGATGTCCGGGAAACGCAGCAGCAGCGGTACCCGCAGCCCGAGTGCCTGCGCGCGCGCAAGCGCCGCGGTCAGCGCGATGGCGGGGCCGTTTGCGCCCCGCGGGCGCATCACCGCGCGACCGGCGGCGTCGATGTCGACGTAGCCGTCGCTCCAGTGTGCGACGGAATAGGTGGTGCGGGCAGCCGCAACGTTCCAGGCATTCGTCATCGTCGATCTCCGGACAACGAGGAGTCAGAACGTCGCAGCGGCGGGCCTTGACGCGCACAGGTGCCGACCGGAAGCCACCGTCGCCGCGGGATCGACCGTACCATTGTAACGCGGTCGCGCCATCCGGCCGCTACAATCCCGCGGTCTCCATTCGGGTTTTGGTCATGGCGTCCACCTGGTTCACCGAACAGCACACCGCATCCGGCTCGGCCGTCGGCTATCGCGTGCGCGAAAAATTGGCCGACGAGCAGACGCCGTTCCAGCACATCGAGATCTACGCAACCACCGACTGGGGCAACCTGATGGTGATCGACGGCTGCACCATGCTGACCACGCGCGACAACTTCCTGTATCACGAGATGATGACGCACCCGGCGCTCTACACCCACGCCGCGCCGAAGGACGTCGTGATCATCGGCGGCGGCGATTGCGGCACGCTGCGCCAGGTACTCAGGCATCCGGAAGTCGGCCACGTCGCACAGATCGACATCGATGAGCGGGTGACGCGCCTGGCCGAGCAGTATTTTCCGGAACTGTGCGAGTCCAACGCCGATCCGCGTGCGCAGCTGTTGTTTGACGACGGCATCAAGTACATGGCCGAAGCCGCGCCGGACTCGCTGGATGTCGTCATCGTCGATTCGACCGATCCGGTGGGTCCGGCCGAGGGTTTGTTCAACACGAAGTTCTACGCGAGCTGTTGCCGCGCGTTGCGCGCCGGCGGCATCCTTGTGCAGCAGTCGGAATCGCCGCTGGTGCTGCTGGACCTCATCCAGTCGATGCAGCGCGAAATGCGCGCCGCGGGTTTTACCACGACCCGAACCCTGCCGTTCCCGCAACCGTGCTATCCGACCGGCTGGTGGAGCACGACGCTGGCGCGCAAGGGTGGGGACCTCACCCGTTTTCGCGAGCACGATGCCGCTGACAAACCGTTCCAGACACGCTACTACAACGTTGATATCCACCGTGCGGCGCTGGCGCAACCGGAGTTCATGCGCACGGCGCTGGCCGTCTGACACAGCTGGCCGGCGGCCATTCACGTCCATCGGCTAAGGTTCGAACGCGTTTCCAACCGGGTCATCGCTCATGCGTATCGCCGTTTCCGCAGTTCTCCTTGCCACCCTGCTGGTCGCCGACGCGGCGCTGGCGGCCCCGCCCGCGCACCGCGCTGCGCCCGGGGCGCCCGTCGCCGCAGCGTCCGTGGCCAAACTGTCACCCGCCGACCAGAAGCGGGTCGCGGCCATCGAGCAATACCAGCACGACCTTGTAAGCGTGGTGGCGCTGCGTGCCGATCCGCTGTACCTGCTGGGTGCGGCGATCCTCGCGACGCCGTTCAAGGACGCGGTGCCGGGGCTGGGTTTTGACGCCCTGAGCACGCGTGCCGCCGCGGCACCCAACGCCAGTCCCGCCGTCGAGTGGGCGCGCCTTGGTGTGTGCAAGGACCAGGCGGATTGCCCGAACGCGAAGGCGTTTGCATACCTCAAGCAGCACGCGGCCGACAATGCGGCGGTGTGGGTGGTGGCACTGGACGTGGCCGCGCGCGACCACGACACCCAGGCCGAGCAGGCGGCATTCGAGCACGCCGCCGCCGCGCAAACCTATGACGATTACTATGGCCGCGCGCTGGCCGGGGTCGCGAAGGCGACGGCGGTATTGCCACCGTTGCCGGATACCACGGCGGGCGCGCACGACGGCCAGCCCGACAATCCGGAGGGTGTGCGCGCGCTGGTTGCGATCAACGCGATGGGTGCGTTGCCGCGGCCCAGCCTGCAACCGGTGGTCCAGCTTTGCGCCAAGGCTGCCGTGAGCGCCGCGGCGAAGCGGCGGAAAGCCTGCCTGCAACTGGCGCACACGCTGCAGTGGGGCTCAAGCCCCGTGGCACGCGCCGTGGGCCTACACATCGAAGGCGACCTCGATCCGGACGGTTCGGCGCAGGCACAGCAGGCCAGCCACGATCTGGCGTGGCAGGTGCAGCAGTATTCCGCACTGCTGCAACACGCACTGACCGATCCGGGCATCGCCGCGCGCTGGCTGACGGCGGCCCGCACTGGCGGCACCGAACTCAGCCTGATGCTTGCAACCTTGCGCGGCAACGGCGTACCGACCGCGGCACCGGCGGGCGCCGCGCCGGCCTCCGCCGCTTCCGGCGCCCACTGACTGGAATCTGGACATGCGTGAAATCCTGTTGCTGCGCCACGCCGAGGCCATGAATGCCGGCCCTGACGGACGTGATATGGAGCGGCCGCTGAGCGTGCATGGCGAAAGCCAGGCCCACGCAGCGGGCGACTGGCTGGCGGCCCATGGCGCCGAGCCCGACGCGGTGCTGTGTTCGCCGGCGCGTCGCGCGTAGATGACCGCCGATGCGGTGTGCCAGATCCTGCATCTGCGTGCGCCCCGCTTCCTGCCGGCGATCTACGAGGCGACGCCCGGCGAGTTGCTGGCGCTCGTCGAGCGGCATGCCGTCGACGCGAAACAGGTGTTGCTGGTAGGCCACAATCCCGGCATCGAGCAGCTGCTTGCGCTCTTGACCGAAGGCCGCTCGGCCGACGCGCGCGGAATCTCGCCCGCCACCGTCGCCTGGATCGAACTAACCGACGACGTGCTTGAACCTGGCCACGGCCGCCTGCGGGCGCTGTGGTCGCCGTGAGTTAGCCGGTGCGGCTGCTGCTGGCGATCTGCGTTGCCTTGCTGCCGCCGCGGGCCGCGGCGCAGGTACGGCCGGCCACGCAGTCTTTCGCGATCGATCCCACGCAATCGGAAGTGCAGTTCAGCGTCCGCAAGTTCTGGTTTGCCCATGTGCGCGGCACGTTTCCCGGGCTGTCCGGAAGCTTGCGCCGGATCGATACCCCTGTGGGCGAGGGTCTTGGCGTGGTCGCTGCGACCCTCGTGGTCGACCGGCTGGTGATGGACGCTGCCGGCGATCGCGCCCATGCGCTTGGGCCGGACTTTTTCGATGCCGCGGCGTTTCCGGGTATCACCTTCGATTCCGATCCATTTCCGCTGACGCTGCTGGTCCCTGGCGGCAGGCTCCGCGGGATGCTGGCGCTCCACGGTGAACGCCAGCCCGTGGCGCTGGACCTGCAGCCGTCAGCCTGTCCGCGCCAGCCGCTGGCGTGCGCGATCCGCGTGCGCGGCACGATCGCGCGCTCACGGTTCGGGATACGGGGCTGGCGCGGCGTGTTGTCCAGCGAGGTGGAGCTCGATCTCCGGATCCGCCTGCGCGGAGCGCCATGAGCGCCCCGTATCATGGCCGGATGCCCCGCACGCCCAGCGCGAAACTGGGTTGGTGTGTTTGCGCCCTGACGCTGGTGCTGGCCGGGTGTGTGCCGCTTCCCGTGCGCAGCATCCAGCGCGCCAACCGGATCGTCGCGATGTCGGTCCCGACCGGCACCGACTGTGATCGCGCCGACCGCTGCGCCGAGCCCTCGCCGTTCATGGCGCAGGCGGATGCCGCGATCGCGGCATCCACGCCGGGCCATCCCCACAACACCGTCACCTTGCTGAACATCGGCCAGAATGCGCTGGCCGCACGCATCAACCTGATCCGCGCAGCGCAAAAGTCGATCGACATCCAGACCTACATCTGGGTCGACGATGATGCCGGGATGCTGATGCTGGACGCGCTGGTCAAGGCCGCGCGGCGCGGCGTCGAGGTCCGGATCCTCGCCGATCAGCTGGGTTCGCTCAACAATCCCGCCCTGCTCTCGCGGCTGGCGCGCGCCAGCGACAACCTGCATATCAAGCTGTACAACCCGACCTTTGACCGCGCCCGCGCGGGCTACGTCGAATACGCCGCCAGCGTCCTGTGCTGCTTTCGCACGTTCAACCAGCGCATGCACAACAAGCTGTTCCTCGTGGATGGCAAGGTCGGCATCGTCGGCGGGCGCAACTACCAGAACAGCTATTTCGACTGGGATCCGCAGATGGATTTCATCGATCGCGACGTGATCGTCGCCGGCGTGGCCGGGCGCCAGATGGCGCGCGGCTTCGAGCTTTTCTGGCACGCCAGGCGTGCGGTGCCAATCACCCATCTGCGCGACGTGAACGCCGACATCCTCGCGCATCCGTTTGCCGCGCAGCCGTGGACGGAACCCCGCTTTGCCGACCCGCAGCGGGTGGCGCGGCTGCGCGCCCTGGCGGACGATTCCGCGTGGCTGTCGGCGAACCTCACCGGGCACAGCCTCAAGGTCGGGCTGGTGGATTACTTCTACGACCTGCCATCCAAGGACGAGGCCGTGCATGGGCCCGATTCGCGCGAACTCACGCGCGACCTCATGCGCATGATCACGGGCGCCCGGCACCAGATCGTCCTGCAGACGCCCTATCTGGTGTTGACGCACCGCGCCGGCCGCATCTTCAAGGCATTGCAAAAGAAGGATCCACCCGTGCAGGTGATTGTCTCGACCGACTCGCTGGCCTCGACCGATTCGGTGCCGGTGTATGCGCTGTCCTACAAGCACCACAAGAAATTCCTGGTCGACTACGGCTTTGAGATCCACGAGCTGATGCCGCACCCGGCGGATGCGCCTGAAATGCTCGGTGACTTCAACCGGTTGTCCGGCATCGGGTCCGAACGGCGTTCGCCGCACCGCGGCGGACGCGCGCCGATCGAGCCCGGCCATCCGGGCCCCCGCATGAGCCTGCACGCGAAGTCGCTGGTGGTCGATGGGCAGGTGGCGATGGTCGGGTCGCACAACTTCGATCCGCGCTCGGCACGCATCAATACCGAAGACGGCGTCATCATCGACAACGCGGCCTTCGCCAGGCAGGTGCGCGCGTCGATCCTGCGTGATGCCGCGCCGCGCAATGCGTGGCTGGTCGCGCCCCGGCGCCCCGTTCCCGTCCTCGGCGACGTCAGCCAGGCCATAGGCGATGTGTCGCGCGCGCTGCCGATCTTCGACATCTGGCCATGGGGCTACGCGACCGACTACCAGTTGCGGCCGGGCGGCACACCGGTACCGGCGACCAGCCCGGATTTTCTGGACAACTGGACGCCGGTGGGCGACTTCCCCGAGGTCAACCTGTCGCTCACCACGATCATCACGCGCTTCATCACCGCGTTTGGCGCCGGGATCCAGGGGATCTTGTAGGGTGGGCTTTTGCCCGTGCCCGCCGCCGTGCCAGGGTGGCCCGGGGCGGCGGTTGGGGCGGCGGGGATGGCGCCGCGGCCTGGCCTTCCGCTATGGCCGTTCCATGATCGCGACGGTACCCATCCCGCCAGCGGTGCAGATCGAAATCAACCCGCGCCCCGAACCTTTTTGCGCCAGCAGCTTTGCCAGTGTGGCGACGATGCGCGCACCGGTCGCCGCGAAGGGATGGCCGGTCGCGAGGCTCGATCCGTTGACGTTGATCCGGGCGGGGTCGATCGCGCCCAGCGGCGCGTCCAGGCCCAGCCGGCGCTTGCAATAGTCCGCCGATTCCCACGCGCGCAGCTGGCACAATACCTGCGCCGCGAAGGCTTCGTGGATTTCGTAGAAGTCGAAGTCCTGGAATTTCACGCCGGCGCGCGCCAGCATCCGCGGTACCGCGATGGTGGGCGCCATCAGCAAGCCTTCGCCATGCACGAAATCGACGCCTGCGACGCCGGCTGCGGTGAGGTAGGCAAGGATCGGCAGGCCGCGGGACTTGGCCCAGTCTTCGCTCGCCAGCAGCACGGCGGCCGCGCCGTCGGACAAGGCCGAGGAGTTGCCCGCGGTCAGCGTGCCCTGCCCCGAGGTCTTGTCAAACGCCGGCTTCAAGGCCCCAAGTTTTTCAAGCGTCGTGTCCGGACGCAGCAGGTTGTCGCGCTTGACGTTGCGAAACGGCACGACGAGATCGTCAAAGAATCCGGCGGCATACGCGGCGGCCAGCTTGCGGTGGCTGCCGAGTGACCATTGGTCCTGTTCGGCGCGGCCGATCTTCCATTCGCGCGCCATCTTTTCGCAGTGCTGGCCCATCGACAGGCCCGTGCGCGGTTCCACCACGCCCGGCACCTGGGGCTTCAGCTCGCGCAGGTGAAAGCCGCGCGTCGCGGCACGCACTTTCTGGCCGAAGGTCCGCGCACGATTCAAGTCAAGCAGGCGTTGCTGCAGACGGTGGGAGTAGGTCAGCGGTACCTGGCTGGTCGTATCCGACCCGCCGCCGATGCCGGCTTCGATCTGCCCCGTCGCAATTTTTTGCGCGACGAGGATCGCGTTGTCGAGCGAGGTGCCGCAGGCGCGCGCCGTGGTGATGCCGGGTGTGGTCAGCGCGAGGCCCGAGGATTGCGCCGCTTCGCGCGCAAGGTTCCAGTCGGCCGGGTGTTTCATCACCGCACCGAACGCGACTTCGCCCAGTTCCACGCCCTCAAGGCCGAACTTCTCGACCAGCGCGCCCAGCACCTTGACCGACAGGCCGAAGTTGCCAAGGTCGGCGTATGCGGTATCGCGCTTGCAGAATGGAATGCGTATGCCGCCAAGGACGGCGACGCGGCGGGTCTGTGGGTTCATGCGCTTGCGCCTCGTGTAGGACTTCGGCAAGGCTAGCGCACTTGCAGCCACGCCGCCGGTTGCGGCCGGCGCGCCCGCGGCGGCATTAAACTAGCCTGATGCCTGTCGCAGACAATCTCCACCTCGGTCACGCCGGTGAGGCGTACCCCGATGCCTTTTATGTGCGGCGTGACGCCGCCGGATTTGTTTCCACGTTGCACGCGCAGGGCGCTTGGCAGCCCGGCGAGCAGCACCTTGCGCCCGCGTCGGGCCTGGTCATGGCCGAGGTCGAGCGCCGCCTGCCAAGCGACAAGCTGGTGTCGCGCGCGTCCTTCGATGTGCTCGGGGTCATCCAGTCCGGCGAGTTCACCATCGACGTCCACGTGCTGCGGCCCGGGCGCTCCATCGAGTTGATCGAGGCGAGCATGCGCCACGGCGACAGGACGAGCATTCGCGCACGCATCTGGCGCCTCGCGGCGAGCGACACGACGCGCATTGCCGGCTGCGAGTGGGAGCCGCTGCCGCCGCCCGGGGCGATGCCGCCGCTCGTGTTCTCGACGGTCTGGGGTGGCGGTTTCATCACCGCGCTGGAAGCGCGCCAGACCGCCGATACCCGCCCGGGGCGCGGACGCAGCTGGCTGCGCACGCGTTATCCGTTGGTGGCGGGCGAGCCCGATCCGCCGGTCGCGGGCTTCCTCAAGCTCGTCGACACGGCCAACGGACTGGCCGTGCGCGAGCGTCCCGGCAGCGTGTTCTTCGCCAATGTGGATCTGACGGTGCATTTCCTGCGCCCGCCCGAAGCCGGCTGGGTGGGCTTTGATACCCGCGTCAACTTTGGCCCGACGGGACTCGGTGAGACCGCATCGGTCCTGAGCGACATCCACGGGCCCGTGGGTACCGCGGCGCAGAGCCTAACCGTGCGCGTAGGCGAGGATTGGCCCGGCAAGGCACGTTGACCCAGCCGCGGGGGGCGGGGGCTCAAGGCGCCTGGCGCACGGGGCGGTGTCACCGGCCGCGCGTTTGGGCCGACGCGGTTTTACGCTGGTTTGCGGGTGGCGCCGCGTTCCGCACGGCTTCCTGCAGCAGTTGCACCAGCCGCTGCACCCCCGGCCCCGCGCTGTCGGGGTTGGCGACGACGAGGTAGAGCTCGGCAAAGCGCTCGCCGCCCTCGCGCAGCGGCAGGCGCTTCAAGGCCCCCGCGGCAAGCTCGGCACGGATGGTGTCTTCGGGATACCAGGCAAATCCTTGGCCCATGCAGGTAGCGCGGATCGACGTTGCCTTGTGGCTGACCGTCCAGCGCTCCTCGGCGCCGAGCCAGCCGGCGTCGTGCTTGCGTCCGGGACTGGAATCGCGAATCACCAGCTGGCGGTAATGGAGCAGGTCCTGGTGCGTGAGCGCACGCTTGAGCTGGTGCAGCGGATGGCCGGGTGCCGCGACGGCGACAAAACGCAGCCGCAGCAGCGGATCACCGAGAAAACCCTGCGGAATGATGGGACCGATCGCGAGCTCCACGCGGTGGTCGGTCAGCGCCTGTTCGGTGCCGCCAAGCACCGTCTCGAACAGCTCGATCCGGATCGCGGGTTGCTCGGCGGCGAAGCGGCCGAGGCATTCCAGCAGCAGCCAGGTGGGGAACATCGTGTCCACGGCCAGGCGGATTTCCGATTCCCATCCCTGGGCCAGGCGTCCGGCGGAGCCTTCCAGCGCCGCCGCGGCTTCCAGCAGCGCACCCGCGCGCCGGTACAACAGCTGGCCGACCGGCGTCAGGACGGCCTTGCGACCCTTGATCTCGAACGCCTTGATGCTCAGCACCCGTTCGAGCTTCTGCACCGCGTAGGTGACCGCTGACTGGCTTTTGTGCAGCGCCTGGGCCGCCTGCGCGTAACCACCGGCGTCCACCACGGCCTGCAGGGCGCGCCATTGGTCAAGCGCGACGCGCGGGGTTGGTGGCTGATGGGTCGTTGACATTGATTTGGTTTATTGATTGATCCAAGCAGAATTGTGGACTTTTATATCGAATCAATCAATCATAGACTGGTGCCTGACGAGTTGACGTTCACTGCAGGAGACGGACATGGCAAAGGTTTTGGTGCTCTACTACAGCACCTGGGGACACATCGAGCAGTTGGCCGAAGCCGAAGCCGACGGCGCGCGCGGCGCAGGCGCGAAGGTCGCGATCCGGCGGGTGCCCGAGCTGGTGCCGGCGGCGGTGGCCGAGAAGGCCTACTACAAGCTCGACCAGCGCGCGCCGCTCGCGACGGTCACCGAGCTTGTGGACTACGACGCCATCATCTTTGGCACCCCGACGCGCTTCGGCAACGTCGCGGCGCAGATGCGCAACTTCCTCGACCAGACCGGTGGCCTGTTTGCCGCCAGCAAACTCGCGGGCAAGGTGGGTGCGGTGTTCACCAGTTCCGGCCAGCAGCATTGGGGACAGGAAAGCACGATCCTGTCCTTCCATCACCTGCTGTTCCATCACGGTTTCGTGGTGGTGGGCGTGCCGCCCGCGACGCCGGGCCTGCACGTGCTGGACGAAGTGACGGGCGGTTCGCCCTACGGCGCCAGCACCATCGCCGGTGCGGACGGTTCACGCCAGCCGAGCGCGAATGAACTGGATATTGCGCGCGCGCAGGGCGCCTATGTTGCCCGTGTAGCCGCCAGGCTGGCGGCGCAGCCCGTGCCGGAACTGGCCGACGCGGCGGCCTGAGCCGCCGCCGCGCTTGCCTGCGGGACACCGGCATGGCCACCGCAAGCCTGCGCGATCCCGTATTCCACGCGGCCGATCTTGTCGGTCGCGTAGGCCTGATCGTGCTCGATTTCACCGCCGGCGTCGGCAAGGTCGTGGGCTACGCCGGCACCGCGGCGTACATGACGGCCCGTCGGGTGCCGGGAATCTTGCTGCCGCTGGTCATCCTCACGGAGCTGGCGGGCAGCGTACTGATCGTCCTGGGCTGGCACACGCGGTTGGTCGCGTTCCTGCTGGCCGGCTTTACCTTGTTGACCCTGATCTTCTTCCATTTTCCGTTCCACGGAGACAGCGGGCGGATCATCTTCTTTGCCGAACTCGCGGCGGCCGGCGGCTTTCTGGTGTTGGTGGGCCACGGTGCCGGCGGCTGGAGGCTTGACGCGCGCCGTGTGAATCGGCGGCAAGCCGTGGCCTGAGGGCCTGCGGTGGCGGGTGGCGCCCGCCGGTTCAACCCAGTATTTCGGAGGACTCCTTATTATGTTCACGCTTCGGGCAGCGGCCGAGCGCGGCCGCTCGAATCTTGGCTGGCTCGACAGCCGGCATACGTTTTCATTTTCGAACTACCACGATCCCGCGCACATGGGGTTTGGCACGCTGCGCGTCCTCAATGAGGATCGCGTGGCGCCGGGCCAGGGTTTCGCCACCCATTCGCATCGCGACATGGAAATCCTTTCGTGGGTGCTGGAGGGCGCACTGGAGCACAAGGACAGCCTGGGTATCGGGGCGGTGATCCGGCCGGGCGAGTTGCAGCGGATGAGCGCCGGCACCGGGGTCACCCATTCCGAGTTCAATGCCTCGGCCGTAGCGCCGGTGCACTTTTTGCAGATCTGGCTGTTGCCCGACACGCAAGGCCTGGCGCCGGGTTACGCGCAGCGCGTCTTCACGGCCGGCGAGTTGCGCGATCAGCTACGGCCGATTGCGTCTGGCGACGGTCGCGAGGGTTCGGTGACCGTCCACCAGGACGTGGTCGTCTACGCCGCACGGCTTGGGGCCGGGGTCGCCGTGGCGCATGTCCCGGCGGCCGCCCGGCGCGTGTGGTTGCAGGTGGCGCGCGGGGCGGTCGAGGTCGATGGCCGGGTCTTCAACGCCGGCGACGGGCTGGCGTGGGTGCGGCCGGCGCGCGTCACGCTGCGCGCGCGCGAGGCGGCGGAAGTGCTGCTGTTTGACCTGGCGGCGTAGGCGCTGGCACGGCCCTGGACGGGCCGTCGCCTGGCTCAGGCTCGCCGCGTGAAAACGCGGTTGAGCATCTGGTAGGGCTCGGCGGTCATGCCAAGCGCGGCGTAGGTCGCTTGCGCACGCGCGTTGTGCTGCTCGACGTAGAGCCGCAGGCCGACCGCGCCGGCCGCCTGCGCGCGCTGCTCCACCGCTGCGTACAGCGCACGGAATACGCCGTGGCGGCGCGCGGCGGGCGCCACATACACACTCTGGATCCACCACCAGTCGCCGTCGCGCCAGTCGCTCCATTCGTGGGTGATCAACAGGCACCCCGCAAGGGCACCGTCGCGTTCGGCGATGAGGTAGAACCCGCGGTGCGGATCGTCGAATACGGCGCGCGCGCCGCGCAAGAGCACATCGCGGTCGAGCGTCTTGCGTTCGGTCTCCTGCGCCATCGCCGCGTTGCAGTCGGCGAGGAAGTTGGTGTCGGCAAGGGTCGCGGCGCGAATGGTGATGCACATGGTGGGTCACTCCCGGGTGGAGGGTCTGGGGGGTCGCGCGCGCGCGCTGCCGAGCTTGCGGGTCACGGTGTTGCGGCCGAGGCCCAACGCCGCTGCGGCGTGCTGCCGGTGCCCGTCGCTCGCGGCGAGGGCCGCTTCCAGCAGAATGCGGTCACAGCGCCCGCGCGCGAGTGCGTACAGGTGCCGGGTGCCGGCGGCGAGTTGGGCGTCGGCCCAGCCGCGGAACGCCGTTTCCCATGGCCCGGCGCTGGCGTCGGTGACGGCGCCGCGGGGCGCGCCGTCGCGGCGCAGGTCTTCCGGACGAATGCTCGATCCCGGCGCCGTCAAGGTCAGCCGCCGGCAGAGGTTTTCCAGCTCCCTGACGTTGCCGGGGAACGGGTTGCGGGTCAGCGCCTGCAGCGCGGCCTGGGTAAACCGTTTCTCCGGCAGTTTCAGTTCACGTGCGGCGGCGGTGAGGAACTGCCGCGCCAGCGCCGGAATGTCCGTACGCCGTTCGCGCAGTGGCGGCAGGTGGATCCGCACCACGTCGAGCCGGTGCATGAGGTCGGCGCGGAATTCGCCGCGCGCGATTTTCGCGGCAAGATCCTGATGCGTCGCCGCCAGCACCCGGACGTCGCTGCGGATCAGTTCGCGACCACCGACCCGGTAGAACTCGCCGCCCGCCAGCACCCGCAGCAGGCGCGTCTGCAGCGCCAGTGGCATGTCGCCGATCTCGTCCAGAAACAGCGTGCCGCCTTCGGCCTGCTCAAAACGCCCCGCGCTGCGCCGCTGCGCTCCGGTGAAGGCGCCGGCTTCGTGGCCGAACAGTTCGGACTCCAGCAATTCCGCCGGGATCGCGGCGGTGTTGAGCGCCACGAAGGGCCGGTCGCGGCGCGCGCTTTCGGTATGCAGCGCGCGCGCGACCAGTTCCTTGCCGGTGCCGGTCTCGCCGGTGATGAGCACGTTCAAATCGCTCGCCGCGACCTGCCCGACGAGGCGGAACACTTCGCGCATCGCGGCGCTGGTGCCAAGCAGCGTGGGTCGCGCCGGCGCGGCCGCGGCGGGCGCTTGGGTGGTGGCGGGGTCGGCCAGCGCGCGCTGCACCGTCGCCACGGCCTGGGTGAGGTCAAACGGCTTGGCCAGGTAATCGAGTGCGCCGTCGCGGTAGGCGGCGGCGGTGGTCGCGACGTCGGTGTAGGCGCTCATGACGATGACCGGCAGCTGCGGATCGGCCGCCTTGATGGCGCGCAACAGCGCCAACCCGTCCTCGCCCGGCAAGCGCACGTCGCACACCACCAACGCGGGCGGCTCGCGCCTGAGCAAGCGCTTGGCGTCCTCGGCGCTGGCAAACTCGGTAACGCTGTAACCCGCGTCACGCAGCGCGGTTGCCAGCACGAAACGCACGCTGCGGTCATCATCCACGATCCAGACCGGGTTCATGGCGTGGCCCCTGCCGGGTGCGGGTGGCGCGGCAGCAGCAGGATGAAGCACGACCCGGTGCTGCGCCGTTGCCAGGTCAGCTCGCCACCGTGCTCGCGTGCGATTTCCCGCGCCAGCGCGAGGCCGAGGCCCGAGCCGTCGGCACGGCCGGAAACCAGCGGCTCGAACAGCGTCGCGGCGAGCGCTTCGGGTACGCCCTCGCCGTCGTCTTCGACCTCGATCCTGAGTGCGGGTATGCGCTGGCCACGCGCATCGCGCCAGCCGGCTTCCGCGCGGCTGCGCAGGGTGAGGTGCTGCGCGTTGGCTTCAACCGCATTGCGCGTGAGGTTCACCACCGCCTGCAGCAGGCGCTCCGGGTCGCCGTGCCACGCCGGCAGGCTGGGGTCGTAGTCGCGCGTGATGGCGACGTCGGCGCGCTCGACCTGCAGCAATTCGGCGGCGCGCTCAAGCACCGCGTGCAGGTTCACCGCGCGCGGTGCCATCAGGCTGCGACTGCCGAGCAGGCGTTCGGCGAGCGTGGCAAGCCGCGCGGCTTCGGTCGTGATCAACCGCGCCAGATCGCGCTGGCGGCCGCCGCCCGCGTCCCGTGCCAACAATTGCGCGGCCCCGGCGATGGCGGCAAGTGGATTGCGGACTTCGTGGGCAAAGCCGCGCAGGGTTTCCGATGTGCGCGCCGCGTGGGCCGGCGGTGTGGCCGGATACACTTCGACCAGGACCCCGTCGGCGCACGGCGTGAAGACAAAATCCAGCCGCGCTTCGTGTCCCGGCAACGCGCACACGGCGATGTCGTTCCACCTGCGGGCGTGTCCCTGCGCAAGGGCGCGCCGGGCCAGTGCGTGCAGCTGCGCGCCGTCCGGCTTCAACGCCGCCAGGGTTTGTCCGTGCAGGCGGGAACGTCCAAAACCGGTGTGTTCGGCGAACGCGGCGTTGAGGTCGGCGATCCGCAACGACGCGTCGAGCCGCGCCACGCCCGTCGCGAGCAGTGCGAACAGGTCGGTATCCGCGTTGGTGCGTGCCATTGCACCAATTTAGTGCAGCGCGCGTCCGCCAGCAAGCTCAGCGCGCGACCCGGAAGGTCAGATTGAAGCGACGGTTGCCAGTCAGTGGATGCACGTCATCCTTGATCGGCAGAACGCCGTGATAGCGCATCCGCGACGGACCGCCCCATACCACCACGTCGCCATGCGCGAGTGGAATGCGGCGCTCGCGATCCGCGCGCGCGAGCCCGCCCCACCGGAACGTCGCCGGCAGGCCCAACGATACCGACACGATCGGTGCGCGGCGATCGTGTTCGTCGTGATCCCGGTGCAGGGTCAGGCGGGTGCCGACCTCGTAGCGATTGATGAGGCATACGTCGGGCGTGTAGTCGGCAAAACCGCCGGCGGACGCCGCGCGCCGCGCCAGGTCAGCAAACAGATCGGGAATGGGCGGCCACGCCCTGCCCGTCTCCGGATCGACTTCGGTGTAGCGATAACCGCGGCGATCGCTGAACCAGCCGACCGCACCGCAGTTGGTCATCGCCACCGACATCGTTTTGCCGCCGGGCGTTACGAGATGGCGAAAGGGCGAAACGGCAGCGATCCGCTCGACTTCGGCCAGCAAGTCCGTGGCGACGTCCAGCGCGAACCCCCTAAGCACCCATGCGCCGGAAGACAATTCCTCGCGGGTGCGTGGTGGCGGGGTTGCATGAAACAGCGACAACGTGGCGGGGATCGTGGCCAGCATGGAAACCATCGTCAAAGTTCGCGCACGCCGAGATCGCGCAGGTAGTGGTAGGTCGGATCGTAGAACTCGGCGCGGCGCGTCGGATCGCGCGGGTCGCCGTCTGGAACGACCAGCACCATACCCTGGCGCGCACGCGTCAACAACACGCGGTAGGCGTTTTCGAGATAGCGCTGGCGCCAGCCCTGTTGGACCTGATTCCAACGCTTGCCGCGAAACTCGTGGTGCGCCCAGGCGCCACTGGCGTAGCGCAGGTCGCCATCCCAGACGACGCACGTCCAGTCGAGTTCGAGGCCCTGCACGTCGAACTCGGTGGCGACTTCCTCGAGGTAGTACGACGAGCGTACGTCGTCCTTGCCGTCAAGGAACCATTTCACCGGATTGCTGGCGACGCGCACATCGATCGCGAGTGGCTTCAATCGTTCGGCATGCGCGGAGACGACCATGCCGTAGCGTTCGGACCCGCGCGCGTGCTCGCGCAGCCACTGCTTCGCGCGATCGAGCTTGCGCGTCAGGCGGATTGGGTAACGCGTGTCAAGTCCAGCCAACGTCGCGCGCGCCGCGTCAACTTCGCGGTCGAGCAATTCGCGCACGAATCGGCTCAGCGTTTCCGCACGGAACGAGCGCATTGAAGTTGCAAGGTGCAGGACGGCGTTGGCGTACACGTTGGGCCGGGTCAAGAGCTGCGCGAGCGCCGCGCTGCAGTGATACTCGGACTCCTCAAGCCGCGGCGATACATGTACGTCCCAGTCGGTGAAGCGGCGGGTCAGCGCGTCGAACCATTCGCCGATGCCGGCTTCGCCCCGATTGATTTCCTGCCCGCCGCCGACCAGGCACACGATCACGGCCCAGTCGGGTTGGCGGTCCATGCACTCGATCAGGAATTCCGGTTCCGTCTCATCGAAGCCATCGCGCCCGCGCTTGCGGCGCATGAAGTCGTTGGTCTGGGCGCGATCCCACGCCCGTTGCGCCTCGTCGAACAGCACCACGTGCTCGGGCGTCGCGGTAGGGTCGGCCAGGCAGTCGTCGCGGAAATGGTGCACGTTCTGGATGAAGGCCTCAACGCCGTTGGGGCCCCTGAGCGCTTCCTTCTTGGTCGTCCTGCGGCCCGCGTTTCGTTCGCGTGCAACCTTGTCGCGCGCCAGCGCTTCCCGCAGCACCGCGACCAGCGGACCGTTGCCGGACAGGAACACGCTGTAGGTCTGGCTGGCTCGATCAAGATGGCGGTTGGCAATATCGAGGCCGACCAGCGTTTTCCCCGCCCCCGGCACGCCGGTCACGAAGCAAATGACTTTGTGTTGCCGGGCCCGTGCGTCTGCGATGATGCGTTCGACGGCGCGTGAGGTGACGGCAAGATTGTGTGCGCCTGCGTCGCTGCGCGAAATTTCCTCGACGTGGTGACCCGCGTACAAGGCACGCGCTGCTTCGACGATGGTGGGCGTCGGCAGGTAGTGACCGCGCTCCCACGCGCCGGCGTCGATGGCCAGGCCGTCGAAGAATCGAAGGCCGCGCGCGATGACGTCAGCAAGTTGAGTGCCGTTGCAGACTACCGGTTGTGCGAGGCGATCACCGTGCAGTGTTCCCTGCAGTGCGATTGCATGTGCCGGTGCACGTGTCGCCAGCAAAACCGGAATGAGCGCGAGGTCCCGGCTCGCATCGTGGAAGTTCTTGAGGTCCAGCGCGTAATCCCAGACCTGATCGACGGCCGCTTGGGTGAACTCGCGCGCGCCGACCTTGAATTCGAGTACGAACAGCGCCTGCGCCACGAGCAGGATTACGTCAGCGCGACGGCCAAGGCGCGGAATTTCATACTCGAAGTAGACGCGTGCGTTGGCGGTGTGTGCGTCAGGCAGCGGCAGTGCCTGCAGCACCTCGATTTCAGCCAGCCACGCATCCCGTTGGGTGTCATCGACTGATCCGTGCGAGCCGCGCACGAGCTCGCCAAGAATCGCGTCGCGAGCGCGTGTGCGGAAGTCCGCGAACGCGGCGCCGTACATCCAGCGGCGAATGGGTGGTGCTGCGAGATCCACCGCGACACTTCCCTGACAACGTCAAAGGTGAGGCTGCCAGGGTAGCGAATCGGGGACCGTGCGCAAACCGGGCCGCGGGGTGCGGCCACACCGAGCCAGCGGTCAGATGCTGTAATACATCTGGTACTCGAGCGGATGGGTGGATGCGCGGTACGCGGTGACCTCCCTCATCTTCACGCCGATGTAGGCGTCGATGAAATCATCGTTCATCACGCCGCCCGCCGTCAGAAAGCCGCGATCCTTGTCCAGCGCTTCGAGTGCGGCATCGAGCGAGGAACACACCTGCGGGATGTTGCGCTCTTCCTCGGGCGGGAGGTCGTAGAGGTCCTTGTCCATCGGCGCGCCGGGGTCGAGCTTGTTGAGGATCCCGTCAAGCCCGGCCAGCATCAACGCGGTGAAGGTCAGGTAGCCCGACTGCATCGGGTCCGGAAAGCGCACTTCAATCCGGCGCCCCTTGGGGTTGGACACATATGGGATGCGGCACGATGCCGAGCGGTTGCGCGCGGAATAGGCCAGCATCACCGGTGCTTCAAAGCCCGGCACCAGGCGCTTGTAGGAATTGGTTGCGGAGTTGGCAAACGCGTTGATCGCGCGCGCGTGCTTGAAGATGCCGCCGATGTAGTGCAGCGCAAGCTGCGACAGGCCGCCATACAGTTCACCGGCGAACAGGTTCTTGCCGTCCTTGGAAAGTGATTGGTGGCAGTGCATGCCCGAACCGTTGTCGCCGACGACCGGTTTGGGCATGAAGGTGGCGGTCTTGCCGTGGGCGTGGGCGACGTTGCGGATCACATATTTCATGGTCTGCAGCTCGTCGGCCTTGTTCACCAGGGTGTTGAAGCGCACGCCGATCTCGCACTGGCCGGCGTTGCCGACTTCGTGGTGGTGCACCTCGACCGATTGGCCCAGGGACTCCAGTACCGCGCACATGTCGGCGCGAAGGTTCGCCAGGGAATCGACCGGCGGCACCGGGAAATAGCCGCCCTTCACGCCCGGCCGATGTCCGCGGTTGCCTTCCTCGTACTTGTAGCGCGAACTCCACGCGGCCTCTTCCGAGCCGATTTCATAGAAGACGCGTCCCATGTCGTTTTGCCAGCGCACCGAATCGAAGATGAAAAATTCCGGCTCCGGCCCGAGGTACGCGGTATCGGCGACGCCAGTGGACTTCAGGTACGCCTCGGCGCGGCGCGCGATCGACCGCGGGTCGCGGCCGTAGGCCTGCATGGTGGACGGTTCCAGCACGTCGCACACGATGTTCAGCTGCTTGCGCGTGGCGAACGGATCGATGAAGGCGGTCGCCGGGTCGGGCAGCAGCACCATGTCCGACTCGTTGATGCCCTTCCAGCCGACGATCGAGGAACCATCGAACATCTTGCCGTCCTCGAAGGTGTCGGCGTCGATCGCGTGCGCCGGGAAGCTGATGTGGTGTTGCACGCCGCGCATGTCGGTAAAGCGCAGGTCGACGAATTCGACGTTTTCGGTCTTGAGGGTTTCAAGCACGGTTGCGGGGGTCATGCGGGCTCGGTGTGGTGGCGGCGATGGCTAAAACGTTGCAAGTGGCGTGCCAGGCATTCCAGCTTGGCGAATCAATGGGTTGGTGCAGTGGCGCTTTGTCGATCGCACCATGATTGTGCAGCGATGGGTGTATTCTGGTGCAATACAGGGCGTGTGCGCATGCTGGCGGTGCCACCGGTCCCGGCCGTGCAGGTGTCGCTCGCTGATCACCTTCCGATTAGGCCAGTTTTGCGCCGATGGGTACCGGCCGCTCCGGCACGCACAGGGCGACGTCGCCGTTGGCGTCGTGGAAGCCGGTGACCAGGCACTCTGACCGTACCGGCCCGATCTGTTTGGGTGGAAAATTGACCACGCCGACGACCAGCTTGCCGACGAGCTCTTCGGGCGTGTAGAGGGCGGTAATCTGCGCGCTGGACTTTTTTACGCCGATCTCGGGCCCGAAGTCGACCTGCAGGACGTACGCAGGCTTGCGCGCCTCGGCAAACACCCGCGCGTCGACGATGCGGCCCACCCGCAGTTCGACTTTGGTGAAATCCTCCCAACCGATCGTTTGCATGGGTGGCCTCCGAAGTCATGCATACTAGCCGCCCATGCACGGTGCAAAGGACATGCGGGCGAGGGCGGGGGCAAGCGGGTGGCGGGGCGAATGGCCGCTGCCGGCCGCCGGCGCCATCCTGGTGGCGGGCTGGGTCCTGAAACCGGCATTTGCCGGCGACGGCGCCGGCAATTTCGCGGTCGTGGCCGCGTTTGTCGCGTTCTTCGTGGGCGCGCTGCTGGCGGCGCTCCTGGCCACCCGGCACGCCGAACACCTGGCCGAACGTTTCGGCGAACCCTACGGCACGCTGATGCTGACCCTGTCGGCCATCACGCTCGAGATCGCGACGGTCGTGACGGTCATGCTGCACAACGCCGACAACCCGGCGTTTGGGCGCGACACCATGTTCTCGGTGGTGATGATCGTCTTGAACGGCATCATCGGCACGGCGCTCCTGGTCGGCGCCCTGCACCACCATGAGCAGACCTACAACCTGCGTGGCGCCAAGGCGTTCCTGAGCCTGCTGATACCGCTGGCGACGCTGGCACTGATCTGGCCCGACTTCACGGTGACTTCGGTCGCCGGCACGCTGTCGCTGGTGCAGAAGGTGTTCCTGCTGGTGATGTCGCTCCTGATGTATGCGGCCTTCCTGCTGATCCAGACCCGCACCCACACCAGCTTTTTCATTGCCGAGGGCGAGGCGATGGTGCAGGTACCTCCGCATCCGGTGTCCTCGCGCGGATGGCCGCTGCACGCGGTGCTGCTGGCGGTGTACCTGGTGCTGGTGGTGTTGCTGGCCAAGTTGTTTGCGCTGCCGCTGGATACCGGCGTCGCGCGCCTGCGCCTGCCGCCGGCGTTGGCGGGCTTCGCGGTGGCGGTGCTGGTGCTGGCGCCCGAAGGCATCGCCGCGATCCGCGCCGCCCGCGCCAACCAGATGCAGCGGGCGATGAACCTTGGCCTTGGCACCGCGTTGTCGACGATTGCGTTGACGGTGCCGGCCATCCTGCTGATCGACCTGTTCCTCGGCCGCCAGGCGGTGCTGGGACTGTCGCCTGCCAACATGGTGATGCTGGTGCTCACCTTTGGCGTATCGATCCTGACCCTCGGCAGCGGCCGCACCAACGCCATGCAGGGTCTGGTACACCTGCTGCTGTTCCTGGCGTATGTGGTGCTGATTTTTTCGCCGTGAACCGCGGTGGTATCGCGTTGGCAACCTATTCCGACGGAGTTGCAAGATGCTTGTCCATCAGTGGCTGATGGCTTTCCACATCATCGGTGTCGTGATGTGGTTTGCCGGGTTGTTCTACCTGCCGCGCCTGTTCGTGTATCACGCGGAAGCCAGCGAGGCGTTGATTCGCGCGCGCCTCAAGGTGATGGAACGGCGGCTCCTGGTGATGACCCACATCGGCGCCGCGTGGGCTATCGCCTTCGGCATTGCGACGCTCTCGACGGTGCCGGGATTGGTGCATGCGCACTGGCTCCAGGTGAAACTGGTGCTGGTGCTGCTGCTCGTGATCTACCACGGCGTCCTGGTACACCTGACGCGTGATTTTGCGCACGACCGCTGCGCCTGGTCATCGCGCCGCTTGCGCTGGTTCAACGAAATCCCGGGTGTACTGCTGGTTGCGATCGTCATCCTCGCGGTGGTCAAGCCGTTTTGAGCCCCGCTGGAGCGCCGCCTCCGGCGCACCGGTGACCCACCGGCTTGCTATAGTTCAATCCGGACGGGGAGTTTTGGACATGACACCTCAGTTGTCACGGCAGGATCCCGATGTGGAGCTGCAGGCTGCGTTTCGCCGCCACCTGCCGCAGCGGCTGCGCACCCTGCTGCGGCGTGCGCGGGCGCAGTGCCGCGATGGCTGGGATTGCAACGTATTGCACGCGCTGCACGACGAGATCGCGCTGTTGGCCGGGGCCTGCGGCCGTTACGGCATGCTCGAAACCGGCGAACGGCTGCTGGCGCTGGAAGCGGCGTTGGCGGTACCGGTGGCGGCGCACGGCGTACCCGACGCCGCCACCAGTGCCGAGATCGACGGCTTGCTGGATGGTCTGCGGCCGCATCTGCAGCAAGCGGCGCCCGGCCACGCCACGGCGGCGTTCGCGCCGGGTGCGGCGGCGTTCGCCGCGCAGGAACCGTTTCCGCGCTGCGAGGTGCCGCCACCGGACTACTGGCTGCGCCTTGGGATCAGCGCCGTGGATGCCGGCGATGCGGCTGCGGCGCCGGCCACGAACGCCGCGATCCCGGCGCCCGAGTCCGCTCCCGCAGCGGTCGCCGATCCGGCGTCTGGGCCCCGCGTGTGCATCGTCAACGATGACGGGCCGCTGGTGAACGAATTGCTGTTGCGCTTTGACCAGCTGCACTACGACGTGGTGCTGGTCGATCGCCTGGCGGATCTGGTCGACCTTCTGGGGCGCACGCCCCCCGAGCTTGCGATTCTGGTGGCCGACGCGCGCACGCCGCTGGAGCCCCTGGCCACCGCCATGCAGCTCGTCCACCACGATCACGGCCGGCCGGTGCGGTTGCTGATGCTGTTGCGCGGAGCCGACGCCGAACTGCAGCTGCGCGCCCTGCGTGCGGGCGCCGATCGCTGCATTGTGCTGCCGGCAGCCGCGAGCGAAGTGGTGCCGGCGGCGCTGGAGCTGGCAGGGGCCGATCGCGACAGCGCGTACCGCATCCTCATCGTCGATGACGATGCGCCGCAGGCCCTGTTTGCGCAGGCGATCCTGCGCCGTTCGGGCATGGAAACCAAAATCCTCAGCGAGTCGCTGGCCGTGCTGGACGAACTGGATCGCTTTCACCCCGACCTGTTGTTGCTGGATCTCAACATGCCCGACTGCGATGGCTTCGAGCTGACCGCACTGATCCGCGAACGCGAGGGCTACGTCAACACGCCGATCGTGTTTCTCTCGGGCGATCAGGACGAAGAACGCCAGTTTGCGGCGCTGGACGCCGGCGGCGACGACTTCCTGGTCAAACCGATCCGCCCGACGCACCTGGTGTCGGCGGTGACCAATCGCGTGCGCCGCGCGCGCATGGCCGCGGCGCGCGCGCGCAGCCGCCAGCAGCGGCACGTCGGTGACGGCCTGCACGAGCGGGTGCAGGTGCTCGATGCGATGGCCGAGCACCTGGCCGCCAGCGGTGGCAGCGCGCAGGGCGGTCTGCTGGCGGTGGCGGTGCGTGACGCCGCCGAGTGGCGCCAGCGGTTTGGGGTGTCGGCGCTGGATGCGATGCTGGCCCAGCTTGGTACGTTTGTCGCCAGCCACGCGCGTGCCAGGTGCATGGTCGCCCGCCACGGCGAGGCCGGTTTCCTGATCTTTTCGCGCACGGACGACGAATTGCAGCTGATGGCGCTGGCGGGCGAACTGATGGAAGCGGCGCAGGATACCCGCTTCGGTGCGCAGGCGATCGCCGCGCGGCTGGTGTGCGCGGTGTGCGCGTTCGATGCGGCCACGGCAGAACCCGCGCTGGCGTTGGCCGCGGTAGAGCGGACGCTGGCCGCCGCGCGGGCGCAACCGGATCTGCTGGCGTTGTACTCGCACCTGGGTTCGGCGTCCGATGGCCTCGATCAGCAGGTGTCGGCCGCCCTCGCCACGCATGCCTTTGGGCTCGCGTTCCAGCCGGTCATCCCGCTCCGCGGCACCGCCGAGCCGCAGTATCAGGCCCTGCTGCGCCTGCGCACGGGCGGGCGCGAGTATGTCGCGGCGGAGTTGGTGCCGATCGCCGCGCGGGCGGGCTCCATCGGCGCCATCGACGCCTGGGTGGTGGCGCGCTGCATCGGCATTCTGGCCGAAAGGATGGAGGAAGGCGACCCGGTGCGGCTGGTCGCCAGCCAGGCGCTGCAGGGCTGGCGTGACCTTGAGCGCCCGACCGCGCTGCAGGGGGCGCTGGCCGCGGCCGGCGTCCCCGAGGGCTCGCTGGTGCTGGAGTTTCGTGCCGAAGAAGTGCGTCACCACATGCGGGCGTTGGTCGAGCTTGCCCCCGAGTTGCGGCGCGCCGGCGTGCGCCTGTCGCTGGCCGGGGTCGACGCCGATGGCGTGGCGGCAGGCTGGATCGAGCACCTGCCGCTCGATTACATCAAGCTGGTGCCGGGGCTGGCCGATGCCGCGCTGGCGGCCGCGGTGCGTGCCGCGCACGCGCGCGGCGTGCGGGTGGCCGCGGGGTGCGTGGAGACCCTCGCGCAGGTACAACGCCTGCGCGAGGGCGGCGTAGACCTGCTGCAAGGCAACTATTTTCGCCCGCCCGCGGATAAGCTGGGCGACGCGCCTGCGCCTGCGGAGACCTGACTTTGGTACTACAGCACACCGGTTTCGTGGCTGCGTGGCCGCGCTGGGCAGCCAGCCTTGCGCTGGTTGCGGCCGGCGTGCTGGCGGCGCTGTGGGTGGCGTGGCCGGCTGTGCTCGCGCTCTGGGTGTTGTTGCTGGCGGCGCTGGTGCTGCTGTGGGCGCAGCGCCCGGTGCAGGCGCCTGCACCGGGGCGGCCGTCGAGCGCGCCGCAAGTGCCCGATGCGCTGGATGTCGCGATGCGCACCCGCCTTGCGGCGGCGCAGTCCGAGCTGTCCTCGTTGCGCGGGGTACAGCGCGAACTCCTGGCGGCCAAGACCGCCGCAGAAGCGGCGATGATGGCCAAAAGCGAGTTCCTGGCCAGCATGAGCCATGAAATCCGCACGCCGTTGAATGGCATCCTGCCGCTCCTGGACATCGTGCTTGGCACCGAGCTTTCGCCCGTGCAGCGCGAGTACCTCGTCACGGCCAACGCGTCGGCCAAGGAATTGCTCAGGATCGTCGATGACATCCTCGACTATTCCAAGGCCGAGGCCGGCAAGCTCAATCTCGAATCGGTCAGCATCAACATCCGTGAACTGGCCGAAAGCGTGAAGCGGCTGCTGGACAAGCCCGCCGAAGGCAAGGGCCTGGCGATGCGCCTGGTGGTCGATGCGGACGTGCGTCCGGTGGTGCGCGGCGACCCGATGCGGGTGCGCCAGATCCTGACCAACCTCATGAGCAACGCGATCAAGTTCACCCAGCGCGGCGGGGTGTCGGTGCGGATCAGCAAACGCGGCGATACGGCGACCCAGCACGAGCTGCTGTTTGCGGTGCGCGATACCGGCATTGGCCTTGCGGCCGATGCGGCCGCGCGCCTGTTTCAGCCCTTCACCCAGGCCGACGCGTCCGTCACCCGGCGCTATGGCGGCACGGGTCTTGGGCTTACGATCTGCAAGAAGCTGGTGGATCTCATGGGCGGGCGCATCGGCGTGCGTTCCGAACCCGGGCGCGGGTCGGTGTTCTGGTTCACGATCCCCTTCGAGAAGGCACCGGGCGACATGGCCGGCCCACAGCGCAACCTTGCCGGTTCGCGCGTGCTGCTGGCTGCGAGCCCGCAGCGTGCGCAGTTGATTGCGCCGGTGCTGGCGACGCTGGAGATGGACGTCACCCAGGTGACCGAAGCCAGCGCGGTGCTGGCGCGCGCGCGCCAGGCGGCGCCGCTGGGCGACAGCTTCCGTTTCGATCTGCTGGTGGTCGATGGCCAGAGTGTGGGTGGCGACGTGGACAGCCTGCTGCAAGGCGTGCTGCACGATTCCCAGCTCGACAAACTGCACATCCTGGCGCTGGGGATCGCTACCGCACCAAGCCCGCGGGTGCAGATTGCCGGTGGGCGCGTCGACGACGCGGCGTTGCGCCAGGGCGTGCGGCGTGCGTTCGGACTGGCACCGCGGACACGGTCGCAGCCGGTCTTGAGTGCGCCGGTGTTGCCGGCCATGGCCCCCAGCGCGCCGCGGCGGCCCCTGACCGGCAGGGTTTTACTGGTCGAGGATCATCCGGTCAACCAGAAAGTGGCGCAAAAACTGATGGAACGGCTGGGCCTGACGGTGGACGTGGCCGACAATGGCGAGACCGCACTGGACATGCTGGGCAAGCGGGCCTACGCCATGGTGTTGATGGATTGCCAGATGCCCATCCTCGATGGGTACAGTGCCACCCGGCGCCTGCGCGAAATCGAGTCCGAGCACGGCCAGCCGCGGATGCCCGTGATCGCGATGACCGCGCACGCGATGTCGGGCGATCGCGAGCGCTGCCTGCAGGCGGGCATGGACGACTACCTGTCCAAGCCGCTCGACCGGCACCTGCTGGAAGAAACCTTGAGCCGCTGGATGCAGCAGTCGCCCCACGCGGCGGAGGCCGCGGCGCCGCCGCCGGTCGCGGCAACGGCCGCTGCGGTGGGCGCGGACGGGCCGCGCCCGGAGCCCGCGCGCCCGGCCGCCGCCGCCGTCGTGCCGCCGCCCGATACGCTCGACACGGCCACACTGGTTGATCTTGAAGACATCATGGGCGACGAGCTGGTGACGCTCATCGATGCCTACCTGCGCGATGGCGAAACCCGCATGCAGCATCTGCGCGAGGCTGCCGCGCGTGGTGACAGCACCGAGGTCGGCAAGCTCGCGCACTCGCTGAAGTCTTCCAGCGCAAACCTCGGGGCGATGCCGCTTTCCACGCGGGCGCGGCAGGTCGAAGAGGCCGCGCGCAAGGGGGTACTGGCCAATCCGGTGGACAGCGTGGCCGCGCTCGACAAGCTGTATACGAACGCGGCGGCCGCGCTCAGGCAGCGCTACAAGCTGGGTTGAGTTTCACGCCCTGGGGCGTCCGGCTCCCGCTTTGGGCGGTTGCGCCGGCGTCGGCCGATGGCCTTCCTACGCGCGCATGTGCGCCTGGAGGTAGTTTTCGATACCCACCTGGCCGATCAGGCTGAGCTGGGTCTCCAGCCAGTCGATGTGGTCTTCTTCAGAGCCCAGGATGTCGGCGAACAGGTCACGGCTGACAAAGTCCCCCAGCTGCTCGCAGTCGACGATTGCGGCCTTGAGATCCGGCAGCGCCTGCCGCTCCAGCTTCAGGTCACACTCGAGGGCTTCCTGCGGCGTTTGCCCGATCAGCAGCTTGCCGAGCTTTTGCAGGTTGGGCAGCCCTTCGAGGAACAGGATGCGTTCGATCAGCCGGTCGGCGTGCTTCATCTCGTCGATTGACTCGGCGCGTTCGTGCCCGGCGAGTTCCTGGTAACCCCAATTGGCGTACATCCGGTGGTGCAGGAAATACTGGTTGATTGCCATCAGCTCGTTGCCCAGCGCCCGGTTGAGGTGCTCGATGACCTTGCTATCGCCTTGCATGTTGGCAGTCCTTCGGTGACAGGCACCCGGGCACTATAACGCCTGCCTTCGCGGCCCGGCGGAGTGATAATCGATTACAGGCGTGCCTGGGCTCAGGCGGCAGCGGGCAGCGCGGCGGCGCGGCGGTCGGACTCGACTGTCGCGGCGACCAGCGCGCGCGCTTCAGCCTCGCAGCAGCCGCAGCAGGTGGTGCAGCGGGTGCGCGCCTGCACGTCCTCGAACGTATGCGCGCCGTGCGCGACCGCGTGGCGGATGTCTTGATCGGAAACGGCCTGGCAGACGCAGACGTACATGGCAAAACCCTCGGTGGGCGCCATTTGAACGCGAATGCGAATGATTGTCAAGTAGGTTCAGTGACTGCGGCAGCGAGCCCTGCAGCCGCGCACGGCGGTTTCCGCTGCAGCGCGCACGGTGCCCGGCCGCACACGGTACCGGGTTCAGGCCGCCGCCGGACCGCGCGCTTGCGGGTGGGCGCCGATCTCGATGGCGCAGGTGGTTTCCACCAGCGGCGCGAAATAGCGCAGCGCGCGCCGGTACACCTCGCGCTTGAAATCCACCACGTGCTCGGCCGGGTACCAGAAATCGACCCAGCGCCAGATGTCAAATTCCGGGGTGACGTCGGCGTCGAGCTGGAAGGCTTCGTCCTCGCCCAGCATGCGCAACAGGAACCAGACCTGCTTCTGGCCAATGCAGGTCGGGTGGCGTCCGCGGCGGACATAGCGCGGCGGCAGCCGATAGCGCAGCCAGCCGTGGGTGGAGCCGAGGATTTCGACCTGGCCGGCGGTGAGGCCGGTCTCCTCTTCGAGCTCGCGGTACATCGCCTCGTCGGGCGTCTCGTCGGTGTTCATGCCGCCCTGCGGAAACTGCCAGCCGTCGCGCTGGACCCGTCGCGCCCAAAATACCTGGCCGCGCGCGTTCAGCAGCACGATTCCCACATTCAGCCGGTAGCCATCGACATCGATCATGGGTCGATTCAAGCACAGCCGCGGCGCGTGAGGCAAGTCCGGCCGCAGCGGCGGCAAACTGCGGCCTGGTTCACGCCGGGCGGGTCCGAGCGCGATGGCGGGTTGCATGCACCGCCGGCGCTGGTTATAAGCGACCGGTCACCTGCAGGAACGGCATGGCATCGACCATCTTCCACCACTGGCTGGACCAGTTCCGTGCGCTGCCCGCGTCCCGCCGCCGCTGGGTCACGGGCGGCGCCGCGGTGCTCGCGATGGCGGTGGTGTTTGCCGTCGGCATCGCGTTCGGTCGCGGCTTGGGGCTTCCCAACGGCCTGGAGGCGCGGGCGCGGCGCCTGGCGGCAAGCAATGCCGCGCTGGTGGCGCGCAACCAGAGCCTCGTGCAGCAGCAGCAGACCGCCACGACGGCGATCGCGGCGCTGAAGAAAACCATCACCAGCCACGACGCCGAGCTGGAAAAGTTGCGCCGCGAGCAGGCGTTCTACGCCAAGCTGATCGGCCTCGATGGCACGCGGTCGGGGCTGGGTGTACACAGCGTTGCGTTGACCCGGGTCGGGCGTACCGACGCCTGGAATTTCACCGTTACCCTGGTCAATACGGCTGAAAACGCCGACCCTGCGCGGGGCACGCTGACCGTCGCGATCGAGGGGGTCCGCGGCGGCAAGCTGACAACGCTGCACTGGGCCAACCTGACCAGCGCCGGCAACCCGCAGGGCCTCCCGTTCGCGTTCAAGTTTTTCCAGCAGCTGCAGGGGTCGCTGGCGCTGCCCAAGGGGTTCGTGCCCAATCGCATCAGGCTCACCCTGCACCCCGCCGGTGCTGCCGCGATCGCACGCCAGCTCGACTGGAGCGAGGCCTTGGCCGGACAGCACGGCATCAGCATCACCACGCCTTGAACGCGCCGCGCGTTGCCGCCATGATGCGGGGCAGAGGTAGTGATCATGCCAGATGTTGCCGATTCCATTGCACCGTACCGTCTCAGGATCTCCGCTGCCGCCGTCGCGCGCGTGCGGGCGCTGCTGCGGGAGGGCGGCAACCGGTCGCGCCGGCTGCGGGTGGCGGTTGAGGGGGGTGGCTGTTCGGGCTTCCAGTACGACTTCAGTTTCGATGATCAGGCCGCCAGTGATGATCTTGTGCTGACGCAGGATGGGGTCCAGCTGGTGGTTGACCGCGTCAGCCTGCCCTACCTCGAAGGCGCCGAGATCGACTTTGTCGAGCAGCTGTCCGGCGCACAGTTCGTGGTCCACAACCCCAACGCGAAAACCACCTGCGGTTGCGGCAGCTCGTTCACCGCGTGACGGCTGTGAGTTCCGCCGAACGCACGCAGCACAACCTGTTTGCCACCGCCAGCGTTGACCGCTGCGGCGAGCATCGCGCCGATCCGGCCTGGCTGGCGGCCCAGCGCGCCAAGGCCGGCGCGCGCTGGCTGCAATTTAGCGCCGATGGCCGGGCCTGCGTGCGCGCCGGGCACCTCGCCTGGCTGGATGCCGCGGCGGTTGCCACGGATGCGCCGGCCAATTTCCTTGGCCTGCGTGCGGGTGTGCCGTTGTTTGCGTTGCGTGCAGCCGCCCCGCCGGTGGCCGCCCCCGGGGTACGCTGGCTGGGCCTGCGCGAGGCTGCCATGGTGCTCGATGGGGTCGATGCGGGCCTGTTTGCCTATGCCCGCAGCCTGGCCAACTGGCAGGACGCCACACGCTACTGCGCCTACTGCGGCGCGCCGTTGCGGCTGGTGGATGGTGGCCATCGGGCACTGTGTGACGCGTGCGGCCGGATGCAGTTTCCGCGCACCGACGCGGCCATCATCGTGATCGTTGAACACGGCGATGCGTGCCTCATGGGCCGGCAGGCGAGCTGGCAGGCCGGCCACTATTCGACCCTCGCGGGGTTTGTCGAGCCCGGCGAATCGCTGGCCGACGCGGTGCGGCGCGAAGTGCACGAGGAAACCGGGGTGGACGTGCTCGACTGCGACTACCACTCATCCCAGCCGTGGCCGTTTCCCGCCTCTCTGATGCTGGGCTTCACCGCCACGGCGGCGGGGCGTGCGATCACGCTCATGGATGGCGAACTTGAAGCCGCGCGCTGGTTCACGCCCGATGACATTGCGCGCGGGCTGGTGGACGGCTCGCTGCGGCTGTCGTCCCCCATGTCCATTTCCTATCGCCTGCTGCAGCACTGGTTGCGGACCCGCGCTGGCGTTGACCTGGACGCCTTGCCGCGCGGCAGTTGAACGCCACGTCTACAATCGGTGCGGGTTCCCAACGTATGCATGCATGGCCATTGAACTTGTCGCCGCGTTGATCGTGTTGCTGGTGCTGATGGTCTGGCCCGGCAATGTCGCCGGTTTCCGCCGCTTCGGCTGGTACCGGCGCTGGCTTGGCGTGCTGGACTTCGTCGAAGGCGGCGGCCGGGTCGCGCTGGCGCTGATCGCGCCCGTGGTCGTGTGCGGTGCCATCGCGTGGCTGCTGCACGGTTGGGTGCTGGCGTTGGCCGCACTCGCGTTTTCGGTGCTGATCCTGTTCTACGCATTTGGCCCGCGCGAGCTGGAAAGCGACTTCGAGGCCATCCTCTTGGGTGCCGATCCGGCCGCCCGGGTGGCGGCGGCCGCCAACCTGCAAAGTGCGCCCGACGGCGCGCCGCGCGCGTTCACCGCGCCGGAGCTGGTCGAGGCCGCGGTCATGGCCTCGCTGCGCCGGCGCTTCGCGGTATTGTTCTGGTTCTTCCTGCTGGGGCCCGCCGGCGCGCTTGGCTACCGGCTGGCGTGGGTCACGACCGCGGCGGCCGATCCGCGCACGCGGCAGGCGGCGCGCCGTTTTGCCAACGCACTTGATTGGCTGCCCGCGCACCTCATGGTGCTGGCGATGGCGCTGGTCTCGAACTTTGACGCCGTGACGGGCGCGTGGCGCGCCTGGCACGCGGAGCCGGCACACTCGATGGGCGACCTGGACCCCGACTTCCTGGCCGCGGTGGCGCGCTCGGGCGTGGATGCCGACGTCGCGGCCGGCGACGGCAGCAGTACCGATACCCATGACCCGTGCGTCGAACTGGCGGACGCGCGGCGGCTCATGCTGCGGGTGCTGATCGTGTGGCTGGCCGTGGTGGCGCTGATCGTGCTCGCGGGCTGGGTGACCTGACCACGCGCGGTGGTCACGCGGCGGGTGCCAGCAGCCGTTCCATTTCGGCCTTCAGGATGGCGCCGTGTTCGCGCAGCCAGTCGCGTTGCGCCTGGTAGCCTGGCATGACGCCGTCCACGCAGGCCCAGAATCGGGCCGAGTGGCTGCGTACCTTGAGGTGGCACATTTCGTGGACGAGGACGTAGCGCAGGGCGGCTGGCGGCGCCAGCGCGAGCGCAAGGTCAAGCGTGATGCGGTCGTGGGTGTCGAGGCTCCCCCACAGGCTTTTCAGCGATTTGATCCGCACGCCCGTCGGCGCGGCGTCGAGACGCTCGGCGGCGTGCGCAATCCAGCGCGACAGGTCGCGCCGCATGTGGGTTTCAAGAAAGGTCGAAAGGAGGCCCTGGGCGATCGGCAACGCGTGGGTGAACGGCCGCGGCAGGTACAACCTGAGCTCGCCGCCGCGATCCTCGATGCGCGGATAATCGCCCGCATGCCAGGTCAGCTCGGTGCTCTCGCCGCGCAGCGGGATCAGTGTGGGCACGCCAGCGTGCAGTGGTGGCGGAACCCGTTTGGGGATGCCCATCTCGACCAGCTTGCGCTGCAGCCAGTCACTGTTCTCGCGCAGGAATGCGTACACCTCGGCGGGGTGGGTGCCGCGCGGGTAGGAGACGCGGGCTCCGTGTGAGGTGACCGACAGCCGCAGCCGGCGCGCACGCGGGTGCATGGCTTTCAACACCTTGATGGTGTTGCCCTGGCCCGTCGACAATTCCAGAAACTCGCCGGTTGTCGTCATGTCCACCGCGGTTGCGTCCGCTAGTCGTGCTGCGCGTCCGGACGTTGCAGTCCGAACCAGGTCTCCATGCCCGCGAGCAGTTGTTCCAGCTCCAGCGTCATCAGGGCGAAGCTGGCGTCCAGCTCCGCTTCGGCCGAATCGCGGCCCTCGGCGTCGAGTGAATCCTGCACCACGTCGAGGAAGCGCAGCTTGCGAAGCACCAGGTCTTCGCCCAGCACGAAGCTCATGCGCTCCCCGAACTGCACGCCCAGTTGGTACACCTGCTTGCCTTGTTTCAAATGCGCCCGTACCTCGTCGCTTTCAAGCTCCTGCTTGCGGCAGCGGATCACGGCACCGCCCGCCGGGTCCCGCAGTTCGCACTCGTCGTCCAGCGCGAGGCCCGGGGGTAGCTTGCCAGAGCCAAGCCATTCCGTCAGCAGGGCGCGCGGGGTTTCGGCCGCGGCCAGCGGCTGGGCCGGAAAGCTGCCCAGTGCCTCGCGCAGGGCCGTCAGGGCCATTTCGGCGGCCTTGCGTGACGCCGTATCCAGCACCAGCCAGCCATTTTTCGTGTCCAGATAGGCATTTAGCCGCGATGGGCGGACAAATGCCTGGGGCAGCAGGGCGTCCATGACCTCGGCCTTGATGGCCCGCCGCTGGCGCCCGCCCAGCGGCCGGCCGCGGCGGGCGGCCTCCTTGCGCACCCGTTTGCCGAGCTCGGCGTTGACCACGGCCGCCGGCAGCAGCTTGTCCTCGCTGCCGAGGGTGACCAGCGTGGCCTTGTCGATGGTGCGGCTCAGAATTTCCGACTCCGGCCCAAACGGCGACACAAACCCGTGGGTGGCGACTTCCAGTGGCCCGCAGGCGCGCAAGGCGTGGCCCGCCAGGGCAGCGTCGAGGGTCTTCAGGGAACCGGCGACCGCGGTTGAAAAACGAAACAGCGAAAGGTTGCGGAAGAACATGGTGGCCGAGATGGGTGGGAGTGGACGGCGCGGGCCGTTGGCGCGCGGTCGGCCAGCGGTGCGTGGGTGGGTTGGCGACGGCGATCAATGACGCGAATCGGCCAGTGTAGCGGGCGCGGTGGCGGCGCTAAACTGCCGCCATGCCTTCCGACGACGATCCTGCAACGCTGGCCCGCCACCTCACACAATTGCGCGAGGAACACCGCGACCTCGATACCGCGATCGCCAAGCTGGCGCTTGATCCAGCCTGCAACCAGTTGCAGCTGAGCCGCCTCAAGAAGCGCAAGCTGCGGCTCAAGGACATGATCGCCTATTTCGAGAACAAGTTGATCCCGGATCTGGATGCATGACCCCCGTTACGCTTGAGAGTGAAGACGTCCGGCTGGAACGGCTGACGCTGGATCATGTTGCCGGACTGGAACGCGCCGCGGCCGATGGCGAACTGTGGAACCTGCGCGTGGCCCACGTGCCCCCACCGGGCGGGATGCGGGCGTACGTCGAGAAGGCACTTGCGATGCAGGCCGGGGGTGATTCACTGCCGTTTGCCGTGTGCGACCGACACGATGGCGCCATCGTTGGCGCGACTCGCTACTACGATTTCGTCGGCGAGGTGCCGCGCATCACGATCGGCCACACCTGGTACGCGGTCAGCCGCCAGCACACCCACATCAACACCGCGTGCAAATTGTTGTTGCTCGACCATGCTTTCGGCGCACTCGCTTGCGCGGCGGTGGTATGGATGACCGATGTTTTGAATGTGCGTTCGCAGCACGCGATTGAGCGCCTGGGCGCGCACCGCGATGGCGTGCTGCGCGCACACACATTGCGCCGCGATGGCAGCATTCGCGATACGGTCGCGTATTCCCTGCTGGCGGCGGAGTGGCCGGCGGCGCGGGTAGCGCTGGCGGCGAAACTGGCGCGGTGACGTTGCCTCGATGCGGGCCCCTCAGCCCGCGGCCGGCGGCGCCTCGCCAGCGTCGCCCGCCACCACGTCGGGCGTGATCTTCATGATCGACTGCCGCACCTCGCGCGCCAGGATCAGCCGCGCATCGCGTGCGACGTCCGCGAGCACCGCGTCAAATTCCAGCTTGCCGTTGGCGTCGGCCCAGACGATGTGGCGCTCACGCAGCTGGTGGATGAAGCCGCGGAACAGACTTTTGTCGAAAAACTCTGGCGCGCTGTGCTGGTACAGCAGTGACAAGCGCTGGGCGGCGAGCTGGCACAGGTTTTCCAGCTGTCCGGCGGAGAGCGTGTGCGGGCCGTTTTTCACCAGCGCCGCGATGGCGATGTAATAACGTTCGAACGCTTGCAACAGGCACTGGGCCAGCAGCCGCAGCTGGTAGGCGTCGTCCTCGCGGCCGGCCGCGAGGTGCAGGGGGCGCTCGCCGCCGCCGGCGAGCAGGCCGCGGGCGACCAGGAAGTCGATGAGGCTTTCAATCCGCGCGGAAAAGCCCTCGGCGTCCCAGGGCAGGAACAGTTCGGACTGGATGAACGGGTACACGGCGCGCCCGAGCCGCGTCACCGTGCTGCGGGCGATGCGGCGGTTGTTGATGAAGCAGCAGGCCACCCACGCGCCGGCCGCAAACAGGTGCAGCACATTGTTGCGGAAATAGGACAGCAGCACCGCGCGTTCGCCCTCCACCGCAAGCACGTCGCCCAGCGGGTGCGCGATGCGCTGGATCCAGCCCATGTGCTCGGCGTAGGCAATGATGTCGGCCGGTGCCATCGGCGTGACCGTCGTGCGTTCCGAATAGGGCAGCTCGGTCAGGATGGCCTTCATCAATTCCAGCTGCGCCAGCAGGTCGGCTTCCGCCAGCGCGTGGCGCGGCGCGGCGAGGATCGCCACCGCAACAAGGTTGATCGGATTGACGTCGGCGGTACGGTTGATTTCAATCTGGATCCGCTCGCCAAGCGCGTCGGTTGCACGTGACAGCCACTCCGGCCTGGCGTCGCTGCCGGTCGCGTCGCGCCACGCAGGTTCGATCGCATCCAGCAGCGGATCCAGCAGGATCGGCTCGCCGAAACTCAGCGTGACGCGGCCGTAATGCTGACGCAGCACGCGCAGGCCGCGCAGCAGCCCCAGCCAGGATTCCTTGGCCTTTTTTTGCCCGGACAGTTCGCCGATGTAGGAGCGGCCTTCCATCAGCTTCTCGTAGCCGATGTAGACCGGCTGGAACAGGATCGGGCGCCGCGGGGCGCGCAGGAACGCGCGTACCGTCATGGTCAGCACGCCAAAGTGCGGCGCCAGCAGGCGGCCGGTGCGCGAGCGGGTGCCTTCGATGAAATATTCAATGGGCACGCCGCGCTCGATCAACTGGGCCATGTATTCCTTGAACACCACGGCATACAGGGCGTTGCCCTTGAAGCTGCGGCGCAGGAAGAACGCGCCGCCGCGGCGCAGGAGCGGGCCGAGCACCGGCAGGTTGAGGTTGACGCCGGCGGCAATGTGCGGCACCACGACGCCGCTCTGGTGCAACTGGAAAGACATCAGCACATAGTCGGCGTGGCTGCGGTGGCACGGAACATAGATCACCTCGTGGCCGGGTGCGTTCGCCCGCAGCGTATCGAAGTGATGCATCTGGATGCCGTCGTAGAGCTTGTTCCAGAAGTTGGCGAGCAGGAACGTCACCGAACGCACGAAGGGCGGCGAGTAGTCGGCGGCGATTTCGCGCACCAGCTTTTGTGCCTCCGCCCGGGCGCGGGCATAGGAGGTGTGGTCCTTGGCCGCGTGCGCGGCAATGGCAAGGCGCACGCTTTCGGCGTTCAGTACCGAGTCCACCACCGTGTGGCGGTGCGACAGGTCGGGGCCGATGACGGCGGTGCGTACGCGGCGGAAGTGGACGCGCAGGACGCGCGCGAGCTTGCGCTGCAGGCGTTCGATGCGCTCGCCGGCGGATTCCTCGCGCAGGCCGGCCAGCGAAATCGGGGGCGAAAAGCGCACGATGGTGTCGCGCCCGTTGAGCAGCAGCGCGAGCAGGCGGCGAAAATGGCCGACCACTGCCCAGTTTTCGGAAAACAGCACACTGAACCAGCCGGACTGCCGATTCGGCGCGCGGCCGACGTAGATCGCGACCGGCATCAGCTGCACGTTGCGTTCCGGCGCGACTTCCAGCATCCGCAGCAATTGCAGGATGGCGCCGCGGGCTGCGTGATCGCGTCCGCGCCGCGACAGCCAGCCACCGGTGCCGCGCATCGCAAACAGCGCATGCCGGCGCCGGCCAAACCCGGGAATCGTGGTCAGCGGGCTGGGCAAACCAGCCTCGCGGCAGGCGCGTTCAAGGATCAGGTTGTCCGAGAAGCCGTTGCGCTCGATGACGTAGATCACCGGTGTGTCGGGTGCGAGCAGCGTGACCGGCTCGGCCGGGTCGCGCTTGATCCTGACCCACGGCCCGAGCACGCCGCCCCACAGTGCGCGCCACCAGCCGGCGTGCACGAGCGTCTCGGGCGACAGCGTTGAAGCCATTACCAGTGCCATGGGGTGGGGGTAGCGGGGCGGGCGGGAAAAGACGGCTGGCGATTTTCCCACACTCGTGCAAAATCCTCGTAAAGCGGCGGGGGTACCCGGCCGCGCGTCCGTGGTCGGCGCGCGCGCGGCTGCGCCATCTGGTCGCGGCAGATCACGGTGAGCTGGCGGGCGCCGCGGGTGCTGTACGCGTACGCGCGGACGCCGGCAGGGCAGCGCTACCCGCGCCCGCGGGTGCAACGGTCGTGGCAGCCGGCGCCGGGTGTGCCTTGGCCCAGGCGTCGAGCAGCGCCGCGTCGTACCAGTGGCCGGCCTGTTTCACCATTGGCCAGCCGCCGCTGAGCCGCTGGCCGGCGATCTTCAGGCCGAGTTTGACCGTGGCGTTCGTGCCGTCGTTGGTGACGACACTGATGTCCGCGTCGGCAAGGCTCCTGGCCAGGTCGAGCCCGTAGACGTTGAGGACGCTTTCAAGGCCGCGCCAGATCAGGCCGTAATCCTTCATCGTGGTGGCGTAGTCAAGGGTGCGCCACTGCGCCAGCGTCTGGACGTGCAGGCTGCGCGCGGTGGTGCAAATGATCGCGATGGCCTTTCGGGCCTGCTTGGGGTGGCTGAAGTCGGTGGTTTGGGCCCAGGTGGCCGCGGCGTTCAATGTCTGCAGGGCCAGGCTGCGCTGTACCGGGCCCAGCTGCGGTGAATTGGCGATCACCTGCCGGCCCGCGGCCTCGAGAATGCTGCCCGCGATCGGCAGCGCGTTGTGTCCGCCTTTAAGGGTGGCCAGCGTCGGCTCCGCGCGCTTCAGCAGCGCCGCCTCGGCGTCCGGTGCGGTCAGCTGCTGCATGATGGCGGCAAATTGCTGCTGCTGGTCGGCCGTCGCCGCGACCGGATGTGCGTGGGCGGCACTCCACTCTCGGCGCCACTGCGCATAGGCAGCCGGTGGCAGGCGATTTTGCATCAGGCCATCGAAATCACCCGCTGCCGTCAGCCGCAGGTTGGTCGCGACGGCCTTTTCGGGTGTCGCATTGCTGGGTGGTGGCGGTGCGTGCTGGCAGGCGGCGAGCGCGAGCGCCGCGGTGCAGGCCACGGCACGCGCGAGGCGGCGCCGGAACACGGTGCCGTGAAGGGGTCCGGTGGGCATGGGCCGGAGTGTGGCGAGGGCGCGGCGCCAGTGCAAGTTCAGGCGGTGGCCTGCTCGATCTGCCGCACGATGGCGGCGGCCGTGGCGGCGGGGTCGGGCGCGTTGCGGATGGGGCGGCCGACCACGATGTAATCGGCCCCGTGCGCGAATGCGGTCGGCACGTCCACGGTACGCTTCTGGTCGTCGCCCGCGTGTACCGCCGGGCGAATCCCCGGGCACACGGTGAGAAGATCCGGCCCCAGTGCGGCGCGCAGGCGCGGCAGATCCGCGCCTGAGCAGACGACGCCGTCCACCCCCGCCGCCCGTGCGACCCGCGCGCGCCGGATGACGACGTCGGCGGGCTCGCCGACGACTCCAAGCGCGGCAAGATCCCGGGCATCGTTGCTGGTCAGGACGGTCACCGCGAGCAGCTGCAGCGAACCCTTTTCCGCCACGGCGGCTTCCAGCATCGAGCGACTGTCGCAGTGGAGCGTGGCAAAGGTGATGGGGCGTTTGGCCAGTCCGCGCACGGCACCCGCGACGGTGGCGGGCACGTCATGGAGCTTGAGGTCGGCGAAGATTTTCTTGCCGCGTGCGGCCAGCGCGTCCAGCACCCGGAAATAGTCCCCGCCGCTCAGGAGTTCCAGCCCGATCTTGTAAAACGCCACGGTGTCGCCCAGGCGTTCCACCCACGCCACCGCGGCGGCGAGGTCGGGGACGTCCAGCGCAACGATCAGGCGCTCGCGCGCGGGGATGGGAGGGCGGGTGTGCATGGTTGCATCCGGTGGCGCAATCGCGGCATTTTAACCGCGCCGCCGGTTCGCTTGGCGGCGCAATGGCTCGGATGCAAGGATCGACGCGATCTGCCAGACTCGCCGCGCATGAACGACCCCCTGCGACTGCCGGCCGGCGTTGCCCGCTACACCGCGGTCGCCAGCTACCTGGCGGCGGCCACCGCGCTGCTGTTGGTCATGTTCCTGCACCTGTTGCCGGCGCTGATCGCGGGGCTTCTGGTGTACGCGGTGGTGGATGCGCTGGCGCCGCTGCTGGAGCGCCGCTGGCCGGGCGGCTGGGCCCGGCAACTGGTGGTCGGGGTGCTCGCGGTGGTGGTTGCGGGCCTGCTGGCGCTGCTGATTTTCGCTGCGGTGGCGTTTTTCCGCGCGGAACTCGGCGATCCCGACACGCTGTTTGATCGCCTGATGCCGATGACCGACCGCGCGCGGACCCAGCTGCCGGCGTGGATCGTGGCGTACCTTCCGGTCAGCGCCGAGGACTTCCGTTATTCCGCGACCCAGCTGGCGCGCGCGCACGCGGCGCAACTGCAGGTGGCCGGCCGCGAAACCGTGCATGTATTCGGACGCATCCTGGTCGGTCTGGCGCTGGGCGCCCTGGTCGCGCTGACCCACGGGCGCAGGGACGACGCGGCCGGCCCGCTGCGGCGCGACCTCAGCGACCGCTGCACGCGCTTCACCCGCGCGTTCCACGACATTGTCTTCGCGCAGGCGCGCATTTCCGCACTGAACACCATCTTCACCGCCATTTTCCTGCTGGTCGTGCTGCCGCTCGCGGGGGTCCACCTGCCGCTGGCCAAGACCCTGATCGCGATTACCTTCGTCGTCGGCCTGTTGCCGGTGGTCGGCAACCTCATCTCCAACACGCTGATCGTGATCGTGGCCTTGTCGGTGACGCTGTGGGCGGCACTGGGTGCGCTGATTTTCCTGATCCTGATCCACAAGTTCGAATATTTTCTCAACGCGAAGATTGTCGGCCACCGGATCCACGCGCGGGCGTGGGAAATCCTTCTGGCCATGCTGGTGATGGAAGCCGCGTTTGGCCTGCCGGGGGTGGTGGCGGCGCCGATCTACTACGCATACCTCAAGGGCGAACTGGCGGCCATGCGCCTGCTCTGACCGGAGGCCTGGCGGCCGCGCGTGCGGGCCGCGACGGCGCGAAAGTTATACTCGCCCGCGGTCGCCCTGGTTGCGCCTCATGCTGCGATTCATCTACACGGTTGCCATGTACATCGCCACTCCGCTCATCGTGTGGCGGCTGGCGCTGCGCGGCCTGCATTACCGCGGCTATTTCCGGCGCTGGCGCGAACGCTTCGGGCGCTTTCCCGCGCCGCCGTTTGCCGACTGCGTGTGGGTACACGCGGTATCGGTGGGCGAGGTCAACGCGGCGCTGCCGCTGATCCAGGCGCTCATGCGCCGCTACGCACCGCATCCGGTGGTGGTCACCACGGTGACGCCGACGGGCTCCGAACGCGTACGCGAGCTGTTTGGCGACGCGGTGTTCCACGTTTACCTGCCCTATGACCTGCCGCGCGCGGTAGAGCGCTTCCTTGACCGTATCCACCCGATTTTGGCGGTGGTGCTGGAAACCGAAATCTGGCCGAACCTGTTCCACCAGTGCGGCCGGCGCGGGATTCCGCTTGCGGTGGTCAACGCCCGCCTGTCGGAGCGCTCCCTGCGCGGCTACCGGCCCATCCGGCCGCTGGTACGCGGGGCGCTTGCCAATGTGGCACTCATTGCCGCGCAGTCGCACGCCGATGCACGGCGGTACCGCGCCCTGGGCGCGCCGCCCGCGCGGGTACACGTGTCCGGCAACCTCAAGTTTGATTTTCCATTGCCCAAGGGGGCGCGTCAGCGCGGCAGGGAGCTGCGGGAGGGATGGGGCGCGACGCGCCCGGTCTGGATCGCCGCCAGTACCCACGAGGGCGAGGAACTGGCGGTGCTGGAAGCGCACATCGCGGTGCTGGCGCGGGTACCCGACGCCCTGCTCTTGATCGCGCCGCGGCATCCCGAACGTTTCCGCGCCATCGCGCATACGGCGCGCAACCTCGGTTTTGCGGTGGCGACCCACGGCGCGGGTGACGTCGATACCGAAACCCAGTGCCTCGTGATCGACGCCATGGGCGTCTTGATGCCCTATTTTGCGGCCGCGGACCTGGCCTTCGTGGCGGGATCGCTGGTGCCCGTCGGCGGCCACAACGTGCTGGAGCCGGCCGCGTTGTCCAAACCGGTGCTGGTCGGGCCCTACACGTTCAACTTCGAGGAAATCACCCGCAGCCTGATCAAGGATGGCGGCGCGCGCCGGGTAGCATCGGGCGGCCAGCTTGGCGCGGCGGTACTGGGATTGCTGTTGAACCCGGAGCGGCTGCAGCGCATGAGCCTGGCGGCACATAGCGTCTGTACCCGCGAGCGCGGCGCCGCGCGGCGCACCATGGTACTGCTGGGGCGGGCCGTGGCGCGCGCCCGCTATGCGCGCAGTTGCGACGCGGCTACAGCAACAGCGCGTTGACCGCTTCGAGGTCTTTCACCGACAGCGTGCCGGCCGCGTACTTCAGGTTGAGCTGGTTGATCACCAAGGCGTGGCGCGCCTGCGAGTACGCGCTCAGTGCCGAGAAATAATTGCTCTGCGCGATCAGCAGGTTGACGATCGTCTGGGTGCCGATCTCGTAGCCGGCCTGGGTTGCGTCCAGCGCGGTCTTGGCCGAAGCCACCGCTGCCTTCTGCGCCTGGACCGAACTGATGCCCGCGGTGATCGCGTTGAACGCGTTGCGCGTGTTGCTGATGGTGGCGCGACGGTCCTGCTCCAGCAGGTCGCGTGACTGGTCGCGCTGGGCGATGGCCTGCTTCTCGCGTGCGATGATGCCGCCGCCCTGGAACAGCGGCACCGTCAGCACGAGGCCGACCGTGGTGTCGGTCGTGCGGTTGTCCGCGCGCAACACGCGCTGGAAACTGCCCGGCAACCCGGATGTGTTGACGTCGCTGGCGCCCGACCAGGACGGGTTTTGCGAGTAGGTGACGGAGGCTCCGAGACTCGGCAGGTGCGCGGAGTGCGCGGCGTTGACGTCATGTTGCGCCGATTGCAACTGGTCGCGCTGGGCCTGCAGGGTGGGATTGTTCGCCAGGGCGGTCTGGACCCAGTCTTCCATGTCGTCGGGCGTGGGCGCACTCATGGGCAGTTTGTCGGTCAGCACATCCAGCGCGCCGACGGGCCGGCCGGTGATCTGCGCCAGCGCCTGGCGATCGTTGAACGCGGTGTTCTTGGCGGCGATCACCTGCGCCAGTGCGGTGTCGTAGGAAGCCTTGGCATCGGCAACGTCGGTGATGGCGGCAAAACCGACGTCGTACTTGGCCTGCGCCTGGTCAAGTTGTTTTTTCAGCGAATCGGCGTTCGATTGCGCGAATTTCAGCTGGTCTTCGTCGGTCAGCACCGTGAAATACGCCTGTGCCACCCGCAGGATCAGGTCCTGCTGGGCCGCCGTGTACTGGGCTTCACTCGCGTTTGCGCTGGCCTTGCCGGCGCGCCACTGCTCGAACTCGCCGAGATTGAAAAGGGTCTGGTTGAGCGTCAGGGAATTGTTCCGCGAGCGTCCGCTCTGGTGGCTGCTGGTGCCATGGAAAACAGGCCCCGTGGGTGTGTCGAGCAATTGCGAATTGGAGTTGGTACCGTGTGAATCGCTGAATGTCGCGTTGCCGTTCAATTGCGGCAGCAACGGCGCGCGCGCGATCGCAGCCCCCGCCTGGCCGATGCGCTGCCCGGCTTCGGCCTGTTTCAGCACCGGGTCCGATGTGAGTGCCTGGCGGTACACGTCCATCAGGTTTTCGGCATGCGCGGTCGCGAGGTGCGCGCAGCCGAGCGCGGCGGCGATGGCGAGGGCGCAGGCCTTGACCGCGATGGGGTGGCGGGACGCGTTGTGTGAAGTCATGCGGGGATTCCTTGCCGGGGCAGGCGTGCCCCGTTTACAGGTTGAAGGCACGCTCGGGTGCGGCGCCCGCGAGGTAGGGCACGTCGGTTTCAAACAGGCGGTCTTCGATCCAGCCGCCGTCGGGCGCGCGCTGCAGCAGCGTGGCCTGCATCGCGGGTGACCGGCCGCGGATGACGAACAACCGGCCCGCCGGGTGCAGCCATTCGGCGAACACGCGCGGGAGGGTCGCGACCGCGCCGGTCACGACGATCGCATCGAATGGTTGTGGCGGCGCGTAGCCGGCCAACGCGTCGGCGTGCAGGCAGTCGACGTTGCCGATGGCGAGCGCCTGCAGGCGGCCGCGTGCGGCCGTGATGAATTCGGCGCGGTGGTCGATGCTGGTGACGTGTCCGCACAGCTTCCCAAGGCACGCCGCGAAGTAGCCGGTACCGGTGCCTATCTCGAGGACGTGCTCGCCGGCGGCCGGCAGCACCGCTTGCAGGATGCGGCCCTCGACCACGGGTTTCAGCATGATTTCGTCATGGCCGATCGGCAGCATCACGTCGGCGTAGGCCAGCGCGGTGTATGCCTCGGGGACGAACGCGTCGCGCGGCAAGCTGGCCAGCACGTCGAGCACGCGGGCGTCGAGCACGTCCCAGGTACGCACCTGGTTCTCCACCATGTTTTGCCGCGCGGCGGCGAGTTCGAGATTCATGTTCATGCCGGTTGCCATTCCATCGATGTCCAAAATGCTGAAAGCTTAGGCGCGCGTGCCGCACACGGCAACGCGTACAGGGTGGGCGTTGTGCCGCCGCCTACGAAGTGCCGGAAGTCACCACGCTGACATGACGCCGGTCAACGCGGCCGCAACGGCATGACGCATGATTCGTGCCAGCCGGCCTTGTGAAGCTATGTCAATGGGATCATATACATACGGGTGCGCAGTCCAGCCGTTGGGTGTCCGCGGACAGTCCGGCGGACAGTGCGGACAGCACCGCGCGCGTGCTGGATGCGGAAAAATGTGTACTCGTCCGTATAATAACGCTGCAGTTCCTGCAGCAGGCTGAAGGTTGAAATCCACATGAATGCGTCACCCGAACGTTGCAACGGCCCCGGCCGGCCCAAGGACCTGGAAAAGCGCGCCGCGATTCTGGAAGCGGCCAAGCGCCTGTTTCCTGAACACGGCTTCGAGGGCACCAGCATGGACGCGATTGCGGCCGAGGCCGGCGTCTCCAAGCTCACGGTATACAGCCATTTCGGCGACAAGGAATCGCTGTTCATCGAGACGATTCGCTGCAAGTGCGACGCATTGCTGCCGGGTGAGCCGTTTGCGGTCGATGTGAATGCGCCGGTGCGCGGGCAGCTGCTCCGGGTGGCACGCGCGTTTTTCGGCCTGATGATGAGCGAGGGCGCGCTCGGCATGCATCGCACGCTGGTGGCAAGTTCGCAACATTCGCCCAAGCTTGCCAAATTGTTCTGGGAAGCCGGCCCCGTGCAGGTGCAAGCGGCGCTGGCCGAGATGCTGGGCAAGGAAGTCGCGGCCCGGCAGCTTGACATTGCCGATACCCACCGCGCCGCCAGCCAGTTTTTTGCCTTGCTGAAAGGCCAGCATCATTCGCGGATGCTGTTTGGCTGCGGCCGTCCCACGCCCGCCGAAACCGAGGCGCACCTTGAGGCCACGGTGGACATGTTTTTGCGGGCGTATGCCTACACCCGCGACTGAGGGGCGCCGCGGGGCGTGGGCGCTCCGCCGGGTTTGGCCAGCGGCATCCCCGCGGCGATGAACCTGTATGCTGAACCTGCAGGTGCTCGGCTTTCAGCTGCCGTGCCGACGCGGAGCGACCCGTACGCGGGATGGCGGCTTGGGGGCAGCGCGCGGCAGTCTGGCCGGCACAAAAATCATAACCACCCGAAACGATACCCGCACGCGCCACACCCGGTGCCGGTGGCCGGGTAGCGGCGTGCGACAAGGTTCCGGAAAGCCGAATCGGTCAGCGTGGCGCAGGTTGCGACGACCGCCGAATTGAAGATCCCGTCCTGATGAAGGCGTCATCCATTACAGGTCACCCGGCACGCTCGACGGTCTACGGACCGGCGCTGTGGCTGGCGCTGCTGCTGCCACTGGCGCTGCTGCTGCCACCGGTTCCGATCGATGAAACCCGTTACCTCACGGTTGCGTGGAACATGCTCGGCTCCGGCCAGTGGCTGGTGCCGACCATCGATGGCGCGTGGTATTCGGACAAGTCACCGCTGCTCTTCTGGCTGATCGCGGGCGGCTGGAAGCTGGCCGGCGTTTACACCTTCGTGGCGCGCGTCGAAGCCTTGATCATTGCGCTTGGCGTGTTGCTGGGCACGCGCCGGCTGGGCGCGCGGCTTGGTCTGGATGCGCGCGGCGCCGATGCCGCGCTGTGGTTGCTGGCGGGCTGCCTTGGTTTCACGGTATTTGCGACCGCGATCATGTTCGACCTGCTGCTCGCGCTGTGCGTGCTCGGCGCCGTACACGCGCTGCTGGACCTGGACGCCGGCAAATGGAAACGCGGGATGGCCGCGCTGGGCGTCATGCTCGGACTCGGCCTGCTGGCCAAGGGGCCAGTCATGTTGCTGCACGTATTTGCGCTGGCAATGCTGGCGCCGCTGTGGAGCGCAACCGCGCGCGCGCACAAGGCGCGCTGGTACCTCGCGCTGCTCGCAGGTTTGCTGCTTGGCGTGCTGATCGTCGCGTGCTGGCTGCTGCCGGCCGCGTGGTACGCGGGACCGGCGTACTGGCAGCCGCTGCTGGACAAGGTCACGGGACGCGTGGTCGACAGTTTCGCGCACCGGCGGCCGTGGTGGTGGTACCTGCCATTGGTACCGGTGCTGGTATTGCCGTGGCTGCTGACGCTGCGTGCGCCGTGGGCGGCGTGGGCGGGGTTGTGGCGCAGCCGCCTTGGGGTTTTTCTTGCGTGCTGGTGGGTGCTGCCGTTCGTGGGCTTCTGCGCGATCAGCGGCAAGCAGATCCATTACCTGTTGCCGCTGCTGCCGGCGTGGGCCTTGGCCGGCGCGTGGCTGCTGCAGCAGGCAGGGGCCGGCGTCAGGCGCGCCTGGCTGGCGGTGCTTGCGCTGGTGGCTGCGGTCGGCATCGCGGGGCTGCCGTGGCTGGCGGCCGCGCAGTTTGCTGTTCCGGTGCGGCCGGCGGTGGCGGGTCTGGCACTGGTGCCGGTGGCGGTGATACTGGGCGTGTGGTGCGGCTGGGGGCGCGACGTGCGCGGACTCGCGTTGTACGCCACCGCGTTGCTGTCGGCGACGGCGCTCGCGGGGGCGTTCGCGTACTGGCCCGCGCTGGATGTGGCGCCGGAAGCCGGGTTCGTACGCCAGACCTTGGAGGCGCGGATACCGCTGGCGACCATCGAACCTGCCAATGGCCTGTTTGGCTACAGCGGGCGCCTGCGCGAGCCGGTGCCGTGGATTGCCGGCACCGCGGTGCAGGCCTGGTGCCGGGCGCACCCCAACGGCATTCTGCTGACGACCGGCCGCCACGACGAACCAAAGTCCGTGGCGCCGTTGAAGACCTGGCCCTACGTCCTTTCCGGTGACCATCGCATTGCCGCGTGGCACGCGGCTGCGGTGCTGGGGGCAGCGCGCCGCTGACCTCTGTCACATGCGGGCCCGCCGGCAACGGACTAGGCTCGGTGGATCATCCTTGGAGGGAAGGATCATGCCGCGTCTCGGTTGGTTGTCCGCGCTGGTGGCCGGCGCGTTGGTTACCGGCGTTGTCGCAGCGGCGCCGCCGCCCGTCAACATGCATCCCCAATTGCGGGCGATCGCCGGCGCAGTCCAGGCTTCGAACCTGCATGCGACCGATGTCGCGCTGGTGGCGTTTGGTACCCGCCATACGCTTTCCACCACCACCTCGAAGACCCGCGGCATCGGTGCCGCGCGGCGCTGGGTCAAGGCGCGCTTCGCGGCCATTTCCAAAGCCTGCAACGGTTGCCTGGCCATCGTCGAGCCGGCACAGGCATTCAACGGTCCGCGGATGCCGAAGGCCGGCGCCGAGGTAAAGAATGTCGTCGCGATCCAGCGCGGCACCGCTGATCCCAGTCGCGTGATCGTGATCACCGCGCATCTGGATTCGCGCAACAACAACGTGATGGATGCGACGGGCGGTGCGCCGGGCGCGAACGATGACGCCGCGGGCGTGGCGGCGCTGCTGGAAACGGCGCGCGTGTTGTCCAAGTACAAATTCCCGGCGACGCTGGTGTATTCCGCCGACGATGGCGAGGAACAGGGCCTCTACGGCGGCCGCATCATCGCGCAGTACGCGGTCGATCAGGGTTGGAACGTCGAGGCCGACCTCAACAACGACATGGTGGGCAACGACCACGGCGGCAACGGCGTGTACGACCCGCACACCATTCGCGTATTCTCGGAAGGCACCAAGGCCAACGAGACGCTGAAGCAAGCGGCGTATCGCCGCTACCACGGCGGCGGCGTGGATTCGCCTTCGCGCAACCTCGCGCGTTACATGCAAGTCCTGGCGGCGCAATATCTCGATGATTTTCACGTCGAAATGATCTATCGCACCGATCGCTGGGGCCGCTCGGGCGACCAGGTGCCGTTCCTTGAACAGGGCTTTCCGGCGGTGCGCCTGTCCGAATCGAACGAGGACTACGATCGCCAACACCAATATGTACGCGTTGAAAACGGCGTGCATTACGGCGACGTCGTGAAATGGGTGGACTTTGACTACCTCGCCAACGTCACGCGTCTGGACGCGATCACGATGGCCTCGTTGGCGATGGCGCCGGAGCCGCCGGCCGGTCTCACGGGCAAGGGCGCGGTGGCCTACGACACGACCCTCAACTGGAAGCCGGTCAAGGGTGCGGCCAGCTACAACATCTGGTGGCGCGCGACGACCGCACCGCAGTGGCAGCACATGCAGGCGGCGGACGGCAAGGACTCGGCGGTGGTCAAAAACGTCATCCTGGATGATTTCTTCTTTGGCGTTTCCGCCGTGAGTGCAGACGGCTGGGAGAGCCCGGTGGAGTTCCCGGGCTTTGCCGGCAGCTTCACGCGCTCGCCCGCGCTGGGGGCCGACGGCAAGCCGGTGGTTCAGCGTTACCCGAGTGCGTTCGGCAAGTACGGCGGCGGTCCGGTCGGCCCGGCGTCATGGCAGAAAAACAGCGATTGATGGCGGGGCATCCCCCCGCGCCCGCGGCGCGACCCCCTTCGTAAACGAAGGGGGTGACTGGGCGGGTCTTCCCTCGTCGGAACGAAGGGGATGACTGGGCGGGTCTTCTCCCTTCGAAACGAAGGGGATGACTGGGCGGGTCTTCCCGCGTCGGAACGAAGGGGGTGACTGGCTGGGTCTTCCCTCGTCGGAACGAAGGGGGTGACTGGCTGGGTCTTTCCCCCTTCGGAACGAAGGGGGATTGAGGGGGATGGTCTTTGGCACACGTTCACCCCAACCTGCGCATGTCCGCGTTCCCCCGGTGCTGACGCGTCGACCTCTTCTCACGGAAGGGATGATTTTCTTCCGCCTTCGGAACCAAGGGCGGAGCGTAGCGGACGCGCGCAGTGCGAGAGGAGGCGGTTCTGCGTTCTACGAGCGGCGTTTGGTGCGGTGCGTTGGCACCGCGTTCCACGGATCATCCGGCCACGGGTGCCTGGGATAGCGCCCCTTCAGTTCCTTTTTCACCTCTGCGTAGGTGTGATCCCAAAACCCGCGCAGATCCTGCGTAACCTGGATCGGGCGGCCCGCCGGCGACAGCAGATGCAGCGTCACCGGCATGCGGCCATGGGCGACCCGTGGGGTTTCGGCCAGGCCAAAAAGTTCCTGCAGTTTCACCGCGAGCACCGGCGAGGCGGCGGTGTCTGATCCTTGTGCGTCGGTGTTGTAATCGAGCCGGTACGCCCGCCCGCTGGGTACCGTGATTGCCTCGGGCGCGGCGGTATCCAGCAGCTGGCGCTGGCGGTAGTCGAGCAGCGACGCGAACGCGTTCGACAGCGCTGCCGGGGTCAACGCGCCGAGCTTGCGTTTGCCATACAGCGTCGGCGCCAGCCAGCTCTCGAGGGTAGCCAGCAGCGCGGCGTCGGAAACCTCGGGCAGGTTCGTTTCGGGCAGTGCCGCATGCAGCCAGGCGATGCGCTGACGCAGCTGCCGCGCGGCGCCGGTCCACGGCAACGCGTCGATCCCGTGTGCGCGGATGGTCGCCAGCAGCGCCGGCAGTGCGTCGTCGGCGGTCGGCGGAACGCCCTTGCGCTCCATGACGATCGCGTCGAAGCGCGCCACCTCGAAGGCTTCCACGGTGCCGCTCGCATTTTGCCGCACCCTGCGTTCATGCACGATGCGCCGCGGATACGCACGCACGAGCAGCGCCGGGTCGAATGGTGCGGCCGCGAGGATCAGGCTGTCGCGCGCGTCGAAGCGGGCCTCCGCGACGATCAGCCAGGGTTCGCCAAACAGCACGGACGCTTCGTGCAGCCGTGCGCCGTGCCCGTTGGCCAGCAGGTACCGGCGCGGATCGTCCGCGTCCCGCCTGGCCACGCGATCCGGAAACGCATGCAGCAGCAGGTTGCCGACGCTGAGTGCATTCGGTGCTCCGCTGACGGCATGGCGTACGTCGAGCCGCTTGCGCCATCCGCGTGCGGCCTGCTCGATCGCGGCGAGCGCGCCCGCGTTGGCGTCACGCGCCGCGCGTGCGCCACCGTCGCGGAAGCGGTGCAGGGCAGCGATGCGTACGCGCAGGTCGTCGTTGAATGCACCACGCAGCGGCGAGCGTGCTTCCAGTATCGCCAGCAGGTCGGCCACCAACGCGCGCAGCGGGTGCGGCGCCGCTTGTGCCGCCGCGGCCAGGCGCGGCGTTGTGCCAAGTTGCAACAGCGCGCGGCCGGCGGGGGTGATGCGCAGGTCCGTATCCAGCGCGCCAAGGCGTTGCAACAGTTCGCGTGCCTGCGCCAGCGCGCCCGCCGGGGGCGGGTCCAACCAGTGCAGGGCCGCGATGTCCGCGCCAATGCCCCAGGCAGCCAGTTCCAGCGCGAGGCCCGACAGTTCCACCTGCGCGATTTCCGGCGTGCGCGCCGGTTCCAGCCGCTGGCTTTCCGGCCACAAGCGGTATGCGACGCCCGGCGCAACGCGGCCCGCGCGTCCCGCGCGCTGCTCGGCCGACGCTTGCGAAATGCTGATGGTGGCAAGCCGCGTCAGGCCCGAGTTCGGGTCGAACCGCGGCTCGCGCGCAAGGCCGCCGTCGACCACCGCACGAATCCCGGGCACCGTGATGGATGACTCGGCGACGTTGGTCGCAAGGATCACGCGCCGGGTGCCTGGTTCGGCCGGTGTCAGTGCAGCCTGCTGGTCGGCCATGGACAGCTCGCCGTGCAGCGGCAGGATTTCGATGCTGGCGCGAAATACCCCTCTCCCTTCGGGAGAGGGGTTGGAGCGAGGGTTCGGATCTGGTGCGCGTTCCCGAACCCTCACCCGGCCTGACTCGCGCCACCCGTGGCGCTCGCCCCTTTGGGGCCAGCTTCGCTGTTCCGCAGGCGCTCCCGGCGCCTGCAGGTCGGCCACCCTCTCCCGAAGGGAGAGGGTTTGTTGCAACATCCGCTGCGTCTGCGCAATTTCGCGCCGCCCCGGCAGGAACACCAGCACGTCGCCGTTGGTTTCGCTGAGTGCCCGTTGGACGCTGCGGCCCACCTGGGCGGGCAGCGGCTCGTCACGCCGCGCGGGGGGATGCTCGACCCGCACCGGAAACGCGCGGCCTTCACTGCGCAAAACCGGTGCGTCGAACCATGGTGCGATCCGGGCATCGTCGAGCGTGGCCGACATCACGATCAAGCGCAGGTCGGGGCGAAGCGCGGCCTGCACGTCGAGCGCCAACGCCGCACCCAGGTCGCCGGCCAGATGCCGTTCGTGGAACTCATCGAAGATGATCGCGCCGACGGCGGGCAGTTCCGGGTCGTCCTGCAGCATGCGGGTCAGGATGCCCTCGGTGACGACCAGGATGCGCGTCGCGGCCGACACCCGGGTTTCAAAGCGGATCCGGTAACCGACGGTTTGTCCCACGGCCTCGTCGCGTTCTGCGGCCATGAACGCCGCCGCCGCGCGCGCCGCGATCCGACGGGGTTCCAGCAGCACGACCTGTCGGCCGGCCAGCCACGGTGCGTCGAGCAAAGCGGGCGGTACCTGGGTGGTCTTGCCGGCGCCCGGTGGCGCGGTCAGGACCAGACGCGGGTATGCCGCCAGGCTGGCGCGGATGCGCGGCACCAGGGGGGTGATGGGAAAGGGCCCAGGCATTCCGCCATTGTCGGGGCGCCTGCGGGGTTTGTGCATCCACTGCAGTGCATCGGCGGCCGTCATCTCCCGTTTTCAAACGGTCGTTACCGATTGCCAGAAGCTGACCACATGCGACCCGCAACTTGAAACGCTCACGGCGGGGCCTTTGTCGTTATCGTCCTCAGGACACGCCGTCGCATACGGTTGGCGCCGCTCAGGCGGTGGACTTCCAGTGGCCGCGGGCCTGGCGATAGCGGCGCTGGTGGCGCAGGTTGTAGAGGTACGCCACCGAGATCGCTGCCAGACGTCGGTAGCGCGCGTCGTGGTACACCCCGCATGCACGCGGGCACAGGTGCCGGGTCGCGGGACCGCCGAGGTTCTCGTGCATGGCGCCGGGCTTGGCCAGGCTCACGACGTCAGCGTCGGTATAGCGTCCATTGAAGCCGGGGTGGGCGGCTTGCGTTGGCCCAACGGCGCACGCGTGCGGTACCGCGCAATGAACCGGCCGAGTTGCTGGCGCGAGTAGCCGCCCGTGTGCTGCAGGTAGCGAATCACCAGCCCCTTCTCGGATCGCGTGAGGGTCACGTAGCGGAACCGGCGCAGCACGGCCAGGACGTGCACCTGACGCTCTGCTTCCGTCGCCGCGGCGACCCGTGGGACCAGGCCGGCGGTACCGGCCATAACTGTTCCAGGCTCTCCAGGCTGGTGCGCGGATCGTCATGCAGGGTCAAGATCATCTCCGGACGATCGACGACCCGCTACCTCCGCCCAGACTCATCCGATGTTGGACAGGGCAGCCCGTTGTGGCGCAGCGTCGTTTTGCTACGCTGGCTCGTCCTGTTTCCGCAAACCGTCATGCAACTCATCGACATTGGTGCCAACCTGACGCACGAATCGTTCCGGCACGACCTGGATGCGGTGTTGCAGCGCGCTGTTGCGGCGGGCGTCGCGCAGATGGTCGTAACCGGGGCCTCGCGCACCGACAGCGTGCGGGCGTTGGCGCTGGCACGCGCGCACCCGGACAGGTTGCATGCGACCGCGGGCGTGCATCCACACCACGCGGGTGACTACGGTGCCGACACCGATGCGTTGTTGCGTGCGTTGGCGCGCGAGCCGGAAGTCGTCGCGGTGGGCGAGACGGGGCTCGATTATTTTCGCGACCTGTCGCCGCGACCGGCGCAGCAGGCCGCGTTCGAGAAGCAGCTCGCCATCGCCGTCGAGCTGCAGATGCCGCTGTTTTTGCACCAGCGCGATGCGCACGCGGACTTCCTGGCGCTGCTGAAAGCCGCACGCGACCGCGTGCCGGCCGTCGTCGTGCATTGCTTTACCGACACACGGCGGGCGCTGTTCGATTATCTCGATCTCGATTGCCACATCGGCATCACCGGCTGGGTCTGCGACGAACGGCGCGGGACGCACCTGCGCGATTTGGTGCGCGACATTCCAGCCGGCCGCCTGATGCTGGAAACCGACGCGCCCTACCTGCTGCCGCGTGATCTCAGGCCGCAGCCAGCGGCGCGACGCAATGAACCGCTGTACCTTGCGCACATCTGCGCGGTGGTGGCGACGCTTCGCGGTGAAGCGCCTGCGGTGACGGCTGCCAACGCAACCGCGACCGCACGCCAGTTTTTCCGGTTGGATGCATAGACGCGGCGATCACCGCGCGCGGTCACGCCAATGGTGGTTCGGGCACGCGGCGCTGCGCCCCCGGTGCCAACCCGTCCAGGGCCAGGCCAGCCGTCTGCGTGCGCACCAGGCGCAGCGTTGGCAGCCCAACGGCCGCGGTCATCCGGCGCACCTGGCGGTTGCGGCCTTCGGTGATGACAAGTTCGAGCCATGCATCCGGGACGGTCTTGCGAAACCGTACCGGAGGTTCGCGCGGCCATAGCCACGCCGGCGGCGCATCCAGTGTCCGCACGCGCGCGGGACGCGTCACGCCGTCGCGCAGTTCCACGCCGCTGCGCAGACGCGCCAGCGCGCTGGCAGTTGGCACGCCTTCCACCTGCACCAGATAGGTCTTCGGGCGCTTGCAGCGGGGATCGGTGAGGCGGTGTGCAAGCGCGCCGTCGGCGGTCAGGAGCAGCAGGCCCTCGCTGTCAAAATCCAGCCGGCCGGCCGGGTAGACCCTGGGCGGAAAGCCGAACTCGGCCAGCGTGCGGCGCGGCGTCGCGCTGCGGTCGGTGAACTGGCACAAGACGTTGAACGGTTTGTTGAAGGCAATCAGCATGTGCGGGATTTTACGGGACGCGGCAAAGGCCGATGCCGCCGCCCGGGCTGCCCGTGTAAAGTGCGCTTGACACGCCCAGCCTGGAACCAACTACCGGCGCATGCAAAACCGGATACGCCAATTGCGGGAAGCGCGCGGCTGGTCGCAGGCCGGACTGGCCGATCGCCTGGACGTGTCGCGGCAAACGGTGAACGCGATCGAGAACGGCAAGCGCGATCCCAGCCTGCCGTTGGCGTTCAAACTGGGGAAAGTGTTCCGGCGACGCATCGAAGCGATGTTCGATCCCGATGAGGCACGTTGAATGAAGATGAATGCGCGCATGATCGTGCGGGTGGTTGTGGTTGTCGCCGCGATCGGCTATTTCAGTTGGCAGACGTGGGGCAGGCAACATCCGCAGCCGCATGCGCAGGTCGTCACCGGTACAGCCGGCACGACTCCCGTCAGGCCAGCCAAGCCGGTCAAGCCCGCGCCGCCGGCGACGTTGCGCATGGGCCGGCTCACGTTGACCGCGTGCGCGTTGCAGCAACCCGGTTCGGCGGTGACCACGCCGGCGTACTGCACGGTGTTCCGGGTGCCGGAGAATCGCGCAGACCCCGAGGCGCGCACGATCGAGTTGAAACTCGCCATCGTGAAGTCTGATTCCGAGGTGCCGGACCAGGATCTGGTGGTGTATCTCGCGGGTGGTCCCGGGCAGTCGGCGATCCAGTCCTACCCCGAGCTTGCGCCTGCCTTTGCGCCGCTCCTGAAGCGCCACGACGTGCTGTTGCTTGACCAGCGCGGCACCGGTGGCTCACATCCACTCGACTGTCCGACAGCGCAAAAGGCGCTGAGCCGGTTGACCGGCACCGCAACGTCCGCGCAGCTTGCCGACCAGGTTCGTGCGTGCGCGACCGAGGTCGAAAAAACTGCCGATCCACGCGACTACACCACGACCGACGCGGTGGCAGACCTCGATGCGGTGCGGCGCGCACTGGGCGCACCCAGGCTCGATCTGGTCGGGGTTTCCTATGGTACCCGCGTGGCGCAACATTATGCGGCGGCGCATCCGGACGCGGTACGCGGCATGGTGCTGGACGGCGTGGTGCCAAATGAACTGGTCCTGGGCGAGACGTTTGCAAGGACCCTGCAGCGTTCGCTGCAGCTGCAGGCCGCCGCCTGCAGCGCCGCGCCTGCGTGCAAAGGAGCGTTTGGCGACTGGTATGCCACCCTTTACACCTTGTACGCCAGGCTGAAGGCGCAGCCGCCGCACGCGGCCACGTTCGCCGATCCGCGCAGCTTCAAACCCGTCACCGAAACGCTCGACGCCGACACCCTGGCCGGCGTGGTGCGGATGTTTTCCTACAGCACGGCGACCGCGGCGTTGCTGCCATTGGCGGTCACCGAGGCCACGCACGGCAACGACGCGCCGCTGCTCGGGCAGTCCAGAATCCTGAGCGCTGATTTGTCGCAATCGGTGCAGGGCGGCATGCAGCTGTCGGTGATTTGCACCGAGGACGCGCCGTTGTTGACGCCCCGTCCGCAGGATGCGGGTCTGCTGCTGGGTGGCAACTTCATCCAGGATCTCGCCGCCGAATGCGGTGCGTGGCCGCACGGGCCCATGCCGGCCGGGTTTCATGCGCCGTTCCAAGCGTCGATCCCGACCTTGCTGGTTTCCGGCGAACGCGATCCGGTAACGCCGCCCGCGTTCGCTGCCCAAGTGCTGAAAGGCCTGTCCGACGGGCGTTCACTGGTGGTCAAGGGGCTTGGCCACGCCGAGGCCATCAATGCCGGGTGCATGCCGCGGCTGGTCGCTCGCTTCATCGACAAGCTGCAGCCGAAAACGCTCGATGCCCAGTGCCTCAAGCGCCTCGGCCCGCTTCCTGCATTCGTCACCTTCAACGGAGCGGCGCCATGATCGAAGTGAAGGGTTTGCACAAGGCCTTCGGCGCGGTGAAGGCCGTCGACGGGGCAACGTTCACGGCGCACGACGGCGAAATCACCGGCCTGCTCGGCCCCAATGGCGCCGGCAAGACCACCACGTTGAGGATGCTGTACACCTTGATGCAGCCCGACGCCGGGCAGGTGCTGGTGGACGGCATCGACGCGGCCGTCGATCCGCTGGCGGTGCGGCGGCGGCTTGGCGTGTTGCCCGATGCACGCGGCTTGTACAAGCGCCTGACGGCGCGCGAGAACATCGACTACTTTGCGCATCTGCACGGGCTCGATGGCGCGTTGTTGCGCGCGCGCCGCACGCAGCTGGCCGACGCGCTGGACATGCATGACATCCTCGATCGCCGCACCGAAGGCTTCTCCCAGGGGCAGCGGGTCAAGACCGCCATCGCGCGCGCGCTCGTACACGACCCCCGCAACGTGATCCTCGATGAACCCACCAACGGCCTCGACGTGATGGCTACGCGTGGCCTGCGTACGTTCATCCGCAACCTGAAGGCCGAAGGGCGCTGCGTGCTCTTTTCCAGCCACATCATGCAGGAGGTGGCGCTGCTGTGTGACCGCATCGTGGTGATCGCGGCGGGCCGCGTGGTGGCCGATGAAACGCCCGACGCGCTGCGCGGGCAAACCGGGGCGGCCAACCTTGAGGATGCGTTCGTCAAGCTGATCGGCAGCGAAGAAGGACTGGCCGCATGAAAGCGCCCAGTCTGGAACCGTTTCTTGCGCCGGGGAGCGCCGCATGAACGCACTGCTGACCGTGTGGTGGAAGGAAGTCCGCGAGAACCTGCGCGACAAGCGCACCGTGCTGAGCGCGCTGGTCTACGCGCCATTGATCGGCCCGGTGCTGTTCGTGGTCATGCTGAACGTGATGGTCGGCCAGCAGATGAAGCATGCCGAAGGGCCGCTGAAGGTGCCGGTGATCGGCGCGCAATACGCGCCCAACCTGATCGCGGCGCTGCGCCAGCAGGGCCTGGTGCCCGAGCCGCCGCTGTCCGATCCGGACCGGGCGGTGCGTGAGCGCGATGCCGATGTGGTGCTGCGCATTCCAGCCGCTTACCGCAACGCGTGGACCCGGGGCGAACCGGCGCAGGTCGAGGTGATCTACGACGCGTCGCAGCAGGGCGCGGGTTCGTCGGTCAGCCGCGTGATCGCGATGCTGCAGCATTACGGGCGCGAGCAGGGCACCTTGCGCCTGTTGGCCCGTGGCCTCGCGCCCAGCGTCGGTACGCCGCTCGTCGTGAGCCGGCGCGACCAGTCGACGCCGCAATCGCGGGCGGGCACGCTGCTCGGCATCGTGCCGTACTTCTTCGTGCTCGCGGTCTACATCGGCGGCATGTACCTCGCGATTGACCTCACCGCCGGTGAACGCGAACGCCAATCGCTGGAACCCCTGTTCGCCAACCCGGTGGCGCGTTGGCGCATCCTCGCCGGCAAGCTGGGTGCGATCTGTTCGTTCTCGCTGGCGAGCCTGGCGCTGACCGCGGTGGCGTTCGTGGTGGCAAGCCTGTTCCTGCCAGCCGAGAAGCTTGGGATGGCGTTCAACCTCGGCCTGGCCTTCGTGGCCGGTGCGATGCTGCTGGAGCTGCCGCTGGTCGCTGTGTTCGCGGTACTGGAAACCCTGGTTTCCGCCTTCGCCAAGAGTTACCGCGAGGCGCAGACCTACCTTGGCCTGTTGATGTTGATTCCGATCCTGCCTTCGCTCCTGATGAGCCTGTTGCCGGTGAAGCCCGCGCACTGGATGTATGCGGTGCCGCTGCTCGGCCAGCAGATCGGCATCAGCGACCTGTTGCGCGGCGGGACGGTGCGCGCAGGTGACATTGCGCTCGCCCTGGTGTGCGGGTTTGCGTTCGCCGCCGTTCTCGGTGTCATCACGGCCTGGGTGTACCGTTCGGAACGGCTCGCGATTTCGGCCTGATGCTGCGCGGGCAGCCAGGCGCGACTTCGCCGGCCCCAAAATAAAATGCCCCGAGAGCCAGGGGGAGCTCTCGGGGCGGGCGGAGCCAAACCTGGGGAGGGGTTCGACTCCGGGGGTTCGCTCAGGGAGGTGAGTGAACCGGGACGCCGTTGCGTGCGTCCGAAACCTTAGATGGGGTCGGTGCCCCGAAGTTCAAACTCTTTCCGAAAAGAATCCAAAAGAATTTAGGCATCGTTCACGCAGCGGTCCGTGCATGACTTTAGTCATGGTTTGGCCGTCCAAATGCTGGCGCGGTTATGGCTTTTTGCGGGCACGAACGTGATGCCCGTCGCGATTCGGTGCAAGCGTTACAGAAACGTTGCGTTGCAGCGCCCGCCAACCGGCTCAGTGGGCCTCGTCCCAGTTGGCGCCGGTGCCAATTCCGACCAGCAGTGGCACGCTGAGTTCCGCCGCGCCCTGCATCCGCGCGCGCACGCCCTCGCGCACCGCATCGACGGCGTTGGTGCGGACTTCAAACACCAGTTCATCGTGGACCTGCATCAGCATGTGGGCGTCGTCGTCACGTTCATGCAACAACCAGGCGTCGACCGCGATCATCGCGCGCTTGATGATGTCGGCGGCGGTGCCTTGCATGGGCGCGTTGATCGCGGCGCGTTCGGCCCCCGCGCGTTGCGACGCGCTGCGCGCGTGGATGGCCTCGAGGTACAAACGCCGGCCAAACAACGTTTCCACATAACCATCACGCTTGGCCTGTTCGCGCGTTGCGTCCATGTAGTCCTTGACGCCGGGATAATGTTCAAAGTAGTGCTGGACGTGCTCGGCCGCCTCACTGCGCGGAATGCCCAGCCGTTGCGCAAGTCCGTGCGCACTCATGCCGTACATCAGCCCGAAATTGATCATCTTGGCGATGCGCCGCTGGGTGGACGTGACCTCACCGATCGCGACCCCGAAGACCTCGGCCGCCGTGGCGCGGTGGACGTCCTCGCCGTGGTGAAACGCACGGTTCAACCCCGGGTCACCCGACAGGTGCGCCATGATGCGCAGTTCGACCTGGGAATAGTCGGCGGCCATGACGCACCAGCCCGCAGGTGCGATGAACGCCTCGCGGATGCGGCGGCCCTCCTCGGTGCGTACCGGAATGTTCTGCAGGTTGGGATCGGTCGAGGACAGGCGCCCGGTCGCAACCGCCGCCTGGTGGTAGCTTGTGTGCACGCGGCCGCTGCGTGGATTGACCATTTCGGGCAGCTTGTCGGTGTAGGTCGAGCGCAGCTTGGCGCAGCGGCGGTAATCGAGGATCAGGCGCGGCAGTTCGTGCTGGTCGGCGATCGTTTCCAGCGCCTCCTCGTTGGTGGACGGCTGGCCCGTGGGGGTCTTCAGCCTGACCGGCAGGCCCAGTTCGTCAAACAGCAATTCGCGCAGCTGCTTGGTCGAATCGACATTGAATTCACGCCCGGCCAGCGCGTGCATTTGCGCCTGCAGCGCAAGCATCTCCTTGCCAAGCTGCTGGCTCTGCCGGCGCAGCGTATCGACGTCGATCAGTACGCCGCGTTGCTCCATCCGCGCCAGCACTGGCACCAGCGGCATCTCGATGTCGGTGAAAACCCTTTGCAGCGCGGGTTGTTGTGCCAGTTCCGGCCACAGCGCCTGGTGCAACCGCAGGGTGATGTCGGCGTCTTCCGCGGCGTAGCGGCAGGCGGTATCAAGCTCGACCGCGGCAAAGGAAATCTGCTTGGCGCCCTTGCCGGCAACGTCCTCGAAATGCACCGTGTCGTAGTGCAGCCAGCGCTTGGCCAGCGTGTCCATGTCATGGCGGTTGGCGGTCGGATTCAACACGTAGGATTCCAGCATCGTGTCAAACGCGATGCCTTGCACGTTGATCGCGTAGTGGGACAGCACGTTGCAGTCGTACTTGGCGTGCTGGCCGACCTTGCGGCAAGCGGGATCTTCCAGCAGCGGCCGGAGCGCGGCGAGCACCGCGCCGCGGTCCAGCTGCGCGGGTACGCCGGGGTAGGTATGTCCGACCGGGATGTAGCACGCCGTACCGGCCTCAACCGCAAACGACAGACCGACGAGGTCGGCCTGCATGGGATCCAGCGCGGTGGTTTCGGTGTCGAAGGCGACGAGGCCGGCGCGGCGCAGGCGCGTGATCCACGCGGTCAGTTGTTTGGGGGTGGTGACGAGCTCGTAGGCGCCTGGCTGCGCGGGCCCGGCGCGGACGGCGAAAGGCACGTCGGGCGCGCGGGGTGGCTGTTGTTCGCCGTTTGGATGCGGGCTGGCATCCAACGTTGCCGGCGTGTCGCCCCGTGCGGCGGCCGGCGGCGCAGGCGGGTTCGGCGCGGGCGCTGGGGCTGCATCGAGGTGCTTCAGCCCCTGCCGGAACTCGTAACGGGTATAGAGCCGGCGCAGCGTGTCAGTGTCGCGCGGACGCAAGATGAGATCGCGGGGCCCTTCGTCCAATGCGACGTCCAGCTTGATGGTGGCGAGCTGCCGCGACAGCGGCAGCTGCGGCAAGGCCGCGCGCAGGTTTTCACCGATCTTGCCCTTGATCTCGCTGGCGTGTGCGATGACCCCGTCCAGCGAGCCGTACTCGTTCAGCCATTTTGCCGCGGTCTTCGGGCCGCATTTCGGTACACCGGGAATGTTGTCGACGGCATCACCCATGAGCGCGAGGTAATCGACGATGCGTTCGGGCGGCACACCGAATTTGTCGATCACGCCGGCCCGGCCGATGCGCGTGTGCGACATGGTGTTGACCAGAATGACCTTGGGACCAACGAGCTGGGCAAAGTCCTTGTCGCCGGTGGAGACCTCGACTTCGATCCCGTCCGCGGCCGCTTGCGTGGCCAGCGTGCCGATCACGTCGTCGGCTTCGACGCCATCCACCCGCAGGATCGGAAACCCCAGCGCCGCCACGGCTTCCAGCAGCGGGCCGACCTGGGCCCGCAGTTCGTCGGGCATCGGTGGCCGGTTGGCCTTGTACTCGGGGTACAGGTCGTTGCGGAACGAGCGCCGGTGGGCGTCGATCACGAAGGCGGTGAAATCCGGGCGCTCGGCGACGATCGCGTGCAGCATGTTGATGACGCCGAGCAGCGCACCGGTGGGCTCGCCAGCGGCGTTGGTGAGCGGCGGCAGCGCGTGGAAAGCCCGGTACAGGTAGCTGGAACCGTCGATGAGGGTAAGTTTTGCCATGCCGTGATTGTCGCACGCACGTTGCCGGCCCGCGCCGCGTGTATGCTGGCGTGGCGGGTCACCGTTCGGGAGATGCAACGTGAAACTACTGATATCGCTGGTTGCCTGTGCACTGCTGCTGGGCCTGTCCGTCGCGCGCGCGCAGGACGTGTTGGCGGCCGCATCGGCGCCGCCGCCAGCCGGCTCGGCGCTGCCGCCGCCGGGTATCAATGATCCAGGCGCCAAGCCGCAATCGGTGCCGTTGCCGGACACCGGCATTCCGCCGTCCGTCGCACCGGCTGCGCGTCAGCAGGCCGGTCACGGCGACAGCACGAACGTGACCACGCAAACCGACGCCGCGGGCGACACCGTCGTGGAATACCGCCGCGGCGGCAAGGTCTACATGGTGCGCATCACACCCAAGCACGGTATCACCCAGACCTATTACTACGGCAGCCCCAGCGGCAGCCTGATGCACGATGCGCGGCAGGGCCCGGTGGCCCCGGTGTATTACGACATCTACAAGTGGGGCAATCCGCGCAAGGCGCCGCCTGCCAGCGCACCCGCCACCAGTGGCTGAGGGTCAGCCGTCAAGTTCGGGGTAGTGCCGGAAAATGCCGTCGTTGTTGAAGGGTGTGCGCCGCGGCGAAGCGACGTACGCGGCGACGTGCGGGCGTGCCGCGACGCGGTCGTGCAACGCCACGCCAAGCGGCAGCGACGGTTCAATCTGCTGCATGGCGCGCGGGAACGCAAAGCGCAGCCCTTCCAGCAACTGGAACAGCGACAGGTCGGCGTAGCTTGCCGCATTGCCGGTGAGCCAGCGGGCGCGCGGCCGCGCGGCCAACACCCGCTCGAAATACCCAAGGTACTTCGGCAACCGTTCGCGGATGAGATGGCGGCTGCGGCGTTTGGCCTCGCGGCGCTGGTCTTGGTAGTACAAGGAACCCGCGATCGGATGGTGCGTGTCGTGGACTTCGGCCACGAGGTCGCTGATCGTCAGCTGCAGCTGGTGCGCCCACAGGCGCCCGGCTTCGCTGCGTGGTGCCAGGCCAAGGCGCGGCCCGAGGAACAGCAGGATGTTCGCGGTCTGCGCAATGGTCTGCCGGCCGGCCTGGAGGCACGGTGGAGCGAAGGGCGCGCGCCCGGGCGTCGCGTCGGCCAGCAGGCGCTGCATCCTGGCCATGCCACCGCGACCGCGCGCGACGTCGATGTAGTCGGCTTGCGCGTCTTCCAGCGCCAGGCGGACAAACTCGCCGCGGCCCTGGATCCCTGGCCAGTAATAAAGCTCGTAGCTCATGCCGGCAGCGTAGCAGTCACGCGCGCTGGACGCTGGCCTGCGATTTGGTTTCCCGCGTCCGGACGCGCGGGATGGTGCGTCAGCTTGAGTGCGGATGGCATCCCCCCGATGCTGCGCATCGACCCCCTTCGTCCCGAAGGGGGTGAGCGATCGACAGTCGGCGCGTCCCGCATGTGCCGAAGGGAGTGGGCTTTGCCTCCCCCTTCCGCAGGAAGGGGGATTGAGGGGGATGGCTGCGGGGTATGCGAACGGCACGATCCCCTAGCCGAAGGGGGTGAGCGATCGACAGTCGGCGCGTCCCGCATGTGCCGAAGGGAGTGGGCTTTGCCTCCCCCTTCCGCAGGAAGGGGGATTGAGGGGGATGGCTGTGGGGTGTGCGACTAGCGGCATCTTCCCGTCGCAGGGGGCTGAGCGCTCGGCGG
>SCQU01000029.1 GCA_004299555.1 Rhodanobacteraceae bacterium
ACGCGAGCTGGGTTCAGAACGTCGTGAGACAGTTCGGTCCCTATCTGCCATGGGCGTTGGAGATTTGAGGTGGGCTGCTCCTAGTACGAGAGGACCGGAGTGGACGTACCGCTGGTGTTCCGGTTGTCATGCCAATGGCATTGCCGGGTAGCTATGTACGGAAACGATAACCGCTGAAAGCATCTAAGCGGGAAGCGTGCACCAAGATGAGATCTCCCGGGGCTTCAAGCCCCCTAAAGGAACCTCGAAGACTACGAGGTTGATAGGCGCGGTGTGGAAGTGCAGCAATGCATTGAGCTAACGCGTACTAATGATCCGTGCGGCTTGACCATATAACCCCAAGACGCTTCGCTGCTTCAACACACGTTGAGGCCCGGTCGAAGTCAAGATTTGTCACATCCCGACCCTATGCTGATGTCGCGCGTCCTTGCGCGCATCGCGCCGATTCCCTGGCGGCCATAGCGGTGTGGTACCACCCGATCCCATCCCGAACTCGGAAGTGAAACGCGCCAGCGCCGATGGTAGTGTGGCATTCGCCATGCAAGAGTAGGACACTGCCAGGGGCTTAAACGAAAGACCCCCGTCTCGCGACGGGGGTTTTTTATGCGCGTCCGGGTACGCGCCACTTCAGGCGCATCGGTACGCGGCAATCGCTGGTGGTCATGAACCCTTCAGGCCCATCCGGCCAGTTCCCGCATGGCGATGTCAGTCAGCGCGGTCACGTGGGCTTGGGTCGCGTTCAGGGCCGGAATGTAATGGAACTGCTTTCCGCCGCTGGTGAGGAAGGTCGTGCGATAGCGGAGCGACACCTCTTCGAGTGTTTCCAGACAGTCGACCGCAAACCCCGGGCACAGGACGTCCAGCGATTCGACACCCTGCGCAGCAAGCTGCTCGAGCATCTCATCGGTGTAGGGCCGCAGCCACGGCTGGCGGCCGAGCCGCGACTGGAACGTCACCAGCAGTTCGTCGTCGGCCAGGCCCAGCACATCGGCCAATCTGCGCGCGGTTTCCCGGCATTGTTCCGGATAAGGGTCCCCTTGCGCCGCGTAGCGTTCGGGGATGCCATGGAAGCTCAGTACCAGCTTTTGCGCCCGGCCGTTGCTTGCCCAGTGGGTCCGCACGGAACCCGTGAGCGCCGCGAGGTAGCCCGGGTCACGGTGATAGTCGCCGACGGTGCGAATCTCGGGCTGCCAGCGAATGTGCTGGAGGCTTCGGGTGACGGCGTCGAGCGCCGCCCCGGAGGACGTTGCGGAATGCTGGGGAAACAGGGGCAAAACCAGAAGCCGGCGGATTCCCTGCTCGAGCAGCGACTCGATGGTGTCGCGCGCGGCCGGCTGGCCGTAGGTCATCGTCAACGCAACCTTGACCTTGCCGGCGCTGCGTTGGTGGACTTCCGCCGCCATGGCCGCGCACAACTGCTCGCTGTACACCAGGAGCGGCGAGCCGGCGTCGGACCAGATCCGCGCGTAGGCTTCGGCCGAATGGCGCGGTCGGGTGCGCAGGATGTAGCCATGCAGGATCGGCCACCACAGCCAGCGCGGTGCTTCGATGACGCGGGGATCGGAGAGGAATTGGGCCAGGTAGTCAGCCACCGCATCGGCGGTTGGCGCCGCCGGGGTTCCGAGGTTCACCAGCAGGATCGCAGTATTGGCGGTACCGGCAGGGATGGCGGCGGGGTCGAGTCCGAAATAACGCGGCATGGTCCAATCGATACGCGGGGCAACTGCCGAAGTTTGACACAGGTGGCCGGGTTCAGCATCCGCGGGCCGTGATGCGCGTCAGCAAGCCCGCCAGCGCGTTTGTACCGGCGTGCTGCGTTACACTGGGTTGCCGTGGAAAGCAGCGCGCGCGCAAGCGTGCGGACTGCCTGATTCCGCACGAGGTCATCATGGATTTATTCAGTCCGTTTCATCTCATCATCCTGCTCTTGATCGTGGTGTTGTTGTTTGGCACCGGCAAGTTGACCAAGATGGGCCCCGATCTCGGCAACGCCGTACGCGGGTTCAAGAAGGCGCTGCGTGGCGACGATGGCGAAGACGCCGCCAAGGCGGCGGCCGCCGCCGCCAAGGAAAAGTTGCAGGCCGACCCGCCCGCGGCTGCCGGTCCGGTGCAGCAAGAGCAGCACGACTCCACCGAGACCAAATAAGCCGGGCGGTGGGCCGCGATGATCGAGCTCAGCTTTACGAAGCTGCTGCTGCTGGCCGTAATCGCGCTGGTGGTACTCGGGCCAGAGAAGCTGCCGAAGGCTGCGCGCATGGCCGGCGCCATGCTGCGCCGGCTGCGCATGGGCTGGGACAACGTGCGCGGCGAGGTTGAGCGCGAATTGCAGGTCGAGGAGCTCCGCCGCGCCGCCCGGGAAGCGGCGGAACGCGTCGAATCCGCGGGAAGGGTCGTGGACGCGGGAGTGCGCTCCGCGCATTCGGCGGTCAACGGTACGCTGACGGACGCGGCTGCGGCAGACGTTGCCGCCGCGCACGGCGCGGACGTCGCGGTCAAGGATGCCGACCATGGCCGCGCCTGAGCATGATTCCGGGCCGACCCCCGGCACCGATCCCGGCTTCGACCTCGAGCAGGGCCTGTTTTCACACCTGATCGAACTGCGCGCGCGCCTGATCAAGGCCATTGCGTGCGTCGCCGTGCTCTTCATTGGCCTGATCGGGTTTGCCAATCATTTGTATACGTGGCTGGCCGAACCCCTGGTCAAGCGCCTGCCGCAGGGCGCGCACATGATCGCGACCCAGGTGGCGAGCCCGTTCCTGACGCCGCTGAAGCTGGCGTTCTACGTGGCGCTGTTTGTCAGCATGCCGGTCATCGTGTACCAGCTGTGGGCGTTTGTGAGCCCTGGCCTGTACCGGCGTGAGAAGCGACTGGCACGGCCGCTGCTGGTCGCGTCGGTGCTCCTGTTCTACTGCGGCTGCGCATTCGCGTATTTCGTGGTCCTGCCGGCGGCATTCCACTTCCTGACCGCGGTCACGCCGAAGGGCGTCGAGATGATGACCGACATCACGCATTATCTCGACTTCGTGACGATGGTGCTGTTCGCCTTCGGGCTGTGCTTCGAGATCCCGGTGGTGGAAGTGATTGTGGCGGCGACGGGCCTGGTCAGCCTGCGGAAGCTGAAAAGCTGGCGCCGTTACGTCATCGTCCTGGCGGCTGTCGTCGCTGCCGCCATCACGCCGCCGGACATCACCTCCATGCTCTTGCTGCTGATCCCGATGGTGGCGCTGTACGAGGTCGGGCTGGTCGCCGTGCGGGTGCTGGTGAAGCCCAAACCTGACCGGGACGCGGCGGGCGAGGCGCCCTGAGGGATCGTGTCCGCGTCGCCGCGCAAGATCGTGCATGTGGACATGGATGCGTTTTACGCGTCCGTCGAGCAGCGTGATGATCCTTCGCTGCGCGGACGTCCCGTGGTGGTGGCGTGGCGGGGCGCGCGATCGGTCGTGTGCGCCGCAAGCTACGAAGCGCGCAAGTTCGGCGTGCATTCGGCGATGCCGGCCGCGCGTGCCGAACGCCTGTGCCCGCAGGGCGTGTTCGTCCCGCCCGATTTCGTGCGGTACCGGACGGTGTCGCGCCAGATCCGCGCGATCTTCGCGCGGCACACCGACCTGATTGAACCGCTGTCGCTCGACGAAGCGTATCTTGATGTGACAGCCAACAAGACCGGCCTTGGGTCGGCCACCGCGGTGGCCGAGGCGATCCGTGCCGCGATCCGCGCCGAAACGCGCCTGACCGCATCCGCCGGGGTGGCGCCCAACAAGTTCATTGCCAAGATCGCGTCCGACTACCACAAGCCGGATGGCATCTGCGTCGTGCGTCCGCGCGATGTGTTGGATTTCCTTGCGCCGCTCCGGGTGGAACGGCTGCCCGGCGTCGGCAAGGTGATGCAGCGCCGGTTGGCGGAACTTGGCATCACGCGCGTGGCGGACCTGCGTGCCTTCGACCGGCACGATCTGGAGCGCCGCTTTGGCCGTTACGGGCAGCGGCTGCACGAACTGTCGCTCGGCGTCGATGAGCATCCCGTGCTGCCCAACCGCCCCACGCTGCAGATATCCACTGAAGACACGTTCGAAACCGACCTGACCCTGGACGAGCTTGGCCCCCACATCGAGCGCCTGGCCGCACACACATGGGCCGCGCACCAGCGCGAGGCCGGGGGCCGGCATCCGCGCGTCGCGCGCACGGTGGTGTTGAAGCTCAAGACCGCCGACTTCCATATCCATACGCGCAGCCTGACGCCGCTGGCTCGACCGGCATCGGCGCGCGAGCTTGCCGAGATTGCGTGTGCGCTGCGCGCGCGCGTCGACCTGCCTGCGCATACGCGTTACCGGCTGGTCGGCGTGGGTCTGGCCGGATTTGTCGACCGTGACAGTTTTGCGGCGCAGCGTGAGCTGTTTGCTGACGCGTGACGGGCTTGCGCGTTGGCGCGCTTACCGCGCGTGTCCGGGTTCACGCAGGTAGACGGGCAGGTCCGTCACCGGAGACTGGACGCCGGCCAGATACAGCATCGCGCTGATGTGCCCGCGATGGTAGGTCGTGTGGTTGACGACGTGCAGCATGATCTCGCCGCGCGTCATCGCGCCGGTGCCCCCGCCGATGAAGGCAAAGTGCACGGTTTCATCGGCCTGCGGGGGCGTCAGGTGCTCCGCCTGCCGGACGTACCAGGCATCGGTCGCGGCTTGCGCCTGCCGCAGTTCGGCAAGCCCCCTGGACGCTTCCGGGTTGCGGGTGACGAAGCCGTGCGGCACGCCAAGCAGGTGCGACTTCCATACCACGTCGATCAGGCACACGTGGTTGAGCGTGCGCAGGATGCTGCCGGCAAAGACCGGCGTTGGTTTTGCGAGTGTGTCTGGCGGTACGCTGGCCAACGCGGCGTACAACCTGGTGTCCGCCCACGCCTTGTAGCGCATCAGCGTGGCCAGGCGGGGCGCGGACGCAACGGTGGGCACGGCTATTTCCGCGGCGGAATGTACAGGTCCGTGATGGTGCCGGCCGCGACCTCCGCCGCCATCCCGACCGATTCGCCCAGCGTCGGGTGCGGGTGGATGGTGAGCGCGACGTCTTCGATCTCGGCACCCATTTCAATGGCCAGCGCGACTTCGGAAATCAGGTCGCCGGCGTGGACGCCGACAATGCCGCCACCGATGATGCGGCGTGTCGCCGCGTCGTAGATGAGCTTGGACAAACCCTCGGCGCGATCCATGCCGAGCGCGCGGCCCGACGCTGCCCACGGGAACTTGCCGATGCCGATCTTGAGGCCCTTCTGTTTTGCCTCGCGCTCGGTGACGCCGGCCCACGCGACTTCAGGATCGGTGAACGCGACCGACGGCACCACGCGCGCGTCGAAGTCCCGCTTCAGGCCGGCCGCGGCTTCGGCCGCCGCATGGCCTTCGTGCACCGCCTTGTGCGCCAGCATCGGCTGACCGACGAGATCACCGATGGCAAAGATGTGCGCAACGTTGGTGCGCATTTGCGAATCGACCGGAATCAGGCCGCGCTCGGTGACCGCAACGCCCGCCTGGCCGGCGCCGATCTTGCCGCCGTTAGCACTGCGGCCGACCGCGACCAGCACGCGATCGAAGGTCTTGCGTTCGGGAATGCTCTCGCCCTCGAATTCGCAGGCGATGCCGTTCTTCTGCGCCTTCGCTGCGGTGACCTTGGTCTTGAGATGGATCGCAACGCCTTGCTGCCTGAAACGTGCCGCGAGTGGCCGGATCAGGTCGCCGTCGGCCGCCGGGATCAGCTGATCCATGAACTCGGCCACGGTGACTTCGCTGCCGAGCGCGCGGTACACCGTCGCCATTTCCAGCCCGATGATGCCGCCGCCAACGACCAGCAGGTTCCTCGGTACCGTCTGCAGTTGCAGCGCCGCGGTCGAATCCATGACGCGCGGATCGTCCCATGGAAACATGCGCAGGCGCACCGCCTCGGAACCGGCCGCGATGATGGCCTGCTCGAAACGGATGAGCTGCTTGGCCTTGCCGCTGACGACTTCAAGCTCATGTGGCGACACGAAGGTGCCGACGCCCTGGATCGCACGCACCTTGCGCTGCCTTGCCATCGCGGCAAGGCCGCCGGTGAGCTTGCCGACGACCTTGTCCTTGAAGTCGCGCAGCTTGTCGAGGTCGATCTTGGGCGCGCCGAAGCTGACGCCGTGCGCCGCCATCGCTGCCGCCGAGTCGATCACCTCGGCTGCGTGCAGCAACGCCTTGGATGGGATGCAACCAACGTTGAGGCACACGCCGCCCAGCGTGTCATAGCGTTCCACCAGCACGGTGTCGAGGCCAAGGTCGGCGCAGCGGAATGCGGCGCTGTAGCCGCCGGGCCCGGAACCCAGTACCAGCATCCGGCACTCGGCATCGGCCTTGCGGCCGGTTTCGCCTGCAGCTTTTGGGTGCGCGCCTCTTCCCTCTCCCTCCGGGAGAGGGTGGCGCGCAGCGCCGGGTGCGGGTACGGGTTCGCGTTGCGCAACTTCTGGCGCCGTGCTGGATTTGGAGCGTTTCGCGGCCGCCGAACCCTCGTCCCCAGCCCCTCTCCCGGAGGGGGCGGGGGGCGAAGCAGTACCGGCGGGTTTCTCGTCCGCGTCGGCTCCCGCTTCCACTTCCACAAGCGCAATCACGGTGCCCTGCTTCACGTTGTCGCCGACCTTGACCCGGACCGCCTTGATGGTGCCCGCGGCCGAAGCCGGTACTTCCATCGTGGCCTTGGCCGATTCCAGCGTCACCAGACCCTGGTCCTTGTCGACGTGGTCGCCGGCCTTCACCATCACCTCGATCACCGGTACGGTGTCGAAATCACCGATGTCGGGGACCTTGAGTTCCATCGTGTTCGCCATCTCGTTCTCCCCGCGCTCAGAGCAGTGCGCGCCGCATGTCGGCGAGCAGCTGCGCGAGGTACACCGCGAACCGTGCGGCCGCAGCACCGTCGATCACGCGGTGGTCGTAGGACAGCGACAACGGCAGGATCAGCCGCGCCACGAATTGCTTGCCGTTCCACACGGGTTTCATCGATGACTTGGAGACACCGAGGATCGCGACTTCCGGCGCGTTGATGATCGGCGTGAACAGGGTGCCGCCGATGCCGCCGAGGGAGGAAATGGAAAAACAGCCGCCGGACATGTCGGTCGGTGAAAGCTTGCCCTCGCGCGCCTTCTGCGCCAGCGCGGACATTTCCTGCGCGATCTCGAGCACGCCCTTCCGGTCGCAGTTGCGGATGACCGGGACCACCAGGCCGTTCGGCGTATCGGCCGCAAAACCAACATGGAAATAGTGTTTCAGCACCAGGTTCTGCCCGGAGGCGTCCAGCGAGGCATTGAAGGCTGGAAACTTCTGCAAGCCTGCGACCGCGGCCTTGATGATGAAGGCGAGCAGCGTGACCTTGACGCCGGCCTTCTCGTTTTCCTGGTTGAGCGCTTTGCGCAACGCTTCGAGGTCGGTGATGTCGGCGTCTTCAAACTGCGTGACGTGCGGGATCATGGCCCAGTTGCGCGCAAGGTTGGCGCCGGACAGTTTCTGGATCCGCGACAGGGGCCGCGATTCGATTTCGCCAAACTTGCTGAAGTCGATCGTTGGCCACGGCAGCAGGTTGAGGCCGCCGCCGGCCGGCGCACCAGCGCCACCGGCCATCATCGTCTTGACGAACTGCTGCACATCGTCGCGGGTGATGCGTCCACCGCGCGCACTGCCGGTTACGTGTTCAAGGTTGACGCCCAGTTCGCGCGCGTAGGCGCGTACCGCGGGGCTGGCGTAGGGCACCTTGTCCGGCATGATCGAGCCAGCGTCGAACGCAATCGGTGGTGCGTGGCGCGTTGGAGTGTCGCTGGCCGTTGCCATCGGGGCCGCGGCAGGTGCCGCCGGTGCGCGTGTGCTTTGCCCGCCTCCTGCCGGGAGCGGGTGGCCCGCAGGGCCGGGTGAAGGTTCGGGCTTGCGCGTATCGCTGCGTCCAGACGCGGGGCTCCGCGCGGTCGCCGTACCCCCACCCGCGGCCGCTCTCCCGGTGGGAGAGACGGCGGAAGCAGGCTGCGCGGGCGCTGCGGCCGCATCCGCTTCGATCGCCGCGACCACGTTGCCTTCGGAGACCTCATCGCCAACCTTGACCTTGACCGCTTTCACGGTGCCCGCGAACGGCGCCGGAATTTCCATGGTGGCCTTGGCTGATTCCAGCGTCACGAGGCCTTGATCCTTGTCCACATGGTCGCCGGGCTTGACCATCACCTCGATCACGGGCACCCCGTTGAAATCGCCAATATCCGGCACCTTTGCCTCGTGGATGTCTGCCATGTCCGGTTCCTTTTCTCACCTTTTAATCAAGATGCACAGTTTCGCGCATTTGGCAGCTCACGTCATGTAGCGGAAGGCCGCCGTGCGCCGCGCGTCACGGTGGCCATGGCCGGTCGATGTCCTTGCCGCGTGGCTGGCGCATCGCCTCGCGTCCCTTTCGGGTTCCGCAAGGGAGCCGGCACGTGCTGACAATTTGCAATTGGCCCCGGCCCTGCGTCCACGATACGTGGGCGCCGCGTGAGGTTGCGCTGGACGTCGTGGACGGCCTATCGGGCGCCGGTTGAACCGCTTGCGGTGCTGGACGCCGGATGCGCAACAGTCGGCGCTGCCATCGGGTCAGCGCACTGCCCAAGCGCATCAACCTGTGGGCGCGTACAAGCGAAAGCCCGGCGGATTTTCCGGCGGCATGCGCCAGCGCTTGGGTGCCGCGCAGGCGCTGACTGGTGGCCTGCAGCCCGTGAACGTCGCTGGCAAGCCCCGTCAGGCTGGCATCGGCCCCTTCAACGCAGGGGCCGATCGGATCTCGGGTGGCGAGCGTGCGCCGCTGACGGTCCAATGAAAGCGGGCCGCACAAGGCGGCCCGCAAGCGCTGCGCGCGGCGTTTATTTCGCCGTGTGTGGGCCGGCTCGGCTGATGGTGAACTTGGCGCCCGAGATGCCGAGGTTGATGCCTTGGCCGGTACCCGCCAGCGCGAGCGACACCGTACCCTTGCTCAGCACCTGGGCGGTTCCGGACTTGACCACGCCGGCGTTGGCCGCGGCTTGCGCGTAGCTGCCGAGCACCTCGCTGATCCTGAAGACGTCAGTGAAGGTACCCTTGCCGTCGTTGATCCGCCACCTGCCGGCCGTCAGGCCGCCGCCGCGCACACGGATGTGTACCGGCAGCCTGGCACCATTGGCGCACGTGACGGTGCCGTGGCCATCGGCGTGCTTGTAGATGGCAGACCAGCCCGTCAGCGAGAAGGCGAGTTTGCAATGCAGGTCCGGTTGCGCTGCAGCCGGTCGCGCGGCGGTCGCGGCGCCGGCGAAACCGGCAGTTCCGAGCAGCGCGGCGGCGAGCACTGCGGCGAGCTTGATACGGCGGTTCTTCAGGCTGGAATGCTGGGTGGACATGGTGCGCTACCTCCGGTTGGTGAGGGGACCACGAAGCCAGTCTGCGAGGCGCAACATGAACGCAGCACCGGCCGTCGCCAACTATGGCCTGAACGGGGTGTTGCGTTGTGCCGTCCGCGGCCATCTATTGAGCGCGTTCGCTTCGCTGCGGCGGTGATCGCGGTCCCGCGTGGGGGACGGGCGGCGGCCGGTTTGCGCCGGGTTCACAAAAGCGATCCGGTGCGTGCCGTACCGGCTACTTTTTCGGCAGCGGCGTGAATTTCGCGGGGTCGTACCCGGCGACTTCGTATTTCAAGGTTTCCGGGCCGTGATCCTTGCCCGTCACGTTCATGATGATGGTCTGGGCTTTCTCCAATGCCGCGATAAAACGCTTGTCGTCGTTGATGAACATCGCGGGCTCGCCAGTCTTTGGTAGATAGCCCGTCCATGTCTCGCGCTTGCCATCGAACTGCATCGGGATCTTGCAGTTGCCCTTGCAAACAAAGCCCTTGCTGCCATCCGGCGCGAACAGGTACACGCTGAGGCCCCACTTCACGTGGCGGCGCAGCACCAGCCGCGTACTGTCGGGGCTGTAGGGCTGCGAGTAGGTGCTGGCGGTGTGTTGCAGACCATCGACGTCGGCGGTCTGGTAATACCAGAGACTGGCCAGACGCGCGTGCGTCGCGTTGGCCTTGGCCGTTGCTTCCACCTGCGCGAGACTCTTCTGCACTTCGGCCGCGGCCGGCGTGCCGGGGTACTTTTGCACCAGGTCCTGGCCGACCGGCGCGGCAAGCTCCGGCGCGTTCTTCGCAAGCATGTCCCGGTACAGCTTCAGTTCCTTGGCCGCGGCGGCGGCGTTCGTGGCGGCCTGCGCCGAGGCGCTGGGTGCCGCCGGTGCTGGCGCTTGTTGCGAGCACGCGGCGAGCAGCAGGCCAGCGGCCACCGGAACGATGATGCAGTGGATGCGCATGGAGGATCCCGTTTGGCTGGGCGTTGGCCAAGTGTAGCGTCGGGGCGGCCGCGGGCGATCGGCGGGACCCGGTCAGTTGCCAGTACAGGGATCGCGCCCCATCAAATGATCGTAGGTCGATACGTCGGCGTCCCGCAGATACCCGTCGCGGCTGCTTGCGGTGACCGAATGAATACGCTGGCAGGCCTCGGCGCGCGTGACGCGCACGCCGTGTACCCGCACGCGGCTCCACGCGTCGTGGCGGCCGCGCCTGCGGAGGTTCAGGCGGGACTGCGTGTAGTCGTTGCGCACCACGCCGTCGCCGGGAACGGAGCCGGGACAGCGTGCAAACCGGTAGAAGACTTCGCCGTCGGCCGCGTGGCACGCCCACGCGTTTGCTGGCTTGACGTGCCGGATGCGTTCACGCCGGGGCCGCCGCCGAAAAACCGCGCGCTGGTGTTCGTGCGGAGTGGCCGTGGGCGCGATCGCGCCTGCACCTCCAATCCACGGTTGCGGACTCAGATCGATCGCGCGTTGCTGCGTGAGCTCGCCGCAGGGATTGTCCTGATAGGCGACATGACCGGTTTTATCGGCGCAGCGATAGACGGTAGCGGCGTGCGCGCCGGCGACGATCAGCAGCAGCCATCCGGCGCAGAAAAGGCGTGTGCGCGGCGAAGGGCGCCGGGGTGTCGATGGTGAGCTTTGTTGCGGGGGGCTGCGGTGCCGCATGACCGTCTCCGTTGCCAATGCGGCATGGTCGCCAGGCGCAGCGCGCGAAACCAGCGGTCGACGTCGCGGCTACCTGTAGGGAAATGCCGACCGGAACAAGGATCTCGGCGTTGCGACGGCCATTGGCCGAGCGTATAAGAGGGGCGTGACGCGCGGTACATGGCGTTGCGGCAGGTTTGCCGGCGTTTCGCGGTACGGCTTGATCAGGCGCGCTTTGGGCAGCACGCGTCCGCCGGGACGGAGGACATGGTCATGGCAGGACACAAGGGTTTTCCGGTGACGGTGGTTGCGGCGGCGCTCGCGTTTGCGACGCCGGTGCTGGCACAGGTGAGCCAGAACGGCTGGGTGGCCGCGCCTTCGTTTGCTTCGGGCGCGGCGGCGGGCACGTTGAAGAACGGCAATTTCAATACGCCGGAAGCGGACGGACGTCCGGGCGTGTATTTCTTTGACCTTGGCGTGCGCGCATTCAGGCATCGCGACTATCGGCATGCCATCGACATGTACAAGGTGGCAGCCTCGTGGGCCTACAAACCGGCCGAGTACAACCTCGCGGTCATGTATTTCAAGGGACAAGGCATACCGGTGGACCGGCCGCGCGGCGCGGCGTGGGCCATCCTTGCGGCAGAACGCAACACGCCGCTGTATGTCAAGGCGCGTGACCTGATGGTCACGCTGTTGACGGATGCCCAGTTCCAGCAGACCAACGCGATTTGGAACCAGTTGAAGCCTACCTACGGCGACGCGGTCGCCTTGAGGCGGGCCAAGGCGCAGTGGGTTCGTACCGGGCGGGAAGCGACCGGCAGCCATCTGGGACATGGCATGGGGGAGTTGGCCGTCGGGGGCCTCCGCCAAGGGCCACCGACGCCTTCCAAGGTCATGATGGGCGGCGGGGCCGGGGGCAGTGCTGCCGGTAGTGTTGCCACGTCCGGTCAAAGCCTGGTCGCTGGTGGATTTGAGGACGGCTCGGTCGCGTACAAGCAGTTCACCCAAAGCAACAATCCGTACGCACCGGTGTTCGAACGGCGCAAGGGCACCGTGACGGTCAGCCCGCTGACGCCGGTCAAGCCGGCTACCGGCGCACAGCCTGCCGCAAACAAGGGTGGGCCGCCACCAGCATCCGCTGCACCGCAAGGAGGGTGAGGCAGCGATGCGGGTTGCCGCGCGCTCAGTGGGCGGGCGGCTCGGTTGCAGGCTTGCCGGTGCCGTGCGCAAGCGCCATGCCCTCCAGCACGTGCAGCGCTTCTGACAACGCGTAGTCCTTGATCGCAAGATCGCCGGCGTCGGCGTCGGTGCGCGCCGCGTGGGTGCCGGCAAGATGGTTGGGCAGGTCCGCCTCGTGTTCGCCGCCGGCGAGCTCCGGTGTCTGGTCGGGCGCTACCGTCACGTTGCCGAGCACGATGTCGGGCGTGATGCCGGCCACCTGGATCGAGGTGCCGTTGGGCGTGTAGTAGCGCGCGGTGGTCAGTTTGACCGCATCGCCGTTGCCCAGCGCCATGATCGTTTGCACCGAGCCCTTGCCGAAGGTGCGGCGGCCCAGTATCAGCGCACGGTGATTGTCCTTAAGCGCGCCGGTCACGATTTCCGCCGCCGATGCGGTGCCGTTGTTGACCAGCACCACCATGGGCGCGCCGTGCAGGAGGTCGCCCGGGGTTGCGCTGAAGGTGAGGTCCGATTCCGGCAGCCGGCCGCGGGTACTGACGATGGTGCCTGAATTGAGGAAGTCATCGGCGACGCCGACCGCGCTGGTCACGAGCCCGCCCGGGTTGGACCGCAGGTCGAGCACGGCGCCACGCAATGCACCGTGTTGCCGTTGCAGCTTGTCGAGCGCGCGTGTCAATTCATTGGCGGTGGATTGCTGGAACTCGCTGACGCGGATGTAGGCAAAGCCCGGTGCCAGCATGTGCGTGGTGACGCTGGTCACCTGGATCCGCTGGCGGACCAATGGCACCTGGATCGGCTGGTTGGCGTTGGCGTGCAGGACCGTCAGCGTGATTTTCGAGCCGATGGGGCCGCGCAGGCGCTTGATGGCAGCGTCAATCGCGTCCGCCTGTACGGGTACGCCGTCGATCGCGACGATCACGTCACCCGGCAGGATGCCGGCGCGCTTGGCCGGGCCGCCGTCGATCGGGGTAACGATGACGAGCTGGTGGTTGGCCTGCGCGACTTCGATGCCAAGGCCGGTGTAGGTCCCGGAGGTGTCTTCGTCAAGATCGCGCAGCTCGTTGCGGTCGAGGAATTCGCTGTGCGGATCAAGCCCGGCCAGCATGCCGCGAATGGCTGACTGCAGCAGTTGCCGATTGGCGACCGGCGTGACGTAGGCCTGCTTGATGAGGTCGAAAGCCCGCGTGAATTCCTGGATCTCGGCGAGGCTTGGGATGTTGGCATTGCCGCTGCTGGCCGCGGCCGCCGGCGCGGTGGCGGTGCTGGCCGCGGCAGGGGCAGGCGCCGGTTGCGCGGCTGCCGCCGCGCCGAGGCCGACGATGAAAAGTCCGGTCAGACAAGTACGCGCAAGCTGAACCATGGTCAATCCCGAGCGGGTGGATACGCGCCCGCTGCGCGCGCAGCCGGCGGTTCATTGTAAGCGCGTTGTGCGGCGTCACCGCCGGGCCGCGAACCAGCCGGCGGGGTCGACCGGCTTGCCGTCGTGGCGCAGTCCGAACCATGCGCCGCCCTGTTCCGAGTTGCGCGCGACGGTCGCGATGGCCTGGCCGGGTTGTACCCATTCGCCGGTCTCGACCGCGACTGATTCGTTGCCCCCGTACAGGCTCATCCAGCCATCACCGTGATCGATGATGACAAGGAGGCCGTATCCGCGCATGAAATCGGTCCATGCCACCCGGCCATACGCCACCGCGCGCACGCTGGACCCGGGCTTGGCGGCGATCACCATGCCCTGCGCGAGGGCTCCCGAACCGCGTCGCGGCTGGCCGGCGACCGGCCATGGCAGCTTGCCGCGCAGCTGCGCGAATGGCGTGCCCTTGCCGAGCTGGGCAGGAATGTCGGCGAACACGTCTTGCAGTTGCTTGAGCAACGTGTTCAACGCATCGGCGTTGCGTTGCAGTGCCGCCAGTTTGTCCTTTTGCTGCGCGAGCTGCGCGTCGGCTTGGGTGAGCAGTGCCTGTTGCGCGGCGCGCGCCTGTTCCAGCGCCGCCACCTGCGCGATGCGCTGGCCGCGTTGCTGCTGCAGCGCCGCGGTGGCGGCTTCAATCGACGCCTTGACCCGGTCCAGCCGGGTCACCTGCACCAACAGGGCGCGGATACGGTTGATGCGGTCGCGTTGGAAGTAGCGTGAATACGCGAGCGCGCGGCCGATCTTCGCGATGTCATCGTCGCCCAGCAGCAGCGACAGGTCCGACCCCCGATCGAGCGTATAGGCCGCGCGCAGCAATTGGGCGAGCGCCGCGCGCTGGGCGGACAAGCTGGCCGCAAGGTCCGCGCGTTGCCGTTCGAGGCCATTCAATGCCGCGGCCTGCTCGGCGATGGCAGCGTCGGTGGCCTGCACCGCGGTTGCGGCCCGGTTGAGCTCCGTGGCCTGCGCGGCCAGCTTGGCGTTGAGCGCATCGCGTTTGGCGGCGGTCGCGTGCTGCGTGCTGGCGATCGCAGCGATCTCGGCGCGTAGCGTGGCAAGCTGGGCCTTCGCCGCGGCTTCGCGCGCAGCCTGCGGCGCGGCCGCATGCGCCGACGCTGCGGGTGCGGCGGCGCGCACGCCAGGCGCCATGGCGAGGAGGGCCGTGAGCACCAGTGCGCAGCGCCAGCGGGGTACAAAAGGCGGGTGCGGAAACATGCGCGTTGATTATCGCCGCAAATACCGTTCCGGCGCCGCGGGGCTGCGCCAACGGGCGACGCGAGCCGGACCGCGCCGGGCGTTCCGGACTCGCCGTTGCTGGCGTTGGCGATGCTTGGCGTGCGGACGCGCCGTCGCCGGCGCCGAGCAGGGTTGGTATGCCGGCGTGACCCCACGCCGTGCCGGTGCGCTAGGCTGCCGACATGTGCGTCGTTGCGTTTGCCTGGAACCTTCATCCGCGCTGGCAGCTGATTCTGGCCGGCAATCGCGACGAATTGCACGCGCGGCCGTCGCTGCCGCTCCAACGCTGGACCGATGCACCAGAGGTGCTGGCTGGGCGCGACCTGGAGGCGGGCGGCACCTGGATGGGTGTCAACGCCGCTGGCCGGGTGGCGGTGGTCACCAACGTGCGTGATCCGACGGCGCCGCACGACGGCGCATCGCGCGGACTGCTGGTGTCGGATTATTTGCGGGGCGCTGCCACGGCCGCGGTGTACGCGGCCGCGTTGGCGGGCACGGCCGCGCACTACCGGCCGTTCAACCTGTTGCTGTTTGATCGTGCCGGTGCGCGCTTTGTATCCAACCGGCCGCGCGTATGCGCAAACGTCATCGCCGACGGCATCCATGGCCTTTCCAACGGCGAGCTCGATGCGCCGTGGCCCAAGGTGCAACGGGTAACCCTGGCGTTGCGCGATTGGCTGGCCGCGGGTAGGGCCGACTTTGCGCCGCTTATCGGCGCATTCACCGATGAGACCACGCCGCCGGATGCCGCATTGCCCGACACCGGCGTCGGGCTGGAGGTGGAACGCCGGCTGGGTTCGGTGTTCGTGCGCGGCGAGCGCTATGGCACCCGTGCCACCACGTTGATCGCACTCGACCGCAATGGCGCGGGCTGCGTGATCGAACACCGGTTCGGCCCGCGCGGTGTGCGGGCGGGGCAAACGGTGCAGTGCTTCGGCGGCGCGCCCGGCGGCTGAAATTCGCTACAAGGACGCAGCCGGCGCGGCAGCCGGTTGTGCGCTGGCGCGCAGGGTGGGCGCCTTGCCCAGCAACAGCGCGCGGATGCTGCGCAGCTTCGCCTTCAGGGTGCGCTCGTGTTCGGGGCCGATGCGGATCATCAACTTTTGTCCCACCGAAAGGGATTCCCAGGTGGGGTCGGCAAATGCGTAGCGGCCGTTCGCGGCGGCGACCAGTTGCACCGGCGGTTGCGCGTTGGGCGCGGCCAGCAGGTTGTCGATGGCGTCGAGCAGGCGGTCGTTGAAGTAGCCGCGCGGATAGCCAAGTTCGCGGTAGGCCTGCTGAAACAATGGGTACCAGTGGACGTACCAGGTCACCAGCGTGCGTGGATCGACCGCCTGGACGATCTGCATGTAGGGGACGTAACGCGCGTAGTTGCTGGCGTCGAGCGTGATGCCGGCGGACGTGGTGTCGGCTGCAAACGCGCCGCCTGGTGTGCGCAGCGGCAGGATGCTGGCGCCGATCGTGTGCCTTGGCAGCGCATCGACCGTGGCGACGATGTGCGGGATCAGGCCGCGCGCAAGCAGCAGCCGCGCCAGGCCCTGCGCACCGGGCAGGGCGGCCAGTGCGCTGGCCGCCGCCGCGTCACTGCTGGCCAGGAGCGGCAGCGCTGCCGTGGTGGCCGGCGCGGGTCCGGTCTGCGCCTCGGCGATGGGATGCTGGACCGGGAGCGGGGCGGTGCTGGCGGTTGCGGGCGCGGCGGGCGCCGGGCCGCGGCGCGTGAAGTCGACGCCCGGAACGTTTGAAAAGTACCACCAGGCCGCAAGCGCAACGATGACGATCACCACGATGGCGCCGGTGATCTTGCCCTTGGCCGAATTGTGCCGGTTCACAGCGTCCCCAGTGGTTGGCGGTTCAGACGGTTGGATACGCGCGGGCGGCGATGGTTCCCGTCTGGTGTGCGCGGGTCACGCATTGCGTTCACCGCGCACGCCCACGCCGCATGGTATCCACAGGGTAACGCGTTCATGCGCGCATTTTGCCGCGCGTGGCGCGCCCATGCTCCGGGTGGGGGCCTGGACGCGCCGCAACCCGGTCAGAGGCCGAGAAAGTCGCGCTTGCCGACGCTGGCGCCCGCCACGCGGAGGATGTCGTAGGCGGTGGTGCAGTGGAAGAAGAAGTTCGGCAGTGCATAGTCGCGCAGGTAATCGATGCCGCGGTAGGGTACGTCACCCGCACGCGTCTTGTGGATGACCGTGTGGTCCTCGCAGCCGTCGATCTGCTCGGGCTTGAAGGACTTCAGGTAGTCGATCGTGTGCTGGATGCGGTCCTGCGCCTGCGCCAGGGTGGTCTCGGCATCCGGGAACGCTTTCGGCTCGGCGTTCGCCATCCGGGCGCAGCCGCGCGCGGCCGTGTCGCAGGCAATCTGGATCTGTTTGATGAGCGGAAGCATGTCGAAAATCAGCCGCTGCTGGAGCAGGTTGTCGGGGTTTTGGCCCTTGTCCCTGGCGTGGGCCTCGCCCTTCTTCAGCACGTTGGACAGATTGGCCAGTGCGTGGGTAAACACGGGAACCGAAGCCTGGTACATCGAGATGGTCATGCTGCACTCCTTTGAGTGTGGGGGAAGAAAAGACGGGTCACGTCGAGGTGCGACCACGTAGTATGCGGGCCGGCAGCGTGAGCAGTGCGTGCAGGAACGCAAACACGCCCTCCACGGCAAAGCCAAGCAGGCGGAATGGCAGTACGGCCAGCCACACCAATGGCCACAGCACGAGCGCGAGCAGGGCGAGCGGCCAGCAAAACACCAGCAGCAGCAACCAGAGCAGGAAGGTGCGCATGGCGATTACCTCGCGGGCAGACGGTGGTCATTCATATGGGGTTGCCTGGAGCCGGCGCCACGGGGGTGGCGTCCGGCGTGGATTTTCGCATCCCGCGCGTGGCGCGCGCTGCCAGTACCAGTGCGGCGAGTGAAAGCAGAGCCGCGAGCACGAACGATACGCCAGAATAGTTGCGTGCTGGCTGCAGCGGCGCGTGCTGGCTGATGAAGAGGGCAAACAGGTTGGCGAAGATGAGCGGCGCAATGATGCCGGCAAGGCTGCGGACGCTGGTCAGCGCCCCCTGCAGGCGGCCCTGCTCGGCGGCATCGACCTGGCCGGTCATCACCGATTGCGCGGGCGGACTGGCAAGCCCGCCGAGGCAGAGGATCGGGATGCCGAGCCAGAACAACCACGCCTGCGGGGCGAGGCCGAAGCACAGGTAACCAATCGCTGCACAACCGAGACCGATCAGCATCAGCCCGCGCTCGCCAAAGCGCGGCAGCAGCGGCCTGACCAGCCCGCCCTGCACGATGCCGGTACACAGTCCCACCAGCGCGAGCGCCAAACCCACGGTCAACGGGCCCCAGCCAAAGCGGTAGTCGGTGTAGAGCACGAAGGTGCCGTTGAGCGAAAACTGTGCCAGCGCCATCAGGAAAAACACCGCCGCCAGGGCCAGAACCTGCGGGTAGCGTTGCAACAACACCAGCGCGCCGACGGGGTTGGCGTGCTTCCATTCGAGGCGCGGGCTGCGCCGCTCCGGCGGCAGCGATTCGGGCAATATGAGCAGCCCATACACGAAATTGGTCAGCGACAGGCCCGCGGCGACCCAGAACGGCAGCCGGATCCAGACGTGGCCCAGAACGCCACCCAGCGCCGGCCCGACGAGGAAGCCGATCGCGAACGCGGCCCCCAGCAGGCCAAATGCCGCGGCGCGCTTTTCGCGTGGGGTGATGTCGGCGATGTAGGCGTTGGCGGTCGTGTAGCTGGCCGACGCCGCGCCCGACAGGATGCGGCCAATGAACAGGATCCACAGCGCCGGTGCGAGCGCCATCACGATGAAATCCGCGCCGAGGCCACAACACGAAATGAGGATCACCGTGCGGCGGCCGAAGCGGTCCGACAGCGCGCCCTGGATCGGGGAACACAGGAACTGCATCAGCATGAACGCGGTGCCAAAGCCGCTGGCCCAAACCGCCGCGCGCGAAATGCTGCCCCCCACCAGATCGACGATGAGGTGCGGCAACACCGGGATGATGATCCCGAAACTCAGAAGGTCGATCAGTACCGTGACGAACACGAAGATCACCGCGGCGTGGCGGCGCGGGTGATCGGCAAGGGCGGGGTGGCTCATGGCTACGCCAGGTGGGTCGCCGGGAGCGGGCGCGGCACGCGGCGCGTGGATCGCGGTGCGGCGCGCGCCGTAACGGCGCACCGCCCCCGCAGGTGCGGCGCGGTGCTGGAAGCGCGGCGCCGCCGCGGCGACAGGTGACCGCGGAAATTACTTGCCGCCACCATCGATATCGATGAACTTCAAAAACTCGGCACGGGTGCGCGGATCCTCGCGGAAGCTGCCCAGCATCTGGCTGGTGACCATCGACACGTCGCGCTTGTGGACGCCGCGGGTGGTCATGCAGCCGTGCGACGCATCGATGACGACGCCGACGCCGCGGGGCTTCAGCACCGTGTTGATGCAGTTGGCGATCTGCGCGGTGAGTTTTTCCTGCACCTGCAGGCGGTGCGCAAAGGCGTTGACGACGCGGGCGAGCTTGGAAATGCCGACCACCTTGCCGGTCGGCACGTAGCCGATGTGCGCGCGGCCGATGATCGGTGCGATGTGGTGCTCACAGAACGATTCGAATTTGATGTCGCGCAGGACGATCATCTCGTCGTAGCCGCCGACTTCCTCGAAGGTGCGCTGGAGGTATTCCTGCGGATCCTCGTGGTAGCCGGAAAACCATTCCGCGTACGCATCGACCACGCGGCGCGGGGTGTCGAGCAGTCCTTCCCGCGTGGGTTCATCGCCCGCCCAGCGCAGCAACGTGCGCACGGCACTCAGCGCGTCTTCGCGCGTGACCGGCGGCGTCGTTGGCACGGGTGCCGCGCACCCGGATGGCTTGGCGGATTTGCTCATGGTGGGCTACCTTGACGGTGAACGCCCCAGTTTAACGCGGTTGCCGTGCGCGCGGGCACACCGCGCCATGGATCAAGCCTGCCCTGCGCCGGTACCTTCGGGGTTTTCCGCGTCGCCCGCGGGCGTACCAAGTTGGGGCGCATCCTGGTCCGGCGGCACGTCGTCACCCAGCGCGTCTTGCACGCTGGCCGGCAGGCGCTTGTTTGTGGTGACGCCCAGTGCCCGCAGGCGTTCGGCGCGGCGAAGTACGCTGGTGCGTTCGCCGGTGAGCCGCTGGCGCGCTTGATGGAACGCGGCATTGGCCCGGTCGATGTGGTCGCCAACATCCTGCAACGATTCGGCGAACAGCACCGCGGAATCGTAAAGCTGGCCACCCAGCTTTACGATCTGCTGCATGTTCTTCGATGTGCGGTCGACGCGCCAGATGTAGTCGATGGTGCGCAAGGCGGTGTACAGGGTATTTGGCGAGACCAGCGAAATGTGTTTTGCAAGTGCGTTGTCGGCCAGTTCCGGCGCGGCTTGCAGCGCCAGCATCAACGCGGGTTCGATGGGCACGAACATCAGCACGAAGTCGAGGGTCTTCAGGCCGTAGAGCTTGGGGTAGTCCTTGCGTGAGAGCTCGTTGATGTGGTTCTGGATGGCCCCCACGTGCGCCCGCAGGGCGCTTTCGCGCGCGGCGTCATCCGCGGCGGAGGCGTAGCGTTCGTAGTCGATCAGCGACAACTTGGAATCGATGATGACGAACCGGCCCTCGGGAAGGTTCACCACGACGTCGGGTTGCTGGCGGCGGCTGTCATCGGTGGTGAACGACGGCTGCAGCGTGAACTCGTGGCCCTCACGCAGGCCGGATTCCTCGAGTACGCGTGACAGGATCGCCTCGCCCCAGTTGCCGCGTACCTTGGCTTGCCCGCGAAGCGCATCGGTCAACGATTGCGCCTGCGCGCCCAGCGTCTTGTTGAGGCTGGTGAGCTGCGTGATTTCCGTCTTGAGGCTGCTGCGCTCGCGGATGTCGGTCTTGTGGGTCTCCTCGACGGCCGCCTTGAACGCCTCGAGGTGCTTGTTGAATGGATCCAGCACGCCGTTCAAGGTTTTCCGGTTTTCCTCGGTAAGCGATTTTGCCTTCGTTTCGAGGATGGTGTTGGCGACGACTTCAAATTCCGACCTGAGTGCGGTTTGCGCATCCTGCAGCAGCTTGCGGACTTCCCCTTCACGCTGCTCGGCAGTTTGCACGTGGTTTTGCAGCAGCGCATTGTCTTGCCGCAACCCGGCGAGCTGCGTGGCCGCGGCCTGCAGCTCGCCACGCAACTGGTCGAGTTCGCCTTCGAGCGTCTTGATGCGCGTGGTTTGCGCGGCCACGAGCGCGGCGTCGGCCGCGGCGGCCTCCAGGCGGGGTTGGGTGGCCGCGAGGCGTGACTCGAGATCCTGGATTTTGGCGCCTTCGGCGCCCCGGGCCCGTTCAGCTGCCGCGAGGGTCGATTGGAGCGCGACCGTGCGGGTATGTTCACGCACCCACAGGCCGGCGGCCACCACCAGCAGTACGAGGCTGATCAAGGCAATGACGAGGGCGGATGCTGCGGACATGCATGTTTGCGCCGTGGCGGGTGTTGGTGAGCCTAGCGCGGAGCCGTCGCAAGGTGTGAGATCCGCCGGCGCGCCTGCTGGCGTGCGACTCGGAAACCGCGCCGTGCAGGCTGCCTGCGCGGCGCGCAGGCGCCGCCGGAGACCACGACCAGGGTGAGGCGTGCAATGCAGGCGGGTTCACCCGCCGTGTTTCGATCTGGATATCCCATACCTGCGTACTGCGGCCGACGTGGCGGGGCGCGCGGCGCCGGTCGCGACACCTTCGCGCACGCCGCGCAGGTGGCGGGCGCTGATTTCCAGTCCAGCCGCGGCGCGGCCCTCGTCGCAGCGCAGCATCGCAGTGGTCGAACCCAGGGTTTCGGCCAGCGCCACCGACGCACCACGGTCGAGTGTGCCACAGGACTGGCGCGTATGGTCGTCGGCCGGCAGCGTGCCGCGCACAAAGTCGCCACCGATTTCGGTGGTGCGGATGTCAAGCGTCTGCATCAGGGTGCGCGCTTCACGCGTTGGCGGTGGCGGGGTCGATGGGGTGTTTGCAGATGGACCTGTCGATGGCCGTTCAATCGGGCCGATCATTGTCGCGCCCGGCTGTCCCAGATGCGAGACCGCAGCGCGTTTACGCGATGTTTACGCCACTTGTGCGGGCCGGTGTTGCGGTGCCAACCAAGGATGTTGCGCGCGTGGTGCGGAGGTGTGGTGGCCAAGGCTTGGTGGTTGGGAGTGTTGCTGCTGGCGTTGCTGCCGACGTCGGCCTGGGCACTGCGCTGCAACGGCCGCATTGTCAGTCAGGGCGACACGCTCGCCGAGGTGCGCGCGCGGTGCGGGGCGCCATTTTTCGTGGACCATTTCGCGCGTTCGCCGGGGGTCGGCGTGGACGTTGGCATGCCCGGGGCGCAGGGCACCGTCGTGACAGGACAGGCGTGGTACTACAACTTTGGCCCGCAACGGCTGATGGTGCGGCTCGACTTTTCGGGTGGCGTACTGGCGCGTGAGCGGACGCTCGGCTACGGATTTGTTGGTGCCGGCGGGCCGTGTCATTTCACCAGTGGACCGTGGGCATGAGCGTGGCGGACCTGATCGCGCGATGCGGAATGCCGACGCAACGCAGTCGCAATCCACTGGCGACGGCCGCGTACCTGGGCGCTGCCGCGCCGGCCTGGGGCGAGTCGTGGTTTTACGCGGCGGCGGGTTCCGGCCAGGGCCATGAGGTGTGTGGCTTGAGGATGGCCGCGTGACCCGGGTGCGCAGCATGCGGTGAACTGCAGCCGTGCTTGGCCGGCAAGATCAGACCGGCAGGCGCGGCATGCCGTGCTCGTCGCGTTCTTCCGGGGTGAAAAGGCTGGTGTCGAGGCCGGCTTCCTGCGGCCGCGGGGCGATTTCCTCACCGTGCGCGCATTTCCACGCGTTGGCATAACAGCGGGTGGCGTCGTCGGCGTCGCCGGTCGCCGACTGCACGGCGCCCAATGCCGCCCAGTTGGCCGCGTTGGGCTGCAGTGCCAGCGCGCGCACCAGGTACTGGCGCGCGTTGCGCGGGCCCGATGCGCGCATCGACAGGGTGCCGAGGGTGCGCAGCAAGGCGTCGTCGGCGGGATGATTTTCCAGCCAGCGCGTGGCGGTGTGCAGGCGCGTGGGGGCTTCATCCGGTGACGTTGCGTCGCCGTAGATGCCGACAAGCTCCGGGTTCCATTCGCGCTTCAATGCGTCCTCGATTGCGTCCAGGGCGTCGTGCGCGACACCGAATGTGGCCGCGCGGCTGGCGTAGGCGCCCAGCACCGCCGGCAGTTGCCGCTGCTGGCGCGTGGCGTGTTTCCAGAGGTCCTGCAGGGCCGCCGCATCGGGCGCGGCGCCGAGGCACGCGCCCAGTACCCGGGCCACCAGTTCGGCGTGTGCCGTGTTGCCCAGCATGTCGGACTTGCGCAGGGGCTCCAGCGCCGCACGCGCCTTGTCCGGCTGCTGGGTGGCGAGGGCCGCCAGCGCGTATTCATGCCAGCCCGCCGGGGTGAGTTTGCCGGCTTCGGCGCCGGGCGCCAGCAGCTGCAGGGCCTCGTCGGCGCGCGCGTTGTCGCGCAGGATGCGGGCGCGCAGCGCACGCGCGGCCTCGGGTGCGTGCTGGGCGGCTTCGTCCAGCGCCTCCAGCGCGCGGGTGGTGTCGCCGTGCCGGTGCGCGGCTTCGGCGGCGGCCAGCAATGCCGGTGAACGCAGTGATGCATACTGCGCGGCGCGTTGCAGCGTGCGGTGCGCGTCGACGTTGCGCCCTTCGTTCAGCGCTACCAGGCCGTCGCGCAGGCGCTCGTGGCTGATGCGCCGGCGCCGGCGCGAGAGGGCGCCAAACGGCCACAGCAGCAGCCACCAGATCACGCCGAGGGTGATCCAGCAGGCGATCAGGATGCCGACCGCACCCACCACGGTCGCTTCGATGCGCCAGCCGCGAAAATGGATCAGCACGAACCCCGGATCCGACGACAGCCATACAAACGCGACCGCGAGGACCAGGATGACGATCAGTGCGAAGACCAGCCAGCGCTTGCCCTTCATGGCTTGGTACCTCCGGCGGTGGATGCGGGAGCGGGAGTGGACGCGTTCTGGCTGGCACGCAGGCTTTGCAGTTCAGCCAGGGCCCCGCCCAGCTTGGGCGCCGGGCCCGCGGCGTGTTCGGCCAGCAGCTGCGTGATCCGGGTATGCGCGTCCTGCACGGCGGTGGCTGCGGTGTCAAACTGCGCCATCAGCGTGCCGTCGGCGCGCTGCAGCGCCATGCGGTAGGCGCCGTGGTCAAATGCCAGCAGCGATTCCTGCGCCTGCGCCAGGTCGAGCGCCAGTGCCTGCCGCGCGAAGCGGGCGTCGGTCAAGGGGGGCGCCTTGCTGTTGTCGCGCGAGACCTGGACGATGCCGCCAAAGGCGCGTCCGACGTGGGACCAGAACCCGGATTTTGCCGCTGCCGACGAGGCCGCGGTTGCCGGGGTCACCAGTGGCAGCGAGGCGACCTTGCCGCGCAGGGAAGAGAGGGTGTCGAGCGCGTCCTGGCGGCCAGGCGGCGCGGCGGCGGCCAGGGCATCGCGTTCGGCGGCCGCACTGGCGCGGACCGGCGCATAGGCGGGGTTTTGTATCTGCTGCAGTACCGCGTTGGCCTGGGTGTAGGCCTTCAGCGCGCCGGCGGTATCGTGGAACAGGTCGTAACGCTGCTGGCCGGTACGCAGGAGCATCTCGGCGTCGTTCAGGAGCAGCGTGTCGTGTCCGGACTGCTGCTGGCCACTCAGCGCCGCATAGGCCGTTTCCATGTTCGACAGCCGGCGGTCGAGGCCCTTGGTCGTCGCCGCGAGGTCATCCAGCCTGGACTCAAGGCTGGCAACGCGCTGGTCGCTGGCCTGTGCCGCCCGGGTGGCCGCGGCCAGCTGGTGTTGCAGCGCGGCAAGCGTGGCCTGGTCCTGCACGCGCGTGGCTTGCTCGGCACGGGCCTCGTGGTGCAGCCGGATGAGCCCCCAGCCGCCGCCGACCAGGGCGACGACTGCGATCAGGATGGCGAGCCCGGCCAGGCTGGGGCGGCGCGCGCGCGGTGGGTGAGGCTTGGGGCCGGTACTGTTGGCTTCGGTGTCGTCGCTCATGTGCGCATGCTAACAGGGAAGGCGGTCAGTCCCGGTCGCGGCCGATGGCTTCCAGCATGGCGTCGGCGTGCGCGGAACCGGCGTCGAGCAGCCGCGCAAAGCCCGCCTTGCGGGCCGCATCGGCGAGTCGCGCGCTGCTGGTCACGGCGGTGGCACGCAGCAGCGCGACGCGTGCGGCGGCCGGCAGGCTGGCCAGGATGTTGGTCAGCGCTTCGCTGCTCGAGAGCAGGACGTACACGGGCTGGCGCGCGTGCAGCAGCCGGTCGGCATGCCGGCGGTCCAGCCGCGCGGGCTGGCGCTGGTACACATGCGCGTGCAGCGTTTCGGCACCGCGCGCGGCAAGCTCGCGGTCCAGCAGTCCGCGTCCCCCCGCCGCGCCGATGATGCCGATGCGCATCCCCTTGGCGTCTTGCAGGCTCGGCAATCCGAGCAAGCCTTCGCTGTCTTCGCGCGTGGGCGCGCCGACGCCGCGGCAACCGGCCCGAACGAGCGCCCTGAGCGTGCCTGTGCCGGGTGCGAGGAGGCGGGCGCGGCCTTGCAACGCGTCCAGACGCTGCGCAAAGCGCACCGCCGCCGGGCTGGTAAAGATGGCGAGGTCGCACGCCAGCGCCTGCCGCAGCGCCGCACGCGCGGCGGTGCCAGCGGCCGGTCCGCGCAAGCTCGCACCTGGCAACAGCAGCGGCGTGCCGCCGCGTGCGCGCACTTCGCGGGCCAGCGTCCCGCCGGTGCCCGCTGGCCGGGTGATCACTACGCAGGCACCGGTCAACGATCGGGTCTTCATCATGCGCCGATCATAGGCCCCGCGCCCCGGCCTTGCCGTGATGCACGCGGCACGCCAGACTGACCCGATGGACAAAGCCGACGCCGCCGCCACCCTTGCGGCAGAAATCCTTGAACACATTCCGCTGACGCGCGCGATGCAGATCGCCATTTCCCGCTATACCGGCGATGAGCTGGAAATGACGGCACCGCTGGCGCCCAACATCAACGACAAGGGGTGTGCGTTTGGCGGCAGCATGACCGCGCTGTTGACGCTGGCCGGGTGGGGACTGATCGAGCTCGGCATGCGGGCGGCAGGGCTTGAGTGCGACATCTACGTGGGGGACACACAGGTGCGCTACAACGCGCCGGTATGGGGCGCGCTGCGCGGAGTCGCCCGCTTTGCCGAGGCCGGCGCGCTGGCACCGCTGGTGGCGTCCGTGCGCACGCGCGGCAAGGGCCACGTTGATGTGGCCTGCGAGATCGTGGGCGAGGCGGGCGCCGCGGCGACGCTGTCGGCGCGCTTTTTCGCCCGGCTGCACGCGCCTGCGTAATCATGCACAATCGGCCACCGATTCCGAGGAACCAGTCATGCGCCGAGTGATCGTGGTGGGGTGCATCGTGCTGCTGCTGGCAGGTTGCGCGACGCTGCAGAATAAAAACGATTTGCGTGATCAGACGATGGAGGCGTACGCGGCGGCGTTGCGCTGGGGCGATTTTCCGAGTGCCGAAAGCTACGTCGATCCGATGGTGCGCGCGGCGCATCCGCTGACGGCGCAGCAAAAGGCCCTGTACAACACCGTCCGCGTGGCCGAATACGAAGCATCGGCACCGGCGCCGACCGAGGATCCCGATACCGTGCGGCAGACCGCGCAGATCAGTCTGATCGTCAAGTCCAGCCAGCGCGTCTACAGCGTGCTCGATCACCAGACCTGGCACTGGGACGCCGGTGCCAAGCACTGGTGGCTGGAGACGGGGCTGCCGGATATCACGCCACGGGAATAGGGCGCGTCGCGCCGGGATCGGCAATAATGGCCAGCTTGATCTGGACGAAGACTTGCCGATGCACGAGTTCCTGACCCGCCTGCCGCACTTTCTCGCCAACCACATCCTGCTGGCGGCGGCGTTTGTCGTAATCATCCTTGCGCTGGTTGCAGTCGAGTTGTCGCGCAGGTTCAACGGCATCCGCGAGCTGACGCCCGCCGCCCTGGTGCAGATGATTAACCGCGGCGAACCGCTGGTGGTCGACCTGTCGGCGATTGCGGAGTTCGAGAAGGGCCACGTCGCCGGTTCCAGGAACGTACTGCCGAGTCAGTTCGACCCCGAGCACAAGGACCTGGCCAAGGCCAAGACGTTGCAGGTGGTGACGGTCTGCAAGAATGGCGTGGAGTCGGGCAAGGCCGCACGGCGGCTGGTCAAGGCCGGATTCGCCAACGTGGCAACGCTTGCCGGGGGCATCAATGCGTGGCGGCAGGCCGACCTGCCGTTGGTGAAAGGCAAGCGCTGAGTGATGTTTCCTCCTTCGCTTGCGAAGAGCGATTAAGGGGGATGGCTCCTGCTCGTGACCGCACCGTCTTGGGCGTGTGCGACCCAACAGGACGCGCGGCGGGCCGGTCAGACTTCTTCGGTGTCCGTGACCTTGGCCCGCCGCATCAGCCAGGCGACGCCGCGCAGATCCGCGAGTCCGACCCACAGGCGGTCGAGCATCCCGTACTTGGACACGCCGCGCGTGCGCGGGCGGTGGCCCACGGGAATACTGACGCTCTCGCTGCCCGCGCGCTTGACCAGCGCCGGCAGGTAGCGGTGCATGTGGTCGAAGTAGGGCAGGGCGAGGAAGGTTTCGCGCTCGAAGAGTTTGAGGCCGCAGCCGGTATCGGGGGTCGCATCGCGCAGCATGCGCGAGCGCACCGCGTTGGCAATTTTTGACGAGATGCGCTTGTTGAAACTGTCACGGCGGGTGGTGCGCCAGCCAGCGAAGAGCTTGATGCTGGCGCCGGCGCCGCCGCGTGCCGCCAGCAGTTTGGGAATGTCGGCCGGATCATTCTGGCCGTCGCCGTCCAGGGTGGCGATCCAGGCTGACCGCGCCGCGCGTACACCGGTGCGGATCGCGGTGCTTTGTCCGCTTTGCTTGAGGTGCCGGATGATGCGGAGCTCCGGATGCCGGGCGCGCTCGGCCTTGAGCACCGCGAGCGAATCGTCCTTGCTTGCATCATCGACGTACACGACTTCGTAGTCGATGCGGCCGCGCAGGGCCGCCGCGATTTCGGCAAGCAGCGGCGGAATGTTGTCGCGCTCGTTGAAGACCGGCACGACCACGGACAGATCTGGCATCGATGGCGCCTTGCCTTCCAAAAGGCCAATTATCGCCGATGCGGCGCGATGCTGCTTGCGTTGCGCAACGGGGCGAACGCATCCATCCCCCCGCGCGCGGCGCGCGCGGCCCCCTTCGTACCGAAGGGGCGGCCGGTTGGCGGTTTGTGTTTGGCTTCCCGTTTCGTGGCGAAGTGGGGCGGCCGGTGCAGCTTGGCCTCCTCCTTCCACAGGAAGGCGAACGACGGGGTGGCCTTGGGCTTTCGGAGGGACGCTCAGCGCAGCTTTTCGAGCACGCCTTCGAGCTCGTCCGTGCTGTGGTAGTGGATCACCAGCTTGCCGCGGCCGCCGCGGCCCTGCGCCACTTCGACGCGGGTGCCAAGGTTGTCGGACAACTCGCGCTCGAGCGCGGCGACGTCGGGGTCGACCTTGCGTGATTTGCCCTTCGCCGCCGGTTTTGGCAACTGCGCCAGCCGCACCGCCTGTTCAAGTTCGCGCACCGTCCAGCCGCGGTCGGCGGCCTTGACCGCCAGCGCGATCGCACGCGGCGCGGGCAGCGTCAGCAGCGCCCGCGCGTGGCCCATGTCGATGCGGCCGGCTTCCAGCAGGTCGCGGATGGGTTCTGGCAGTTCCAGCAGGCGCAGCAGGTTTGCGACCGCCGCGCGTGAACGCCCCACCGCGTCGGCGGCCTGCTGCTGGCTGAGCTTGAATTCGTCGACCAGCTGGCGCAGCGCATGCGCCTCTTCCAGTGCGGTCAGCTCCTCGCGCTGGATGTTTTCAATCAACGCGACCGCCAGGACCGATTGCGCGGGGATGTCGCGGATGACGGCCGGGATTTCCGTGAAGCCCGCCTGCCGCGCCGCGCGCCAGCGGCGTTCGCCGGCAATGAGTTCATATTGGCCGCGGCCGACGTTGCGGACGACGATGGGCTGGATCAGACCCTGCGCCTTGATCGACGCGGCAAGCTCGGCCAGGGCCGTTTCGTCAAAGTGGCGGCGCGGCTGGTACTGCCCGGCGCGGATCGCCAGCACCGGCAGGTTGGCCAGGGTTTCGCCGGCGGGCGCGTCGGCCGCATCGCTGCCGCCAAGCAGGACGTCCAGATCGCGCGCGCCGAGGCCCCGGCGCCTGGCGGCACTCATGCCGATACCTTCATCATGGGGGTGCGTGGTGGCTTCAAGGCGGGTGATTGGTTTTGGGGCGACGGATTGTCGCGGTCGGATGTTGCGCCACCCTTGCGGGCCGGATCGACCCCGAGCCGGCGGATCATTTCGCCCGCGAGGCCGAGGTAGGCGATCGCGCCGCGCGACTCGCGGTCGTACAGGTTGATCGGCTGGCCGTGGCTGGGCGCCTCGGCGAGGCGCACGTTGCGCGGCACCACCGAGTGCAGCACCTTGTCGCCAAAGTGCGAGGTGAGCTCGTTGGAAACATCGTTGCCAAGCGTCGTGCGCGAATCGTACATGGTGCGCAGCAGGCCTTCGATTTCGAGGCGGGGATTGAGCCGCGCGCGCACCGCCTTGATCGTGTCCAGCAGATCGGTCAGGCCTTCGAGCGCCATCGATTCGCACTGCACCGGGATCAGCACGCTGTCGGCCGCCGCCAGCGCGTTCAAGGTCAGAAGGTGCAGCGAAGGCGGGCAGTCGATCAGGATGATCGCATAGCGGTTGCCCAGTTTTGCCAGTTGATCCTTGAGGCGCGATTCGCGCGCGATCGCGTCGGTCAGTTTCAGTTCGGCGGCGGTCAGGTCGCGGTTGCCCGGCAACAGGTCAAACCCCGCCGCGGTGGTGACGATCGCGGCTTCGATGGGCGCTTCCTCCAGCAACACTTCGCAGCCGTTCGGCCTGGTGGCGCGCTTGTCCACGCCGGTGGACGAGGTCGCGTTGCCCTGCGGATCGAGATCCACCAGCAGGATGCGGCGTTTGGTCTCCGCCAGGGCGGCGGCCAGGTTCACCGCGGTAGTGGTCTTGCCGACGCCGCCCTTCTGGTTGGCGATGGCGATGATGCGCGTCATGGGTCGCAGCGGAAGTGGGAGGCGATTAGCGTACCATCGCCGGCGCGCCGGCGCGGGATGGGCCGCGCGTGAGCTCGATCAGGCAGCGCTCGGCGTCGATGCCCGGAACCGCGAGCGCATGGGCGGCGATGACCCGGAACGGGGCCGCAACGGCGGCCATTTCGCCGGCGTCGGGATGGCCTTTGAGCGCCAGCCAGCGGCCGTCCGGCGCCAGCAGGTGGCCCGCCCAGGCCAGCATGTCCGGAATGCTGGCGAAGGCGCGTGCGGTAATGGTGTCGAACTGGCCACGCAGGTCCTGTACGCGCGCCTGTGCAACGCGCACGTTTGCCAGCGGCAGGCTGCGGACCGCTTCGCGCAGGAACCGCGCCTTCTTGCCGTTGCTTTCGACCAGGGTTACCGCAAGCCCGGGGCGCGCGATGGCGAGCGGAATGCCGGGCAGGCCTGCGCCGCTGCCAAGATCGGCCAGCGTTTTGCCCTGGATCCAGGGGAGTACGGCCAGCGAATCCAAAAGGTGCCGCGCCACCATGTCAGCCGGGTCGCGCACCGCGGTCAGGTTGTAGGCGTGGTTCCACTGGTCCAGCAGCCGCAGGTAGGCCAGCATCCGCGTCTGCGCGTCCTGCGGCAGGTCCAGGTGCAGGGCGGCAAGGCCGGTGGCGAGTGGCTGAGCAAGTTCCATCGGGCGCGCGTCGATCGGTCTCACGATTGGCCCTGCGCCGGCACCGGCGATCGGGCGCAGGCGCGGGTTTGCTTGCGGGCTGCAGAAAAACAGGAGCCCGCCGGGGCGGGCTCACCGTTTCTCCCTGGCTGGTCCAGGGTTACGCGGCGAGGTTCAGCTCGACCCGCGTGACCAGCACCCCGCGGTCGCGCAGGCTGCCATTCAGGATTTGCTTGATGTGCTGGTTGCGCGCGCGTGAATCTTGCGCCGCGGCCACGTCGGCGTGCCGCACCGCATCGTGCAGCTGGTGGCGGATCAGCTTGTCAGCGCGGTCGATGACCGCATCGGCGCGTTCAGGATCCAGCACCTGCCACCACACGCGGCCGCGCATCACCCCCGCATCCGTGCCGCTCGCCGGCGCGCGCTCGTCCACCGCCAGGGTGTAGCCGGTGATGCTGATCTTGTGGGCAATGCGCTCGACCAGGGGCACCACGAGGTGGGTGCCGGCTGCGAGCGTGCCGGCGGGTTTGCCCAGCCGGCGCAGCGTGTAGACCTGGCCTTCGGGGATGCGCTTGACGCTGAACACGGCGACCGTGACGATCAACGTCAGGATTGCCAACAGTGTCAGTGCAGGAATCATAATGATTTCAATGCTCTGTGATCAACTCAAAGTTTCTGGCTTCGGAGTGTCACGCATCTTGCGGATGCGATTGTGCATTAACTGTAATTTAACTGCAAGCGCCTGACCGGGACGTGACTGCGTACATTGGTTACCTGGGTGTGCAACAGCCGTGCACAGTAATCCCAGCAGGATTCGTGCCAGATCTGTGGCACGGATCGGGATCCCGCTCACGCCGCGTCACTACAATGGGCGATTCGCACCACCGGACGAACGTCATGAGTTACCCCGCTACCCGTATGCGACGCATGCGCCGCGACGCATTCTCGCGTGCCTTGATGCGCGAAACCGTGCTGACTTGCGCGGATTTCATCCTGCCCGTATTCGTGCAGGAAGGCGCCGGGGTGGTGCGCGATGCCGTGCCGTCCATGCCGGGTGTGACGCGGCTCTCGATCGACGCGTTGCTGCAGGTGGCCGAAGAGGCGCAGCAGCTTGGCGTGCCCGCACTGGCGCTGTTTCCGCACCTTGCCGACGACAAGAAAACGCCCGATGGGCGCGAGGCGTGGCATGACGATGGCCTGGTGCAGCGTGCGGTGCGCGCGCTGAAGTCGCACTTTCCCGAGCTCGGCATCATTTGTGACGACGCGCTGGATCCCTTCACCACCCACGGCCAGGATGGCCTGATCGATGACACCGGCTACATCCTGAACGATGAAACCATTGTGGCGCTGGTCAAGCAGGCGCTGTCGCAGGCGCACGCGGGCGCGGATTTTGTTGCCCCGTCGGACATGATGGACGGCCGTATCGGCGCCATCCGGCAGGCGCTGGAAGATGCCGGGTTGATCCACACCCGCATCCTCGCCTATTCCGCCAAGTACGCATCCAGCTTCTACGGCCCGTTTCGCGACGCGGTAGGCTCGGCGGCGAGCCTTGGCAAGGGTTCCAAGCACACCTACCAGATGGATCCCGGCAACTCCGATGAAGCGCTGCGCGAGGTGCAACTGGACCTGGACGAGGGCGCCGACGTCGTCATGGTGAAGCCCGGGTTGCCCTACCTCGACATCGTGCGGCGGGTGAAGGAACACTTTGGCGTGCCGACGTTCGTGTACCAGGTGTCGGGCGAATACGCGATGCTGAAAGCCGCGGGCGCCAATGGCTGGATCGATGAAAAGGCCTGCGCGCTGGAAGCGCTGGTATCGATCAAGCGCGCGGGCGCGGACGCCATCCTCACCTACTTCGCGCTGGATGCGGCGCGTTGGCTGCGGCGCGACTGAGCATGACACCGGGCTACCGCGATCATTCAGGCTTGGGCGTCCATCGCGCGTCTATGCTGGCCGGCACTGCGTCCGCCGACGGTGGCGGCGGCAGCAGGATCAGGCGCCGCACATGAGCCAAATTCCTTCCATACCCGGTGGCGACGGCGCCGCGGCTGAAACCCGGCCTGCGCCGGCGTTGTCGCCGGAACTGGTGGCGGCGTTGGCCAAAGCCGGCGCGGACGGTGCGCTGCGGACCCTGGCGCGGCCGCTGTACTGGCTCTACGAACGCTGGCTGGACCGCAGCCTCGACCGCACGGTGATGCCGCGGCACATCGGCCTCATCCTCGATGGCAACCGCCGTTTTGCCCGCCGCAATGGGCTGGACGTACGCCACGGGCACCAGTTCGGTGTGCGCAAGCTCAAGACGTTCCTCGCGTGGTGCCTGGAATTTGGCGTCAAGCACGTCACCCTGTTCGTGTTCAGCACCGAAAACTTCAAGCGCGCGCCGGCGGAGGTGCAGTACCTGCTGGATCTCTTCGTACGCGAAAGCGCGCAGTTGCTGGATGACCTGCGGCTCGATACCGAGAAAGTCCGGGTCAAGATCATCGGCCAGCGTGACCGCCTGCCGCCGAAGGTGCTGGCAGCGAGCGACGCGCTGGAACTTTCAACCGCCGCGCACAAGGGCACGCTGCTCACCATTGCGCTGGCCTACGGCGGGCGCGAGGAAATCGTCGACGCGGTCAAGGGGCTCCTGACCGAAGCCGCAGGCAAGGGCGCGTCGCTTGCGAGCGTGGCCGAGGCGCTGACCGCCGAACAGCTGAGTGCGCACCTGTACACCGCCGGGCAACCCGATCCGGATTTCATCATCCGCACCTCGGGCGAGCAGCGGCTCTCCGGCTTCCTGCTCTGGCAGGCGGCGTACAGCGAACTGTATTTCTGCGATGCACTGTGGCCAAAGTTCCGGCGCATCGACTTCCTGCGTGCGCTCCGCGACTACCAGCAGCGCGAGCGCCGGTTCGGGGGCTGACCCCGGCGCGCGGCCGTCAAGCCGCGGGTGGCTCCACCGTAAGCACGATTTTGCCGAGGTAGCCGCCGGCTTCCATGCAGCGGTGTGCGTCGGCGGCGTCCGCCAGAGGAAACACGCGCGCCAGCCGCGGCCGGCACTGTCCGGCATCCAGCAATGGCCAGACCCGTGCCAGCAGTTCGGTTGCGATCGTGCCCTTCTCGGTGGCGCTGCGCGGACGCATTGCCGAGCCGGTGAGCACGAGCTGGCGTGCGAGGATCGGGGTCAAGTCGAGGCTTTCAGCCAGGTGCCCACCGGTGAAGCCGATCAGCACCAGCCGGCCGCGCGGCGCCAGCGATGCGAGGTTGCCTTCGAGGTTGGCCGCGCCGACTGGATCCAGGATCACGTCGACGCCGTGCCCGCCGGTCGCAGCAAGCACCGCTGCCGCAAGGTCCTGCGTTTGATGGTTGATCGCATGGTCGGCCCCGAGTGCGATGCAATCGCGGCAACCGGCGTCGCTGCCCGAGGTCGCGATGACGCGCGCGCCCAGCGCGTGGGCAAGCTGGATCGCCATGCTGCCCACGCCACCGCGGCCGCCGTGGACGAGCAGGGTTTCGCCCGCGCGCAGGCGCCCGGTCTGGAACACGTTGGCCCACACCGTAAAGCATGCCTCGGGCAGGCACGCCGCGGCCACGGCGTCGTAGCCCTGCGGCCAGCGCAGCAGCTGCACCGCCGGTGCGACCGCGTATTGGGCGTAGCCGCCGCCGTTGGTGAGGGTGCATATCCGGTCGCCCACTGCCCAATCCATGACCCCCGCGCCCAGCGCCGCGATGCTGCCGGCAACTTCAAGGCCAAGCACCGGGTTGGCGCCGGTGTCGATGGGATAGCGTCCTTGCCGCTGCAGCACGTCGGCCCGGTTGACGCCTGCGGCTTCGACCCGGATCAGCACTTCGCCCGGTCCCGGTACGGGCGTGGGCAAGTGTGCGGGCACGAGCACTTCGGCCGCACCGGTGGTGCGGGCCGCGATGGCGATCATTGACGTGGGTGTGGCCATGGGGTGGTTGGGCTGGTGCGCTGCGGGCAGGCACCAAGTATGCGGCCATCGGCCGCGGCGGCAAGGGCGCGGTCGGCGGATAATACGCAGGCGCGGAGGGCGCTGGAACCTCGAACGCCGTGCGTTTGCCGCGCGCACCGTGACCGCCGGGACCGGGTGCATGGGGTCACGGCCGCGCAGATGGATGCAACCTGGAGTGGGCGATGCAAGATGTGATGTTCGTGCTGGGTGCGGTTGATCCCGAGATGCAGGCGATCGAAAACCTGCTTGCGGCCCACGGGGTGCCGTGTGTGCGTGCGACGGTGGACGGCAAGCGGGTGTATCCGGCCAACGCCTACGCCGCCGGGTTGCCGGCGGCGGCTGCGGCCGTGCGTGACCGCGGCGGGCGCGTGTATCTGGTCGAGTGTGTCGGCCAGGCACCGGCGGGCGTCGTACGGATCGACCACCATCACGCGGGCGATCCCGGCTTTGGGCGGCCACCCAGCGAATATTGGGCAGCGTCCAGCCTTGGGCAGACCGTCGCTGCGCTGGCGGATGGCATCGTCGATGGCGTCGCAGCCACGCCCGTGCTGCGCATGGTGGCCGCGGCCGATCATTGCCTGGGGGCCGCGTATTGCGGTGAGTGTCCGGGCGTCGAACCCGATGCGTTGATGCGCTGGCATGTGGCCTCGCGCGCGCAGTTTGAAAAGCGTTCGGAGGCCGCCCTGTTGCGCGACGTGGATGCGGCGCGGCAGGCGTTGCGCGACGCGGTGCGGGTGGAGTTGGCGCCGGGCGTCTTTGCGGCGGACCTGCGCGATCGTTTCGTCCCCGAATTGCCGTTGGCCGCCGCGCGCGACGGACAGTGCTGTCTGTCGGCCGTGAAGGCGCGCGATGGCCGCACCAAGGTTGGCTGCCTGGTCGGAAGCCCGGCCCAGGTTTCGGCGTTCATCGACACCTGGGTACCGGCGCACCAGCTGGTCGATGTGTACGGTGATTCGGCCCGCGGATTCGCCGGCGCCTATCGGCCCCGCGCGTAACCTCAGGGTTGCTTGGGCGCCAGCGCGCAGCGCCAGCCCTCCGGCAGTTGCGCGGCCTGGATGGCGGTGGCGAACGATGGCTCGGCAGGCTGCGCCTGCAACCGGTCAAGCGCGGTGTAGACGATGCTTTCTTCCTTCGGGTTGTGCATCTGCAACAGCTGGTACAGCTTGCGGCCGTCCTCGCGCATGGTGCCCTCGGCGGCCGCCTTGGCGCTGGCCGCGGCGAGTGATTCCAGCAGCGGCCACATCTGACCGTGCTCGCGCTTCATCACGAACACCGGCATCGTGAGGCCGGACTTGACCAACGGGGGAAACAGGATCGCCTCTTCCACATAGACGTGCAGGCGCAGCAGCGCCAGGGACCGGGCCAGCGCCGGGAGGTCGCTGCCGCCCTCCGCGATGCCCTTGACGCCGGCATCGATCTGGTGGTGTTGGTTGGCAAGCAATTGACTGCAGGGCGTCTCGGCCATGGGTGATCTCCAGTAGCGGCGCGGCAATGGATGCGCGTGGCAAGCCGCCTACGCTAGCAGCCTTGGTGCTGCGTGCCGGTGATTTAAGGCAAGCGCCATGCCGCCTGGTGTCTGACACGCGTCAGCGTGCGCACACCCCGATTGGATGTAGCGTGGTGCGCATGGCGTGCCTGCCATTGCAAACCACCACTCGCGCATGACTTCTGCTGCCGCCTCCAGCCGGGATCCTGCCGGGCCGGAACAGCCGCGTCCGCTCGGGCGTTCGCGCACCTATACCGCGCAGGACCTGCCGGCGCGTTTGCGCCAGTGGCACGCGCCCAGGGTCAATCGCTGGGAGCGCGTGTGTGTGCTGGCCGGTACGGTTGCGATCGAATACCTCGGCGCCGGCGGCGTCGCGGGCGTCACGCTGGCCGCGGGTGCGTCGCGGTGGATGGCTTCCGGCGTGCGCTGGCGTGTGGCGGCGATGGACGCCGGCGGCCGCTTCGAGATCGGCGTGCATGCCGGTGCCAAGGGGCAGGCCGAAGCGCCGCAGCCCCTGCGCTCCAGGCTGCTGGACGCGGCACCGCGCGCGGAAGCACTGGACCGCGCAGGCTTGCAACGATGCCTGCAGGCGTTGCCGGTGGGTGCGCGCTGCATCATCCGGCTGCGGTTTGCGGACAACACCGCGCCGGCGGTGCCGGGTATCCGTGGCCATTTCTTTTGGCACCCGCTGGCGGCGCACGCCGGGGGTTCGACCGCACTGGTCGCGCGCGCCGGGCAGGCGTTTGGCCTGGCCGACTATCTGGGCCGCGACCACGCCGTGATCGAAGCCGCGCTCGGCGGCGCGCTCGTGGGTGACAGCGAGGCCGACCGCTGGCTGCACGCGACGCTCGAACGCCATCTGCACATCGAGGAACGCCTGATATTCCCGGCGTACCTTGCGGCGGGTGGAGCATCCGGCTGGGTGCAAGGACTCCTGAACGAGCACGGTTACCTGCGTGAGTACCTGGCCGCGTTCGGCAGCCCCGAGGGGCGGCGGAAGTTCCTGCGCTTGCTGGACGCGCACGATGAAAAGGAAGAAGGGACGGTTTATCCGGACGTCCTGGCGCACCTGGGCGCGCGCGCCGAGGGGATATTGGCCAAGGCGCTGGCGTGGCCGGCGCCTGCGGTCCCCCGTTGATGCGCCCGCCGCCCGCCGTGCCAGGGCGCGCGGCTTTCAATTTGCGCTCGAACCCCCATCTCCAGTGGGTTGTCGGCCGTGTCGCCGCGCGCACCTTTCGTGGTGCGCCGTTGGTGCGGAACCTTGATAGACCGGAGATGTGTCGATGATTCCGCTGTCCGTGTTGGATCTGGCCCCGATTGTCGAAGGCGGCAGCGCGGGTGAGGCGTTTGTGCATACGCTGGAACTTGCGCGCCACGCGGACGCGTGGGGGTTCCGGCGGTACTGGATGGCCGAACACCACGGGATGCCGGGCATCGCCAGTGCCGCGACCGCGGTCCTGATCGGGCAGGTTGCGGCCGCGACGCGGAAGATTCGGGTCGGTGCAGGCGGCGTCATGCTGCCCAACCACGCGCCGCTGGTCATTGCCGAACAATTTGGCACCTTGGCCGCGCTGTTCCCGGGGCGGATCGACCTTGGTCTTGGACGCGCGCCGGGTTCCGATCAGGCGACCGCGCGGGCCTTGCGCCGCACCCTGGCCTCCGATCCGGACGCGTTCCCGCGCGATGTGGCCGAGTTGATGGATTATTTTGACGGCTGCGGGCCGGTACGCGCGGTGCCCGGCGATGGCGCCGACGTGCCGGTCTGGATCCTGGGTTCCAGCCTGTTTGGCGCACAGCTCGCCGCGGCGCTCGGCCTGCCGTACGCGTTCGCGTCACACTTTGCACCGGCCCTGCTGCACGACGCGATCGCCATCTATCGCGACCGCTTTCGTCCGTCGCGCCGGTTGGCGGCGCCCTACGTCATGCTGGGCTACAACGTGTTCGCTGCCGCCACCGATGCCGAAGCCGGCTACCTCGCAAGCTCGTGGCAGCAGGCTTTCGTCAGCCTGCGCAGCGGCCATCCGTGCAGGCTGCCGCCGCCGGTCACCGGGTACGTGGCCGCGTTGCCTCCCGCCGCCCGCCAGATGCTGGAGCAGGTATTGGCCTGTACCGCCGTGGGCGGACCCGAAACGGTTGCCGCCGGCATTCGCGCCTTCATCGCGCGCACGGGCGCCGACGAGCTCATCGTCACCAGCAACATGTACGATCCCGCCGCGCGGCTGCGCTCGTATGAAATTGTCGCCGGCTTGCTTGGCTGACCAGGCCAGCCGGATGGTGCGCACGCGGTTCGCTTGTCATCGCGCACGCACGCTACAACACTGACCGGCTTGCGCCGGATGCGCCGGTTGGCGCGGGCCGGTGGCACGCATCCACAACGGGCAGTGAGAACCATGGATCAATTGCAGGCTTTGCGGGACATCGTCGGCACGGCAAACGTCTTGACCGGCAGCGATGCCGAACCGTACTCGGTGGACTGGCGCGAGCGGTATCACGGGCGGGCGCTCGCGGTGGTGCGGCCCGGGACAACCGGTGAAGTCGCGGCCGTGGTGCGCGTGTGCGCCGCGGCTGGAAACCCCATCGTGCCGCAGGGCGGCAACACCGGCCTGTGCGGCGGCGCGACGCCCGATGCATCCGGGCGCGCGGTGATCCTGTCGCTGCGGCGCCTCAACCGTGTGCGTGCCATCGACACCGACAACGACACCATGGAGGTTGAGGCCGGCTGCGTGCTGCAGGCGGTGCAGCAGGCGGCACGCGCGGCCGGGCGCCTGTTTCCGCTCAGCCTGGCGGCCGAAGGCAGCTGCACGATTGGCGGCAATCTGGCGACCAACGCCGGCGGTACCCAGGTGCTGCGCTACGGCAACATGCGTGAACTGGCCCTGGGGCTGGAAGTGGTGACCGCCGACGGCGAGGTCTGGCACGGACTGCGCGGCTTGCGCAAGGACAACACCGGCTACGACCTGCGCGATTTGTTCATCGGCAGCGAAGGCACGCTGGGCGTGATCACCGCCGCGACGTTGAAACTGTTCCCCTTGCCGGTCGCGCGTTGCACGGCGTTGCTGGCGCTGGAATCCATCGCGGCTGCGGTGACCCTGCTCGGCCGGGCGCGCGCCGGGTTTGGCGCGGCACTGACGGGATTCGAGCTGATCGAGCGTCATTGTTTGCAACTGGTGACCGGGTGCTTTCCGCAGCAACGCGTGCCGTTTGACGGAGCGTCGGCCAACGCGCCCTGGTACGTCTTGCTGGAGTTGTCCGACAGCGAATCCGAGGCCCACGCGCGCGGCCGCTTCGAGGTGGTCGTGGGCGCTGCCATCGAGGACGGTTGCGTCATCGATGCGGTGATCGCGCAATCGTTGGCGCAGAGTCACGCCTTGTGGCACCTGCGCGAGAGCATTCCGCTGGCCGAGAAACAGTCGGGCAAGAGCATCAAGCACGACGTGTCGATCCCGGTGTCGCGCATGGCGGAGTTTGTCGAAGGCACCAACGCCGCGTTGCAGGCGGCGTTTCCCGGTATCGTCAACGTCATTTTCGGGCACCTTGGGGATGGCAACCTGCACTACAATGTTGCCTGCGGCGCCCAGTGGGGCGAAGCGCAATTGCTGGCGCGGCAGGAAGATGTGTACGCCCTGGTGCATGACCGCGTCCACGCTGCCGGCGGTTCGATCAGCGCCGAGCATGGCATCGGCCAGTTGAAGCGCGACGCGCTGCCGCGCTACAAGGGTGCGGTCGAGATGGCGCTGATGCACACGATCAAGGCCGCGCTGGACCCGGCCGGGCGCATGAATCCGGGCAAGGTACTGGCGGCTGCCGGGCCTGCCGGCTGACCGCGACCTCGCGCGCCGGCGCACGGTGGTGTTGGCCGCCTTGCGCGCCGGGTACCCTTGCACGACTTTTCACGCCACCCCGGCCGACCATGGCACCCTTGAGCACGATTGCCCGATGACCTACGTCCTCTTGAGTGTCCTGTGCAGCGTGCTGGTGTCGGTGCTGCTGAAGGTCTCCGGCCGCTACAGGCTGGATGTCGGCCAGGCGGTGGCCTGGAATTATGTGGTGGCCGGTGGGCTTGCGCTGACCGTGCTGCGGCCATCGCTGGCGCCGCTGCGTCACGCCGGCACGCCGTGGCCCGCATTGATCGCGCTGGGGGTGTTGCTGCCGACGGTCTTCCTGGTGCTGGCCGCCTCGGTGCGTCACGCCGGCATCGTCCGCTCGGATGCAGCGCAGCGCCTGTCACTCTTGATTTCGTTGCTGGCCGCGTTCGTGTGGTTCGGACAACGGTTTGATGCGCTCACCGCGGCCGGTTGCGTGCTCGGTTTGCTGGCGATGGCCGCGATGGTGTGGCGGCAGCGGCACGGGGATGCGGGCGCCGGCGTTGCCAGTTGGGGCTTCCCGGTAGCGGTGTTCATCGGCGCCGGCGTGATTGACGTCCTCTTCAAGCGCGTCGCGGCCGCGAGCATTCCGCTGGGTACCGCGTTGCTGGTCACCTTTGGGCTGGCGCTGGCGGTCGCGTTTGCGATCGAGTTCGCGCGCCGCGTGCATTTCACGCTGCGCAGCCTCGCCGCGGGCGTGCTGCTGGGACTGTTGAATTTCGGCAACATCCTGTTCTATCTGCGCGCGCATCGCGCGCTGCCGCACAATCCCGCCCTGGTGTTTGCCAGCATGAACCTTGGCGTGGTGGCGCTGGGTGCGCTGACCGGGTTGCTGCTGTTTCGCGAACGCCTGGGCCGGATCAACGCCGCGGGGCTTGGGCTTGCGTTGCTGGCGGTCGGCCTGCTGGTGCATGGCTGACGCCGCAGGCCGTCACTGCATGGTGGCCTGCCAGCCGCGTGCGGTTTTCACCAGCCGCACCAGGCGGTTCAGCGACGGTTGTTTGCCAGGGGACTGGCCGCCGGTAATGCCGATTTCACACAGGTAACCGCGATGGTCCGGCGCTGGGTTGCAGCCGAAATTTTGTACACGGGTGGGTGCGGCCGGGCGGGATGATGGCGCGCGGACGGCGGCTGCATTGCCCGCGCCAAAGGTCAGGTGTTGCTGCTTGAGGAGCGCACGCACCGCGCGGTTTACGTCGCCGTCCGATGGTGCCGCGCCGCCGGCGCACCCAGCGATGAGTGCGAGCACCGCGGACAGTGCCAAGACCTGGTGCCAATGCGCTTTCATCCGGGGTCCGTGCGCGCGGCTCAACGTGCCCGTTGCAGGAATTCTTGCAGCACCCGCGCCACGGTATCGGGGTGCCGGATGTGCAGGTGGTGCGGGCCGGCGAGGTGCTCGACCCGGATGCCGGCCACGCAGGCGGCGCGGAGTTCCATCTGCGCGGAGGGCAGGTAGGGGGTGGCGGGGTCGGCGAGCAGCAGCAGCGCCGGCGCCGTGATGCCGGCGAGCAAGCGCCGAACCTGGGCTTCCTCGACGCGCAGCGGTGTCGTCAGGCGCAGGCGCGGGTCGCTGCCCCAGACGAAACCAGTGCCGACTTCGCGCAGGTTGCGAACGACGATCGGACGCGCTTCATCGGCGGTAAGTCCGCCCGCCGCCACGCGTGCGGCGACGGCCGCGTCGATGGTGGTGAATACGCGCGGGGTGCGGTGATCGCGTACGCGCTGTGCGGCAGCGTCACGCCAGCGGGCAAGGGTCTGCGTACCGTCGTCGGCCAGCGGGCCCAGCCCTTCGATCAACGCGAGGCGACGGACGCGCTGTGGCACCGCGGCGGCGACCAGCGAGGCGACGCCGGCGCCGAGGGAATGGCCGGCCAGGTCAAAGCGGCCAAGGCCGAGGGCGTCGGCGCAGTCGAGCACGGTGTCGACCTGGTCGACGAAGTGGTAGCGGCGCACGCCTGCGGGCAGGTGCGCGGAATGCCCGTGGCCCGGGAAGTCGATCGCGATGACGCGATGGGCCGTGGCCAGGCGCGGCGCCAAGCGGGCGAAGCTGGCGGCGTTGTCCAGCCAGCCGTGCAGGGCAAGTACCACCGGCGCACCGACCGCGCCCCACTGCAGCGCGGTGCGTTCGCCCAGCGGCGTCGAAATACGCAGTTCGACCGGATCGCTCACGCCCGCGTCAGCCCGTCGCGCCCGCGCGCGTTGCCTGGGCGTGGTATGTGCTGGATGCGCTGCCGCGGTGCATGGTGTGAAGCTCCAGTGCCGGTTCAGGTGCGGGCCGGCCGACCGCCTATGATATACGTCCGTCCGCCGCGCATGATCCATGGACCCGATGACCACCGTACCCGCCCAATCCGTGCGCACTGCTGCCAGCACCCTGCCGTGGTTCGGCCTGGCGCTGCTGGCGTGTGCGGGGCTGGGCGTTGCCGGCGGCTTGACCCAGCGCCCCTGGCTCAGCGTGGCCGCGGCGCTCTTGCTGCTGCTGGCGTGGCTGCCGCGGGTGTGGCGCCAGCGCAGCCGGAGAGCGGGTGCGGGCTGGCTGGCCCTGGCCGCGCTGCTTTTGGTGCCGGCCGCGCTCGGCCACGCGGTGCTCGCGTTGATGGCGTTGCCGGTCGTGTTTCTGGCGCTGGCCGGCTGGCTGTTTGCGCGCACCCTGCGGCGGGGCCGGGAACCGCTGGTGACGCGCTTTGCCCGCGTCCTCGAAGGTGAAGCGCAGCTGCAGCAGCCTCGCGTACGCCGGTACACGCGCGGTGTCACGGTGTTCTGGGCGTGGCTGCTGGGCGCCATGGCGGGCCTGTCGCTGGCGATCGCGCTGCTGGCGCAACCGGGCGGCTGGCTGGCTGCGTTCGGCATGGCGCCGGCGGTGCAGCTGCCTGGCTCGCTCCTCGTGTGGTATCCGGAATTTGGCTGCTGGGCGGTACTGGCGCTGGCGTTCAGCGGCGAGTATGCGTTTCGACGCTGGTATCTTCGCGGGGTTGCCCAGATGAGCGCAGGCCGTTTTGCCGTGCGGCTGGTGCGGCGCTGGCCGGCGTTGCTGCGCGGCGAGGATGGGCTGGCGTGATCGAGACCCATGCCGCGCCGTTGTGCATTCCGCCGGAGCATCCGGCCCTGGCCGGACATTTTCCCGGCAACCCGGTGGTGCCGGCCGTCGTGGTGCTGGAACGCGTGGCCGCTGCGTGCAAGGCCTGGCGGCGCACCGTCGTTGCCGCGCTGGATGCGAAGTTTGTACGGCCATTGCGGCCGGGCGAGGCGGCCACGATCATGCTGCAGGCCGAAGGCGCACGCGTGCGCTTCGAAGTGACCGGTGCTGACGGGAAACTCCTGGCGCGCGGCGTGTTTGCGAGCCGGCAGGCGTCGATGCGGCCGGTCGTTGCGCGGAGCTGAAGGCATGGCCATGGCGCGGCGCAAGCTTGCAGATACAGGGGCAGGAACGATGGACCAGCAGGAATGGGTGGCCGCAGCCGGCCGCGGGGGCCCGGGCGGGCACTGGTCGAGCCGGCCGGAAGGCGGCGGCTGGTTTGCGATCTGGCTGATCCGGTTCATCGGGTTGCATTTCGGACGAACGGTTGCGCGCAGCATCCTGTACCCGATCACGCTGTATTTTTATTTTCGCCGCGGTCCCGAGCGGCGGGCTGCCCGTGACTACTTCCAGCGTCTGGACGGCCGGCCGGGCAGTGCCTGGCAGGTGCTGCGCCTGATCCACGCCTTCGCGGCGACCATCCTTGACCGCGTGTTCCTGCTGGCCCGGGGCGCGGATGATTTCGCGATCACGACGCATGGTGTCGAGGCACTGCAGCAGCGCCTTGATGCCGGGCGGGGCGTGTTGCTGGTCGGCGCGCACATCGGCAGTTTCGATGTGTTGCGCGTGTTGGCGGCGCAGCGCACCCAGACCCGGCTGAAGTTCGTGATGGACAAGGGCAAGACCCCGGCCATCAATACGTTGCTGGAGGCGTTGGCACCGGAGCTGGCCGATTGCGTGGTGGACACCGCGCGCGGCGGTACCGAGGTGGTGCTGGCGCTGTCCGAGACCGTGCGCGAGGGCGGCATGATCGCGCTGCTTGGCGATCGCGGGAGGCCACACGAGGCGATGCGCGAGGTCCCGTTCCTTGGCGCGCGCGCCGCGTTTCCGGCCGCGCCGTGGCTGATCGCGTCGCTGCTGAAGGTACCGGTGGTGTTGTGCCTTGGCCTATACCGGGGCGGCAATCGTTATGATCTGGTATTCGAGACCCTGGCCGAGCAGGTGCACCTGCCGCGCGCCGGCCGCGGTCCGGCGCTCGATGCCTGCATCGCGCGCTACGCTGGCCGGCTGGAACAGCACCTGCACGCTGCACCGTACAACTGGTTCAACTTCTATGATTTCTGGCTTCCACAAGCTGTCGCTGATGCCGGCGCCGAGGCCCATGGCGCCGCACCTGCACTGGATGATCGCCTGCGGCAAGCGCATGCGGCGTAGCGCGCTGGCGCTGTTGGCGTTGACCCTGGCGACGGCCGCCGCCGCGCCACCCCTGGCGGCGCGGCTGTTGGCTGGCATGGCCAGGACGCCGCCCACCTCGACGCCCTTCGTGCAGGTCAGCTACCGCGCGGTACTGGCCCGGCCCATCATCGTGTTGGGCACCTTGCGTTGGGCCGGTGGCGACCGGCTGGAACGCGACATCGAGCAGCCCTTCAGGCAGACCGCGAAGATCAATGGCGGCGAGATTTCGCTGCAGCGTGGCAGCGGCGAGGTGCAGCATGTGCCGCTGGCACAGGCGCCGCAGGTCGGGGCCATGCTGGCTGGGTTCCGGGCCCTGCTTGGCGGCAACCTGACCGTGCTGCAACAGGATTTTGTGCTGACCGCCGAAGGCGATCCAGCGCACTGGGTGGTTACCCTGACGCCGCGTACCCCCGCGCTCCGGCAGCAGCTCGCGTCCATGGTCATCGATGGCCGTGCGCACGACGCGCGCTGCCTGACGGTGCATGCTGCCAATGGTGATACCAGTATCACCTTGCTGGGCGCGCTGGCGCGGCGGGGGCTGCAGAGCGCGGCGCCGCTCCAGTCGGCGGTGGCCGCGCGTTGTCGCAATGACCCATGAAGCACGCAGTCCGCGTGGCGACATGGCTGGCGTGGCTGGTGGTCGTCGCGGCGTTGGGGTGGGTGGTCGCCCGGCATCTCAAGATCAGTTCGGACCTGCGCGATTTCGTGCCGCCGGCGCGCACCGCCGATCAGGCATTGCTGCTGGATGAAATTGGCAAGGGACCGGGCTCGCGCCTGCTGTTGCTGGCCATTTCGGGCGTGCCGCCGGCCCGGCTGGCAGCGTTGTCGCGGGGGCTGGATCACGCGCTCGCGCGCGATCCGGCGTTCGAACGCGTTGCCAACGGTGGCCAGGACCTGGCACACCTCGCGTCGGGCCTGCTGCCGTATCGCTACCTGCTGTCGCCGACGCTCGACTCGCATCGCCTTGACGCCGCCTATCTGCACGCCCAACTGCAGCAACGCGTCGAGGACTTGAGTTCGCCCGCGGCGGCACTGCTGGAGCCGTGGCTGCGGCGCGATCCCACCCTGGAAACCCTGAAGCTGGCGCGGCGCTGGGCGCCAGCGCATCCGCCGCAGCGCATCGATGGCGTGTGGTTTTCCCGGCACGGCGAAGCGCTGCTGGTGGCCGAGACGCGGGCCGCGGGTTTTGATCCCGGTGCGCAGGCTGCGGCCATCGCCTCGCTGCAGCGGCACTTCGCGAGCCTGCCCGGCGCTGCGTCCGCGACCCTTGTGGTCAGCGGGCCGGGCTGGTTTGGCGTCCAGGCCAACCAACACACGCGCAGTGAGGCCGATCATTTCGCGATCGTCACCAGCGTCGGGTTCGTACTGCTGTTGCTGCTTGCCTACCGCAGCGTGGTGCCGGTGCTGGTGACGGCCCTGCCGTTGTTGTCCGGCGCGGTCGTCGGCTTTGCGTTGCTGGCGCTGGTATTTGGCCACGCGCACGGCATCACCGTCGCCTTTGGTTTCACCCTGCTCGGCGTGGCGCAGGAATACCCGTTGCGCGTATTCAGCCACCGCCGCGTCGGTGTCGCGACGGCCCAGTGCGTGCGCGAGCTGTGGCCGCTTTTGGCCACCGCGATCGTGTCGGTCGCCATCGCGTACCTCGCGTTTTTTGCGTCCGGGGTCGCCGGCCTGCAGCAGCTTGCGGTATTCACGATTGGCGGCCTGGTCACCGCCGGCGCCTGCACCCGCTGGTTGCTGCCGCGCGTGGTGCCGCCCGCCACGCGCGACATGGCTGATACACCGGGGCTCGCGCCGGCGTGGCACTTCCTGGCGCGCCTGCCGCGGCCGCGCTGGCTGCCGTGGTTGGTGGCTGCGGCTGGCGTTCTGGTGGTGGTGCTCGCGCCGGGACGCTTCTGGCAAAACGACTTGTCGGCGCTGGCGCCGGTGCCGCAGGCCGAGCTGCAGCGGGATGCACGCCTGCGCGCGGCGCTGGGCGCGCCCGACGTCCGTTATCTGCTGGTGCTGCGTGCGGCAACCGCGCAAGCGGTGTTGGCCCTGTCGGAACGGGTGGCGCCGGAATTGCACCACCTCGTCACGCGGCACGCGCTGGATGGGTTCGAGCTGCCCTCGCGCTATCTGCCGAGCCTGGCGACCCAGCGCGCGCGGCAGGCGAAGTTACCCGCGGCGCCGGAGCTGCAGGCGGCGCTGCAATCTGCCATGCAGGGCTTGCCGTTTCGGGCCGGCGTGTTCGCGCCGTTCGTGGCCGACGTCCAGGCCGCGCGCACGCTGCCGCTGCTGACACCAGAGCGCTTCGAGCAATTGCCGCCGGGTGCGCGCCTGGCCTCGATGCTGCTGCGTCAGGGCCCCGGCTGGGTCGGGCTGGGTACCCTGAGTGGCGTGCAGGATCCGGCGGCCTTCGCCGCGCTCGCGGGCAAGACCGATGGCGCCGTACACCTGCTCGATCTCAAGGCCTCCACCGAGTCCCTGATCGTCGCCTACCGGCACCGGATTCTGCTTGCGCTTGGGGTGGCGGCGGCGCTGTTGTGCATCGCGGTGACCCTGGCGCTGCGGAGTGTCCGCCGCGCGCTGCACGTGCTGGGGCCGATGGCGCTTGCGACGTTGCTGGTGCTGGTGGTGCTGCGCGGCGCAGGCATCCCGCTGTCGTTGTTCCACCTCGTGTCGCTGACGCTTGCCGCTGGCCTCGGGCTGCACTATGCGTTGTTTTTTGAACGCCGCACGGGCGCGGCGCGGGAAGACCTGCGCACGTTGCACGCAACGCTGGTGTGTGTCGCCTCCGCGTTGCTGGTGTTTGGCGTGCTGGCGCTGTCGAGCGTGCCGGTGTTGCGCGCGATCGGCCTGACGGTGGCGCTGGGCGTTGCGTTCCACTTCACCCTGTCGGTGCTCATGGCTCCCGCGGGCCACCTGCGGCGGGAGGGCTGACCGCATGCTGTCGAAATCGGTCTGGGCGCACCTGATCCCGCACGCCGGTGCCATGTGCCTGCTGGACGCCGTCGTGGACTGGGATGCAACCCACCTGCACGCGCGCAGCGCCTCGCACCGGCGGCGCGACAATCCGTTGCGCGCGGATGGCCATCTGCATGCGATCAACCTGTGCGAGTACGCAGCGCAGGCGATGGCGGTGCATGGCGCGCTGCGGGCGCGCGGCATGGGCGCGGTCGCGCGCCCCGGATTCCTGGTCGCCCTGCGCAAGGTGACGCTGGGTGTCGAATGGATCGATGACCTGGCCGGCAAATTGCAGATCCACGTCGAGTGCCTGCTCGCACTGCCGGACAGCCTGCAATACGGGTTTCGCGTGGAGCATGGCGGGCAGGTACTGGCGACGGGCCGTGCAGCGGTGGTGCTTGGGTGAGACCCCGTTGCGCGTATTCCGAGGATGCAGGCCATGGATGGCCGGCGGTGAAGCGATCGCGCGCCTTTGCACGCCGCCGAGCATCGCAGCGCGACGCGGGAGCAAGGCGTGCACGTTCGAGCACAGGGACGTGCGAGTTCGCGCCGGCCCGCTTGGCGCGAGAAGCGCAGGGACGTTTCGGCAACACGACGTTGCCGAAACCGGGGTGCGAGGCGCGATGGTTTTGGCTACTTTTGCCGAAACAAAAGTAGCCCGCTCGCCGCAGGCGAGTGGAACAATGGCGTGAATGTCTGCGGCCAAGATACTGGATCTCGGCCTGCCCGCGGGATAATGGACAAAATTGAGGTGTTGCCGACGGAGGCATCGCAGTGAACGCAAAGCGGGTACTCGTAACCGGTGGCAGCGGCGACATTGGCGGCGCGATCTGTACGCGGCTGGCGCGTGACGGCTGGAGCGTGATCGTGCATGCCAACACGCACCGCGCACGGGCCGATGCGGTGGCCGCGCACATTGAAGCCGCCGGCGGGCGCGCCGAGGTCGTGCTGTTTGACGTCACCGACGCGGCGGCCACGCGCGCGTCGATTGCAAAGCTGCTGCAAGCCGGGCCCGTGCAGGGCGTGGTCCACAACGCCGGCATTCATGACGACGCGCCGTTGGCCGGCATGGGTGCGGAGCAGTGGCGGCGCGTGATCGATGTGTCGCTCAACGGCTTTTTCCACGTTACCCAGCCGCTGCTGCTGCCGATGGCGCGCGCGCGCTACGGGCGGGTGGTTGCGGTGTCCTCGGTCGCCGCCACGCTTGGCAACCGTGGCCAGGTCAACTACGCGGCGGCGAAGTCGGCGCTGCACGGCGCCGCGAAGTCGCTGGCGCGGGAAATGGCCTCGCGCGACATCACCGTCAACGTGGTCGCACCGGGCGTCATCGAAGGGCACCTGACCGCCGCGTTGTTCACGGCCGAACAGGTAAGCACGATGATCCCGGCCGGGCGTACCGGTACGCCGGCCGAGGTTGCCGGCGTGGTAGCGTTCCTGTGTTCGGATGCGGCCAGCTACGTCAACGGTCAGGTGATCGGCGTCAACGGCGGGATGGCCTGAGGGACTCGCGGCGCAATCGCCGCGTCAATCGTGTACCGGCGGCGATCCGTTTGCGGGCGGGGCTGGTCCGGATGGTGTGGCCTGCAACAAATGGTCGGGGTCGTAGAGCGTGGCTTTGCGGTCGTGCGAGCGCCGGTAGCTTTGCACCACGTGACCGTAATGCGCGACCTGGCGCACCGTGTACCAGGTAATCCGCAAGGTGTCGCGCACGGAATGGAAGTGGCTGTGGCGGGCACCGTCGTCGTAGCGGCAGGCGATTGGAATCGACACGATCGGCAGGCCAAGGTCGCGGCTGGCGCCAATCAGCAAGGCGGCTTCAAATACGAAACCTTCGGCGCGGGTATCGATCAATTCGACCACGGCACGCGGATACCAGCGTTGTCCGCTCTGGGTGTCGGCGACCGGGCAACCGCAGCCCCAGCTGATGCCCCAGTCGGCGACGGCATTGGCGCGCCGGCGCGCGGCCGGCTGCGTCTCGCGCGCAAGCATCCGCGCACCGATGACCATGGCGCCGGGAAACCGGCGCGCGGCGGCGAGGATGCGCGGAATGTCATCCGGGTCATGCTGCCCATCGCCATCCATCGTCAACACCCCGCTGGCGCCGAGGTTGAGCGCCGCGCGGAAGCCATCGCGCAGCGCTTCGCCCTTGCCACGGGGTTCGGGGTGCCGGACGAGGGTGACCGGCAGGCGCGCCACGATGTCCGCGGTGCCGTCGGTCGAGCCGTCGTCGACCACGATGACGTCCCAGCAGTGCGCCAGCACGCGGCGCAGCAACGCGCCAATGGCGCGCGCTTCGTTGAGGCAGGGCACCACCACGAAGGGCCGTGCGGTATCGCTCACGGAAGGATCTCCAATGCAAGTGACAGTCCGGATGACAGCGGCAGTAGCAGGCGCGCGGGGCTCGCGGCGGCCAGGGCCGCCAGCAGTGCCAGCGCCTGGGTGCTGCTCGGGTTGCCGGCCGTTGCGTGAAGTGCCGGGGGGATGGTGGGCAACGGTGCGTCCACGGGCCGTGCGCACGGTTCGAGCCGGATCCGGATGCCGCCCGTCGCGGGGGTGAGCACCAGCGCCATACCGAATGGCGTACGCGTGCCGAGCACCGCGGCCAGCGGGCCCGCCGCGGCGACGTCCTCGAGCGCGAACAACACCGGCGTTGCCTCGCTGCAGGCGATGCTTGCCGCTTCGAGCAGGCCGGCGCCGACGCTGCAGTGACAGGCACTGACCGCGCTTGAGGCGGCCGTGCAGCCGGTCGCAATCGTCCAGTACCCCGCCGGGGCGTTCAGCACCGAATTGTGGAATTTGGTGGGCGAGAGGTCCAACGGTGCGTTGGCCAGCGTCGTGCAGACGTAGTCGGTGATCGAGATTTCGCCATGGGTGGAGGCGAACACGCAGGGCAGTGCGGCGGGCGCGCATGCGGCCATGGCGCAGGCCTGGGCGGCCACTTCCACCGCCAGCAGGACGCCTTCCGGCGCGCGCCGGCGCTCGGCTGCCGGGAGGATCGCGGCGGCTGGCTTGGCGCGTGCGACGGGGTCGGGGTCGCGGTGGCCGAGCAGGACCTCGCGCAGGCTCGGCCAGTCCGGCGCACCGGGCAAAAAGGCACCCATGCCGGTCACGCCGAGTGCAAGTCCAGCGGTCATGCGGCGCTGGCCGCGCGGGCAAACACGAGGCACGCGTTGTTGCCGCCAAAACCGAAGGAGTTGCTGAGTGCAACCTTGATCGTGCGGGATTCCGGGCGCAGCGCGAGCCAGGGCGCGGCATCCGGCATGGGCGCATCGCAACCCGTGTTCGGCGGCACGGCCGCGTACTGGATCGCCAGCAGCGCCAGCACGGCTTCCAGCGTGCCGGCGGCACCCAGCGTATGGCCCGTGAGGCCCTTGGTCGAACTTGCGCGGGTGCGGTGTGGAAAACGTGCGAGCAGGTGCGCCTCGGCCTCGTCGTTCTTCGGTGTCGCGGTACCGTGCAGGTTGATGTAGTCCACCGCGCCGGCGTCGATCCCGGCGCTTGCCAGCGCAGCGTCCAGGGCAGCGAGCGCGCCGCGGCCGCCGGGCTCGGGCGTGGACATGTGGTAGGCATCGGACGATTCGCCGTAGCCGACCAGGCGTGGTGAAGCGGGAGCCGCGGCGACGCGTTCCAGCAGCGCGAACGCGGCGGCTTCGCCGATGGAAATGCCGTCGCGGTGGTAGTCGAACGGACGGCAAGGTCGGGTCGACACAAGGCCCAGCGAATGGAAACCGAAGAGGACGCTGTCGCACAGGGTATCCACCCCGCCGACCAGAGCGGCGTCGACCAGCCCCAGGCGGATCAGGCGTTCGGCGCTGGCGAACACCTTGGCCGATGACGAGCATGCCGTCGAAATCGTCAGCGCCGGGCCCTGGATGCCGGCAGCCTCGGCGACGAAGCCGGCCAGCGAATGCAGGGTGTGGATCCATGGGCGGCGCAGGTCGGGCGGAAAACGCCCGTGGTCGAGCCGCCGGTAGGCTTCTTCGGTGGCACCGATGCTGGCGGTGGAGGTGCCAAGGAGCAGCGCCACGCGTGTGGCGCCGTAACGCGTGATGGCGCGGGTGACGGCATCGAGCATCGCATCCTGTTGCAGGCCCAGCCACGCGAGCCGGTTGTTGCGGCATTCCCAGGCGACGTGTTCGGGTGGCAGCGGCGCCGCTTCAACGCCCGCCACGCGACCGACCCAGCACGGCAGCGCGGCGCTGGAAAAATCATTCGCGCGCAGGCCCGTTGCGCCGGTGTGAATGGCCTCGAGGTGTGCCGCGATGCCGCGGCCGAGCGCGGAGGTTGCGCTCATGGCGGTGATGGCGAGCGGTTCGATGCGGGCCGGCACTTTGGCGCCTCGTGCGATGGGGTTGGTCAGTATAAGTGTCCGCGCGCCGCGGCCGCCGCGTTGGCCGGAATCGCGGCTGCTGCGGTTACACTGGCGCCAGCGGCACGCCTGCCGCCATCCATATCAAGGGAGGATGACCCATGTTGCGTTCGCACGCTCGCAGGTTGTGGTGGCCGCTGTTGCTCGCGCCCGCGCTGGTGTTGCTGATGGGGTTCCGGCAGGCGCCACTGGTCGATCCGCAACCGATCGCGGTGCCGGCCAACGTAACCCTGCCGCAGCTCGAGCACATCATCGGCTCCGCGCTGACTTCCCGTGGGTGGCGCATCGTCAAGCACGTTCCGGGCGAGGTCGATGCGGTGTACGACCCGCGTCACTTCAGTGTCACCATCGCCGTGCATTACGACGCCAGGCAGGTGCAGATCAACTACGTCACCAGCAGCAACCTGCGCTACGAAGTGAAGAACGGCGTCAGGTACATCCACAAGAACTACGTCAGCTGGATCAAGAATCTGGTGACGGATATTTCCAACGGCCTGATGATGGCCAGGTAACGGCACTGGCGGATGCCGTCAGGCGTCCGCCGGCCCCGCGGTGCAAGCATGGCGAAACAAGTCGAAGTGGTGGCCGGTTTCCTGCGTGACCTGCAACGTCGCATCTGCACCGCCCTGGAGCGCGTGGACGGCGAAGGCGGGTTTGCGGAGGACGCGTGGACGCGGCAGGCCGGGGGCGGCGGGTTTACGCGCGTCCTGAAAAACGGCGCGGTGTTCGAACAGGGTGGCGTCAACTATTCGCGCGTGACCGGCGCTGCCTTGCCGGCGTCTGCAACCCAGCACCGGCCGCAGCTTGCGGGCCGCCAATGGTCGGCGTGCGGTGTATCGCTGGTCATCCATCCCGGCAACCCGTACGTGCCGACCGCGCACGCGAACGTACGCTATTTCGAAGCCGTGAAGGAGGGCGCCGAACCCGTGTGGTGGTTTGGCGGCGGTTTTGACCTGACGCCGTTCTATGCATTCGACGAGGACTGCCGGCACTGGCACCGCGTGGCGCGCGACCTGTGCGCACCGTTTGGCGCCGAGGTGTATCCGAAATACAAAAAATGGTGCGACGACTATTTTTTCCTCAAGCATCGCCAGGAGAACCGCGGCATCGGCGGCCTGTTCTTCGATGACCTGAACGAGTGGGGCTTCGACCGTTGCCTGGCCTTCATCAAGGCCGTCGGCGATGGGTTCATTGACGCGTACGTGCCGATCGTCGAGCGCCGCAAGGCGACGCCCTATGGTGAGCGCGAACGCGAATTCCAGCTCTATCGCCGCGGCCGTTACGTCGAATTCAACTTGGTATACGACCGCGGCACGCTGTTTGGCCTGCAATCTGGCGGTCGCACCGAATCGATCCTGATGAGCCTGCCGCCGCGATTGCGCTATGAATACGGTTACGTGCCCGAGCCCGGCAGTGCCGAAGCCCGGCTTGCGGATTATCTAAAACCGCGCGCGTGGGTTTGAGCCGGGAAACAGCGCGTATCGCGGATGGCTGCATGCGGCCCGTCGCGGGCACACGCATGGAATCTGCAAGCATCCACCCTGGTCGCATCGCGGCCGCGAAGCGGCCGTAGCGCTACCTGTATCGGGAACCGGCGCCACGGTGCAGCGGCTAGTCAGTTGTCTGTTGCCGGCGTCGACGACATGGGGTCGGTACTCGGTGCCGGGATCACCGGCTGTGTGCTCTGCTTGATTTCAGGCGCGGTCAGCTTGTGCACAAAAGCCAGAATCGATGGCCATACCGAGCCAATATGGTCAACGATACCGCCGTGTCCGACGTCCGGGATCAGAACGAATGCGCTATGGCTGTTTCCGGCCTCCGCGAACAGTGCAATGCGGCGGCCCATGCTCGGGGGTACATTCGTGTCGTCCATTCCGGCGAGGACCAATAGTGGCTCACGCAACGTTTGCGCGGCTTCGACGTTGTCCCACAGGTCGGGCATGATCGTGACCAGCCAGACTGGCATCCTCGGGCTAATGTATTGGACCAGTTTCTTCGCGCTGCTGAATGCCCCGTACACGACAACCCCGAGCGGTTGCGGTACGAACGCATCGACATTGTGGAGTACGGCACCCGTCCCTAGCGAATAACCGATGACGAACTTGGGGCGCGCACTTCCGGCCCACCGGGCGAACGCGCCCCACGCAGCTTTGGCGTCCTGGTTGAGGTTCTGGATGGTTGGTTTGCCGGTGCTGGCGCCAAATCCGGAATAGTCGAAGCTCATTGACGAAACGTGGTGATGGAACAGATATGCCTGCACCTGCGCGAAATCGTGGATCGTCTGCCCGTTGCCGTGAAATAGCAGGAGCGCCGGGGTATCGGCGCCGGCATCGACAGTCCACGCCTGCAAGGAACGTCCGTGGCTGTCAATGCTGACAATGTGATACGGCGCGCCGTATGTTTGGGGTGTATCCGTGGATGGCGAGTGCGTCACGAAAATGTTGCGCTCCAACTGCGGAACCATCCGAGTACGTACGACAAACCCGGCGACCACCACAAGACAGATCACGATGAAGGTGATCCCTCCGAGCCAGGCAAAGGCGTGGCGGACATGACGCATGATCCTGCTCCTCGATCACCGCTGTAAGCGAGCCCCGCATTGCCATCTGGGCGGAACCATCTTGCTCGACGCTATTTCGATCGCGCGTGCCGAAAGTCACCCAGTCTGAGGATCCCGGTGTCAGCAACTACCACACCTGGGCGATGTCACCAACGTTCGCCTCGGGTCCCCCTTGGGGGCGGTCGTCGTGGATGTCGTACCGTTGCGCCGCCTTGGTCCGCCTTGATCCCCATTGTTGTCGTATATACACTGTACGCACATGAGGACAATGCCATGAACGTAACCGTTACCCGCGAAAAAACGATCAACCTGCGCACGACATCTGCCCAGAAGGCGATCATCGAACGGGCGGCCGAAACTTCCGGCAAGACGCGAACTGCGTTCATATTGGATGCGACATTGCAACGCGCCGAGACCGTGCTGGCGGATCGGACACACTTTGTTTTGTCCGACGCACAGATGAGCCGCTTTGTCGCTGCGCTGGATGCGCCTTTGCCCAACCCCAGCGCGTTGCGTTCGTTGCTTTCCCGCACGCCACACTGGGTGCGTTGAAGGTGGCGCTGACTGCGCCGACGCCGCTTGCACCGCACCACGATTGCTCCACGTTCGATTGCGGAAATGCTGAACTGTCGGAATGGCTACGCCAGCACGCGCAAAGTAACGAGGCCATACGCGGCTCACGCTGCTTCGTTGCGTGCGATGGAAATCGCGTAGCGGGCTTCTACGCGTTGGCTGCCGGGAGCGTGGAGCGAAGGAACGTCCGGGGCTCAATTCGCCGCAACATGCCAGATCCTGTACCGGCCGTGCTGCTGGGCAGGCTGGCGGTCGATCGCTCGTGGCAAGGCCGAGGGCTTGGCGCCGACCTTCTGCGAGATGCCACATTGCGTGCACTGAACGCGGCACAAGAGATAGGCGCGCGAGTGCTGTTGTGCCACGCCATCGACGCGAGTGCTCACCAGTTCTACCTGCACCATGGCTTCACTGAATCCCCTGTCGACCCACTCACTGTCATGCTCGACCTGCGCAAAGCCGAGGCCATGTTGCGAGGGTGACAACCTACGCAGCACTCCATGGTGGTCAGCAGCGTGCATGAAGGTACGGTACGCACACGCGAGCAATGCCTTTCCACATTTGGCGCCGTGAAGCGGCCATTCCTTGGGCTTCGCTCAATGGCAACTTCCGGCCGGTCACCGACCGCCGGTTGGCAGGCGTGGCTTGATGGCTGCTGTCCGGGCCGATCCAACCCTTCGCGGGTGGTCGGTTTCAGGCCGGTGGATCGTTGACCCGCGCGGGCCGGCCCGCATTCCACGAAGCACTGGTCATGGCACGGGCGTCGACCGGGTGGCGTGATGCGGGGTGCGGTGTCTCGCGGGCCCGGGCGCGCGGGCTCATGCCGCTACGCGGTACTCACGCATCAGCCCGTCGGCCGCGTGCTCCAGCATGTGGCATTGGTAGGCATAGGTTCCTGCAAAGTCCACAAAGCGCATGATGAGCTTTACGCGTTCGTTTGGCATCAGCAATACGGTGTCCTCCCAGCCCTCATCGACACAGCCGTCGATGACCCCGCCGCCTTCCGGACTGTTGCGCCGTTCGAGCACCTGAAACTGCAGGCCGTGCAGGTGGATCGCGTGCGCCATCATCATGTTGTTCTCAAATTCCCAGATTTCGGTGGTGTTGAGCTTGACGATCTCGTCGGCAGCCACCTGATCGGGCTGGTAGCTGCGGCCATTGAAGCCCCACTGCATGTGGCCCATGGTGACCCGGAACGTTCTCGGGCTGCCGCGGTTGGCGGCGTCTTCGGCACGCAACCGGGTGACGGTCGACAGCCGTCGCGGCAACTCGAGCCGCGCTTTCACCTTGTGCGTCACCGCGACCTTCAGGACCGGAAAATGCGCGCCGTCAGGCAGCGACGAATGGCTCATCATGCGGCCCATCTCGCCCATCATGCCTCCACCCATCCGGCCGATCGAGCCCTTGAACGCCAAGCTCATCAGCGTGAGTTGCGTGCCGACGGCGTCGTTGCTGAAATCGGCCCACAGCTCGACCCGCTGGCCGGGCGTCAGCATCACATAGTCCTTCGACAGCGGCGCTTCGAGCAGGCCGCCGCCGGTCGCCAGCACCACGAGTGGCCTGCCGTCGTGCCAGGCGAGCTTGTAGGTGCGGGCATTGGATGCGTTCAGGACGCGCAGGCGATACGCGTGCGCCGCGACCTCGAGCGTGGCATCCGGACGGCCGTTGACGAAGATGGTGTCCCCGAAGAATCCCATCATGCGCGTCATCATGTTGCCCATGCCGCCGCGCATCATGCCGCCGCCCATCATGCCGCCGCCCATCATGCCGCCGCCCATCATGCCGCCGCCCATCATGCCGCCGCCCATCATGGCTCGGCTTCCGGTTCCGGGCACTTCGCCGGCAGAGTCACCGGCGTGTGCTGCGTCCGGGCCGGCACCGAGCGGATAATGCAAGCGATTGTCCCCGCCCCAGTCGCGATCCTGGATGATGACGGGCACGTCGTATTCGCCACGCGGCAACGGCAAGGCCTCCTCGTCCTTGTCGCTGACTACCAGCAAGCCGGCGAGACCGAAATACACTTGCTCGGGGGTGTGGCCGGCTGACATTGCGTGGTACCAGCACGTGCTCGCGCGGTTGCGCACTTCAAATTCATAGCGATACCGCTGGCCCGGCCCAACTTCGTAGCGTGGCAGTCCCAGCATGTCTGCGGGTAGGTGCAGGCCGTGCCAGTTGACGATGCTGGGCTGGCCGATATGGTTCAGGAAATCAATGCGCAGCTTCTGCCCCCGCTGCACCCGCAGGATCGGCCCCAGATAACCACCGGGCATCATTTCCACGCTGGCCGGATCGCCTTTCAGCACGCGCGGGCGATAGGCCCATACGGGCGTTGCGGGCCCTGCGCGCAACCCTACCTTTTGCGGCGCCGCCGCCAGATCAAGCCACAGGTCCGGCTCGAAGCCGCCGGCCGGCGGTGCCGCCGCACGCAGTTCCGGCCATCCCGCCAAGAGTGCAGCCGCGCCTGCGCCGGCGTAGCGCAGAAAGTCACGGCGGGTGATGAGATGATTCGTTGTCCCTGGGGGTGTCATTGCAAGCTCCATGCGGCTTTTGGCATGGACGCGTCCGCCGCGTGCCACATTGTTGCAGGACCGTTGCCGTCGGGGGTATCCGTCAGCGCCGGGGATGCATCCTGCGCCTGGCGCGGCGCGCGCCGCCGCTGTTGGTGCTGCCGGCCGCAGGGTGGTCGGTGTGCGTCGAACCACCGCATCCAGGCGGCCGTCGTCAACCGATGCGGTCGCCCGTCCTCCTGCGGCGCCGCGGCGATCTTTCCTTGACCGCGTGACGGTAACCGCCTGCGGCCGCTCCGCTGCTGTGCGGAAGCCTGCCGGCTCCGGCTTTGCATGCTGCGGCGACTCCTCTTGGCCGCGGCGGGCCCTACCGTGACCGGCGCCGGCGATCGATGGCCACCGGCGCCGTTTCCGCCAGGGCGCGCCATGCCCGCGCGTGCTGTCTTGCTACTGCTTCATCATCTCCACGCGCTTGGCACGGAACGGGCTGTCCTGGTCCCACTGCGGCCAGGTGTCGCTGCGGGCCAGTTCGCGGCCGACCGCGTAGAGCGCCTGCGCGTCTTCGGTGATGCCCGAGAAGTCCCAGCGGGGATTGAAGTTGTCGAGCGGCGTGTGATACCGGTGGGCAACGTAGTCGGCGAGCGCGGCCTTGCCGGCCGCGATGCCGCCGTGGACCATGTCGTCGCCCGTCTGCGTCATGAGCGCGGGCACGCCGGCCTTGGCAAAGCTGAAGTGATCGGAGCGGAAGTAGAACCCGTCCTGCGGGGTCAGTTCCGGAATCGCGGCGCGGCCCTGTTCTTGCAGCGCGGTCTTCAGCATGCCTTCCAGATTTGACTGGCCGCTGCCGACGATCTGCAGGTTTTTCGTCGGCCCGATGATGACCATCATGTCCATGTTGATGTCAGCGACGGTCTTGTCCATCGGGAACACCGGGTGCTTGGTGTAGTAGAGCGACCCGAGCAGGCCGGATTCTTCCAGGGTGTCGGCCAAAAACACCACGCTGCGTTTCGGCGCCGGTTTCTGCTTGGCAAACGCGCCCGCGATTTCGAGCAATGCGGAGATGCCGGTACCGTTGTCGATCGCGCCGTTGAAGATCTTGTCGCCCTTCAGCTTGTCGTTCTCGCCAAAGTGGTCCCAATGCGCGGAGTACACCACGGCTTGATCCGGATGCTCGGTGCCGCGGAGCACGCCAATGACGTTGCGCGCACTGCCGTGCGTCACCTTGTTCGCAAAGGCGATGGACGCGGTGGCCTTGAGTGCCACTGGCTTGAAGCCGGGCCTGGACGCCGCGGCCTGCAACTGGTCGAAGTCGAGTCCGGCCTGCGCGAACAGGCGTTGCGCGGTGGCAGCCGTGATCCAGCCGGCCACGGGCAGGCGCGGGCCCGGGTCTTCACTGACGGGCAGTGCCAGCTGCGGGCCGCTCCAACTATTGTTGACGACCGTCCATGGGTACCCTGCGGCGGTATCGGAGGTATGCACGATCAGGCACATCGCCGCGCCCTGGCGCGCGGCTTCCGCGTACTTGTAGGTCCAGCGCCCGTAGTAGGTCATCGTGTGGCCTTTGAAGAGCTTCGGGTTGCCGGTGGCAAACCCGGGGTCGTTCACCAGCACCACGACGGTCTTGCCCTTGACGTCGAGATTCTTGTAGTCGTTCCAGTGCCACTGCGGCGCGTCGATGCCGTAGCCGACAAACACGATGCCGGAATGCTCGAGCGCGACCTTGGGTTTGGCCTGCAGCGTGACCGCGACAAAGTCCTTGCCGAAGTTGAAGGCCTGCGTGGCGTCGCCTGCCTTGACGTCGAGCTTGATCTGGCCGCGGTCCTGCAGGGCGGTGGTTACGGTCGGTACCTGCTGGAACCACGAGCCGTGGTCACCCGGTTGCAGGCCGATGCGCTTGAACTGCTGGACGATCCACGCAACGGCGCGGTCGCCGCCCGGCGTGCCGGGCTTGCGCCCGTCCATGGCGTCGGACGAGATGGCCTTGTCGTACGCCTTGAAGCTGGACGCCGTGATGGCGGTCGAAAAGGGCGGGGTCGCTGGCTGGCCGGCGGGCGCCGCCTGCGCCGTGGCGGCTACGCACAGGCCCGCCATCAACGCGAGCACGATCTTGCAAGGCATGGCAATTCCCCTCTCATGGGCAACCGGCCTTGAAGTGTACGCCCCCGGGCTGGGGCGCCGCATGGGCCACGGGTCATGCGTGGCCGGGGTCATGCCGCGCCGCTGACCTGTGGCACCCGCCCGTGTCCGCGCCGCGGCCGAAAATCGCGGCATCAGGGCTGCCCGCGGAGCCGCCGCCCTGCGTCGACTGTCGGGCAATCGCGACCGCCCTCTGCCTTGCGTCCAACGGGATGGTGTAGGCCGCCGCCGTCCCCAACACCTTTCGCAGCGTGAGTGGCGGTGCGGCGCGGAACGGCAAGGCGGTGTTGAAAACCACGGCCAGGGTGGCGGCTGCCGGCAGCGGTGGCAACAGCACGGCGGTAGCCGGGTTGCGCAACGGCAGCTCGGTGGAGCACTACACGCCCGGCCGGGCCAGCGGCGCGAAGGGTTTCGATGGCAAGGAGGTGGGTAGCAGGGCATGGACGACGCGGCCAATCCTGAAAAGGGCGGCGACGCAGTGCCGCTGGCGCTGGACCAGGCCGGCCAGAGTGCCAACCGGTGGTGGCCGCCGGGTTTTGGCGGGGCGCAGGTCGCGGCGCCCGCCCGCCCTGCGGCGTGTCGACCTGCGCGGTGTGCGCGACGATGCCTTGGTACGGTCGCGCGTTTCACCATCCAGCGCGGTACGCGCACACCCCGTGGCGGTCAAGCTGCGCGACCAGGATGCCACGGGTTGCCGGGTCGGTGTACGCTCGGCCGGCAAGGGCCGGCCGCCGTGCGCCGGTCTTCACATGCTGATCGGGTTGGGCTTGGACGGATCGAGCTTCCAGAGCTTCACCGCGCGCTCGACGTCCTTGGCGGGCAGTTCGCCGGCGTCCGCCAGGGCTACGATCGCGGCGTGCGCGATCCAGTATTCATCGACCTCGAAGAATGCCCGCAGGGCTTCACGCGTATCGCTGCGGCCGTAACCGTCGGCGCCAAGGACCGTGTACTGGCGCCCGGACGGAATGAACGCGCGTACCTGATCGGCGACCGCGCGGACGTATTCGGTGGCGGCGATGACCGGGCCCGCGTGCGCGGCAAGGCACCCGGTCAAGTAGGCGACGCGGTGATCCTTCGGGTTGGCGTGCAGACGGTTCCAGCGCTCGACAGCGAAGCCATCGCGCGACAGCTCGCTGAAGCTCGTGCAGGACCAGACGTCGGCCTTGACGCCGAATTCCTTGTCCAGCAGTTCGGCGGCGCGGACCGCGCTGCGCAGTGACCCACCGGCGCCCAGGAGCTGCACCCGCGGGGCCTTGGTCTTGCCCTTCGGCTTGGCCGCTTCCTGGTACAGGTACATGCCCTTGATGATGCCTTCCGCACAGCCTTTCGGCATGTCGGGGTGGGTGTAGTTTTCGTTGGTGGTGGTGATGTAGTAGAAGACGTCTTCCTGCTCGTGCAGCATCCGGCGGATGCCGTCCTGCATGATCACCGCGACCTCGTAGGAGAAGGTCGGGTCGTACGCGCGGCAGTTGGGAATGGTGCCGGCCATGAGGTGCGAGGAGTTGTCCGAGTGCTGCAGGCCCTCGCCGGGGAAGCTGCAGCCCGCGGTCGCGCCAATCAGGAACCCGCGGGTGTGCTGGTCGCCGGCGGCGAAGATCAGGTCGCCGACGCGGCGGAAGCCGAAGAACGAGTAGTAGATGAAGAAGGGCAGCATCGGCTGGTCGGACACCGAGTAGCTGGTGCCCGCCGCGATCCACGCCGACACGCCGCCCGCCTCGCTGATGCCTTCCTGCAACACCTGGCCGTCGGCGGCCTCGCGGTAGTACATCAGCTGGTCCGCGTCCTGCGGGCGGTACTTCTGGCCGCCCGGTGCGTAGATGCCGATCTGGCGGAACATGCCTTCCATGCCGAAGGTGCGCGCTTCGTCGGCGACGATCGGCACCACGTGCGGTGCCAGTTCCTTGTCGCGCAGCAGCAGGTTCATGCCGCGCACCAGCGCCATGGTGTTGGAAATTTCACGCTCGCCGGTGCCCTTGGTGATGGCTTCGAAGGCGTCGAGATCCGGGGTTTTCAGGGTGTGCGAAGACTTCACGCGGCGCGCGGGCAGGAAGCCGCCCAGCTCGCGCCGGCGCTCAAGCATGTACTTCACCTCGGGCGAGTCCTTGGCCGGCAGGTAGTACGGCACCGATTCCGGGCCATCGCCTTCCAGCTGCTTGTCGGTCAGCGGAATCTGGAAGCGGTCGCGGAAGGTGAGGATCGCGTCGTGGTGCATCTTCTTGGCCTGGTGCGCGATGTTCATCGATTCGCCCGCCGAGCCCATGCCGTAGCCCTTGACCGTCTGCGCCAGGATCACGGTTGGCATGCCTTCGGTGTGGACGGCCGCGTAGTAGGCCGCGTACACCTTGTGCGGATCATGTCCGCCGCGGTTCAAGCGCCAGATGTCGTCGTCGGAAAGGTTCGCGACCATCGCCGCGGTTTCGGGGTACTTGCCGAAGAAATGCTTGCGCGTGTAGGCGCCGCCAAGGGCCTTGCAGGCCTGGTATTCGCCGTCGACGGTTTCCATCATGAGCTTGCGCAATATGCCGTCGTGGTCGCGGGCCAGCAGCGGATCCCAGTAGCTGCCCCACACCAGCTTGATGACGTTCCAGCCGGCGCCGCGGAATACGCCTTCGAGTTCCTGGATGATCTTGCCGTTGCCGCGCACCGGGCCGTCCAGCCGCTGCAGGTTGCAGTTGATGACGAAAATGAGGTTGTCGAGGTGCTCGCGCCCCGCGAGCGAGATCGCGCCCAGCGATTCGGGTTCATCGCACTCGCCGTCGCCCATGAACGACCACACCTTGCGGTCGGTCACCGGCATCAGCTTGCGCGCTTCGAGGTATTTCCAGAACTGTGCCTGATAGATCGACTGGATCGGGCCAAGCCCCATCGACACCGTCGGCACCTGCCAGTAGTCGGGCATCAGCCACGGGTGCGGATAGGACGACAGCGCGGTGCCGCGCGGATTGCTGGCCTCGCGCCGCAGGTTGTCCATCTGCTCGACCGATAGCCGGCCTTCCATGAAGGAACGCGCGTACAGGCCGGGGCTGGAGTGGCCCTGGTAGCCGATCAGGTCGCCGGGATGATCCTTTGACGGCGCGCGCCAGAAGTGGTTGAAGCCGACGTCATAGAGCGTCGCCGACGAACCGAAGCTCGCGATGTGGCCGCCGAGCTTGCCCGGCCGGCGGTTGCAGCGCACCACCTGCGCCATCGCGTTCCAGCGGATGATGGAACGGATGCGCCACTCGATTGCCGGGTCACCGGGCGACTTTGCCTCGAGCTGCGGCGGAATGGTGTTGACGTATTCGGTGGTCGGTGCGAATGGCAGGTGCCCGCCGGCGCGACGGGTTTCGTCCACCAGCTTTTCGAGGATCTGGTGCGCGCGGCCGGTGCCTTCGGCGCCAATGACCGCTTCGATCGATTCAATCCACTCACGCGTTTCGCGCGGGTCCGGGTCCTGGTCGATGAATTCCTGCGCCACTACGTTCATGGTTTGCTCCTGTGCGCGGCCGTCCGCGCGGTGTGCTTGACGGTCTTGGGCAGGTTCTTGGCAGCGGCGCCGCGGGTGGCCTTCGTGCGTTGCGCGACCACGCGCGCCTTGCGCTTGGCAAAGGTGCGCGGCGCACGAATCTGCGCCTCAACGCAGGCGAGGGCCGTCATGTTGACCACGCGCCGCACGGTGGCCTGCGGCGTCAACACGTGCGCGGGCTTGGCCGCGCCCATCAGGATCGGCCCCACCACCACGCCGTCGGACATGCAGCGGGTGATGTTGAAAGCTGCGTTGGCGGCCGCGAGGTTGGGAAACACGAGCACGTTGGCGCGATCGGTGAGGCGCGAGTTCGGGAACAGGCGCCCGCGCAACTCGGGGTTGAGCGCCACGTCGGGCTGCATTTCACCTTCGACCTCGAGCCCGGGCGCGCGCTCGCGCAGGAGCGCGAGCACGGCCTGCATCTTGCGGGCGGTCGTGGTGTTGCGGCTGCCGAAGTTGGAACCGGCAATCAGCGCGACGCGCGGCTTGATCCCGAGCATCTTGAGCCGCGCGGTCGCCTGTTCGGTGGCTTCGGCAATCTGCTCGGGATCGGGATCAGCCTGCGTGTGGGTATCGAGGAAGAACGTCAGTCCCTTGTCGTTGATGACGCCTGACATCGATGCCAGCGAGTGGACCCCGGGGTCGAGGCCGATGATGTCGCGGATGTCGGCGGTCTTGCGCTGGTGGCGGCCGACGACGCCGCAGATCATCGCATCGGCTTCGCCGCGCGACACCATCAGCGCCGCGATTGCCGCCGTGCGCGAGCGCACCACGGCCTTGGCGGACGCCGGCGTCACGCCGCGGCGCTGCATCAGCTCGTAGTACTGCTGCCAGTAGGCGTCAAAGCGCGGATCGGAATGGATGTTGACCAGCTCGAAGTCGCGGCCTTCTTCCAGCCGCAGCCCGATGCGCTGGATGCGGCGGGCGATGACGTCGGGCCGGCCGATCAGGATGGGCCGCGCGAGGCTTTCATCGACCACGGTCTGTACCGCGCGCAACACGATTTCTTCCTCGCCCTCGGCGTACACGATGCGCTTGGGTTCGGCGCGCGCGCGTTCGAACACGGGCTTCATGGTGAGCCCGGTGCGGTACACAAACTGGTTGAGCGTGTCCGTGTAGGCCGCAAGATCGGCCAGCGGGCGCGTGGCGACGCCCGAATCCATTGCGGCCTTGGCGACCGCCGGCGCGACCTGCACCAGCAGCCGCGGGTCGAACGGGCGCGGGATCAGGTAATCGGCGCCGAAGTGCGGCACCTGGCCGCCGTAGGCGCGTTGGGCCACGTCGGAGGCTTCACGCCGCGCAAGCGCGGCAATGGCGTGCGCGCAGGCAACCGTCATGTCTTCGTTGATGCCGGTGGCGCCGACGTCCAGCGCACCACGGAAAATGTAGGGAAAGCACAGCGCGTTGTTGACCTGGTTGGGGTAATCCGAGCGGCCGGTCGCGATGACGGCGTCGGGCTTGGCCGCGCGCGCCTCCTCCGGGGTGACCTCGGGTGTGGGGTTGGCGAGCGCGAGGATCACGGGCTTGTCGGCCATGGTCGCGACCATCTCGCGCTTCAGTACGCCCCCGGCCGACACGCCGAGGAACACGTCGGCCCCCCGGACGATGTCGCCCAGGGTGCGGGCCCTGGTCTGGCGCGCGTAGCGTTCAAGCGTGGGGTCAAGGTGCGGACGCCCGCTGTAGAGCACGCCCTCGATGTCGCTGACCATGATGTTTTTCGGTTTCACGCCAAGGCGCACCATCATGTCCAGGCAGGCGATGCCGGCCGCGCCCGCGCCCGACGCCGCGACGCGCACGTCACCGATTTTCTTGCCGACCACGATCAGGGCGTTCAGCAGCGCGGCGCCAACGACGATCGCGGTACCGTGCTGGTCGTCGTGGAACACCGGGATGTGCATCCGCTCGCGCAGGCGGCGCTCGATGTAGAAGCACTCGGGCGCCCTGATGTCTTCAAGGTTGATGCCGCCGAAGGTCGGTTCCAGCGCGGCGATGATGTCGACCAGCTTGTCCGGATCGCGTTCGTCGATTTCAATGTCGAAGACATCGAGCCCGGCAAACTTCCGGAACAGCATGGCCTTGCCTTCCATCACCGGCTTGCCGGCCAGCGGACCGATGGGGCCAAGGCCGAGCACCGCGGTGCCGTTGGTGATGACACCGACGAGGTTGCCGCGCGCGGTCAGCGCGTAGGCTTCACTCGGGTCGCGCACGATTTCATCGCACGCGGCGGCGACGCCGGGTGAGTACGCGAGCGAGAGGTCGCGCGCGGTCAGCAGGGATTTGGTGGGGGTGACGCGGATCTTCCCGGCGGGTGAGTGCCGGTGGTATTCGAGTGCGGCTTGTTTGAGTTCTTCAGGTAAATTTGACATGACGAGCGGGTTGCGTCCGCGACTGGATCTTGACCTGCCATGCTAACACTTTGACCTCTTGGGTTCTGCGGGCCGCGGCGGGTGTCGGCGCGCCCGAAACCGGGTACAGTCACGGGCAAGGCCCGGGCGTACGAAGGGGTGTCCGCATGACCGTGGCGGCGTGGCGCTGGAGCATGTTGCTGCTGTGCTGGCCGGTGGTTGCCGGCGCGGGTGACGTGGCGCTGCGCGTGACGGCGCTGCCGGCCGCACCGCGCATCGTGGCCGGGGCTGCCGCGGCACCCGTCCAGGCAAGCCGCACGCTGACCGCTGATCGCACCTGGTTGCGCGCGCCGCACGATCGCGTCGCCTGGTATGAGCTGCGGCTGGCCAGCGACTGGCGCGGTTCCAGTCCGCCGCTGCTGTCCATCCGCGGCGCGACGCGGGCGCGCGTGGTGGCTTACCTGCCGCCGGACTATCGTCCGCGCAACCGTACGGTTTTCGACGCGACGCTCGATCCGACGCTGTCGCATCACGCGGTGGTGTACCGGTTGCCAGCGGCGCTGGCTGCCGCGCAGCCGCTGTACCTGGCGCTCGGCAGTCCCGGCCAGACCCAGCCGATCCGCGTGGCGGTGACCGATGCGGCCAGCTACCGCGCGGGGGACCTCTGGCACGTCCGCGTCAGCACGTTCCTTGTCAGCGTGCAGTTGTCGATGCTGCTGGTGATCCTGTGCTTCTGGGGGGTGTTGCGGGACCGCATGTTCCTGTTCTTCGTGGCCTATGTTGGCGCGCAGCTCGTCTACGCGATGACGGTGTCGGGTGAGCTGTTTGCGTTTCCGGGTGCGGGGCTCTTGACCGCTGCGGGCTACCATACCGGCCAGGCCATGGCGACGCTGGCGGCGGCGTTCTCGATCTGGTTCATTCTCGACTTTGCCGATTTGCGGCGCTGGACACCACGGTTGGCGACGGGGCTGGGACTCTGGTGCTGGCCGTTCATGCTGCTTTCCGCGTGCATTTGGCTGCCGTTCCTCAAGCCCGACGTATGGCTGCCGAACACCGTGAATGTGTTGCTGGTGATCAGCACCGTCCTGGCGCTGGCGGCGACCTGGCTCGCGTGGCGCGGCGGCAACCGGCAGGCGGGTTTTTTCCTGTTGTCGTGGGTGCCGCTGCTGGCGCTGACGCTCGCGCGCGTGGTGCAGTTGATCGCGGGGTTCCCGTTGCCGCTGTGGCTGGAATACGGGTTTCCCGGCAGCATGGCGTGGTCGGCGGTCATCATCACCGTGGGCCTGGCCGACAGCACCCTGCAGGCGCGGCGCGAGCGCGACGATGTCACCCGCATGGCGCAGTTTGATCCGCTCACGGGCGTGTTCAATCGCGGGGCGATCATGCAGCGCCTGCAGCGCGCGTGGCAACTCACGGCGGAGCCGTTGGCGGTGCTGTTCCTTGACATTGACCATTTCAAGCAGGTCAATGACACGCGCGGGCACGCGGCGGGTGACGCGTGCCTGCGCGCGGTCGCCGACGCGATCCGTCTGGAACTTGCCGCGGGCGATCGCGTCGGCCGCTACGGCGGCGAGGAATTCCTGATCATGCTGCGCGGCGACAGCGCGCGCGCGGCACGACAGGTCGCCGAGCGCATCGTCGCGCGGGCCGCCGGGTTGCAGGTGCCGATCGGTGAATTCGTGATCACGTTGACGGTGAGCATCGGCGTGGCGCTGCGTGACGCGTCGGTGGTCGATCCCGAGGCGCTGGTCGAGTACGCCGATGCGGCGCAGTACCGGGCCAAGGCCGAAGGCCGCAACCGCGTCGTGGTGCAGCAGCGTGAAGCCGCGTCGATGCTTGCCGGGATGCGTTGAACCGCCCCGCGCATGGCACACTCGGCACCCATGAAGGACAAGCAAGACATCGTGCGCGACTGGTTGCCGCGCTACACCGGCCTGCAGCTCGCCGGCTTCGGCAGCCATGTGCTGCTGACCAACTTCATCGGCTACCTCGAACGCTTCTGCGCGATGACGGGTGCGGTCATCGTCGACCGCGAGCGCCCGATGCCCGCCGCCACCGCGGATGGCCTCACCATGATCGACTTCGGCATGGGCAGCCCGAACGCCGCGACGGTCATGGACCTGTTGTCGGCGGTAGCGCCCAAGGCGGCGCTGTTTCTCGGCAAGTGCGGCGGGCTGAAACAGAAGAATCAGCTGGGTGACCTGATCCTGCCGATCGCCGCGATCCGCGGCGAGGGCACGAGCGATGACTACCTGCCGCCCAAGGTGCCCGCGCTGCCGGCCTTCCAGTTGCAGCGCGGCGTGTCGACCATGATCCGCGACCTTGGCCACGACTACTGGACGGGCACCGTGTACACCACCAACCGCCGGGTATGGGAGTTTGATGAAGGCTTCAAGGCATACCTGCGCACCCTGCGCTGCATGGCGATCGACATGGAAACCGCCACCCTCTTTGCGGCGGGGTTTGCCAACCGCATTCCATCCGGCGCGCTGCTGCTGGTGTCGGACCAGCCGATGGTGCCCGAGGGCGTCAAGACCACGGCATCGGATGCGCAGGTGAAGGTGCAGTTCGTCGAGGACCACATCCGCATCGGCATCGAGGCGCTGAAACTGGTGCGCCGCAACGGGCGCAGCATGAAGCACCTGCGCTTCGAGGACGAACTGGAGTAGGCGGAGCGCTTGACCCGCGTCAATCGCATCCCGGCGCGGCCGCCTAGACTGTCCCGAGGTGATGGATGGGGAGAGGCCTGATCATGCAACTTTTCAACACCTTGCTGGTGATCCATGTTCTGAGCGTGGTGTGGTGGATTGGCGGTGTATTTACCGTCACCACTTCGCTGCTGCCGATCTTCAACCGCTTGCCGCCGCCCGAGCGGATCGAACGCATCAAGGTGTTCGAGCATCGCTTTGCCAACCAGGCGCGCGTCGCGGTGCTTTTGGCCGGCATCACGGGGTTCTGGATGTACACGCTGGTACCGGGCGTGATCGCGCACACCTGGTGGATCGGCTTGATGCTGCTGGTGTGGGTGCTGTTCGCGATCCTGCTGTTTGTGGCCGAACCGTTGCGCCTTCCCGCCAAGCTTGGCTTGATCCACAGCCCGCACAAATTCCTGCTGCTGCACGCGGTGTTGTTGGTGCTTGCGCTGGCGGCAATTGCCGGTGGTGTGATCGGTGCCCGCGGCGGCTGGTGAGCGAGTGGATTACACTGTGCCGCGCAATGCGCTGACCTGAGTCGGGGCGATGTGCCAATACGGCTCCTCGTGGGCCGCGGCGGCAGCGCCCTGTCGCCGGCGCGTAGCGCCGTGTGGCGTGCGCGATGATGGCGCGTGAATCCGAATACCGATAGTGGGGAGCAACAGCATGGCCGTGACGGTGGAATCCTTGCCTGCGAGCACACGCAGCGTGACCGGCAAGCCCGGCGACGATCACGCTCTGGCGTCGGTCTTCAAGGCCTACACCATCAGTGCGACGTTTTGGCTGGTGTTTGGTACCGCGGTTGGATTGCTGCTGGCGTTCAAGTTTGGCGCGCCGGACTTCTGGGCCGAGAAATACCTGACGTTTGGCCGCTTGCGGCCCATCCACACCAATTCGGTGTTCTATGGCTGGGCCAGCCTGGCGCTGGTCGGCTGCGCCTATTACGTCACGGTGCGCAGCTGCGGTACCAGGCTCTACAGCGTGATGCTGGCCAAGGTCGGGTTGTGGCTCTTCAACATTGCCTGCGCCGCCGGCACCATCGCGCTCGACCTCGGCTACAACTGGGGCGACCTTGAATACCGCGAATGGCCGTGGCCGATCCGGCTGGTGTTCTTTGTGGCGCTGGCCATCACCGCCTGGAACCTGCTGGCGACCATCGCGCGCCGCGAGTCCAAGGACATCTATCTTTCCAACTGGTACATCGTCGGCGGCGTCCTGTGGACGCTGGTGATCTGCCTGGTCGCCATCCTGCCGTGGTACCAGAAGGGCCTGGGCCAGGTTGCGATTTCCGGTTACTTCATGCACAACGCGGTCGGCATGTGGTTCACGCCGCTGGCGCTCGGGCTGTTCTACTACGCGATTCCCAAGGTGCTGAATCGCCCGATCTACTCGTATGCGCTGGGCGTGTTGGCGTTCTGGACCAACCTGCTGTTCTACCCGATGCTGGGCGGGCACCACTTCCTCTTCAGCCCGCTGCCGTGGTGGATCCAGACCACCGCCATCATCGCCAGCGTCGGCATGCTGGTACCGGTGTTTGGCGGCGGCGCGAACTACCTGTTGACGATGCGCGGCCGTTACCACGGGCGGATCGAATCCTACCCGCTGGCGTTCCTGTTCGTCGGTGTGCTCTGCTACATCTTTGGCTCGGCGCAGGGCACCGTCGAAGCCTTGCGTGACATGCAGGCGGTGTGGCACTTCACCGACTTCACCGTCGGCCATTCGCACTTCACGATGTATGGGTTCGTGACGTTTGCGGCGTGGGGCGGCATCTACGCGTTGCTGCCACTTGCGACCGGCAAGCGGCCGGGACAATTCGGCATGGCGCTGCATTTCTGGCTGGCCACGACCGGCGTCGCGATCTATGTGATCTCGTTGTCGATCGGCGGCACGATGCAGGGGCTTGACTGGATCCACGCCAAGCCGTTCATCCAGTCGGTCGTCGACATGAAACCGTATTACCTCTGGCGTGGTGTGGGTGGCATCCTGATGTTCCTGTCGCACCTCGTGTTCGTCTGGAACGTGTGGCGCATGACCGCGGGCAAGTCGGGTGACGCCCCGTCGCCGGTCATGGAGCCGGAGGAGGCCGCGGTATGAAAAAGGCCATGTGGACGATTTTCGGCGGCGCCCTGCTGCTCTACATTGTGATCGTGATGGTCATCGCGGTCGGCCCCGCGATCGACCTGGCGCAGACGCCGCCGGGCCCGGGCGTGGTGCCGCTGACGCCGCTGCAGGAAGAAGGCCGCCAGGTCTTTGCCAGCAACGGTTGCGACTATTGTCATACCTTGCAGGTGCGCCCGTTGCCGGAAGACGTTCCGTTTGGCCGGCCCTCCGCGCCGGGTGACTTTGCGTACGCGACCCCCGAAATGCTCGGTTCCGAGCGTACCGGGCCGGACCTGACCAACGTCGGCAACCGCCGCGGCGAAATCTGGCAGTACATGCACCTGTACGACCCGCGCGCCGTATCGCCCGATTCGATCATGCCCAACTTCAAGTTCCTGTTCCGCGAAGTGAAGGCGGTGCCGGAAGGCGAGACCGCGGTGTCGATCCCGGCTGCCTTCGCGCCCAAGAACGGTGACAAGGTCATTGCGACCCAGAAGGCCAAGGCGCTGGTCGCGTTCCTGATGTCGCTGAAACAGGCGCCGATCCCGGGTTACAAGATGAATGGCGGCATGGGTGGCCCGGCCACCGCCGCGGCACCGGCCGCCTCGGCGCCAGCCGCACCTGCGGGCGGTTATGCCTACGACGCGGCCAAGGGCAAGGCGCTGTTTGACAGCACCTGCGCGGCCTGCCACCAGGCATCCGGCGAGGGCGTGCCGGGGGCGTTCCCGCCGCTCAAGGGCAACGCGGCGGTGGACAACGCCGATCCAACGCTGCACCTGCACACCATTTTGCACGGTGCGCACGGGGTCACGATCGGCGGCGTTGCGTACGCTGGCGTCATGCCCGAGTTCGGCAGCCAATTGAGCGATGATGACATCGCCAACATTGCCAACTACGAGCGTTCGTCCTGGGGCAACCACGCCAAGCCGGTCACGCCCTCTGAGGTGGCCAAGATTCGCGCCGCGGGCAAGTAGAGGCAGGAGGTTGAAATGCACAACATGATGATGGGTCCGCTGTGGGGCATCATCGCGATCGCGACGTTCACCGGCGTGATCACGCTGGGTTGTTTCATCGCGATGTTCAAATTCCTGATCCAGCCGGGCGAAAAAGATCCGCATCACCCGAAGTACGATATTTTGCGCCCGGATCGCTGAGAGGAACTTCCACATGTCCAAGCCGCACGTACGCGTCTACCTCGACAACGACTCGACGCCGGTCATTGACCATGAGCTGCCCACCCAGCTGAGCGTGGATACCCGCAAGCTGGCCGACGGGCCGCACCGCCTGATCATCCGCGCGGAAGACCAGAGCGGCACCGAGGGCGTCGAGGAGATTCCGTTCCACGTCCAGAATGGCCCCGGCATCATGGTCGGCGGGTTGCACCCGGGTTCGACCAAGCGTGGCGTGATGCACCTGACGGTCGATGCCTTCAGCGCCGACGACCCGTTTGACCCGCGGCGCGCCGAGGCGCGCCGCGAAATTCCGACCTGGGTATGGGTGCTGTTCCTGGCGGTCATCGCGTGGATCATCTACTACGCGGCGACGATGTATGTCATTCCGCCGCAGTATCGCAATACGCCGACGTTCGGCCCGCCCCCTGCGGTATCGGCGCCCGCGGCTTCGGCGGCGCCGGCCACGCCGTAGCCGGCTGCGCGTGCCGCCGGGTCAGCCGTGCCGCAGGTGTTGCTGCGGCAGGCTTGGCGCGGCGTCAAGTCGATCCATCCGTGCCAGCCGGTCGAAGCGCGCGAACACCCCGTCGACAAACGGGTTGCGATGGCGATACCACAGGTTGTTGGCGTGCAGCGTGCTGCCGAGGCGCACCTTTTCGTGCTGCAGGCCCTGGCCGCTGGCGTACACGCCGATGCCGTGCTCGATGCAGTAGCGGACGTTTTCCAGCCAGCTCACGTGGTAGAAGTGGTAGCGGTCCATGGCGGTGTAATCCATGCCCAGGAACTTGTCGAGCAGGCGGTTCTGGCCGCGCAGCAGCAGGTTGAACGCGAGCAGTTGGCCGCCTTCGGTGTAGGTGACGCAATACGCGCGACCCGGCATCGCCGCGAGCACGTTGCCAAAATACGCGGGCGTCAGTTCCTCGAATGAAAACTGGGCATGGGCCAGCGTCTGGCGGTACAGCCGCTGCACGTCTTCGGTGATGCCGGCAAGGTCGCGGCGCCACTCGATGTGCAGCTTCGCGCCGGCACGCCGCTTGCGGCGCAGGTCCTTGCGGGTGGCGGCGCCCAGGGTGGCCAGGTAGCCATCGACGTCGCGCCAGGGGATGTCGAGGGTGGCGCCGGGCAGTCCGGGCAGGGCGCGCAGGCCGTGGTTCGGGCAGACGGTACGCCATGCCGGTTCATCGGCTGCGGCGTCCTTGACGGCCACCATGCCGAGCTGCTCGGCGGCGGCGACGGTTTCCATCCGCCCGAGGATCGCGTCGAGCGCGGTGATGCGTTCCGCAGCGGTCGCGTCCGGCGCAAATCCCGGCTGGCAGCGCTCGGTCACCGGCGAACCCAGGGCCAGCATCGGGATCCGCAGCCAGCGTGGAAACACGCGCGCCAGCGCTGCCGCTACCCGCCGCAAGCCGCCGTCCATGGTGGTGTCGAGGCGGTAATCGGTCACGAACGCAGGTGCCGCGGCCAGCAGTCGGCCGCCGTCGTGGACCGCGAAATAAAGATAGCGGAAGCCCGCCAGGCCCGCGTGCTCGATCGCGCGCAGGTAGGCGTGGTCTTCGAGCTCGCGCGGGAACAACCGGTTCCAATCGGCCGCGGTAAACGCGTCAATCGAAGGGTGCGTGGTGGTGATGATCATGCCGCGTTCGCGGCTGCGGGCGCGTGCGGGGCGGGCGCCGCCGCCGACCTTGCGCAGGCGGCAAACAAGGCCCGGGCAAGCGTGCAGTCGGTTTGGGTGTTGGCGTCGATGCGGCGCTGATCGCCCGCGTTGCGGGTGGGCTGGTCCATCCGCGCTTCGATGCGCTTGAACCAGTTGGCGTGGTGCGGCGGCGAGTACTCGCCGCAGACGTCTGCACCCAGTACGCGCTTGCGTTGGCCCACCGCGTACAGCGTGGCGACCAGTGCGGCCAGTGGCATGTCGCCCTGATCCCAGTTCGTCAGTGCCTCGTGCTCGGGCAGCACGTCCTTGTCGATGGTGATCCAGACCGCATCCGTGGGGATCGCGTCCAGCACCATCGCGACCGCTTCGCCCTGTGGCATTTCAGCCAGATTGCGCCAGTGGATGAACCCGTCCTGCCAGCTGTGCCCGGGGCCGTCATGGACACGCCGGCGTACCCGTGAAGGCTCGTGCTGCCAGGGCAGCAGCGCGAGCCGGCCTGCGTCCAGCGCCGCCAGGTTGCCGCCCTTGCGCGCGGGGTTCACCAGGTCATCGCTGCACACTCCGGCGGTCACCACGCGCCTGACGTTTGGCAGCGCCAGCACGCGGTTCACCCACGAGCCGCAGTGCCAGCGCGGCGCCAGGCGCACCCAGTCCGGGTGATTGTCAAAGTGCAGCAGCGTAAAAGGCTCGGCTATGCGTTCGGCCAGCAGCGCCGCGAGGTGGTGAAAGTCGCCCGAGCCCATGAACGTGATCGACGGGCGCGGGTCGGGCGCCGCCGCGATGCGGCCGCGCGCGGCGTTGACGGTTTTCCGGCGGCTCCACAGGCGCAGCGCCGGGCCGAGGTCGCGCAGGTCCACCTGCGTGCTCGAATCCCACGCCGCGGCTTTGCCAAGTGCGGCGCCGTCGACGCTGCCGTCGGTGTCGAGAAGTCGAAGATGAACTGGCATGGCTTACTACCCGTACGTGTGTCTGGCGTTCGTGGGGCAAGCCTGAACGCGACCTGCGTCCATACTAACGATGAACACCTTTCGGCAACCTTTACGCGGTGCCGCGCGCGCGGTCGTAAAATGGCCGCTGGTGGCGGCTGCACGGTGCGGCCGTCGCGCATTGTCCAGCGTGCCATCATGAATGCAACTACCGCTACCGCCAAACCGCGCCATGTTCTATTCGCCTACACCGTGTGGGATGCCATTCCCGCGCTGCTGGTGCTGGGTCACGCCGTCTTCCTCGGGTGGCTGTTCTTCGGCTTTCACCAGACGCCGTGGTGGTTGTGGGTTCCGTGCGCGTTCCTGTATTCGATCAGCATTTCGTGGTCGATCAATTCGACCAGCCACAGTTTCATCCACAACCCGTTCTTCAAATGGGCCTGGTTGAACCGCGCCTACAGTTTCCTGTTCTGCCTGACCGATGGCTTCAGCCAGGAGTGGTACCGCAGCGTGCATCTGCGCCACCACGTCGGCAACATGGATCGCATCGGCAAGAACGGAACCACCATCGACCCGATTTCCATCTATCGGCACGGCAAGGATGGCCAGCCCGAGAACGTCTGGAGCTATACCTTCCTGTCATTTTTCCGCGACGACATCGGCGAGTGCTACACCCGCCTGAAAAAGAAGCACCCCGAGCGCGCGCGCTGGGTGCGGATCGAGATGTGGACGTTTCTGCTTGCCTACCTCGCGTGCCTGGTCTACGACTGGCGCGCGTTCCTGTGCCTGGTGCCGCTTTATTACCTTGGCCAGTCGCTGTCCTCGTTGAATGGCTACTACGAGCACCTGAAGGGCAACCCGGACGAACCGATCGCGTGGGGCGTGTCGACCTACAACAAGCTCTACAACTGGATCTGGCTCTACAACGGCTACCACGCCGAACACCATTACCGGCCGGCCCTGCACTGGACCAAGCTGGTCGCGTTCCATCGGTCGATCGCCGATGAACAGCGCGCCAAGGGCGTGCATGTCATGCACTGGTGCCACGCGCTCGGCTTCATGGACCGGCAGCCGCCCGCGCACACGCAGGTCAGGCCGGCCAACGCCACCCGCTGACGCACCGGCCCGCCGCGCTCAAAGATAGGTGAACGCGCCCAGCGGATTTTGCGTGTAGGCAACGCTGATGATGAAAAGGTATACGGCGAGCGCCGCCGCGAAGCTGCCGCCGCGGACGGCGCGCGTTCGCCCGCGCTTCAGGGCGAATGTCCCGAGCACGATGTAGACCACCAGCAGGATGACCTTGACCGTCAGCCATGCCTGCACGAACGGGTACTGGTGGATGATCATGGTCAGCGCCACCGCGGCGGCCAGCAGCGTCATGTCGATGACGACCGACACGCTTCGCAACAGTACGTGGTTGGCGCCGCGTACGCCCGCCAGCAACATGCAGCCGCGGATGAAGAACAGGCTGCCGGAGGCGATCACGCAGCCGATGTGCAGCCACAAAATTTGCAGGAACCATGCGGCCATGTCGGGTCGGGTCTTCGGGGACGGGAATGCTGGATGGTCGCAGCGGCGGCGGTGCCGCGCGCTGACACCGGTCAGCCCGGCGGGTTTCAGGCGTTGAGGACGCAGCGGGCGAGCTCACGCAGGCGCGGCAGGTCCATGAGCGCAACCTTGCGGCCATCGATGGTGATGAGCTTTTGGGTGCGGAAACGCCCGAGCACGCGGCTTACCGTTTCCGCCGCGAGGCGCAGGTAGTTGGCGATGTCCGCCCGCGCCATGCTGAGCCGGAACTCGGTACCCGACAGCCCGCGTGCCGCGTAGCGGTCACCCAGGTCGACCAGGAAGGCGGCCATGCGCTCGTCGGCGGAATGGTCGCCGGCGAGGAGGCTCGCCGAGCCCAACTCCTTGCTCAGCAGGCGAAACAGGTGTTGTTGCACCTTGGGCTGGCGTGCGGCCAGCGCACTCATGGCCGGGAACGAGAACCGGCAGCACTCGGTGGGCTCCAGCGCGACCGCGTCGCACGGGTAGTGTTCGGGATAGATCGCGGCCAGCCCAACCAGTTCGCCGGGCAGGTAAAAGCCCAGTACCTGTTCGCGCCCCTCGGCGTCGACCATGGTGGTCTTGATCATGCCAAAGCGCACCGCAAACAACGCGCGGAACGGATCTCCCGCGCGGAATACCCGCTGGCCGGGTTCGAAGGGACCCACGTGTTCGACCAGCATGTGCAGGTCGTTCAGCTCGCCGCGGCCGTAGCCCGCGGTCGCGCAGGCCTCGGCAAATGCGCAGCTGGTGCAGAAGTGTTCGGCGTCGCCGTCGTTGGTCGGGACGCCGGTGCGCCGTGCGGGTGTTGCATAGCCGCATGCTTGTGACGTGTGCGATTCCATGCTGGTACCTGGTCGCTCTAGGGTCGCGTCATCGATGACAACGACAAGTTTACTGCAGCCGCCGGCGTTTCTCGCGCCCGTTGCTGCGGCCGGCCGGTCAGCGCGGGCCCGCGATGGTGCTGCGCAAACGGCGGTCGGCGCCTCGCCACCGGCGGCTGGCGCCGCGTGGCGGTCAGGGCTGCGCGGCGTAGGGCTCGATGGTTTGCTCGATCGCGCCAAAAATCGAATGGCCATCGACGTCGTGCATGTCGATCTTCAGCTTGTCGCCGTATTTCAGGAACGGTGTCCTGGCCTCACCGTCGCGGAGTTTCTCCACCGTACGCTGCTCGGCCAGGCACGACGCGCCGCGGGACGTGTCCTGGTTGGCGATGGTGCCCGAGCCGATAATGGTGCCCGCCGTGAGCGGCCGGGTCTTGGCCGCGTGGGCGACCAGCTGCGCAAAACTGAACTGCATGTCTTCGCCGGCTTCGGCCTCGCCAAACCACTGGCCGTTGATCCAGGTGCGCATCGGCAGGTGGACCTTGGTGTCGGTCCAGGTATCGCGCAATTCGTCGGGGGTCGCGAACACCGGCGAGAGCGCCGACCGCGGCTTGGATTGCAAAAAACCAAACCCCTTCGCGAGCTCGCCGGGAATGAGGTTGCGCAACGACACATCGTTGACCAGTCCGATCAGCTGGATGTGCTGGGCCGCGCGTTCTGGGGGCACCGCCATCGGGACATCATCGGTGACGACGACGACTTCCGCTTCGAGGTCGATGCCGTAGTCCTCGCTCGGTATCCGCACCGCATCGCGCGGACCCAAAAAGCCGGCGCTGGTGGCCTGGTACATCAAGGGATCGGTGTAGAACGATTCCGGCACCGTGGCGCCGCGGGCCTTGCGCACCCGCTCCACGTGCGGCAGGTAGGCGCTGCCATCGACAAATTCGTAGGCACGCGGCAGCGGCGCGGCCAGCGTGTGGAAATCCAGTGCAAACGCGTTGGCCACGGCCTTGTGCCGGTGCATGCACAGGGCGTCGTAGAGCGCACGCAGGCGTGGTGCCGTGCGCTGCCAGTCGTCGAGCGCGGCCTGCAAGGTCGGCGCGATGCCGGCCGCCGCGGCGCCGTGGCCAAGATCCCGGCTGACGACGATGAGGGTGCCGTCGCGGCCCCCTTCCTTCAAGGTTGCGAGCTTCATGCGGAGTCCTTGGTCTCAGCGCCGGGACGGGTCGAAGTGTTTGGCCAGACCGTGCCAGCACTGCTGGTAGTCGCGTTGCCGTTCTGGCGCGTCGAGCGCCTGCCGGGTCGGATGGATCACCAGGCAGGTTTCGAACATGAAGGCCATCGTGTCGGCGACGTGCTGCGGTTGCCGGGTGTCGGTCGCCATGGCCTTGGTGTAGCTCGCGGCGTCCGGGCCGTGGCCGCTCATGCAGTTGTGCAGCGACGCCCCGCCGGGGACGAAGCCGCCCTCTGCACTGGCGTCCTTGGCATCGTACACGCCATGGATCAGGCCCATGAATTCGGAGGCGACGTTGCGGTGGAACCACGGCGGCCGGAAGGTGTGTTCGCCAACCAGCCAGCGCGGCGGGAAGATTGCAAAGTCCATGTTGGCGGTGCCCGGGATGGCCGAGGGCGAGGTCAGCACGGTGTAGATGCACGGATCGGGGTGGTCATAACTGACCGTGCCCATGGTGTTGAAGCGGCGCAAGTCGTAGCGGTAGGGCACGTCGTTGCCGTGCCACGCGACCACGTCCAGCGGCGAGTGGCTGGTAGGCGTCCGCCACAGGTTGCCCTGAAACTTCACCAGCAGCTCGAAGTCGCCCTCGACGTCCTCGTAGGCCGCCACGGGCGCCTCGAAGTCGCGCGCGTGGGCCAGCGCGTTGGAACCCAGCGGGCCGAGCTCGGGCAGGTGCAGCGGTTCGCCGAAGTTCTCGCAGACGTAGCCGCGCGCCGCGCCGTCCAGCGGGTCGACCCTGAAGCGTACCCCGCGCGGAATCAGCGCGATCTGCTGCGGCTCGACTTCGAGCAGGCCAAACTCGGTCGCGACGCTCAGGCGCCCCTGTTGCGGCACGATGACAAGCTCGCCATCGGCGTCGTAGAAGTAGCGCCCCTGCATCGGCCGGTTGCACGCGAACAGGTGGATGCCCACGCCGCTGCGCGCTGCGGCCGAACCGTTGCCCGCCATCGCAAACAACCCGTCCACGAAATCGGTGGCCGTGGCCGGAATGGCAAATGGGCTCCAGCGCATCCGGTCGGGCGGGGTGGCGGACTCGTCGAAACGATTGTGGAAGCGAGCCTGGCTGTAGGGTTCAAAACCGCCGTGCACGGCGCCGGGGCGGATCCGGTACAGCCAACTGCGCCGGTTGGCCGCGCGCGGCGTGGTGAAGGCGGTGCCGGACAGCTGCTCGGCGTACAGGCCGTAGGGCACGTGCTGCGGCGAGTTCTGGCCGGCGGGCAGCGCACCGGCGAGGGCTTCGCTGGCGTGTTCGTTGCCAAAACCCGTGAGGTAGGCGGTCATGACGAAGTCCTCAAAGTACCCCGCGACGCATCTGGTCGCGTTCGATGGATTCGAACAGGGCCTGGAAGTTGCCTTCACCGAAACCCTCGTTGCCCTTGCGCTGGATGATCTCGAAGAAGATCGGCCCGATGCAGTTCTGGGTGAAGATCTGCAGCAGCAGCTTCTTGTGGGTTTCCGGGTCGGCGTCGATCAGGATCTTGTTCCTGGCCAGGCGCGGCACATCCTCGCCATTGCCGGGGATGCGTGCGTCGATGACCTCGAAGTAGGTATCGGGGGTGTCGAGGAACTCCACGTTTGCCGCGCGCATCTTTTCCACGGTGTCGTAGATGTTGTTGGTGAACAGGGCGATGTGCTGGATGCCTTCGCCCTTGTACTGGTCCAGGTACTCGTTGATCTGCGACTTCGGATCGTTGGACTCGTTCAGGGGGATGCGCACCATGCCGTCCGGCGCGGTCATGGCTTTTGACACGAGGCCGGTCTTGGCGCCCTTGATGTCGAAGTAGCGGATCTCGCGGAAGTTGAACAGGCGCTCGTAGTAGTCCGACCACTTGGCCATCTCGCCGAAGTGCAGGTTGTGCGTAAGGTGATCGATGAAGGTCAGGCCAAAGCCCTTGGGGTGGCGCCGCCCGTCCGGCACCAGCCACTCGTAGTCGTCGAATGCCGAGCCCTTGGCACCGTAGCGGTCGACCAGGTACAACATGCAGCCGCCGATGCCTTCGATGACCGGCGCGTCGACGGCGCGGTCGCTGGCCTTCAAGGTCATTGCCTTGGCGCCCTTGGCGACCGTCTCCCTGAGGACGTCTGCCGCGGGGCGGGAAAAGCGGATGGCAAAACCGCAGGCCGAAGGGCCGTGCCTGGCGGCGAAGGCCGCCGCGAAGGAATCGGGCTGTTCGTTGACCAGCAGGTTGCAACCGCCTTGCCGGTACAGCGTGATGGCCTGCTGCTTGTGCTTGGCGACCGCGGTGAAGCCAAGCTGCTGGAACAGCGCGTGCAGCAGTTTCGGGTCGGGGGCCGCGAACTCGACGAACTCGAAACCGTCCACGCCCATCGGGTTGGCGAACGTGGTGGGATGCATGCCGGTATTGAGTTGCGCGTTCATGGAAGTCTCCAGAAGGATGCAGGAGTGAAGGTTGGGCGGGCGCTGGCCGCATCGGTGCCAGGCGCCGCTGGTGGTGCGCCTGTGGCTGGTTGTGTCGGGGTCGCAACCATGCTCGATTTCATTACAATAGTTTCAGTTGAAACCGTTTGCAAGTCACGCTGCATCATGGCAAATCACGCCCCCATCGAGCTTGGAAAGTTCGCGCCCTACCAGCTGTCGATCGTGTCCAACACGGTCAGCGAGGCGATCGCGCGCGAGTACCGCGAACGCTTCGACCTCGGGACGATCGAGTGGCGGGTGATGGCGGTCCTGGCATGGCACGATGGCGAGGGGTTGTCGGCACGCGCCGTCGCGCGGCTGACCGCGATGGACAAGGTGGCCATCAGCCGGGCGCTGGCACGCCTGGTAGCCAGGCGCCTGGTCCTGCGCCGCGTGCATCCGGGGGATAAACGGCGTTCGGTGCTGCGGCTGTCCGCGGCGGGTTGGCGCATCCACGACGTGGTGGCACCGCTGGCGCGCGCCCGCGAGCGTGAATTTCTGCAGGCGCTGGACACCGACGAGCGGCGCTGGCTCGGGCGCATCCTTGACAAGTTGATGGCAACGGCTGGCTGATGCACGGTGCGGAGTTCGGATCAACCGCCATCCATGGCCCGCACCGGACAGGTACATCTTCTACTTATTTGACGCCGTGCATCAGTTTCAGGATCCACGGTGCCGCGATCAGGTACGCGAGCGCCGCGGCAAGGCCGATGATCGTCAACCAGCCGAAAACGCGCTGGTACGCTTCGATGCCGCCACGGGTGGTGAAGGCGGCGACCTGACCCATGAGGTCGTACGAGATGCTCACGCCGAAAAACCAGCCGCCCATGGCCAGCGAGTTCTCTTCCGGCGCGGCCAGCTTGCCGATCAAGCCGTAGCCGATCGGCGAGAGCGCCAGCTCGCCAACCGTGGATCCAAGGTAATAGGCAAGCAGCGTCCAGGCCGCGACCTTGCCGCCCGCCAGCTGCAGGTGGCCGGTGGCGTACCACAGTACCGCGTAGCCAAGGCCGATCAGCAGCAGGCCGATGCCGAATTTGCGCGGCGTGGACGGGTTGACGCCGTGGCGGTCCAGCCATGGCCACAGCATTGCCACGGGAATCGCGAGGATCAGGATGTAGAGCGGGTTCACCGACTGGAAATTGAGGAAGCTCCAGGGGATGCCAAACACCGCCCCTGACCACAGCGGCGCGACGTGGTCGCGTGCAAAAAAGTTGAGCGCCGTGGCCGAAAGGTTGCTCAGCGTCCAGAACACCACCAGTGCGATGAACAGCAGCAACAGGGCGAGGTAGCGGTGATCCTGCACGCGGTCGCGGCGGCGGCGGCTCTTGACGATGAAATAGATCAGCAAGGCCGCGAACAGGACGTACACGAAGCCGTGCATGGCGTCGGGGTGGGTGAGCAGCCATGCGCACGGGATGAGCAAGGCCAGGATCACCAGCACCACCAGCGGCACCGACCACCAGCGTTCAAAGCGCACCTGGTCGCGTGCGCCCGGCACCCGATGGTGCCGCCATTCAAACAGCAGCGCCGCAAACAGGGCGCCCACCGCCGCGGCGATGAAGCCCCAGCGGAATCCGTAGTGGGTGCCGATCCACGTCCCGGCGATGAGTGGCGCAAAGAACCCGGCGAAGTTGATCGCCAGGTAGAACAGCGTGTAGCCCGCCTCGCGCTTGGGATCTTCGGTGGCGTAGTTGCGCCCGATCAGCACCGTCAACGGTATGCCAAGGCCGCCGGCCAGGACGTAGAGCGCGATCGCCAGCCGAAAGAATTCAAGGCTTGGCACCGCCATGCAGGCGATGCCGGCAACCTGCAACCAAAGGGCAAGGCGCAGCGAGCGGACTTCGCCAAGGACGTTGTCGGCCACCCAGCCGCCGAGAATGGCGGTGGCGTAGACCAGGACCCCGAATCCCGCGAACAGGAAGTTGGCCTGCGCGAGTGCCTGGTCGTGTGGCAGGCTTGCGAAAAACGTGTCGGCGGCGTACGGCGCAAGGAACGCACGGAACCCGTAGAAACCGAAGTTCACGCCGACCGTGACGGCCAGCAGCATCCACAGCAGGCGCGGATGGCCCATGAACGTGCCGTCCGCAGACGGTGTCGGAATGGTGCCTTCGCCTGCGCGCATCGTCAGCCCTCACCCGGCTGACCGGTGCCAGCCCTGCGCGACCTTAGCGGCACGCGGGCCCCGGCGGCAAGCGGCCGGGTTGACCGCCGGCGTGCGGGCGATGCAGCAGCGTCGTGACGGCGGTGCGCCACCCGGTACGAAGAGGATGGTCAGGACGAGCGGATTTCGGTGCGTACTTCCAGCAATTCGGGGAAGAAGGTGAGGTCGAGTGCCTTCTTCAGGAAGCCGACGCCCGAAGAGCCGCCGGTACCCTTGCGATAGCCGATGATGCGCTCGACGGCTTTCATGTGGCGGAAGCGCCACAGCTGGAAATTTTCTTCGATGTCGACCAGCGTCTCGCACAGGTGGTATTCCGGCCAGAATTGATCCGGTGCCTCGTAGATGCGCTGGAACACCGGCAGCAGCGACGGATCGCGCTGCCAGCCGCGGCGTACGTCGCGCTCAAGGATGGTTTGGGGAACGGCGTGTCCGCGGCGGGCCAGCCAGCGCAACGCCGCGTCATAGACGCTGGGCGCCTCGAGTGTGGCGCGCAGGCGGGATTGCGCTTCGTGATCGTGTGCGAACACGGCCAGCATGTCGGCGTTCTTGTTGCCCAGCAGGAATTCGACCGTGCGGTACTGCAATGACTGGAAGCCCGATGACGGACCCAGGGCGTCACGGAACTTCAGGTATTCGTGCGGCGTCATGGTTTCGAGCACCGCCCATTCGTTGAACAGCTGATCCTGGATGCGCTTGACCCGCGCGAGTTTCTTCAGCGCCTGGTCGGCGTGGTCGGCGCCCAGGTCGGCGATGGTGGCGTCAAGCTCGTGGATCACCAGCTTCAGCCACAGCTCGGCGACGTGATGCTGCACGATGAACAGCATCTCGTCGTGATAGGGCGGGTCGGAGACCGGGCGCTGCGCCGCCAACAGCGTGTCCAGCTTCAGGTAGCTGGCGTAGGTCATGCGCCCGGCCAGATCGCGCTGGATACCGGCTTCGAGTTCGCGTTGGTTGCGGTCATTCATGGATGTTGAAGATCCTGCTCAATGAACGGGTGATGGGAATCGGCGGTCCGAGGGCGGGCTGGAAATGCCATTGACACGCATGCACCGGTCACGGCCGACGCCGCAGCGCCGCAGCCGCGCATGATCGCACGGCAGTGGCCAGGCGGTCGATGTCGCCGCGGTCGGGCGGCGCCAGTGCCGCATCGTCACCGGTCCTGCGCGTGCCGGCCTTGATGGGCGTCAAGCGGCGGGGCGCGTGCTGCGTTGCAACATGGGTGCGCGTATTGCGGCACGCTGCGGTCGGCTTGAAGCCCATGCGATAATAAACGGACTGTCCGCACGCATGCCTGGGGTGCGGGACAGCCCACACGTTGCGCAGTTGCGCCACCGCAACCGCGTGTCCCCGTCACCTTTCGGGAGCCGCTTGTGCCTATCGCCGCCAAGTTTGAAATCGAATACCTCCAGTACCTCGATCCTGAGGGCAAGCAGGTCAGGAAGGACCTGCCGGACTTCGCCAAGGACACCGGCCAGATGGTCGAGTTGTACAAGCTCATGGTTTCAACGCGCGTGTTCGACACCAAGTCGATCGCGCTGCAGCGTACCGGCAAGCTCGGTACCTACGCGTCGTGTCTGGGCCACGAGGCCACCCACGTCGGCATCGGCTCGGCCCTGAAGCCCGAAGATGTGTTCGCCCCGAGCTACCGGGAGTACGGCGCGCAGTTGTATCGCGGCGTGCGACCGCGTGACGTGTACATGTACTGGGGCGGCGACGAGCGTGGCAACGATTACGTCAACGAACCCGCCAGGCACGACTTTGCGTGGTCCGTGCCGATCGGCACCCAGTGCCTGCACGCGGCGGGGTCGGCGCTGGCGTTCAAGATCCGCAAGGAAAAGCGCGTCGCGGTGTGCGTCATTGGCGACGGCGGTTCATCCAAGGCCGATTTTTACGGTGCCATCAATATCGCCGGTGCGCGTGACCTGCCGCTGGTCGCGGCGATCGTCAACAACCAGTGGGCGATTTCGGTACCGCGCCGCATCCAGTCGGGGGCCAAGACGCTCGCGCAAAAGGGCATCGCCGCGGGCCTCCACTGCATCCAGGTGGATGGCAACGACATCATTGCGGTGAAGAAGGCCATGACCGACGCGGTCGAGCTGGCGCGTGCCGGGAAGGGTGGCAGCGTGGTCGAGTGCGTCACCTATCGCCTGGGCGACCACACCACCGCCGATGACGCGCGGCGTTATCGCGGCAAGCAGGAAGTCGAGGACGCGTGGAAGAAGGATCCGGTCAAGCGCCTGCGCACCTGGCTGGAATCGAAAAAGGCGTGGAACCAGAAGCAGGAAGACAAGCTTCAGGCCGAGTGCGACGAGTGGATGGACGATGAGGTGAATACCTATCTCGAGACCAAGGCGCAGCCGGTCAGTGCGATCTTCGACTACACCTTCGCCGAGCTGCCGGCCGACCTTGCGGCCCAGCGCGCCGAGGCGATCGCGCTGGAAGGAGGGCACTGACATGGCCGCGATTACCCTGATTGAAGGCGTCACCCAGGCGCTGGCGTGGGAGATGGCGCATGATGATTCCGTGGTCGTGCTGGGCGAGGACGTGGGCGTCAACGGTGGCGTGTTTCGCGCGACCGTGGGCCTGCAGGAAAAATTCGGCGAGTGGCGCGTGTTTGATACGCCGCTGGATGAGACCACGATCGCCGGCGTGACCGTCGGCCTTGCCGCGCAGGGCATGAAGCCCGTGTGCGAAGCGCAGTTTGAAGGTTTCATGTACCCGATGGCCGACCAGATCATCAGCCACGCGGCGCGTATGCGCAACCGCACGCGCGGGCGCATCACCTGCCCGGCCGTGTTCCGTGCGCCGTGGGGTGGCGGGATCCATGCGCCGGAACTCCACTCGGAAGCCAATGAGCACCTGTTCACCAACGTGCCGGGCCTGCGCGTGGTGCTGCCCTCATCGCCCGCACGCGCGTATGGTTTGCTGCTCGCCGCGATCCGCGATCCCGATCCGGTGGTCTTCTTTGAGCCCAAGCGCATCTACCGCCAGTACAAGGAAGAGGTGCCGGACGATGGCGAGGCGTTGCCGCTGGACGTGTGCTTCGTGCTGCGTGATGGCACCGACATCACGCTGGTGACCTGGGGCGCCGAGGTGAAGGAAGCGCTGGAAGCCGCCGATGCATTGGCCAAGGAAGGCGTCAGTGCCGAAGTGATCGATGTCGCAACCTTGACCCCGCTCGACTTTGACACGATCGCCGAGTCGATCGGCAAGACCGGCCGTTGCGTGATCGTCCAGGAAGCCCCGAAGACCGCAGGCTTTGGTGCGGAGATCGCGGCGCGCATCGCGGAAGAGTGCCTGTACGACCTGCTGGCGCCCGTCGCGCGTGTCACCGGCTACGACATCCACACGCCGCTGTACCGGCTCGAACAGAAGCAGCTGCCGAGCACCGCACGCGTCGTGGCGGCGGCCAAGAAAACACTGGCGGCGGGCTGACGGCTTTCCCTTCTCCCTAGGGGAGACAAATCGGCGGGATTGCCGGTTTGCACGGCGAAGCCGCCCGCAGGGCAAGGCACAGGGAGGTGCCAAATGGATGTGGCGCGAAGCGCCGGATGAGGGTCCGGGGTCGCGTCGAACTTCAATGCGTAACCCGAACCCTCACCCCTGCCCTCTCCCGACGGGAGAAGGGTTCAACGGACAAGGTGCCCAGATCATGGCTGACAACAAGACATTCCATCTCCCCGACCTCGGCGAAGGCCTGCCCGACGCCACCATCGTCGAGTGGCTGGTGAAGGAAGGCGACAGCGTCAAGCTCGACGCGCCGCTGGTATCCATGGAAACCGCCAAGGCGGTGGTGGAAGTTCCCTCGCCCTATACCGGCAAGGTGCTGAAGTTCCACGGTGCGGCGGGGGATGTCATCACCACCGGTGCGCCGCTGGCCGAGTTCGAGCTTGATCCCAAGGGCAAGCAGCGCGCCGAAAATGCGGCTGGCGGACACCATCAGGCGCCGGCGCCGGCGCCGACCGTTGCGGCTGCCCCGGCCGCGCGCGCCGATGAAGGCACCGTGGTGGGTGCGGTGGCGAGCAGCAACGAAGTACGCGCGGAGCGGGTGGGCAACGCCGGCGGTGTCAAGGCCGTGCCGGCGGTGCGTGCGATGGCAAAGAAATTGAAGGTGGACCTGGCCCGCGTACAACCAACCGGGGCGGGTGGCGTGGTCACGCTGCAGGACGTCAAGAGCGCCGCGGCCAGTGGCACGGCTTCTCTCGCCGCTCCCTCCGGGAGAGGGGGTGAGGGTTCGGGCGTGTCCGGGCCCTCATCCGCCCTGCCGTCACCGTCTCCCGGAAGGAGAAGGGAAGAGCAGCACAGCACGCTGTCGCACGCCGGGCGGCCGATGCGCACCACGCCGCCGACGGTGCATGCCAGCGGCCAGCCGGAGCAGTTGAAGGGCGTGCGCCGCAACATGGCGCGCGTCATGCAGCAGGCAAACGCCGAGGTCGCGCAGACCACCATCGTCGATGACGCCGATCTGCACCAGTGGCTCGGCAAGCAGGACATCACCGTGCGCACGATTCGCGCGATCGTCGCCGCGTGCACGGTCGAGCCAGCGTTGAACGCATGGTTCGACGGCAAGAACCTCACCATCACCCGGCATCCGAATGTCGACCTTGGTATCGCGGTCGATACGCCCGACGGCCTGTTCGTGCCGGCGCTGCGCAACGCCGACATGCTGGACGCGCGCGGCCTGCGCGAGGGCATCAACCGCTTGCGCGCGCAGGTCGAGGATCGCTCGATCCCGGCGTCCGAGTTGACCGGCTACACCATCAGCCTGTCAAACTTCGGCATGTTTGCCGGGCGCTACGGCACGGTCGTTGTGGTGCCGCCGTGCGTCGCGATTGTCGGCGTAGGCAAGTTGAGCCACGACGTCGTTGCCGTGATGGGCGGCATTGAAGTCCACCGGCGCTTGCCGGTCAGCCTGACCTTCGACCACCGCGCCTGCACCGGCGGCGAGGCCGCGCGCTTCCTGAAGGCGATCCTCGACGATCTGGCGCTGCCGCAATAGCCGGATGGGTGGCTGGAAGCCGCCGCGACCGGGCCGGCCGTCTAAACCGATGGACCCATTTCAAAGAGAGGGAACGCGCCGTGTCTTTACGCTTTGCAGCATGCCTCGCCGCCCTTGCGCTGGCCGGGTGCGGGTCGCGGTCGTTCGTTATGCCCGCGCACGATGGGGCGTTTTGGGTCACGGGGTCGTCCGCACGATTGAGCACCGGCGCCCAGGAGAAGGCGCGCCTCGTCAAGGACGCCGGTGCGTATTGCAAGCGGCGTGGCAAGTCCGCCGTCGTCATCGCTTCCAGCGAAAATGACGCCAAGCCCGGTACGCTCGCCGCGCCGGGCAAGCTGACCCGCGCGACCGTGGAATTTCGCTGCCAGTAGCGCCGGGATTCCGGTCTGGCGGGCAACTGCCGGCCGTCATCGCGCCGGTCACCGCCCCGTTCGGCCAACAGGCGGTCCCGGGCCCGGCCGCCGGAAACTCAAATCAGCATGCGTCCGCCATCGACGATCAGTACCTGGCCGGTCGTGTAGCTGCCGCGCATAAGGTAGAGATAGGCCTGCGCCACCTCAGCCGGGTCGGCGGCCCTGGGCAGTGGCTGGCGCTCGGTCATCTGGCGAATCACTTCCACAGGCCAAGGCGCCAATCGCTCGGTAAGCATCGGCCCCGGGCAGACCGAGTTGACCCGCAGCGGCGCGAGGTCCAGGGCCAAGCCACGGACCAGGTGTTCCATCGCGCCCATGAACGCGGTTGCCAGCGGGACGCCTTTCCTCGGCATATGGGCCAGCAAGCCGTCGGTGAGCGTGATCGACCCCCGCGCCGACAGATGCGGCTGGGCATGCTTGATCGCCAGCAGCGCCCCCCAAAAGCGCACCTTCAGGCCTTCATCCGCCGCACCGATGTCCAGTTCGGAAAGCGGGGCCGGCACGTTTGCCGCCTGATCACCCGCCGTAAATACCAGATGGTCGAAGCGCTCCAGCGCCGCGAAGAAGGCGGCGACGCTGGCCTCGTCGCGTACATCGACCTTCGCGCCCGAAGCACCGTCACCCAGCCGCCGTGCCGCGGCGTCGATCCTGGCCTGGTTGCTTGAGCCGATCACGACCCGTGCGCCTTCGGCCAGGGCGCCCTCGGCAACGGCGAACCCGACGCCGGAGCTGCCGCCGATGACGACTACCGTTTGGCCACGAAGTGTGCGTACGGACATGAGTGTGGGCCTCTCGAAACGGGGACGGGTCACGTCGACGGGGTGGGGCAAAGCCGCTTGACTTCACGTCGCGCGAAAGACCGATGGTAATACGGGGAAGCGTACGGGAGCCGCGCGCATGGCGCTCGGCTGGGCCGCAGCCAATCCACGCCCCCGCGCTGGACTGTCATCTGCCTGGGCGGCGACAGGCACGAAACCTATACTCCGATGCTCCACTTTGTCGCCGCGGGCGCATACCATCCCCACGCTCGAGGACACCATGATGCAAGCAGACCAACAGCAGCAGGTCAGGCTCGCCCGCCGGCCGCAGGGCAAGCCGCAGCTGCGCGACTTTCAACTGGCCGATGTTGATGTGCCAAGTCCCGCCGGGGGCGAGATGCTCATCCAGACCCTGTACCTGTCGGTCGATCCGGGCATGCGCGGCATGATGGCCGGCGACACGTCCTACTCGGCCGGTTTCGAGGTGGGGCAACCGCTGACCGGGCGCTCGGTCGGCCGCGTCGTGAGCTCGAAAAACCCGCGGTTTGCCGTGGGTGACTACGTTTACGAACGCCTGCCCTGGCAGCACTATTCCCTGTCCGACGGGCGCCGGGCGAAGAAGGTCGACCCCGTCGTGGCACCGTTGTCGACGTACCTTGGCGTGGTCGGTGTCCCGGGTTTTTGCGCCTATTTCGGACTCATGGAAATCGGTAAGCCACGCGCCGGCCAGACCGTGGTGGTGTCCGGTGCATCCGGCGCGGTCGGCATGACCGCGGCACAACTGGCGCAGCTGGAAGGCTGCCGCGTGGTGGGTGTCGCGGGTGGCTCGAAAAAGGTACGCTACCTGCGCGACGAGATCGGCCTGGATGCAGTGGTCGACTACAAGCGCGCAGGCGATCTGACTGACGCGCTGCGCGAGGCGTGCCCGGACGGCATCGACGTGTACTTCGACAACGTCGGCGGCCCCATCACCCAGGCCGCGCTGGCGCTGATCAACCGCCATGCGCGCATCGTGGTATGCGGGCAAACCTCGCAGTACAACAACCTGTCCGACAGCGGCAAGGTGGCACCGGAATGGCTGATCGGGCGCAGCGCGCTGATGCAGGGGTTCGTGGTCTACGACTACGCGGACCGCAACGATGAAGCCATCGCCCGCCTCAGCCAGCTGGTCCGGCAAGGCCGGCTGCGCTACCGCGAGAACATCGTCGATGGACTGCAGAACGCCCCGCAGGCGTTCATCGATCTGTTCGAGGGCAAGAGCTTCGGCAAGCAGCTGGTCCGCCTCACAAAAGGGGACGGAGGTAATTAAGTACGATGCGACCCACGGCGGGAGGGGGATGGTGGTGCCGCCATCGCTCCCTCCACTGGGCGAAAGCCGGCGCCAGCGCTGTTCGCCGTGACCTGCTCCCCGTGCGCGCGCGGCAGTCGATGGTGGATAAAGTCCGTTCCCGGGAACGGACCGGCCTGCGCAAGCGCCGGTGGTGTCCGCCGTCCGCGTGGGGCCGCGGTACAACGGCAGGCAGCGTCACTGGGTCAGTGTTTTCGGCATGCCGGCAAACTCGTGCGGCGGTGTGTTGCCGGCAAGGTGCGTGACGAAGTAGTCGAACATCCGCCGGGTCACATACGGCGTGTGGGTGCCGAAGTGATGATGTTCGTCCGGCACCATGATCAGGTCGAAGTCCTTGTTGGCGTTCATCAATGCGTTGACCATGAGATAGGTGTTGGCGGGCGGTACGTTGTCGTCGATTGCGCCATGCACCAGCATCAGGTGGCCCTTGAGCTTCCCGGCCAGGAGCTCGCTGGCTTGGTTGTCATAGTTGGTCTTGCCGTCCTTGCCCTTGACCAGCAGGCCCTCCCACTTCTCACCCCAGGCGTAGGAATAGTCGCGGTTGTCGTAATTGCCGCTTTCGGCCCAGCCCACCTTGAAGAAGTCGGGGTAGTGCAGCATGGCCGACACCGTGGCGTTGCCGCCGCCGGAGTGGCCCCAGATGCCCACCCGGCCAAGATCCATCCACGGGCGCCGGGCTGCCAGCTGCTTGAGGGTAGCGATCTGGTCGGGCAGCGTGTCATCGCCCATGTCGCCGTACCACTCGCGCTGGAAGCTCGCCGAACGGTAGGGCGTGCCCATGCCGTCGACCGTGACGACGATGAAACCGAGCTCGGCCAGCGCCTGGCTGGCGCCGCGCTCGGAGCGGAAGCCGAAGGTCAGGATGGAACCAATCTGCGGGCCCGGGTAGATGAAGTCGATGACGGGGTAGTGGCTGTGCGGATCGAAGTTGGACGGCTTGTACAGCAATCCGTACAGGTCCGTCTTGCCATCGCGCGCCTTCACCGTGAAGGGCACCGGCGGCACCCAGCCATCGGCCACGAGGGGTGAAATATCGGTCTTGGCAACGGTCGCGATGACGCGCCCGTCGCTGGCCGCACGCAGCACGGTCACGGGCGGCTGTGTGGGCGTGGAGTAGGCATCGACGAAATACTTGCCATCCTTAGACATCGTGATGTCGTGGTTGGCGTCTTCCGGTGTCAGCAGGGTGGTGTTGCCGGTGTCGAGGTTGACCTTGAAGAGCTGCTGGTAGTACGGGTTCACGCCCGCCGTGCGCCCCACGCCGATGTACCACAAGGTGCGCGTCTGCCGGTCGCGGTGCAGCACCTGGATCACGTCACCCGGGCCGGTCGTGATCGGGTGCAGCTGCTTGCCGGTCGCAAGGTCGTAGAGGTACAGGTTCATCCAGTTGTTCTGCTCGGTCGGCCAGATCGCCTGGCCGGCCTTGGCCAGGTAGGCCCAGTCGGGCCTGGCGAATTCGCTGCCGTTGGCGGCGTACCAGCCCTGGTAGAAATCCTTGGCGGTGTACTCGAACGCGGTGCGCACGTCACCGGTCGCGGCATTGGCAATGCGGAACCACTCGTGCCGGCGGTCGCGCGAGGTTGAAACCAACGCGAAGGTCTTGCTGTCGGGGGCCCACTGGATGTCCATCCACGGCCCAAGTTGCTGCTCTTCCGCCATCTTCAGCGGCGTGGCCGTGTGGGTTGCGACGTCGATGATGACGGGCAGGGCCAGCGGGACGTGCTTGTCGCCCGGCAGTGCGTACTGCTGGGTGTGCAGCGTCGGATGGCCGATCCGCGTTTCCAGCGTGTACTCGTTCTCAACGCCGCGTGAGTCCTGGCGGAACGCCACCAGCCGTTTCGAGTCCGGCGCCCACCGCACCAGCGGCATCGGGCCCGAATCGGGTGAGCCGTAGCCATCGTCCTTGCTGCCGTCGGTCGTGAGTGGTGTGGCCTTGCCGGTTGCGGTGTCACGCAGCCACAGGTTGTTGTCCTTGATGAATGCCAGCAGCTTGCCGTTGGGCGACAGCGCCTGGAAACCAGGCGTACCCTTGACCGGCGTCGCGGTTTTCTTGCGGGCCGTGCAAGCGCCGGCGGTGGACAGGTCGCAGGTGTATTGCTTTGCGCCCAGGCGGACGACGAGTTTGCCATCGGGCTGCGGGTGGAAGTCAAAGTCGTGGGGCCAGGATTGGGCGTCGATGGCCTTGCCGCCGACCTTGCCCAGCGCCGCGCCCAGCTTGGTCTGGTCGAATGCCGGCCCGGCGGCGCCGGTCGCGGCATCCATGGTGAAGAAGTGGTCACCGGTCGCGTCGTGGTCGCGATACCAGAAGTGGGTCGCGTCCAGCCAATGGACCCGCTTCACTTCGTGGTACACGCGCGGATCGTAGTTGTGGCCGACCAGGGGATCGGTGCTGCGGCCCAGGAATTTCGCGGCGCGCGCGTAATCGGCAGCGGTCAGTTGGCGGGCCTGCGCGGCGAGGGGCAGCACGCTGGCCAGGGCAAGCAGCAGGACGGCGGTGCATCGGGTCGGTTTCATGTGCAGCCCATCGCAGGGAACGAAAGGCCCAATCATCCCGCGCCCGCGAGCGCGCGACGTGTGCGAGAAGTCATGTTGTGCCACGCAAGCGGCGGGCGCGGCGCCGGATCAGGCGTGATGGTGGCGGGCGACTTGCCAGTGGCGTGCGAGGCCAAGCAACAGCACCACCGCGAAGCCGGGATACGCAACCCATGCGGCCGCGACCTGCTTCCAGATGGGACCGGCGTGGCCGAGCGCGAGCTGGTAGGCCGCCACCTCGCAGAGGATTGCGGCCAGCCAGGCGGCGACCAGCATCGCCGCATCGAAGCGCGCCGATATGCGATTGGCGGCATGGCGGCGGGCGTATTGCCAGTACAACCAGCTGAGGACGGCGAGCCATGGACCCGCCAGCAGCATCGCGATGAAGCGTCCCATGTCAGGCGTCCTCGCGCAGCGTTGCGAGTGCGGCGCGGGCGCGCCCGAGCGCGGCGTCACGCGCTGCAGTGTCGGCAAAGCCGGCGCTTTCCGCCAGGGTGCCGTCAGCGTCGACGAAGCCAAAACGCGTCGAGTCCAGCGCGACCAGGGCCTTATCGGCGCCGCCGGCGGCGAATGCGCGCGAGGCCTGGCCGGCGCCGCGCGGGTCGGCGAACGCCCGCGACAGCAGCAGCTCCTCACCGTCGGTGCCGAGGAGGCGGAAGCGGAAGCCGGCAGCGTCACGGAAGCTGACGATGCGTGCGCGCCTCGCCGCCTTCCTTGTGGCTTTGGCTTTGCGGGTGGGTGCCGCCAGTGCGCCCAGGCCGACCGTGCGCCGCAGGAGCGCAAGCCGCGGCATCGCGATGGTGCGTGCTTTCGTGGCGCCTTCAAGCAGTGCCGCCTCGATGGCGTCGGGGTGCGCCATCAGCTGGTCATAGTGCGCACGCAGGGGCGCGACTTCCTGCTCGATGCGCACGCACAACCGTTGCTTGGCTTCGCCCCAGCCCATCCCGTGTACCAGCGCGTCGCGGAAGGCCGCGCTTTCGGCGTCGCCAGCGAAGGCGCGGAAGATCGCGAACAGGCTGGAGGAATCGGGATCCTTGGGCTCGCCCGGTGCGCGCGAGTCGGTGACGATTTTCGCGATGGCCTCACGCGTCGCCCTGGAGCCGCCTTCGAACAACGGGATGGTGTTGTTGTAACTCTTGGACATCTTGCGGCCGTCCAGGCCCGGCAAGGTCGCCACCGATTCCTCGATCGCGGCTTCCGGCAGCGTGAATGGCTCGCCTTCACCGCCCGCCGTGCGCCAGGCTTGGCCGTACAGGTGGTTGAAACGCTGCGCAACGTCGCGCGCCATTTCGATGTGCTGCACCTGGTCGCGCCCGACCGGAATCTTGTTGGCGTTGAAAATCAGGATGTCGGCCGACATCAGCACCGGGTACATGTAAAGTCCGGCGGTGATCGCGGCGTCGGGGTCCTCGCCGCTGGCCACGTTCTGTTCAACCGCCGCTTTGTAGGCGTGCGCGCGGTTCAAGAGCCCCTTGGCGGTAACGCAGGTGAGGATCCACTGCAGCTCGGGAATCTCCGGGATGTCGGACTGCCGGTAGAACGTCACCCGGGCCGGGTCCAGTCCACACGCCAGCCAGGTGGCGGCGATTTCCAGCCGTGAGCGCGCGATGCGCGCCGGGTCGTCGCATTTGATGAGGGCGTGGTAATCGGCGAGAAAATAAAACGCATCGCTGTTGGCGTGCTGACTGTCGGCAAGCGCCGGGCGGATGGCACCAACGTAGTTGCCAAGATGCGGCGTGCCGGTGGTGGTGATGCCGGTAAGGAAACGTGTGGTCATGGGTTGCCAACGGCAGCCGTATCGCGGCTGCTCCTGTGCGAAGTCAGGCCAGGGATGGCCGTCCTGGTGTCCAGGATTTGAAAGGACACGTCGAGGGTTCGAAAGGGCACGTCGAGCCCGGCCTGTCGAGGTGCTGCGGTCATGGGCGCCCCGCCGGTGCCGCCGCGTGTACCGCATCCACCAGCACGCTGACGTGCGCGGGATCGACGTCGGGCGTGATGCCGTGGCCAAGGTTGAATACGTGGCCCGGATGCGGGCCAAATTCCGCCTTGACCCGTGCGACCTCGCGCCGGATGACCGCGGGTGACGCGAGCAGCGTTGCCGGATCAAGGTTGCCCTGCAGCGCGACGCGCTCGCCCACGCGACGCCGCGCGGCATCCAGGGTGATCGTCCAGTCGAGCCCCAGTGCCGCACAACCGGTATCGGCCAATACTTCCAGGCTGGCGTTGGCACCCTTAGAAAAAACGATCAGAGGAATGCCGCGCGTGCGCGCATCGGCGTGCAGCAGTGCGGTGATCTGCGCCAGGTAACGCGCCGAAAATTCCTCGAACATGGCCGGCGCCAGCATGCCGCCCCAACTGTCAAACACCATCAGGGCGTCGGCGCCAGCCGCGGCCTGCGCGGCGAGGTAGACCGCGACCGCGCGCGCGTTGGTGTCGAGCAGCTGGTGCATGGCCGCCGGTTCGTTCAGCGCAAACGCCTTCACGCGCGCGAAGTCGCGCGAGCCGTGGCCTTCCACCATGTAGCACGCGAGCGTCCACGGGCTGCCCGCGAAGCCGATCAGCGGCACCTTGCCGGCAAGCTCGCGGTGGCACAGGCGCACGGCGTCGGGCACGTAGCGGAGCGACGTTTCCGGATCGGGCACGCCGAGCGCGGCGATGGCGCCGGCGCTGCGCAATGGGCGCTCGAAGGCGGGGCCTTCCCCTGCCACAAAGTGCAGGCCGAGCCCCATCGCATGGGGAATGGTCAGGATGTCGGAAAAGAGGATGGCCGCATCGAATTCGAAACGGTTGACCGGCTGCAGCGTGACTTCGCAGGCAAGTTCCGGCGTCTGCGCGAGTTTCAGGAAACTGCCGGCGCGTTCGCGGGTGGCGCGGTATTCCGGCAGGTAGCGTCCGGCCTGGCGCATGATCCAGACGGGGGTGGCGTCGACCGGCTGCCGGCGCAACGCGCGCAAGAACCGGTTGCTGCGGTCGGATGCTTCAGCCATGGATGCTGTCGACGCCTTGTGTGATCATCACCTTGAAGCCGCGCTTGAGCTGCGCGTCGCGGGCGTGCTCGAACGCGGCCAGCGCGGCGTCCCGTTCCAGGTACACCTCGCGTTTCAGGACTGCGCGTCCGCCTTCGGTCCCCGATTCGCGGTACAGCGTCCAGCCCCCGAGCAGGTCCTGCTCGATCGCGATGCGGCAGTACCGCGGCGCGGCACCGCTGCCCGGCGGGGTTTGCATGTAAAGGTGCATCCGTGGATTGTACGCGAGACGCGCGGGCGCATCCCCTGCGAGGTCGCCTGTCTTTCCCCTTGGCTTGCAAAGCAGAGTATGCGGGATGGCTTTCCGGCTGGTACGCCGGGTATGCGTTCAGGCCAGCACGCCGAGGAGCGCCGCGTCCGCGACGCCGGTGGTGATCTCGGCACGGCCGATGCCGCGCCAGAGGATCAGGCGCGTATCGCCGGCACGGTTTTTCTTGTCCAGCCGCATGTGTGCCAGCAGCGTGTGCGGGTCCAGTTGCGGCGGGCGCGCAAGCGGCAGGCCGATGCGTCGCAGCAACGTGCGCAGGCGGTCGGCATCGGCGGCGGTCGCCATCCCGAGCCGTGCCGCGAGGTCGGCGGACAGTACCATGCCGATCGCGACCGCTTCGCCGTGCAGCAGCGCGCCGTAGCCGGCTTCGGTTTCCAGCGCATGGCCGAAGGTGTGGCCGAAGTTGAGCAACGCCCGTTCGCCCGCTTCGCGTTCGTCGCGCTCGACGATGCCGGCCTTGAAGCGGCAGCAGGTGGTGATGGCGTGGGTCAGCGCGTCGCTGGCGCGCGCGAGCAGCGGGTCGACGTGGGCTTCCAGCCATGCAAAAAAACCGGCGTCACCGATGCACGCGGTTTTCACCACCTCGGCCAGACCCGCACGCAGTTCGCGGTCCGGCAGCGTCGTCAACGTTGCGAGGTCCGCCACCACGGCACGCGGCTGGTGGAACGCGCCGATCAGGTTTTTGCCGGCGGCGTGATCGACTCCCGTCTTGCCGCCGACCGAGGAATCCACCATCGCCAGCAGGGTGGTCGGAAATTGGATGCAGTCGATGCCGCGCATCCAGCACGCGGCGGCAAAGCCCGCAATGTCGCCGACCACGCCGCCGCCCAGCGCCAGCACGCAGGCATCACGCGTGGCGCCCAGGCGGGCCAGCGCGTCCAATACGTGGGCCAATGCATCAAGGTTCTTGTGCGCTTCGCCGGCGGGCAGGATGAGCGTGCCGGTCTGCAGGGTGGGGGGCGCGGTGCGCACGAGGGCGTCGCGCAACCGCTGCGCGTACAGCGGTGCGACGTTGCCGTCGGTGACGATCAGCGCGTGACCGCCGCGGATCGCGCCACGCCAGGCTGCGCCGTCAGCAAGCAACCCGGCGCCAATCCGGATCGGATACCGCCGGTTCCCGAGGCCAACTTCAAGCGTGGCGGTCATGCGCTGCGTCCCGTCGGCAGCGGGCGTTGCCAATGCTGTTCCAGGAGGGCCGCGATGCGCGTGGCCGCCTGCCGGCACGACTCGCCGCCGCTGGCGACGGCAAGATCCGCCAGCTCGCGATAGATCGGATCGCGCTGGCGCGCCATTTGCTCCAGCCGCAGGCGGCGATCCGGCACCGCCAGCAGGGGGCGTTGGCGGTCGCGCACGAGCCGCTGCAGTTGTTGATCGACGGTGGTTTGCAACCACAACACGAAACCGTGGGCACGCAGCCGCGCACGGTTTTCCGGCACAAGCACCGCGCCGCCGCCGGTCGCGAGCACGATCCCGCCATGGGTCACAAGTTCACCCAGCAGCGCGGATTCGCGCCGCCGGAACCCGGTTTCGCCCTCGATTGCAAAAATGGTCGCGATGCTGGTGCCGGTGCGCTCCTCGATCGCGCTGTCAAGGTCCACGCATGACAGCGCAAAGTGCGCGGCGAGCCTGCGCCCGATGCTGGACTTGCCAGCGCCCATGGGGCCGATCAGGAACAGGTTGGGCGACGGGTTCATCCGCCAAGTACAGCCGCGCAGCGGGCCAGCGTCAAACGGTGGCCGGCGGTCAACCCATGCCGGCAACCGCGCGCGGCCTGGCCTGGGGCCGTACGCCGCATGCCCCCACGCAGGTACGGGCATGCCGGTTGCGGCGCTGACCGGCAGGGTGCCGGCTCAAAGCATCTCCAGCCAACCCCACTTGTCCTGCGTGCGGCCGTCGAACAGGCCAAAGAACAGATCCTGCAGCTTGCGCGTCACCGGGCCGGCCTCGCCCGCGCCGACCTGCTTGTTGTCGATCGCACGGATCGGCGTGACCTCGGCGGCGGTACCGCACATGAAGATCTCGTCGGCGAGATACAGGTACTCGCGCGGCAGGTCGCGTTCGACGACCTCGACGCCGTTGTCACGCGCCAGCGTGATGATGGAGTTGCGGGTGATGCCGTTCAGCAATGACGCGCTGACCGGCGCGGTGTGCAGGGCGCCGTCCATGACCAGAAATACGTTCTCGCCCGCGCCTTCGCTGATCAGGCCGGAAGTGGACAGGGCAATGCCTTCGCCAAAGCCGCGCTGGCGGGCTTCCCGCGCGATCAGCTGACCGGACAGGTAGTTGCCCGCGGCCTTGGCGCCGGAGGGAATCGTGTTGGGTGCGAAGCGCTGCCAGCTTGACACACAGGCGGTGATGCCCTTTTTCAGCGCATCCGGGCCGAGGTACGCAGCCATGGGCCAGCCGGCGACCGTCACGCCGACCGGGCAATCGGCGGAAATGCCAAAACCGCCGAGACCGCGATAGGCGCATGGACGAATGTAGGCCTGGTCGAAACCATTCTTGATCAGGATTTCGTGGCAGGCGGTGCTGACCTGCTCGACCGTGAAGGGCATCGGCATGTCATAGATGCGCGCCGAGTTGAAGAACCGCCGCATGTGCGCCGCCAGCCGGAAGATCGCGCCGCCCTTGGGAGTCTTGTAGCAGCGGATGCCTTCGAACACGGACGAGCCGTATTGCAGGCTGTGCGACATGACGTGCACGGTCGCGTCCTTCCAGGGCACGATCTTGCCGTTGTGCCAGACCCACTCCGGATACTTCTGTTCGGCCATGTTTTGGCTCCGCGAAAAACGCCAATTATAACCCGTCATGTTCTGGGGTTTTGGACGGAGCGGTTGCTGGTGGAAAGTCAGACCACGGCTGGTCGCTCTGGTGTTTGCAGGGCCTGGAACCTTGGCCTGCCACGCGCCCCGCCACGCAGCGATCAAGACGATCGCACGGCTACGCCCGCGGATGGTGCTGCGCGTGCAGGCGCTTCAGGCCTTCGCGTGCGACCAGCGTGTAGATTTGCGTGGTCGAAAGGCTGGCGTGGCCCAGCAGCATCTGCAGTGCGCGAAGGTCCGCGCCATGATTCAGGAGGTGCGTGGCGAATGAGTGCCGCAGCACGTGCGGCGAAATACGCTTGGCTGCGATACCCACCGTCGCGGCGTGTTTCTTCACGATCGCCCACGCCATTTGCCGGGTCATGCCGGCGGCGCGGTTGGACAGGAACAAGGCGGGCGTCTCGCGCCCCTTGGCCAGCAACGGACGCGCGTCGTGAAGATACCGCTCCAGCCAATCCATGCAGGTTTCGCCAATCGGCACCAATCGATCCTTGCCGCCTTTGCCGGTCACCCGCAGCACGCCCTCGCGCAGGTTCAGCCCGGACAGCGGCACGTTGACCAGTTCGCTCACGCGAAGGCCGCAGGCGTACATCAGCTCCAGCATCGCGCGGTCTCGCAGCCCGAGCGGCGTCGTGGTGTCGGGCGCTTCCAGCAGGCTGTTGACTTCGCGCTCGGCCAGGGCCTTCGGCAGGGTGCGTGGCAGCTTGGGGGCGTCCAGCAGCAGCGTGGGGTCTTCAAATTCGGCGTCGTGGCGTACCTGCTCGGCGTAGAAACGCCGCAACGCGACGAGCTCGCGGGCGTTGGTGCGGGCCCCAATGCCCGCGTGGTTGCGCGCGGCAAGATAATCAAACAGGTCCGCGCGGGTCGCCCCCAGCAGGCCGTGCGCGTGCTGCGCGAGCCAACTGGCGCAGCGCTCAAGATCACCGCGATAATCCACCAGCGTCAAATCCGCGAGACCGTCGCGCGACCACACGCCCTCGAGGAACGCGTCGATGGCGACGCGGTCGCGTGGGTCGAGATTGATTGCAGCGCCGGTCATCGCGTGATGCTGGCGCACGCTCCCCTCCGCCGCAAGTTCCGCGCATGTTAATGAACGTCGCTCCCGCCAGTACTGGTCGCCCCGCGCCGTTGTGGCGCTGCTTCGCTGGCATGGTGTACGACCTGCTGCCGCTGCTGGCGCTGTGGATCATCGGTTCGGCGTTGTGGATGCTGGCGTTTCACCGCGGCGACACTTTGCAGCAGTTGGCGTCCGCTGTACGGTCGCCGCTGGATATCGTCCTGCGCGATGCGCTGCTGTTGGTGCTCGGTGCGGCGTACTTCGTGCTGTCCTGGGTGCGTGTGGGCGCGACCATCGGCATGCGCGCGTGGAAGCTGCGGCTCGTCCGCGACGACGGCGCGCGGGTGGATGTGCGCACCGCACTGCTGCGCTTCGCGTTGGCGCTGCTGTCGCTGGCGGCGTTGGGCGCTGGCTTCTGGTACGCGTGGTTTGATCCGGAGCGTCGCACCTGGCATGATCGCGTGTGCGGGACGCGCGTGACGCGCTGGTGACGGGCATCGCCCTTTCCGTACGAAGAGGACCGCCGCGATGCGGCAGGGGAATGGCTTCTCGGCAGTCAAAGGCGGTTCCGCTCGACTACCGCCGAGCGGGTTACTTTGGAAAGGCGGTTTCGCTCGCCTGCGGCGAGCGAGCCCCTTTCTGTTACGGCAGAAAGGGGCGAAAGACCACTGCGCCTGGCATGACGGTTTCAGCAACTTCCCGTTGCTGAAACTGACCTTGGTGCTCGCCGACCGACGGCCGCGCCGATACTACTCGCCACGTCCCTGTGGCTCGCCCCTCGCTTGTGCTCGGGGCCGCCGGTGGCGTTCAAATCGGAAGTCCCTGCCGATTTAGTCGCACATCCGTGTGCTCGAACATTCGGCGCTTGCTCCGCCGTTCGGCTGCGCGCCGCGGCGTCATGCAAAGGCGCGTGAGAGCTTTGCTTCGCTGTCGGCCATCCATGGCCTGCTACGCTGGATCCTGCAGAATCGCAGGCCAGGGATGGCCGGTCGCCGGAGCCAGAACTTGGCGCCGTTGCACACCGCCGAGCATCGCAGCGCCATGCGGGAGCAAGGCGCGAATGTTCGAGGCCATGGATGGCCGAGTTCGCGCCGGCCCGTTTGGCGCGAGAAGCGCAGGGGAGTCGCGCCGACACGAAGTGGGTGCGACCGGGGTGCCGGCGCAGTGGCTTTGGTTACTTTCCCCGAAAGGAAAGTAACCCGCTCGGCGGTAGCCGAACGGAACCGCTCCGCTGCGCTACGCCCGCCGGTAATACCACACCGCAATCGCCACCAGTAGCAGCGCGGGGATGATGTTCACCAACAGTGGCGGCGCCCCGAACACCGTGCCGGTGCTGATGATCGCGCGCTGCAGGAAGTACCAGGCAATGGCGATGATCACGCCGAGGAACAGGCGCTTGCCAAGGCCGCCCGAGCGCAACGCACCAAATCCAAACGGAAGCGCGCACAGCACCAGCAATACGGCGTTGATGGGGTAGAACGTGCGCATCCAATAGGCGTTCAGATACACGCTCGGGTTTTGCCGGTTGGCGCGCAGGTACGCGATGTTGCGCGAAAGGTCACGCAGCGACAGGTATTCCGGATGCGCGACCGAGGCCTCGAGTACCGCCGGGTCGAGTGAGGTGTCCCACGGCTCCTGCTGGTGCAGGGTGCTGACGGCGGCGCTGGCGCTGACCACGGTGTCGCGGCTGTCGTGTAGGGTCCACGCCTTGCCGACCTGGGTGGCCAGTTTTGCGTGGCGGAATGACGTCAGTTGGCCGCTGGCATCGAAGCCAAACACGCGGACGTCGGCCAGCTCGATCTGGGGCCGGCCGCGCACCAGATGGGCGAGCGCGGCCTTGGCGTTGATGATGCTGTTGCCGTCGCGCGCCCACAGGCCGCTGTCGGTGCGTACGTGCAGGTGGCCCGCGGTGCGTTGCATCTGGATTTGCTGCGCGCGTTGGTCGCCCGCGGGTGCCGCGGTTTCGCCGAGGATGACGACGCCGAGCGTGAGCACGCAGACCAGCCCCAGCACCGACAGGCAAATCCGGAGCTTGGACATGCCCGCGGCGCGCAGCGCGGTGAGTTCGCCGGTGGTGGCCAGCGAGCCGATGCCGATCAGGCCGCCGATCAGCGCGGCGAACACGAACCACTGGTACGCCCGGCGCGGGAGGGTCAACAGGATGTAGGCGGCGGCATTGCCGAGCGTGTAACCGTTGTGGCCGATGTTGCCGATCTGGGTGGCGAATTGGGTGAAGGCATCCAGCCCGGTCAGCACCAGCCAGGTCAGCAGCAGGCTGCCGAGCACCGTGCGCCAGATGAGCGCATCCACGCGCTTGATGCGCAGGCGTCGCCCAGGTACACGCGTCATGCTTTGACGCTCCCGGCAACGCGCGGTTTGCGGGTGGCGTATTGCCGCGCAAACGCCCACGCGGCGCCAATAAACACCGGCAGCAATACCCACCACACGCCCAGCTGCACGGGCGCCTTGCCACTGGCGATGAACGACCGTGCGAGCGTCATGACGTTCATGATGATGAGCACCGCCAGTACCCCGATCAGGATGCGCCCGACCGGTGAGTTGCGGGTGCCCTGGCGCGCCATCGGCAGCGCCAGCATCGCCAGCACCAGCGGGCCGAAGGGGATCGCCAGGCGCCATTGCAGCTCCGCCTTGGCGGCGAGGTCGTGATCACCCAGCAGCGATGCAGTCGTGCGCAGGCCTTCGGGGTCGCTGTCGCTGTCATCCTCCGCGGGCGGCGACAGCGCGACATCGTTGCGCTGGAATTGCATCAGGCGCCAGTTGTCCTGGCCGAGGCGTATGTCGTAGCGGTGGCCATCGTGCAGTGCGATGAAGCGGTTGTTTTCCTGGCCCTCATGGAAGAGGTCGCCGTGGTTGGCGGTGATGACGCTGATGCTGGTGATGCCGTCCTTGCCGGTGCGCTCGCTTTCCACGAACAGGTTGCCAAGGCGCGTGCCGTCGGGGCTGACGGTGTTGGCAAACAGGATGCCGCCGCGCCCGCTGAGGTTGGTGAACTGGCCCGGCTCCAGGCCGGCCGCGATCACCGAGCGGTTGGCCTGCTCGATCTCGGCGCCGGAGGTACGCGCCGCCCACGGCCCCAGCCAGAGCGCCACCCCGCCGGCGACGAGTGCCGCCCCGATGCCAAAGATGGCCGCGGGTTTCAGCAACCCTTTTGGACCGAAGCCCGAGGCTGACAGTACGTGCATTTCGCTGTCGCGGTACATGCGCCCGAGCGCCAGCAGCATGCCAAGAAACATGCCCATCGGCAGCAGCGCCTGCAACGTGTTGACCAGGTTCAGCCCCAGTACGGTGAACATCACGCTGCCCGGCAGCTGGCCGGTCGCGACCTTGTTGGCGATGGTGGCGAACGTGCTGCCGGTAAAGATCACGAGCAGCACCACGATGGCCGCCAGCGCGCTGGTGATGAATTCGCGCAGGATGTAGCGGTCGAGGATGGAAAGACGGGGCATGGGCGGCAGGTGTGGTGGAACGGGCGGATGGGCTGCTGGATCCCGGAGCCGCGGAAAGCGGCTCGCGCGCCGTCCGGACGTGGCCGCTGACGGCTCCGGGCGAACCGGAAGTGTAGCGGCACGCACGACGGTGTCGCTGCCTCCAAGCGTCCAGGATGGATTGAATTCAGCCGCAGTTTTGCCAGGCGCGCCTGGCTCAGCCCGCAGCAGCGCGGGCGGCCGGTGAACCGGTGCCACGTGCCAGTGCAGCGCGCAGGTCGTCGGCGGGCACCGGCTTGCGCACCAGGGTTCCCATGCCGGCCGCGCGGGCCCGCTGTTCCTCGTCACCGTACGCACTCGCGGTCAGTCCGACGATTGGCGTGGTATGGCCGCGTCGGCGCAGCAATGCGGCCAATTCGCAGCCGCCCATGCCGGGCAGGTCGAAGTCGAACACCATCGCATCGTAGGTGTCACCACTGTCAATTTCGGCCAGTGCGGCCAATGCCTGCGGCACCAGCGTCACGTGGTAACCAAAGGTTTCGATCAGGCCCGCGATGGCCTGCCCGGCAATGACGTCGTCCTCGACCAGCAGCACGCGTGGGCGATCGTCCTGGGTGGCGGCGGACCGCCCGCTGGCGGACGCGCGCACAGCGGCGGGTTCCGGGGGTGTGGAGGCCGTGGTTTCGGGCGTGGCGGTGCCGGGCGCCGACACGGCCGGTAGTGGCAAGCGCACGCTGAAGGCGCTGCCGCGGCCGGGCTCCGACTGCACGCTGATGCGTCCGCTCATCAAGCCGACCAGCTCCTGGCTGATCGCGAGGCCGAGTCCGCTGCCGCGCTGCAGGCGGCCATAGTCGGCCTGCTCGAAACGCCGGAACACGCGTGCGCACTCTTCCGGGGTCATCCCGGGGCCTTGGTCGATCACGCTGTAGACGATGCCGCCGGCGTCGCGGTCGAGCTTCAGCGTCACGCCGCCCTCGGTGGTGAACTTGAGGGCGTTGTGGGTGAGGTTGAAAAGGATTTGCTGCACCCGCAGTGCGTCGCCGCGCACCGCGGACGGCGCGTCGGCCGCGATCACCACGTCGATGGTCAGGTGCTTTTGCGCGGCGAGGCCCGCGTCGGCGTCGGCCACTTCGCGCAGGATCGCGGCCGGGTCGAACGTCGCCAGCGTAAGCTCCAGCCGGCCGGCTTCGATGCGTGCGACATCCAGCGCATCGTTGACCTGCCGCAGCAGGAGCGCGCCGGAGCGGCGGATCGCGTCGGCGTATTGAAACTGGCGTTCGTTGAGGTGCGTTTTCAAAAGCAGTTCGGTCATGCCCAGCACGCCAGTGAGCGGAGTGCGGATTTCGTGTGCCATGTTGGCGAGAAAGCGCGACTTGGCCATGTTGGCGTGCTCGGCCAGTTGCTGGCGCTCTTCGCTCATGGCCAGGCGATGGCGCTGTTGCAACCGCCGCCGGGCGGTCACGACCGCGCCACCCGCGAGCAGCAGGGCGAGGAGGGCGTAGCCCGCCTTGGCCCACGGCGTGGTCCACGGTGCCGCCTGTACGTGCAGCGACAACGCGTCGACCGCGCTGCTCCACGGCCCGTCGCCCGTGCGCCCGCTGACCAGCAGTTGGTAGCTGCCAGGTTCCAGTAGCGAAAATTCGCGCACGTCACGCGCACCGGTGTCGACCCAGCCCGGGTCAAACCCCTGCAACCGGAAACGGTATTGATTGCGTGCGGGGTCGATATAGGACAACACGCGCGCGGTGACGGTGAGCTCGCGGTCGCGCCAGTCCAGGGTGATCGGCCGGGCCGGGTCGAGGGTCACGCGCTGGCCGTTGCGGCGTACCTCCACCGATTCCAGTACCACCTTGGGCGTCGTGAAGTGGCGTGGCAGCCGGTCGGTGCGGATACCGATCACCCCGGCGAGGCTGCCGGCAAACAGTTGTTCGTGGCCCGTGGTCAGCAACGCACCGTCCATGAAGTCGGTGATCGCCAGCGCGTTGGCGGTCGCTACCGTGTGCAGCCTGCGGGTGTGTGGGTCGTACATGAGGATGCTGCGCACGTCGGTGGCGAACACCCGGCCGCCCGCACCCACCTGCACCCCGAGGATGCGCGTTCCGGGCCAGCCCTCGGCAGTGCCAATGGTGGCGAGCAGCTGCGCGCGGCCATGCGTCAGCCGGTAGTGCTGCAAATGGGCGTCGGTTGCCAGCCACAGGCTGCCGTCGGGCGCGAACGTGAAGGCCCGCGTGTCGGCGTGGGGGATTCCCGGCACGAAGGTGAAGGCGCCGGTCCGCGGCGCCAGGCGCGCAACACCCCCGTGGCTCGCGGCCCAGATGGAGCCATCGGGCGCCTCACCCAGTTGCAGGACTTCCCTGGCGGCTTCGCCCGCCGCGGGCGGAGCCAGCGGTTCGAGGCTCCCGCTGCGCACGTCCAGGCGGAAGGTGCCTTGGCCAAGGCCGGCCACGTAGATCGCGCCATTGCGGGCCGCGAACAGGGCCGCCACGCCGTACTTCAGCGCCGGGTTGCCCGGCGCCACGGCGTGCAGCTGCTGGCCGTCCCAGACGTTGAGGCCCTTGCGGCCGCCAATCCAGACGCGGCCCGCGCCATCCACCGCCAGCGAGCCGATCGACATGTGCGCGAGGTCGGGCAGCGCAATGTGCCGCACCGTGCGTGTGACCGGGTCGATGTGATCGAGCAGGTCCACGCCGCCCGCCCACAGGCTGCCATCGGGTGCCAGCGCGAGGGCGCGGACGTGGTTCGGGGACAGGCTGGCGGCGTCACCCGGGACGTGGCGGATGGCGCTGAACGCGCGCCAGTGCGGCGGCAGGTACGCGAGGCCGCCGTCCATCGTGGCGACCCACAGGCCGCCGGCGTCGTCACCGAACAGGTCATCGATCAGCTGCCCCGGCAGGCCGCCCGCGGCGCCGGTGGTGGAGTGTTCGACGCGCGTATTGCCGTCGCGGTCGATGCGCTCGATCTGGCTGCGCTGCGCGATCCAGATGTCACCGTCCGGCTGGCGCAGGCTCGCGAACGCCTCGCGCGCAGGACCGATCCGCGCGGCCGTACCGTTGGCGGCAATGTGGAACAGCCCGGCGCTGGTCGCGGCGTCCACGCCGCCGGCCGCAGCCCGCAGCTGCCAGATGCTGGGCGTGGCTTTGGCGCCGGGCAGGGCAATGAAGCGGATGCTGCCGTCCGCGCGCATGTAATCAAGCCCGGCGTCGGTGCCGATCCAGAGCCCGCCGTCGGCCGCGGCGGCGAGCGCGGTGACGTCGTCGGACGCGATGCTCGCGGCGTTGCCGGCCTGATGGCGAAACGGCACGAAACCGTTGCGGTCGGCAGCGAGCTTGTCGAGACCCCCCGCGTAGGTGCCAACCCAGATGGCCCCGGCCTTGTCCTGTGCGATCGCCATGATGTCGTTGCCGCCGATGCTGTCCGCCCGAGCCGCGTTGTGGAGCCAGTGCCGGAAGCCGCCGGTAGCAGGTTGGTACAGGTTGAGCCCGGTGCCTTCGCCGCCTGCCCACAGGTTTCCGGCGCGGTCCACCAGGACGGCTGACACGTCGTTGGCGGGCAACGACGCCGGCTGGCCCGGGACGTGGGTGAAGAGCTTGAACGTGCGGCTGTCATAGCGCACAAGGCCGGCGTGGGTGCCGATCCAGATGTAGCCCGCGTGATCCTGGGTGACCGTGTATACGTCGGCCGAAGGCAGGCCGTCGGCCACGCCGTAGCTGCGGAAAATCGGCGTCGCCGGTACCGGCGGCGGACTTGCCGCCGCGCCACTTGCCAACGCCCCCGCCAGCAACAGTCCACCCAGCATGGCCTGATTCCCCTTGAGATCCCCGCCGATGATGCCGTAAAAACGCGGGTGCTGCGCGCGGCGCGCTACGCCGAGAGGAATGCCCGCACCGCGGCCGGGTCGAACGGCCAGCCAAGTTCGCGCGCCGAGTCGGCGTCGCGCAACACGGGCACGCGCTCGCCGTACCGGGCTTCCAGCGCCGGATCATTGTCGATCCAGATGCTCTCAAAATCCGGCGCGTGCATGCGTGCCAGCACGGCGACGGCCTGGTCGCAGAGGCTGCAGTCGTCGCGTTGGTACAGGTAGAGCCGCATGGATGCTCCTGTTGGTTTTTGCCGGTGGCTGCGGCCGCGCGCCTGGAATGCCGATGACCGGGCCCCATTCGTTTTGGGTCAGCCGTGTCCAGCGGCAGCGCGCAGCGGTGTGCGCGGTGCCGCGGCCGGCACGAAAGAGCGTCCATGATAGGGCAGTCGGTGTCCTTGACATCCGTCGGATCGGGACGGATCCCCGGTTTGGCGCACGGCCGGCCCGATGGTCGCCGCGGAGCGCAGGGCGGGTGCATGGGAACCCCGCGCGGCGGGCGGGGTGTCAACGTCGTCAAGTGCTGGGACGTTTTAATCGAGGGCTCTGCCGCTCGCGTTGGCATGGCGGGTGTGCTACCAATGGCGGCCTGAAACCGGTTGTACGCATGGGAACAGACGATGTCGGCACTGATGCAGACCGGAGATGAGCCGGTGCGGGCGGTGGAAGACGCCGAGGCGCGCGTCTGCGCCCTGCTGGTCGAGCGCGGGCGGTTGAAAGCGGAGGATCTTGCCCGTGCCGAACGGCTGCTGCTGGAAGCGTCCGACAGCCGCCTGACCACGTTGTTGACGCGGCTGGGGCTGGTGTCCGAGCGCGACCTTGCCGGAGCCTGGGCCGAGACCCTGCAGTTGCCGCTTTTGAACTTGAAGGACGCGCCGGACGTGCCGCCGGAAACCGCGCTGTCCGTGCGTTTCATGAAGCAGTACCACGTCGTGCCGCTGGTCGAGACCGAGGCGCTGGTGCAAATCGCGGTTGCCGATCCGGGGGATGGCTACGTCGCGCACGCCGTGCAGCTGGCGTGCCTGCGCCCGGTGAGCCTGGTGGTGGCCGCGCGCGCAGACGCCGACGACCTGATCGAACGCTGGTTTGGTACCGGCCGCAGCGCGCTTGGCACCATCGTCGAAGGGCTCGAAGGCGAAGGCGGCGAGGCGTCGGGTGACGATGACATCGAGCACCTGCGCGACCTCGCGTCCGAGGCGCCGGTGATCCGGCTGGTGAACCTTTTGATCCAGCGCGCGGTGGAAGCCCGCGCGTCGGACATCCACATCGAGCCGTTCGAGAATCGCCTGAAGGTACGCTACCGCATCGACGGCGTGCTGCACGAAGTCGAGGCGCCGCCGGCGTCGTCCACGGCCGCGGTGATCTCGCGCATCAAGATCATGGCGCGCATGAATATCGCCGAGCGCCGCCTGCCGCAGGATGGGCGCATCCAGCTGCGGGTGCAAGGCAAGGAGCTTGACCTGCGCGTGTCGTGCATCCCGACGAGCTTTGGCGAATCGGTGGTGATGCGCATCCTGGATCGCGGCAGCGTGGTGCTGGATTTCGATTCACTCGGATTCGACGCGCACTCGCTGCCGGAATTCCTGAAGGTGCTGGAGCGTCCCAACGGCATCCTGCTGGTCACCGGGCCGACGGGCTCGGGCAAGACCACCACGCTGTATACGGCGCTGTCGAAAATCAACACCCCGGAGCAGAAAATCATCACCGTCGAGGACCCGGTCGAGTACCAGCTCGAAGGCATCAACCAGATGCAGGTGAAGCCGGCGATCGGGCTGGATTTCGCCGGCGCCCTGCGCGCGATCGTGCGCCAGGACCCGGACGTGATCATGATCGGCGAGATGCGCGACCTGGAAACCTGCAAGATCGCGATCCAGTCGGCGCTGACGGGCCACATGGTGCTCTCGACGCTGCACACCAACAGCGCCGCCGGCGGCCTGACGCGCCTGCTCGACATGGGCGTCGAGGACTACCTGATCGCTTCCACCGTCAACGCCATCATGGCCCAGCGCCTGGTGCGCCGGCTCGATCCCGCCAGTGCCGAAGCGTACGTGCCGCTGCCGGAGCTGGTCGCCGAGCTGGGGCTCGACCAGCTCACCGACGAGCGGCCGCTGAAGCTGTATCGGGCGCGGCCGTCGGCGGAAAACCCGTCGGGGTTCCGCGGCCGCATTGCGATCATCGAACAGCTGACGATGAACGACGCGCTCCGGCGGCTGCTGATGCAGCACGCCGATGCGTCGGACATCGAACGCGCTGCGCGTGAGGGCGGCATGCACACGATGTATGAGGACGGCCTGCGCAAGGCGCTCGCCGGCCTGACGACGGTGGAAGAAGTCCTGCGCGTCACCCAGGACGAGTGATGGCGGCCTTCCGCTACAAGGCCGTCACGCCCGCCGGCGAGACCGTGGAAGGCAGCATGGATGCGGCATCGGTCGATGACGTGATCCAGCGCCTGCAGGAACAGGGCAACGTGCCGCTGGAAGCCGGGGCGGCGACCCACGGTTCGCTGTTGGTCGGCTGGCGCAAGAAGTCGCTGGGCGGCGGCGCGCTGGTCGAATTCACCGAGCAGCTCGGGATCCTGCTGCACGCGGGCCTGCCCCTGGATCGCGCGCTGCAGATGCTGCTGGAGTTGCCGGAAGGCGAGCGCGCCCGGCACGTGGTGATGCGCGTCCGCGACCGCGTGCGCGGCGGCGCATCGTTGTCGCGCGCGATGGAAGAAGAGCATGGCGTCTTCCCCAAGCTGTACCTCAGCATGGTGCGTGCCGGGGAAGCCGGCGGCGCGCTGGACGCGGCGCTCGCGCGCCTGGCCGACTACCTCGAGCGCGCGCGCAAGTTGCGCGAAAGCGTGATCGGTGCGCTGGTGTATCCCGCGTTCCTGCTGTTTGGCGTGCTGGGCTCGCTGGTGCTGTTGCTGGCGTTCGTGCTGCCGCAGTTCGTGCCGATCTTCAACGACATGAATGTGCAGATTCCGCTCATCACGCGGGTGCTGATGGGGCTCGGCAGCTTTCTGCACGCTTGGGGCCTGCTGGTGCTGATTGCGCTGGTGGCGGCCGGCCTGTACGCCAGCGCGCGGATGCGCGACCCGGAAGTCCGGCGCGCCTTCGACGCCAAACTGCTGCGGGTCCGGGTGCTGGGGCCACTGTTGCTGAAGGTTGATACGGCACGCCTCATGCGCACCCTGGGTTCGATGCTGAAAAACGGCGTGTCGCTTCTCGCGGCGCTCGGCATCGCGCGCCAGGTGGTGGCCAATCGCGCGCTGGGTGAACAGCTGGAACCCGCGATCGAGGCCGTCAAGAGCGGGGATTCGCTGTCGCACGCGCTCACCGCGCACACCGGGTTTCCCAAGCTCGCGATCCAGATCACCCTGGTCGGCGAGGAATCGGGCACGCTGGAGGACATGCTGTTGCGCGCGGCCGACACCTACGACGGCGAGGTGAAAGCCGCGATCGACAAGATGCTGTCGGCGCTGGTGCCGGTGTTGACGATCGTGATGGCGCTGCTGGTCGCCGGCATCATGATGGCGATCCTGTTGCCCCTGCTCAGCCTGACCGGCAGCATACAATGAGGGTTTGGGCCGGCGTCCGTTCCGATGCGCGCACAGGCCCGGTTGCCGGCGCCAGCATCCGCCGCTACGCGCCGCAGGGCTGCCGGCCTTGCCGCCCGCAGCACATTTCAAGAGGACCGTTCATGCGTTTTTCAATTGCACCTGCGCGCGGCCGAGCGCGTGGCTTCACCTTGCTGGAAATGCTCGCGGTCATCGTGTTGCTTGGCATCGTCGGCGTGATCGTCGCGCGTTCGGTGTCGGGCCGGGTCGATACCGGCAAGTGGGACGCCGGCAAGATCGGCGTCACCAAACTCGACCAGGATGTGCAGGCCTACGCGCTCGACAACGGTTCGCCGCCGCCGGCGCTGCAGGATCTTTTGACCAAGCCGTCCGACGCGCCCTCGTGGAACGGGCCGTACGCCAAGCCTGCCGACCTGCGGGATCCATTTGGCCATCCGTACGGTTATGCGTATCCAGGCAAGCACGGCCAGTACGACATCATTTTCTACGGTCGCGACGGCAAGCCGGGCGGTGAGAAGATCGACCGTGACTACGGCAACTGGCAATAACGCAACGGGGCCCGGTTCACTTTCCACCGCGGCGAGTGCGCGGTGGCGCAGCACGCGGCCGCGAAGGCCAGGTCTGGACCCATTGCGGGGTTTTACCCTGATTGAAATGCTGGCGGTGATTGCATTGATCGCCGTCGGCGTCACCCTTACCGCCGTATCGTTGCACGGGCGCAGCCGCGGTCAGCTGCAGGCGGCGGCCGAGCGCGTCGCCGCGGGCCTGCGCGACACGCGCACGCGGGCGATGGCGACCGGCAAGCCGCAGTGGTTCACGCTGGACCTGCGCACCCACAGTTTCACCGCGCCGGGCCGCGATCCGCGCGGCTTGCCCAGGCGGGCGACACTGGATGTCACGTCGGCGGCGCAAGGCTCGATCCAGCCGGGTATTGCGCGCATCGGTTATTTCCCGGATGGCAGTTCGAGCGGCGGCAACATCACCCTGAGCGAACGCCACCGCAGCCTCCGTGTGGACGTGGACTGGTTGACCGGCGCGGTAACAATCCAGCGTGAGGCCGGGCCATGACCTGGGGATCAGGCGGGTTTTCCCATCGCGCGGCGCGCGGCGCGGCGCACCCGCATCCGGGCAGCGTGAATCCGGCCCGGTGGCAGGGTTTTACCTTGATCGAGGTACTGGCCGCGATCGCATTGCTGGCGATCACCTTTGCCGTGGCCTTGGGCGCACTTGGCAAATCCGCGCAAAATGCCAGCCGCAGCGCGCAGCTGGATGCAGCGGTCGAACGTGCCCAGACATTGCTGGCCGAGCAGGGCCTGGTGGGCCCGCTCAAGGATGAGGCCACGTCCGGAAGCTTTGGCGACGGGATGCACTGGACGTTGAAAATCCACCGGCTGCCGCAACCCGCACGCGGTACGCAGGCGGCGGTGTCGCTGCAGCGCGGCGGCGCGCTGGTGGTACAAGCGGCCGGTATCGACCTGTACCAACTGGACGTTGCGGTGCACTACGGTGCCGGCCGTACGCTGCGCCTCGCCACCCAGCGTGCGCAGGCTTCCGCCTCGACCGGCGCCCGATGACCCGCCCCGCGCGCCCTGCCGGTTTCACCTTGCTGGAAATCCTGCTGGCGCTGGTGCTGCTCGGCTTCGTGATGCTTGGGGTCTGGGGCGCCATGCGGAGTGCGACGCGGGTGACCCGTTCGGCCGGTGCGGTGATGGCACGCAGCGAATCGGTGCGCACCGTGCAGCAGTTCCTGCGGCGCTACGTTGGCGCCGCGCAGCCGCAGGCCTACACCGATGGCCCCGATACGCCGCCGCGCATGTTCCGGGGTGACGCCACGTCCATGCAGTACGTCGCGCCGTTGCCTTTGCAATCGGGGCACGCCGGCCTGTACGTGCAGACCGTCGAGCTGAAGGCGGGCGCAGCAGGAACGCGATCGCTGTGGCTGACCTACCGGCCCTACGGCGGCAGTGCCGATCCGGCTGCCGCACCCGCGCGGCACCTGTTGCTGGACGGCCTGCACGCAGGCAAGCTGCAGTACCTTGCGGCCGGCGCGTTTGGGCAGCCAGCGGCGTGGCATCCGGACTGGCAGGCGGCGCACGGCCTGCCGGCGGCGGTGCGCATTGAGCTTGATCCGGCCTGGCGCGTTGGGGTGCCGTTTCCGGCGCTGGTGATACGCATCCAGGCGGGTGGCGGGGCCGCGAGCATCGGCGGAGGCGTGCCGTAATGCCCCGCGAGCGCGGAACCGCCCTGCTGTTGGTGCTGTGGGTGACCATACTGCTCGCGGCGCTGCTGGCGGGCGTGGCCGCGTCCTCGCGCAGCCACAGCGAGGCGGCGCTGTACGGGGCCGAGCACGTGCGCGCCAGCCTTGCGGCCGAGGCGGGCCTCGCACACGCGGTCGCTGGCCTGCGCGCGCCGGACCTTGAACACCAGTGGGTGCCGGACGGCCGTCCCTACCGCCTGACCTTTGATGGCGCGCAGGTCACGGTCGCGGTGGTGGACGTTTCGGGACTGGCCGATCTCAATGCAGCCTCACCGGCGCTGCTGCGCGGGGTGTTTGTGGCCGCCGGCGTGGATACGGCAGCGGCGGCACGGCTGGCGACCGCGGTGGCGGACTGGCGCGGCCGGGCGACCGGGGGCGCCGGTGGTTTTGGGACCCGCGGCCAGGGCAGGGTTGGCGCTGACACTGGACAGCGGGGCGGACCGTTGCGTACGATCGACCAGTTGGCGCGGTTGCCGGGGGTGGACGCCGCGCTGTTTGCGCGGCTGGCGCCCGCGGTGACGGTGTATTCCGGGCGCAATTATCCGGACGCGTCCTACGCCGGGCCGCTCGTGCTCGCGGCCGAACGCGGGATTGATCGTGGGCAGGCGCAGGCATTGGTGAGGGCGCGGCGGCAGCGTCACGCGCAGCGCGGGGCGGGTAGCGGGCAGGCCCTGGGGGCGGTCGCCAATGGTCCGCTGGTGGCGGGTTATGGGGGCATGGTGGAACGCGTATTCAGCGTTGCAAAAATGCCCGACGGTACCCAGGCGGGTCTGGATGCCACAATACGCCTGGCGTTGACGGGAGCCGACGCGCGCCCGTACAAAGTGCTGGATTGGCGTACCGATTCCGTGCAGCTGCCTTGAGTTGACCGTCCATGGATCTTGTCAGCCCGCAAGCGCTCGAACGCATCAAGCTCGCCTGGTCGCGATCGCCGCTGCCGGACTTCCTGCACTGGTGGGGCGGCGAGCTCACGGCGATGCTGCCCCGGCGCCTGCGCGCGTGGGTACAGCGCGGGCCGGACGTCCTGTGGCTCAGCGTCAACCCGACGGAACTTGGTGCCCGGCGCGTGCGCACCGGCGCGGTGCTGGCAACGATTGCCGCGGACCTGCCCGCCGAGGTCCAGCGGGTGACCTTTGCCAAGGCCTGTGCGGGTACCGATCCTGATGACCGCCGTCTGCTGCTGGTGGTCACCGCGCAAACCGTATTGCACCGGCGCCTGGTGCTGCCGCTCGCGGCCGCCGCCGATCCGCGCAAGGTCGTCGGCTACGAGCTTGACCGGCAGACGCCGTTCAAGCCCGATCAGCTCTATTACGACGTCAAGCTCAGCAAGGATCCGGCGCCCCCGGGGCAGGTCGTACTGGACCTGTACGCCGCGCCGCGGGCCGAACTGGACCCGATGCTCGAGCGCCTGGCCGTGATCGGCGCGCATCCGGATGCCGTGGACGTGCAGCGTGGCGATGGCGCGCTGGCCGGTGTCGACCTGTTGCCGCCGCTGCGCCGGCCGCACCGCGCGGACAAGCGGCAGCGGGTCAACTGGTTGTTGGCCGCCGCGTGCATCGTGCTGGTGGTGGTGATCCTTGCGCAGTGGCTGGGCAACCGGCGCGCGGCGCTGGCGCGGATGCAGGACGAGGTGGCGGCGATGCGCGCGCAGGCCACGCAGTCCGAGCACCTGCGCGCGCGGCTGGTGGCGGCGATTGCCGCGTCGAAGTTCCTGGTCAAGCGCAAGGCCGGCGACCCGCCCCCGCTGCAGGTCGTGGACGAGCTGACCCGGCGCCTGCCGGCGAATGCGTGGCTGGATGCGTTGACGCTGGACGACACGGGCGGGCTTGACATCAAGGGCGAAGCGGCGCACGCGGCGGCGCTGGTCGACACCCTGGGCGGTTCCGGGGTATTTGCCGAGCCCAGGCTGCAGGGTGTGATCCAGCCCGACCCGGCCACCGGCAAGGAACGTTTTGAGCTGGTCGCGCGGGTGCGGCAAAACACGGTGCGTGATGCGCATTGACGCGCACATGACCCCCGCGCAGTCGCGCGCCGCGGCGCTGGTACTGGCGTTGCTGGCGCTGGCGGGGGGCTATTTTCTGCTGCTGCACTGGTGGTTTGTGGCGCCGCTCATGCAGGTTGACGGCCAGATGCAGGACCTGCGGGAGATCCACGCCAAGTATGCGGCGGCGATCGCCGAGCGGCCGGTGCTGGAGAAGCGGGTCGCACAGCTCGCGCGCGGCGGCGCCACGGTGGGCGCCTTCCTTGGCGCCAGCGACCCGAGCGCCGCGTCGGCCGACCTGATCCAGCGCGCGAGCGACGTGGTGGCCGCGCACGCACGCGAAGGCTCGGGCTGCAGCATGCCGTCCAAGATGCCGATCGAAGAGGACAACGGCAAGGAACCGTTCCGCCGGGTCAGCGTCAGCATCACGCTCGATTGCGGCATGCAGCCGCTGGCCGCCGTGCTGCACGACTTCGAGCGTGGGCTGCCCTACCTGTTCGTCGACAACCTGACCATCGCGCGGGCGCCCGATGGCCGCGTGCAAACCCAACTGACGCTGTCGGGCTACCTGCGTCCGACCGGAGCTGCGCCGTGAACGCCGCCGATCGCCGCCAGCTGACGCCCGCGCTGGGTGCGGCGGCTGCGGTGCTGGTCATCATTCTCGTCGCGTTGTGGCTTGGGCTTGGCCGCGGCGCGCACTGGCACGACGCTGCCGCGCCGCCCAAACTGCCGCCGCCCGGATCGACCCTGCCGCCACCCGCGGTGCCCGCGCTCGAACGCTACGCGGAGGTGTGGCAGCGGCCGCTGTTCAGCCCCACGCGCACGCCCGAACCCGCGGCCGGTGGCGGTGGCGCGGCCAGCAGCGAGCTTGAGCTGACGGGGGTCATCCTGTTGCCGGGCCTGAAGCTGGCGATCCTGCACGACAAAACGCAAAACAAGGATTACCGCGCCATCCTTGGCCAGCCTGCGCGCGAGGGGCCGGCGCTGATCGAGCTGCATCCACGCAGTGCGGTCGTCCTGGCCTCGGGTACGCGGCTCACGCTGCGGTTGCTGCCGGGCGCAGCGCCCGCGGCGGACGCTGCGCCGGCAGAGGCCGGTTCAGCGCCGGCCGCCGGCGCGGGACCGGAAGGCTCTGCTATCGTTTCGCGCCGGGGGAATGGTGCGGCGGTACAGCCAGCCACTTCGGCGGGACAAGCCGCAGCGGCGGCGCGCGCCAGGCAGCTCAAGGCGCGGATCCAGGCGGCGCGGCGGCGGGTGGAGCGGCAAAACGGTGGTGGAAATTGAGTGCCGGCAACTGGTAACCAGTGCGGCGTGTGGGATCGTCTGGAGTGCAGTGCGTGTACAAGAAACTGGCTACGTTGGGAATCTTCTGCGCCGTTGCGGTGCTTGCCGGGTGCACGCCGCCGATCCGGCAGGAGCATGACTATTCGCTCCAGCGCGAGGCGATCGCGGGGACCCACAAGCCGGTTCCCGAGCCGCTGAACGTTGGCACCGCGCAACAGACCCAGCCGCTGGCGACGGCTGCAGCCATGGGGCGCCAGTATGGCACCGGGGTGTTCATCAACGCGGCCCCCACCCACGGCGGCGGCGCCAGTGCCAACGCGGCGGGCACCATCACGTTCAATTTTGACAACCAGCCGGTGCAGGCGGCGGTCAAGGCGATCCTTGGCGACGTGCTGCACGCCAACTATGCGATCGCCCCGACGGTCAAGGGTTCGGTGACGTTTTCCACCTCGCAGCCGGTGACCGAGGCCGAAGTGCTGCCGATCCTGCAGATGCTCCTGTCGTGGACCGGCAACGCCCTGGTACAGCAAAACCACGGCTACCTCGTGGTGCCGGTCGCCGATGCCGCACCGGGCAACCTGGTGCCGGGACTGGGCGGGGTCTCGCCGGGCGCCGGTTATGCCGCGCGGCTGTTCCCGTTGCACTATGTATCGGCCGTGGCGATGCAGGAACTCCTGAAGCCGTTTGCCGATTCCAAGGCATTCCTGCTGGTCGACCCGCTGCGCAACCTGCTGGTGCTTGGCGGCACGCCCGACGAACTGGCGAACTACCAGCGCATCATCCACACCTTTGACGTGGACTGGCTGCGCGGCATGTCGGTCGACGTGATCCCGCTGCAACATGTGCAGGCCGACGATCTGGTCAGCCAGCTGGACACCTTGTTCAACCAGCAGACGGGCGAGAAGGGCCAGAAGCTGTCGAGCCTGGTGCGCCTGATCCCGCTCAAGCACAGCAACTCGCTGGTCGTGATCACGCCGCAGCCGGCCTACATCGACGAGGTGCGAAAGCTCGTCACCACCATCGACAACGGGGCCGGCAACTCGTCGGGGCTGTACGTCTACAACGTACTCAACGTCAAGGCGTCGGATCTCGCCAAGCACCTCAACGAGCTGTTTGGCAACGGCAACGGCAGCAGCGGGCAAGCGCCGGCCGGTGCGGTCGCGCCCGGGTTCTCACCCCTGGAACAAACCTCGCAGGGGCGCCTCGGCGCGCAGCAGGGCTTCGGTTCGTTTGCGCCGGACAATGGCGCGGCGGGGACGCCGGGCGGCCTGGGCGGCCCGGGGGATGATCAATCCGGCGGCGGCTTCGGTTCGGGCATGGTGGCGGGCGCCACGCAGACGCGGCGGCAGCAGCAGTCCGGCCAGGGCACGGTGGCCTTCACCACCGGTGAGGGCGTCCGCATTGCGGCGGTCAACGAGAACAACCAGCTGCTCATTCGCGCGACGCCCGGCCAGTGGCAAAAGCTGCTGCCGGTGATCCAGCGCCTCGACGAGCGGCCGCTGCAGGTGCAGATCGAAACCAAGGTGCTGGAAGTGACCCTGCAGGGTGAGTTCCAGTTTGGCGTCCAGTACTACCTCGGCGGTTTGATCGGTACCCAGCCAGGTTCGCCGCCCAACACCAACGAGTCCTACCATCGCCACCAGGGCGCGGTGGGCCTTGGCGGCGTGGCCTACAACCCCAGCAGCGCGCTGTTTTATTCGTTTGCCGGCAAGGATCTGCAGTTTGCCCTGAACGCGCTCGAAACCAGCGGCGATACCAAGGTGCTCTCGGCGCCATCGACGGTCGTCCTCAACAACCAGCAGACCACCTTCAAGGTCGGCAAGCGCATTCCGGTGGTGCAAAACTACTTCGTGCCCGGCGTTGGCATCGGCTCGCCGACCGGCGACAGCAGCGTCGGCCAGGTGCAGTACATCGATACCGGCGTGCTGCTTGATGTCGTGCCGCGGGTCAGCCCGGGCGGCCTGGTGTACCTTGACGTCCAGCAGGTGGTCAGCAATCCGACCAGCCAGGACAAGTACGGCAACTACACCATCGCCAACCGCTCGCTCAGCACCGAAGTCGCGGTGCAGAGCGGGCAGACCGTGCTGCTGGGCGGCCTGATCCAGCAGTCCGACAGCGATACCGACAGCGGCGTGCCGTTCCTCAACCGCATCCCGTTCCTGGGGCGCCTGTTTGGCACCACCGACCGCAGCAAGACCCGCGATGAGCTGATCGTGCTGATCACGCCGCACGTCATCCGCAACCCCGAGGATGCGCGCCGGGTCACCGATCGCTACGAAACCCAGTTTGAATCCTTGAAACCGATCCTGCCCAAGGCTGGCGTGGCGCCGGCGCCGGGTCCCGCTGCGCCCGTGGCCAATCCGGCGCTGAAGCCTGCCGTGACGATGCCGGTGGGTGGTTCTGCCGACCCCATGCCGGCCGGGGGCTGGGCCGTACAGGTAGCGTCGTTTCCTGACGCGGCCAGTGCCGCGGCCATGCGCACGCGGCTGCAACAGCTGGGCTTTGCAAGCTACGTTGACCGTGTCGCGACGGCCACCGGGGCCACCTGGCGCGTGCGCGCCGGTCCGGTCGTGAATCGCGCGGCAGCCGCGTCGATCATGCGTGCCATTGCCGGCGGTTTGCACCTCACGGGGATGCGTGTCGTGCAGCGCTGACCACCGCGTCGACGGGTCAGCCGTGCGGTCGGATGCGACCGCTGTGCTGGATGCGGCGCCTGTCGCGGCGCCGGCCAAGGCACTACACTCGCCGTGTGGCCAGCGCCGTCTCCATCGTCATCGTCGCCGCCGACAGCGGTGCCAGCCTGCGTGAGTGTGTCGGACGTGCGCTGGCGTCGAGTGTTGCGGTTGACCTCGTCATCGTCGACAACGGATCGCGCGATGGCGTGCCGCAAGCCATCGCGCGCGCGTACGAGGACGACGACCGCGTACGCGTGGTGTACAACCGGGCGAATCTTGGCTTTGGACCGGCGGTCAACGTGGGCGCGCGGCAGGCGCACGGCGAGGCCCTGCTGGTGCTCAATCCCGACTGCCTGCTCGAACCCGGAACCGTGGCGCGGCTGCTTGAGGTGTTGCGTGCGCATGCCGATGCGGGCGTGGTGGGTGCGGTCGTCTGTTCCGCGGACGGTACGCCCGACCCCGCCTCACGGCGGCGCGACCCGCTGCTGCGGCGCGCGCTCAATACCGTGTTCGGACGCGCGCAACGCGAAGGCGAGGACGCGAAATTCGCGGGGGTGAACGTTGCGGGGCCGATTCCGGCCGCGGCGGTCCAGGTTGAAAACGTGTCCGGTGCGCTGTTGCTGTTGTCGCACGCGGCGTTTGATCATCTGCAGGGGTTTGATGAACGGTACTTCCTGCACTGCGAGGACCTTGACCTTTGCCGGCGCGCGCGCGACGCGGGCTACAGCGTCTGGCTGGCGGGCGACGTGCGGGTAACCCACGGCAAGGGCGGTTCCAGCCGGCAGCGCCCGGTATTCGTCAGCTACCACAAGCACCGTGGCATGTGGCGCTGGTTTGGCAAGTTTGATCCGGCTGCGCGCAAGCCGGTGATGCGGGTACTGGTGGCGGGTGGCATCATGGCGCACTTCGCGCTGACGGCACCGCTGCTGTGGCTGCGCCGCGGCCATCGTTCCTGACTTCGACGAGGTCACACATGATTCGTGAAATCCTGAAGATGGGCGATCCGCGGCTGTTGCGCGTGGCGCCGCCGGTACCAGCCTCGATGTTCGGCACCGCGGAATTGAACGAACTGATCACCGACATGTTCGAGACCATGCAGGCGGCCGACGGCGTGGGCCTGGCCGCGCCGCAAGTGGGCGTCGACCTGCAGCTGGTGGTGTTTGGCTTTGAGCGCTCCGACCGTTACCCGGGTGAACCCGAGGTGCCACGTACGATCCTGTTGAACCCGCACATCACGCCGCTGTCCGCCGACATGGAAGACGGTTGGGAAGGCTGCTTGTCGGTTCCTGGCCTGCGTGGTGTGGTCAGCCGCCACAGCTTGATTCGCTATCAGGGCGTTGATCCAAGCGGATTGCCGGTCGATCGCCACGCCGACGGCTTCCACGCGCGCGTGGTGCAGCATGAATACGACCACCTGATCGGCCGCCTGTACCCGTCGCGCATCACCGACTTCTCGCGTTTCGGCTACATTGACGTGCTGTTTCCGGACGCGGCAGGGCAGGCCGAGTAAGGCGCGCGGCGCGCACCTTCAGGCGCCAAGTTTTTCAGCTTGGCCACGCAGCGCATCGCGCTGGGTTTGCCAGTCGGCCAAGCGTGTGCGTTCCTGTTCGACCACCGCCGCGGGCGCGTGGTCAACGAAGCTCGCGTTGCCGAGTTTGCCTTGGCACTTCCCGATTTCGCCTTCGATGCGGGCGATTTCCTTGGCCAGGCGCCTGCGCTCGGCGCCAAGGTCGATCAGCCCCGCCAGCGGGATCAGCACGCGCAGGTTGCCAACGACCGCGGCGGCACTGGCGGGTTCGGCGCCACCGGGGGCCAGCCAGCGCGGTGCTTCGCAGTGGCCGAGGAACTGGATTTGCGCACTGAATTTGTCCGCGCGCCGGCGGTCTTCCGCATCGCCGCCCGCGAGCAGCAGCGGAATGATCTTGCCGGGGGCGAGGTTCATTTCTGCGCGAATTTTGCGGACACCCGTCAGCACCGCCTTGAACCATTCGATTTCGGCGCTGGCCGCGGCGTCGACCGCAAATTCGTCCGCCCGCGGGTAGGGCCGTTCGAGGATGCTGGTTTGCGTGAGCCCAAGTTGTGGTGCCACCGCTTGCCAGATTTCCTCGGTGATGAACGGGATGACCGGGTGCAGCGCACGCAAGGCGGCTTCCAGCACCACCAGCAGCGTGCGGCGGGTGGAAGCCGCGGCCGCGGCATCGCCGCTGTTCAAGGCCGGCTTGGTGAGCTCAAGGAACCAATCGCAGTATTCGTTCCAGACGAACTCGTAGAGCACCTGCGCCAGGTGGTCGAAGCGGTAGGTCTTGAAGTGCGCATCGACTTCGGCCAGCGTGGCGTTGAGGCGCGACCTGATCCAGCGCTCGGCCTCGGTGGCGGGAGACGAAACCCTCTCCCATCGGGAGAGGGGTAGGGGTGAGGGTACGGGTTTTGCGAAGTCCAGCGCGGGCGCCGAACCCTCACCCGGCGCTTGCGCGCCACCACGGAGCTCTTGGCCATGGATGGCAGCTGCACCCGGCGGGAGAGGGGAAGTTTCGACGTTCATCAGCACGAACCGCGCCGCGTTCCACAGCTTGTTGCAGAACGCCTTGTAGCCTTCGGCGCGCTTGAGGTCGAAGTTGATGGTACGGCTGTAGCTGGCAAGCGCCGCAAACGTGAAGCGCAGCGCGTCCGTACCGATCGCAGTGATGCCATCGGGGTATTCCTTGCGGATGCGCTTTTCGACCTTCTCGCGCACCTGCGGGAGCAACAGCGACTGCGTGGATTTTGCGACCAGCGCGGGCAGGCCGATGCCATCGATCAGATCCAGCGGGTCAAGCGTATTGCCCTTGGATTTGGACATCTTCTTGCCTTCGGCATCGCGCACGATGGCATTGATGTAGACCTCGTGGAACGGCACCTGCCCGGTGAAGTACAGCGTCGTCATCACCATCCGCGCGACCCAAAAGAAGATGATGTCAAAACCGGTGACCAGCACGTTGCTGGGCAGGAAAACCTTGTCGTCCTTCCAGTTCGCGACGGTCTCGCCGCGCTGGTTCCTGACCGGTCCGTCGGCGGGCCAGCCCAGGGTTGAAAATGGCCACAGGGCGGACGAGAACCAGGTATCCAGCACGTCCTCGTCCTGCCGTAGCGCGCCGACCGGCGGCGTGTCGGCGTGCGCGCGTGCGTCGGCTTCATCCTCGCCCACGAAAATGGCGCCGGCCTCGTCGTAGTACGCCGGGATCCGGTGCCCCCACCAGAGCTGCCGGCTGATGCACCAGTCCTGGATGTGGTCCAGCCACTGCGTGTAGGTCGTCGTCCAGTTTTCGGGGACAAACGTGACCGCGCCGGTGCGCACGGCGTCCAGCGCCGGTTGCGTGATCGCCCGGCGGCCACCGGGACGGCCATCGTCCAGAACATCGCGGGTCAGGTCCACAAACCACTGGTCGGTCAGCATCGGCTCGATGACCGCGTCCGAGCGCTGGCTGACCGGCACCTGCAACTTGTGTGCCCTGGTTTCAACCAGGCGCCCTTCGGCCTCGAGGTCGGCCAGGATCTGCTTGCGCGCCACGTAGCGGTCCAGGCCCCGGTACCTTGCGGGTGCATCGGCGCTGACCTTGGCATCCAGCGTCAGCATCGTGATCAGCGGCAGGCCGTGGCGCTGGCCGATCGCGTAGTCGTTGAAGTCGTGCGCGGGCGTGATCTTGACGCAGCCGGTACCAAACTCGCGATCGACATAGGCGTCGGTGATGACCGGGATGTCGCGCCCGACCAGCGGCAGGCGCAGGTGTTTGCCGACCAGCGCGGCATAGCGGCCGTCTTCCGGATGCACGGCGACCGCGACGTCGCCCAGCATGGTTTCGGGGCGGGTGGTGGCGATGACAACCTGATCAAGTCCGCCGGGTGCGGGGTCGATCACGTCGTAGCGGATCGACCACAGGTGGCCGTCGCGCTCGACGTTGTTGACTTCAAGATCCGACACCGCGGTGCCGAGCACCGGATCCCAGTTGACCAGGCGGTTGCCGCGGTAGATCAACCCCGCACGGTACCAGTCGATGAAGACCTTGCGCACCGCGGCCGACAGCCCGGCGTCCATCGTGAAGCGCTCGCGCGACCAGTCCATCGAGGCGCCGATGCGGCGCATCTGGCGGGTTATCGTCGAGCCCGACTCCTGCTTCCACTGCCACACGCGCTCGACGAATTTGTCGCGCCCGAGGTCGTGACGGGTCTTGCCTTCGGCGGCCAGCTGGTTTTCGACGATTTTTTGCGTCGCGATGCCGGCGTGGTCGGTGCCGCCCTGCCACAACGTGTTGTGCCCGGTCATGCGCGCGTGGCGGATCAACGCATCCATGAGGGTTTGCTGGAAGGCGTGACCCATGTGCAGCGTGCCGGTGACGTTCGGCGGCGGCAGCAGGATCGAGTATGGCTCACCTGCGCCCGTCGGCTTGAAATCGCCGGCCTGTTCCCAGCGCGCGTACCACTTCGATTCGATCTGCTTGGGGTCGAAGCTCTTGTCCATCACCATTCCGGATTCCGCGCACGGCGCGGTCTGCAACGCAAACGCTCATTGTAGCGATTCCTGATGCGAGGCTGGATCCGCGCCGCGGGGTTGCGGGCGTTTGTCGCCGGCCGCAGGCGTTCGGCGGGCCGCTTACGGCGACCACTTGCGGTGCGCGTGGATCGACATGACGACGCCGAAGCCCGCCAGCAATGTGATCGCGGATGTGCCGCCGTAGCTCACCAGCGGCAGCGGCACCCCGACCACGGGCAGGAGGCCCGTAATCATGCCGCCGTTGACGATGACGTACACGATGAAGGCGAGTGCGAATGCGCCGGCCACGAGGCGCGACCAGGTGTCGCGCGCGTTGGCGGCGATCCACAGGCAGCGGCCGACGATGAAAAGGTACACCGCCAGCAGCACCAGCACGCCCACCAGGCCAAATTCCTCGCCCAGCACCGCAAAGATGAAGTCGGTCGTGTGCTCGGGCAGGAATTCAAGCTTGGACTGGGTGCCCTGGTTGAAACCCTTGCCGAAGACGCCGCCGGAGCCGACGGCGATCATCGATTGCAGGATGTGCCAGCCGCTGCCGAGCGGATCACGGTCGGGGTGCAGGAAAGTCAGGATCCGTTGCCGCTGGTAGTCGTGCATGAAGTGCCACGCGACCGGCGCGGCGGCGGCAAGGCCGACCAGTGCGGCACCGATCTTCCACCACTGCACACCGGCAAGAAACAGCACGAACAGTCCGGATGCCGCGACCAGCAACGCGGTGCCAAGATCCGGCTGCTTGACGATCAGCAGCACCGGCAGGGCGATGAGGATGCCGATGAGGGCAAGGTCGCGCCAGCGCGGTGGCAGCCGGCGTGGATGCAGGTACCAGGCGATCATCATCGGCATCGCGAGTTTCATGAGTTCGGACGGCTGGAAGCGGACGACGCCAATGTCGAGCCAGCGGTTGGCGCCCTGGCCTTCGCCCAGCACCTTCACCACGACCAGCAGCAGCACCCCGAGGACATAGAACCACGGCGTCCAGACGCGCAAAAGGTGCGGCGGGATGCGCGAGATGGCGACCAGCAACACCGCGCCGATCAGGAATCGCGCCGCCTGCCCAAGCAGCGTGCCGGTGTCAAGGTTGCTCGCGCTGTAGAGCACCGTCAGACCGATGGCCGCCAATGCCGCCAGCGCGATCGCCAGCGGCAGGTCGATGCGCGGGCGCGAAAAAATCCGTTGGCCAAGGCGCAGCGCGCGCGCGGTGAGGGTGTTGGCGAGCGCGTTCATGGCGTGGCGGGTGCGGCGCCGGCGGCTTGCGCGGCCACCGTTGGCGCGATGACGAGCGGGCGCTGCGAGGGTGGCGTATCGGCCAGCCATTGGTTCAGGATTTGGCGCGCGATGGGCGCCGCCGCGCTGCCGCCCCAGGCGCCATGCTCCAGCACCACCGCAACCGCGATCTGCGGGTGGTTGGCGGGCGTGTAGCAGATGAACCACGCGCGGTGGCGCTCGGCGAGATACTTGAGGCTTTTGTCGGTGTTGTAGGCATCGGTCGTGCGCGAGTAACGCTCGGCGGTACCGGTTTTGCCGGCGATGAGGTACGGGAACCCGGCGCCCAGCCCGTGCGCCGTGCCGAGCGGGCTGTATACCACGCCCAGCATGCCTTGCTTGACCGGAGCGAGGTCGGCCGGGTTGTGGGTGATCTGCACCGGGGGCCGTTGCGGGTATGGCACCACGGGTGCCTCGAGGCCGTCGCTGGTCGCGGCCAGGAGGCGTGGCGTGTGCGCGGTGCCGCCATCGGCGAGTGCCGCAAGTGCGTGGGCCATTTGCAGCGGAGTCACCATCCAGTAGCCCTGACCGATGCCGGAGATCACCGTTTCGCCCGGGTACCACGGTTGGTGGAAGGTCTTGCGCTTCCACTCGGGCGAGGGCAGCACGCCGCCGGTTTCATCGGGCAGGTCAACCCCGGTGGGCTGGCCGAAGCCAAATTTTGCCATCCATCTGTCGAAGCGGCCGATGCCCATCTGGTAGGCCAGCGAATAAAAATAGGTGTTGACCGACTGGGTGATGGCCTGCGTCAGGTCCACCCAGCCCGAGCCGTTGCGAATGTCGTCGCGATACCCGCGCGAGGAACCCGGGATGTAATAGGTGCCGGTGGAGAGAATCTTGTCAGTCGGCGTGCGCAGGCCAAGCTCCAGTCCCCCCAGGCCGATGAATGGCTTGACCGTCGAGCCGGGCGGGTAGCCGCCGCGCATGGCGCGGTCGAGCAGCGGCTTTTCGGGGTTGTCCAGCAGCGCCGAATAGTCGGCCCGGCTGATTCCGTTGACAAAGAGGTTCGGGTCGAAGCTTGGCACCGTCACCATTGCCAGCACGTCGCCGTTGCGCGGGTCGATCGCAACCGCGGCGCCGGAGCGCCCGTCAAAGGCGGCGAAAGCGGCCTTCTGCAAGCGCTCGTCGACGGTCAGGTACAGGTTCTTGCCGGGCTTGGCGGCCACGCGTTGCAGTACGCGGAGCGGACGCTGGCTGGCGTTGACCTCGACGATCTCGTAGCCGGGCGTACCGTGCAGCAGGCTTTCATATTCCTTTTCGATGCCGCTCTTGCCGACGTGGGTGGTACCGGCGTAAAGATCGGGGTTGAGCTTGGCCTGTTCCTTTGCATCGATGCGGCCGACGTAGCCGATGAGGTGCGCAAACTCGGCCCCGTACGGATAGTTGCGGGTGAGGTAGGGCGTGATGCTGACGCCCGGGAATTGCCACTGGTTGATCGCGAAGCGGTCGCGTTCGCTTTCGGTGATGTGGAATTTCAGCGGCACCGATTCAAACGGGCGGTGCTGGTTGACGCTTTGCTTGAAGCGGCGGATGTCGTCACCGGTCAGTGGCACCACCGCCGCCAGGCGCGCGAGCATCGCGTCCATGTGCCTGACCTTGTCCGGCACCACGTCAAGCCGGAATGCGGGGATGTTGTCGGCAAGCAGTTTGCCCTCGCGGTCGTAGATCAGGCCGCGAGGCGGCGGCAGGTGCGACAGGCGCACGCGATTGGCCTTGGCCTGCGTCGAGTACTCGGTGTGCTCGGATACCTGCAGGTACACAAAACGGCCCGCCACCACCGCCACGAGTGCCAGCATGATGGCAAACCCGGCCAGCGCGCGACGGGCAAAACGCGCACGCCGGGCGTGTTCGTTCTTCAGCTCGTCGTAGCCGCCGTTCATGTCGTGCGCGGCCCCTTCTTGCCGCGAATGCGCGTGTTGATGTCATCCAGCAGCAGGAACACGAAGGGCCAGACCACCGCGCCTACGGCGGGGGCGAGCCAGGACAGCGCGGGCATCGCCGGAGCCCCCGCGAACGCGCGGATCAGCGCCTGCAGGACATGGTTGTTCAAGAGCAGCAACCACACCGCCAGCGCCTGCTGCCACATCGGGAAGAACCGCAGGCGCGAACGGAAACGCAGCGCGATGAACACCAGCACCGCAAGGCGCAGCGCCTGATCGCCCAGCAGCGCGCCGTTCAGGAGGTCAGCCGCAAGCCCGACGCAAAATGCCAGGCCCACGCCGACCTGATCGGTGGACTCCAGCGCCCAGTACATGAGGACCAGCGCGGGCCAGTAGGGCTTCAGCGGCTGGATGACCACGGGCAGCGGCATCAGCATCAAGAGCAGCGATGCGATGATGGCGACCCAGAACGCCCAGCCTTGTGCGCGCAGTCGGTTCACGGGCGGGTTCCTGCCGGCGCCGCGCGGGTGGCGGGCGCAGCAGCGGCCGGTTTGCGCGTGGCTGAGGTGGGTGCCAGCGATGCCGGCGGGCCGACCGCGGGCGCGGGCGCGGGCGGGCCGACGGGATCGGGCTGATCCTGCAGCAGCAACACTTCGCCACTGCGCTCAAGATGCGCCGCGGGTTTCACCAGCGCTTCGGCGAACATGCCCGACGAGCCGCGCTGGATCCCGGTGACGGTGCCGACCGGGAAACCGGCCGGGAAGCGCCCGCCGAGGCCCGAGGTCACCAGCGTGTCGCCCGCTTTCACGTCCGCCGACAAGGGCAGGTTCGGTACCGTCAGCTGGTCGGGATCGCCGGTGCCGTGCGCGATTCCGCGCAGGCCCGTGCGCGAAAACACGACGGGCACCGCATGGTCGGGGTCGATCACCAGCATCACGATCGATGCGTGGGGCAACGTCTCGGTGATCTGGCCCATCACGCCGTGGCCATCGATCACCACCTGGCCCACGTGTACGCCTTCATCGGCGCCGGCGTTCAGCATGATGCGGTCGCGCGTGGGGCCAAGCTGCACGTTGATCAGGCGTGCCAGCTGCGCGTGCAGGCCCAGCAGCCGGCGCGTGTCCAGCAATTCCTTGAGCCGTGCATTTTGCCGGGTCACCGCGTCCAGCCGGTCCAGGCGCGCCTCGGCCAGCAGCAAGGCTTCGTGCAATTGCCGGTTTTCGTCCACCAGTTTGCGCCGCTGGGTGAGCGTGGTGCCGGCGTCGTGGACCCACTCGGCCGGCGCCGCCGCCAGCCGGTACACCGGCACGATCGCGGCGGCGGTGGCGTAGCGCACCTGGTGCAGCCAGCCGTTGCGGTGGTCGAGCACCATCAGCACCGCGGCCAGCGCGAGGTAGGCGATCAGGCGCAGCGTACCCGCGGTCGCGTCCGAGAAAATCGGAGTGGATTCCTGTTGCGGAAGCGCCATGGCGGTTTGCGCAGGCCGGGTGAGCCGAAAAATGCAGCGTAACAAGAATGGCGGTGCGGTGCGGCGCAGCGCCGGGCGCTGCAGCGCGGTGACGCGGCGGCTTCAAGGCCTCCTGAAGAACCGTTCCGCGCGGCAGGTCAGCCAGCGGTCATTCGGAAGCGAAAAAGTCGCTTCCATGCATGTCGATCAGTTCAAGCGCGCGCCCGCCACCGCGCGCAACACAGGTCAGGGGGTCGTCGGCGACCTGCACGTACAGCCCCGTTTCCTCGGCGACCAGCTTGTCGATGTCGCGCAATAAAGCACCGCCGCCGGTAAGCATGATGCCGCGCTCGTGGACGTCCGAGCACAGCTCCGGGGGCGTTTGTTCGAGGGCCGCCTTGACCGCCGCGATGATGCCGTGCAGCGGCTCGCGCAGCGCTTCGAGCACATCGTTGGAGTTCAGCGTGAACATGCGCGGCACGCCCTCGGCGAGGTTGCGGCCCGAGACTTCCATCTCGCGGACGTCCGTCTGCGGATACGCGCAGCCGATCTCGATCTTGATGCGCTCGGCCGTGGGCTCACCGATCAGGGTGCCGTTGCTGCGGCGGACGTAATTGATGATGGCCTCGTCGAAGCGGTCGCCGCCGATGCGCACCGACTGCGAATAGACGATGCCGTTGAGCGACATCACGGCTACTTCCGAAGTGCCGCCGCCGATGTCCAGCACCATCGAGCCGCGTGCTTCATGCACCGGAATGCCGGCGCCAATGGCGGCTGCCATCGGCTCCTCGATCAGGAACACGTCGCGGGCGCCGGCGCCTTCGGCCGATTCCTTGATGGCGCGCCGTTCGACCTGGGTCGAACCGCATGGCACGCATACCAGCACGCGCGGGCTGGGGCGCAGGAAGCGCGACTTGTGTACCTGCTTGATGAAGTGCTGCAGCATCGCCTCGGTCATGGTGAAGTCGGCGATCACGCCGTCCTTCATGGGCCGCACCGTGACGATGTTGCCAGGCGTCCGGCCGAGCATCATCTTGGCCTCGTTGCCGACCGCCGCGACCGAGCGCGGGCCGCCCGCGCCGCGGTCCTGGCGGATCGCAACCACCGAGGGTTCGTTCAGGACGATGCCCTGGTCGCGCACATAGATCAGCGTGTTCGCGGTGCCGAGGTCGATCGACAGGTCGTTGGAAAAGATGCCGCGGAACAGTTTGAACATGCGCGAACCGGAGTGGTGTGGGCCTGGGGCGTCAGGCAGGCGGGGGTGAACGGGCCAGTCTAGTCAGCGTGCCGCGGCGGTGCAAGGACGCAATCATGGCCATATGCGGGCACGGCATTGAGTTGCGGGCGTCCTGCTAGGATCAGGAACTTGTGCCACGTTGACAAGGTTTTGGCCGATGCCCGCTGCGCTGATCTGTGGTTCCATGGCGTTTGACACCATCATGGTGTTTGAGGATCGTTTCAGGAACCACATCCTGCCAGACAAGATCCAGATGCTGAACGTGTCTTTTCTGGTGCCGCGGATGCGTCGCGAGTTTGGCGGGTGCGCCGGCAACATCGCCTACAACCTGAAGCTCCTGGGCGGTGAACCGCTGCCGATGGCGACCGTGGGGCAGGATTTTGGTGCGTATCGCGCGTGGTTTGGCGCGGCCGGCATTTCGCTCGCGCACGTGCGCGAAGTGCCCGATACCTTTACAGCGCAGGCCTTCATCACCACCGACCAGGACAACAACCAGATCACCGCCTTCCACCCGGGTGCGATGCTGCAGAGCCAGCTGAACCACGTTGCCGATGCAGCGGACGCCGCGATTGGGATCGTGGCGCCGGACGGGCGCGAGGGCATGTTGCAGCACGCGGCCGAGTTCGCGGCGGCCGGCATTCCCTTTATTTTCGATCCGGGCCAGGCGCTGCCCTTGTTCAACGGCGAAGAGTTTCGCGCCTTCATCGAAAAAGCCGACTACGTCGCGGTGAACAGCTACGAAGCCAGTCTGCTCGGCGAGCGCACCGGCTGGTCGGAAGCCGACATCGCCCGCCGGGTCAAGGCGTTCATCGTGACGCGCGGGGCCGAGGGGTCCACGATCTACGCGGGCGGCGAAACCCATGTGATTCCCAGCGCCAAGCCGGCCGCGGTGGTCGATCCAACGGGCTGCGGCGACGCCTACCGCGCGGGCCTGATCCACGGCATCCTGCGCGGCTGCGACTGGCCGACCACGGGCCGGATCGCGTCGCTGGCCGGGGCGCTGAAAATCGCCCACCCGGGTACCCAGAACCAGCGCTTCACGCCGGCGGAATTTGCGGCCGAATTCAAGCGCCAGTTCAGTGTGGCGCTGGCCTGACCCTGCGGCGGCAGGCCCGCGCAACCTGAACGGTCGCGCGCGGGCGGGGTGACGCCGCAGCCTGCCGCGCGCGAAAATGCAGGCGGCATCGTCCGCCGCGCCATCCCCGGAGATCACCATGCACGTCGCACGCACCCTTGTCCTTGCCACGCTGCTCGCCGGCGCGTCCTTTGCCTATGCCGGCACGGCGCAGGCGGCGGGCGAAATCAGTTGCCGGATGACCTTCGAAATGCACGGCTGGTCGGTCTTCTACAAGCGCGCCGACGGCAGCGGCAACGTGCGCTGCAGCAATGGGCAACACCTGCACGTCCACCTGCGCAGCCGCGGTGGCGGCTTGACCGCCGGCGAGTACAGCATCACCGGCGTGGGCAAGTTTTCCGGCATCTTCAACATCGACTCCATCCTTGGTACCTACGTCACCGGCGGTGCCCACGCGGGCGCAGCCAACACCGCGCGTGGCACCGTGATGACCAAGGGCAACGTCTCGCTCGCCCTCAAGGGCACCGGCAAGGGGTGGAACCTGGGGATCGATTTCGGCAAGTTCACGATCAGCCGGTAGGCTTTCGGCTGTACGCCGCGGCGTCGCGCAAAGGCGCGGGAAGGCTCTGCTTCATTGGCGGCCATCGATGGTCTTGCTCGATTGTACGGAGACGGTTGCGGGCGGTGCACCGTCAACCACCCTTGTGCGCCGGGATGAACTGCTGGTCGACGGCCTCGGCCAGTTGATCGGGCGGCAACAGGCCCTGCGACAGGATGAAGTCGTTGAACTGTTCAAGGTTGAAACGCTTGCCAAGCGCGACTTCGGTGTGCGCGCGCAATTGCAGGATGCGCGAATACCCGTAGAAGTACGCGGTGGCCTGGCCTGGCGAGCGGAACCTGAAGCGGTCGAGCTCCTCGCGCGCGAAGGCTTCGGAAATGCCGACGTCATTGACGAGGATGTCGTGCGCGCGCTGCTTGGAAATCAGCCCGAGGTTCAGCATCGGGTCAAGGTACGCGCGTGCCGCGCGCAGCAGGCGCAGCTGCAGGGCGATCATCTGCCCTCCGGCGGGCTCGTAGGGCACCATCATCCATTCGGCGTACAGCGCCCAGCCCTCGACGTTGACGCTGTTGAAGGCAAACAGCGACCGTGCCAGCGATACGCCGTGTTCGACCATCGCCGAGAACTGCAGCTCGTGCCCCGGACGGCCCTCGTGCGCGGTCAGCGTCCAGGCGCAGGCCTTGCAGGTGAAGTCATCGTAGGCGTCGCTCTTGCCACCGGCGCTGGGCGGATTGCCCAAGGGCAGCACGAAGGTTCCGCGCTCGCCGTGGTTGTTGATCAGTGGCGGCGGATCCATGTGCGGGGCGGGTTCGGCGGCGCTTTCCGCCTCGGACGCGAGGCGCATGATCATCTGCCGCTTGGGCAGGGTGACGATGTGGTGCCTGCGGATGATGGCTTCAATTTGCCCGATCACGCCTTGGTAGTACGGTTCGATGGTCCGCTTGTCGAGCTGTTGCTGCTTGAGTTCACGGATGACCGCGCGGTAATCGGTGGTGGCCGGGAACCCTTCCGCCTTGGCGACGTAGGGCGCCAGGGTTTCCATCTGGGCCTGGATTTCCATGAACGCTTGCTCGGCCTGGCGGATCAGTTGCTGCGGCGGGATGTCGATGCCGACGTTCTTCAGGTTGTCGGCGTAGATGGCTTCCGGCAGGCGCGCGTTGGTGCGCGCACGCGGCAGCACCGTCGACTTCACCCACGCGTCGTAGGCCGCAAGTTGTTTTTGCAGCGCGTCCAGCGCAGGCCCGGCGCCGGCGATCTGGTACTTCGCGTAGAGCTTGCGGATGCCGTCAACGTAGCGCGCGGTGTTGGCGAGGTTTTGTTGGACCTCGCCCTGGTAGGGCCCCAGCAGCTTCTTGTCGCCGGCCTTGGCGGCGTAGAGGGCTTCGGCTTCCTGCGTGACCGGTGTGCAACCCGGCGCCATGCCGACGTAGCACTTGAGCCGCGCGAGCGCGTGCGGTCGCCGTGCGGCCGCGACCTGGTCCTGCAGCAACCCGAATTCCCCCTGGAAGATGGTTTGCCCGACGTCGGTGTAAGGCAGCATGTATTGGTCCTGCAGCCTGCTGCTCTCGATGAAGCGGCCCGCCGCGTGGAGTATGATCTCGAGATCCTCGCGCACGTTCGGATCGGTGGTTTTGGCCAGATCCTGCTGCAGCTCGGCGCGCGCCGTGGCAAGTGCTGCGCGCGACCGCATACCCACGTTCGGTTTCAGGTCGACGACCCTGGTGTCGTAACCTGGCAGGCCGAAACGCGACGCGAATTCGGGCTGGAATTCCGCCAGCACCTTCAGCAGTACCTGCGCGTAGGCGTTGCTTTGCTGGACCCACGCGGACGCCGGCGGCGCCGTGGTGGATGCCGCTGGCGGGGCACTGGGGGCCGGTGCCGCGGCGACTGCGGCGGTAGCCGCGAACGCCAGCGTGGCGGCGGCTGCAAGCGTGCGCTTGAACATGGCTCATCTCCCCAGGGCGGTCAGGCCAAATTAACACGGTCCGGCGTGCGGTGGAGGGACCGAAAGTCAGGTCGCGGAAGGCCGGTCAGGGCGCGCTGAAATCACCCTGGTAGCCGGCCGCGAGAAACCTGGCGAACACGCTCGCCGGGACGTCGACGGTCTGGGTGCCATTGACGTACGGCGCGACCTGGTAGGGCGGGAAGATCAGCGTGAGGCCAGGGCTGGCAGCGTCGGCGGTGGCGCCCGCGCGCACCACGAATACCGAGTAATTCACGCTGGTCGGCCGGGTGCCGCCGTCGAGCATCTGCAGCATGCTGGACTTCCATTCGCGCAGCGCCGCGGGTGACCCTTCGCCCGCTTTGGGCGCGTGCGCCATGAACTTTTTCAGCAGTGCGTCGTGCGCGAAATTGGCCAGCGCCTTGCGGGCCGCGTCCGGTTGCGCGAACAGGTCGTCCAGCGCGATCTGGCGCTGGTGTTTGCGGTCATACACGAAACTGGCCTGGATCGGGATCGGGTGCGCGCCGCCGGTGTCCTGCATCCCGGTTTCGCGCACGCTGATGAAGGCTTGCGTAGCGGCGACGACCTTGAAATCGAGCACCAGTGCGAATTGCCGGCCGGCCATGGCGGGGACCTGCCCGGGGTCCGGCAAGCCCTGCAGGAATTCGCGTTTGGCGTTGTCGGCCGTCGTACGCATTGCGGCGGCCAGTGACGCCGCGCTTGCCGGCAAGGCCGGCAGTGAAATGGCAATCTTGTAGTGCGGGGTGGAAACGTTGTCGGCGGGCAGCGGCGCCGTGCTCGCCGGCGCCGGCGCGGTTTGCGGCGGCGGGATGACCGGTGACGCTGCACTCGCCGGTACGGCGGGCGTCGGGGCCGGAGCGGACGATTGCTGACAGCCCGGGAGTGCCAGTGCAGCGAGCGCGAGGGCGAGACAAGCGGGCGTGGTCGCGTTCATCATTGGCAGCTCCGGTGCGCAGCGCGGGAGTGTAGGCGACGCCTTGTTAAGCATTCGCTGTGGTGCCGGGCGGTATGCCCTTATCATGGGCCCATGTCCAACGCCGTGGCCAACCCGTGGCGCCTCTGCGTGGCGCCGATGATGGATTGGACCGACACCCACTGTCGGTACTTCCACCGCCTGCTGAGTCCGGGCGCGCGCCTGTACACCGAGATGCTGACGGCCGCGGCGCTGGTACACGGCGACCGTGCGCACCTCTTGGCGTACAACCCCGAAGAACATCCAGTGGCGTTGCAACTGGGCGGTGCCGATCCCGTGGCGCTGGCGGCAGCCGCGCGCTGGGGTGCCGACGCCGGCTATGACGAAATCAACCTCAACGTCTGCTGTCCGTCCGATCGGGTGCAGTCCGGAGCGTTCGGCGCCTGCCAGATGCGCGATCCGGCGCAGGTGGGCGACTGCGTGCGTGCGATGCACGAAGCGGTATCGGTGCCGGTCACGGTGAAGTGCCGGATCGGGGTGGATGCCCAGGACGATGATGCCGATCTGTTCGCGTTTGCCGCGAGCGTGGCCGCGGCCGGTGCGCGCGTGCTGATCGTGCATGCGCGCAAGGCGTGGCTCAAGGGGCTGTCGCCCAAGCAGAACCGTGAGGTTCCGCCGCTCAATTACGCGCGCGTGTACCGGCTGAAACAGGAGTTCCCCGCGCTGACGGTGGTCATCAACGGTGGCATTGATGAGCTTGCGGCGGTGCGCGAACACCTGCGTCATGTCGACGGTGTGATGCTCGGCCGGCTCGCCTACCAGAATCCCTACGCGCTGGCCTGCGTGGATGCGGCGCTGTCCGGGGTGCCGCCGCCGTCGCGCGAGGCCGTCTTGCGGCGCTTGCGCGCCTACATTGAAATGCGCCGTGCGGGCGGTGTGCGCCTGGCATCGATTACGCGGCATGTCCTGGGGCTGTATCACGGTGAGTTTGGCGGCCGGGCGTTCCGCCGGGTGTTGTCCGAGCGCGCGCACGCGGCCGATGCCGGTTGGGAAGCGGTCGAAGCCGCGCTGGCGGAAGTGCGCGGTGACGGCGGCCAGCGACGGGTGGCCTAGGCGCGTGACCGCCACGGCGGCGCGGCTTCGTGTTCAGCACGAATTCAATGGCTCGCCGCATGATCGGGGCTGTGGATTGGCGCGGCCCCGGTACCCAACGATGAAATTGCACGGTATTCCCATGGCGTTGGCAGGCATGCTGCTGCTTGCCGCGCCGGCGTGGAGCGCGCCACCGCCCAATTCGGCTGTGCATGCCGAACGCCCGCAGAGCCTGGAGCAGGCGGTCAAGCAGGTGCAACACCAGACGCGCGGGCATATCCTTGCGGCCGATACGGTTTCGCGCGGACGCACCCAGGTTTACCGGATCAAGGTGCTGACACCGCACGGCAAGGTACAGGTGGTGCAGCTGCATTCCAGTCCACAGGCGTCGGACCACTCGAACAAACCCCAGGCGGATCAAGGAGGGCACTGATGCGTATCCTTTTGGTGGAAGACGAAGCGCCGCTGCGGGAAACGCTGGCTGCGCGTCTCAAGCGCGACGGGTTTGCGGTGGATGCCGCAGCGGACGGCGAGGAGGGCCTGTACCTTGGCCGCGAGGTACCGTTTGACCTGGCGATCATCGACCTTGGCCTGCCGAAATTGTCCGGCATGGAGTTGATTGAAATCCTGCGCAAGGAAGGGCACGGCTACCCGGTCCTGATCCTGACCGCGCGCTCGTCCTGGCAGGACAAGGTCGAGGGCCTGAAGTTCGGCGCCGACGACTACCTCGTCAAGCCGTTCCATGTCGAAGAATTGCTGGCGCGGATCAACGCGCTGGTGCGGCGGGCATCGGGCTGGGCCAAACCGGTGTTGTCGTGCGGCCCGATCCGCCTCGATACCACCGCGCAGACCGTCACGGTCGACGGCAAGCCGGCCGATCTCACCAGCTACGAGTACAAGGTGCTGGAGTACCTGATGCTGCACGCGGGTGAGCTGGTCTCGAAGGCTGACCTGACCGAACACATTTACCAGCAGGACTTTGATCGCGACTCCAACGTGCTGGAAGTTTTCATCGGCCGCCTTAGGCGCAAGCTCGACCCCGAGGGCAGCCTGAAGCCGGTTGAAACCGTGCGCGGGCGGGGCTACCGGTTCGCGATTCCGCGGGACGAGAATCCCGCCGAGTGAGTGCGGATCGACGGCATCAGGCTTGCGTGCGCGGGCGGCTTGCGGTGATGATGGCAGCCGGTGCGGCCGGGTCTGACCGCGCGTAGGGATGGGTTGGATGGCAGCCACGGACACCGCGTCACGCGGACCCTTGTCGCTGGTGTCACGCTCCACCATTGCAACCTTGCTGGTGCTGGTGGGCTTTCTGGGCGTGACCGGGTTTGCGCTGGATCGAGCCTACGCCAATGCGGCGCTGGCAGGTTTGCGCGCGCGCCTGCAAAGTTACGCCTACACCTACCTGGCCGGGATCGACGTCAGCAGCCGTTCCGATCGCGTCATTCCACCGGATTCCTCACAGCCCAACGCGGACTTTTCGCGGCCGGGTTCGGGCCTGTACGCGGTGGTGGTCGGCCAGGGCGGCTTCCGCTGGGAGACCCAGTCGGCCCTTGGCCGCGATCTGCCGTTTGACCAGCTGCTGGCGCCCGGCGTTACCCAGTTCCAGGGGCCGGTGGTGACGCCGGCCGGACCGTTGTTCGTGCTCGGGCAGGGCGTCGACTGGGTGCTGCAGGGACACAAGAGCTACCACCTGACCGTGTACATCGCGCAAAGCGACGCTCCCTACCGGAGCGCACTGGCGGCCTATCGGCGCACGTTGTTTGGCTGGCTGGGCGGGCTCGGGCTGGCGTTGCTGATCCTGCAGCAGATCCTGCTGCGCTGGAGCCTGGCCCCGCTGCGCCGGGTGGCGCACGACATCGTGCGCATCGAACGCGGCAGCGCCGAGCGCCTGCTGGGGCCCTATCCACGCGAGGTTTCGGTGCTGACCCACGGCCTCAATCGCTTCATCGAAAGTGAGCGTGAGCACCTGAAGCGCTACCGCAACACGCTGGACGACCTGGCGCACAGCCTGAAGACGCCGCTTGCGGTGGCGCGTTCACGGCTGGAGTCGGGCGATGACGCCGCCAGGGTGCGTCAGGATCTGCTGGAACAGGTAACCCACATGGATCAGATCGTTGCCTACCAGCTGGCCCGCGCCAAGGCCTCGGGGCATTCCACCTTCGCGCCGCCGATACCGATCCAGGCGCACGCCGAGGCCGTGGTGCGCAGCCTTGAGCGCGTGTACACGGCGCGCAACATCCTGTGCGAATTCGACATCGACGACAGTGCGCGCTTTTACGGAGAAGAGGGTGACCTGCTGGAACTGCTTGGCAACCTGTTGGAAAACGCGTTCAAGTGGGCCAACCGGCGCGTGCTCTTGTGCGTGACGCGGGTAGCGCCCGGGGACTCGCGCGCGTGGCGCGCGGGGTTGGACATCCGGGTCGAAGACGACGGCCCCGGCATTCCGGCAGACAAGCTGGAAGCCGTGCTGCAGCGCGGCGTGCGCGGCGACGAGCGCGTACAGGGCCATGGCATTGGCCTCGCGATCGTCGAGGATATCGTCCGCAGCTACCACGGCGTGCTGCACGTGGATCGCTCAGCCGAGCTGGGCGGGGCGTCGTTTCACATCAGTTTTGCCGCGATGTAAGGTCGCGTCTGGACGTCGCCGATGCGCGGGCTACTGGATCGATCCCGGCAGCAGCGATTGCCATGATGCCGCGGGGGCTGGCGTCGGGTGGGCAGCCTGGATGCGCGGCTTGTTGCTGGCCGAGGGGCCGAGCTTGCCGATGGCGGGCCCCGGCCGCGCGGGCGCGGCGGCCGGCTGCGTGGCATGCGGCGCAGGCGCAGGTGGATCGGAATCCGTGGCCGCGTCGTCGGGCATCACGTCGGGCCTGGGCAGCTCGCCGCGCGCGGCTTCGCGCACCGCCGCGCCCGGCAGCTGCGGCGCGTCGGCACTGCCGGCCAGCAGTGTCTGATCCGGGCCGTAGTCGAATGCGGCCGCCGTAAGCGGTACGCTACAGAGGATCAGCACTGCCAACCATGGCGACAGACGTTTCATGGCAGCCCCCGACCAGCCCATGCAGAAGCTCCATCTTGACACATCCAGCCCATCTGTGCCAAGGCGCGGAACCGTGCGCGCGCAGACAGACATGACGGCCGGCGGCCCCGCCGCGGCGCCGGCAGTGCTCCGCTTGCTGCGGCCGGACCGGCGCATGGCCGGCCCCGAACTTGCCCGGCAGCTTGGCGTTTCGCGTGCGGCGGTGTGGAAGCAGGTCGCCGCGCTGCGGGCGGCGGGCCTGGAGATCGATGCTGGCAACGGGGGCTACCAGCTGTTGCGGCGCCTGGACTGGCTGGAGCCTGCCGCCGTGCTCCGCAGCCTGCCGGCCGGCGTTCGCCGCCGGGTCGGCCTGGTCGAGAATCACTGGCGCGTTGATTCAACTTCCAGCGAATGCCTGCGGCGCGCTGCCAAATTGCCGGATGCCGCATTCGTGTTTGCCGACTGGCAGGACGCGGGGCGTGGGCGGCGGGGCCGCCGGTGGGTGTCGCCACCAGCCACCAACTTGCAATTTTCCTGCCTGAAGCATTTCAGCGGTGGGTACGCCGCACTGTCGGGGTTGTCGCTCGCGGTGGGGGTGGCGGCGGCGGTGGCATTGGCGGATTGCGGAGCCGCCGGCGTTGGCCTGAAGTGGCCCAACGACCTGGTGCATGCCGATGCGAAACTGGGCGGCATCCTGATTGAACTCGGGGGCGAATTCATGGGGCCCTGTTTTGCCGTCATCGGCATTGGCATCAACCTGCGGCTTTCTCCCAACGCGCGGCGCGCATTGGGACGCTCGTGTACCGATCTCGCGGGCGTGTGCGGCACCGCCGCACCCACACGCAATGCCCTGGCCGCGGCGTTGGTCGAGCGCCTTGTCGACACGCTGGAGACCTTTGATGCGGCCGGCTTTGCGGGTTTCGCCGACGCTTGGGCCGCACGCGATGTGCTAGCGGGCCGCGCCATTCGCGTTGAAGCGGCACGGGGTGCGTTTGATGCGGTGGCCGACGGCGTGGATGCGCGCGGCGCCCTGCGGGTGCGCACCGCCGATGGACTGCGCTGCCTTGACAGCGCCGAAGTTTCGGTGCGCGCGCAGTGAGCGCGGGGACGCCGGAAACCTGGCTGCTCGATCTTGGCAATTCGCGTGCGAAAGTGGCGCGGCTGGAGGCGGGGGCACCGGCGGATGCGTTTGCGCTCGAATGGGGCGCGCCCGGTTTCGCCGCAGACTTGCAGGCGAGACTTGCGCGCTGGCCGCGGCCCGCACGCGTGTGGGTGGCGTCGGTCGCATCGCTGGCACACGCGCAAGCGGTGCGCGCGGTGCTGGCGACGTTCGCACCGGCGCGGGCCGAATGGTTGCGCACGCCGCGCTGTGCCGGCGGTGTCACCAACCGTTATGCCAGGCCCGAGCGGCTGGGGATCGACCGGTTCCTCGCGATGCTGGCAGCCCATGCGCGCGCGCGCGGCGCGTGCATCATCGTGGGTTGTGGCACCGCGCTCACGCTCGATGCGGTGGGCGCAGGCGGCGATCACGTCGAAGGCCTGATTACCCTCGCGCCGGACGGGATGTTGCGCGCGCTGCAGGGTGCGACGGCCATTGCCGACGGCAATCCCGATGCGTTTGCGGCTGGCGCCCGCGATGACACCGCGTTGGCGCTGCATGCAGGGTGCTGGGCGTCGGCCGGTGCGCTGGTGGAATGGTTTGTGGCACGGCAGCAGGCAGGAGGTGCCGGCCGGCAGGCCTGGCTGCATGGCGGCTGGGCCGCGCGGTTGGCCGCGTGGCTCGCGCGCGATGGCTGCCAGGTGCAGGTGCTGGACAACGCGGTGTTGCGCGGCCTGGCCGCGTGGGCTGGCGCCGCCAACGTAGAATCGTCGGCTGACCTCCGGTGACTGCCCGATGTTCGTTCGCCTACTGTTTCTGCTGCTGCTGGCACTGAATCTCGGCGCCGGCGCGTGGCTGCTGTTCGGACGCTCACCGGCACCGGTGCTGCCGCCGGCGACCGATCCGGGCGTGCCGGAGCTGCGGTTGCTGTCGGAAACCCGCGGCGCAACCCCGGCGGCGAGTGCTGGCGCACGCGCGCATCCGCTGGCCGCGGACGTGTGCTCGACACTGGGGCCGTTCACCACGGCCGCCGACATGCGTGCGTCCCTGCAGGCCCTGACGCCGCACGTCGCGCGCATCCAGTATCGCGAGGAACAGGTCAGCCGCTCGCGCGGGTTCTGGGTGTACCTGCCCGCGACGCCCACACGCGAAGCGGCGTTGGGTGAGGCACGGCAGCTCGCCGCCAAGGGCATCGATGACTACTACGTCGTGACCGCCGGCGATGCGCAAAATACGGTCTCGCTGGGCCTGTTTGATGACGAGACCAATGCGCAAAAACGGCTGGCGGAAGTCCAGCATCTGGGCTTCCACGCGAAGGTCAAGCAGCGTGTGGACACCGGGCCTGCCTACTGGATCGACTACGCCACCGTGCCCGGCGCCGTGTTTGCCTGGCAGACGTGGCTGCCCGACCGCAGCGACCTGCAATCGGAACACATTGACTGCTTTTGAGCCGGGTCGCGGCGCCCGCGTACGCCTGCGATAATGCGGCGTTGCGCCGGCATAGCTCAGTTGGTAGAGCAACCGCCTTGTAAGCGGTAGGTCGCCTGTTCGAGTCAGGCTGCCGGCACCACGTCCACTGAAGCGGCCGCGGTTCCGCGCGGCGCGCTGTTGTCGCGGTCCGTCGGTTGCGGTTGCAACCGGCTCGCCGTGCGCCGATCATGGCACGCGGTACATTGCCAAGTGGTGGCGGACGCAACGCGGAGCGTGGCTGTGATGGTCAGCGATAAGGATGCAGCCGAGGCCGCGTTTCAGGCGCAGATCGCAGCCCTGGGCGAAGCCTTCGTGCACGGTTTGCCGGCGCGCCGCGCGGCGTTGGTGACGGCATGGCATGACTGTGCCGATGACGCCAACGAGCCCGCGTGGGAACGTCTGCGCGAGGTGGCGCACAAGCTGTCGGGGTCGGCGTCCAACTACGGGTTTGAGGCGCTGGGTGCGGCCGGGCGTGAGCTCGACAGGCTGCTTACCGGGCACACCCGCTGCCGGGTGCGCGCACAGGCTGCAGCCGCGGTGTCGCGCCTGCGGGATGCGCTGGATGGCGTGATCGCGTCGGCCTGAGCGGCCTGCCGGGCGCCGTGGTTTGGCCGCCGGCGTGCGCGGCCACTATGCTTGTGGGTCAGCAGTGACAGGTGACCCACATGGCAAACACGGCGAAATCAATTTCCCTGATTGGCGTTCCAACGGATATCGGCGCCGGTTCGCGCGGCGCGTCGATGGGCCCAGAGGCGATGCGCGTGGCAGGCCTGGGTCAGGCGCTCACCAAGCGCGGTCTGGACGTCATCGATTGCGGCAATCTCAGCGGTCCGCTGAATCCGTGGCAGCCACCGCACAACGGCTATCGCCATCTGCCGGAGGTGGTGCAGTGGAACCGCACCCTGAAGCGGGCGGAGCTTGCGGAGCTCGAGGCCGGGCGGCTGCCGATCATGCTGGGCGGCGACCATTGCCTTGGCGTGGGCTCGGTCAGCGCCGTGGCCCAGTACTGCCGCGCCCAAAAGCGCAAGTTGCGCGTGTTCTGGCTCGACGCGCACACCGACTTCAACACCAGCGCGATCAGCCCAAGCGGCAATATCCACGGCATGCCGGTAGCGTGCCTGTGCGGCAAGGGGCCGGGGGAACTGACGTCGCTTAGCGATGTGGTGCCGGCGATCGACGCCAGCGTGTTGCGCCAGATCGGTATCCGCTCGGTCGACACCGAAGAAAAACGCCTGGTCCACGACATGGGCGTGGACATCTACGACATGCGCTACATCGACGAGGTCGGGATGCGGCGGGTCATGGAGGAGGCCTTGGCGGGGTTGGACGGCAACAGCCACCTGCACGTCAGCTTCGATGTGGATTTCCTGGATCCGTCGATCGCGCCGGCGGTCGCCACCACGGTACCGGGCGGCCCGAACTATCGCGAAGCGCAGCTGTGCATGGAGATGATCGCCGACAGTGGCCGCATGGGTTCGCTTGACATCGTGGAACTCAATCCGGCGCTGGACGAGCACAACCGGACCGCCGAGCTGGTGGTGGATCTGGTCGAGAGCCTGTTTGGCAAGTCAACCTTGATGCGCAAGTGATTGGCACGGCCCGGCGCGCGCCAAAGCCGGACGATTGAGATCTGCGTCACCGTTTCGATACGCCTAAGTCAACAAATGTTTCCGCCGTGGCGTGCAACGCGCCGCGAGCACGGCTCTTGCAACGGATGCCGTGGCACCCGAAGGGCGGTGCAGGACAGCAAGGAAGACGGCGTGGCCAGACGCGGACAGTATTTCAGCATCATCGAAGCGATACCGCGTGCGCGGATCGCATTGCGGTGGTGTGGCTGGCTCGGCATAGCACTGCTGGTGGTGCCCGCGGTCGTACTGGCGGTACTCGTGGCCACGGACGTGTCGGCTCCGGGTGGCGACGCGCTGCACTGGGCGCTGGGGTTGGTCGGCCTGGTGGCGCTGGTCGCCGCGGGCGGCGCGGCGGTGCTGGTGTTGTCCACCCTGCGCCGCATGACCGAGTTGACCCAGCTCTTGTGCGAGCGCGGGAACGGGCCGGTGCTGGTCAAGGACACCCGGCACCGCTACCGCTTTGTCAACGAGGCGGCCGCGGCCCTGATCGGGCGTACACCGGCGGACATCCGCGGACGCAGCGACGGTGAGCTTGATCCGGGTGGGCGTGCGCTGGTCTACGATGAGAACGACCGGGTCTGCCTCGAGCGCGACCTGCCGACCCTGTTTCGCGAATCGCAGCAGACGGCAGACGGGGTGCACAGTTTTCTGATTGCCAAGTACCCGCTGCACGACACGCGCGGGCGCATTGCCGGCCTGGTCGGGGTAGCGCGGGACATCACCGACGAGCTCGCGCTGCAGGGGCTCGAGCGCCAGCACGCCGACGAGCAGCGGTTCTGGTTCGCTCTGAACCCGGAACCGGTGGTGCTGTTTGCCGGTGCGGACCTGCAGGTCGTGGATGCCAATCCGGCCGCCCAGGTGTGTTACGGCTATGACCGTCCGCGCCTGCTGCAGATGCACCTTCCCGAGCTGTTTGCGCCGGACGAGTCCGGACGCCTGGCTGCCTACCTGCGCCGCGACGGACGCAGCCTGCCGCCGGGCAGCGTGGGCTGGCAGCAGCGCCGGGCCGACGGCGAATTGTTCGATGCCGTCACCGACATGGGCAGCATCGCGCACGGGCACGGCCTGGTCCACGTCATGCGGGTGCGTGATGTGTCCGCACTGCACGCCGCGCAGCGCGCCGCCGCGGCGGCGCAAGCGCGCTATGAGGACCTCATCGAGTCGGGGCTGGCGATGGTGTGGATGCATGACATGGACGGGCGCCTGCTGCGCGTGAACGGGGCGATGGCCAGCGCGCTGGGCTACGAGCGCGAGCACATGGTCGGTCGGGACCTGGCCGATTTCGTGGCCACTGACGCGCGTGAACACTGGGACGATTATCGCGCCCGCACGCGCAGCCTGAAGCGGGACGAGGGCTTGCTGCATTTCATATCCAGCAACGGCGAGCGCCGCGTGTGGCAGTACCAGTTCGTGTGCTACCCCGAAGCCAGGCCCGTGCCCTATGTGCTGGGTTCCGCGCAGGACGTGACGTTGCGCCATCGCTACGAATCGAAGATGCGCGACCAGAACCGGCGCGACCCGCTGACGGGGTGCCGTACCCGGCGCTTCATCGATACCTTTGCGCTGCAGGCGACCCCCGACCAGGTGTGGGGCTGCATCTTCGTGGACATCGACTATTTCCGCCAGTTGAACTCCAGTGAAGGCCGCGAGCGCGGTGACGAGGTGTTGCGCGAGCTGGCGCGGGTGTTGCTCCACCACGCGGGCCCCGAGGACGAGGTGGTGCGGATGGGGGGCGACGAGTTCGTGCTGGTGGTATCGCAGACCACCGCCGATGCCCTGCGCGAGCGCGCGCAGCAGCTGGCGGCGGTATCGCGGGATGGCATGCCGGTGGTGTTTTCGATCGGCTGGGCGGCCCGTGAAGGCGGCGAGTCGCTGGATTCGACCCTGCGCCGCGCCGACAAGATGCTGCTGCACGAGCGGATGCGCGAGCGCGGTTGACCGCCTTTGCGTTGCGCTGCAGCAACGCTGCACTTAGCATGTGCGGTTTGCGCGCCTGCATCCGCGGGCGCCCGGAGTGCGGTGGACATGCGTAGCCATTATTGCGGTTTGATCGGGGCCGCCGAGGTCGGCCAGCGGGTCACGTTGTGCGGCTGGGCCGACGCGCGCCGGGATCACGGCGGGGTCGTGTTTGTCGACCTGCGCGACCACGAAGGCATCGTACAGATCGTGGCCGATCCCGAAAACGCAACGGTGTTCCAGATCGCGTCGAAAGTCGGCTATGAAGACTGCCTGCGCGTCACCGGCAGCGTGCGCGTGCGCTCGAACGTCAATGACCGGATTCCGACCGGCCGCTATGAAGTTCTCGCCGAGTCCATCGAGCTTCTGAACGCGGCGCGCGACCTGCCGTTCGCGCTGCACGAAAATCCCAACGAGGAAATGCGGCTGAAGTACCGCTACCTGGACCTGCGCCGGCCCGCGATGCAGAAGGTGATGCGCGGTCGCGTCAAGCTGGTGCAGGCACTGCGCCGCTGGCTCGATGCGCGGGGGTTCCAGGACATCGAGACGCCGATCCTCACCAAGGCGACGCCGGAAGGCGCGCGTGACTACCTGGTGCCTTCGCGCGTCCACCCGGGTCAGTTCTACGCGTTGCCGCAGTCGCCGCAGTTGTTTAAGCAGCTGTTGATGATTGCCGGTTTTGATCGCTACTACCAGATCGCGCGCTGCTTTCGCGACGAGGACCTGCGCGCCGATCGCCAGCCGGAATTCACCCAGCTCGACATGGAATTCGCGTTCGTGGATGAAGCCGACATCCAGGGCACGGTGGAGCCGCTCATCCGCGACGTATTCCACGCGGTGGGCGGCATCGAACTGGCCGACCCGTTTCCGCGCATGACCTGGCACGATGCAATGACGCGCTACGGTTCGGACAAGCCGGACCTGCGCTTTGGGCTGGAGCTTGCCGACCTCGCCGATGCGGTCAGGCAGGTCCAGTTCAAGGTATTTTCCGGCCCTGCCAACGACCCGGACGGACGCGTTGTGGCACTGCGCGTGCCTGGCGGCGCGGCGATGTCACGCAAACAGCTGGACGCGGCGGCAGCGTATGCCGGCAAGTTTGGCGCCAAGGGCCTTGCATGGTTGAAGGTGGCCGACCCGGCGCAGGGGCTCGCCGGCGTCAACTCACCCATCGCCAAGTTTCTGGATGCGGCGGCGCTCGCCGCCATCTTGCAGCGGACCCACGCCGAAGCCGGCGACGCGGTGCTGTTTGGCGCCGGCAAGTGGGTGGTCACCAGCACCTTCATGGGTGCGTTGCGGTTGAAGGTAGCGCGCGATCACGGCCTGGTCCAGGAAGGCTGGAAGCCGCTCTGGGTCACCGATTTTCCGATGTTTGAATACGACGAGGCCGAACACCGCTACGTGGCGCTGCACCATCCCTTCACCGCGCCCAAGGTCGACGATATCGCAGCGCTCAACGCCGATCCGGCGCACGCGGTCAGCCGCGGCTATGACATGGTGCTGAACGGCGCCGAGATCGGCGGCGGCTCCATCCGCATCCATACGCCGGAAATGCAAAGCGCGGTGTTCCGCCTGCTCGGGATTGGCCAAGCCGAAGCCCGCGCCAAATTTGGCTTCCTGCTGGACGCGCTGAAGTGTGGCGCACCGCCGCATGGCGGGATCGCCTTCGGTGTCGACCGCCTGGCCATGCTGCTTGGCGGTACCGAGGCCATTCGCGACGTGATCGCGTTCCCGAAGACCACCAGCGCACAGGATCTCATGACCGATGCACCCAGCATGGTCGACGCGCGGCAGCTTGCGGAATTGCACGTACAGGTTCGCGGGGACGGAGGGGATTAGGTCGCAACTTAATCCCCTCCGTCCCCTTTGGGAAGGCGGCATACGTGGCAAGCTGGGCCGTGTTTCCCTAAACTTTTGCAGTTTCAGCCATCACGGAGCGCCCATATGGGTCGTGGTCCTACTGTCGCCGGCCGCAAGAACGCGCAGGATGCCAAGCGCGGCCAGGCCTTCACCAAACTCGTGCGCGAAATCATGGTTGCGGCCCGCGCGGGCGGGGGCGACGTCAACGGCAACGCGCGTTTGCGCACCGCCGTCGACAAGGCCATGGCGGTGTCGATGCCGAAGGACAACATCGAGCGCGCCATCAAGAAGGCAACCGGCGAACTGGAAGGCGTCGTCTACGAGGAACTGCACTTTGAAGGCTATGCCGCGGGCGGCGTGGCGGTGCTGGTCGAATGCGTGACCGACAACCGCCAGCGCGCGGTGTCCGAAGTGCGCCACACGTTTGCCAAGTACGGCGGCAACCTTGGCACCGACGGCTCGGTGGCCTACCTCTTCAAGCGCATCGGCGTGTTGTCCTACGCGGCGGGCGCCGATGAGGACAAAATCACCGACGCCGCGATCGAGGTGGGCGCCGAGGACGTCAAGGTATGGCCGGAGGACGGCCAGATCGACGTCATCACGACCCCCGATTCGTTTGAAACGGTGCGCGACGCCATGGAGAAGGCGGGCCTGAAACCCGACCACGCCGAGGTTACCATGCGGGCCGAACTCGACGTACCGGTCGCCGCCGACCAGGTCCAGGCGGTGCAGGAATTGCTCGACCGGCTCGACGAACTGGATGATGTGCAGAACGTCTACTCCAACGCGGATTTGCCGGCGGCCTGACGATGGCCATGGCGCAGCCGCTGCGCATCCTCGGGATTGATCCCGGCAGCCAGCGCACCGGCGTCGGGATCATCGAGGCGGATGCGACCGGACGCCTGCGCTGTATTTGCCGCGCGACGCTGGTGGTGGTGCATGAAGAGACTTTCCCGTTGCGCCTGAAACGCATCTACGACGAGCTGGCCGCGATCATCGACGCGCAGGCGCCGGTCGAGGCCGCGATCGAACGCGTGTTCATGGCCAAGAATGCGGACTCGGCGTTGAAGCTGGGGCAGGCGCGCGGTGCCGCGATCTGCGCGGCGGTCGGGCGCGGACTGCCCGTGAGTGAGTACGCGCCCAATGCCATCAAGCAGGCCGTGGTCGGCAAGGGCCACGCCGCCAAGGAGCAGGTGCAGCACATGGTCGGCATCCTGTTGAACCTGCATGAGCCGCTGCAGGCCGATGCCGCCGATGCGCTGGCCATCGCCATCACCCACGCCCACCTGCGCGCCAGCGAGTTGCGCACGGGTGTTCCGCTGGCGGCGTGGGGGCATCGGCGATGATCGGCCGGATTCGCGGCACGTTGATCAGCAAGCGCCCGCCGTGGGTGCTGGTCGAGGTGGGCGGCGTCGGCTATGAACTGGAAGTGCCGATGTCCACGTTGTACGACCTGCCAGAAGTCGGTCACGAAGTCACGCTGTTGACGCATTACGCACACAAGGAAGACACCGTTGCGCTGTACGGCTTTTTGCACGAGGACGAACGCGCGCTGTTCCGCAACCTGCAGAAGGTGTCGGGCATCGGTGCGCGGATTGCGCTGGCGGTGCTGTCCGGCGTCTCGACCAACGAGTTCGCACGCCTGGTGCAGGCCGGTGACGTGGCCGCGTTGACCCGCATCCCCGGCATCGGCAAGAAGACGGCCGAACGCATCGTGGTGGAATTGCGCGACCGCGTGACGGTGACGCCGGGGACCGTGCCCGGCGCGCCGGCGCATGTCCCGCGCGATCCACGCGGCGAAGCCGAGGCGGCGCTGCAGCAGCTGGGCTACAAGCCGGCTGAAGCGACGCGCCTGGTGGCGAAAACGGCCGCCGATGGCGACGCTGCCGAGGCTATCATCCGCAAGGCACTGCGCGCGGCGCTGGGGCGATGATGGACAAGACCGGAACCCAGACACCTGCCCCCGACGCTGGCAAGAAGGCCCTGCACGTCATGGTCGTAGGCGCGATCGGCGTGGTGTTCGGCGACATCGGCACCAGTCCGCTGTACACGCTGAGCGAGGCGTTCAGCGGCAAGCACGGCATGCCGCCGCATCCGTTCAATGTCATGGGCGTGCTGTCGCTGGTGTTGTGGACGCTGGTGATCGTGGTGGCGGTGAAGTACATCACCCTGATCATGCGTGCCGACAACAAGGGTGAGGGCGGCATCATGGCGATGATGGCGCTGGCCCAGCGCGCCACCCGCGATCATCCCTACACCCGCAAGCTGGTGGCGCTGGCGGCAGTGCTGGGCGCGGCGCTGTTCTTCGGCGATGGCGTCATCACGCCGTCGATCTCGGTGCTGTCTGCGGTCGAGGGCCTGGAAGTGGCGGCCCCCCAGCTGTCGCACTGGGTGGTGCCCTTGACCGTGCTGGTACTGCTGGCGTTGTTCTGGGTACAAAAACACGGCACCGGCAAGGTCGGCGGCGTGTTCGGCCCGGTGATGGTCGTGTGGTTCGTGTGCATCGGCCTGATCGGTGCCTACAACATCGCGCAGCACCCGCTGGTGTTGCGCGCGGTCAATCCCTGGTACGGCGTCAACTTTTTCCTGCACCACGGCGCGGACAGTTTCCTGGTGCTGGGGGCCGTGGTGCTGTGCGTCACCGGCGCCGAGGCGCTGTATGCGGACATGGGGCATTTCGGACGCAAGGCCATCCTGCGGGCCTGGTACTTTGCCGTGATGCCGGGTTTGCTGCTCAATTATTTCGGCCAGGGCGCGCTGTTGCTGCATCACCCGGAAGCCGCCAGCAGTCCGTTCTACCTCGCGATACCAAAATGGGGCCTGTACCCGATGATCGTACTGGCCACGGCGGCCACCGTGATCGCATCGCAGGCGGTGATTTCGGGCACCTTTTCGATCACCCGCCAGGCGATCCAGTTGGGCTTCCTGCCGCGCATGCCGGTGGTCCACACCTCCAACGAGGAAATCGGGCAGATTTATCTGCCGTGGATCAACCGCATCCTGTTGATCATGGTGGTGCTGGTGGTGATCGGCTTTGGTTCGTCCAATGCCCTGGCCGGCGCCTACGGTATCGCCGTGACCGGCAGCATGAGCATCGACACCGTGCTGTTCCTGATCGTCGCCTGGCGCATGTGGAAATGGAATCCCGCGCTGGTCGCATTGCTGGGGTTGTGCCTGCTCACGGTCGATCTGTCATTCTTCGGCGCCAATACCCTGAAGGTGCTGGACGGCGGCTGGTTCCCGCTGGTACTGGCGGTCGCGGTGTTCACGGTACTGACCACCTGGCGCCGCGGCCGTGAATTGGTGCTGCGGCAGTTGAAACATGGCGGTGTCGCGCTGGCGCCGTTCATCGTCAACCTGGCCGAGCATCCCCCCACCCGGGTCGAGGGCACCGCGATTTTCCTGGTCAGCGACCCTGACGCGGTACCCCACGCACTGTTGCACAACCTCAAGCACAACAAGGTGCTGCACAAGCGCAACGTGGTGCTTACCGTCGACACCCTGGAAACGCCGTATGCCGACCCCGACGAGCGCATCGAGCTGACCGATCTGGGGCACGACTTTTGCAGGTTGATCCTGCGTTTTGGTTTTGCCGATGACCCGAACCTGCCGCAGGCCCTGCACGAGTGCGCCAAACAGGGCCTCGAGATCAAGATGATGGATACGACGTTTTTCCTGTCGCGCGAGACGATCGTCGCCACCAACCGGCCCGGCATGGCGCCGTGGCGCGACAAGCTGTTTGCGTTCCTGGCGCGGAACGCCTTGCCCGCGACCGCGTTCTTCAACATTCCCGGCAACCGCCTGATCGAGCTTGGCGCCCAGGTCGAAATTTGAAGTCGACGGGTGCGGCAACGAGTCGCCGCCGCGTGGGTCGCTGCTGGATCCGGGCGTGGGGTGACCGGCTCGACGCGCCCCGCGGGCCGCGTTCGGTGAAACCGGCTCCGGCGTGAGCGGGTGCAGGCGGCAGGACGCCAACCGCCCGCCCTGCCATAATTCGCGCATGGAAGAAACCCGTGTCGTTGACGCTGCCGAAACCCCTGCCGAGCGGGTGGTCGAGGCCAGTGTGCGTCCGCGTACCTTGGCAGAATATGTTGGCCAGGCGGCGATGCGCGAACAGCTCGCACTTTCAATCGAGGCGGCGAGAAAACGCGGCGATGCACTCGACCATGTGCTGGTGTTCGGGCCGCCCGGGCTTGGCAAGACCACCATCAGCCACGTGATCGCCAACGAGCTTGGGGTGAACCTGCGCAGCACCTCGGGTCCGGTACTGGAGCGCGCGGGGGATCTGGCGGCGCTGCTGACCAACCTGCAACCGCGCGACGTGCTCTTCATCGACGAAATCCACCGCCTCTCGCCGGTGGTCGAGGAGGTGCTGTACCCGGCGCTGGAAGACTTCCAGATCGACATCATGCTGGGCGAAGGCCCGGCGGCGCGTTCGATCAAGCTGGACCTGCCGCGCTTCACGCTGGTCGGCGCCACCACCCGCGCCGGGATGTTGACCAGCCCGCTGCGCGATCGCTTCGGTATCGTGCACCGGCTGGAGTTTTACACGCCGGGCGAGCTGGCAAAAATCGTCGCCCGTTCGGCACAGATTCTCGACATCAGTTGCGATGCCGACGGCGCGGCTGAAATCGCCCGACGTTCACGTGGCACGCCACGCATCGCCAACCGGCTGCTCCGGCGTGCGCGCGACTATGCCGAGGTGCGTGCCGACGGGCACATTACCCGGCAGGCCGCGATCGCCGCGCTGGACATGTTGAAGGTTGACGCCGGCGGTTACGATGAGCTTGACCGGCGTTTGCTGCACCTGATCGTTGACCAGTTCGAGGGTGGACCGGTGGGCGTAGACTCGCTGGCGGCCGCGCTGGCGGAGGACCGGGACACCATCGAGGACGTACTGGAGCCGTACCTGATCCAGCAGGGGTTGCTGGCGCGCACGGCGCGCGGACGCATCGCCACCCGCAAGGCGTGGCAGTACTTTGGCCTGAAGCCGCCGCACGCCGCCGAAACGCCGCTGAACCTGTTTGCCGGCGAGGGGTCAGAGTGATGGTTCCAGGGCCCTCGGAGGCCAGTGCGGCAGCGTCGAGGGAGCCTCGCCCCGACCCCGGCTGCAGCGTTCCTTCGCGACCGGCGTTCAGGTGGCGGACAAGGGTTTACTGGGAAGATACCGATGCAGGAGGCGTGGTGTACCACGCCGGTTACCTGCGTTTTCTCGAACGTGCGCGCACCGAGTGGATGCGCGCGGCGGCGGTAGAACAGGGCGCCTTGCGTGACTCGCACGGGATCGTGTTCGTGGTGCGCGAATTGACCATCGCCTATGACAAGCCGGCGCGGCTGGATGACGAGCTGGATTCCAGCGTCCGCGTTGAACGCCTGCGCTCGGCCAGCATCGACTTTCGCCAGGCCATTACCCGCGTCGCCGATGGCGCCACGCTGGCGCGCGCCACGGTGCGCGTCGCGTGCGTCACCGCCGGCGCCTTCGTGCCATCCAGAATTCCGCGTGACATCGCGGCCTTGATACAGGAAAACCAGTCAACATGAACGGTTCCATCAACATCCTCGATCTGGTGATCCACGCCAGTTTGCCGGTCAAGTTTGTGCTGGCCGTCCTGATCTTCTTCTCCTTTGCATCGTGGGTGATCATTTTCCGCAAGAAGGCCATGCTGGATGCCGCCACGCGTGACGCCGACGGGTTCGAGGAACGCTTCTGGTCGGGGGCGGACCTGGCCGCGCTGTTCCGCGAGGTCAGCAATCGCGCCGGTGACGCCGGTGGGCTGGCCGCGGTCTTCGAGTCGGGTTTTCGCGAATTCGTGCGCCAGCGCCAGCGCGGTGGCGAGGATCGTCGCGCGGTGATGGAAGCCTCCGAACGCGCGATGCGGGTGGTCGGCACGCGCGAAGTGGAAAAGCTGGAAAGCAATCTCGAATTCCTCGCCAACGTGGGTTCGATCAGCACCTACGTCGGCTTGTTTGGCACCGTGTGGGGCATCATGATCGCGTTTCAGGGCCTGGGCAGCCTGAAACAGGCCACCATCGCCACCGTCGCGCCCGGTATTTCCGAGGCGCTGGTGGCGACCGCGATGGGCCTGGTCGCGGCGATCCCCGCGGTGTGGGCCTACAACCGCTACTCGACCCGGCTCGAGCGCCTTACCACGCGCTACGACACGTTCCAGGAAGAATTGTCGTCCGTGCTGCACCGGCAGATGCAAGCCGATGCCGCGGCCCCGCCCGCCCGCGCGGAAGCGCGCAGCCGCTGACGGCAGGAGGCAGCAGCGATGGCCATGCAAGCGCGCACCCGGCGCCGCCGCCGCAGGATGGCGGAAATCAACATCGTGCCCTACATCGACGTGATGCTGGTGCTCCTGATCATCTTCATGGTCACCGCGCCCATGCTGAACCTCGGTGCCAACATCCAGTTGCCGCAATCGGCGGCCAAGGCATTGCAGCCCGACAAAAAGCCGGTACTGGTCGAAGTCAACCAGCAAGGCGACGTGTCCCTGGGCCTCGACGGCCACGCGCCCGAGCAGGTCGACGACCAGACCCTGGTGCAGGAGATATCCGCCTTCGTCAAGCAGGACCCCAAGGTGCCGGTACTGCTTGGCGGCGACAAACGGGTCGACTATGGCCGCGTCAACCAGGTGCTCGGCCTGCTGCAGCAGGCGGGCGTGGCCAAGGTCAGCCTGATGAGTGAACCCACCACCACGGTGGTTCCTGCCAGTCATGGAAAACGCTGAAGCCACTCCGCGCGCGGTGGCGTATTCCGCGCTGCTGCACCTTGGCATCGTCGCGTTTTTGGCGCTGGCGACGCTCAACTGCACGCACTGGGAACAGCTTGCCGACGCGCTGCACCTGCCGCGAGCCCTGCGCCCGGTCACCTGTACGCAGGTGGTGCAGTTGCAAGGACCGGTGATCGAGGCGACGCTGGTGGGCCCGGCCGGCGCACCGCCGCCGCCGGCCGCCAGGCATGCGCAGAAGGCATCACCGCGGCACGAGCAGAAGGCCGAGCCTGCACCCAAGCCGCCGCCCCCCGCCAACGTGCGGGTGCTGCCAACGCCGGTGCCGCAGCCGCAACTGAAGGATCAGGAAAAGGTGGCCGAGACCGCCGAGCAGCAGGCTGCGGCGGCGCAGAAGGCGCAGGAAGAGGAACAAAAGCAGCGGATGGCCGAGTTGACGCGGCAGAAGGAAGCCGAGCGGATCCTGAAGGAACTGGCCAAGGTGCAGGCCCAGAGCCAGGCACAGGAACGCAAGGTGGACCTGGAAAAGCAGAAAGCCGCGCAGCTGGCCGATCTCAACAAGGCCAGTGACAGCCCGAGCGCGCAGAATGTGCCGGTGGCCAAGCAGGCCATGACCGGGCAGGCGGGCACGAGCAACGACGCCTATGTCGCGGCGTTGCAAAATTCAATCACCCAGAACTGGCTGCGGCCCGACAATATCCCGGTCGGCGTCGTGTGTCCGGTCGAAATCGTGCAGATACCCGGCGGTCAGGTCATTTCTGCCAAAGTATTGCCGAGCTGTCCGTTCAGTGATGTGGCCAGGCATTCGGTGGAGGCTGCCGTGCTGCGTGCCTCGCCGCTGCCGTACAAGGGGTTTGAAAAACAGTTCAAGCGCGACATCACGTTCAACTTCACCGTGACGTCGTCACAATGAGGAACCCGTCGAAATGAGAATTGCAAGACACTTGCTCGTCTTGGTGCTGGGCCTGTGCGGCGTGCTGTTTGCGGCGCAGGCAGGTGCGCAGGGCCTGACCGTCCAGATCGTCAACGGTGTACCGTCGGCCATCCCGGTCACGGTGGTGCCGTTCGGTCAACAAGGCTCGGGGCCGGCCGCGCCGGTGGACGTGGCCCAGATCGTTGGCATGGACCTGAATCGCTGCGGCAAGTTCCGCACGCTCCCCGCGAGCGAGATCGTGCAGTCGCCGACCACCGGTTCCGAGATCCAGTTTGCGACCTGGCAGCAGCTGAAACAGGACTACATCGTGGTCGGCACCACCGCGTATTCGGGCGGGGTGCTGAGCGCGCACTACCAGCTGTGGGACGTCAACAAGCAGCAGATGCTGCTGCAAAACACGGTGTCGATGCAGGGCAGCGACCTGCGCCGGGTCGCGCACCAGATCGCCGACCAGATCTACCAGAAGATCATCGGCGTGCGCGGTGCATTCGACACGCGGATTGCCTACATCACCATGGTGGGCCTTGGCGACAAGGCAAACTATTCGCTGGTGGTGGCCGATTCCGATGGCTACAACCCGCAAACCGTCGTGCAGTCGCACGAAGCGCTCCTGTCACCGACCTGGTCGCCCAACGGGCAGGAGATCGCCTACGTTTCCTTTGAACGTGGCAATTCGGCGATCTACATCCAGAACATCGCGACCGGCGCGCGCCGGCTGGTGTCGGACCGGAACGGCATCAACGGCGCGCCGCGCTTCTCGCCGGACGGCAAAAAGCTCGCGCTGAGCCTGTCCTTCCAGGGCAACCCCGAGATCTACGTCATGGACCTTGGCAGCGGGGCGCTGACGCGCTTGACCCACAATCTCGCCATCGACACCGAACCCTCGTGGACGCCGGACGGGCAAAACATCATCTTCACGTCGGATCGCTCGGGCAAGCCGCAACTCTATGAAATTCCTGCTTCTGGCGGGGTGCCACAGCGGCTGACGTTCCAGGGCCAGTACAACGCGGACGTCGCCGTTGATTACGATGGCAATAAACTGGCCATGGTGCAAGGCAACGGAAACGTGTATCGTATTGCAGTCATGGACCGCTCCACAGGCGGCCAGGAGACCTTTGTTTCCCCCGGAAATCTCGACAGTTCTCCAAGCTGGGCGCCCAACGCCAGCATGCTCCTATACGCCGCCGACGAAGGCCCTAACGGTGTCTTGTATGCCGTTTCAGCCGACGGGCGTGTGCGTCAGCGTCTCGTGTTGAGTGACGGTGACGTGCGTGAACCGGCTTGGGGACCCTATCGAAACCCTTGACGTTGTCTTGATTGGCAAAATGCTTCAATGCTCCACGCTGTAACAATTCCACTCACTCACTCGTAAAGAAGAAGGATGGATTCGCCATGAACGCAACCGTTCGCGTCTCCGTGATTGCGCTGTTTTGTCTTACCGCCGCAGCCTGCGCCCAAAAGCAGGCCGTGAAACCCGCCCCCGTCGAGGCCCCCACCGCCACCGCGCCGGCAACGACGTCGGGTGCCTTTACGCCGGCCGACCTTGCCACCAACCCGTGCCTGCGCACGCGCGTGGTGTACTTTGATTTCGACAAGAGCGACATCAAGTCGCAGTTCAGCGACATCGTCGCGTGCCACGCCAAGTACCTGCGTGACCGTCCGATGGCGCGCATGACCATCGAAGGCAACACCGACGAACGCGGCACCCGCGAGTACAACCTCGGCCTGGGCGAGCGTCGTGGCAATGCATTGGCCAGTGCGCTGGAAGCCGACGGTGCGTCGGCCAGCCAGATCAAGGTTGTCAGCTACGGTGAAGAGCGTCCGGTGTGCCGCGAGCACAACGAGGATTGCTGGAAGCAGAACCGCCGCGACAACATCGTCTATACGGCTGAATGACGATAGTGGCACGACATGTGATTGCGCGCGGCCGTTCGCCGCGCGCAATACGCCAGATCATGGCCGCCACGGCGGCCATGATTGTTTTGGGGATCCTGCCGCAGGTGGCGCAGGCGCAGCCGGCGGCGCCCGCCCCGGTACCCGGCAATGGCGTGGCCCTTGTCAACCGGATCCAGAACCTCGAAAGCCAGATGCAGCAGATGCAGGGCCAGATCGAGGTGTTGCAGCATGAATTGGCGCAGCTCAGGCAGGCGAACAAGGAGCAGTACGTCGACCTGGATTCGCGCATCACCAAGCTGGAACATGCGCCGGTGGCGCCTGCAACGGCCGCGCCGGCTGCGGCCGGCAGCGCGGCCGTGGCGTCAGCGCCGACGCATCCAGCGGCCGGCAACAAGCCGCTGTCGGCGGCGGACAAGGCCGCGGCCCAGGCAGCCTACGACGCCGCGTTCAAGTCGCTGCGCGCTGGCAACTACGTTGATTCGGCGCGCGGGTTCCGGGCGTTCATCGACAAGTACCCGACCAGCAATCTGCTGCCCAATGCGTATTACTGGCTGGGCGGCTCGTATTACGTTACCCAGAATTACAAGGTTGCGCTGGCGGCGTTCCAGACGCTGCTGCAAAAATACCCGACGAGTCCCAAGGCGGATGATGCGCAGCTGCGCGTCGCCGACTGCGAAATTGGACTGAAGGATTACGCGGCAGCGCGCATTACGCTCCGCGCCGTGATCAAGGGTCATCCAGGCACCCCGCTCGAGAAGCGTGCGCGCGACCGGTTGCAGGATCTGCCCGCCGTCGCCGGCAAGCAGTGAGGCGCTGGTGATGGCCGCTCCCAATCCGGATCTGCGCCGGGCCGTGGTGCTGGTGTCCGGCGGCATGGATTCGGCGGTCACCCTGGCCATGGCGCGCGCCGATGGTTTTGAATGTCATGCGCTGTCGGTGGCTTACGGCCAGCGGCACGTGTCCGAGCTTGCCGCCGCTGCGCGCGTAGCGGCGATGCTGGGTGCGGCCGGGCACAAGGTCGTAGCCGTTGACTTGCGCAGCATCGGCGGCTCGGCGCTCACCGCCGACATTGAAGTGCCCGAGCACGATGACGCGCACGGCGAAGCCGACATTCCGGTTACCTACGTTCCCGCACGCAACACGATCATGCTGTCCATCGCGCTGGGCTGGGCCGAGACCCTGGGTGCGAACGACCTCTTTTGTGGTGTGAATGCGATCGACTATTCCGGTTACCCCGATTGCCGGCCCGCGTTCATTGACGCATTCGAGCGGCTTGCCAACCTGGCGACCAAGGCCGCCGTCGAGGGCCGCGCGCTGCGTGTGCATGCCCCGCTCATCAGGTTGGGCAAGGCCGACATCGCGCGCGCAGGCATCCGGCTTGGCGTCGACTTTGCGCAAACCGTGTCCTGCTATCGCGCGGACGCCGAGGGTCGCGCCTGCGGCCATTGCGACGCTTGCGTGCTGCGTGCGCGGGGCTTTGCGGAAGCCGGGATCGCCGATCCCACCCATTACGCGCCGCGGAGCTGACCGGTTAGAATGCGGGGCTCGCTGCGCGAGTGGCCGTCGGTTGGCTGCCCGCGCGATGCATGTGTGGCGTCGCTGCGGCAGCGATGCCCGATAGTCCCGGGGCCGTTAGCTCAGCGGTAGAGCAGTGGACTTTTAATCCATTGGTCGAGAGTTCGAACCTCTCACGGCCCACCAATACGTAACACGCATGGCATAACGCTTTGCGGGTTTTTTATTTGATCGTTCCTTGGCGTCGTTGTGCGCCGAAAAGTGCCGTAAGGTACAATTTCGGTACACTACTGAGCCGGAGGGATCGCCATGGCTACCATCGTCCGAACGCTGTCGGGTACGTGGAAGGCGGTCATCCGCAAGACCGGATGGCCCACGGCCTCAAAGACCTTCCGCATCAAGCGCGATGCTGAAGACTGGTCGCGTCGCACGGAAGACGACATGGTACGCGGCGCCTACGTGCGCAACGCAGCGGCGGAACGCATGACCGTCGCTACCGCGCTGGAACGCTACCTGCGTGAAGTCACGCCCACCAAGAAGCCCAGCACGCAGCAGAGTGAGCGCCGTCGCGCGGTTTGGCTGGCGGCGGAGCTGGGCCGCTATTCGCTGACCGCGCTGACGCCGGAAGTCATCGCGGGTTACCGCGACCGGCGCCTTGCCGGCGACGTCGGCGCCGACGGCAAGCAGCATCCTCGCAGCAACAACACCGTGCGCCTGGAATTGGCGCTGCTTGGCCATTTGTTCACGGTAGCGCTCAAGGAGTGGGGGTTGGGGCTTACCTACAACCCCGTGCTGAGCATCCGACGCCCGGCTCCCGGCGCGGGTCGTGATCGGCGGTTGTCGCCGGACGAGGAACGTCGCTTGCTCGGTGCCGTGGACGCGTATTCCAATCCGATGCTGGGCTGGATCGTGCGGCTTGCGTTGGAAACCGGCATGCGAGCGTCCGAAATTCGCGCGCTCACGCGCAAGCAAGTCGATTTGACACGCCGCGTTGTTCGCCTGCACGACACCAAGAATGCAAGTCCGCGCACCGTGCCGTTGACGCGGCGTGCTGTGGAGGTGTTGAGGGCAGCATTGGATAACCCTGTTCGCCCCATCGGCAGCGACCTCGTGTTCTTCGGCGAGCCCGGCCACGATGGCAAACGCCGCTCGTACGAGTTCAATCCGGCGTGGCTTGAGATCAAGCATAGTTGCGGCCTTGCCGACCTGCATTTCCACGATCTACGCCACGAGGCCGTGAGCCGCCTCGTCGAAGCTGGCCTATCCGATCAGGAAGTCGCCGCCATCAGCGGCCACAAGTCGATGCAGATGCTCAAGCGTTACACGCACCTGCGTGCGGAGGACTTGGTGGGAAGGCTCGATGCGATTGCGCAGGCGCGGTAGCTGTCCCGCCCATTTACGACGCTTGCTGCCAGCGACTCGGCCCGCTGTGCGCGTCTGACTGTCGCTACAAGCCGCCAACGCTGCATGTGTTCATGCAGCGAGCTTGTCCCGGAATTCTTCTCGCTTTGACCATGGCAACGGGTTGATGTCGTAACTTGTCAGCGCTTCGAGCACCGCTTCACCGATTGCGCGGGTGTCGTCGTTGAGCACAGCATAGGCGATGGAACCAACTGGGCGCGCTTCCTTCGTATCGACCCATGCGAAGGCCGTATTCTGCGCGTTGTCTTTGTTAGGGTTGTTGATGACCCGTAGCAGCCGTTCGGGCTGGTTGCGTGACTTTGGGATAGCGAAGTCGAATTGGTGCGTGTAGCGACTGTGGCCGGTGAAACTGACGCGTGGCATGTACCGGATGTCGGCGCCGTCGAGCCACAACGCCACGTCCTCGAAGAAGAAATTTTCGACGTTTGGGCGCGCAACGTAGAACAAATCGTTGATCGCGAGAATGGCCTGGAGCATGGAGTGCTTGCGCAGCGCGAACGTGTCTGGCGTTGCCTTGACTTCCAGTGCTGCACCGTCGCCCATCTGCACTCCAAACCCGTTGAGCGTGGATTGCAGCAACGCCTTGCGATGCGCTGTGTCGAGCGCGCAACCGGATTGGGCGAGATCGGCAATGGTGTAACCGTCATCGGTCAGTACGAACTCACCGTTTGCCTCACGCAAATAGAGCTGGATGTAGTCGTTGTGACGATCCAGATACGGGGTGGTGATTTCCGTCCACCCGCGAGTTTCCCGCCACGAGGTCTTGGCTTTCAGCCAAGCGTAGTAGCGGTCAACGAGATCGCCTGTCGTGTTCATGCAAACAGCCCAAACGTAAAATTCGGGAAAGCGACAACCGCGCAGTACACCATGAAGTCATGTAACACTTGGCGGGCGTCGTCTGGTGATGCCAGCATCCCTTCCGGCACAGGGAACGCCCATCGGTCGCCGAACCCTTCCCGGTATAGGTGAAGATGCGGGATGCCGACTTCAGCACCATCCGGGTTACGGTGTGGCGCTGCGAAATCAAGCCGAGCCAAAACGATGGTTTGGCGCCCACGGGCTTGGTAGCCAGTAGTCAGCGCTATGCGTTTTCGGTTGATGTCGAGCGAAAATAGCTCCCGTCGATCCTTTGAAGTTAGCGGCACCTCGATTCGCCCGCCGAGGTCGGGGAAAGCTACGGCGTCGTTGTTTACGCACTCTTTCTCCATGCGCAGTAACGCGTCCGCATCGGATTGCGATAGCGCAATGTCAGCCATGCCCAACCCTCAAGTCAGTGCCGCGCTTGCCGCAGCCAGCAATGGTCGGCGCCGTTTGTCTCACGGATTGCGACCTTTGGCAATCGAGCCGGCTATACACGTCCGGGGTTCCATTACCGCCCCCGAACCTTGTCGTCGATTTGCCGCGCCACGTCGCGCCCCAGCTCGTCATCGGAAACGGCCATCAGGAACAGGCAGCGCCCGCCGCTGGAATGCTCCCACTGCGCGCCAACGGCCTTCTTCTCGCGTGAGTCGTCGTTGGTCTTGTACGGCTCGCCCTTGTATTCAACCGCGAACAACCGGCCGTCACGCAGCTCGGCGATGAAGTCCGGGTAAAAGTAGTCCGTGGCGGTCGGTAGCCAGAACGAAAAGCGCGGCTCCTTCTCGACGTTGCGCACCCACTGCTTGACCTCGGGATGCACGTCGATGGCTTGTGCACAGGTGAACTCCTCGGCCCACTCGTTCTTGCTGGCGCGCTTCTCGCGCAAGTCGTGGATGACGGGGTAGTAGTGTTTCTTGAAACGGTAGCGTCCGGCGTAGAACGGCGGCCGGCCGGGATACTGGTTCGGCTCGAACCGGAATTCGTAGCGGAATCCGTTGTCCTGCGGCGGCGCACACGCAAAGCCCGGCAGCGATGCTTGGAATCCCTTGCCGACGGCCAGCTTGCGGCGCCGTTCAATTTCGTGCCGCAGCGCCTCCGCCAACACAAACTGTCCGCGCACCAACGTCGTGAGCGTGAAATGCCGGTCGCCCTGCAGGTGCCGCAACACCGCCAGGAGCCACTTGCGCAGGTTAGTGGGGAACACATCCATCTGACGGCACTCGCCTTCCAGCGTGCGCACCAGGTCGTTTTCGTTCGCGTGCGGGGAAACTTCGTTCAAGTGCAGTTGCGCGCTGTCGCTGACCTCGTAATGCACCGTTTCCTCGGCCAGGTTGATCTCGAATGTGTTGCCGCTTTCGCGCACGCCGAAGCCTGCCAAGCTGACGGGCTCGGCAAATAGATCGAACTGGCCAAGGTAGGCCAGCATGCGTTTTTCGACCGGCTGCAACGCGCCGTCGAAGTCCATGCACAACTGCGGCAGCGGCGCGAACGGTACGCCGCGTGCCGACGGTGCGGTCAACGCCGCTTGGCGAATGCGTTCGCGCTCGATGCCCTCTTTCACCGCATCCTGCTGCTTGCCGCCCTTGCAGCTTGTCAACAGGAAGTCCTCCACCTCGGCGCTCAACTCGCCGCGCACGATGGCGGTGGCGCCGTTGCTGGTGGGGCGCAGCTCTACGGTTTCCTGCAACGCCGCGGGTACCGCGGCCGTCGGCATCGCCGGCAACGCCACGACGGCTTCGGCCGGCTTCGGCTCCGCCGCGCTGCTGCCGCCCGCTGCGGGCAACACGCCTTGCGCCGGGACCAGCGCTTGCGCCGCCTCGTAGCGTTCGAAGCCCATGTTGTTCACCAGCCGGTCGGCCAGTGCATCGGCCACGCGTGCAAAGCCTTGCGCCACGATGTGCGCATACGCCTTGCTCATCTCCACCTGCAGGCGCGGCCGCGCGTAGGGCATGCGCAGCACGCGGCCCAGCAACTGCTCCACGTCCTTCGCGCTGCGCGCGTCCTGCAGGCTGCACAGCACATAGGCGAACGGACAGTCCCAACCTTCCTTCAACGCCTCCACGGTGATGACGTAGCGGATCGGGCCGGGCTCGCCGATGACGATGCCGTCCAGCTCTTTCTGGTTACCCGTCGCCACCGCAATCTGTTCGCGGGCGATGTGCTCGCCATCTACGCTGGTGAGGTGTTCCAGCAACTTCTCCACCGTCACTTCACCGTTCTTCGCTTCGGCCTGAAACAACAAGACCGGGCGGATGTAGTCGTTCTCTTTGGCGGCCAGCATTTCCAACCGATCGCGCGTCAGAATGGCGTCACGCACCGCATCCTTCCAGCCGGTCGGGTGTTCCATCAACACGATGGGCAGTTTGATCATGTCCTCACGCTGCAACGCCAATGCGCCGACGTGATACAGCACATTGCTGCCTTTGGCCGGCGTCGCGGTCAGTTCGATCAGGCAGGCCGGATGCAGGTTGCGCAGCGTGCCGAACGCCTGCTCGGTGCGGTTGTTGTGCGCCTCGTCCACGATCACGATGGGCCGGTGCAGGGTAATCCAGTTGGCGATGGAGGTCTTCACGCGGCCGATGTCGGCGCGCGTCAGATAGGGTTGCGCGGCAATGTCCGCCTCGGTCACCCGATCCAGCCGGGCTTCCTGCTGCGGCGTCAATCCCTGGAAGTGCGACGCAAGGGTTTCATCGAACGAATACACCGTGCGCTGCGCCTTCTCCTTCACGTTGAACGACTGGATGGTGGCCACCACCACGACCGCCGCGCGGCCCACTTCCTGCGGGCCAACCGTGGCCAGTTCGTCCAGTGCGCATACGCGCACGCGTTCGCCGAAGTATTGCGTCAACGCCTCGCGGCAGGGATTGCGCGGGCTGGACAAGGCTTCCAGCGTTTGCGCGCGGATCGCATCGGATGGCACCAGCCACAAGGCCACCGGTGCCTCGGTGTCCTGCAGCGCCTTGCCCACGCGCGCCACGGCGTGCGCGGCAAGAAAAGTTTTGCCGCCGCCCGTCGGGATGCGCACGCACACCGCCGGCACGTCGCCCACCGCATCGCGGCTGTAGGGTTCCTGCGTACGGTTGCCGTCGGCCGTCTCGGCGACTGGCGCGCACGCGCGCCATGCTTCGTCCAAGCCCGCGCTGCGCAACTTGCGAAAAAAGTCATCCAGCGCCGTCAGTGCCTTCCGCTGATAGTCCTTCCATGTAAACATGTCAGCGCGCCTTGATGTCGTAGGGAATTTGCTTGAACGTGATGCCGGCCTCGCGCAGGCGCGCCTCGCCCAGCAAGGTCTTTTCGCCATAGATCACGCGCGGCCCGGCGTGCGGAAAATCGGCATCCAGGTACGCCAGCACCTTGCTGGTGAGCACGTTGCCGCCCTGCGGCCGGCGATCGCCGAGGATGCCGTTGTACAGCAGGTAGAAACCTGTCCCCGCGTTGACGCCAAGGAAGGGCGTGGCGAACGTCTCGCGGGCCGGCTCGCCGGTCTCGAAGTGCCACAGGTATGCCGCCAGCGCCGGGAAGTGCACGCCTTCGTGAATGTCGCCTTCCGCGTTGAATACCGGCTCGCCCAGCGTGTAGAACCGGAAGCCGCCGCCGCCGTGCCAGCCGACCGCTTCCGAAATGCCGCCCTGCTCGCCGGCGATGAGTTTTTCCAGACGCGGCAGGCAGTGCGTGCGCGCGTGCTCGCCCATTTCGATGCCGATGTAGCGGCGCCCCATCTTGTGCGCGACGGCGGCCGTGGTGCCGGAGCCAAGGAAGCTGTCGAGAACGAGGTCGTTTGGGTTGGTGGCGATGTCGATGATGCGCTGGATCAAGCGTTCTGGCTTTGGAGTGCCGAAACTCACGTCGCCACCGAACAACACGTTCGCCTCTTTCTTTGCCTCGTCTGTATGGCCAACTTCCTCAGACGGCCACCAAGTCCACGGCGCAACACCTGGCACCTCTGACAGATAACGGATGATGTTCGGCTGCGAGTCTCCTTTCTTACCGAAGTAGATTCGGCCTTCAGACAGTAGACGCTCGTATGTCGCTTTTGAAACGCCCCAACAGCGGCCCGCCGGTGGCTTGTACTTCTTGCCACTAGGCGTCGTCACTTCATAGAACTGCTCCGGGGTCGCGTGCCCCGCTTGTGCAGTCATCGGAATTGGGCGCCACCGGCCGCGAGGGTCGTTGTTCGTATTTTTGTAGACGGCTGCTTGCTTGTCGGAAAACGGTACAAGGTTACGCGTCGCCTTGAACCTCTCTGGCACGCGTGCATACACGAGCACGTAGTCGTGGACGTCTCCGATTGCCTCGCGGTTCTCGCGTGAGTAGCGCTTCTGCCATACGTTCGTAGCGATGAAGTTGCTGCGCCCGAACACCTCGTCCATCAGCACCTTGAGGTAGTGCGCCTCGTTGTCGTCGATGGTGATCCAGATACTGCCGTCCTCGGCCAGCAGTTCGCGCAGCAGCACGAGTCGCGGGTACATCAGCGACAGCCACTGCGAGTGTTCCAACTTGTCGTCGTAGTGCGCGAACGCACTTTGCGTGTTGTACGGCGGGTCGATGAACACGCACTTCACCAGCCCCCGATAAAACGGCAGCAGCGCTTTCAGCGCCAACAGGTTGTCGCCCTGGATCAGCAGGTTGTCGGCCGCCGGATCGCCGTGCACCGATTGCAACTGCAGCAGGTGGTACGGCACGTCGTTGGCGGCCACGGCGGCCTGCGTCTTGTTCACCCAGTCGAGCGTCGGCATGCGGAACCCTTGTCAGCGTGTTGCCGCACGCGTCCCCGCGCCCCGGCGTACCCCGTAGCTTACCGAACGTGAACGGATTTGCGCAGCATTGGCGGGACGCGCCGCCCACCCGGTCGGTCGGCGCGAAGCTGTCAGACCGGGGAGCCCCGTGGTCATGGCGATGCAATGGTCGGGCGGTGCCGCGTCTTGCGCATCATGCGCCCCCGGTTACGCGCCTACTTCGTGCATCCAAACCAAACACGGGGTAGCCAAGCTCGCGCAGCTTCCCGGCCGCTTTGCCCTTCGCTGCACTGTCCGCAGAGAGGCGCGTAAGCAACAACATTTCGATCACCGCACCAAGCGTCCGTTCGTCGGGTTCGGCGCGCACTGTGCGCCCCGTGTCGGGGTCGTCGCCGCTTACAGCGGCGGCAAGCTCGGCCAGAATGTGCGTGCCCCATTCGTCGATCTGCATGCTCAGCTCGACCAGGTCGCTGCGCCCAATCCCGCGATCTTCGGTGCCCGCAAAGACCTTGCTGCGAATGTAGTCGGATACGGAAAGACCGGCGTCCTTCGCGCCCGCCTTGAGCGCTTCCATCTGCGTCTTCGTCGCCCGAAAGGAAGCGTGAACTACGGCGTCTTGATTCAACATTTCGTGTCACCCTGTAGCACAAGAAACAATCGCACAATCATGCACATACGAAATTACGTAGCACACGTACTACAACGTATCAAGCGAAATGTGCGATAAATCAGTGTGTTGCCGCCGGGAGGGCGGCGCATGGTCTGTGGCTTTGGGGCTAAGGGCTAAGGGAGCGCACGGTTTCATCGTGCGTGCCCTTTGGCCGTGCTCCATAGCCACAAAAGGCATCCAACTTCGCGCCGCCGCTTGCCCCTTTGCCTAACCACGGTCATGGGCGCCATCAGCGCATTGGCGGTTGGCGAGCGGTGCAATGCTCCGGCGTTCGATGTCAGCATTCATGCTTCCTGTCGGCGCTTGGTAGCACGGGCGGTGCACGACTTCGCGCTGGCCGGCATTGCGATCAACAGTTGGTCAATCTCACGGTGCAACGCGCGCACTTCGAGTGCTGCTTTGCAGTTGGTCGCAACGTCCCGCGCGAGCTTCCCCTCTCCTGACAGTACGGTGTAATGCGCGCGATCATGTACGACGGTATCGAGCACGCGGATGCCGCCGTTCTCAAGCGCCCGCCGCATCGGTGCGACGCGTTTGTCGTTCCACCGCGCGCGGCTTATGACGGCCACAACGGGGATGTTGGCGGCCCGGATGTTGGCCAGCTCTGCGCTGAGCGCGATGTAGTCGTACCCGCTCGGTGGAACGGGCACTACCACCAAGGTGGCATGCGCTAGCAGCGCCATGAGTTCGCGCCCACGGAGCCCCAACGATGTATCGACGATTACGAGTTCGCTGCCATCGCGTTCCGCCCGGCGCAACGCCGGCCCGATTCGATCAGGCGCCGTTGTGTTGCACGTGATCGGGTACGTCGTTCGCTCGGCCCAGTACGTCGCGCATCGCAGGGAGTCGGTATCGATCAACTCGACCTTGGCGCCCCGTAGCGCGTACTCAACAGCGAGATGCACGGCTAGCGTCGTGCGCCCGATCCCGCCCTTGGCACCTGCGAAGACAATGGTTTCCATGGCTGGCTCCTTACGCGGACAACTTGTTGGAGTTCAGGGCTTCGCACCTGATCGCACTGGGCTGCGATGGCGCACCAAGGTTCCTTCGCGTGCGTTCTGCGGAACGATGCAGCCGGGTCAAGGCTCGCGCAGCGACCGCCGCAGGCGGCTCGGCCTTGACGCGGTGAAGTCGTTCAGAGCCTTGGCGAGGGGCGCAGGACTGCTTCCTCCTGCGCCCCTGCCACGTGGCGAACGCGGGGGAGGCGGGGGCGGCGCCCCCACCCATCGGCGTGAGTGCTGCATGACGCACGCAGCGATGCGTGAAGCCGTATCCGGTGCGGCGGAATCCAAACGAAAAAGGGCCAACCTTTCGGTTGACCCTTTCCGATAGCTCAGGCCCAAGTGGGCTGCACCAACTCCGCGTGTCCAGTATGCCCGAACCGCGCCCTTCTCGCGCTACCAATTTAGCACCAGTTGACGCCGTCTTGCGCGCGGCGATGTCTCTCGGCAGGGAGCGTAGGAAGTCCGTCGGCGGTTGTTGGTTTTGCATGGCAATGATGTACGTGTCGGGTGCTATCTGTGGTCTCGCGCTACCGCCATACGGTATTGGTCGGTCGGATGCCAAGCGCAGCGGCGCATTCCTGCATGGCCTTTTGCGCGGCACTGCGCGCCGCCGGGGTCTGCGCCAGCGCATCGCGCTTGCGCTTTGCCTCCACGCGCGCCTGCCGCCGAAGCTCTTCCTCGGTTGCGCGCACGCGTTCTTTGGCGACGTCGGCGCCAAGGGCCAGGTGAAACTCACCGGCCCGTTGTTTCCGCACCAAGCCCATCAGGTAGTGAACCGGAGAGCTGTGGATGGTGCCAGCTCGGGCCATGGCGCCGGCAAGCTCGTCTAACAGTTGCTGTTGGGCCACGGCGGGCAGCTCTGAAATCAGACCACCGGCTACTACTACCTCGGCCTCGGACAGGGCCGGCGGCCACGCCAGCGAGCGCGCTGCATCGACGCTCGTGGCGTACGTAGTAGTACGTCTTTTATTGGTACGTCCTTTCTTACTACGTATATCGTCTGGAAACCCATCGACGGGTGGCCCATCGACGGGAAACCCGACGATGGACGGATTGGGGGGATGGTGTTCGTGGGTGTTCAATGACTTACGTACTTCACGGGTGTCGGAAACCACATGAACCCACGTCCACGTGCCGTCGGCATCCTGCTGCCGCTCCGACCAGTAGTAGCCCAGGCACTCAAGCTGCTTGCGGGCTTCCATCCACGCATAACGGCCCAAACCCAGCGCTGCGCGCACTTGTCCGACGTAGATGATCCAGCCGGGACGTCCGGTGAGCGCCAATAGGTACATAAGCACGAGGCGCGCGGTCGGGCTCAGCGCCCGTTCCTCCATGAGATCGACGGGCACAGCCGCCCACGCGCGTGACAGGCGGCCAATGACCGGCGCCGCTTTCGAGTGCGGCTTCATGCCGCCGCTGCCGCATCGACGATGTGCACCAGCCCGGATACCCGGAACAGGACGCGGCGCCCGATCCGCACACGGCACTCACGCAAGCGATCCGGCAGCTCACCGCGGCGGCACAACGTGATCCGTAGCCCGCCGGGGCTCCGGTGCAGCAATTCGGCGACCTGCTCGTAGGTGAGCAGGGGTCCGCCGTACCTCGAAAGGATCATCTCTTCGGTTGTCATTCTGCGTTTCCCAATGCTTCGCGACACGTCGCTAGCATCCGGCAACGCTTGCGCTAACATGGAATGACGTTATGAACGATTAGGTTGACATGCGGGCCGCGGAGCTTAACGAAGATTTGGACGACCTTGAGTCCGTGCTTGCCTCCGCCGGCGCGGTCGATCCGGGGATTGCGCGCGGCGTCAAATTGTTCGTGGCGCATCTTCGAACGTCTATGGTTGGCCGCAGGAGTTGCCCCTACAGCATCACTTCGCGGCGGTACTCAGTCTGGCGGTTGGTAGGTCTGTATCTCGATGAGCCGTTTACCGCTTTTGTCGATGGGCAGTCTGGTACAACGGTTGGCTACGTCCTCAAGGGCTACCGTCTGTCAGAGATGCACAAGGTCGAACCGCCGCGGAATTTGGGGTTCGGTTGTAGCAACTCGGTCGACTACTCCGCTTGCAGATGGACATACGAGTCGCAGCGCCTTCGATTGAATCAATGGCGTGTTCTGTTCAAGGAAATCGCCCGATGGATCATGTGGCCAGCGTTTGGTTTTGATGACGATGATAGACGCCGGATGTTGCGTGACAACTTGGACTTCATGCACGCCGAGCTATTGCGCTTCTTCGGAAAGTTGTTGCCTGACCGTCAATCCCGTAGCAGCCTGAGGTCGTCGTTGGCCGGGATGCAGGGCACACCAAGGTTTCGCGAATTTTGTGAGCTGTGCTGGAGGCCGACCGAGTACGCCAGCTGCCAGCAAGCCTCTCCCGATGATCCGGCAATGGATTCAAAGAACAAACGGTTTTGTAGTGTGCATAACCCGAGTGATTCGGAGTCACGGTATCGGGTGGATCACCGCTACAAGCGTGCGTTTCGAAACGAACTAGAGCATCAGCGCGGCTGGGCGGTGAGCGAGTATTCGGTTGAGTTCACGCCCACCGGCCCGACGACCACTGCGGCCCAGCGGAAGGCGGCCTACGATCTTGTCCACGCCCGATTGCACTCGCCCGATGCTGACCGAAAACGAGTCCGCTCGTTGAAAGAGAAGGCATATGAGCTGCACGGGCAAGGGCTGTCGCAGTCGGAGATCGCTCGTCAACTTGGCGTGTCGCGGCAGGCGGTTTCGAAGGCGTTGCAGAAGATGCGCGGGATACTCTCACGACGGGAAGTTGTGAAAGAGCGCGACGCCGAACTCCCTGAGTTCGATCCGGGGAATATTCTCGTAAAACTCGTTGCCGAGCTGGAAAAGCAAGGTCGCACAATTGCGGTGAGCACGTCGGGTGGTGATAGCCCGGCGCGTCAGACGCGCTACGTCACTGAACGCAGATTCCGTCGGTTGCGCAGCTGACGTCGCGGCGCTGGGCGCGCAGCTTTGCTGACTTGGGCAATGACGTTGCATGTAACGCAGTGTTGGTGTACTCTTGCGTTGCATGTAACGATTTGCAGGAGAACAAACAATGGCTACTGGCGTCAACCAGCGCGTGCAAACGCATCGCACCAAGCTGCGCCGGGCCGGCTTGCGCCCCGTGCAAATTTGGGTACCTGATACACGGCGACCGGGATTCGCCAAGGAGTGCCGTCGGCAGTGTCTCGCCGCTGCCCGTGCGGATGCGCGTGATACCGGCACCCGGAAGTTCATGGATGCGGCTTTGGCCGATGTCGAAGGCTGGACTGCGTGAAGCGCGGTGACTTGATCACCGTCGCTCTGCAGGGCGACTTCGGGAAGCCACGTCCGGCATTGGTCGTTCAGGCCGACGCTTACGGTGCGCACACCAGCGTGACCGTCTTGCCGGTCACCAGCACCCGCATAGACGCACCTTTGCTGCGGGTGGCTTTGGCCCCAAGCGCTGACAACGGCCTGACGCGACCCTCGCAGGTCATGATCGACAAAACGATGACCGTACGGCAGGAGCGCCTTGGCGAGGTCATCGGGCATGTGACGCCGGATGAACTGTTGGAAATCGACCGCTGCCTTGCAGTGTTTCTTGGCATCGCACGCTGACGGGCGGCAGGTACAGTTGCGGTACACCGATCAGTTTTCTGCCCCTAACATCAGGTAACGCAAGTTACTGATGCTAAAGAAATATCATGTAACACGCGCTAACGTCTGATTGCGTTGAATATCAGTAACTTATTGATTTATGTAGCGACTTTTAATCCATTGGTCGAGGGTTCGAACCCCTCACGGCCCACCACCTTGATGCCAGAGCCCGGCTTGCGTTCATGGTGCTCCTTTGGCTCCCCTTGACCGCCGCGCGCGCTGTGGCAGGATTTCCGCCTGCCGCGCAACTCCACCTGGCACCGGACCTCGGGCAGCCGGACGGGGTTTAGCCCCAAGGGGCGCAGTGACCGGCCCGGTGCGAGGTAACTCCTCACGCACCCTTTGCGGTGTTCAGCGTTGCACGATGCCGTCCGCGGGCGCCTTTACTCGTTGCCCGCGACGCTGACCCAGAACGGATATTTGCCGTTGGTGGCAATCTGGCGCACGACTTCAAGGGTGTGCGTATCGATCACTGCGATCTGGTTGGTCGCGGTCACGCCGACGTAAACCCAGCGTCCGTCGCGGCTGGCGCGCACGCCGTGGGGGCCTTGCCCGACCTCGATGCGCTTGACCACCCGGAAGGTCTGCGGGTCGATCACGTCCACCACATGGTCGGCGATGGCGCCGGTGAACACATAGCGACCGCCTGGAATCACATCGATTCCGGCGTGGCCGGCGCCGACCTTGATGACCGCAAGTTCCTTGCCCGTCGCCAGATCCACCGCTGCCACATGGCCGGCCAGATCGCGTACCCACAGCGTGTGGCCGTCCGCCGACACATCGAGATTGTGCGGGCCTTGTATGCCCGGCACAGGGATTTCCCCCGTCTTGGCCAGCGTTTGCATGTCGAGGACGGCAACACCGGTGCCGCCTTGCAGGGTCACGTACGCCCGTTTGCCGTCCGCCGCGAAACGGACATTGTGTGGGGTCTTGCCCACTGCAATCTTCCTGGCCACCTTCCGGGTCTTGAGGTCGATAACCGCGACCGTGCCGGTACCGGCACTGACCGCGAGCCCCCAGCGTCCACCTGGCCCGATGGCCACGCCCTGCGGCGTCTGCCCTATGTCGAAAGTCGCCAGTTTCGTGCCCGTCGCCGTGGCGACCAGGTACACGTCCGGGGTGGTGCTGCTGCTGACCAGCAGCAACGTTCCATCCGGACTTGCCGCGTCGTAATGGGCGCCAGGAAGGTCGCCCCAAACCTTACCGGTGGCGATATTCTCCACCGCGTTGCTGGATTGCAAGGTGACATACGCCGGTGCCGGCAATAGGCTTTCCGGCGCGGCTGCGGCAGTCCCCGCGGCACCACACCAGCCCAATGCCAGCGTGGCGGCCAGCCTGACGGCCAGCGCGGCGCGTGGGGTTGAAATCACCGATCGAAATGACATGCTGGCGCCTTCGTGCACGGGCTCATTGTCGTTGCCTTCACCGCGGGCCTTTGGGCGCACCGCCGCCGCTCGCCGCCAAGCGCAGGCGGCGGCGTCACCGGGGATGCGGCCACTCAACGCGCCGACGAGGGCGTGGCTTGATGGTGAACCTGCCGGTGGGCGGCTTTGAGGGCAGCCACGAGCTTCCCGGCATCGGCGTGTACGGTCTTCAGGTCATCGCTCTTGAGGCCAGCCTGTGCGTCAGTTAGTGCTGTCTCCAGCGTGCCGTGCAGGCGCGCGTTGCCTGCCGAATCAGATAGCGCGCCATGGCCGAGCCCCTTGCAGGGATTGGCCGACAACTTCTCGGCTGCGGCGTCATAGCCCGTCCCGTTGACACCCACCAGGCAATTGACGGCGTGGTGGAGGTGCAGCTGGGCCCCCGCCACCGAATCCATCTTGTATGCGACGCGGGCATGCACCTGGGCCGTGGCGATTTCGCGTGCTGCCGCGTTGCCCGAAGTGCCCTGTGCCAATGCCGCGATCGAAACACCGGCGGCAAGCGTGCCCGTGATCCCCAATACCAGCCATTTGTGCATGATGATCTCCAATCAGTGGACGCCGGTTTTGCCGGCAGGTGCGGAGCCGAGCAGGTGGCCATTCACGACGGTGCCGTACAACGACATTTTCGTGTCATGGAATGTTTTGCGGGTTGCGGCTACGCTGCCGGTGAAGCGGGGATCCTGCGGACGTTCGTGCGCGTCCATGAAATAAGCCACGTCCCAGGCGGCCTGGTCGCTCAGGATACCGCCACGGCTGAACGGCATGTTGGCCTTGATGAACGCGGCGGCATTGTCGAGGTTGCCCATGCCGGCGCCCCAGTTGAAGGATTCTGGCCCCCACAACGGCGGGAACACCAGGGTGCCGGCCACGCGTTGACCCTGGCCCTCGGCACCGTGGCACAGCGCGCAAGTGTGTTCGAATACCTGTTGCCCACGCGCGTAACTGGGTGGCTCGGGCGGCACGAAGCCGTGCTTGGGAAACCCGGCGCCGGCGAGCGTGACGCCGGTCGGTGCGCCGTGCGACAACCAGAATGCGTAGGTGGTCAGCGCCTTGATGATCTCGCCATCGGCCGGCGGCGCCTTGCCGTTCATGCTGAAGCGGAAGCAGCCTTGCAGGCGCTCGGCAAAGCTGTTGACCTGGTGGTTTTTGGCGCGGTACATCGGGTAGCGCACATACGCACCCCACAGCGGCGCGGAGTTTGCACGGCGACCGGCATCAAGGTGGCAGTTGCTGCAGTTGAGGTCGTTGCCGACGAAACCGCCGGCGTTGATGCGGGTGTGCGTGAAGATGGCCTCGCCCTTGCGCACCATCGCGCCAAATGCGTCGTCCGGGATGGCCGATTCGGGCGGCGGTGTGAAAACCAGGGCCTTGTTTTGGTTGACGCCCGGCGGCGGGTGACCGGTGGCCGCCGCAACGTGCGTGCCTGAAGTCGACCGCGTGGGAGCGGCCACCACTGTGCCAGCCGGCGTGGGGTGCGAACAGCCGGCCAGCAGCAGGCCGGCCCCGACGATGCTCGCGCAGCACACGGCGGTTCGCGGATTCATGGCGTGGTTCCCTTGGCAGCCAGCGGTTGCGCGGCAAACCACGCCGCGACGGCGTGGATGTCCTGCTCGTCGAGCGCCGAAGAGACATGCTGCATCAGCGCCAGCGGGTCATTGTGCCGCGTGCCCTGTTTCCAGTCGTTGAGCTGTGCCGCGATGTAGGCGGCCGGCTGCCCGGCCAGCGGCGGGAAATGCGCGCCGACACCGATGCCGTGCGGGCCGTGGCACGCCACGCAGGCCGGCACCTGTTTGCCCCACAGTCCACGCAACGCCAGGCGCGCGCCGAGGCTGTGATCGGCAGGCATGCGCGTGACGGGTTTGGACAATGCCGCCGGTACCGGCATGCGGTGGTAATACTCGGCCATGGTCTTGCGTTCGGATTCGTTCAACGCGGCGGCGATCGGCTGCATCACCGGATTTGCGCGCGTACCGTTGGCAAAGTCGTCCAGTTGCTTGCGCAGATAGGCAGCGTTGAGACCGGCGAGGCGCGGAAACCCTGCGGCAGCTTGGCCACCGCCCTCGGCACCATGGCAACTGGCGCATGCCGGCGCACCACGGCCGTTGCCGTGCTGCGCGATGGTGGCGGCATCGGTGGCGAACGCAGCAGCGGTCGGCAGGGCAAGCAACATCATGGCGAGTGTCGCGTGGCGCGTTGCCGGGTGCATGATCGTTCTCAGTGTGTGCAGCGCAGTGTTCATGGACGTACCGCCAGCTTCTCCAGCGGAATGGCCTGGAGCGTCCCGGCGTTGGTGCCGATGAACAGGGTCCTGCCGACGACCACCGCGTTCTGCGGCCCGTAGCCACCTTGGTGCCCGTTGTAGGTGTGGATGATCTTGCCGCTGCCCTTGTCCAGCGTAACGATGTCACCCGAGGCGGTGGGCTGGATCACGGCGTTCCCGACCACGGCGGGTGCGGCCTTCATGCTGGCCGGCATCGCCCGCTGCCACAGGATCTTGCCGCTTGCTGCATCCAGCGCGTATTCCCGGTGCGTGACGGGACTGCCGGTATAGACCACGCCAGCGACGATCGTCGGCACCGCATCCTTGTTGCGCGGTGGAACCTTGCCGCCGCCGAGCGTTGTGCTCCAAAGGATCTTGCCGCTGCCAAGATCGATCGCCAGTTCTTGGGAAGATGATTCACCGCTGCGTGCCTGTGCATCGTCCTGCGTTTCGATCTGGCCGATGGCGGTGCTGCCGTGGATGGCCAGCGTGCCATCCCCGGCGCTGCTGGAAAATACGCCCGGCGGCGTCACCGACCACAACAACTTGCCGGTCTCGGCATCGAGGCCGTGGATCGCGCTGGGCTGCGTGCCGCCCATCACCAGTACGCCGCGCCCGGGATCGAGGGTGGCCGAGGACATGCTGACGAACGACTTGATCGGCGTCTTCCAGACCAGCTGGCCGCTCGCCGCCGCTAACGCGTAGACGTGGCCATCGCCGTTGCCAAACAACAGGCGGCCCCTGTCGAAGACGGGAGTGGGCATGTCCTCGCCCTGCGTCGGGTACACCCACACCTGCTTGCCGGTCGCGGCGTCCACCGCGAACATCGCCGACAGCCCGTTGCCGCGGATGACCCGCGCACCGGGTTTGGCAAAGTTGACCGCGTGGCTGTAGGCAAACACCGAATTGCCGGCGCCGACAAATACCAGCCGGCGCCCATCGACCGTCGCGACGATCGGCGTGCCCATCAACTGGTTGAACGCGTGGAAGCGCCAGCGCAGTTTGCCGGTGCGCGCGTCCACCGCATAAAGGTAGCCGTCATCGTTGGTCGCATAGACGGTGCCGTCCACCACCGCCACGCCCACGGCAAAGCCCACGAGATCGCGGATCATGGTGCGATTGAGCAGCCGGCTGGCGTTGGCCTCGGCAGCACCCGGCACCGCGTAGCGCCAGGACAGCGCGGGAAAGTCGGACGCGTGCCAGGCATTGTGGCCGGGCGCCAGCGCATACATCGGCCAAGATTGCGGCGTGGCGGGCGACCGCGTTGCGGGTGCGGCGGCAAGCAGTCCCGGCGCGATCGCCAGGGCCAGCGCGCAGCTTCCGGCAAGGCGCAGGCGGTGGATTCGAGCGGTACGCATGGAAGGATCTCCGTCGGTAGGGGGGCCGCTCACAGCGGCATCAACGCGTAGCCCTGGTGTTCAAGGACGGTGACGGTGGTCAGGCCGGACAGTGCCAGCGTGACGTGTGGCGACACCCAGGCGTATTTGAAGTCGTGTTCGGCGACGGCTTGTGCGCACACCGCGATGTCGACGCCATCCTTGCGCAGCAATTGGACCAGCTTGAGGTTGGGGTTGTCGACGCCAAATTCAGCGCGGTAGTGCGCGTTGTCCAGCGCCAGCGGTGTGGCCGCACCGTACGCGATGCCGACGAATTTCAGGTGCGACAGCGGCACCCCGGCGGCAACATACAAGTTGACGGTGCGTGCGATGTGGTCCAGCGACGGGCTGACGTCATCCGGTTTGGCACCCGCCTTGGTCAGCGCAAACACGATCTTATAGGTCTGGCTGGGATCGGGCTGGTAGGCGTCCTTTGGCATGTAGTGGATCCTGCCGTAACCCGGAACGGTGGGCGTGCTCCAGAACCCCGGAGGCGGGGTCCACAGGACCGGCGGCTTCGCGGCAGCGGCAATCACGACGCCAAACAGCAGCGCGGGCAGAAGCAACAACCGGATCTTGCGCATCGCAGGCATCTCCGTAGTGTGGATGCCGCGATGTTGCACGGGTCTTGGCATAAGTACAATTAACCATGCTTTATCACATCGATAAGACGCGTATATATGTCGACGCGGCCCCATGTCTGGTGCGGGGTGGAAGCCGCGCCAGGGTCGGGATCTGCCCGGCGGATGCACCGCTGCGCGCCTCCACCGGAGCTTCGGGCGGCGCGCACGCACCATGCGCGCGGCCGCGTAGGGCCGTGTACAAGGTACCGCGATGACCCACATCAGCCTGCGCCAACTCGAGGTGTTCGTGCAGGTTGCGCGGCTGGGCAGCGCGCGTGCCGCCGCCGAGCGGCTGCACATGACGCAACCCGCCGCCAGCATGGCGCTGGCGGAGATGGAGCGCCAACTTGATGCGCCCGTGTTCGCGCGCGAGCGCGGCCGCCTGCGCCTGAACGAACGCGGCCGGGAATTGCTGCCCATGGCGCAGGAGCTGCTGGAGCGGCACGCCGAGTTCGCCCGTCACGCCAGCGATGAAGGGCGCGTGCTGACCGGCGAATTGCGCATCGGCGCCAGCAATACCGTCGGCAACTACCACGTCGGTGAACTGCTGGGCAAGTTTGTCCGCCTGTATCCCCGCGTCCTGGTGCGGCTGCGCGTTGCCAACACCAACACCATCGCGGCGGCGATGCTCGACCACAGCCTGGACGTCGGTTGTGTGGAAGGACCGGTGGCCCATCCGCAACTGGAAGTACGGCCGTGGCGCGACGACCTGCTGCTGGTATGTACCTCCCCGCAGCACCCGCTGGCATCGAAGCGCAGCCTGAAGCCGGCGGATTTCGCGGGTGCACGCTGGATACTGCGGGAGCCGGGTTCGGCCACACGCAGCATCAGCGAACGCATGTTGGCGCGGCTTCCGCCCGGCGAAGTCGTGCTGGAGCTCGATCAGATCGAGGCGATCAAACAGGCGGTCGTGGCCGGGCTCGGTATCGCCTGCTTGCCGAAAGTGGCGGTGACCGATGCGCTGACGGCCGGCCGGATCAAGGCATTGAAGACGCCCTTTCTCGACCTGCGGCGCAAGCTGTGCGTGCTGATCCACCGGCAAAAATACCGTGGCGCGCTGCTCGATGCGTTCCTGCGCTGCGCGGGGCATGTCCATTGAGCTTGTCCGCCAAACGGTTTGTACGCCCCCGGGTGCGGCCAGGCTCGCCGCATCGGGGGTACTCGCGCGTGGATGGTCGTCCGCACGCCGCATTTGGCGGCATATCGCATCGGCGGCGACGGGTACGCGCCCTCCGGGCATTGCATGGCGCCGTGGCCAGATCCGTAACTGGACCGGTGACCCGGAAACGGTGCAACGGCGATGCATCCCCGGGTTTCCGGTGCATGCGCCCAACGGTCGCAAGCCGTTGAAGCTCAGGCGACGGCGGCTGATGCACGCCAATCCGCGGCCGGGTTCGAACCGCTCAGGCCCGCCGGTGCCTCACTCGGCCGAAGTATCTGAGCGCAGCCGCTGCAGCAGCACCGGCACCAGCGCCAACAGGCCAAGGCCAACCAGCGGCAGCCAGATGTGCGGCTCCAGGATCATGCTTGGCGAGATCCCCTTGCCCTGCGCGATGGAACGTCCGACTCCCGCGCCGATGGCCGTTTCAAACACCAGCATGATCGCCCCACCCAGGGCGGTCGCCACGGTGAACAACCACACCGGGCAGCGCAACCACGCGAGTGCGATGGTGACGCCACCGAACGGAAACAGCGGAACGAAGCGCAGGAACAGCGTGTAGGACACCGGGTTCGCCTGGTAGCCCTGGCGCACACGTTCCACGAATCTTGGCGGTGGACGTTTGCCGGCGCCGAACGCATGGCGTGCGGCGTAGAACAACAGCAACGATCCCAACACCTCGCCGATCAGCGACAGGCCGATGGCGCGGCCCATGCCAAACAACATGCCGCCGGCGATGATGACGAACAGCGGGCCCGGCATCGCGGTCGCGATGGTGAGGGTCAGTACCAGGATAAAAATGACGTACGCCAGCGTGGGGTGTGCCGCGATTGCATACAGCCACCCGGCTTGCTCGGCCATGATGCGATTGGGTGCGAGCTGCTGCAGCACGCCACTGGCGGCTACCGCGATCCCGATCGCGATCAGGAACAGCAAGGGAGCGAAGGCACGCAATCGGCTCATGGGTCGCAACGGCAGCGTATGGATCAGGCCGCCGCAAGGATAGCCGGTTAACTTGAACCAGGCGAAACGCGGGGGTCCACTAATGACGCGGGTCACGACTAGTAGGGTACACCGCCACCCGCCTGGTAGCGGGTAAGCACGGCGCACGCGGCGCCGCGCTCGAGGTCGCGCACCACCCGCACACCGCGCCGCATCAGCTCACCGGCCCAATCCGCGGGCAACGGGCCTTCATCGAATCCAGCCAGGGCCTCGGTGTCTTCCGCGCGGGCCGCGATCAGCAGCGTGCTGAGGCCGGCCCACACGATTGCACCGTAACACTGGCAGCACGGCTGCGCGCTGGTGGCAAGGGTGTAGTGGCCGCCGCCCGCGTTGAGGCGCGCACGGCCCACGTGCCGCTGGGCGCCCACGAGCGCGACGATTTCGGCGTGCGCGAGCGACGATCGCAAAGGTTCGACCCGGTTGACGCCGACGGCGACCAGACGGCCGCCGTCCGCAAATACCGCGGCGCCGAACGGCCCGCCGGTGGCGTGCTCCACGTTGAGGCCCGCCAAAGTGATCGCCAGCCGGATCTGCGCGCCGCTCCCGTTATAGGCGTGGGCGAAGTCAACGCTGGCCGCGACCCACGCGGGCAGGACCGGTGCCGGTCGCAGGATGGGTACCGGCTGGGTCATGGCCCGCTTCCCTCTGGAGGCCGGCCGGCCAGCGGGCGTTTGGCCTGGATGCGTTGCAGGATCTCGACGCTGGCGGGTGCCGCGAGCCCGCCATAGACCGCGTCCACGCGTGCCAACGTGCGTGCGGCCTGGTTGACGCGGCCGGCTGCCATGAACGCGCGTACCTGCGTCACCCGGGCGTCGAGTTGGGCGTGGACTCTCGCGCGGCAGGCTTGCACGCGCGCCGCGGGTGGTGCCGCCGGCCGCTGCAGCCACGCCAGGGCCCGGGTCACGGCGGCGGCATCGGCCAGGACATGTGGGGTACGCAGCAAGGTGATGCTGCGCGTGTTGAATGCGCACCAGTGCTGCAGCGATGCGCTGGCGCGCGCCAGCTGGGCCTGCCGTACCACGTCGTCCTCACCGGTCAGGAACACGAGGCGCGAGGTGTCCTGGAACTGGTGCAACAGTTTGGCGGGTGGCAGCGGCACCGCGGCGGTGCCGATGGGGTCGCTGCCGGCGTCCAACAGGGCGCCGCGGAAAAGGTCGGGATAGCCCAGTGCCAGCCTCAAGGCGACCCGCGAACCGCCCGAAAAGCCGCCAACGTAGACCTGTGCCGGATTGACCCGGTAGCGCTGCATGACGCCATGGGCGCCAAGAAGCGCCAGCGGCTCGCGGCGGTTGGCGACGTCGGCGGCATTGCCGGACCCGGCCGCCGTGACGAGGATCGTGTGGCTGCGATCCAGCGCGGGCAGCCACGACTCGGGCACGCGCGCCGGGTTCCACGGTGGCACGAATACGAGCAGCGCGTAGCCGCCCGCCGGCGCGGGTGGCGGTGGCACATACAACGCGAAGCGTGCAGCGTCCGGGTCGATGGGGGATGCCTCCAACGCGCCGCGCCTGCCCGCCAGTGCCTGCCGCGTGTGCAGCGCCTCAAGCGGACTTTGCAGCCTGCGCAGCAGTGCGCCGTTGCGTGCGAAAGCGGGCATGGAGTCAAACCGGACGTCCGCCTGCAGGCCGGTGCGGGTGGGCGCGGCCTGCGTGCCGCCGGCCACGGCAACCAGCAACAACATCAACCAGCGCGCGCGCGGAAGCCACTGCATGGTTGTGCATGATGCCGCATCCGGCGGCATGCGGCGCGGCAGCGCTTGCGCCGCGTCCGCGCGGTGGCTAGCGTGGGCGCATGCGAACGACCGATCCCGCGTCGATGCAGGCGGGTGGCGTCGCGGCTGCGGCCGACCCTGCGCGCCTGCGCACGCTGTGCTGTCTGCTGGACGGACGTGCGCGTACGGCCGCCGAGTTGGCGCGGGCCGCCGGGGTCACCGCCGTGGCGCAGGACGCGCAGCTCGCCGCGCTGCTCGAACAACGCCTCCTGCGCGTCGCGGCGACGGGCCGGCGGCGTTACTACGCGTTGCGCGATGCGGAAACGGCCCAACGCGTACGCGCGCTGGCGGGCGCCGTGCGGCAGGCGCCGTTCGTGCCGCGCACGCCTGTGCCATTGCGTGCCGCGCGCACCTGTTACGACCACATGGCCGGGACGTGGGCGGTGGCACTGGGCGCGCGTCTGCTCAGGATGCGCTGGCTGCGGCCACCGGCAACTGCCGGGGCCGACTGCAGCGTCACGCCCGCCGGTGTCACGGGATTGCGGGGGCTGGACATCGACGTCGGCGCGCTGCGGCGGGGGCACCGTCGTTTGGCCTACCCGTGCCTGGACTGGAGCGAACGCCGCCCGCACATCGGCGGTGCGCTCGGAGCCGCGTTGCTGTGCCGGTTCCTACAGCGCGGCTGGGTCGTGCGCGACACCGGAAGCCGCGCACTGGAGGTTACCCGGTCCGGCCAACAGGCCTTGCGCGCGCGGTTCCACGTCGACCCGCAGGGATCGCGTGGCGGCCGGGATCAATTCCGCCGGCGCTGAAGAAACCGGAGAAGCCGGCGGCCCGCGCGGCGATCAGGAAGCATGGGGCGCTCCGGCCGTGCCTTCAGGGACGGCCGCGGTTTCAGCGGTTCAGCGGTGTCCGGCCGCCCATGAGTCCCGCAGGGTCACTGTGCGGTTGAACACCGGTCTGGCGGGCGTGTGGTCGTTGCGGTCGGCGACGAAATAACCGGTGCGCTCGAACTGGAATCGCTGTTCGGGCGCCGCGTCGCGCAAGGATGGTTCGAGGTAACCGGTGAGGCTCCGGCGCGAGCCGGGATTGATGTGGTCAAGCCAGGTCTTGCCATCGATGTTGGCGTCGGGGTCCGCGGCGTCGAACAGGCGGTCATACAGGCGTACCTCGGCCTGGATCGCGTGCCGGGCGCTGACCCAGTGGATCGTGCCCTTGACCTTGCGGTTGGCGCCGGGGAGGCCGTGACGGGTTTCGGGGTCGAGCGTACAACGCAGTTCCCTGACACCGCCGGCAGCGTCCCTGATGACTTCCTCGCATTTGACGATGCCAACGCCGCGCAGGCGCACTTCGCCGCCCGGCACCAGCCGCTTGAAACCTTTCGGCGGCACTTCGGCAAAGTCTTCGCGCTCGATCAGTACCTCGCGTGCAAACGGCACCTCGCGCGTGCCGAGCGAGTCGTCCTTGGGATGGTTGGCGAGCGTGAGCGTTTCAACGTGGTCCGCGGGCACGTTGGCGAGCGTGATCCGGAGCGGGTCCAGCACCGCCATCCGCCGCGGCGCGCGGGCGTCGAGGTCTTCGCGCACGCAGGCTTCCAGCACCCCGTAGTCGATCACGCTGTTTTGTTTGGAGAGTCCCGCGCGTTCCCAGAACGTGCGGATCGCCGCCGCCGGGAAGCCACGCCGGCGCAGCCCTGCCAGGGTTGGCATCCGCGGATCGTCCCAGCCGTCGACGTGGTGTTCGTTGACGAGCTGCAGCAGTTTTCGCTTGCTCATCACCGTGTAGGAGAGATTGCCGCGCGCAAACTCGATCTGGCGCGGTTTGCACGGCGCCGTAGGCAGCCCCCGGTCGACCAGCGGTTGCCACAATTCCGGGTGATTCGGGAAATCCACGTTGTCCACGCACCAGTCATACAGCGGCCGGTGATCCTCGAACTCCAGCGTGCAGAAGGAATGCGTGATGCCTTCCAGCGCATCGGACAGCGAATGCGCAAAGTCATACATCGGATAGATCGGCCACGCGTCGCCGGTGTTCTGGTAGGTGACCTTGCGGATGCGGTACAGCGCCGGATCGCGCAGGTTGATGTTGCCGGACGCCATGTCGATCCTTGCCCGCAAGGTCTTGGCGCCATCGGCAAATTCGCCTGCACGCATCCGCCGGAACAGGTCGAGGTTTTCATCGACCGTGCGCGTACGGCAGGGCGAATCGCGCCCCGGTTCGATGAGGGTGCCCCGATAGGCGCGCACCTGGTCGGCGTCGAGATCGTCGACGTAGGCCTTGCCGTCCCCGATCAGCTTCAGCGCCGCCCGGTAGAACACCTCGAAATAGTCGGACGCGTGGCGCAGCTGGCTCCACTGGAAGCCGAGCCAGCGCACGGCGTCCTGGATGCCCGCCACGAAGGCCGGGTCTTCCTTGCCGGGATTGGTGTCGTCCAGACGCAGGTTGCAGGTGCCGCCAAATTCCTCCGCGATGCCAAAATCAAGGCAGATTGCCTTGGCGTGGCCAAGGTGCAGGTGTCCATTTGGCTCCGGCGGAAACCGCGTGGCGACGCGGCCGCCGTGTTTGCCCGATGCGCGGTCAGCCAGCACGATCTGGCGGATGAAGTTGGTTGCGACGGGCGCGTTTTCGGTCGCCATGGATGGCTCCGGAGCAAGACAGCCAGCAAGTGTAATGCCATTGTGCAGCATCAGGCCCGGCCGGCCAGGGGTCATGGGTGTGCCGGCTGCCGGACGGGCAGCGGTTGGGCGGCGTGCCACGCAACAGCGCTTGCGGTGGCGTGGCCGCGGCGCTAGCTTGGAGGCATGCGAACGGTCTACCACGCGGAAGGTATCGTCGATGCGCATCTGGTCAAGGATGCGCTGGCGCAGGCGGGCATTCCGGCATTCGTCAATGGCGAGTACCTGATCGGCGGTGTGGGACAGCTGCCGGCGCGCGATTTTCTGACCGTCAGCGTGCCGGATCCGTGCGTTGAAGCCGCGGCCCCGGTCGTGCGGGACATTGTTGACATGCTGCGCGCGCCCTTGGCCGCCGAACCCGCCGAAGGCGGCGTGCCGGGTGCCGCGCCCGCCGCCGCGCCAGCCAGGAAGCCGTTGCGGCCGTGGCGGGTCAAGCCCACCCCTGCTTGAGCGTGCCGGCCGCCGGTGCAGGCATCGACGCGGCCATGCGCGCACGGCTGGCGGCGCTGGTGCGCGATGTGCCCGATTTCCCGCGTCCCGGGGTCCTCTTCAAGGACATCACGCCGCTCTTGGCCGATGCGCGTGCGTTTGCCGAGTGCATCGCCGCACTGGCGCGTCCGTGGCGCGGCCAGCGGGTTGCCGCGGTGTGTGGCATCGAAGCGCGTGGTTTCATTTTTGGCGCGGCGCTGGCCACCGCGCTCGGCGTTGGGTTTGTCCCGTTGCGCAAGGCCGGCAAATTGCCCTCGGCGACGCTGGGCATCGACTTCGAGCTCGAATACGCGCATACGCGGCTCGAGATCCACGCCGACGCGCTGGCACCGGGCACGCGGGCGCTGCTGGTCGATGATGTGCTCGCAACCGGAGGCACTCTGCTGGCCGCGCGGCAGTTGCTTGATCGGCTGGGTGCCACGCTGGCCGGCGCCGCGGTGGTGGTCGAGCTCGAATCCCTGCAGGGTCGCGCGCGCTGGCCGGCGGGCGTGGCGCTGCGCTCGCTGCTGCGTTACTGAGGTGCCGGCGCCGCGCCGGTTGGCGGCGGGGCGCTGGGCCGTTGCGCCAGGATGGCGCTGAGGTGGAACGGCATCCCCGCGCGCAGCCCGGATACCTCGATCGTGCTGCCGGGCCTGAGTTCGGCCGCGCGCGTCCGAAAATCGAACGGGTCGGTGATCGGCTGCCGACCCAGTTTCAACAGGATGTCACCCGGCTGGATGCCCGCCTGGGCCGCGGGGCCGCCGGGGTAGACGTCCAGCACGGTGGCGCCGCGGGCGGCCGCGGGCAGGCCGGAATTGGCCGCCACCACCACGTTGCCTACTTCCACCCCCAGCCAGCCGCGCACGACGTGGCCGTGTTCGACGATCTGTTCAAGCACCCGCTTGGCCGTGCGTACCGGGATCGCAAAGCCAATGCCGTGCGCACCCACGCCGCGGTTGAGCATCGCCGTGTTGATGCCGACCAGCTGGCCTTCCGTGTTGACCAGGGCGCCGCCCGAGTTCCCGGAATTGATGGCAGCGTCGGTCTGGATGAAGTCTTCGTAGGGCGACAGGCTGAGTTGCCGTTGCAAGGCGCTGACGATGCCCATCGTGACGGTCTGGCCGATGCCAAACGGATTGCCGATGGCCAGCACGACATCACCCACCCGGGGCGGGTTGGGATCGACCTGGATGGTGGGCAGGGTGCCGACGTCGATCTTCAATACCGCGAGGTCGGTGTCGGGGTCCGTGCCGATCACGTTGGCGTGCGCGACGCGGCCGTCGTGCAGCATCACCTGGATGTCGTCGGCACCCGCGATGACGTGGTTGTTGGTCAGCACATAGCCGTCCGGGGTGAAAATCACCCCCGAGCCCAGGCTTTGTTCGCGGCGCTTCATGGCCGGCCCGGCGATGCCCCCCAGCATGCGCTGCAGCAGGGGATCGGAAAACACCTGGATCTGGCGCTCGGTGACGATCTTGTCGGCGTAGATATTCACCACCGCCGGCGCGGCCTTGGCCACGGCTGGCGCGTAGGAAGCCGGGCTGGTGGCGGGCGGCGCCGATTCGGCGTGCCCCCCAGCCGTGGTCGCGGTTGGGTGTGCCAGGCGGCCACGCAGATGGATGCCCGCTTGCGGCCACGCCAGGCTTACCAGAAAGGCAATGGCCAAGCCGGCCACCACGAATTGGAGGACGAACCAGAGCGGACGGAGCTTGTGGAGCATGGCGTTGCGGACCAGTGGAGCGCGTTTGGATTGTGCGCCACGGGGGCGAACGCTAAACTAACACGATTTTGAGGCCCGAAGGATGGCACGGGTGCGGCCAGAAGCTGGCGGTTCATCCTTGTCCTACGCTTGGGACCGTTCCTCCACGGCCAGCATGCCCGGGTCGTGACCACTCGCAGTGCGGAGAGGCAGATGGCGGACGAAAACATCAACAAGGGCCGGCGCAGGTTCCTCACCGCGTCCACCGCCGTGATCGGCGGCGCCGGTTTGATCATCACGGCGATTCCGTTTGTTGAAACGTGGCTGCCCAGTGCGCGCGCGCAGGCCGCTGGTGCTCCGGTGCTGGCGGACGTCAGCAAGGTCGAGCCGGGCCAGCGGTTGCGGGTGGGCTGGAACAAGCAGCCGGTCGACATCGTCAACCGCACGCCCGACCAGCTGAAGTGGCTGGATTCGCTCGATTCGCGCCTGCGCGACCCCGATTCCAAGGAGCCGCAGCAGCCGAAGTATTGCCAAAACAAATACCGCGCGATCCGGGCCGAGTGGCTGGTGTTCATCGACATCTGCACGCACCTCGGCTGCGTGCCGGACTACTACGGCGAGGTCAAGCCCGAACCGTTTGATCCGAAGTGGAAGGGGGGTTACTACTGCCCGTGCCACCATTCGCGCTATGACATTTCGGCGCGCGTGTTTCAGGGGGTGCCGGCACCGCTCAACATGGTGGTGATGCCCTACCACTGGGTTGATGACACCCACGTGCTGGTGGGCGTCGACCCGCCGAAGGGCTCGCCGCAGTTGAAGGGAGCCCTGACCGGATCCCTCAAAGGAGTCGCCGCATGAGCGCCCTGGTGCAGTGGTTCAACGAGCGCGCGCCGGGCATGGGCGCCGCCTACAAGAAACACATGACGGAGTATTACGCGCCGAAGAATTTCAATTTCATGTACTACTTCGGTTCGCTGGCACTGTTGGTGCTGGTGAACCAGATCGTCACCGGCATTTTCCTGACGATGTTTTACACGCCGAGCGCGGCCGGGGCGTTCGACTCGGTGCAGTACATCATGCGCGACGTCAACTGGGGCTGGCTGGTGCGCTACATGCACGAGACCGGCGCCTCGATGTTCTTCATCGTGATCTACCTGCACATGTTCCGCGGGTTGATGTACGGCTCGTACAAGAAGCCGCGCGAACTGGTGTGGCTGCTGGGGATGCTGATCTTCCTCGCGTTGATGGCCGAAGCCTTCATGGGCTACGTGCTGCCGTGGGGCAACATGTCATTCTGGGGGGCGAAGGTCATCATCACGCTCTTCAGCGCGGTGCCGGTGATCGGCCCGCATCTGGTCGAGTGGATCATGGGTACATTGTCCGTACCGGGCGATCCGACGCTCAACCGCTTCTTCGCGCTGCACGTGGTCGCACTGCCGATGGTGCTGCTGCTGCTGGTGGTGCTGCACCTCGGTGCGCTGCACGAAGTCGGGTCCAACAACCCCGACGGCGTGGACATCAAGCACGGCCCCAAGGGCAACCGCTGGAACCCGGATGCGCCGGCCGACGGCATCCCGTTCCACCCGTACTACACGCTGAAGGATCTGGTGGGCGTCGGCGTGTTCCTGATCATCTGCGCGATCATCATTTTCTTCGCGCCGGCGGTGGGTGGGTTTTTCCTTGAACCCGACAACCTGGTCAAGGCCAATCCGCTGGTGACGCCGGCGTCGATCAAGCCGGTGTGGTACTTCTCGCCGTTCTACGCGATCCTGCGTGCGATTCCCAGCAAGGGCATCGGCGTACTGGCCTTGGGTGGCTCGATCGTCGCCCTGTTTTTGGTGCCGTGGCTCGATCGCGGCAAGGTCAAGTCGATCCGGTTCCGCGGCCGCAGCTACAAGATCGCGCTCACGCTCTTCGTTATCGTGTTCCTGCTGCTCGGCAGCATCGGTGCCGACGTGATGCCCATCTGGCTGGGGCTGGTCTACGGCTCCAACGCCGAAGCCATTGTCAGTACCAATCTCCTGATCGCGCGTACTTTGACGGTCCTGTACTTCGCGTTCTTCGTGTTCCTCTGGGCGTACACGTTCTTCGGGTTGGAGCGGACCAAGCCGGTTCCGGAAAGGGTGACCACGCATGACTGACAAGACGTTCCGCGCATTCATGCGCACGCTTTCCGCACTGTTGCTGACCCTTGCGGTGGCGCTCGCGGCTTCACCGTCCGCGCTGGCGGAAGAGGGTGCCAGCTACCCCCATGTCAACATCAACGTGCATGACAGGGGGGCGCTGCAGCGGGGCGCCCGCCTGTTCATGAACTACTGCGTGGGGTGCCACTCGCTCCAGTATGTACGCTACAACCAGCTCGCCGGCGCGCTTGGCCTTACCGAAAAGCAGGTGCTGGACAATCTCGATTTCACGGGTGCCAAGTTCCGCGAACCGATTGTTTCGGCGATGCCGGAAGCCGACGCCACCAAGTGGTTTGGCAAGGTGCCGCCGGATCTGTCGCTGGAAGTTGGCAACCGTGGCGCCGATTGGGTGGCGGCGTATCTCAAATCGTTCTACCTCGATCCGAAGACCGCGAGCGGCTGGAACAACACCGTACTCGTCAACAGCGCCATGCCATTCCCGCTGTGGCAGCTGCAGGGCGAGCAGGTGGCGGTGATGAACCCGCCGGAAGGGGGCAACGCGGCTACGGTCACGGAGCTGAAACTGGCGCATCCGGGCAGCCTGACACCCGCGCAATACGACCAGGCGGTGAGCGATCTCACCACGTTCCTGGCCTATGTGTCCTCGCCCGACGAGTTGACGCGCAGCCACATCGGGATGTGGGTGATCTTGTACCTGGTACTTTTTACCCTGTTCGCGCTGGTGCTCAAGAAGGAATACTGGAAGGACGTGCATTGATTGCGGGGTGGGTCATCGTCCACGCACTGATGCCACCCACACCCGAGTCCGGCGTTGCGCCGGATCCGCAAGGCCCATGGGGACTGAACGCATGATCCAAAACGCGCACACACGCACCATCTTGACCTTGTTCACCGCGCCCGATGACGTGCAGTCGCACCGGGTGCGGCTGGTGCTGGCCGCCAAGGGCGTGGTCTACGACCGTGTCGAGGTACCGCCCGGCAAACCGCACGCCGAGCTGGCGTCGATCAACCCGTACGGCGACACCCCCACGCTACAGGATCGCGACATGGTTCTGTACCAGCCGGACCTCGTGTGTGAGTACATCGACGAGCGCTACCCGCATCCGCCGCTGATGCCGGTGGATCCGTTGTCGCGCGCGCGCCTGCGCCTGGCGTGCGTGCGGATCGAACGCGACTGGCTGCCGCAGGTGGTCGCCATTCGCGCGGGCGGGCGCCCCGCGGAAGCTGCACGCAGGCAGCTGCGCGATCATTTGCTCGAGGCCTTGCCGCTGTTCAGGGCCGCCAAGTTCTTCCTCAACGCGGAGATCAGCCTCGCCGACTGCCTGGTGGCGCCGGTGGTGTGGCGCTTGCCATCGCTCGGCATCGCGCTGCCCAAGGAAGCCAAGCCCATCGTCGACTACGGCGAACGGTTGTTCCGCAGCCAGGGTTTCGCGCGCAGCCTGACGCCGGAAGAGCGCTTGCTGGGCGAATTGTGACCACCGGCATTGCCATGACGTCCAACCGCCCGTACCTGCTGCGGGCGGTGCACGCGTGGATCTGCGACAACGGCTTGACCCCGCACATCGTGGTGGACGCGGCCAAGCCCGGCGTGCAGGTGCCGCCGCAGACCGTCGTTGACGGTCGCGTGGTGCTGAACCTCGCGCCACGCGCGGTGACGCAGCTCGAGATCGGCAATGATGTCATCACCTTCATGGCACGCTTCGGCGGCGTCCGCCGCGCGATCAGCGTACCGGTCGCGGCCGTGCAGGCAATCTACGCGCGTGAAAACGGCCAGGGCATGCTGCTGGCCGAGGATGCACCGGATACCGCGGCCGCGGCCGGTTTGGCCGATGATGCGGTCGAGGCGCCGGCGGCCGAGCCAACCGCCAGGCCGCCGCTGCAGGCCGTGCCTGTGCCAACGGTGGACGCGCCGGACCGCGCCGGCTCCGACGCCGCCGCGCAGGCAGACGACGACACGCCCGATCGACCACGGCCCAAGGGCAAGCCAAGCCTCCACGTCGTGAAATAGTCCGCGCGTCAGTGCAGCGTCCGGTGGCCGCGCGTGATCGGCACCACGTTGTTGCCGGCGCCGCCGGGAGAGGGCGCGCGGGGTGTCATCTGCGGTGCACAGGCCGACACCGGTGGGGTTGGTGGTGGCGCCCTGCGCGCCGGCAGGCTTGCGGCAACCACGCGGCCGGCCAGCAGGGTGAAGCTCGCGGTACGCCGGTCGTTGCCGCCCTCGCTCACATCGAAGCGGTATTCGCGCAGGATGTGCAGTGCGCCCCGGCGCCAGCGCATCCGCAACCGGTGCAGTGCGACGCTGTCGTCCAGCAGCTGCAGTGCGTGGCGCTCGCAGGTGCTGCGCGCGAGGGCCACCGCGTGTTCACGCAGGCGCAGCGCGTGGTACCACGACACGCCCAGGCCGGCACAGATCACGAGTAGCAGCCAGGCTTCGGGCACGTCGGGTTCCTTGCGCGGCACGGCGTGTCGCAGGTGCGGCCATCATGCCTGTGTGCGGCGGCGAAAAACAGGCCGGGCGGCGTGCGGGGAGCTACTTGACGCGCTCGACCCGTACGCTCTGGCTGCAGCCTTGCACGTACATCAGCCAGCTGCCGAGAATCATCGGCTTGATCGTGACCTTGGGGTTGTCGACGGTGGGGCAGGAATAGGCACCGGACTCGGCCTGCCTCCACACCTCGCCGTTGTCGAGCGTGAATACCGTGTGGCCCGTCCAGCCGTCAAAATGGCCATCCAGGTGGGTGACAAACCGTTCGCGCGCGCTGTCGTGCGGATAGAACACCGGTTGGCCGCTGGCGCTGACGGTCTTGACCTGCTGGTGCGTACGCAGCCAGTTGTCGAGGAACTGGAGCTGCTGCGGGGTCAGCTGGTCCAGGCCTGCGGCCTTGAAGTCGGCCGTCGACATGCGTTCCTCGAGCGAGGAAAACTGCTGCGCCATGACGGGCAGCGCAACGGCAAAAGTGGCCAGAGCGGCAAACAGTATCAGTCGGGTACGCATGGTCGGCGATCATAGCAGCGCCCCATGCGCGTCGCACGGGAATTCGCGGAACCAATTTAATACACTGGTGGCCTTTCGCGGAGCTTTCGGCGCGTGGTGACGTTGATGTCGAAAACCGGTCCAGTGCAACCCGTAGCTGCCAGTGCCGTCGCGCCCGCGGCGCCGGTGGCCGCGTTGCCGGCCGCCGCGTACGCGTTGTGGCAGACGATCGATGACCTGCTGCGGGCGGTGGGCTGCGATGAGGACACGCGCGCAGCGGCGGCGTGGTACGCGCTGAGCCGCGAGGATCCGGCGGCGTGGCGGGCCGCCGCCGCGCGCACGGGCGGGGTGGTGCGCCGGCTGGTCGAAGGCCAGCAGCAGGCCGAACGGGTGTGGGCGTTGCACGCCGCGCGTGAGGGCGAGGGCGGCAGCGAGGGGCTGCGGCGCTTGTTGCTGGCGATCATCCGCGACCTGCGGGTGGTGTACCTGCTCCTGGCGCGGCAGCTGGCGCAAATGCGCGCGGCGGCGGAGTGGCCGGATCCGGAGCGCCGCCGGCTGGCGCAACTGACGCGCGACATCCACGCACCGCTGGCCAACCGCCTCGGCATCGGGCAGTGGAAATGGGAGCTGGAGGATCTCGCGTTTCGCTATCTGCAGCCCGCTGTCTACCATCGCATCGCCAGGCTCCTGGATGAACGCCGTGCGGACCGCGAGGCGTGGATCGCGCGCAGCGTCGAAGCGCTGCGCGCGGCGCTGGCGGCGCAGGGGCTGCGTGCCAAGGTCCACGGCCGCGCCAAGCACATCTATTCGATCTGGCGCAAGATGCAACGCAAGCGCGTCGGCTTCGGCGAGCTGTATGACATTCGCGCGCTGCGTGTTTTGACCGGAAGCATCGCCGACTGCTACGCCGTGCTCGGGGTCGTTCACGGCCTGTGGCCGATCATTCCGCAGGAGTTTGACGATTACATCGCGCGCCCCAAGGGCAATGGCTATCGCTCGTTGCATACCGCCGTGGTCGGCCCGGACGGCAAGACCCTGGAAGTCCAGATTCGCACCGAGACGATGCATGGCGCGGCCGAGCTTGGGGTGGCCGCTCACTGGCGCTACAAGGAGGGTGGCCAGGGCGACGCGGCGTATCAGGCGCGGGTGGCGTGGATGCGCAACCTGCTGGAAGCGCGCAACGAGGGCGACGACGAGCAGACGCTGGCCGCCGAACTGCACGCGGAGCTCGCCGAGGAGCGCGTCTACCTGCTGACCCCCAAGGGCGCCGTGATCGACCTGCCCGCGGGCGCCACGGTGCTGGACTTTGCCTACCACGTCCACAGCATGGTCGGGCATCGTTGTCGCGGCGCCAAGGTGAATGGGCGCATCGTGCCGCTGACCTGCCAGCCCGCCAGTGGTGACCGGGTCGAAATACTGACCGCGCGCGAGCCGGCGCCCAGCCGCGACTGGTTGTCGCCGCAGCTGGGCTACCTCAATACGGCCAGCGCGCGCAGCAAACTGCGGGGATGGTTCCGGCGCGCGGACCTGTCCGCGAACCTGGCCGCGGGGCGCCAGCTCCTGGAGCGCGAGGTGCGGCGCCTGGGCGTTACCGAGGAAGTGGTCGACCGGTTGCCCGCGAAACTGGGTTGCAAGGGGCGTGACGAATTGCTGACGGCCCTGGCGCTGGGTGAAATCGGCGTGGCGCAGCTGACCCGCGCCATGCTCGAGGCGCAGCCCGCGCTGGCGCCAGCGGCTCCGGCGCCGCACGCGCCCGGCAGGCGCGCGACGGACAAACCGGGCGCACTGACGGTCGAGGGCGTCGGCAACCTCCTGACCAGCCTGGCGCGTTGCTGCCGGCCGCTGCCGGGTGATGGCGTGACCGGATACATCACGCGTGGACGCGGCGTCACCGTGCATCGGGCCGACTGCGCGGCGCTCGCACGCCTGCGCGCGCGCAACCCCGAGCGCGTGATCGAAGTACGCTGGCAAAGCGCGCCCGATCGCGCGTACGAAGTCGGCATCGCGGTGCGCGGCTACGACCGGCGCGACCTGCAGCGCGACATCACCGTCGTGGTCACCAATTCGGGTGCCCGCATCGTGGCGTCCAACAGCCGCAGCGATCGCGACCTTGGCGAAATCACCATGCATTTCACCCTGCGCCTGCACGATTTCGCGGAACTGTCAGCCCTGCTGGCACGCTTGTCGGCGGTGCCCAACGTCGTCGAGGCACGACGCCTTGCCGGCGGCTGAACGGGCAAGCGGGCGGTACCGGGGCGCTCCGCCCCGGGTGCTACCATTTCCGTGCCTGTGGTGGTGCCTGGCGGAACCCGTGGGCAGCTCGCGTGGTCTCATGGGCGAAGTGGCCTTTACGCCGGGCCCTGACTTGGCGACAGGTTCAGCATGCACAATCGCAACGATCCGCCAGAACAAGGTGGCCCACGCCGTACCGAGCCCGTACTCGGCAATCTTGACCAGATCGACGCCGGCGGCGACCGGCGCGATTTTTCGCGCGCGGCGGCGCCTGCGCGCAGGCCGCCGTTCACGGCCGCCCAGCACTCCGAGCCTGCGCGGCACCACCGCGTGCCGTGGTGGGCCATCGTCATCGCGGTCGTGCTCGTGGGTGGCGGCGGCTGGGCAATGACCCATCAGGCAGCGCTGTCGGCGTTGTTGCCGCAGACCCAGCTGAATTCGCTGTTGACCCGGGCCGATGCCGCCTACTCGGCCGGCCAGCTCGCGGGCGGCGCCAACAGCGCGCGTGACCTCTACGAAGCCGCCCGGGCGCTCGATCCTGACAACGAGCGGGCCCTCACGGGATTGCAGAACGTCGGCAACGCCGAGTTGCAGCGTGCGCAAGCGGCACTCAAGCAGCGCGATTACCCTTCCGCGCGCGAAGCGCTTGAAGAGGCCCGCAGCCTTCTGGGTGGCGGTACCGCGGTGGCTGCGGTGGATCAAGCCCTCGCCAGGGCCGTCCTGCACAGTGCCAACGTCGACGTGCTGGTCAACCAGGCGCGCGCGGCGCTCGCCAACGGCCACATCGACGGCGCCGACGGTGCGGCGGCGCTGTTTCGCAAGGTGCTGGCCGGCGACCCGCACAATGCCGTTGCCCGGCATGGCATGGACGGTGTGGGCAACCTGCTGGCGGCGCGCATCCAGACGGCGCTGGGCAATCATGACCGGGCCGGTGCGCAGCAGGCGCTGACCCGGTTGTCGGGCTTGTTGCCGGGGTATTCGCAACTGCCGAGCCTGCGTGCAAGCGTGGCCGCCGCGGATCGTGCGGCCGATGCGCAGCGTGATCAATATCTTGAGCAGGGTGAGGCGTACTTGCGTGCCGGCAAGGTCACCGGCGCGGGCAGCGGCAATGCGGAGGCGCAGTTCAAGGCGGCGCTGGCGGCCGATCCCGGCAATGCGAAGGCGCAGGCGGGACTGGGCAGGGTTGCCGAGGCCCTGATCGTGCAGGCCAACGCAGCGCTCGACGCCGGCCACGCGCAGGCTGCGGGCCAGTTGCTCGATCAGGCCGCGGCGCTGGCACCGAAGTCCGCCGATCTAGCGGCCGCGCGCTCCCGGCTGCGCGCGGGAACCGTGGCGCACGCGGTTGCCTCCACGCCCGCGACGGCAACGCCGGTGCTGACGCCGGCCGACTCCGCGAAGCTCTCGCGTCTGGTCGCGCAAGCGAAGGTTGCGGCGCGCAAGGGCGACATCATGCTGCCGCCCGGCAACAGTGCCTATGACCTTTATCGCGCGGCGCTGGGCATCGATGGCAACAACAGTGCGGCCCAGGCTGGCCTGCGCGCACTGCCCGCGATGACGCAGCAAGGCTTCCGGCGCGACCTGCGCCGGGACAATCTGGATGGTGCGCACGACATGCTGGCAACCTTGCAGCAGCTCGATCCGGGCGCGGCGGCCATCGCGCCGATGCAGCACGCGCTCGGCGTCGCGTGGCTCGATCGCGCCGAGCACTACATCGGGCTGGGTGAGGCGGCGGCGGCCCGTGCCGCGTTGCAGCAGGCCCAGCGGCTGGTGCCGAGTGACCCGCGCATCAGCGAGGTGGATGCCAAGCTTCACCGCAATGGCTGACGCGGGTGCGTGGCGTGACGGTGGCGTGCTGGTCTGCGGTGCCAGCAGCCAGATTGGTTGTTTCTTGCTGCCGGCACTGGTACGCGCCGGTGCCCGCGTGCTGGCGCTGTCGCGCCGGCCGCAACCGCCCCGCGCTGGCATCGGGTGGCTGCAGGGCGCATTGCCGCGGCCGCCGGAACGCGCGGCGGGCGTCCAATCGGTGTGCAGTTTCGCGCCGTTGGCGGCGCTTGCCGCCTGGATTGACGATGGCGGCGCAGGCGTGGTGCGGCGGGTCGTCGCGACCAGCTCGATGAGCGCCGAGAGCAAGCAGGCGTCGCCGGTGGCCGGCGAACGCGCGCTGTCGCAACGCCTGCGGGCGGGTGAAGCGGCGCTGGCGCGTGCGTGTGACCGCCGCGGCATTGCGTGGACGGTGCTGCGTCCCACCATCCTTTACGGCGCCGCGCGCGACCGCAGTTTGACGCCACTGGCGCGCAGCGCCGCGCGCTGGCGGGTGTTCGGGCTGCCGGCCGGCACCGGCCTGCGGCAGCCCGTCCATGTGGCGGACGTTGCGCTGGCGGTCGAACGCGCGCTGGGCGGTGCCGCGGCCGGGCGCGTATTGCCGATCGGCGGCGGCGAGCGCCTGCCGGCGGCCGAGATGTTTGCACGGGTGCGCGCGAGCCTGCCGGTACGCACCTGCCCATTGCCGATTCCGTTGCCGTTGATCCGCCTGGGCGCGCGCGTGGTGCCGCGCATGCGCGGGCCACTGACGCGTTTGCGGCAGGATCTGATCGCCGACAACACCGAGCTCGAGCGCCTGCTCGGCGTGCATCCGCGCGGCTTCCAGCCGGGTCCCGCGTGCTGGGGGCTTTGACGCCGGCGGCTGCGCGGCGACAATCGTGCGTCATGCGCGCCGTCCGCTCCAGGGTTGCCATTGCCGCGCTGGGCGCACACGCGGCCAGCGTGCGCCGCCAGCGGCGCTGCGCGTGACTGGCCTTGACGCCATGCGCGTTGCGCCGCCGGCGCAGGTGGCCGATGTTTGCGCGGTCCTCGTCACCTACCATCCCGATCTTGCGATCCTCGCCGAGCAACTGGCGGCGTTGGCGCCGCAGGTCGGCCACGTCGTGCTGGTCGACAATGCCAGCGCTGGCATCGGCGATTTTTGCGCGGCGCGACCCGAAGTCGTGCTGGTGAGGTTGCCGGAAAACCGTGGCCTGGCTGCGGCGCTGAATGTGGGCATCGCGCGTGCGCGCGCGTTCGCGGACACCGCGCGCGTGCTGCTGATGGATCAAGACAGCGTACCTGCATCCGGTATGGTGGCCGAACTTGCCGCGGCACTGACGCGGCTCGCGGCCACGGGAGCGGTCGCGGCGGTCGGACCGCGGTTCCGCGATGCCCGCGAACCGGCCGACGCACCGTTCGTGCGCATCCGTTTTCCGTTCAATCGCAAGTTGCGCTGTGCGGGCGATTGCGCGGACGTGCGTTGCGATTTCCTGATTTCATCCGGCTGCCTGATTCCGCTGGCCGTACTGGACGCGGTGGGTGGCATGGATGCCGCGTTGTTCATCGACAACGTCGACCTGGACTGGTGCTTCCGCGCGGCAGCGGCCGGTTACGGCCTGCACGGGGTGTGTACGGCGCGGCTGCAGCACCGCCTTGGCGAGGCACGCCGGCGCCTTCCGGGGCTGCCGCGCGGGGTCGTGGTGCATCCACCGCGGCGTCTCTATTACATGATGCGCAACCGCGTGCTGCTGTACCGGCGTGCGTACACGCCCGCCCGCTGGATCGCGCAGGACATCCCGCGGCTTATCGTCAAGCTGCTGTTGTTCGCGTTGCTGGTGCCGCCGCGCTGGCGCAATCTGCGGTGCATGGCGGCGGGCCTCATGGCTGGCGTGGCGGGGCGCACCACGCCGCCGCCGGCCCGTTGACGCGCGCCGCCAGGGGGTATCCGCGCCACGGGCGCTGATCCGGATTGCCGCGCCGCGCAGCAACCGACACTGCGCTGTAAACCATTTATGATCCCGACGGGTTGACGTAAGGCACGCCCGCCGCTTCCATAGGCGGTTATCGTGCCGCGCGTCGACAGCCACCAGTCCAACCTCATGCAGCCATCCAGCCACTCGAACCGCTCGTCCATTTCCCGCTTTCGTCCCCGTCGCACCGCCACCGCGCTCGGCACCCTCATGCTGGTGCCGGCCGTCGTGCTGGCCGCTCCGCCCGCGCCGCCAACCCCGGCGCGTCCCAAAACCCTGCAGACCATCGTCGTCACCGGTACGCGGGTGGTAGGGCGCACGGCGGCCGACTCGCTGGCGCCGGTCGATGTGCTGACCCAGCAGGATCTGGCGCGTACCGGCGCACCCGACCTCGATACCGCGTTGCGGATCCTGTTGCCATCGTTCAACTTTCCAACGCCTTCCCTGACCGATGCGACCGACGCGTCGGCGCCGGCGCAGCTGCGCGGCCTGTCGCCGGATGAGACGCTGGTGCTCGTCAACGGCAAGCGCCAGCACACCACCGCCATCCTCAACGACGCCGGCTGGTACATCGGCCGCGGATCATCGCCGGTCGATCTTGCTGCAATCCCGATCAGTGCCATCGCGCGCATCGAGGTGCTGCGCGACGGCGCCGCGGCGCAATATGGGTCCGATGCCATCGCCGGCGTGATCAACGTCATCCTGAAAGGTGGCGCCGGCCCCGGCGCGGTGAACACCACCTATGGCCAGTACGCGGGCGGCCAGGGCGCGACGCGGCAGACCAGCGCCGATGGTGGGTTCAATCTCGGCCAGCGCGGCTGGATCCACCTGTCCGGCAATTACCTCAACCGGGACCAGACCAACCGTGCCCGCGCCGATTTTCGCTACCCGGGTGATCCGCGTTATGGCAGCGTGACCTTCCACTATGGCCTGCCGGGCGAAGTTGAAAAGCAGGGCGCGTTGAACGCGCAATACCAGCTTGGCGCGCACGCCACCTTGTACGCCTTCGGCATCTTCAACCGGCGGAATGTGTTGTCCTCGGCATTCTTCCGTGCCTTGACCGAGTATCAAACCGCGGAGCCTGCGGCTGCCAGGGTATACCCGACGGGCTACCTGCCCGCCGAACACAATGCGATCCAGGATGACACCGAGGTGCTGGGGATGCGCGGAGACGCCGGCGGCTGGCACTACGACGTCAGCGCGAACGCTGGCGGCAACCATTGGAAGCTCGACACCGACAACACCATCAACTACTCGCTTGGCGCGGCATCGCCGACACGGTTCTACATCGGCACGTTGGCGATTCGCCAGCAGGAACTGAACGCCGACTTCCGGCGCAGCTTCGATGCACCGTGGTACGGGCCGCTCAACGTCGCGTGGGGCCTGGCCTACCGGCACCAGCAATTCACGATCAGGCACGGCGATGCCGCGTCGTACTTTGGTACCGGCTCGCAGGGGTTTGCCGGCTTCCAGCCGCTGGATGCCGGTACGCACACGCGCGTGAACGCCGCCGAGTACGTGGATCTTGAGACCGGTTTGACGCGCAAGCTCTCGGTCGGCTTCGCCGCGCGCCACGAACACTACAGCGACTTTGGCGGCACCACGGTCTGGAAGCTGTCGGGGCGTTACGCGCCAACGCCGGTGGTGGCGCTGCGGGGGACGGTGTCCACCGGCTTCCGGGCGCCGTCCCTGCAGCAGGAGTTCTATTCCAGCACCACCACGAACACGGTCGCCAACCCAACGACGGGCCAGCTGCAGCTTTTCGACATCCGCACCTTTCCGGTGTCGGATCCGGCTGCCATTGCACTGGGCGCCCAGCCCCTGCAGCCGGAGCAATCGCGGAACTACGGCATCGGCCTGGTGCTGACGCCGGCCCAGGGTCCGCAGGTCACGCTGGACTTGTACCAGATCGACATTCGCGACCGCATCCTTTTGAGCGGTACGCTGGTCGGCCCTGCGGTACAGGCCTACCTCGATTCGATTGGCATTCCGCAGGTCGAAGGTGGCAACTTCTTCACCAACGCCGCGTCGACGCGCACGCGTGGCGCGGACCTGGTCGCCGACTGGCCGGTGCAGCTTGCCGCCTCCAGGGTCAAATTCACCGGTGGGATCAACTACAACAAGACCCGCATCCGCTCGATCCAACCCAATCCGCCGCAGCTGGCGCTGCAGGGTCTGGTGTTGCCCATCCTCAATCGCCAGGAGCAGGGCCTGATCACCGTCGATACGCCGCGCACCAAGGCGTTCGTGGCTGCGGACTGGACGCGCGCGCGCTGGGTGCTGCATGGACAGCTCACGCGCTATGGCGGGTTCACGGCGCTGAGCTCGGCGCCGGTTGGCGACCAGAGCTTCCCCGCCCGCGTATTGCTGGACGCGTCGGCGAGTTACCGCACCGGCCACTGGACGTTCACCGTCGGCGGCAACAACATCTTCAACACCTATCCCGCCAAAACCGACGCCGCCAACAATTTTGACGGCATGCTGGTGTATCACTTCCTGTCGCCGTTCGGCTTCAACGGCTCGTACTGGTACGCGCAGGCGGGCTATCGGTGGTAGCAGGGGCTGGCCCGCGCCGAGGACAGCAACCGGTGCAAGCCACCGGTGCGCGGGGTGCGCGCGTCGAGCCCGGAGCCAGTGAAATGCCAGCCGGTCAGAACCCCAATCCAAGGTGATCCGGGCGTAGCGGGTTCGCACCGCGGGGGCGTGCGTCTGGCGCCGGCGAATCGGGCAGTGGCGCACCGGACACGACGTGGGCATAGACGGCGTCGAGCGCCGCGTACCCGTATGGCAGCAACGGTACGTAGCGGTCGCCGAAACCCGGTAGCTGCAAAAACGCGTCGAAGTGCTGCGCATGAGGCACCCGCCAATAGCGCGGGCGACGGCCGTGGCTGCGTAGCCAATCGACATACGGCACCGAGGTGAACGCAGCCGGTACCAGGCCATCGCCGTCGCCGTGCACGATCCAAATCGGCAATGCGGTGCGTGGCAAAGCGGCGTTGAGCGCCGCGATCGTGGCGCGCACACCCGCGGCGCGACGGTCACCCTCCCAGAGCGCACGCAGCAGCAGGATGCCCGGCGACGTCGGATCGCTCGATCCGTCCGTCCCTCCGGACAGCGCGACACCCGGGTGCGGCGGGATGCCGGTGCCGTCCGGCCACCAGGTAGCGCGCACGGCCGCACGGCTGAGCCCTGCCACCTCGCTGGCCCGGAAGGAGAACCCGCCGGGCATCGCGCCGACGCCGGTGCGAAGGTACGCGGACGCGTAGGTTGCGCCGATCGCGCGCCACATGTCGAACGCGGTGGAAAGCGCGGCGCTGTCGAGGGCCGCGTCCGTCCACCCGCCCTCGCGCAGATGTGCCAGTGCGGCGCTTGCCTGGGTGTCGGCGCTGCCATCGGGCAACAGGTTCCGCGCGGCAAGCAATTCCAACCGTGCGATCGACGCGGGCGGTACGTTCCCACCGGCACGCGCAAAGGGCACCGTCGCGAACCTCGGCGCCGCCAGGGCTGCAGGCAGCCAGAGCGCGGCCTCGGTCGCGTAGTCATAGAGCGCCCGGCCGTGACCTGGGGTGTGGACTTGCGGTTCCAGCGCGACCACGCCATCAAGCCACCCGCCCGCATCCACGCCAGCCGCCTGCAACACCGCACCGCCGCCGTTGGAAGTGCCGATGGCGATGATCCGGGTGTTTTCGGGTGTGAACGGCGCCAGATTGGGAAACGCTTCGCCGAGCATCCCGAGGCCAAATTCAACTGCCTGCAGAACATCGGCGCCCCAGTCGGCTTCAGGATTATCCCGGGAGTGGGCATGCTTGACCGCAATGCCGTCCCCGGCGGAATACCCGCGCGGTTCGAGCTCCAGCACGGCGCTGCCCGCTTCCGCGCGGGTGCCATCGAGCGCCGCCCCCGTACCGTCACGGCAGTCGAAGTATCCGGAACCCGTACCCTTGTCGGTGTATACGACCGCGCAGCCCTTCGGGAGCCCCCAGGCACCGGCGAGGCCAATCGGCCCATACACGCCGCGCGAACCCGAGGATGGCGCTACCACCAGGCAGCGTGCCGTCGCATCGAAGTCATCCGGTACCTGGCACAGCACGCGGTGGGGCTGCATGGCGTGCGGCAGTTTCGCAAACGCACTGAACTCGCGCCCGGGGACGAATGGAACGCCCCCGTACACGGTGCCAAATCCCCCCAACGGGCCCAGATCGACGATGCCGTTCCAGCCCATCTGGATCGCGCGTCGGCGGAGTTCCGCGGGTGTTGGCGCGGTTGGATCAGCAAACGGTACCGGCGAACCCGCCAATCCTGCCAAGCCGAGTCCGGCGCTCAGCAGGTCGTCGCTGCCGTCATGTCTGGTACGCCGCACCTTATCGATCAGGAAATTCATGCTTCTGCTGCCTCCGTGGACGTCGCTGGGCGACGCTGTCCGCTTCAGGATCAGCGGCTTGTGCGGTACCGCGGCGCGGCGGCGTACCCACCAGCCGCAACGCAAATTCCGTATAGCCGTCCGCCACCTGTGCCGCGGACAGCGCGTGGTCCGCTGAGAACCAGTACGCCACGCGCAGACCCATGCCGCCGATGGCCGCGACCGCAAGCCAAACGTCGGGAACGTGAAAGGTGTGATCGTGTACCCCGCGCTCGACGATCTCCCGCAGCAGCTCGACCGATTGGCGCCGCAACAGGAACGTACTCGCCCCGAGTTCCTTGCTGAGGGCGTGCAACTCCGAGTTCGCGACGACCGCAAGCATCGGGTAGGTCGTATGAAAGCCGACGTGCGCCTGCACGTAGGCGATCAGCTGGTCGACCGGCCGGCCGCTTGTGCCGAGTACGGCGGTGCGCAGTCCCCGGTAATGTGCGTCGTGGCCGATCCGGCACAGTTCGGCGAGGATGTGTTCCTTCGACGCATAGTGCGCGTAGATCGTCGCCCCTTTGACGCCCACGGCCGCCGCGATGTCGCGCACCGACGTTGCCGCGTAGCCGCGCTCGGCGAACATCGTCAGCGCGACCTTCAAGACGCGTCCCTGGGTCCCGTGCCCTTCTGTCTCGGGCAGCAGATGCGCGGTCCGCGCCGCCAGGCGACGATTGCTTTCCTGGGCGCGGTGGCTAGCGACCGATAGGTTCACGCATTTCTCCATTGACACCCTCTACTGCCGGTAGTACAAAGATACCCGTACGAACGACCGTTAGGCAATGGATAGGTGACGCGTCAAGGTCCTGGCCGACGGGGACGGCGCATCGGGAGGGTCCTATGTCCTGCAGGTACATGCCTCTGGTATCCAGCGTGCTGGCTGCTGCCATCCTAATGGCACTTGGGAACGCGCCGGGCGCGCGTGCGGATCCGGCCGACCCACCGGCCGGGCAAGCGACGCCAGCGGCGCCGGCGGGCGGGCGATCGGCCGGACAACAAACACCGACCACCCTGCAGACGATCGTGGTGACCGCCACCCACCGGGTTGAATCCATCCAGCATGTTGCCGGAGGCGTCACCGCGCTGGGCGGCACGTTCCTCGATCAGATCCACGCCAACAGCTTCGAGCAATTTGCTCCGTTCGTTCCCGGGCTGAGCTACGACTCGCTGGGGCCGACCAGTGACATCATCGCGATCCGCGGCGTGACCACCGGAGGAACCCAGCTCAGCAGCGGCATTGGGATGTACCTGGACCAAGTCCCGATCGGTGCCGGCACGCCGTTCGGCGTGGGGTTCCAGACGACACCGATCAACACGTTCGACCTTGACCGGGTGGAGGTGCTGAAGGGCCCGCAGGGGACGCTCTATGGGGCCAATACCTTGGGTGGTGCCATCAAGTACGTGCCGGTGCTGCCGGACCTTGCGAACTTCGGCTTTCTGGCGTCAACCACCCTGTCCGGCACCGAGCACGCCGGCACCAACTACGGCGAGGATGTACTGCTGAATACGCCGCTCTCACCCGGCAAGGTTGCATTGCGCGTGGATGGGGTGCAGCAGTACGACAGCGGATTTGGCAACAACACCCTGCTTGGTATCGACAACCAGGGCTCTGCGCACACCACGATGGGGCGCGCCCAGCTTCTCGCGCAGATCAACCCGGACCTCAGCATCGACATCATGGCGTTCTCGCAAAAGATCCACGCCAGCGGCCTCAATGTGGATTTTCGCAACATCCAGGACAGCCAGCCCGTCGAAGGTACCTATGATCAAGAATTTGCGCTGCACCAGCCGACGTCGAGTTCGCTCAGGATGTTCTCCGGCATCGTCAACTGGAAAATGCCGTGGGCGACCTTCACTTCGATCAGCGCGTATCAGAACAACAACGGTACGTCGTTCACGGATCTAAGCGACATCTACAACCCGGTCTTTGGACTGTTTGGCTTCCCGCCCTCCGTGTACGGGTTCCTGGTCGATACGACGACCAAGAAGACGACCCAGGAATTCCGGCTGGAATCGCCCAAGGACCAGCGCTTCGAATGGCTGGCTGGCGCCTACTTTGACCACGAAACGACGCACGAGCTGGTGAACCTGCAGAACGCGAAGGACACCTCTGGCGCGTTGTTCGGTTTCTCGCCGTTCTTCGGCGCGCTGCCAAGCATGTATCGGGAATACTCCGTCTACGCGGATGGAACCTACCATTTCACGGACCGCTTCGACGTGACCATAGGTGCGCGCTACAGCCGCAACAGCCAACACTATCAGCAGTTCGCCAACGGCTGGCTGGTCGTACCGGTCGCGCCTGGGCTCACGACGCACGAAGATGCCGCGTCGAAACAAAGCGTGACGACGTTCCTGTTCAATCCGCGCTATTTCATCACCAGAGACTTCATGGTGTACGCAAAGGCGGCGAGCGGCTACCGGCCGGGCGGACCCAACTTCGTGCTGCAACTTGGAAAGGGTGCTCCCACCTTCCAGCCGGACAAGCTGTGGAACTACGAGGTGGGCGAGAAATCGACCTTGCTGGGCGGCCGCGCAACACTGAACGCGGACGTCTACGACATTGCCTGGTCGCGCATCCAGCTGACGGTCAACAACGGTGGCGTCAACCAGATCGAGAACGGGGGCAGCGCGCGCATCAAGGGGGCAGAGATCAGTGCTGCGTTCAAGGCAACGCAGCACCTCACCTTTACCGCGTCGGGCGCGTGGACCGACGCAAAACTCACCTCCGCGGTACCGGCCCTGGGGCTCTCACGGCCGGGCGCACGCCTGCCGTTCTCCGCGCGGCTCAACGTCGCCCTGGGGGCAAACTACGGGTTCAACGTCGGCAACCGCTCCAGCGGGCGGTTCACCGTAACCGATGCCTGGGTGGGCAACCGTACTGCCGGATACAAGGGAAGTCCCGTCGCACCGTATTACCGCTTGCCCGGATACAACAATTTGAACCTGGACCTTGCGATCTTTGCCCCGCATGGCATCGAGATCGACGGCTTCCTGCACAACGCGCTCGACAAGGCCGGGCAGGTGTCTGCCACCACCGCGGCCAACGAGTACGATCCGCTGGCTCCGGTTCCCGTGGTACTGATCCAGCCGCGCACCATCGGCGTGCGCCTGACCATCGCGATCGGAAACCCATACCAGTAGCCGGGTGTTTCAATGCCTGGCCGAAGGCGTGAAGGCGGGCGCCCGGGCGCGGGCGGCAGCCAAACCCCGGCGCACACCGCAGGCGGCACGCCGGCTCGCGCGGTGGCGCCGGTGCGGCGTGGACAGGGCCGGCCGGTGCCGTGGCCCAGCGCGCACTCAGTCGATGCCGGCCCCGACGCGTTCGCGTTCGAGTTGCTCGAGGCGGTGCCAGCGGTTGACGATGGCGCAAAACAACGCGGCGGTGTGCTCGGTGTCGTACACCGCCGAATGCGCTGCGTTGGCATCCCATTCGAAGCCCGCGGCTTGCACCGCGCGCGAGAGCACGGTCTGGCCGTAGGCGAGGCCGCCGAGGGTGGCGGTGTCAAAGCACGAAAACGGGTGGAACGGGTTGCGCTTGTGCCCGGTGCGCTGCACGGCCGCGTTGAGAAAGCCGAGATCGAAGTGCGCGTTGTGGCCCACCAGGATCGCGCGCTGGCAGCCCGTCGCCCTGATCGCGGCCCGCACCGGTTTGAAGATCAGGTCCAGTGCCTCGCGTTCGGGCAGCGCGCCGCGCAGCGGCTGGTCAGGGTCGATACCGTTGACCTCGAGTGACTTGGGATCAAGGTGTGAGCCTGGAAAGGCTTCCACCTGGGCCGAAACCACGGGCTCGGGCGTCACGACGCCCGAGCCGTCCATGCTGATGATGACGGCGGCGATTTCCAGCAACGCGTCGTGGCGCGCGTCAAAACCACCGGTTTCGACATCCACGACGACGGGCAGGAATCCGCGGAAGCGCGTGGAGATGTGCGCCGCATAGTTCTCAAGCTGTTTGTGCATCCGGCCAGCTTAACAGCCCAGGCGCGGCAGCCCTGAATCGGCGCACCGTCGCGCGCGGCCGTGCGGGTTGCGCCGGCACCCCTCACGCGACGGGCGGGGTCTTGAACTTGTAGGCGCAAAGGTCGCGGATGGGGCATTCCGGACACTTGGGTTTGCGCGCGGTACACACATAGCGGCCGTGCAGGATCAGCCAGTGGTGCGCGTCCTGCTTGTAGGCGTCCGGAACCACTTTCGCCAGTTTGTCCTCGACCGCGCGTACGGTCTTGCCGCGCGCAAGGCCGGTGCGGTTGCAGACGCGGAAGATGTGGGTATCGACCGCGATGGCCGGCTCGCCAAAGACCACGTTGAGGATGACGTTGGCGGTCTTGCGGCCGACGCCCGGCAGCGATTCCAGCGCCGCGCGGTCGCGGGGGACCCTGCCGGCGTGGCGCTCCAGCAGCAGCGCGCACAGGGCGACGATGTTTTTTGCCTTGGTGTTGTAAAGGCCAATCGTCGCGATGTAGCGCTTCAACCCGGCTTCGCCAAGCGCGAGCATTTCCCCGGGTGTGTTGGCGACCGGAAACAGGCGTCTGGTCGCCTTGTTGACACCGGTGTCGGTAGCTTGCGCCGACAGGATCACCGCGACCAGCAACTCGAAGGGCGTCCGATAGCGAAGTTCGGTGGTCGGGTGGGGATTCAGCTCCTGCAGACGGCGGAACAGTTCGGCGACGTCAGCACGTTTCATGGGTCGGATCCGTGGTGCCGCTGTTGTGGACAGTCAGGCCGTGGATGGCCGTTCCGAGTTTCACGATTTATCGGTGCGCTCTGGCGTTGGGGTGCCGGACGAAGTAGCGCTCATGGTTGCTCGCGCGCGCTTGACCCTCCCGCGTGCAATCGCGGCCATGACCTCGGCGTGGCTGATGCTCTGGGTTGGCAGCGCGGCCACGGGTGATGGTCGCTCGCGCCGTCGCGCGGCGCGTGCCTCGCGCTCGCGTGCGAGGCGGGCGCTGCGCGCCAGGAAACGCGAACGCGCGGCAGCGGCCCGTGCGCGCACGCGCGTTTCCGATTTGCCCCAGCGGAACCAGTCGAGGAGCGGGATGTGCGATGGGCACACCTCGACACACGCGTTGCATTCGCTGCAGGCGTCGAGGCGCTGGTCGCGTGCGGCGGACCAGTTATCCTGCACCAGGGCGAAGAACAACGCTTCCGGATTCAGGTCTTCCGGGCACGCGCGTATGCATTCGCCACAGTGGGTGCAGGGTTGCTGGGCGGGGGTATCAATCGGGTTCACGGCGCAATTCCAGCACGTCGATCGTCGGCGGGCAATTGAACCGGAGCGGCATCCCGGTCACGCCGATCCCCGGCGTCACGAAGAGCGGGCCCAGCGGTGTGTGGTAATAACCGTTTACATGGGTTTCATCGCGGGTCCAGCGGAACACCGCATCGGTGAGCCACGGGATGTCGACCTGGCCGCCGTGGGTGTGGCCCGCCATGGCCAGCGCAAAGTGGACGCCCTGGAGTGCGCGCAGGCTGTGCGGCTGGTGCATCAGGATCAGCAGCGGCTTGCCCGGTGGCAGGTGGCGCAGGAACGCGGCATCGTCGCGCCCGCTCCACCAGTCATGCAGGCCCGCGAGGCGAAACGTTGGGAAGGTGACGACGCGGTGGGCGATGAAATGGATGCGCGATCCCGCGAGTGCGCGCTTGATCTTGTCCGCGAGTGGCGGGCCGGGCAGCTGGACATCGTGGTTGCCGAGCACCGCGTAGGCGGGTTGCCGCAGGCTCCGGAGCGGCGCCAGCGCGGCCGCGAGATCGTGCGGCGGGTCATAGGTAAAGTCGCCGGCAATCACCACCAGATCGACGGGCAGGGCATTCAACTTGGCAACCAGCTGCCGCAGCTTGCCGGGCCGGGTATAGATGCCGATGTGGGTATCGGCGACCAGCGCGATGTTGAGGTTGATGGGTGCCGCGATTACCGTGCGGCGCACCACCAGTTCGTTGGGCTCAACAAAGCGCGCGTAGCACAGGAGTCCGCAAACGATGGCAACCGTGATCGCGCCGGCGGCGCGCCAACGGCGGCGTTCGCGCAGGCGCTGCCACGCCTTGAACACCGACTGTGCCAGCAGCGGCCACAGCAGCCATGCGCCGTGCAGCACCGCGAGCTGCACGAACGCCTTCACGCGTTCCTGCGGTTCGATGTCGAAGGCCGGGTATTCAAGCGCGGGCCAGACAATGCACAACAGCACCGTGCCGGCCAGCCACGCGGCGCGCAGCCACGACCGCCGGCGTGCCTGCGTCAGGGTGGACACGGCAATGGGGGGCGCGGCCGCCGTTCTTCGGCGCCCGTCACCGGCAGCATCTGGATGCAGTCGACCGGACACGGCGCGACGCACAGCGCGCAGCCGGTACACAGGTCCGGGATGACCGTGTGCAGCAGTCTGCTGGCGCCGACGATCGCGTCCACCGGGCAGGCCTGGATGCATTTGGTGCAGCCGATGCAGGCGGCTTCATCGATCACCGCCACGCTGGGCACGGCGTCGGCGCCGCAGTCGGGCGCGAGCGGCAGCACCGGCTGGCCGGTGATGCGCGCCAGCGTGCGTATGCCTTCCGCACCACCCGGCGGGCAGCGGTTGACCGCCGCCTCGCCACGCGCGATCGCTTCGGCGTAGGGGCGACAGCCGGGATAGCCGCAGCGGCCGCACTGGGTCTGCGGCAGTGCCGCATCGATGCGTTCGATCAGCGCATCGACGGCGGATGGGTCTGCGGGCGGTTGCCAGGTCATGGTGGCATTTTAGGCTCGGCCGTAGGCGCGCCGCACGCGCGGCGCTATGCTCCCGCAGTCCCACCGGAACCGTCCATGACCGCACTTGCGGACCTACGCGCACTCGACCACGTCCAGCGGCACACGGTCGCGGCAACCTTCCTCGGCTGGGCCCTCGACGCCTTTGACTATTTCCTGCTGGTGATGGTGATGCCGGCGGTGGCGACAACGTTCAAGGTTCCGCTGCGGGACGTCGCGTTCGCGCTGCTGCTGACGCTCGCCTTTCGGCCGGTGGGCGCGCTGGTGTTTGGGCGCCTGGCCGACCGCTTCGGCCGGCGCCGGATATTGATGCTCGACGTCGCGCTGTATTCGGTGCTGGGTCTTGCGTGCGCGTTTGCGCCGTCGCTGGCGGTGCTGCTGGTGTTGCGTTCGCTGTTCGGGATTGCAATGGGCGGCGAGTGGGGCATCGGCGCATCGCTCGCGATGGAGTCGGTGCCGGCACGCTCGCGCGGAATCGTGTCGGGAATCCTGCAGAGCGGCTACCCGTCCGGGTATCTGCTGTGCGCGATCGCCTATGGCTTGCTGTTCAATTCGATCGGCTGGCGCGGAATGTTTGCGCTTGGGATCGTGCCGGCCTTGCTGGTGCTCTACCTGCGCAAGAGCGTGCCCGAGTCGCCGGTGTTCGAGCAGCGCGAACGCGCCGGCGTACGCCGCGGCATCCGCGAGACGATGCGCGGACACTGGAAGCTGTTTGGCTACCTGATCGTGACGATGGCGGTGTTCAACGCCTTCAGCCACGGCTCGCAGGACGTCTACCCGACCTTCCTGAAATTGCAGATGCACTTTGATACACACGTGGTCAGCGCGCTGACGATCATCTTGAATCTTGGTGCGCTGGCCGGCGGGCTGGTGTTCGGCCAGTGGTCGGAAAGGATCGGCCGCCGCCGCGCGATGGCGATCGCCTGCGTGCTGGCGCTGCCCGCGATCCCGCTGTGGAGCTACGGCGGCTCGGTGCTGCTGCTTGGGGTCGGCGCGTTCTGGATCCAGGTGGCGGTGCAGGGCGCGTGGGGCGTGGTGCCCGGCTACCTCAACGAACTGTCGCCGGACGACGTGCGCGGCACGCTGCCGGGGTTCGCCTACCAGCTGGGCAACCTGATTGCCGCGGGCACCGCCTACGCGCTGGTCTGGATCGCGGGCACGCGGCAGGGCGACTACGCCTTCGCGCAGGCCGTGTGGATTGGCGTGGTGGCGGTGCTGCTGGCGCTCCTGACCTGGTTCGGACCGGAGTCGCGCGGGGTGCGCTTTGGCGTGACGAGTGGGGTCGACGCCGCTACCATGCGCGGTTCACCGACTGTCCAGTGACGTTTCCCATGCGTGCCGAAAAAGATTCCGTGGTGAGTTTCCATTACAGCGTCCGCGATGTTGCCGATGCCGCGGCCGAGCCAATCGACGACTCGCGCAAGCGCGGTGAACCGATGCTGGCGTTGCTGGGCCATGGGCAGCTCGTGCCGGGCGTCGAGAAGGCGCTGACCGGCCATGAAGCCGGCGAAAAGTTCGCGGTCGACATTGCTCCGGCTGACGCCTACGGCGAGTATCAGGAAGGCCTGTTGCAGCGGGTGCCCAAGAAATATTTTCGTGACGCGCAAACGCTGAAGCCCGGCATGACGACCGTGCTGCAGACCCGCGATGGCGGCCAGCGTCTCGTGACGGTACACAAGGTGGGCATGGTGTCGATCGACGTCAACCACAACCACCCGCTGGCGGGCAAGACGTTGCACTTCGAGATCGAAGTGACCGGCGTGCGCGCGGCGGCGCCCGAAGAGCTCCAGCACGGGCATGCGCACGCCGGAGACGGGCACGCGCACGGTTGACGCCCGGCCCTGCGCTGGGTGTGGCCATGGACGACCGCCGGTGGCGCACGCATCAGCGCGGCCACCGTACGGCGGGCACCAAGGGAAGTTCCGGCGACACGACGTTGCTGAAACCGTCGCGCGTGGCGCAAGGGTTTTGGAGACTTTTGCCGAACCAAAGGCCGCCCGCTCGCGTAGCGAGCGGAACCGCGTTTGTGGAATCAGAAGAAAATCTTTTGCCGCTGCCTGCGTCGGCGGCGCCACGCGTCCAGCGACAGCAGGCCTGGCCCCTGCGCCGCCAGCAGCAGGAAGCCGCCGGCGATGGCCAGGTTTTGCATGAAATCCAGCCACTCGGCGTGGTCGGCGAGGCGGTTGTGGAACAGCAGCGCCACGAGGATGGTGTAGACAAACAGCACCACCGCGGTCGAGCGCGTGCAGAGGCCGCAAAGGATCATGAGACCGCCGCCGAGCTCGGCCAGGATCACCAACGGCAGCAGGCCCGGCGGCAGTCCGTGGGCCACCAGCAGCGTGGTGGTCGCGTGGTAGGCCGCAAGCTTGCCGGCGCCCGACAGCACAAAGAGCAGGGAAAGTCCGATTCGGCCGAGCAGCAAGGTGATGTTCTGCATCGCAGGTTCCATCGAGGTCGGGCCGAACGTACGCGGGCGGCGGCGGACGGCGTGGAGCGCATCCCGCGCGGTTCAATCGGTTGCCAGCGCAGCCCGTACCTTCGGCGTCAGCACGCGTTTGGCGAACAGGTAGTGGTCGCGCCAATAGTAGCCGTCCAGCCGCTCCAGCCGCACGGTGCCGCCGGTATCCGGTGCGTTGACGAAACGGCCGTTGCCGACGTAGATGGCGACGTGGTTGACGTGACGATGGCGGCCGAAGAACAACAGGTCGCCCGCCTTGAGGTCGGCGCGCCGGATCCGGGGCGCCTTCAGTGCCGCGATTTCGCGGGACGTGCGCGGCAGGTCAAGCCCGGCTTCGGTGCGGAAAACATAATCGACAAGACCACTGCAGTCGAAGCCGGATGCGGGCGTGTTGCCGCCCCAGCGGTAGGGGGTGCCGACCAGCCCGATGGCGCGGATGAGGACGTTGTTGGCGACGCTCGTGCCCGGTGCGCGCGGCAGCGTTGGCCCGGGTGCCACGCTGGCGCACGCGGCGAGAACCAGGATCGCTGCAACCGTCAGCAGGCGGCAGCCGTGGCGGAGCAGGTTCAAGCCGGCCGACCTCGGCAGACGGGCAGACCTGCGCGTGGGGGATGGGGCCCCGTGGTCGATTCGACGGACATCAGCGTGGCGTCGCCGTGGCAAAAGTTGCAACCGACGGTAACCGATGGTGTACGCGCCGTCCAGCGCGGGCACGCCGGACGGCGGACGCGCGCCGCCTTCAGCAGGCGAGGCGGTGATCGGCCCGATCCGACTCGGACGCGATGGTGGCCTGCAGCGCTTCCTCAAACTGGATCGTGCGCTGACGGGCCGCTTCGGCCACCGCGGCCGGCACCGACTGCTCGCTGATGCAGCGCGCGAGGATGGCGCGGTGGTAGGCGTTGAAGTCGGGGTCGCGGCTGGCTTCATCCAGCGCCGCCAGCAACGTGGCCAGCCAGCCTGCGCCCGGTGCGCGCAGCATCAGCAACATTTCGGGAACGCTGCAGAAGTCGGTATCGGTATTGGCGTTCATGGGGGGCTCCATCGGTGTCGTTAATACCAAAGCACGAACGATGCCAACGCCCGTCCGGCGGGAAGTTGACGCTGCCGGGCCGCGGTGGAGGCGCGGGCGTGACGACGTGGACCGCCGCGGAGCCTGCCCGGCACGGCCGAATGTGACGCGCATTGGCACCGGTGCCGCACAGGGACGGGTCGGGGTGGATCTAAGATGGGCAGATGGATGCGGTGCAGAGTGATGTGCTGGTGCTGGGCGGGGGCGTCATTGGCCTCACGTGCGCGTTGGCGCTGCTGCACCGTGGTGCGTCGGTGCGGGTACTGGAGCGTGCTGAACCGGGTGCGGGGGCGTCGCACGGCAACTGTGGCACCCTCACGCCGAGTCACGCGATCCCGCTGACGCTGCCGGGGATGCCGTGGAAAGCGCTGCGCTGGATGCTGCACCGCGACGCGCCGCTGTATGTGAACCCGAAACCCGACTGGGCGCGCTGGCGCTGGCTGCTGGGGTTTGCCCGCCGCTGCGACTTGGCGCTGGCCGAACGTGCCGCGATCGCGCGCGCTGCGCTCCTGCAGCGGTCGGCGGCGCTGCTGCCGCAGGTGCTGACGGCTGAAGGCATCGAATGCGAATACTCAGCAACCGGAACCCTGTATGTCTATCACGACGGTCGCACACTGGCTAACGACCGGCGCGAAATCGGATGGTTGACGCGGCTTGGGGTCGCCGCCGAAGCGCTGCGGGGCGACCAGGTCGAGGCGATGGAACCGGCCCTGCTGCCGGGTGTCGCGGGCGGAATCCTGCATCCCGATGATGCCCAGCTCCGTCCCGACCGGCTGGTCGACGGGCTGGCGCGCCGGGTGCGTGAATGCGGAGGCGTGATCGAAATCGGCGCCGCGGTCGACGGCTTCCGCTGTGCGGGCAACCGCGTGGCAGCCGTGGTGACAGCGCATGGCGAATTCGCGGGCGAACGCGTGTTGCTGGCGCTCGGCGCGTGGACGCCGGGGGTGGCGCGGCAGCTCGGGCTCAAGGTACCGATCCAGCCCGGCAAAGGGTATTCGATCACCACGTCGCGGCCCGCTCCGTGTCCGCGGCGCGCGCTGGTGTTGCGCGAACCCAGCGTCTGCGTCACGGCGTGGGGGTCGGGCTACCGGCTCGGCAGCACCATGGAATTTTCAGGCTACGATGCGCGCCTCAATCGCACCCGCCTCGACGCCTTGCGCCGCGGCGCGGCGGCGTACCTGAAGGCGCCGTTCGGTGCCGAGCTCAAGGAAGAGTGGTGGGGCTGGCGGCCGATGTGCGTCGATGAAAAGCCCCTGATCGGGCCGAGCAGCCGCTGGCGCAACCTCGTGCTCGCGACCGGCCACGGAATGCTCGGCGTCAGCATGAGCGCGGCGACCGCGGAACTGGTCGCGGCGCTGGTTGCAGGTGACCGGCCGGTACTGGATCCGGCGCCCTACGCGCCGGCGCGGTTTGGCCTGTAGACCGGTGCTCGGCGCGCCCGCCGTCCACAGCTTGTCCACAGGTTGTGCGTGGAAGTTGCTGTATCGCATGTGGTGAGACGCCGCCGTATCATCGTTTGCATGAGCGTATCCATCGTTGCGCACGCGTCGTGCCGGCTCCCATGAGTGCCACCCTGCCAGAACCCAGATCCAGTCCACCGCCGCGGGTCGATGTGCTGCGGGTGCCACCGCATTCCATCGAGGCCGAGCAGTCGGTGCTGGGCGGGTTGATGCTGGTCGGCGAAGCATGGGATCAGGTCGCCGACCGCATCACCGAGGAAGATTTCTACCGCCGTGAGCACCGGTTGATTTTTCGCGCCATCGGCGAACTCGCGGGTGCCGGTCAGCCCTGCGATGCGGTGACCCTGGGCGAGTGGTTCGAACGCCATGGCGAAACCGCCAACGTGGGCGGCGTCGCGTATCTGGCGGAGCTTGCCAACAACACGCCGAGCGCGGCCAATATCGGCGCCTACGCCGACATCGTCCGCGACAAGGCCGTGCTGCGCAAGCTCATCGAGGCGGGCACCCAGATCGTTGGCGACGGCTTCAGCCCGGAAGGCCGCAACACACCCGAAATCCTCGAAGCGGCCGAACAGCGCGTGTTCAAGATCGCCGAGGCCGGCGCGCGCGGGCGCAAGCAGGTGGTGCCGGTGCGCCAATCGGTCAAGGAGGCCATCCAGCTTCTGTCCGAGCGCTACGCCAACCGCGGCCAGTTGATCGGGCTGACCACCGGATTCAAGGATCTCGATGACCTCACCGCAGGCATGCAGCGGCAGGATCTGGTGATCGTCGCGGGCCGTCCGTCGATGGGCAAGACCGCGTTCGCGCTCAATATCGCCGAGGCCGTGGCGATGCGTGCCAAGCAGCCGGTGTTGATCTTCTCGATGGAAATGTCGGCCTCGCAGCTGGCGTTCCGCCTGATTTCCTCGCTGGGGCGGATCAACCAGAAGGATCTGCGCAGCGGCGACCTGGCCGAAGAGGAATGGCCACGGGTCAGCCAGGCCGCGTCGCTCCTCTCCGAATCGAAGATCTTCATCGATGACACCCCGGCGCTTTCCCCGGGTGACCTGCGGTCGCGCGCGCGGCGCATGATGCGCGAACACGGCCTTGGCCTTATCGTGATTGATTACCTGCAGCTGATGCAGGTGCCGGGCAACAAGGAAAACCGCGCGACCGAAATTTCCGAGATCTCGCGCAACCTGAAGGCCATGGCCAAGGAACTGGACGTGCCGGTGATCGCGTTGTCGCAGTTGAACCGCGCGCTGGAACAGCGCAACGACAAGCGGCCGGTGATGAGCGACCTGCGCGAGTCGGGCGCCATCGAGCAGGATGCCGACCTCATCCTGTTCATTTACCGCGACGAGGTCTACAACAAGGAAACCAGCCACAAGGGCATCGCCGAGATCATCATCGGCAAGCAGCGCAACGGCCCGATCGACACGGTCAGGCTGACCTTCCTTGGCCAGTACACCAAGTTCGAGAATTACGCGCCCGAAGCGTACATGGGGAGCATGGAGTGACGGTTGCCTGGGGCTGTGCGCGATGCGCCGGGCACCCGAACAAGCGTCCGGTCGCTCACCCGCTTCCGCCGGAAGGGCGTCGGGGCAGACGGCCGGAGGCTGGCGGCATCGGGGGGATGCCTAGGCGTCCCAGGGCGCAAGCCATCGCCGCCGGTCCCCCTTCGCAAGCGAAGCGGGAAGCCAGGAACGCATGAGCCGCTCCGCCACCGCCACGATCCACCTCGACGCGCTGCGCGGGAATCTCGCGCGGGTGCGGGCGCTGGCCGGCGGCGCCAAGGTCATGGCGGTGGTAAAGGCCGACGCCTACGGTCACGGCCTTGAACGCTGCGCGCGCGCGTTGGCGGGGGCCGATGCGTTTGGGGTTGCATCCATCGCCGATGGCTTGCGCCTGCGCGCGGCCGGTCAGCGGCAGCGCATCGTGGTGCTGTCTGGACCCGATGCCGCCAGCGACCTTGCCGAAATGCGCCGGTTGCGGCTGGAAGCGGTGATCCACCATGACTCGCAATTGGCGATGCTGGAAGCCGAACGCGGCGGCGAGCCGCTGAAAGTGTGGCTGAACCTGGATACCGGGATGCACCGGTTGGGGTTTGCCCCGTCACGCGCGCGCGAAATCCACGCGCGCCTGGCCGCGCTGCCGGCCGTCGATCCCGCCATCGTGTTGATGACGCATTTTGCGGCGTCCGATGAATTTGGCAACGACCTGACCGCGCGCCAGACGCAGGCTTTTGCGGCCGCGACGCGGGACTTGCCGGGTGAGCGCGCGCTGGCCAATTCGGCGGCGTTGTTGGGCTGGCCCGCTGCGCTCGGCGGCGCGGCTGGAGCCGGGGGCAGCCCGGCGGCCCGCTACTGGGTGCGCGCCGGTGGCTTGCTGTACGGATTGTCGGCGGTTGCGGGCAAGACGGGCGCCGACTTTGGTTTTGCGCCCGCGATGACGCTCACGACGCGGCTGGTGGCGATCAACCGCATCGCGCGCGGCGAGCGCATCGGGTACGGCGCGACCTGGGTGTGCCCGGAAGACATGGACATCGGCGTGGCCGCGATCGGCTATGGCGACGGTTACCCGCGCAGCGCCCGCTCGGGCACGCCAGCAGGCGTCGGCGCGGCACCCGCGACGGTGGTCGGACGGGTATCGATGGATCTCCTGACGCTCGATTTGCGGCGCGCGCCCGGCGCCCGCGTCGGCGACGTCGTGACCTTGTGGGGGCTGGGGTTGCCGGTTGAAACCATCGCCGCCCAGGCCGGCACCATCGCCTACGAACTGACCTGTGGCGTGACGCGGCGGGTGCTCTTTGCCGAGGACGGTGGCTGATGGCCAAGGCCAGGACCGCCTATGTATGCGGCGACTGCGGCGCCGAGTACCCGAAGTGGCAGGGTCAGTGCGATGCCTGCGGCGCGTGGAATACCCTGTCGGCGTTCGTGGTGCAGCCGGCCAAGGAGGCCGTCGCCGGCGGCACGGTGCGGCGCGTGGGCTACGCCGGCACCGAGGCCTCGCGCGTGCAGCCGCTCGCAGGCGTGGCAGGCGAAGTCGAGCAGCGCCACCTGATCCGGATCGGTGAGCTTGACCGCGTGCTCGGCGGTGGATTGGTCGAGGGCTCCGTGGTGCTGGTCGGCGGCGATCCGGGCATCGGCAAGTCCACCCTGCTGCTGCAGACGCTGGCCGCGTTGGGTGACCGCTTGCCGGGGTTGTATGTGAGTGGCGAGGAGTCGCTGGCGCAGATCGCCGCGCGCGGACACCGGCTGGGCCTGGAACTGACGCCGCTCCGCGCACTGGCGGAAACCTGCGTCGAGCGCATCCTTGAACACGCGCAGGCCGAGCATCCGCGCGTGCTGGTGGTCGATTCAATCCAGACCATCTGGAGCGAAACCCTGCCCGCCGCGCCAGGATCGGTGTCGCAGGTGCGGGAATCGGCGGCGCGCCTGGTGCGCTTCGCCAAGCAGACCGGCACCAGCGTGTTTCTGGTCGGCCACGTGACCAAGGAAGGCGGGATCGCCGGCCCGCGCGTGCTGGAACACATGGTCGACGCGGTGCTGTATTTCGAGGGCGAGATCGGTTCGCGGTTCCGGGTGCTGCGGGCATTCAAGAACCGTTTCGGTGCGGTCAATGAACTTGGCGTGTTCGCGATGGGTGACCGGGGGCTGCGCGAGGTGCCGAACCCCTCGGCGATTTTCCTGACCGGGCAGCAGGGCGCGACGCCGGGCAGCGCCGTCATGGTCACCCGCGAAGGAACACGCCCGCTGCTGGTTGAAGTGCAGGCGCTGGTCGATCAGTCCTCGCTCGGCAATCCGCGGCGCGTGGCGCTCGGGCTGGAACAAAACCGCCTGGCCATGCTGCTCGCCGTGCTGCACCGCCACGGCGGCGCTGCGGTGTTGGACCAGGACGTGTTCGTCAACGTGGTCGGCGGCATCCGCGTGCAGGAAACCGCGGCCGACCTGCCGGTGCTGCTGGCGGTGTTGTCATCGTTCCGCGATCGCGCGCTGCCGGGCAAGACCGTGGCGTTTGGCGAGGTCGGTTTGGCGGGCGAAGTGCGCCCCGTCCCGAATGGCGAAGAACGCCTGAAGGAAGCCGCGCACCATGGCTTTCGGCGCGCCATCGTGCCGGCCGCGAACGCACCGAAAAAATCCCGGCGCGTCGGTGACCTGGAAGTGGTCGCGGTCGAGCACCTGCGCGAGGCAATTGACGCAGCGGGCGGGTGACGGCACGGCGGCGCCGAAACAAAGATCGGCATTCCGGGGCGCGCTGCAGGCCCGAGCCTGGAGTCGGCTTGGTGTCTGGGCGCGCACATGGCCGGTTCCGGGTCCGCCGTGCGGGGCCGCGGTGGCCCGGTCATGACGAGATGAAGGGGGCTGTTCGCTAGCCGGCGAGACCGCGTAGTCCGGTGGTGTTGGGCGTGACCTGGAGCACTGACCCATGTTCGTACCAGTCGCCGAGGACGCAGCGCTGCGCGGGCTTGCCGTCCAGCGTGAAGGCGTGGATCGCCGGTCGATGGGTGTGGCCGTGGATCATGCGGGTGACGCCGGCGGCGCGCAGTGCGCGTTCGACCGCGGCCTGGTTGGCGTCCATGATCGCCATGCCGGTCACGGCGTTGTGGGCGCGGCTTGCATCGCGCGCCTGTTCCGCGAACGCCCGGCGCGCGGCCAGTGGACGTGCAAGGAAGGCCTGTTGCCAGGACGGGTCGCGTACCTGTTGGCGGAACGCAAGGTAGGCTGCGTCGTCGGTACACAGCACGTCCCCGTGCAAAATCAGCGTCGGGGTGCCGTACAGGTCAACCGTCGTACCGTCGTCAAGCAGGTCCATGCCGCAGCGCTGCGCATAGTCGGCGCCAAGCAGGAAATCGCGGTTGCCGACGATGAAATGCACCGGCACGCCGGTGTCGGCGATGCCATGCAGCGCAAGCGCGATGCGCGTGTTCAGCGGCGCGTCGTCGTCATCGCCGATATAGGCCTCGAACAGGTCGCCAAGGATGTACAGGGCCTCGGCACGGCGGGCCTCGCCCGCGCAGAAGCGTTCAAACGACGCGACGATGTGCGGGCGCGCGTCATCAAGGTGCAGGTCGGAAACGAACAGGATGGCCACCGCGTCACGGCTTCGCGGCGGGCTGCTTGCTCGCGGCGGGCGCGCTCGCCGGTACCTGGCCGGTGATGGGTGACACGGGCTCTGCCACCGGATGCGCGGCCTCGCCGATCACCTTGGCGTCTTCGATGACCACCAGCGGACGCGGTACATCGCCGATGAACGGGCCCTGCGGGCCGGTTGGCAGGTTGTCGATCTTGTCCACGACGTCCATACCCTTGACCACCTTGGCAAACACCGCGTAGCCCCAGGTCATGCCGCTCTGGTTGCCGACGTAGTCAAGGCGCGGGTTGTCGACGACGTTGATGAAAAACTGCGCGGTGGCCGAATCTGGATCGGGCCCGCGCGCCGCGGCAACGGTGCCACGCAGGTTGGACAGGCCGTTGTTGGCTTCATCCGGGATCGGCGGCAACGTGCGTTTGGGCTGCAGTTGGCGCGTGTAGAGGCCGCCCTGGATCAGGAACCCCGGAATGACCCGATGGAATACGGTGCCATCGTAGAAGCCGCTCTTGACGTAGGCGAGGAAGTTTGCGACGGTCTTGGGCGCCTTGTCCGGGAACAGCTCGATGACGATGTCGCCCTGCGAGGTCTTGAGCTCGACCTGCGGGTGCGCGAGCGCGGCTGCGGTGGGGGCAGACGTCGCTGCCGAAGCCGGCGCCGATTGGGCGGCCTGGGCGTGACCCACGCTGCCGACGGGCAGCAGCAGGGCGGCGACAAGGGCAAATGGGTAGCGCGGCATGGGCAGGCTCAGGTCGGGATGGGGCAATGCGACTGGCAACGATGATACGCGGCGCCTGTGGCGGTTGTGCGGGGAGGCGGCCGCGGCGGGGCTACAGGCACGCCGCCGGGCCCGCGCACGCACGCAGGCGCAGGGTCGGGGGCCGGCTTTGCAGTGACGCGTCGCCACCCTCGCCTTGCTGACGGCGCCGGCGCCGGATTTCCAGCACGATGGGGGTGACCTCGGCGATCCGCGCATTGATCTGCGCACGCGTGTAGTAGTCGAGATCCTTGCGTTTCAGCAGCCGGTGCAGCTGGTCCAGGGCGTCGGCGGCGTGGCCGGAAAGGAACGTGGCGTCGGCATAGGCGATGCCGGCATGGACATCGTCCCCGGCAAGGTGGCTCGCGTGGCCGTAGGTCGCATACAGTGACGGCTCGGACGCGTCATCGAGCAAGGGGTTCAGCAATGCCTGCGCGGACTTGGCGTCGGTCTTGTTGCCGCTGTCGAGGAGCGCACGGCTGTAGGACAGCACGATGGCCGGGTCGTTGGGCCAGGTGCGGTTGAGTGCGGCGTAGTGCCGCAGGGCCTGGCTGCGCTCGCCGGCCTGGCGTTCGGTGTCGGCCAGGCCAAGTTCCAGCGTCAGGTTGCCGGGCTGCGCGGCGCTGAGTTGCTGCATGATGGGCAACGCCCTGGCGGCTTGTCCGACCTGGACCAGCGCCAGGGCGTAGCCGTAGCGATTGGCGGGTGCGGCCGCGAACTGCGGATTGTCGGCGCCGCTGCGGACGTAGTACTGGAGCACCGCACGCGGGTTGCTGGAGGCCAGGACGCGCACGCGTTCGCGCATCAGGAGGTATTGCTCTTCGCTGGGGCCAGCCGCCGCGACGCGGCTGAGGTCGGTGCCGCGTTTGACAAATGGCAACGGCAGCAAACCGGATGCCGGCGTCCCATTCGCCCGCCCACCCTGATCGGCCTGCATCTGCTGCTCGAGGACGCGTGCGCGGGCGCGCGCGTCGGCGATGCGCACGCTGGTGACCGGGTGATCCTCGAGGAAGTCCGGCAGGTTGCCGGCGGCCATGCCGCCTTCGCCGCCGGGGCGCAGCAGATCCTGCATGCGGGCAAAGAAGTTGGCCATGGCGGCGGGGTTGAAGCCGGCCTTGGCCAGGGTCGCGATGCCGACGTGGTCGGCCTCGGATTCGTCGGCGCGGGTGAATTCGATCTGGTGCTGCTGCATCATCGCCATCACCGAATAGAACGCGCCGATGGCGGGATCCATGCCCGCGGAATAGGGCTGGTTGGTGCCGTAACCGTAACCGTAGGGGCTGACCACGCCGCCGCGGTTGTTGTCAGAGTCCACGCGCGACGCGGCGAGTGCGGCCGCAAACGCGCCGAGCACATAAAGCGGCGTGGATTTTTTCTGGTCTTCCATCGCGCGCTGCAGGTGGTGCTGGCTGATGTGGGCCAGCTCGTGGGCCATGACCGCGGCCAGCTGGTCCTGGTTCTGGGTGACGGTCAGGAGCCCGGAGAAAATGAAGATGTAGCCGCCAAACGTCGCGAAGGAGTTGATCTGCGGGACGTTGATCAGGGTGAAGGTGTAGTGCTGGGTCGGATCGGTGCTGGCCGATACCAGCCGGTAGCCCAGCGCGTGGAGGTACTGGTCGACCTGCGGGTCGTCCAGCACCAGGTGCGCCGCGCGCAGTTGGCGCAGGAATTCCGCGCCGTATTGCGAGGCCTCCTGCGGCGACATGACGGTATCGGCCGAGCTGCCGAGGCTTGGCAGGCTCACGTCGGCCCGCTGCGCGGCGGCCGGCAGCGCCAGCGCCAGCGCGCAGGCGGTTGCAAACAGTGAATGGAGGCGAAAGTGCAACGACATGGCCAGGGGACATCGACTCGCTTCAGGTAAGACCCGGTGGAACGCAATTGGTTCGAGTGTAGGCGCAAACCAAGCCGGGCAGGGGCGTTTACGCCCGGGCACGCCGGATGCATTCAGGGCCGGTAAAATGGGACCAGGTTCAACGACGTCCAACCATGGCCAAGATCGAGATCTATTCCACCGCAATGTGTCCATACTGTGTGGCCGCCAAGAACCTGTTCGCGGCGCGTGGCCTGGATTTCCACGAACTGCGCATCGACGTGAATCCGGCGGTCTGCCGCGAGATGCTGCAGCGTGCGCCGGGCGTCCGTACCGTGCCGCAGATCTTCATCAACGGTACCCACGTCGGCGGCTTTGACGACCTGGCCGCCGCCGAACGCAGCGGCGAGCTCGACAGGCTGCTGGCCGATCCCGCGTAGCCCATCCCGTTGCGGGCCGTGCGCTGGAGCGAAGCGTTTGGTACCGGCGGCGCGATCAGCGATAATGCTCCGTTTACCTGTACGCATCGCCGGCTTCTCGGCGGCGGCCGAAGGAGTGTGGTGTGAGCAAAACAATCGCGGTCATCCGCGGCGATGGCATTGGCCCTGAAATCATGGCGGCCACCCTGGAGGTGCTGGAGGCGCTCGATTGCGGGCTCGCCTATGATTTCGTCGATGCCGGTATGGTGGCGCTGGAAAAACACGGCGATCTGTTGCCGCAGGCGACGCTGGACGCGATTGCACGGCACGGCGTTGCGCTCAAGGGGCCGTTGACGACCCCGATCGGCAAGGGGTTTTCATCGCTCAACGTGGCGCTGCGGCGGCATTTCGACTTGTACGCGAACGTGCGTCCGGCGATCAGCTATCCCGGCACCAAGGCGCGTTTTGAGAACATCGACATCATCACGGTGCGCGAGAACACCGAAGGTGCGTACCTGCAGGAAGGCCAGATGGTATCGCCGGACGGCGAGATTGCGCAGTCGCTGGTGCGCAACACGCGCCACGGTGCGACGCGCATCGTGCGGCACGCGTTTGAGCTGGCGGTAAGGAAGGGGCGCAAGAAGGTCACGGTGGTCCACAAGGCCAACATCATCAAGACCGCGTCGGGGTTGTTCCTGGACGTGGCGCGCGAAGTGGCGAGGGATTATCCGCAGATTCCGTGCAACGAGATGATCGTTGACAATGCCTGCATGCAACTGGTGCTGAACCCGTGGCAGTTTGACGTGATTGTCACCACCAACCTGTTTGGCGACATCCTGTCCGACCTCTGTGCGGGTCTCGTGGGCGGACTCGGGCTCGCTCCGGGCGCCAACATCGGCAAGGACGTTGCAATTTTCGAGGCCGTGCATGGTTCGGCGCCCGACATCGCCGGCAGGAACATCGCCGATCCGTGCGCGCTGCTGCTGGCCGCCGCCGAAATGCTGGATTACCTGGGCATGGCCGCCCGGGGTGTGCGCATCCGCGACGCCATTCGCGCGACGCTGGAAGCGCGCGACCGGGTCACGCCGGATCTGGGCGGCTCGGGCACCACGGAAAGCTTTGCAGAGGCGCTGGCCGAGCGCGTGCGTGGCCAATGAAGGCTCGCGCCGGCGGCCGGTAGGAAGAACCAGGCCGTGGCAGTCCGTTCCCGGGTGGCAAAGACCGCGGCGCCAGACTCCCGACCGACGCGGCGATCAGGGATGATGGCCATCAAATGATCGGCCAGGGTGCCAGCAGCAGCACCCACAGCAGTATCACGCTGCCGGCAAGCTTGGCGCTCTTGAACAGCCTGCGGTGACGTTGCTTGAAATCGTGGCTGCGCGCGCGGCGCTGGCGCAGCGTGGAAAACAGGCGATTGACCGCACCCGTGGGCTCGCTCGCCTCGTTGGGCGAGGCGGTGATCGCGCCCATGAAGTTGCTGACGTGGTGGTTGATCCAGGCAAGCGCGCGCGAGCGCAGTGGACGCTCGATGTCGCACATCAGGATCACGCGGGGCGTGTCGGTCCTGTTTTCGACCCAGTGCACGCAGGTCTCGTCAAACACCACGTCCTCGCCGTCGCGCCACGAATAATCCTGGCCATCGACCACGATGTGGCAGGCGTCGGAGTTGGGCGTCATGAGGCCCATGTGGTAGCGCAACGAACCGGCGAAGGGATCGCGGTGGGGGTTCAACGTGGTGCCGGGCGGCAGCAGCGCGAACATCGCCGCCTTGACCCGCGGAATCGCGTTCACAAGTTCCACGGTGCGCGGGCACAGGCGCTGCGCCGATGGCAACGGCGCGCCATACCATTTCACGTAGAACCGCTTCCAGCCAACCTTGAGGAACGAACTGAAGCTTGCGTCATCGTCCTTCAATGCCGCGCGGATGTGGCCCTGGTCCGAGAGGCCCGCGGCCTCGTCGCGGATCACCTGCCAGTGGTCGCGCAGGACATCCACGTCGGTAAAGCGCTTGCGGTCGGGGAATGCCCCGCCCGGCACCGCCGAAAAGACATACATCAGAAGGTTGTACGGCGCGAAGATCATCGCGTGGCCGGTCAGCTGCCGGCTGAGCTTCAGGCGCGCGCGGCCGCGCAGGTGGATCACCAGCGCCGAGAGCAGGAACAGCACGATCAGTCCCACAAGGACGAGGCGTAGGATCAGGAGCATGGTGGCGGGCGTGACAGGCGGGGTGACGCCAAGTTTACCGCAGGCGCCAGGATGCCATCCGGCGCACGGTCACCCGGCTCGATGATGCACGGTTTTCCCTACAACGCCTCGGAAGCGAAGTCCGCCAGGCGCGAGCGCTCGCCGCGGCGCAGCGTCACGTGCGCGGAGTGCGGCCATTTTTTGAAGCGATCCACCGCGTAGGTCAGGCCCGAGGTGGTTTCGGTGAGGTATGGCGTATCGATCTGCTCGACGTTGCCAAGGCACACGATCTTGGTTCCGGGGCCCGCACGCGTAACCAGCGTCTTGATCTGCTTCGGGGTCAGGTTTTGCGCTTCATCGATGATGAGGTAGCGCGACAGGAAGGTGCGTCCACGCATGAAGTTGAGGGCGCGAATCTTGATCCTGGATGCCAGCAGGTCATTGGTGGCGGCGCGCCCCCAGGAGCCGCCGTCCTCGGGGTTGGTCAACACCTCGAGGTTGTCGGTCAGTGCGCCCATCCACGGCGTCATTTTTTCTTCCTCGGTGCCGGGCAGGAAACCGATATCCTCGCCGACCGAGACCGTCGCGCGGGTCATGATGATTTCACGGTAGCGCTGCTGGTCCATCACCTGCGCGAGTCCTGCCGCAAGCGCCAGCAGGGTCTTGCCGGTGCCGGCGGTGCCGAGCAGCGTGACAAAGTCGATGTCGGGATCCATCAGCATGTTGAGCGCGAAGTTCTGCTCGCGGTTGCGCGCGCTGATGCCCCACACACCGTGCGCGCTCGAGGTGTAGTCGTGCAGCAGCGCCAGTTTCGTCTTGCCGCCGGCGGCACCGAGCACGCGGAGTTCCACGCTGTTTTCGCCCGGCAGGTACAGGCACTCGTTGGGCTGCCACGCCTCATCCTCGTGCGCGGTCAGCTCATAGAACGTCTGGCCGCGCTCGGACCACGAGCGCAGGTGCGGATGCCGGTCCCAGAAGTCGGGGGGCAGTTCGGCGGCGCCGGTATACAGCAGCGAAAAATCGTCCAGCGCGCGGTCGTTCTCGTAGTCCTCGGCCGCAATGCCGGCGATCGTCGCCTTGATGCGCAGGTTGATGTCCTTGGACACCAGCGCCACCGCCGCGTCGGGGCGCTGTTCGCGCAGGTCCACGATGGCCGCGAGGATGCGGTTGTCGGCCTTGCCCTGGCCGCTGCCGCTCTGCGGCTGGGTCTGGAAATACAAGCGTCCGTTGGCAGCGCCCGTGCGCAGCTTCAGCCCGTCGGGTTGGGCCAGTGGCAGGCCATTGGCGATGCCATGGCTGTTGTTGCGCTCGATCAACTCGTTGAGGAATCGGCTGGCCTGGCGCGCGTTGCGCGCGACTTCGGATACGCCCTGCTTTTTTTCATCCAGCTCCTCCAGCACCGTCATCGGGATGAAGACGTCGTGCTCCTCGAAGCGGAACAGCGCGGTCGGATCGTGCAGCAGGACGTTGGTATCGAGCGCATAAACGCGCTTGCCATGCGGCTTTTGCATGCGGGCTCCGGTAGCAGCGGGGGATGCACCAGCGCGGTGGCGCCGGTGGCGGTTTGGGGCAGCCAAGCGGGCGGACGTCGTCACTTGGCCGGAATCGCGTCCAGCACGGCCTGTGCGTGGCCGGGCACCTTGACGCCACGCCAGATCTGCGCCAATCGCCCATCGGGGGCGATCAGGAACGTGCTGCGCTCGATGCCGAGGTATTCGCGGCCGTACAGCTTCTTCTGTTTGATGACGTCGAACGCCTTGCACCAGGCCGCGTCGGCGTCGACGACCAGCTGGAACGGCAACCCGAGTTTCTCCTTGAAACCCGAGTGCGAGCGCGCGCTGTCCCGCGATACGCCAATGATCGTGGCGCCGCGGCGCGTGAATTTCGTGTACAGGTCACGGAAGTCGCCGGCTTCGCGGGTGCAGCCGGTCGTGTTGTCCTTGGGGTAGAAATACAACACCACCCATTGGCCGTTGAGGTCGGCCAGCTTCAAGGCGTCGCCGGACTGGATGGAACCTGCAAGTTTTGGAGCCTTGTTGCCAAGCTTGATCATCTGCACGCGTGTCCGTTGCTGTTGTTGGTCATTGCCGCCGCATCCTGCGTTCGCGCCCGGCGCGGGCCGGGCGGCAGGCCGTGCTAGAACTTTACGGGATCCATGATCGCGTCGAGGTTCAACCCGTCGCATAGTTCCATGAATTCGTCACGCAATTCCGCGATCCGGGTGTCGGCCGGGATCCCGACGGTGATTTGCGCCTGGAACATGTCGGCGCCGGTTTGCATGGCCTGGTAGCGCATCGAGGACATCTGCTCGACGCTGACCGCGCGGCGTGCGAAAAAGTCGATCAGCTCGACCAGCACGCCGGGCTTGTCGGCGGCAACCACCTCGACCATGTAGGGCAACAGGCGGCTCGGCTGGTCGCGGCCCTGGGTGCGGTAGCTGAAGATGTGCAGATTGTCACCATGACCGACCCGTGCCAGCGCGGTTTCAAGCTTGGCGATGGCGTCCCAGCCGCCCTTGGCCAGCAGCAGTACCGATACATCCGCACCCACCGTCGCGACGCGCGATTCCACCAGGTTGCAGCCGGCGTCGGCGATGCGGCGCGACAACACGAGCAAGGGCGACTCGGGCGCGGGCGCAGCCGCCTGGATCAACAACTGGTGATCCGTGGCGGGACGTGGGATCGGCGGGTTCAAGCGGGTAATGGTCTTCAGGTTCACGGTGACAAAGAATAGTGGGGTTCACCGGCGTGTGTCACCGCCCGGTACTCGCGCGCAGCGGGTGCCGTATCATTGTCGGCTTCGAGCATATGGGGTTCAGCGTGGACATCTCCGGCAGCCTGTGCGCGATCGTCACGCCCTTTGGTGCGGACGGCGCGCTTGACCTTGCCGCCTTCGGGCGGCTGCTTGATTACCAGCTCGCGGGCGGCACCCAGGGCATCGTGGTGGCAGGTTCGACCGGCGAGGCGCACATGCTGGACGAGCGTGAATACGCCGAGCTGCTGACCTTTGCGCTCGAGCGCGTGGCGCACCGGGTGCCGGTGATCGTCGGCGCCGGGGAAGCCGCAACAGCCAAAACCGTCGCCGCCGTGCGGCGGGCCAAGGCGCTGGGCGCCGATGCGGCGCTGGTGGTGACGCCCTACTATGTGCGGCCAACCCAGGATGGCCTACGCCGGCATTTCAGCGAAGTCGCCGAACATGGCGGGCTGCCCATCGTCATGTACAACGTGCCTTCGCGCACCGGATGCGACATGCGGCCTGAAACCGTGGCAGGTTTGCGCGACACGGCCGGCGTCATCGGCATCAAGGAAGCGGTCGGCACGCCTGCACGCATCGCGGCGCTGGCGCAACTTCCGCGGCCCGGCTTTGTCTATCTGTCCGGCGACGATGGCAGCGCGGCGGACGCGATGCTGGCTGGCGCGGGAGGCGTGGTGTCGGTGGTCAACAATCTGGTTCCCAAGGCCTTTCGCGCGCTATGTGATGCCGCACGCGGCGGCAAACGGACGGCAGTTGCCGAACACAAGGCGCGCTTCCAGCCGCTGCTGGAGGCGCTCAACTGCGCGCCAAACCCCATTCCCGTCAAGGCGGGCCTGGCCGGGCTGGGCCTGTGCGCCGCGCGTCTGCGCCTGCCGCTGGTCGAGCTGGCCGCGGGCCCCGCCCGCGCGCGCCTCGAGGCTGCCGTAGCGTCCCTCGCTGGCGTCACCACGCCCTGATCATGCACAATGCGCCCATGAAACGACACCTGCTTGCACCGCTTGTCCTTGCCACGATCACGCTGGCCGGTTGCCAGACCATCAGGGCCCACAATCCATTTCGGCACACCGAACCGGCCTACAAGGCCGCGCAGCAGGAGCAACCGCTGGAGGTGCCGCCGGGAATGGATACGCCACCCAGCGCCGATGCGCTGACGATCCCGGACACCGGGTCAGCGCCACCGGCGACGGCGGCCCAGCCGGAATCCGGCCCGGCGCCGGCCGCCGCGGGCCGGGCCAGCAACAGCCTGACCTTTGCGGACGCGCCCGACAGCGTGTACCACCGGGTGGGGCTGGCGCTTGCCCGCGGTGATGTCGGCCAGGTCACCGCGCATGACGACACCGCACATACCTACAGCGTTGCCGTCGACACCGTGGTGGAGAAGCAATCGACCGGTGGATTTTTCCACCGCCTGTTCCATCACAGCCAGAATGAAAACGTGAAGGGCACCGTCAGTGTCAGCGTGGAGCCGTCGGGCACCGGCAGCGTGGTGACTGCGCAGGGTGCGCCGGATGCGGTCGCACGCGTCATCGGCATGTTGCAGCAGCGGCTGCAGTAGCAGCGTGCGGACGGCATGAAAAAACGCCGCCTGCGGGCGGCGTTGCTGCATCAGCGTTCGAGCAACGGCAGCTTGTCCGGCTTGCCGTCCCATTCCCTGGCGTCATCCGGCGGATCCTTGCGTTCCGTGATGACTGGCCAGATTTTCGCCAGCTCGTTGTTCAGCGGAATGTACTTTTCCTGTCCCGCCGGCACATCGTCCTCCGGGAAAATCGCGCGTGCCGGGCATTCGGGTTCGCACAGCGTGCAGTCGATGCACTCATCGGGGTCGATCGCCAGGAAATTCGGGCCTTCGTGGAACGCATCGACCGGGCACACCTCGACGCAGTCGGTGTACTTGCATTTAACGCAGTTGTCGGTAACGACGAAGGTCATGGCGGGCTCGAAGCTGGTGGATCGCCCTGCGAATGATCGCACACCCCGGGCTGCGATCGAAGCGGTTGGCCCAGGAATGCCTGCTGGCCGTCATCGCGTTTGGGCGTGGTCCGCGGCGCGCTTGATGGCCGCGACGAACGCGCGGCGCGCGGCGACTTCGGCGTCGCTGTCAGCCGTGGGCCACGCGGCAACCTGGGCGATGACCAGCTTCCGTTGCGGGTCGATGTAAAGCAGCTGGCCGAAGATGCCGATGGCGGCGTAGCTGCCATCGCGATCGGTCCACCACAAGAATCCATAGCCGCGGCTGGGATCGGCCACCTGTTCCTGCTTGTTGAGCGCGCCCGCGAGCCAGGCCTCGGCAATGACCGGTTTCCCGCCCACGCGGCCGCCGCCGAGCATGAATTGGCCAAAGCGGGCGTAGTCGGCCAGTGTCGCGGACAGGCCGCTGCCGCCGGTGTTTTCGGCCGCATCGCAGCCGTCCTTGATCCAGTATGCATCCGACGCCATGCCGTACGGCTTCCAGATCGTCTGCGACAGCCATGTGGCCAGCGAGTGGTGCGTCGCGCGCTGCACCAGCACGCCCAGCAAATCGGTTTCGGCGGTGTTGTAGTTGAAGTGGCTGCCGGCGGGCCAGGCGCGCGGGAGTTTTGCAAGGTACGGCAGGATCTGCGCCTGGCCGGCCACGCACGCGCCGCGGTACATCTGCGCGACATCGGACTTTGGATCGGTGTAGTCCTCGTTCCAGCGCACGCCCGAGGTCATGGTCAGGAGCTCGCGCACGGTGACATCGGCATACGCGCTGCCCGCGAGCTCCGGAATGTAGGTGACGAGTTGGTTGTCGAGCGAGTGGATGTAGCCTTGCTGGAGCGCGATGCCGAGCAGCACCGAGGTGACCGATTTGGCGACCGAGAACGATGTCCAGCGCTGCTTGGGTCCGAAGTTTGCCGCGTACTTTTGCAGGCGAACGTGGCCGTCCTGCAACACCATCACGCCTGCCACGTGGTAGCGCTGCATGTAGCGCGCCAGCGTCATCCCTGGATCGTTCCAGCGCGGTTGCAGCGGCTTGCCCGTGGGCAGCGCATGGGTGGAACGGCCGTGCGCGACCTGCGTGGACGGGAATATGCGGTACATGCGCGAGAAGTCGCGGTCACGCTGCGCCTGCGGCCAGAACAATACGCCCTCGCGTTGCTGGCCGACGGTTTCGGTGGCGCTGGCGGGCGCCGCCGCCGGCAGCAGAACCAGGCCCATGAGGGCCACAAGTGCCAACCGGTACCAGCATTTCAAGCTACGCATGGTTGAATGTCCCGCCGAAGAAATGGCACGCATCCGGCAGCCCGATTGCAGGCCGCATGCTCGCCCGTGGATGCCGGGAGTCCCCGGTGCGTCTGGCGGTGGCCATTTCCACCGGAGCCGGGATGCCAGACACGATCCGCGTATCTGGGTGACAGCATGCAACCGCGACGGCGTCCACCGCACTGGTGCAAGGCGCGATTTTAAGCGGTCCGCCGCTACGATGATGCATCCATGATCCTGCCCGCGACCCCTCCAGAGCATCCTGTGCATGGCCTGGCCGGCACGGAGGTTGCGCCCGACTGGCCGGCGCTGACGCGTGGTGAAGTCGAAGCGGTGTTGGCCGGCTACCCGGCGCTGGCTGGCCGCGCGACGCTGCTCTGGCACAGTCCGCGGCCCTTCTCGGCGGCGGCGCGGGTGGCCACGCGCGCGGGCGAGGTGTTCGTCAAGCGCCACCCCGTCAGCGTACGCACGCCACGGGCGCTGGCAGAGGAACACGCGTTCATGGCGCACCTGCGTGCACGCGGCATCCCGGTGCCGCTGGTGCTGGCCAATGCGCAGGGCGCGACGGCGATCCAGCATCGCGGGTGGACCTACGAGGTGCATGCGCTGGCGGCGGGGGTGGATTTGTATCGCGACAGCTTTTCGTGGTCGCCGCTCGAGGACGCCGGCCGCGCGCGCGCGGCCGGGCGGATGCTGGCATGGCTGCACCGGGCGGCCGCCGGGTTCGATGCAACCACACGCACTCCAACGGTGCTGGTGTCGCGGGATGATGTGCTGCGCGCGCCGGACGTCGTCGCGGCGGTTGCCGCAGAGGCCGCGCACCGGCCTGCATTGGCGGACTATCTGCAACGCCGCGACTGGCGACGCGAGCTGCAGGCGCTGGTGCCCTGGCATCGCGCCGTGCAACCGCGACTTGCCGGGCTGCCGCGGCTCTGGACCCACAACGACTGGCACGTTTCAAATCTCTGCTGGACCGGCCGGGGGCCTGGGGCCGGTGTGGCCGCGGTGCTGGACTTCGGGCTCGCGGCGCCGACCTTTGCGTTGTATGACCTTGCGACCGCGATCGAACGCAATGCGGTCGCGTGGCTGGCGCTGGACGGGGGCATGGATGCGGTCTGGCCGCAGACCGCGAATGCGCTGATTGACGGTTACGCCGAAGTGTTGCCGCGCGTGCGCGACCAGCGCGCGCTGATCGCCGACCTGCTGCGCGTGGTACACATCGACTTTGCGTTGTCCGAGCTTGAGTACTTCCACGGCATCACGCATTCGGCGGCCAATGCCGACGCGGCCTGGCACACCTTCCTGCTCGGCCACGCCGCGTGGTTCGCCACGCCGCCGGGTACAGCGCTCCTCGCTGCGATCCGCGGTGCCGCGTGATCCGGCGCAGGGCGCAAGTTGATCTGGGTCTGGCAAACCGCGGTCGCTTGTGTTGAAATGCGCCCCTGAAGCGGGGGTGCCCGGCGTACCGGGCTGAGAAATACCCTTGGAACCTGATCCGGTTTGGACCGGCGTAGGGAGCTTGCTGGAGTGGCGACGCGGTCCGCGTCGCCGCCCGCCGTCGCTTCGTCGAGGACCTGGCGATGGCGATGAAAAGTACCCTTGTGGTTCTGATGTGCGCGACGCTGCCATGGGCCATCGCGCTGCCGGTGCGCGCCGCCGGCACGGTATCCCGGCCGCCACCGGCCGTGGCGCCAGCCAAGGCGCGCGCCGCTCCCGTGCATCCTGCCTCCGCGACGCACGCGGTGACCCTGGCGACCATCCAGGTCAAGGCCACCGCGGGTGCCGCGCCGCGCGCGAGCAGCGTCGGCCCATACGGCGACGCATCGCTGCACGACACGCCGGCCGCGGTGACGGTGCTCGGCCGCGGCGAGCTCGATGATGCCGGCGTCCAGAGCCTCGCCGAGCTGACGCGCCTCGACCCGGCGCTGGGCGATGGCTACGCACCGATCGGCTACATCCAGAACCTCACCGTTCGCGGCTACCCGCTCGACCTTGCCACCGGCTACCGGATCAACGACCTCACGGTCACCGGCGAGCAATACATCCCCTTCGAGAACGTCCAGCAAGTCGAGGTCCTGCAGGGGCTCGCGGGCATCGATGCGGGCGTCATGGAGCCGGGAGGGGTCGTGAACTATGTCACCCGGCGTCCCGCCGACGTGCGCACGGTGCGGCTTGGCACCGATGCCTACGGATCACGCTACGCGGCCCTCGACTGGGGCCACTGGCTGACACCGCATTTCGGGTTGCGCGTGAACATCGCGAGCGAAGCCATGCACGCCACGGTCGATCATACGCACGGGCATCGTCACTTCTATTCGCTGGCTGCCGACTGGCACCTCGCGCCGCATGTCGTGTTGATGCTGGACAGCGAGTTCCAGGGCTATGCCCAGCATTCGGTGTCGGCCTACCAGCTGCTCGGCGGCACGGCACTGCCACAGGCTGTCGATCGCCACCAGCTGCTCGGCTATGAGCAGTGGGGCCAGCCGACGACCGTGAGTGCAAGCAACACCAGTGCGCGTTTGAACGTCACGTTGGCACCCGGTTGGACCGCGCACGCGGCACTTGGCCACAGCCGCAGCTACGTCCTCGACAACGTGGCGTTCGCCTATGGCTGCGCCGGCTCGCCGGACTGTGTCCCGGGCCCGACGCCGGCGGCGTGGTTTGCGCCGAACGGCGATTATGCGGTGTGGGACTTCCGCAGCCCGGATGAAACCTACGTCGATGATGAAGCGCGAGCCACCGTTTCCGGCCAGCTCGGCGGGGGCTGGCTGCACCAGGATCTGACGTTCGGCGTCGATGTGCTGCACCACACCGTGGCGCTGCCGGGTGAAGTGTTCGATTACGTCGGAACGGCCAACATCGCCCAGCGCGTTCCGCCGTTTTTTCCACCCTCGCCGGCGACGCCGGGGCCGGTCATCCCGCGGCTCGACAGCTGGCAGCGCAGCGCGTTGGCGCTCGACCGTGTGCACCTCGGTGCGCACTGGCAGGTGCTTGCCGGCGGCCACCTGACGCGCCTCACGCAGCGTTCCTGGGACAGCGATGGCAACGCGCAGCCGGGCGTCCGCAGGGTGCAGTTCCTGCCGCAGGCGGCGCTGATGTGGTTGCCGACGCCGGCGTTGACCGCGTACCTCAGTTACAGCAAGGGCCTCGCGCTTGGCCAGCAGGCGCCGTACTGGGCGGCCAACGCCGGGGATACGCTGGCGCCGCGCCTGTCGCGCCAGATGGAAGCGGGGTTGAAATACCGTCGCGATGCGCGCCTCACGCTGACGGCGGCGCTGTACCGCATCCGCGAACCCTACCAGTTTGCGGCACCGGCGGCGGCACCCGGTACGTTCACCTTCGTGCAGCGCGGCGAGGATGTCCATGCCGGGCTCGAACTCACCGCGCAAGGCCATCTCACGGACAACCTGCGGCTTGACGCCGGCGTGGCCTGGATCCGCGCGCGGGCAGAGAACACGGGGGTGGCGGCGTTCGAGGGCCACCAGACGCTCAACGTGCCCCGCCTGCGTGGCACGCTCACGCTGGGCTATGGTTTGCCGGCGATCCGCGGGTTGACCCTGCTGGCGGGCTGGCAGTACGCATCGCCCAACGTGGCGAGCGCGGACGGGACGGTGCGGGTTCCGGCCTACAACGTGTTCGATGCCGGGCTGCGCTATGTGGGCCACCTTGGCCGTCACCGGGTGGTTTCGCGCCTGCTGGTCAGCAATGTCTTCGACCGTTTCTACTGGCGCTATACGGGGAGCGATGGCAACGACAGCTATCTGCTGCCCGGGGCGCCGCGCGTTGCGCGCCTGTCGGTCAGCGTGGACCTGTGATGGACTGGCTCGAACTTGTCGCCGCGCTGGTCAGCGTTGCCGCTGTCTGGCTTACCGTGTTGAGGCGCGTGGTGTCGTGCCCGGTCGGGATCGTCTCGGTCATCCTGTACGCGTGGGTGTTCATCGCGGCGCGGCTGTATTCCGATGCCCTGCTGCAGGGCATCTTCGGCGTGATGATCGTCTACAGCTGGGTGTACTGGAAGCGCCACCTCGATGCCGGCGCGCGCGTGGTGGTGGTGCCGCTGGCGCGGCGGTCGGCGGTCATCCACGTGCTGCTTGGCGTCGCGTGCGCGCTGGCCCTTGGCTATGCGATGCACCGCTTCACCAATGCGGCGCTGCCGTGGCTCGACAGCGCGCTCACCGCCTTCAGCCTCGTTGCCCAGTGGTGGCAGGCGCGCCGGCACGTCGCCGCGTGGTGGCTGTGGATCATCGTCGATGTGATCTACGTCGGCGAGTACGTCTACAAACGCCTCGACATCACCTCGGTGCTGTACGCGGGGTTCGTGGTGCTGGCGGTACTGGGCCTGCGGCACTGGCAGCGGGCGCGCGACACGGCAGCGCCCGCAACCGCCGCCGTGCGCACGGGCGGCTGACGGCGCCCGGGCGATGGATGTAAGGTCACCCGGGCGCGGCCGGTTCCGCGCGTCAAGGCGGGATACGAAGTGGACGCGGTGATCGATCTGGACGGCTATTTCCGGCGCATCGGTTACACCGGATCGCGGGTGCCGACGGTGGCGGTGCTGCACGCGATCACGCGCGCGCACGCCGAGGCGATCCCGTTCGAGAACCTCGATGTGTTGCTCGGGCACCCGATCGAGCTTGCACCGGCCGCGTTGTATCGCAAGCTCGTGGTGGAGCGCCGTGGCGGCTACTGCTTCGAGCAGAACGGCCTGCTGCTGGAAGTGCTGACGCGGCTCGGGTTTTTGGTGCGGCCGCTGAGCGCGCGGGTGCGCCTGGGTACCGCCGATCGCAGCATCGACCTGCCGCGCACGCATCTGGTGCTCGAAGTCAGCGTTGACGGCGCGGCATGGATCACCGATGTCGGTGTCGGCTCGGCGTCGCTGACCGCGGCGCTGCGGCTGGTCGCCGATGTGGAGCAGTCCACGCCGCACGAGCCGCGCCGGCTGGTGCGCGCGGATGGCAGGTGGTATCACCAGATCTGGCGCGGTGGCGCGTGGGTCGATGTGTATGAATTCACCGGCGAGGTGATGCCGCTGATCGATCGCACGCTTGCCAACTGGTACACCAGCACGCACCCGCAGTCGAAGTTCCGCCGCGACCTGTTGGTGGCGCTGGCACGGCGTGATGGCCGGCGCGTGGCGTTGCACGGTCACGAATTGTCGTTTTACGCCCATACCGGCGCGGCCGAACACCGCGATGTTTCGGCACCCGGCCAGTTGCTGGCGGCGCTGCGTGATGAATTCGGGATCGAGCTACCCGCCGGTACGCGCATCCGGTGGCCGCTGGCGGCGTGACCCGGTGGATTGGCGCTCCATGCGAGACTCGAACTCGCGTTACCGCCGTGAGAGGGCGATGTCCTGGGCCACTAGACGAAGGGAGCGTGGGCCGTGCCAGCGCGCTAGTATAGCGAACTTCATGCTGTGAATCCGCGGCGTGTCACTCCGGATGGATACCTTCGTTTGAGCTCCGATTCTGCAGACCCTACAGCCTTTTCGCCGACTCCCCGCGTGATCCCGCGCGATCAACACAACCTGTCCCGCAAACAGATCAGCCGCGGCGCGTTGAAGGTGTTGTATACGCTCAAGGACGCCGGTTTTCGCGGTTGCCTCGTGGGGGGCGCGGTGCGCGACCTGCTGCTGGGGCGCAAGCCCAAGGACTTCGACGTTGCCACCGACGCGACGCCCGAAGAGGTCAGGAAGCTCTTCCGCAATTGCCGCCTGATCGGGCGCCGGTTCCGGCTGGCGCATGTGATCTTCGGCCCGGAGATCGTTGAAGTCGCGACGTTCCGTGGTACCGGCGATGGCGAGGACAGCGAAGACCACCACGTGGTCGACGGCCGCATCGTGCGCGACAATGTGTGGGGGACCATCGAAGAGGACGCGGTGCGGCGCGATTTCCGCGTCAATGCGCTGTACTACGACATCGCCGATTTCAGCGTGCTCGACTTTGTCGGCGGCATCGAGGATCTCGAACGCAAGGAATTACGCCTGATCGGCGACCCGGTCACGCGCTACCACGAAGATCCGGTGCGGATGCTGCGTGCGGCGCGGCTCGCGGCCAAGCTTGGATTCACGATTGACCCCGCGGCCGCGGCACCGTTTCGCGACTGCGGCGCGCTGCTGGCCGAGGCGCCACCCGCGCGCCTGTTCGATGAGTGCCAAAAGATGTTTCTGGCCGGCTACGGGCTGGCGAGCTTCCGCAAGCTGCTGGAATGCGGGCTGCTGCGGCAACTGTTTCCCGGCGCGGTGCGCGCGCTTGCCAATGATGCGTCGGGTGCGCTGCGGACGCTGATGGAGCAGGGCTTTGCCGGCACCGATGCACGCGTGGCGGAGGGGCGCCCGGTCACGCCGGCGTTCCTGTTCGCGGTGCTGCTCTGGGGTGAGGTGGAGCCGCTGGCGAGGCAGTTGCACGCGGAAGGCGTGCCGCCGTCACTGGCCTGGCAGCGTGCGGGGCACAGGGTCATGGCCGATGCGGGCAAACGGGTGTCGATCCCGCACCGGTTTGGCTACGCGATTGAGGAAATCTGGGCGCTGCAGCCGCGCTTTGCCGAACGCACGCGCAAACGGGTGTTCCGTTTGCTGGCGCATCCGCGGTTCCGTGCCGCCTATGATTTCCTGTTGCTGCGCGCCGGTGAATCGGATGCTGTGCGTGGGTCGGGCGAGTGGTGGACCCGCGCGCAGACACTGGCGCCCGAGGAGCTGTCGGCGTTGCTGGCGCCCAGGACGGCGGCCAAGCCGGGTGACACAACGGACGCCAAACCCGCCGGCACGCGCCGGCGTCACCGGCGTGGCGGCGGCCGGCGCAAAAAGGCGGCGGCCACGCCTGAAACACCCGAGTGACCCATGCCGGTACTGGACGCGTATGTCGCATTGGGCAGCAACCTCGATGACCCGCGCGCGCAGGTCGAGCGGGGGTTTGCGGCGCTGGCGGCGTTACCGCGCACCCGCCTGAGGGCGCGCTCGCACCTGTATCGCACGCCGCCATGGGGTGTCCTGGAGCAGCCCGATTTCATCAACGCAGCCGCGTGGTTGGCGACCGAGTTGCCAGCGCGCGGGTTGTTGCGGGCGTTGCTGGCGCTGGAGGTGCGCGCCGGCCGGGTGCGCGGCCGGCGCAACGGGCCACGGGTGCTGGACCTTGACCTGCTGGTGTATGGCGACGCCGTAGTCGATGAGCCTGGTCTTGTCCTGCCGCATCCGCGTTTGCATGCACGCGCGTTCGTATTGTTGCCGCTGGCGGACGTCGCGCCCGGGCTGGTGGTCCCGGGACAGGGGTGCGTGGCCGGGCTGCTGGCCAGGGTGGACGCCGAAGGCTGCGTACGCCTCGACTGAGTGGCGGCGCTGCCCCCCCCCAAACCAGACGCGCGTATGCTGCGGTGCGACACGATCGCAAATATACTCGGCCGATGCTGAGGGTTTACCGTGACATTGCGGGGCCGAGCCTGGCGCCGCGCGGCAGCGTGCTTACGATCGGCGCGTTCGACGGCCTGCATCGCGGGCATGCGGCGCTGCTGGAGCGCGTGTGCGAGCGCGCACGCACGCTGGCGTTGACGCCGGCCGCCATCAGCTTCGAGCCGCTGCCGCGCGGATATTTTTCGCCGGTACCGCTCAAGCGTTTGTCGTCGGTGCGCGAAAAACTGGCCGGGTTCGACGCGGCCGGGATCGAACTGCTGCTGTTGCTGCGGTTTGGTGCGCGGCTGGCGACGATGGGTGCCGAGGCATTCGTGCGCCAGGTGCTGATCGCGCGGATGAGCGCGCGCGAGATCTGGGTTGGCGCCAACTTCCGCTTTGGCCACAACCGCACCGGCGACGTCGAGCTGCTGCGGGCGCTCGAAAGTGAAGGCAACTACGCGGTGCGGGTGCTGGATGCCGTCAGCGTCGGCGACGGCGAGCGGATTTCGGCCTCGCGGGTACGCGGTGCGCTTGGCAGCGGCGACTTTGCGCACGCGCGCGAGCTGCTGGGGCGCCCATTCACGCTCAGCGGGCGCGTGGTGCCTGGGCGGCACCTTGGACACACGCTTGGCTATCCAACCGCGAACATCCGCCTGGGCAAGCGCGTGTCGCCCATTGGCGGCATCTTTGCGGTGCGCGCGCGGGTCGACGGGCGCTGGTGGCCGGGCGTCGCCAGCCTTGGCGTGCGTCCGACGGTCGCCGGCGGCGGCGAGCCGCTGCTGGAAGTCCACCTGTTCGACTTTGCCGGCGACCTGTACGGCCAGCGCCTTGAGGTCGAGTTTGCAGCCAAGTTGCGCGACGAGGAAAAATTTGCCGATCTGGCTGCGCTGCGTGCGCAGATGGATCGCGATGCCGCCGCCGCGCGGCGCATTCTTGTCAATACCACACCTGCTTCCGGAGCGCTCGCGTGAGCCGCGATTACAAATCAACCATCAACCTTCCCAAGACCGGATTCGGCATGAAGGCCGATCTGGCGCGGCGTGAACCGGCGATGCTGGCGGAGTGGGAAGCGGCCCACCGTTATGCGCAGTTGCAGCAGCGCACCGGCCAGCGCGAGCACGCTTTCATCCTGCACGATGGCCCGCCGTACGCGAACGGCAAGATCCACCTCGGGCACGCGGTCAACAAGATCCTGAAGGACATCGTGGTGCGCTCGAAACTGCTGGCGGGGTTCCGCTCGCCGTACGTGCCGGGCTGGGATTGTCACGGTTTGCCGATCGAGATCGCGGTCGAGAAAAAGTATGGCAAGGTCGGGCACAAGATCGACGCCGAAACGTTCCGCCAGCACTGTCGCGAGTACGCGGCGCAGCAGATCGACCTGCAGCGCCGCGACTTCAAGCGCCTGGGGGTGCTCGGCGATTGGGAACACCCCTACCGCACGATGGAGTTCAAGTACGAGGCCGACATCCTGCGCGCGCTGGCCAAGGTGTACGCGAACGGCCACGTTGTGCGTGGCGTCAAGCCCGTGCATTGGTGCTTTGATTGCGGCTCGGCACTGGCCGAGGCGGAAATCGAGTACGCCGACATCCCGTCGCCCGCGATCGATGTTGCCTACGACGCCCTGGATCCCGCGGCACTGGCGGCGAAATTTGGCGTCAAGCTCGCGGGCGACACGATCGTCTCGGTGCCGATCTGGACCACGACCCCGTGGACGCTGCCGGCCAGCATGGCGGTGACGCTGGGGCCGGCACTGGATTACGTTTTGGTGGAAGGCGCCGCGCGCGGCGGCAGGCGCGTGCTGCTGGTGATCGCCGAGGCGCTGGTCGACCAGGCGCTGGCGCGCTACGGCGTTGCCACGGTGAAGCTGCTGGGGCGCGTGCAGGGCGCGGCGCTGGAAGGCCTGCGGCTGCAGCACCCGTTCTATGACCGCAAGATTCCGTTGATCCTTGGCGACCATGTGTCGGCCGAGGACGGTACCGGCGCGGTGCATACCGCACCGGGCCATGGCGCCGACGACTTCGTGGTTGGTAAAAAGTATGGCATCGTCGCCGCCACGCCGGCCAACGTGCTCAACCCGGTCGGCCCGACCGGCGTGTACCTGCCCGGCACGCCCATCTTCGAGGGCCAGCACATCTGGAAGGCCAACGATGCGGTGATCGCGCTGCTGCGCGAGCGCGGCGTGCTGCTGGCGGCGTCCAGGATCACCCACAGCTACCCGCACTGCTGGCGCCACCACACGCCGGTCGCGTTCCGCACCACGCCCCAGTGGTTCATCGCGATGGATGCGATGGGCCTGCGCGCGAGTGCGCTGCACGCGATCCACCACGACGTGGAGTTCTACCCCGCGTGGGGCGAAGAGCGCATCAGCAACATGGTTGCGGGGCGCCCCGACTGGTGCATCAGCCGGCAACGGACCTGGGGTGTGCCGATTGCACTCGCCGTGCACAAGGTCACCGGTGAGCCGCATCCGCGCAGCGCAGAGTTGCTCGCCAAGGTGGCCGGGCGCGTCGAGCGCGAGGGTGTGGACGCGTGGTACGCGCTGGACCTGGCCGAGCTTCTGGGCGCGGAAGCCAAGGATTACACCAAGGTCACCGACATTCTCGATGTGTGGTTTGATTCCGGCGTTACGCATTTTTGCGTGCTCGACCAGCGCCCCGAGTTGCACCGCAACCCCGGCGACCAGGTGCTGTACCTGGAAGGCTCCGACCAGCATCGCGGCTGGTTCCAGTCCTCGCTCCTCACCAGCTGCGCGATGCACGGCCACGCACCCTTCAACGCAGTGCTCACCCACGGCTTTACCGTGGATGCGCAGGGCCGCAAGATGGCCAAGTCGCTCGGCAACGGCATCGATCCGCAGGACGTGATGAACCGCTATGGCGCAGACATCCTGCGCCTGTGGATCGCGTCGGCCGACTACCGCAACGAGATGGCGTTGTCCGACGAAATCCTCAAGCGCGTCACCGACAGCTACCGCCGCATCCGCAACACCTGCCGCTTTCTGCTCGGCAACCTCGACGGCTTCGATCCGGCGGCGGATCTTTTGACCGTCGATCGCTGCCTGCTGCTCGACCAGTGGGCGGTGCGCTGCGCGGCCGATGTGCAGGAAGCCGTGACGGCGGCCTACGCGCGCTATGATTTCCCCGAAGTGGTGCAGCGGGTGCAGAACTTCTGCACCAACGAAATGGGCGCACTGTACCTGGACATCACCAAGGATCGGCTGTACACGATGCCTGCGGCGAGCCACGGCCGCCGCAGCGCGCAGTCGGCGATGTTCCGGATCCTCGAGGCCATGGTGCGCTGGCTGGCGCCGCTGTTGGCGTTTACCGCGGAGGAGATCTGGCAGCAGATGCCGCGCCACATGCACATGCCGACCGAGATCCGTGGCGGCTTTACGCTGCGGGATGCATCGGTGTTGTTTGAGACCTGGTACCAGGGCCTGCGCGAAACCCAGAACTCGCCCGACCAGCGGCGCTGGTGGAACGATCTGCTGGCGATCCGCGCGACGGCAACCCGCGTGCTGGAAGGCATGCGCAAGGACGGCGCGATCGGCTCGTCGCTGGATGCGACGCTGACCCTCTACCTGGACGCGTCCATGCTCGAACGCTACCGGCGGGTGGCCGAGGAATTGCGGTTCTTCTTCATCGTGTCGGACTTGCGCCTGGTGGGCGGCGAGGCACCGGCGGGCGCGGTTGCCTGTGAGCTGGAAGGGGCCAAGGCGTGGGTGGCGGCGGCCGTGAACGGCGCGCCCAAGTGCATCCGTTGCTGGCACCATCGTGAGGATGTCGGCGCTCATGCCGGGCATCCGGAACTGTGTGGCCGTTGCGTCGACAATGTCGCGGCAATTGACGGTACGGGGGCAGGTGAGAACCGCCGGTGGTTCTAGGCGCCGGATTGGTGTGGAATGGGCGCTGGCGGCCATGCCGCCGGCGAAGGCATGGGGAACCAGGGAGAACAACATGAAGCCTGTAACGCACTGGCTGGTGGGGCTGCTGCTGTGCGGGTTGGCGATGGTTGCGCTGGCCGGTCCGGTGTCGTTTGCCGATCTCGCGCGCCATCCGCGGTACACGATGGTGAAGATTTCGCCGGATGGCACGCATATCGCCGCGTCCGCGGTACTGGCCAATGGACAGACGGTGCTGTCGCTCGTGGATCTCGCTACCCGCAAGGGGGTCAACATCACACCGCGCGAAGGCGATGATGTCGAGGATTTCTGGTGGGTGTCGCCAAAGTACGTGGTGTACGACGAGTCCGAGCATTTGGGCGGTTGGGATGCGCCGCTTGCAACCGGTGAGCTCTACAGCGTCGAGGCCGACGGCGGCAGCCCGACGATGATCTACGGTTACCGCATGAACAGCACGGAGGCCGGCACCCGCATCCAGCATGCCGAGCCCGAAGCTGGCTCGGCTGCGTTCCTTGCGCGCATCGACGGCGACCCGTACCACATCCTGGTGACGGTCACCCCATGGTCCGCCACGGGATCGCTTGGTACGCTGACCTTTGTGTACCGGATGGACGTGCGTGACGGGGTGAAGACCCGCGTCGCCAGCGCGCCGATCCGCGAAGCGTCTTTTCTGGCCGACCATCATGGCCATGTGCGGTTTGCCTTCGGCAATGACATCGACGGTCATGCGCGCATCTACATGCGTGGCACCGATGGTGGCGACTGGCAATTGCTCGGTCAGGCCAGCCAGGATCGTGACTGGCCGATCGCCTTCAGTGCCGATGACCGGACTGTGTGGGTGGCATGCCCCGGCAAGCCGAGCGGGTTTGGCGTCTGCAGGCTTGATCCGGCCACGCGGCAGCTGACGCACGTCTGGCACAATCGGGCCGTCGAGTCCACCACGCTGGCGCAGGGGCTGGCCGAGGATTCGGTGATCGGCGTGCGTTTCACCGACGGCCGGCCCGCGATTTCGGTGTTCGACAATCAGGCGCCGGGCGTCAAGGCGCTCATCGGATTGATGCAGCAGTATCCTGGCGAGGACGTACACTTTGTATCCGGCACCGCCGACGGCAGCAAGGCCATCGCGCTGGTGCAGGCCGACGTCGATCCCGGTACGTTCTTCCTGTACGACCGCGCGGCCAACAAGTTCTCGCCGCTGTTGCAACGCGCGGCGTGGATCGATCCGGACCAGCTCGGCCGGGCGGTGCCATACACCTTCAAGACCCGCGACGGCCTGACCGAGCAGGGTTATGTGACCTATCCGCCGGGCAAGCAGGGTGCCAGGGATCTGCCATTGGTGGTCTTTGTGCATGGCGGGCCGTACGGCATTCGTGACTGGTGGCGATACGACCCGTACGTGCAGGCACTGGCCACGCGCGGCTACGCGGTGCTGCAGGTCAACTATCGCGGTTCGGGTGGCTATGGCTATGCGTTCGAACAGGCCGGCTGGCACCAGTGGGGCGCCAAGATGCAGGACGACGTCACCGACGCCACCCGCTGGGCCATTGCACAAGGCATTGCCGACAAGAACCGGATCTGCATTTACGGCGGCAGTTATGGCGGCTACGCGGCGCTGGAAGGCGCGGTTGATGCGCCTGACCTATACAAATGCACGATCGGCTACGTCGGCGTCTACAACCTGCCGGCCATGCTGGACAGAAGGGATGCGGCCGAGACGCTGTATGCCACCGACTTCTGGAAACGGACGATGGGCACGGACCAGACGGTGCTGGAACAGCACTCGCCGATCTACCAGTTGAACAACCTGAAAGCCAAGGTGATGTTGATCGTTGGCGGCCGTGACACGATCGTGCCACCTTCGCAAGGCGAGGATCTGCGCATGGCGTTGTTGCAGCGGGGCATCAAGCCGGTGTGGCTGTACAAGGCTGGCGAGTGGCACGGTTTCTACGATCCGGCCAACATCGCCGAGCTGTTCGCCAAGGTCGACGCGTTCGTGGCGGCGAACATTGGCCCGGGGGTGGCTGCAGCGCCGGCCAAGCAGTAGGCAACGCCTGACCCGGTGTAAAAAGCCATCCCCCTTGATCCCCCTTCCTGCGGAAGGGGGAAGGCAGCGTCGATCCCTTCTTGCGGAAGGGGGGAAGGCAGCGTCGATCCCTCCCTGCGGAAGGGGGAAGGCAGCGTCGATCCCTTCTTGCGGAAGGGGGAGACAAACCCAACGGCTTCAGTTGGCGAAGAACCACCAACCTCCTTCGGCGAGGGGAAGGTAGGCCAACCCCCTTCGGGACGAAGGGGTCGACGCGCAGCGTCGGGGGGGTGCGGCTCCGTCGCGGCGCACTCACTCCCACTCGCCGATCCGCCCCATGTGGATGCGGTTGGCGAACAGCGAGAACGCGAGCTTGGCTGCCAGGCCCTGCGAGCGCCGCAGCCACGGCGGCAGGTAGGCCGGTGCCGCCACCGAGCCATCGGCAAAGCACGGGCGCAGCGCGATGGCGTCTTCGAGCGCCAGCTTGCCCGCGAACAGGTGGGCCAGCAAATCCAGCCGACGGCGCTTCAAGGCCCAACGGAAGAAGGTATGGACGGTCAAGAGACCGGCAAGATACACGTTGTCCTTGGTGAACGCGGCGCCGCCGGTCACCGGCACTCCGCGGTACACGCGTTGGGTCGAATGGAAGCTGTCGGTGATGCCTTGGCCGTGCGCACGGAACCAGCGGTAGGTTTCGATGAAGTCCGCGCCGTCGAGCGCCCGGTCGATGGCAAGGATGCGCAGGCTGATGCGCTGGAGCCGTGCGATGTCGATTGATCCCGACATCAGTTCCGCGAACACGGCCAGTCCCTCCTGGGTGGCCGTGGCGCGGGGCGCGGTGCGCGCCAGCGACTTCAGCACCGGCTGTGCGCGGCCGTTGCGCGCGGTCAGCGTATGCACGAAGGCTTCATGTGCCAGCAGCTGGGAACGGTCGTACTCGGAAAAACACGTCGCCCCGCGCAGCCGGATGCGCGTCGCGCCGGCGGCCGCCTTGGCGGTGAGGTCAGGGTCGATTTCCACCCCCACCTTGCGGGCACCAAACATTGCATCAACCTCGGCCTGGACTTCATCGCGCAGCACTTGGGCCGGAATGCAGTATTCGGCTTCGGGCAAGGCTTCGCCGTCGCCCAATTCTTCCGCGATCTGCAGGAAGTAGCGGGCCGCGTCGAGATTGGTCTGGCCGCCGCCGGGCAGGACGTCGCCGGGCCGGCCGTAGAGTGCGATCGAAGGCGCCGTGACATTGGCCGTGCCGACGGCTTCCAGCATGCCGGCGGCGGTTTGCCAGGACGCCGCGCTGCGTGCAAGGTAGGCGCCCAACGGTTGCGTGGTATCCGCGGCCGCGGCGATCGCGGCGAGCTCGGCGCGCTGCGCGGAGAAATCCGGCCGGTGGTAGGCAAAATGCGGCAGGGCCTCGTGCCCGCGCTTGAGAGCCTCCAGGAATTGCCGTTCGACCGCGGCCGGCCACGCGACCGTGTCGAGCACGCGGATATGGCGTACTGCCGTTACCAGCCGGCGGTCAAGTCCGGCGCAGCGTTCGATGGCGGCGGCTGGCGCGGCGTTGTTCATGACGGCTCGGCGTCATCAGCGTTCCTGCCAGTCGCGGCGGCGCTGCGTGCGGATGGGCTCGTGGCCGCCCTGCAGGCGGTCCTCCAGGCGCGCCGCCTGCTCGTCGCGCTGGTCGTGCAGTTTCAAATACTGCCGCCAGCGCGCGGCATCGAGTTCGCCCGCTTCCAGGGCCGCGCGTACCGCGCAGCCGGGTTCGTTGCCGTGACTGCAGTCGGCGAAGCGGCATTGCTCGGTGAGGGTGTCGATGTCGTCAAACAGTCCCAGGGCTTCCTCACCCGTCAGCTTGAGTTCGCGCATGCCGGGGGTGTCGATGAGGCACGCCCCGCCGGGCAGCGGCAACAGCGCGCGGTGGGTGGTCGTGTGGCGCCCGCGGCCGTCACCGTTGTGGGTGGCGCCGGTGGCCATTTTGTCCTCGCCCAGCAGCGTGTTGGTGAGGGTGGATTTGCCGGCGCCCGACGAGCCGACCAGCGCGGCGGTGATGCCGGCGCCAAGGTACGGGGCCAGGACCGGGACGCTGGCCGCGTCCTTGCCGTTGATGCTGTGGATGGGGATGTTCGCCGGCAGGCGTTCACGGAGTGCCGTCGTGGCGGTTGCCATCGCGGCCGCGTCCACCTTGTCCTGCTTGGTCAGCACCACCACCGCCTGCGCGCCGGAGCCTTCGACGAGGGCCAGGTAGCGTTCGATGCGCGCCGGATTGAAGTCACCGTCGAGGCCCGTCAACACCAGTACCACGTCGATGTTGGTGGCGATCACTTGTCGCTCGTACCGGTCGCCGGCGGCGGCGCGTTCGAGCACGCCGCGGCGTGGTAGCACGGCTGCAATGTGGGGTGGCGTACCGGCGTCGATGACCACGAAGTCACCCACCGCCGGACGGTCGGCGGGGTCCAGGCCGCGTTTCAGGAACCTGGGTGCCGGCTGCGCGTTGAAGACGCGTTCGCCGTCGTGGACTTCGTAGCCGGCGCGGTGTTGGGCCGATACCCGTGCCAGGGTCTGGTGGGCGTCGAGTACGGGCAGGTTGCCGCGCCAACCGATACGGTGCGCGGGGGCAAGCGGGTGCTGCGGAATGGAAGCCATGGCGCGGAGTCGCCGAAGGAGAACCGGTAGGAACCTGGGAATGCCGAAACGGTGGTGTCAGGACAGCGGTGTTGGCGCTAGCATGACGGATTCAAGGAGTGTTTGCAGCCATGTCCACAGCGATTGTTCATCCGAGCTTTCATCTTGCCGATGTGCGGTACGCGATCCGCGGCGCGCTGGCGCGGCGCGCGCGCGAGCTCGATGCTGCGGGGCAGACGGTGGTCAAGCTCAACACCGGCAACCCCGGCCGGTTTGGTTTTCGTGCGCCTGCGCACCTGACGGCGGCGATCACCGCGCACCTGGCCGACAGCGACGCGTACGTCCACGAGCAGGGCCTGGAGTCCGCGCGTGCGGCGATCCTCGCGCAGCAGCGGGCGCGCGGCGCGGACGTTGCCGGGGTCGAGCGGATCTTCATTGGCAACGGCGCCAGCGAGCTGATCGACATGGGCCTGCGGGCGCTCTTGAATGCGGGCGACGAGGTGCTGTTGCCGTCGCCCGATTACCCCTTGTGGAGCGCCGCGACCAGCCTCAATGGCGGCGTCCCGCGGTACTACACGTGTGCCGCCGCGCACGGTCATGTGCCGGACGCCGACGAGCTGGCCGCCTTGTGCGGGCCGCGCACGCGCGCGATCGTCCTCATCAACCCCAACAATCCGACCGGTGCGTGCTATCCGCGCGAGTTGCTGCAGCGCGTGGTCCAGCTTGCGCGCCAGCGCGACCTCTTGTTGTTTGCCGATGAAATCTACGATGGCGTCCGTTATGACGGCGCGCCGTTTACGCCGTTGTCCGTGCTAGCCGGCGACCTGCCGTGCGTGACCTTCGGTGGCCTGTCCAAGGTCTACCGTGCGTGCGGCTTCCGCATCGGCTGGGCGACGCTGTCGGGCAGTGGCGCGCGGGTGGCTGCCTATCGCGACGCGCTGCAGCTCCTGGCGTCGCTGCGCCTGTGTGCCAACGTGACCTCGCAATGGGCGATCGAACCGGCGCTGACCGGTCCCGACACCATCGCCCCGCTGTTGGCGCCAGGCGGGCGCCTGTACGAGTCGCGCCGGGCCGTGGTGGAGAGCGTCGCGCGCAGCAAGTTTTTGCAGTGCGTCACGCCGCAGGGTGCACTGTATGCGTTTCCGGCGGTGCGCGCCGACGTGCTGCCGGACTTTGACGACAACGCGTTCGCGATGCGCCTGCTGGAAGAGGAACACGCGCTGGTGGTACCGGGATCGGGCTTCAATGTGCCCGCGAGCCGGCACTTCCGGGTGACCTTGTTGCCGGAAGCTCCGCAAATCGCCGATGTGTTTCAGCGCATCGAGCGGGTGCTCGGTCGGATGGCCAACGGCGCCCAATCCGCGCGGGTTGCCTGACGCGTGGGACGCGCGTTCCTCACGCTGGGTGATTCCTACACGGTGGGTGAAGGCGTTGCGCCGGACGCGCGCTGGCCGGTGCAATTGGCCGTGCGCTTGCGCGCCACCGGCGTGGCCATTGACGGCCCGCAGGTCGTCGCCGCGACGGGTTGGACGACCGCCGAGCTGGCGGCCGCCATGGATGCGGCGGTGTTCACACCGCCGTATGCGCTGGTGACGCTGCTGATTGGCGTCAACAACCAGTACCGCGGATTGCCGGTGGATGATTACCGCGCGGAATTTCGCGCGCTGCTGCGGCGTGCAATCGGCCTGGCCGATGGCCGGACGGCGCGGGTCCTCGTGGTGTCGATCCCGGACTGGAGCGTGACGCCATTTGCGGCGCGCAACGGGTGCGACCCTGCGGCGACCGCGCGCGCGATCGCCGCGCTCAACGCGATTGCCCGCGCCGAGACCGCCGCGGCTCGCGCCCACTGGGTGGACGTCACCACGATTTCACGCGCCGCCGGCGCGCGTGACGCGGTGACGGTTGACGGCTTGCACCCGTCGGCCGCGCAGTACGCACGCTGGGTGGATGCGATCCTGCCCGCCGCGCGCGCGGCGCTGGCGGCCTTCTGATTTTGCGTGTCATCCTGGAATCACGAAGCGATATCCGGGATCGGTTTGCATCGTGGACGAGGTGGCGACCGGAAGTCACCGGCGACCGGTTGACCTGCTGCACCATCCATGGCACACGCCTTCCGGGCCGCCTGCGGCGTTCGCGTTGGCAGTCCTGCCAACGCAGTCAGGCTCCGCCGCCATGGAGCCGCCTGGCCCCGGAATGGCGCGCAAAATCAGCGGGCCGCGGCGCGCAATCCGGGGACCCTTCCATCAATCCCCGGTGCGCGTGCAGCTAACATGCGCGCACGCTTGCCGGGACCCGCAAGGCCATTCGCTTGAGCAAACTTCCCAAACCCAACGCACTGGTCTGGCTGCTGCTGTCCGTAGCCGTGATCGGCCTCGATCAGCTCACCAAGGCCATCGTGCGCGCAACGCTGGTGCCCTACATGCCACAGGCGGTGATTCCGCACCTCCTCAACTGGACGCTGGCGTTCAACCGCGGCGCGGCCTTCAGTTTTCTCGCTGGATCGTCAGGCTGGCAAACCTGGCTGTTTGGCAGTCTCGCACTGGTGATCAGCGCGGGCCTGGTGGTTTGGCTGGCGCGCACCCCCCGCCGTGACTGGCGTACCGCCTTGCCGGTGGCGTTCATCATCGGTGGCGCGCTCGGCAACCTGATCGACCGCCTGGTGCACGGGCAGGTGACCGATTTCATCCAGGTCTACTGGCACACGTGGTCGTTTGCGGCCTTCAATCTGGCCGATTCCGCGATCACGGTCGGGGCCGTGCTATTGATCGCATTCGGCCTCTTCGGTGGACACGATCATCCGGCGCCGCGACAATAGGCGGTTGTCGTGTTCCGGGAACCGCCGGACGGCGAGCCGACTCCGGCGCGCGGGCGGTTTTCTGATCAACCCCGCCACGGGCACGCGACGATGGTTTGCGCCATCGCCGGCATCCTCCTGAATCACGAGGCTTTTGCATGAATTTCCACGAATATCAGGCCAAACGATTGTTTGCCGAGTTCGGCATTGCCGTGCCGGCGGGCAAGGTGGCGAAAACCCCCGCCGAGGCGGTGGAAGCCGCGCGTGCACTGGGCGGTACGCAATGGATGGTGAAGGCGCAGGTGCATGCAGGCGGCCGCGGCAAGGCGGGCGGCGTGAAGTTCTGCAAGTCGCTGGATGAAGTGAAAACCGCCGCATCCGGGATGCTCGGCAAAACCCTGACGACCTACCAGTCGGGCGGCCGCGCGCTGCCGGTCAACCTGGTACTGGTCACCGAGGCGACCGACATCGCCAAGGAACTCTACCTGTCGATCCTGGTCGATCGCAGCGAAAAGGCCGTCACCTTCATCGCGTCGGGCCGGGGTGGCGTCGAGATCGAGCAGGTCGCGCGCGAGACGCCCGATGAAATCCACACCGTGACGGTGAACCTGACCGAAGGCCTGCAGGCGTACCAGTGCCGCGGGCTTGGCTTTGCGCTGGGCCTGACCGGCAAGCAGGCCAACCAGCTGGCCAGGATCATGCTTGGGATGTACAAGCTCTTCAACGCCAAGGACCTGTCGCTGATCGAGCTGAATCCGCTTGCGATCGTGGCATCGGGTGACCTGATGGCGCTGGACGGCAAGGTCCATTCCGACGACAACGCCGAGTTCCGGCACCCGGAGCTCGCGGCGATGCGCGACGTGTCACAGGAAGACAAGGCCGAAGCCGCCGCTGCCGCCGAGCACCTCAACTACGTCACCATGGACGGCAACATCGGCTGCATGGTCAATGGCGCCGGCCTCGCGATGGCGACGATGGACGTGATCAAGCTGGCCGGCGGCGAGCCCGCCAACTTTCTGGATGTCGGCGGCGGCGCGACGACCGCGCGCGTGACCTCGGCGTTCAAGCTGATCCTGTCCTCGCCCAAGGTCAATTGCATCCTCGTCAACATTTTCGGCGGCATCGTCCGCTGCGACCTGATCGCCGAGGGCATCATCGGCGCGGTCAAGGAAGTCGGCCTGAAGATTCCGGTGGTGGTGCGCCTGCAGGGCACCAACGTGGACAAGGGCCGTGAGCTGCTCGCCAAGTCGGGCCTCGCGATCACGCCCGCGAGCGATTTGAACGATGCCGCGCAGAAGGCCGTGGCGGCCGCGCAGGCCGCCTGATGCCGGCGCCGTTCGTGAGCACCGGCTGTTCAAGCCCCCTTGAGTCAAGGGGGCGGTATTGCCGCGCAGCGGCGATACGGGGTTGTGGAGGCGTAGCGTCCAGCGCGTTGCCTGGCAGCGCGCTGCGGTAGCCGAAGCGATCAGTCCCTACGATTATCAAGGACCCCATCGAAATGTCCGTATTGGTCAACAAGAATACCAAGGTCATCTGCCAGGGCTTTACCGGCCAGCAGGGTACTTTCCATTCACAGCAGGCGCTCGATTACGGCACCAAGCTCGTCGGCGGCGTCACCCCGGGCAAGGGCGGCAGCGAGCACATCGGCCTGCCCGTCTTCAATACCGTGCGCGAAGCCGTGGACGAGACCGGCGCCGACGCCTCGGTCATCTTCGTGCCACCGCCGTTCGCGGCCGATGCGATCCTCGAAGCCGCCGATGCCGGCGTCCGCGTGATCGTCGCGATCACCGAGGGCATTCCGGTGCTCGACATGCTGCGGGTCAAGAACGTTTTGCGGCAGTACCCCGGGTCCACCCTGATCGGCCCCAACTGCCCCGGCATCATCACCCCCGGCGAGTGCAAGATCGGCATCATGCCGGGCCACATCCACCAGCCGGGCAAGGTCGCGATCGTGTCGCGCTCGGGCACGCTGACCTACGAGGCCGTGTTCCAGACGACCAGCGTCGGGCTTGGCCAGTCGACCGTCATCGGTATTGGCGGCGATCCGATCAACGGCATGAGCTTCATCGACTGCCTGAAACTGTTCCAGGACGATGCGCAGACCGAAGGCATCATCATGGTCGGCGAGATTGGCGGCAGCGCCGAAGAGGAGGCCGCCGAGTTCATTGCCGACCACGTCACCAAGCCGGTCGTCGCGTTCATCGCGGGGGCGACGGCCCCTCCGGGCAAGCGCATGGGCCACGCCGGCGCCATCATTTCGGGCGGCAAGGGCACCGCGGCCGGCAAGTTTGCGGCCCTGGAAAAGGCCGGCGTCACCACGGTACGCTCGCCGGCCGACCTGGGTGCCGCGCTCGCCAAGCGCATGCACCACTGAGCACACCGTCCGCGAAGTAAAATGACCAGGCCGCGACCCGTCGCGGCCTTTGTCTATCGGAGTCATTCATGGCTGCGCTGCGCCTTGCCCTTGCCCAGGTTGATTTTCCGGTCGGCGCGGTGGTAGCCAACGGCAAGCGCGTGGGCGCGCTGCTGGGTGAGGCCAAGGCCGGTGGCGCCGACCTGCTGGTGTGCCCGGAACTTGCCCTGAGTGGCTATCCGCCCGAAGACCTGTTGCTGCGGCCGAGCTTTCTCGCCGCGTGCCAGCGGGAGCTCGATGACTTGGCTGGCGCGGCGGACGGCATTGCGGCGCTGGTCGGCTTCCCCCACAGCGAGGGGGTGGTCTACAACGCCGCGGCCTTGTTGCGCGATGGCGGGGTTGCGCAGATCGCGCACAAGCACGCACTGCCCAACTACGGGGTGTTCGATGACAAGCGCTATTTCGAACCGGGGCATGCCACCGCGGTCACCACGCTTCGCGGTGTGCGCATCGGGCTCTTGATCTGCGAGGACGCATGGCAACCCGAATCGGCCGCCGCCGCCGCGCGTGCGGGCGCCGAGTTGCTGATCGTGATCAACGCGTCACCGTTCGACATGGCCAAGCAGGCCCAGCGCGAGCAGGTGCTGACCGCGCGTGCGCGGGAAACCGGGTGTGCGATCGCCTACCTCAACATGGTCGGTGGCCAGGACGAAGTGGTGTACGACGGCGCCTCGTTTCTGGTGAACGGTGATGGCATGGTCGCGGCCCGCGCGCCGGCGTTTGTCGATGCGCTGCTGTGGGCGGAGTTTGACGGTGCGTCACGGCGGTGGGCGGCCCGCGACTGGCGAACCGCGGACAGCACCGAACCGGTGGCGACGCTGTACGCGGCGCTGGTGCGCGGTGTACGCGATTACGTCGGGAAGAACGGGTTCGAGCGCGCGTTGCTGGGCCTCTCGGGCGGCATCGATTCTGCGCTGACCCTGGCGCTCGCGGTCGATGCGCTGGGCGCCGGCAACGTCGCCGCGGTCATGCTGCCGTCGCGCTATACGTCTGGGTTGTCGCTGCGCGAGGCGCATGCACAAGCGCATACGCTGGGCGTCGAGTGTTGCGACGTGCCGATCGGTGCCGTCGTTGAAGCGGCGGCGGCGGCCGTGGCACCGGCCTGCGGGGAGCTGGCTGATCTTGCCGCCCAGAACGTCCAGGCGCGTGCGCGCGGCTTGCTGCTGATGGCGTTGTCCAACCAAACCGGCAAGCTGCTGCTTACCACCGGCAACAAGAGTGAGATGGCGGTTGGGTACGCCACGCTGTACGGCGACATGTGCGGCGGCTACGCGCCGCTCAAGGACGTCTACAAGACCGAGATCTATGCGTTGGCGCGCTGGCGCAATGGCGCCGCCGGGGGCACCGATGTGATCCCGCAGGCCGTGATCGAGCGCGCGCCCTCGGCCGAGCTGCGCGCCGACCAGACCGACCAGGATTCATTGCCCGCGTATGCGGTGCTGGACGGTATCCTCAAGCGCTGCATCGAGGGCGCCCAGTCGCAGGCCGAGATCATCGCGGCCGGATTTGACGCTGGTGCCGTGCGCCGGGTCGTGCGCATGTTGTACGCATCCGAGTTCAAGCGCCGGCAGGCGGCGCCGGGGCCGCGCGTATCGAGCTGCGCCTTTGGGCGCGAACGGCGGTACCCGATCTCGAACGCCTGGCGCTGACAGCCGTGCCGCTTCGGCGCGAGCAGGACTCTGCTCGTGCTCGACCCCCGCACAGGCGGGGCACTGCTTTTGCTCGTCATCCCGGCGTAGGCCGGGATCCAGTCTTTGAATCATATTTGACTTCCATGTTCTTTTCCGCCCGCCAGTGGCGGGCGTGTGCCTTCTCTTTGCGTCGCCAAAGAGAGGGCACCAAGAGAAAGCACCAAGAGAAAGGCGACCCCGCGGACGCGCCTTCCGCACGTCCATGTGCTTCAGGTTCGCTCGCGGACTGCGGGGTTCGCCGACGGCACCTCCTTGTACCGACGGCGAACTGGCCCGTATCCTGCGGGCCATCCTCCGGACTTTCCCTTCGTCCGCGCGCCGCGGTCGAGGGGCCCCGTCCGCGCACTTCCTGCGCGCGTGGGCGAATGAAGCGATTGGTTGTGTCTCGCGTCGAGCGAGACCATGGATGACCGGACCCGAAGCGGAGCATTTAAGCGCCCTTGCATGATGCCGAGCAGCCCGGCGCCAAGCGGGCCGGCGCGAATGTTTGAGCATAGGGATGTGCGACCAAATCGGCAGGGACTGCCGAGTTGAACGCCGCAGGCGGTCCCGAGCGTAAGCGAGGGGCGAGCCACAGGGACGTGGCGAGTCGTTCGCGCCGGCCCGCTTGGCGCGAGAAGCGCAGGGTAGTCCAGCCGACACGAGGTCGGCGAGACCGTCATGCGGGGCTCAGTGGCTTTGGCTACCTTTGCCGAAACAAAGGTAGCCCGCTCGGCACAGTCGAGCGGACCCGCTGTTGGTGCCGCAAAGAGAAGCCACAGGTCCGTCGTCGGTGGGTAGAAAAAGACGTGAGTGTCGAGCGCTCAAAAGCAAAAGCGGTTCCCCGCCTGAGCGGGGGTCGAGCAAAAGCAGAAACCGCATCGGTGCCCGGGTGACCCCGGCGCGCCCGTCACGCGTCGCCACGACGTCGCGCCGTCAGCGCGGCGCGGCAATCAACCACGCATCGTCAGTGCGAGCTGGTCAGCGGAATGAGGCGCCACGCCCAGGTGTGGTGCTTTGGCCACGCCTTCGGGTTGCGCAGGTAGGGGTGGTTGGGGTAGTTGAGCTTCAGCACGTCTGCGGTCTGGTCGGCCAGCTTCTGCTGCCCGAGCATGTGGTAGCTCTTGGCCATCACCGCCAGCGCATCGGCCACCTGCGGCGCGCGCTGGTAGTGCTCGACGATGTATTTGGCGCGATCGGCAGCCCCGATGTATGCCTTGCGCTGCAGGTAGTAGCGGGCCACGTTCAACTCGGACTGCGCCAGCTGGTTGCGCAGGTAGATCATGCGGTAGCGTGCATCAGCCGCATACCGGGTATTGGGGAAGCGCATGACGAGGGTGTTGAAGTCGTCGAACGACTGCAGCGCGTAGCCCTGGTCAAAGCGCGCGGGGCTGATTTTCGCGAGCTTCTGCACCGCGCCCTCGGTACGGTCGAAGTTGATCAGGCCGCGCAGGTAATACGCATAGGCAATGTGTTTCTGGGTCGGGAAGGTCTTGATGAAGTCGTTGATCGTCGAGTAGGCGTCCTCGTACTTGCCGTCCTTGTACTGCGCGTACGCCAGCTCGATCTGCGACTGCTCGTTGTACGCGCCGTATGGGAAGCGGGCGATCAGTTTCTGGTACACCGTTTCGGCGGTACCCCAGTTGCCTTCGTTCGATAATTTCTGCGCCCGCTGGTACAACTGCTCGACGGTCATGTTGTTGAGCGTCTGCCGCGGGCCGTGATGGAAAATCGAGCACGCGCCGAGAATCAGCAGCAGTGGCAGCAGCAGGGCAAGTTTCAACAACGGGGCGGAGCGTCGGGATGGCATCGGCAGGGTCTTGGCTAGCGCAAACGGGCATAATAGCGGAATCAGCCGAAACCAACTGGCACGGAGCCCCGGGTGACTGAACAGCCTTCCCACGCCGAGATTCCCGCCGAGTTCGCCGGGCAACGCTTCGACCAGATCCTGCCGCGATTGTTCCGGGGTTATTCGCGCGCCCATCTGGCCGGCGAGGTCAAGGCCGGGCGGATCCGGCTGGATCACCGCGAAACCTTGCCGCGCACCCTGATCCGGGGCGGCGAGGCGGTCGATTGGGAGCAGGTCGAAACCGCGGTACTGGGCGATCGGCCGGAGTCGATCGCGCTTGACGTCGTCTATGAGGATGCCGACCTTCTGGTCGTCAACAAGCCGCCCGGTCTGGTCGTCCACCCGGGCGCCGGCAACCACACTGGCACCCTGCTGAACGCGCTGCTCAACCATGACCCGAGGCTCGCGCAGATCCCGCGCGCCGGGATCGTGCATCGGCTGGACAAGGACACCTCGGGCCTGCTGGTGGTCGCGCGTTCGCTGCCGGCGCAGACCGCGCTGGTGGCGATGCTGGCCGCGCGCGACATCCACCGGCGCTACGCAGCGGTCGTCAATGGTGTCCCGGTTGCGGGTGGCACCGTCGATGCGCCGCTGGACCGGCATCCAACCGACCGCATCCGCCGCGCGGTGCGCGAAGGCGGGCGGCCGGCGGTCACCCACTACCGGGTGCGCGAAAAGTTTCGTGCACAGGCGCTGCTGCAATGCGTGCTCGAATCCGGGCGCACCCACCAGATCCGCGTTCACATGGCGCACGTCGGCTACCCGCTGGTGGGCGATCCGTTGTATGGCCGCGGCCTCAAGCTGCCGCGTGGCGCAACGGCGGAACTGGACGCTGCGCTGCGCGGGTTCCGGCGGCAGGCATTGCATGCCGAGCACCTGGCGTTCACGCATCCGCTGAGCGGCGCGGTGCTGGCGTTCGACGCCGAGCCCCCGGCGGATTTCCGCGCCTTGCTTGCAGCGCTGCGCGTCGATGCGGCCGCGGCCGACGGCTAGGCCGTGACCATGGTCTCGAGCGGATTGCCAAGACCCGGGGAACGATGTGGCGGCGCGTTGCTGCAGGCGGCCCTGCGCGCCGAGTTTGCAGGGTTCGTGCTGCGCCCCGATTGGCCCGCGCCGGCGAACGTGGGCGCGGTGGTGACGACGTGCGAGGGACCGTCGCCGGTCCGCAACTCAGCCTATGGATTCAACGTCGGCACGCGCTGTGGCGATGATCCCACCGCCGTCACGCGCAATCGCGCGTTCCTGCGGGATGCGCTGGCGCTGCCATCCGAGCCGCGCTGGCTGCGCCAGGAACACGGCATCCGCGTTTGCCTGGAAGCGCAACCCGGAGAACCCGAAGCCGACGCCGCGGTCACCCGGGACGCGGGCGTGGTGCTTGCGATCCAGACCGCGGATTGCCTGCCGGTACTTTTTTGTGCGGATGACGGGTCGGAGGTTGCGGCCGCCCACGCCGGCTGGCGCGGGCTTGCTGCAGGTGTGCTGGAAGCGGCGCTGCAAGCCATACGAACGCCGCGCGCGCGCGTCATGGCGTGGCTGGGGCCGGCGATCGCCGCGAGGTCCTATGAAGTCGGCGGGGAAGTGCGCGACGCCTTCCTTGCGCATGATCCTGCCGCCGCATCGGCCTTTGCTGCCACCCGCGCGGGCCATTGGGCGTGCGATCTGTACGCGCTGGCGCGGCAACGGCTGCACGCGGCTGGGGTCGCGCGTACCTTTGGCGGCGGCCTCGATACGTTCACCGATTTGCGCCTGCATTCCTACCGGCGGGACGGTGCCACCAGCGGGCGGATGGGGTCGCTGATCTGGATTGCGCCGTACTGAGGCAACCCGGCGCGGTCAATCGCGCCGCAGCAACCGCAGCGGCGGGGTGCGCACGATCTTGCGGGTACCGGCCAGCCCCAGTGCGGCGACGGCCACCGCCGACGCCAGCGCGACCAGCGCCAGGGTCGCCCATGGTGGTGTGAAGGCGTGGATCCGAAACACCGAATGCGCAAGCCACATGCCGCCAAGTGCGGATGCAAGGAGCGCCGTGAGGCCCGCGATCGCGCCCAGCAGCCCGAATTCGCACAGCGCGGCCAGGCGCAGTTGGCTGCGGCGGGCGCCGAGCGTGCGCAACAACGCGGCTTCGTGGCGGCGTTCGGCCGCGCTCATCGTCAGCGCGGCGGCCAGTACCAGCGCGCCGGCGATCAGGCTGAAGGCCAGCACCCAGCGGGCGGCGGCGCCTACCTGCGCCACGATCTGGCGGGCGCGGTCGAGCAACTGGTTCACATCGATCAGCGACAGGCTTGGAAAGTCGCGCGAGAACCCGGCGAGTGCCGCGGAGCGCGTGCGCGGAAGGTGGAAACTCGCGATCCAGGTGTGCGGCAGCGTGGCACCGTGCGCGGGGTCCAGGAGCACGAAGAAGTTGACGTTGAAGCGGCTCCAATCGACCTGGCGGATGCTGGTCAGGCGTGCGTCGATGCGCCGGTTGCCGACGAGGAAGCCCAGCGTGTCACCGAGGTGCAGGTCGAAGCGGCGGATCCACGCGATGTCGAGCGATACTTCGGGCGTCTTGGCATCCGGCTGGAACCAGTGCCCGTCAACGATGCGGTTGGCGGCGGGCAACGCCGTGGCCCAGGAGAGCCGCACCTGTTGCGCTGCCTCTTCGCGCAGGTCATGGCCGCGGAAGGGGGCATTCTCGACATCGACGCCGTTGATGGCAACGAGCTTGCCGACCGCGACCGGCATGGCGTTGAAGCCCGTGGCACCGACCGCATGCAGGGCGCGCTGGATGTCCGCGCGCTGCGCGGTTTCGATGTTGATCACGAACCAGTTGGGCGTGTCGGGCGGCAGTTCCTGGCGCCAGCTCTGCAACAGGTTGGGCGCAATCACCGCGAGCAGCAGCAGTGCGGTCAGGCCAAGCGCAATCGCGCAGGTCTGGATGAGCGAAATCCCGCGCCGCCGTGCCAGCGCACTGACACCCAGCCGCAGCGCCGGGCCCAGACGCGCCGCGTAGCGCCGGATCAGCGCGAGTCCAACGAGCGTCAGCAGGACGGTGAACGCCGCGGCGCCGGACAGGCTGGCGGCAAGCACGCCGGCGAGCTTCCAGCTGCCGGTCTCGAGCGCGAGCAGGCCGAGCGCGACCAACACCGGCACCGCGTACAGCGCGTCATACCGGCGCGACGCCTGGATGGCGGTGCGCCGGAACACGGCCATGGGCGGCACGGACTGCAGGCGCGCCAGCGGCGGCAGCGCGAATCCGCCCAGTACCGCGATGCCGATGCCGGCTGCGGCGAATGCGGGGCCGAGCGGCAATGGCGCCGCACGCGCCGCGGGCGGCAGCAGTCCATGCGCGTAGGTGAACGCGAGCGCGGCGAGCGCGAGCGCAATGCCAACGCCGGCCAGTGCGGCGAGTACCGCCGGCACGGCCAGCGTGAATGCAAGGCTGCCAAACGCGAAGCGCGAGGATGCGCCAAGCGCGCGCAGCAGCGCGACTTCGCCGGTCTTGCGGCGCGCGTAGCGCTGCGCCGACAGCGCCACCGCGATGCCCGCCAGCAACGCCGCAAGCAATCCAGAGAGTTTCAGGAAGGTGCCGGCGCGCGCGAACGCGACGGCCAGGCGTTGCTGGACTTCTTCGGGTGTCACGAGGTGGGCATCGCCGGGCAGGTGCGCCTTGGCCCATGCGCGGTACGCCGCAACCGCGGCGGGCGACCCCGCAACCAGCAACTGATGCTTGGCGCGGCTGCCGGTACCGAGCAGCCCGGCCCGTTGCGCGTCGGCAAGGGACAACACCGCACGTGGCGCCAGCGCGATGAGGTCGCCGGCGCCGGGTTGCTGCTGGATGACCCCGGTGATCCGGAGCGTCATGCCACCAACCTGCAGCGATTGGCCGGCCTGCAGCCCAAGCGCGACCAAGGCGCGATGGTCGACATACACCTCGCCCACGGCGGGGGCGTGGACATTTGCGTTGCGGCCGGACGGGTTCGCGACGACGAGCTTGCCCCGCAACGGCCACGCCGCGTCGCCCGCGGTCACGCTGAGGAGCTGGCTGCGGCCGCCGGCGAAGGCGACGCTGGGAAAGCCCGCGAACCGGCTGGTGCGCAAACCGAGTGCGTGCGCGTGCTGCGCGAAGGCGGGTGGCAGCGGGCTTGCGGCGTCAACAGCAAGGTCACCGCCGATCAGGCTGGCCGAGTTCATCACGATGGCGCGCTGCATGCGCGCGGCCAGCGTCGCGACCGCGCCCAGCACCACGACCGCCAGCAGCAGTGCCGCGGCGAGCGTGCGCAACTCCGGCAGCCGCCATTCGCGGCGCAGGCTGCGCAGGGCGAGGCGGGCACTGATCATGCCGTGTGCGCCACCGCGCGTCCGTCGACCAGGTCGAATATGCGCCCACAGCGCCGCGCCAGCACCGGATCGTGGGTAACCAGTACCAGCGTCGTCGCGTGCTCGCGGTTGAGCCGGAACAGCAGGTCGGCGATCGCATCGCGGGTGTGGTGGTCGAGGTTGCCGGTCGGCTCGTCCGCGAACAGGATGCGCGGCTGGTGGACGAACGCGCGTGCGATCGCGACGCGCTGTTGCTCTCCGCCGGACATCTGGTAGGGGAAATGCGCGCCGCGTGCGGCGAGGCCAACGCTGGCCAGGGCTGCGCGGGCACGCGCCAGCGGGGCCGCCGCGCCGTCAAGTTCAAGCGGCAGCAGCACGTTTTCCTCGGCGGTCAGCGCCGGCAGCAGGTGGAAGGACTGGAACACGAAGCCAACCAGCCGCAGGCGCAAACGCGCGCGGGCTTCCTCGTCCAGCGCGTCCAGCGCGTGGCCGTCCAGGCGTACGCTGCCGCTGCTCGGAAGGTCCAGACCGGCCAGCAGTGCGAGCAAAGTGGTCTTGCCGGAGCCCGATGCGCCGGTGATGGCGACGGTTTCCCCGGCATTCACTTCGAGGCTGACATCGTCAAGAATGTCCAGGCGGCCCGCCGGTCCTTCGACGTGCCTGGAAACCCCTGTCGCGGAAATGAGTGCCATGTTTGCCCGGTCGCTGTCATCCATCGTGCTGTGCCTTGTGTTGCTGCCCTCGTTGCGTCCGGCTGTTGCCGCACCGCCGCGCACCATCCTGCTGCTGGGTGATTCGCTGTCTGCCGCCCACAATATCGAATTGGACGCGTCGTGGCCGGTGTTGCTGCATAAACGCCTGGCGGAAATGCGGCCGCCGTACCGTTTGGTCAACGCCAGCATCAGCGGCGCGACCACGGCGTCGGGGCGCGCGCGGCTGCCGGCGCTGCTCAAGCAGTACCGGCCGGTCATCGTCATGCTGGAACTCGGTGCCAACGATGGACTGCGTGGCCTGCCGCTTGCGGAAATCCGTACGAACCTTGCGGCGATGGTCGATGCCGCCGACGCCAGCGGCGCGCGCGTGTTGCTGCTCGGCATCGAACTGCCCGTGAACTACGGCCCGCAATACCGCGACGGCCTGCGCGCGATCTACGCCGGCCTTGCGCGCAATGACCACGCGGGCCTGCTGCCGTTCCTGCTCGCGGGCATCGCGCTCGATCCTTCGCTGATGCAGCCCGACGGTTTGCATCCGACCGCCGCCGCGCAACCGCGCGTGCTGGCGAACGTGTGGGCGGTACTGGCAGCGATGCTGGAAACGGGGCCGCAAAAACCGGTTGAAGGGCGTCGGTAGCGACCCTATCTCAGTGCCATGGGCGGCCGTGCCGCCACCTTTTTCGAGGATGCCCGCGTGAGAATGGACAAACTGACTTCGCGTTTCCAGCAGGCGCTGGCCGATGCGCAATCGCTGGCGGTCGGGCGCGACAACAATTTCCTGGAGCCCGTGCATGTGCTGGCGGCGTTGCTGGAACAGCAGGGTGGCTCCACCGCGCCGTTGCTGGCGCAGGCCGGGGTCAACGTACCGTTGCTGCGCCAGCGCGTGGGCGAGCTGCTGAACGAGCTGCCAAGCGTCAAGGGGCAGGAGGGCAACGTCAACGTCTCCAACGGACTCAGCCGGCTGCTCAACATCACCGACAAGCTCGCGCAGCAGCGCGGCGACGAATTCATCGCGTCCGAGTGGTTTGTGCTGGCGTGCGTGGAAGACAAGGGCGAGGTGGGCCGCGCGCTTGCGGCCGCCGGCGCCAACAAGCAGAACGTCCAAGCGGCGATCGACAAGCTCCGCGGCGGCGAGAAGGTGCAGTCGGAAAATGCCGAGGACCAGCGCCAGGCGCTGGAAAAGTACACCCTCGACATGACGGCGCGCGCCGAGTCCGGCAAGCTCGACCCCGTGATTGGCCGCGACGAGGAAATCCGCCGCGTGATCCAGGTGCTCTCCCGCCGCACCAAGAACAACCCGGTGCTGATCGGCGAACCCGGCGTCGGCAAGACCGCGCTGGTGGAGGGTCTCGCGCAACGCATCGTCAAGGGCGAGGTGCCCGAAGGCCTGAAGCACAAGCGCGTGCTGGCGCTCGACATGGCCTCCCTCATTGCCGGCGCGAAATTCCGCGGCGAGTTCGAGGAACGCCTGAAGGGCGTGCTCAATGACCTGGCCAAACAGGAAGGCCAGGTCATCCTTTTCATCGACGAGCTGCACACCGTCGTCGGCGCAGGCAAGGCCGAGGGCGCGATGGATGCCGGCAACATGCTGAAGCCGGCGCTCGCGCGCGGCGAACTGCACTGCATCGGTGCGACGACGCTGGACGAATACCGGAAGTACATCGAGAAGGACGCGGCGCTCGAACGCCGTTTCCAGAAGGTGTTCGTGGGCGAGCCCTCGGTCGAGGACACCATCGCGATCCTGCGCGGGTTGAAGGAAAAGTACGCCGTCCATCACGGGGTCGAGATTACCGATCCCGCGATCGTCGCCGCGGCGACGCTGTCCAACCGGTATATCGCCGATCGCCAGTTGCCCGACAAGGCCATTGACCTCATGGATGAGGCGGCGTCGCGCATTCGCATGGAGATCGATTCCAAGCCCGAGGAACTCGACCGCGTCGAGCGGCGCCTGATCCAGCTGAAGATCCAGCGCGAAATGCTGAAAAAGGAAAAGGATGCCGAGTCGAAGAAGCGCCTGGCGGACCTGGAAGCCGACATCGCGACGGCCGAGCGCGAGTTTTCCGACCTGGATGAAGTCTGGAAATCAGAGAAGGCCGCGCTGCAGGGCGATGCCACGATCAAGGACCAGATCGACAAGGCGCACCACGAGCTGGAAGCCGCGCAGCGGCGCCAGGACTACGCGCGCATGAGTGAAATCCAGTACGGCCAGTTGCCCGCTCTGGAGAAGCAGCTGGCGGCGGCGCAGGCCAACGAGCACCGCGAGTTCAAGCTGGTGAAAGACAAGGTGACCGACGAGGAAATCGCCGAGGTCGTGTCGCGTTGGACCGGCATTCCGGTCTCGAAGATGCTGGAGGGCGAGCGCGCGAAACTGCTGCACATGGAGGCGGCACTGCACCAGAGCGTTATCGGCCAGAACGAGGCCGTGACCGCGGTGGCCGACGCCATCCGCCGCGCACGGGCGGGCCTGTCTGATCCGAACCGGCCGTACGGGTCCTTCCTGTTTCTGGGCCCGACCGGCGTTGGCAAGACCGAGCTGTGCAAGGCGCTCGCCAACTTCCTGTTCGACACCACCGAGGCGATGGTGCGGATCGACATGTCCGAGTTCATGGAAAAGCATTCGGTCGCCCGGCTGATCGGCGCACCCCCGGGCTACGTCGGTTATGAGGAAGGCGGCTACCTCACCGAGGCGGTACGCCGGCGGCCCTACTCGGTGATCCTGCTGGATGAAGTCGAGAAGGCCCACCCCGACGTCTTCAACATCCTGTTGCAGGTGCTGGACGATGGACGCTTGACCGACGGCCAGGGCCGCACGGTCGATTTCAGGAACACCGTGATCGTGATGACGTCCAACCTTGGCTCGCAGCAGATCCAGGAGATTGCGTCGAACGCCGCCGACGAGCACGCGGCTTACACGGAAATGAAGGCCGCGGTGATGGGCGTGGTGCAGGCGCACTTCCGGCCCGAGTTCGTCAACCGGCTCGATGAAATCGTCGTGTTCCATCCGCTCGACAAAGCGCAAATCCGCGAGATCGCGCGGCTACAAACCCAGTACCTCGCCAAGCGCCTGGCCGAACGCCAGCTCGGCATCGAGATCTCGGACGCCGCGCTGGCCCTGCTCGGCAACGTGGGTTTCGACCCGGTGTATGGCGCGCGTCCGTTGAAGCGTGCCATCCAGGCCCAGCTTGAAAACCCGCTGGCGCAGAAAATCCTGGCGGGAGAATTCGTGGGTGGCGACACCATCGTGGTCAACGCCGCCGACGGCAGGCTGGCATTTGGCAAGCGCTGAGCGGTCATTTTCCGGTGGGTGCGTTCGCGTCGTGCGGCGCCGGCGGGTGTGACAGGCGCACCGCTGCGGCGGTGGTCCGCAGCAGCGGCCGGAAATTGTGTGCGGCCACCTGCTCGCGGCGGAACGCCTGGTAGCGGTAGGCGGCGTAGATGCCAAGGGCCGCGGTCACCAGTGCAAACCAGACCGGCAGCGCCTTGGCGCCCCAGAGCGTGAACCCGATGCCGACGATGAGCGGCCCCAGCGCCGAACCCGCGCCGTAGAGAAGGTAGACGCTGCTGCTGGCGGCGAGCAGCTCGTCCTGCGTCAGGTAGTCCACAAGGTGCGCGACCACCATCGGATAGATCGCAAATGCCATCCCCGAATACAGGACGATCAAAATGGTGGCGGGAAACGGGCGGCCGCCGACAAACCACACCAGCAGCGCGAGGAGGCACGCGGCGCCGCCCACCGCGGTCAGGGCCAGGCGGCGATCGGTATGGTCCGACCACCAGCCGAGTGGCCATTGCAGCGCGGCGCCACCGAGAATCGCGAGGGTCATGTAGGTGCTGACACCGGTGGTATCAAAACCAATGTCGCGTGCGTACACCGGGGCAAGGCCGTAGAACGCGCCCATCGCCAGCCCCGAAAGCAGTGCGCCGACGCCGGCCGTGGGTGCCAGGTGAAACAGGCGGCCGAGCTGCAGGCGGGGCAGGGTCTGCGGGACGGGTTGCGCCTGGCGCGTCAGCACCACCGGCAGCATCGCGGCCATCGCCAGCAACGCGACCACGCTGAAGAGGACGAAGGCCTCGCCGGGGATCCGCAGCAGCAACTGGCCCATGGCCAGCGCGCCGGAATTGACCATCATGTAGATCGCGAACACCACACCGCGCCGCGCCGGTGGCGCCTCGGCGTTCAGCCAGCTTTCCAGGATCGTGTACAGGCCGACCATCATCACGCCATCGGTGAGGCGCAACAGCAGCCACAGCCACGGCCACATCGCCAGCGCGTGCAGCAGCGCGATGCCGGCGGCGCACCCGGTGCCGAATGCAAAGGCGCGGATGTGGCCGATGCGCCTGACCAGCGGCGGGATCACGACCGTGCCGATCAGGAAGCCGGCGTAGTACACCGCGGCCAGACCGCCAAGCAGCGTCCCGCTGAAGCCGGCCTGCAACCCACGCAGCGGAATCAGGGTGCCGAGGAGGCCGATGCTGCCCAGCAGGAACGCCGTGCTCAGTAGCAACGAGGCAATGGGTCGAAGGGTACGCAGCATGGCGGTAGGGCATCGGTGTGGGACGGCCCAGGCATTCAAGCATGGCGCGCGCCGCGTGGACAGGCCGTGATGCAGTGACCGCCCGCCCCACGGCGTCTGTTCGTTGCCGATGACGTGCCCCCCAAGCATGAGCCTGTCAGGGGTCGCTCGCCTTCGACCGGTGTGACGGCGCGCCGCGGTGCCCGTTGGCACCGCGCGCGGTGATCGCCTATCATGGGCGCCGTCCCAAGGTGATCGTCCGCGCAAACGGGCGATTGAAACGGGAATCCGGTGCCGCCGTTCCAGACGTCTGGGCGGCCATTCCGGAGCTGCCCCCGCAACGGTAGGCGAGCAAAAGGTTCCGCACTTGGCCACTGTGTGCAACGCACGCGGGAAGGCGCGGTTCCTGAAGACCACGGGTCTTCGCTCGCGAGCCCGGAGACCGGCCTTCGGCAAGAACCGGACAAGCGGCGGGCTTGGTTTACGGGGCCGTACGCAAGCGTCCGGCGCCACACCTTCTTCCGCTGTCCTCGAAGCTACCCACACCGCGCGGGTCGGCGCGGACAGGAGAACTGCGTGAAACTGCATTATCGTTTGCTCGGCCACGGTGTGCTGGCCGCGTTGGCGTGTGTCCCGCTGGCGGCGTTGGCCGATGGGGTTCCCACCGTTCTTTCACAGATCGTCGTCACCGCGACGCGCACGGCACAGACCGAAGACCAGACGCTGGCGCCGGTCACCGTCATCACCCGGCAGGAAATTGAAATGCTGCAGCCGTCGTCGCTGCAGGATTTGCTCGGCACGACGCCCGGCATGGCGATCGCCAACAGCGGTGGCCCGGGCAAGGGCACGTCGATGTTCCTGCGCGGTACCGACGCCAACCAGGTGCTGGTGTTGGTCGATGGCATCCGGGTGGGGTCGGCGACCGCGGGCACCACGCCGATCCAGGACATTCCGCTCGACCAGATCCAGCGCATCGAGATCGTGCGCGGGCCGTTTTCCAGCCTGTATGGTTCCGAGGCGATCGGTGGCGTAATCCAGATTTTCCTGCGCCACGCACCGGGCACGTTTACGCCCAACGCGAGTGTCGGCGTGGGGAGCTACGCGCACTGGAGGGCAAGCGCCGGATTTTCCGCGGCGGGCGACAAGGGCTGGATCTCGGTCCAGGCCAATCACGACCAGACCAAGGGCATCAATTCGTGCCGGCTTGGCGCGGCCGCGTTGTTCGTGGCGTGCTTTGCCGACCAGCCGGACAAGGACGGCTTCCACAACCGCGGGCTGACGCTGCACGGCGCGTACCAGTTTGACGACGCCTGGAGCGCGGATGGCCTGGCCATGCGCACGGAAGGTTTCAACCACTACGACGGCAGCTTCAGCGATGCGGACGACTATTCAACCCAGGTCGTGGGCGGCCAGCTGCATTTTCGCCCCAACGCCAGCGTCAACCTGTCCCTGCGCGCGGGCCAGAGCACCGACTTTGACAGCGATTATCTTGCCGGCACCTACGTCGATACCTTCGATACGCGGCGTACCCTCGGGTCGCTGCAGGCCGACCTGGCCGCGGCCGGCGGCTTGCTCACCACCGGGTTCGACTGGCAGCGCGATCAGGTGGCCAGCACCACGCCGTATGACGTGTCGCTGCGCACCAACCGCGGACTGTTTGGCGAGTGGCAAAGGAGCTTCGGCGCGCAGTCGCTGCAGGCCAATCTGCGGCGTGATGACAACAGCCGGTTTGGCGGCAAGACCACCGGGAGCCTCCTGTGGGGCTGGACACTGGCATCGAACCTTCGGTTGACGGCCAACTACGGCACCGCCTTTGTAGCGCCAACCTTCAACGACCTCTACTACCCGGGATTCAGCAACCCGCACCTGGCGCCCGAAACCTCGCGCAATCTCGACTTCGGCGTGCGCGGGACGCCGGCGTGGGGGCATTGGTCGGTCAACGTCTATCGCAACGACATCCGCGACCTGATCGCGCTCAACCCGGCGTTCGTGCCGGAAAACATCGACCGCGGCCGCATCACCGGCCTTGAGGGCGTGGCCGGCGGCACGCTGGCCGGCTGGGAGGTCAACGCCACGGCGACCTTGCTGAACGCGGTGGATGATGCGAGAGGCGGCGCAAATGCGGGCCACCAGTTGCCACGCCGTCCGCGCCAGAGTGTGCGTTTTGATGTCGACCGCAGTTGCGGGCGCTTCAGCTTCGGGGCCAGCTGGTATATCAATGCACACGCCTATGACGACCTCGCCAATCGGCACCGGCTGGGCGGCTATGCGCTCACCAATTTGCGCGGCGGCTGGCAGGTCAGCCGCGACTTCAAGCTGCAGTTGGCGCTCAACAATGTGTTCGACAAGGACTATGAAACCGCCTACTACTACAACCAGCCGGGACGCAATTTCATGCTGACCCTGCGTTGGCAACCCGGCGCGCGCGCCACTCGCTGATGCCACGTGCGTGCCCGGCCATGCTGGTTTCGGCGCCTGCCTCGGGGCAGGGCAAGACCAGCGTCACCGCGGCGCTGGCGCGCTGGCACACGCGGCAGGGCCGGCGGGTTGCGGTGTTCAAGGCCGGCGCGGATTTTCTGGACCCGCTGGTGACCGGACGCGCGGCGGGCGTGACGGCGTACCAGCTTGACCTGTGGATGGGCGGCGAGGCGGATGTGCGCGCGCGGCTGTTTGCCGCGGCCGCGAGGGCCGACCTGATCCTGGTCGAAGGGATGGCCGGCTTGTTTGACGGCGCGCCATCCAGCGCGGATCTTGCACTCGCATGCCGGCTGCCGGTGCTGGCGGTGATCGATGGCAGCGCGATGGCCGAAACATTCGGCGCCGTTGTGTCGGGCCTGGCGCACCATCGCGAAGGCGTGCGCCTGTACGGGGTTGCTGCCAACCGCATCGGCGGCGACCATCACGCGCGCTTGCTGCGTGGCAGTCTGCCGGCGGATGTGCGCTGGCTTGGCGCGTTGCCGCGGGACCCCGCGCTGGCGTTGCCCGAACGCCACCTGGGGCTGGTCGCTGCCGGCGAGTTGCGCGACCTCGAGGTCCGGCTGGATGCGCTGGCCGCCGCGTGGGAACCCGGCGCCGACACGGCCTTGCCGCCCGCCGTGGCGTTCGCGGCGGCCGCGCCAGCGCCGGTGCCGGCAGTGTTGCGCGGTCGCAGGATTGCCGTGGCCCGCGACGCCGCGTTTTGTTTCCTGTATCCCGCCAACCTTGACCTGTTGCGTGATGCGGGTGCCAGACTGGCGTTCTTCTCGCCGCTCGCGGGTGACGCGTTGCCCGGGTGTGACGCGGTGTGGCTGCCCGGCGGCTATCCTGAATTGCACCTTGACGTGCTGTCCCGGCGCGGCGATCTGTTTGCCGCGTTGCGCGCGCACCGTGACGCTGGCAAGCCGATCCTGGCCGAGTGCGGCGGGATGTTGTGCCTGCTGGACCGGTTGGCCGGCGCGGACGGCCATTCGGCGCCGATGGCGGCGCTGCTGCGCGGGTGCGCGGTGGTGGGCGAACGCCTCGCCGCGCTGGGCCTGCAGCAGGTTGCCTTGCCCGAAGGTACGCTGCGCGGCCACACGTTTCATCACGCGCGGGCAGGGGTCGCGGCCGTGCCGGTCGCGCGGGCCACCAATCCCAATGGCGCGCCCTCGCGCGAGGCCGTGTATCGCGACCGGCGCCTGACCGCGAGTTTTGTGCATTTTTACTTCCCGTCCAACCCGGACGCCGCCGTGCGCTTGTTCCTGCCATGAGCGCGCGCGTGTTGATGGTGCAAGGGTGTACGTCCGATGCCGGCAAAAGCACGCTGGTCGCCGCGCTCGGCCGCTGGTTGCACCGGCACGGCGTGGGGGTTGCACCGCTGAAGCCGCAGAACATGGCGCTCAATAGCGCGGTAACGGTGGACGGCGGCGAGATCGGCCGCGCGCAGGCGGTGCAGGCGCAGGCATGCGGGTTGCAGCCGCAGACCGACTTCAATCCCGTGTTGTTGAAACCCGCGAGCGACACCGGCGCGCAGGTGATCGTGCATGGTCGTGCGCTTGCCAGCCTGGATGCCGCCGGTTACCACGCCTACAAACGCATTGCGCTGGATGCGGTGCTCGCGTCGCACGCGCGTCTGGTGCAACGCTTCGACGTGTTGCTGGTGGAAGGCGCGGGCAGTCCGGCCGAAGTCAACCTGCGTGCGGGCGACATCGCCAACATGGGCTACGCCGAGGCGGTCGATTGTCCGGTCATCCTCATTGCCGACATCGACCGTGGCGGCGTGTTCGCGCACATCGTCGGCACGCTGGCGCTGTTGTCCGCGACCGAACGCGCGCGCGTCAGGGGTTTCGTGATCAACCGTTTCCGCGGCGACCCATCACTGCTGCAATCCGGACTCGACTGGTTGCAGCAGCAGACCGGCAAGCCGGTGCTGGGCGTATTGCCGTACCTGGCGGGGTTACACCTTGAAGCCGAAGATGCGTTGCCCCGCGAACGCACGGCCGCGGCCCCGAGTGCATTGCGCGTCGCGATCCCGGCGCTGCCGCGGATCAGCAACCACACCGATTTCGACCCGCTGCGCGCGCACCCGCAGGTGGCCGTGCGCTTCGTTGGTCCGGGCGAAGCCTTGCCGTCATGCGATCTCATCGTCCTGCCGGGCTCGAAGGCGGTGCGCGATGATCTTGCGTGGCTGCGCGCGCAGGGGTGGGAGGCGGCGATCGCGCGGCACCTTCGCTATGGCGGCAAGGTCATCGGGATTTGCGGCGGGCTGCAGATGCTCGGACGCGCGATCCATGACCCGCAGGGTCTTGAAGGAACGGCGGGGTCGACCGTGGGCCTGGGTTGGCTTGCGCTGGAAACGACCCTTGAACCGGCCAAACAACTGCGCACCGTGCGGGGGCGGCTGGCGTTCGCCGACGTGCCCGTCACCGGATATGAAATTCACTGCGGCGTGAGCGGCGGCCCGGCCCTCAACAACCCGGCATGCGTGCTTGCCGATGGCCGCACCGATGGCGCGTTGTCCGTGGATGGACAGGTTCTGGCGACCTATCTGCACGGCCTGTTCGACGACCCGGCCGCGTTGCACGCATTGCTGCACTGGGCGGGGTTGCGTGACGCGTCACCACTTGACATCCATGCGTTGCGTGAAGCCTCACTGGAACGGCTGGCCGACGTGGTGGAGACCCACCTCGACACGCGGGCCTTGCTCAAGCTGTTGGGATCGCCGGATGCCGGCGGGGGCTGGACGAAGGCGCGGGCGGCCGATTGAAAGTTCCGCTTTCCGGCGGCCACGAGAAGGTGCGGGCGATGCGGACGGCCGCTTAGGGCACCGGAGTATCCTGGGCCGGCGGGGGCTGGTACGCCGTGGCGGGGCGGTCACCGGACGCGGTTTTTTCCCGTGGCGCGGAATGATTTCTCACGGCGCGCGGGCCGGCAGCATCCGCCGAAGTACGCCATCGTTGCGCAGGAAGTGGTGGTAAAGCGCGGCGGCTGCGTGCAAGCCGATCAGCACCGCCAGGGTCCACATCATGTAGATGTGGACGTCACCGGCGGCAAGCGCCCAATGCGCGCGCGGCGCGGCGATGCCCGGCAGCGTGATGAGGCCAAACACATCGACGCGCAGCCGGTGCGCCGATGCCGACGCCCATCCCAGAAACGGCCCAACCAGCAGAATGAAGTAAAACAGGCGGTGCGTGGCCACCGCGATCCAGCGCTCCCACGCTGGCGAGCCTGGCAGGTCCAGCGGCACCGGACGCAGCAACCGGTTGCCAAGGCGGACCGCCATCACGAGCACGATCAAGACCCCAAACGAAAAGTGTAGGTTGATCAGCGTTCCCGCCACCGTGTGCGGGCCGATGTCGGGCATCAACAGGGCGATACCGAACTGGGTCAGGACCAGCAACAGGATCAGCCAGTGCAGCCATTTCGCAGCCGAGTTGTAACCGTGCATGGGTAGGAGGATGCCCTGGAGTTGGTGGAGGTTCGGTGCGCAGACCGCGCGTGCCAGGCTCAAACTTGTCGCGGAGGTGCGGAGGCCCGGGCATCCCGCTGCTCGATCGCGACCGCGCCAGCAACCGGCAAGGGGTGTTGCGCCAGCCGCTGCGGTGCCCGCTTTGACACGCCCGCTACGCAGGCAGGTTCGTTTTAGCGTGTCCTGGGCTGCGACACAATCGGCGCGACACCGGCCGACGGGGCGATGGCGTTTTCGACGGGGTGGGGCGCACCGGCAACGAACCACCGGCGATGGCCAACGGCGTTGGCGTTGCCACAGGTGGCGGGGCGGAAAGGGGCCCCGCCGGTGGCGCTTCCGGGCAGTGCCGCCGTGTTCTGGCTCGGCCGCCGGGCGTGGGATTCAGCGCGGGTTCGCCGCGGTTGCCGTGCCAGCGGTGTACCGCCAATGCCACGGTTCGTATTCGTAGCCGTAGGGGTTGCCGGGCGGAAATGACAGGCTGAAACCGTAGCTCGCGCCGTGTTGCTGCAGCCAGGTGAACGCGCGGCTGTTGGCAAAGCTGCCATCGGCGGCCGGCACGCCGGGCGTCGTCAGATCAATCGCGCAGCCGGTCTGGTGTTCGCTGTAGCCCGGAACCGCGTTGATCTTCAGCGCCTGCTCGATGCTCATGCCGCGTTTGAGTTTCAGGCGCACCAGGTGGGTCTGGTAGGCGACGCTGCGAAACCCCGACACGGTTTCGAGCTTGATGCCGTCGCGTGCGGCGGCCGCAAACATCCGTTTCAGCGCGGCGGCGGCGGGCGCCACCATTTCCACCTTGCGTCCATACACGTCGCGCGGCACCGGCACCAGATCCCTGGCCTCGGGCTGCAGGCGCAGGTCGTGCCTGGCGGCGTAGTCCGGCGGAATGCCAAGGGCGCGATTGACTTCCCTGATGTGCGCCGCATACGCGGCGGGCTCGGGTGGCGGCACGGCGGCGCACAGCGGCGCGGCCGCGCTGGCCGGCGGCAGGCAGGCAAAGGCGATGGCGATCACCAGGGCGAAACAGGCGGAACGGGTGCGGTGCATCGGCTTTTCCTTGCGATTATCGCCCCCATAATAAGTCCCGTAGCCGAATCCAGGCAGAACGCTGCGGCGCGGTTGGTCGCGTCGCGGTATCATTCGTGAATCATCCGGAGGTCTTGTTGGCGATGCCCATTTATGTGTTTCGCTGTGACGACTGCGGCGAGAAGTTCGAACGCTTGCAGAAGCTGTCCGACGCCGACCCTGACACCTGTCCCCATTGCGGTGAGACCGGCAACGTGCGCCGGCAGGTTACCGCGCCCGCATTCCGGCTGGCCGGCAGCGGCTGGTACGAGACCGACTTCAAGTCGGCCGGGGAGCACAAGTACAACCTGGCGGGCGGTGGCGCGGACCGGGCGCCCGGTACCGCTTCAGCAGCGGCGCCAAGCCAGTCGGCGGGCGCGGCAAAACCCGCGGCGGCCGGCGGCGACTGAGTCCGCGGCTGGCGTTCAGCTGTCGCGGCGGAGACTGGTCACCGGTTGCTTCAGGAGGGGCGTGCGATGCGCAGATTCCGATGGCTGCTCGGGTTCGCGGCACTCGTGATCGCGGCTGCCGCCGGCGCGCAGGTCACCTACGGCGATCGCCCGCCCCCGCTGCCGCCCGATTATTACCCCGGCCAGCACCCCATCCGGTTTCCGCCGGGCTCGGGCTACGGCGACCCGACCATTTCCTGCGGCAGCCCGCAGTACCGGCTGGCCCGCTGTGCGGTTCCCGGCAATTGGCCGGGTGCGCGGATGGTGCGCCAGACTTCAAAAGCCCGGTGCGTGCAGGGCCAGACCTGGGGTTTTGACCGCGGGGGCGTCTGGGTGGACAAGGGGTGTGGCGGCCTGTTCGCGCCCGGTGGCTACACCGGCGGTGGCTGGCGGCCGGGTCCGGGCTGGGATCGGAATTTCCAGGTGGAGTGCGGCAGCCCGCAGTACCGCTACCTTTTTTGCCAGGTCGACGTTGGTGCGCGTGGGCGGGTCGTGCTGCAGCGGCAGATTTCCGATACCCGTTGCATTGAAGGCCGCAACTGGGGCTGGAATCGCGCCGGCATCTGGACCGACAAGGGCTGCGGCGCACGGTTCACGGTGATCCGGCGCTGGTAGCGCGCCAGAGATGGACAATCGCGGCTGAATCGCCGCAGCGTGCCGCAAAGGCCCGCCGCGGCAATCGGCTAAACTGGCCACCTGCCCCGTTTGGATGGTCAAAACGTCTTGACCTGGTTCGACCGCCTGCGCAACCTGGCCACTGAACTCTGGCCGTTTGCGCGCTGGCCCATCCTGATCGGCATCGGTTTCATGGTCGGCTATGTGCTGCCCTATACGCTGGTGCTCGACCATCGCGTGAAAACGCGTGTCACCGAGATCGACTTTACCCAGCCGACCCGGGTGTACGCGCGTCCGCAGTTGCTGGCGGCCGGCGTGCCGATGGACAAGGCGACGCTGGCGCTGGAGCTGAAACTGGCGGGCTACACCGAAGCGGCGAAGGTGGCCGAGGTGCCCGGTACCTGGAGCGCCGATGGCAGCACGTTCGTCATCGCCTCGCGCGGCTACATGGATCCGGTGGGCGGCGAGTTGCCGCGGCGGGTACGCGTGGTGCTGGGGTCCGGACGTGTCCAGTCGGTGCTGGACCTGACCTCGCACAAGCCGTTGCGCAAGACCCACCTCGACCCTGCGCGCATTGCGACGATGTACGGCGCGGCGCAGGAAGAGCGCATCGTCGAGAAACTCGCGGAGCTCCCGCCGCTGCTGGTCGAAGGCGTGCAGGCGGTCGAGGATCGTGGCTTCAAGAACAACCATGGCATCGATGTGTCGTCCATCGCCCGCGCGGCGCTGGCCGATCTCAGCGCGGGCCACATCGTGCAGGGCGGCTCGACCATCACCCAGCAGCTGGTGCGCAACCTGTTCCTGGATCGCAACCAGACGCTGGTGCGCAAGTTCAACGAAGCGCTGCTGTCGATCCTGCTGGACGCCCACTACAGCAAGGCGCAGATCCTCGATGCCTACTGCAACGAGGTCTTCATGGGCCAGCAGGGCAGCCAGGCGGTGCATGGTTTTGCCGCGGCGAGCTGGTATTACTTCGGGCGCCCGGTGCAGACCCTGCGCCCGCAGGAAATCGCGCTGCTGGTCGGCATGGTGCGCGGGCCCAGCTACTACGATCCGCGCCGTTACCCCCGGCGCGCGCTGGCCCGGCGCAACGTGGCGCTGGCTGCGTTCCACAGCACCGGGCTGCTCAATGAGGCGCAGTGGCAGGCGGCGACCGCGGCACCGCTGGATGTCACGGCCACGCCGCAGCTCGTGGTGGATCGGTTTCCCGCCTTCATGGAGGTTGTGCGGGGTCAGCTGAAGCAGGATTTCAGCGATGCGCAATTGCGCGATGGCGGGCTCAAGGTCTACACCACGCTCGATCCGGCCGCGCAGACCTACGCCGAACAGGCGGTGGATGAAACCCTGGACGGCCTTGGCAAGCGCGGCCATGGCATCGAGGGTGCGGTGGTCGTGGTCGACCCTGCCAATGGCGATGTGCTGGCGATGGTGGGCGGGCGCAAGTCGGACCTGCACGGGTTCAATCGCGCCTACGATGCACGCCGGCCGGTGGGTTCCAGCCTGAAGCCGTTTTATTACCTGATGGCGTTGACGAACCCCGCGCGGTGGAACGTCGCGTCGCCGCTGGATGATGCGCCGGTGGACCTCAAGCTGCCCGACGGCAAGCTGTGGGCGCCGCAAAATGACGATCACCAGACGCACGGCGAAGTGCCGATGGTCGACGCACTCGCCAAGTCCTACAACCTCGCCAGCGTACACCTTGGCCTCACGCTCGGCGTCCAGCGGGTGGCGGCATTCCTGCGCTCGTTTGGCCTCAAGGATGTCGGCGCCAATCCCTCGATCCTGCTGGGTGCGGTCGACATGTCTCCGTTCCAGCTGGCGCAGCTGTACGAGTTCATCGCCGACGACGGTCACGCGCTGCCGCTCCTGACCCTGCGCGGCGTGCTGGATGCGCAGGGCCACGTCATCAAGCGCTACGCGGTGCAACCCGGCAAGGGCCAATACCAGCAGGCCGCGAGCCTCGTGCGCTGGATGCTGCAGCAGGTGACCCAATATGGCACAGCGGCGGCGATCGGCAGTTCCTCGCTCGCGTACCTGCACGCGGCCGGCAAGACCGGCACCTCGACGCAGCAGCGTGACTCGTGGTTTTCAGGCTTTACCGGCGACCGCCTGGCGGTCGCGTGGATGGGGCGCGATGACAACAAACGCACCCACCTGTGGGGCGCCACCGGCGCGCTGCAGGTGTGGATGAAACTGTTTGAGAAGCTGCCGGCCGCGCCCCTGACCACGGCGTTTGGCCCCGGTATCCAGTATGCGTGGGTCGATCCGGCGACGGGGCAGGGCAGCCTGCCGCAGTGCGGCGGCGCCCGGCAGTACCCGTTCATCGACGGCTACGTCCCCGCGGTACAAAACCACTGCTACCTGCAGCGGCTTGAAAACATCTTTACCGGTGGCAGTGGCCATCCCCCCGCGACCGGCAGCGTCAATCTGCCGGCTGCTGGCCAACCGCCCGCCGGCGCGCATCCCTAGACTGGTGATCGGAGCAGAGCATGATTCGCACGGTTCGTTGGGCCGCCGTGGCGGCGGTGGGTGGCGCGCTGGTGCTGGCCGGGTGTTCGCACCCCGCCGAGCAGTATCCGCCGCCGGGGCCGATGGTTGCGGCGATTCGCGCGGCGCGCACGGCCGATCGTTCGGTGGTGCAGGTCACGCCGTTGCGGGACCCGGCGGTCAGCGGCGATCTGGATGCAGCCCACGCGGCGGAGGCATCCGGCCGCTACCAGGCCGCGCTCGACAAGGTCAACGCCGCGTTGAAACTGTCGCCCGAGGCGCCGGACATCCTGCAGTACCGGGCCGAGCTGGAGATCTTCCTGCGCCAGTTCCCGGCGGCGGCAGCCGATGCGCGGCACTCGTATGCGCTGGGTTCGAAGGTTGGCGGCCTGTGCGCCAGCAATTGGCAAACCGTGTTTGAAATCGCGCAGGCCAACAAGGATCAGGCTGGCATGGCCGCGGCCGGCAAGGCACGCGAGGCCTGCCACGAGGCGGGGCCGATCCGCATGTGAATCCCCTTCCTCCTTCGATACGAAGGGGGCATCCAGGCGATGGGCTTGGCCCGCGGCGCGGCGCCCCTTGGCCGGCAAAGGACGGGTATCCCGACGCGGCGCCCGGTCACTGCGGAAATACGCACATCACGACCAGCAACGCGATGCCGACAGCCGCCATGGCCATTGCGAAACTGAAAGCCAACCACGGCGTGTGATACCAGACGTGGCGCGGGATTTCGCGGTGCCACTTCAGCCCATACAGCAAGAACCGGGTGCCCGTCGCAAGCAGGATCAGCACACCGAGCGCGACCAAAACCACGCCGCTGCCGGTGCTCAGGAGATGCGGCCACACCGCAATGTGGTCCGTCACGTGCCACGGCGGGTGCCGCATCAGTTCGCCGAAGCGGTCCACCGCGATGCCGAAGATCATCAGCCCCAGCGCCGTGCGTGTCCACACCGCCAGCGTGCGTTCGGTGTTCATGTACGAACGCTGCATCGACAGCTCGGTCAGGACGTGCAGGATGTCGTACTGCGATTTGGGGCCGGGCTCGGCCACGGCGTTCTCCAGGGGGTGGGCTAGTGGCGAAACAGCAACAGGAGGATCGTCAGCGTGATGCCGGCCGCGGCACCGCCAGCTGCAAATACGAACGCGAGCCAGGGGCCGAACGCACCGAATTCCGCGAACACGCGATTCCAGCGCCGGCGGTACACCTGGTGACGGAACGCGGTCACCAATGCAATCAATGTGCCCAGCGCCACCAGTACGATGCCGCCGGTGCTGTACAGCGGGTCGGACGCGAGCGGCGTACCGGCATGCGTACGCGGCACGGTCACGAGTATGCCGTAGCGGTCGAGGATGACGCCCAGCACGATCAGCGACATCGCGGTGCGCGTCCACGTCGCAAGCGTGCGATCGACGTTCATGTAGCAGACCTTCGCCTGCTCGGTGATCATCTTCCGCGCGCCGGCATCAAAGCCAGCCAGCGGGTTGTCGTCCAGTGGCGCCTGCATGGCGAAAGTCTCTCACCAAGTACGGCGGTGCGCCAGCAGTGGCCGCCAAAAAGGGGACGGGGGTAATTAACGCCGGAACCCGAGGCACGCTGCGCGCCAGAGGCATCGCGTTAATTACCCCCGTCCCCTTTTTGGCAGGCGCTGGCAAAATAGGCGGCTGCAAGACACCCCAACGCGCATGTACGCCATCAAGGAAATCTTCTACACCCTGCAGGGCGAGGGCTTCAACGCCGGACGCCCAGCCGTGTTTTGCCGGTTTTCGGGCTGCAACCTGTGGTCGGGACGCGAGGCCGACCGGGCAACCTCGATCTGCAACTTTTGCGACACCGATTTCGTCGGCACCAACGGCGTGAACGGCGGCAAGTACCCCGATGCGGCGGCAGTGGCAGGGAAGATCACCAGCCTGTGGCCCGCGGGCCAGACGGAAAACCGCTTCGTCGTCTTCACCGGCGGCGAACCCCTGCTGCAACTGGACACACCGGTGCTGGACGCCATGCACGCGCAGGGCTTCGAGTGCGCGGTGGAAACCAACGGCACGCTGGAAGCGCCGGCGGGTCTCGACTGGATCACCGTCAGCCCCAAAAGCACCGCGCCGGTGAAACTCAAACGCGCCAGCGAGCTGAAGCTGGTGTACCCGCAGCCCACCGCGTTGCCGGAACGCTTTGCCGGATTCCCCGCCACGCATTTCTTCCTGCAGCCGATGGACGGCCCGCGCATCGCCGACAACACCCGCGCTGCGGTGGAATACTGCAAGGCGCATCCGCATTGGCGCCTCAGCCTGCAAACCCACAAATACCTTGGCATTCCATGAACGAACCCATCTTCACCGTGTGGAAGGAATTTCGCTTTGACGCCGCCCACCAGCTGGACGCGGGCGAGGGCGGCGACCCGCGCTACCGGCGCGTGCATGGCCATTCGTATCAGGTCGAAGTGTGGCTGCGCGGCCCGCTCAACGAACACGGCTGGGTGGTGGACATGGGCGACCTCGCACGGCGCATCGCCCGCGTGCGCGATGCGCTGGATCACCGCTTCCTGAACGAAGTCGAGGGCCTCGGCATTCCCACCATGGAAAACATCGCCCGCTTCGTGTGGGAACAGCTGGGCGACCTGCCGCAACTCCACCGCGTCGCCGTCCAGCGCGCGCAGAACGGCGAAGGTTGCGAGTATTGGGGGCCGGTGTAACACCGGAAATGAGCCGCGCGCAGCCCGCCCGCTGGATGGAGGTGTTGGGCGTCAATCCATTGCGAACTTGGTGATGGCCGATTGAGTGACAAGCACTCCGCCCAATGCCGATTCACCGAAGGCTCACCATCGCTTGCTGGCGCAGTCTGCGTGCACCGTATCGCACGTCCCTCAGTGACCTTCCTGCGTTGGCGAAGGCGCAGCAACCGACGGGCTTTTTGCGTAAGTGATCGGTCGCAGTGGTTCCGCTGGCAGCGCCGCGCCGCGATACTTGCACGATGGCCGTGATGACTGATCTGCATGATGCCGCCGCGCTGCTGGGCGCGGACGGGCCGTTTGCGCGCGAGGTGCCGGGGTTCGCGCCGCGCGCGACCCAGCAGCAGATGGCCGCGGCGGTGGCGGATGCGATCGACCACCGGGCCGCGTTGGTGGTCGAAGCCGGCACCGGCACCGGCAAGACGTTTGCGTACCTGGTGCCGGCGTTGCTGTCCGGCAAGCGGGTGATCGTGTCGACCGGCACGCGCAACCTGCAGGATCAGCTGTTCCACCGCGACCTGCCGCGGGTGCTGTCGATCCTCGGCGTGCAGGCCAACGTGGCGCTGCTGAAGGGGCGCGCGAATTATCTTTGCAAATACCGTCTGCGGCAGACGGTGGAGTCGGGCCAGTTCAAGTCGCGCGCCCAGGCCGAGGACCTGCAGCGCATCCGCGAGTGGGCCGAGCGCACGCGGACCGGCGACCGGGCGGAGCTGGCGGAGGTGCCGGAAGGCTCGCCGCTGTGGCCGCGGGTGACTTCGACCGCGGAAAATTGCCTCGGCGTTGAATGCCCGTTTTACGACGAATGCTTTGTGTTCCAGGCCCGGCGGCGCGCGCAGGAAGCCGACCTGATCGTGGTGAATCACCACCTGCTGCTGTCGGACCTTGCGCTGAAACGTGACGGCTATGGCGCGATCCTGCCGGAAGCCGATGCCTACATATTGGATGAAGCCCACCAGTTGCCCGAGCTGGCCGGTCAGTATTTCTCGGTGGGGATCAGTTCGCGCCAGTTGAAGGAATTGGCCGCGGACACGCTGGCCGAATGCGCGGGTCAACCGGGCGCATTGGCGCTGTTGCAGCCTGCGCTGGAGGGCGTCAACGATGCCGTGCGCAAGACGCGGTTGGCGTTTGACGCGCTGCCCAGGCGCGGCGCCTTTGCGCAACTGGAAGCCGACGCGGGTGCCGCCGACGCGCTCGAAGGCCTCGGCAACACGCTGGCTGATCTGGCCGCGGTGCTGGCCGGGCAGGCCGAACGCTCCAAGGGCCTGGCCAGCGTGCATGCGCGTACCGTGGTGCTGGATCAGCGCTTGCAGCGCGTCACGGGCAGCGCGGACGAGGAAGAGGTGCGCTGGTATGAAATTTCGGATCGGGGTTTCGAGCTGAGCGCGACGCCGCTGGACCTGGCGCCGCAGCTGCAGAAGTTGCGGGACGCGACCGACGCCGCGTGGATCCATGCCTCGGCGACGCTGTCGGTGGCGGGGCGGTTCGACCACTTTACGCGGCCGATGGGGCTGGTGGATCCGGTCACGCTTGATCTCGGCAGCCCGTTCGACTACGCGCACCAGGCGTTGTGCTACCTGCCGCAGGGTTTGCCCGATCCGAATGCAGCCGATTACACCGTCCGCGTGATCGATGCCGTGCGGCCGGTGTTGGAAGCGTCCAAGGGGCGCGCGTTCTTGCTGTTCACCTCGCATCGCGCGCTGAAACTTGCCGCGGAGCTGCTGGCCGACGCGCCGTGGCCGCTGTTCGTGCAGGGCACGGCACCGCGGCATCAGTTGTTGTCGGATTTTCGGGATTCCGGCAACGGCGTACTGCTGGGTGCGGCGAGCTTCTGGGAAGGCGTGGATGTGGCCGGCGACGCGTTGAGCTGCGTCGTGATCGACAAGCTGCCCTTCGCGTCGCCCGACGATCCGGTGCTGCAGGCGCGCCTGGATGCGGTGCGCCGGGCGGGTGGCAATCCGTTCCGCGACTGGCAGATTCCCGCCGCCGCAATTGCGCTCAAGCAGGGTGCCGGCCGGCTGATCCGCGACGTGCGCGATCGGGGCGTGCTGGTGCTGTGCGATCCGCGGCTGACCACGCGGGGCTATGGCAAGATGTTCCTGGCCAGCCTGCCGCCGATGCGGCGCACCCGCGAGCTTGCCGAGGCGCGGCGGTTTTTTGCGCGATCGAGTGAGACAATGGCACCATGAAACTACTTGCGCTTGATACGGCTACCGAGGCCTGCTCGGTGGCCCTGTGGCAGGACGGCCAGGTGCTTGACCGCACCGAGATGGCGCCGCGCCGGCACGCCGAGCTGGTGTTGCCGATGGCCGAATCGCTGCTGGCCGAAGCCGGCATCACGCGCCGGCAACTGGATGGGATTGCCATGGGCCGCGGCCCCGGCGCGTTCACCGGCGTGCGGCTGGCGGTGTCGGTGGCACAGGGCCTGGCCATGGCGTTGGACATCCCGGTGGTGCCCATATCGTCGTTGGCGGCGCTTGCCGTGCAGGCGCCACGCAATGGCGCGGCGACCCTGGTGGTCATCGACGCCCGTCGCGCGGAAATCTACGCCGCCGCATTTTTAATGGGGACGGAGGGAATTAATTTGCCAATTAATTCCCTCCGTCCCCTTTTGGATGAGTGTGTCATCAGCGCTGGCGACCTGGTGTTGCCCCCGGCCCGCGCGTGGAACGTGATCGGTACCGGCTGGGGCGCTTATGCTGACGCGTTGCGTGGACGGTTTCCGGCGGCGCCGGTATGGGCGGATGGCGAGCGCTACCCGCAGGCGCGCGATGTGGCAACCCTGGCCGCACCCGTCCTTGCGGCCGGCAAGGGCGTGGCGCCCGAATTCGCACTGCCGGTGTACCTGCGCGACAAGGTGGCACTCACGCTGCAGGAACAGCATGCGGCCGCGCGCGTTGAATAACCGGTTGCGCTTGGCAGCTTCTGCTTGGCGCCGATCTTCAACACTGAAATACCCTCTCCCTTCGGGAGAAGGCGAAAACTTGTTGGGCTTTGGCGCTAGCCAAGTGGCAGCTTGCGCGCCGCCGTCACGCTATCTGACGTCGCTCGCTGCCTTCGCTCACGACGGTTCTGCAACGGCGTGTTGCGAACGGTTACTGACACGCGACCCTGATCGCGTCGGGCAGCGACACCGGCTGGCCCGTCGCCGGGTCAATCCACACCAGTACCACGGTGCCGTCCGCGTACACGCACGCTGGATCGTTGCGGTCGACGATGCGGTTGGCGACGGTCATCGAGGTGTTGCCGAGCCGGGCGCAGCTGAGCTGCACGTCGACTTCAGCGGGCCAGGTGATGGGCTTCAGGTAGTGCAGCTCCACGGCGGCCATCACCGGCATCGCGTGTTCGTTGAACCATTCGCCCGGTACGCCGCGCAGCCACTGCAGGCGCGCTTCCTCGAGAAAGGTCAGGTACGAGGAATTGTTCACGTGGTTGAACGCGTCCAGGTCACGCCAGCGGACGTGCATGGCAATGACGGCCAACTTGCGTGCGCGCGTTGGTTGCGCAGGTGCCGGCGCGGCGGCGCGCACCGTGGCGGCCGCCGCCGGCTGCGACGGCTGGGGCGCCGCGCCCTGCGGACGGGCCGGTGGCTTGGCCTTGGTGCGCTTGCGGGGCGCGCGCTGGCGCGGTGGCTGTTTGGTGTCGTCGGTCATGTTGGTTCCGGTCGTGGGCCAGGTTCGCGGTTCATGCGTGTTGCCGCCTGCGTGCCGGCTTGGGCGTTGCCATGCGCAGCATCGGCGCAAGGAATTGCCCGGTGTAGGAGTTTGGCACCGCCGCAATGTCTTCGGGGGTGCCGGTCGCGATGATGCGGCCGCCGCCCGCGCCGCCCTCGGGGCCAAGGTCGACAATCCAGTCGGCCGTCTTGATGACGTCGAGGTTGTGTTCGATCACGACCACGGTGCTGCCGCCATCGACCAGCCGGTGCAGCACCCCGAGCAACTGGTCGACGTCGTAAAAATGCAGGCCGGTCGTGGGTTCGTCAAGGATGTAAAGGGTGTTGCCGGTATCCCGCCGCGACAGTTCCTTCGACAGTTTTACCCGCTGCGCCTCGCCGCCCGAGAGTGTGGTCGCGCTCTGGCCCAGCTTGATGTAACCGAGGCCAACGTCGATGAGTGTTTGCAACTTGCGGGCGATCTGCGGCACCGGCGCGAAGACCTCGTGGGCCTGTTCGACCGTCATGTCCAGCACGTCGGCGATGGTGTAGCCCTTGTAGCGGATTTCGAGTGTTTCGCGGTTGTAGCGCTGGCCGTGGCACACGTCGCACGGCACGTACATGTCGGGCAGGAAGTGCATTTCGACCTTGATCAGGCCGTCGCCTTCGCAGGCCTCGCAGCGGCCGCCCTTGACGTTGAAACTGAAACGGCCGGCCAGGTAGCCGCGCGCACGGGCTTCCGGCACCTGCGCGAACAGGTCGCGCAACGGCGTAAATACGCCGGTGTAGGTGGCCGGGTTTGAGCGCGGCGTGCGGCCGATCGGCGACTGGTCGATGCTGAGCACCTTGTCGAACAGGTCAAGCCGTTGGATCGACTCGTACGGTGCCGGTTGCGCCGAGGCACCGTTCAACTCGGTGGCAGCGATCGCGTACAGGGTGTCGTTGATGAGGGTGGATTTGCCCGAACCCGACACGCCGGTGATGCAGGTGAAGAGGCCGGCCGGGATTTCAAGATCGACGTGCTGCAGGTTGTTGCCGTGGGCGCCCTTCAGTTTCAGCACCCGCTTGGGGTCGGCCTGCCGGCGCTGCGCCGGAATCCTGATGCTGCGGCGGCCCGACAGGTATTGCCCGGTCAGCGAACGCGGTTCGGCAAGGATGGCGTCCAGCGTGCCGGCAGCCACCACTTCGCCGCCATGCGTACCGGCGCCCGGGCCCATGTCGACCACGCGGTCGGCGCTGCGGATGGCTTCCTCGTCGTGCTCGACGACGATCACCGTATTGCCAAGATCGCGCAGGTGCGTGAGCGTGCCGAGCAGGCGCGCGTTGTCGCGCTGGTGCAGCCCGATCGAGGGTTCATCGAGCACATACATCACGCCGACGAGGCCGGCGCCGATTTGCGATGCCAGCCGGATCCGTTGCGCCTCGCCGCCCGAGAGTGAATCGGCCTTGCGGTCGAGCGTCAGGTAATCGAGGCCCACGTCGATCAGGAACTTGAGCCGCTCGCGGATTTCCTTGACGATGCGTGCTGCGATCTCGCCGCGCCAGCCGCTGAGCTGGAGCGAGTCAACGAAGCGGTGCGCGTCGCCGATGGCGAGTGCCGACAGCGCGGGCAGGCTCTTGTCGCCGACAAACACGTTGCGCGCGGACAGGTTCAGGCGCTCGCCGTGGCATTCCGGGCACGGCCGTTCGCTGATGAAGCGGCTGAGTTCCTCGCGCACCATGTTGGATTCGGTTTCGTGGTAGCGGCGCTCAAGGTTGGGGATGATGCCTTCAAACCGGTGCCGGCGCGTGACCTGGCCGCTGCTGCCGGTGTACTTGAACGCGATGGCCGCGCCGCCGGAGCCATTCAGCACCGCGTCGCGGGTGGCCGGTGGCAGCCGGTTCCACGGGGTCTCCGGGTCAAATTCGTAGTGCCGGGCGAGCCCTTGCACCATCTGCCAGTAATACGGATTGCGCCGGTCCCAGCTGCGGATGGCGCCGTCGGCGAGGCTGCGTTCGGGGTGGGCAACGACGCGGGCGGGGTCAAAAAACTGGGTGACGCCAAGGCCGTCGCACTTGGGGCAGGCGCCGACCGGCGAGTTGAACGAGAACAGGCGTGGTTCGAGTTCGGGCAGCGAGTAGTCGCACACGGGGCACGAATAGCGCGACGAGAACAGCTGTTCGTCGGCCTTGGCTTCGTCAAGGTCGACGAGAATCGCGATGCCTTCGCCCAGTCGCAGCGCCGTCTCGAACGACTCCGCCAGCCGCTGCTTCAGGTCGGCGCGCGGACGGAACCGGTCAATCACCGCCTCGATGGTGTGCTTGATGCGCAAGCCCAGCGCCGGGACGTCGTCGAGGTCATACACCTTGCCGTCGACCCGCGCGCGCACGAAGCCCTGCGCGCGCAGTTGCTCGAACACCTGCGCGTGCTCGCCCTTGCGTTCGCGGATCACCGGCGCCAGCAGCATGTAGCGCGTGGTTTCCGGCAGCGCCAGCGTGGCGTCGACCATCTGGCTGACGGTCTGGGCGGCCAGCGGAATGCCGTGCTCGGGGCAGCGCGGCGTGCCCACGCGGGCGTACAGCAGGCGCAGGTAGTCCTGGATTTCGGTGATCGTGCCAACCGTCGAGCGCGGATTGTGCGAGGTCGACTTCTGCTCGATGGAGATCGCGGGCGACAAGCCTTCGATGGAATCGACGTCGGGCTTTTCCATCATCGACAGGAACTGCCGCGCGTAGGACGACAGCGATTCGACATAACGGCGCTGGCCCTCGGCGTACAGGGTGTCGAAGGCGAGCGATGACTTGCCCGATCCCGACAGGCCGGTGATGACGATCAGCTGGTCGCGCGGCAGGTCAAGGTCGATGTTCTTGAGGTTGTGGGTGCGGGCACCGCGGATGCGGATGGTGTCCATGGCAAAACGTGCGGCAAAGACGGCTTACTATACGCGCCTGTGGGCCGGCGTCGTCGGCCGGTGGCGTCAAGCCAGGTGCCGCGCCTTGCGCAATCGCCTGAAATTACGCTAGAATCGCCGGTTCGAGCACGCTGGTGCGTGCGCGAATCGACCCAGAATAACGACAGAACCCGAGAGCCGAAACCATGTACGCAGTCATTGTTACCGGCGGTCACCAGTACCGCGTCGAGCAGGGTGCAGTCCTGCGCGTCGAAAAGCTGGATGCTGAACCCGATGCCGCGGTCACGTTTGACACCGTGCTGCTGCTGGGTGAAGGCGACACCGTGACCGTGGGCACCCCGAACGTCGCGGGCGCCAGCGTCACCGCCAAGGTGCGCAGTCACGGACGCGCGGACAAGGTCCGCATCGTCAAATTCCGCCGCCGCAAGCACTTCCGCAAGCAGATGGGCCACCGGCAGCATTACACCGAAATCGAGATCACCGGCATCGCCGGTGCCAGCAAATAAGGAGAAGCCGCCATGGCACATAAAAAGGGCGTAGGTTCTTCGCGCAACGGCCGCGACTCCAATCCGAAATACCTGGGCGTCAAGCTGTACGGCGGTCAGGTGGTGGAAGCCGGCAACATCATCGTGCGCCAGCGCGGCACCCAGTTCCATCCGGGTGTCGGCGTGGGTCTGGGTCGTGACCACACGCTGTTTGCGCTGGTCAACGGCAGGGTGGAGTTTTCCGTCAAGGGCCCCAAGAGCCGACGTACGGTCAACGTGGTCGCCGCCTGAAGCCGGTTGCAGCGGCGCAATCGTGAAAGGCCCCGCCGCGCGCGGGGCTTTCTGTCTTTCCGGCCGGGGCGCGTTTTCGAGCACGCACCCGGCCCGTCCGCGGGCCCCGTCGACGACGCTGCGCTCTGACCCCGGTTTTCGCTAGGCTGCCTGTCCATGAAGTTTGTCGACGAAGCCATCATCAAGGTACTGGCTGGCAACGGCGGGGATGGCTGTGCCAGTTTCCGGCGTGAAAAGTTCATCCCGTACGGTGGCCCCAACGGTGGCGACGGCGGCGACGGCGGCAACGTGTGGATGGTCGCCGACGAAGGCCTCAATACCCTGGTCGACTTCCGCCACCAGCGCCAGTTCAAGGCGCCGCGCGGCCAGAACGGCATGGGCAGCGACATGTATGGCCGCGGCGGCGAGGACACCACGGTGCGGGTGCCGGTCGGCACCTCGGTGGTCAACCTCGATACCGATGAACTGATTGGCGACCTGACGGTGCATGGCCAGAGGCTGCTGGTGGCCAAGGGCGGCAAGGGCGGCCTCGGCAACATCCATTTCAAGAGTTCCACCAACCGCGCGCCGCGCCGCTTTACCCGTGGCACGCCCGGCGAAACGCGCGAGCTGAAGCTGGAATTGAAGGTGCTGGCGGACGTCGGGTTGCTGGGGTTTCCCAACGCCGGCAAGAGCACCTTCATCCGGGCGGTATCGGCGGCGACGCCGCGCGTCGCCGATTACCCGTTCACCACGCTGCAGCCCCACCTGGGCGTTGTGAGCGTCGGACCGTCGCAGAGTTTCGTCGTGGCGGATATTCCCGGACTGATCGAAGGCGCGGCCGAAGGCGCGGGCCTTGGCATCCAATTCCTGAAGCACGTTTCACGTACGCGCCTGTTGCTGCACCTGGTCGACGTGGCGCCGCTGGACGGTGCGGACCCGGTTGCACAGGTACGGATCATCGAAGCTGAATTGCGGCGCCACGATCCGGCGTTGCTGGAGCGCCCGCGTTGGCTGCTGCTGAACAAGGTTGACCTGTGGGCGCCCGGGGAACGCGCGGCGAAAGCGCAGGCAATCATCCGGCGCCTGGGTTGGGACGCGCGCTGGTTTGCGATTTCGGCGGCCGAGCGCGTCGCCACGCGCGACGTGTGCCTGGCCGTGCAGCAGTTTTTTGATGAGCGACACGAGCAGGCCGCTGAGGCCGCCGCGGGGTCCGACGGGGAGTCGTCGGCGTGAGGGTCGGGGCGGCTCTTGATCCGGAACCCCTCCCCCTCCGGGAAAGGGGCAGGCGTGAGGGTTCGGCCGCGCGTGCGCGTCCCCGGCTTGCGCGAACCCTCACCCGGCGCTGCGCGCCCCCCTCTCCCGGAGGGCGAGGGGAAACAAACAAAAAGCCGGCTGGCGCCGGCTCTTCCAGGGTCAAACGAGACTTTGGCTCAGGCCAGCGCCTTGATGTGCGCGGCCAGGCGGCTCTTGTGGCGCGCGGCCTTGTTCTTGTGGATCAAGCCACGGCTCGCGTAGCGGTCAAGCACGGCTTCGGCCGCCTGGTACGCGGTTGCGGCGCCGGCCTTGTCCTTGGCCTCGATGGCCTTCAGCACTTTGCGCAGGGACGAGCGCAGCATCGAACGCTGACTGGCGTTGTGCGCACGGTGGGCTTCGCCTTGACGGGCGCGTTTTTTGGCGGACTGGATGTTGGCCACGGAGCGACTCCAAGGAATTGCGACAAAATCAAGCCGCCTAGTATGCTGACGTTCGCGCGCCAAGTCAAAGGCCCCGGCGTGCATTGCTGCGGTCGCGCCGCATGAGCCGTCAACCGAGCCTGCTGCGCGGGGTGTTTTCCTTCAGCAGCATGACGATGATTTCGCGGTTGCTGGGTTTGGCGCGCGACATATCGATCAGCCATGTGTTTGGCGCCAGCGCCGCGACCGACGCGTTCGTCATCGCGTTCCGGATCCCCAACTTCATGCGCCGGCTGTTTGCCGAGGGCTCGTTTTCGACCGCCTTCGTACCGGTTTTCACCGAGGTCAAGGAGACCGGCAGCCACGCCGAGCTGAAGGCCCTGACCGCGCGGGTGGCTGGCACCTTGGGCGGCGTACTGCTCGTCATCACCGCGCTGGGGCTGATCTTTGCGCCGCAGGTGGCGATCGGCTTTGCGCCGGGCGCGCTGGAAGAGCCGCACAAGCTCGCGTTGACCACGCACCTGCTGCGCCTGACCTTTCCGTACCTGTTGTTTGTGTCGTTGACCGCGCTGTGCGGCGGCGTGCTGAACAGCTTCCGCAGGTTTGCGTTGCCGGCCCTGGCACCGGTGATTCTCAATGTTTGCCTTATCGCCGGCGCGTTGTGGCTCTCGCGTTACCTTGCCGTGCCGATCGAGTCACTGGGGTGGGCCGTGCTCGCAGCGGGCGTCCTGCAACTGCTGTTTTTGCTGCCGGCGGTCAAACGCCTCGACCTGCTGGCGCTGCCGCGCTGGGGCTGGCGGCAGGTACACGTCAAAAAAATCATGCACCTGATGCTGCCGACGCTGTTTGGTTCGTCGGTGGCGCAAATCAACCTGCTGCTCGACACCGTCGTGGTGTCGTTGCTCATTACTCGCTCCCAGACCTGGCTGTATCAGGCGACGCGCTTCCTCGAACTGCCGCTGGGGGTGTTCGGCGTGGCGCTGGGCACCGTGATCCTGCCGGCGTTGTCACGCTACCACGTGACGCGGGACGGGGCCGGCTTTTCACGCGCGCTCGACTGGGGCCTGCGCACCACGCTCCTGATCGCGCTGCCCGCCATGTGCGGGTTGCTGCTGTTGGCCGAGCCGCTGGTCGCCGCGTTTTTCCAGAACGGCAGGTACACGGCGTTTGACAGCCACATGACCGCCATCGCCATCCTCGGCCTCGGTGCCGGGGTGCCCGCGATCGCGTTGACGCGCACGCTGCTGCCGGCCTTTTATTCGCGCCAGGACACCAGGACGCCGGTGCGCGCGGGGGTCATCGCGCTGGTGGTCAACATGGTCTGCAACTTTGCCCTGATCGCGCTCCTGTTTGAGCTGTGGGCACCGGCGAATCTCAAGCAGCTGCCGTGGCTGGAGGGCATCGCGCGGGTCCCTGGCCTGCACCTCGGCATGGCGATCGCGAGCTCGATTTCCAACTACCTGCAGTTTTTCCTGCTGTGGCGCTATCTCAAGCGCGCTGGCGTGTACCGGCGGCAGCCGGGCTGGGGCAGGCACTGGCTGCGGATGCTCTTGGCGTGCGCCGCCCTGACGGTCGTGGTGGGTGCGGGTCTGTGGTTCTGGCCATGGCTGCAGTGGACGCACGAGTCGATCGTGACCCGCCTCTGGAAACTGGTGGCACTGGTGGCGGCGGGTGGCGCGGCGTATGTCGCGGTGTTGTTTGCGGCCGGTTTCCGCTGGCGCGACCTGCGTGGTGCGTAACGGTTGGCCGCGCGGGCATGACCGGCGATAATGCTGCATTCACGTGGAGCGTGCCATGCCAGCGTACCTGCAAGCAGCCGATGCCGCGAAGCGCAAGCCGGTGACCGTGCCCGGATTGCGCCGGATGAAGGCGCATGGCGACAAGATCGCGATGCTGACCTGCTACGACGCGAGTTTCGCCGCGCACATGGAGGCGGTCGGGATCGACGTCGCGCTGGTGGGTGATTCGCTCGGCAACGTGGTGCAGGGGCGCAGCAGCACCCTGCCGGTGACGCTCGATGACATTGTCTACCACACGCGCCTGGTGCGCCGCGGCCTCGCGGCGACGCTGCTGATCGCGGACATGCCGTTCATGACGTTTCGCGACCCGCCGACGGCACTGGCCGCCGCCGCGCGGTTGCTGTCCGAGGGCGGTGCCGCGGCGGTCAAGCTCGAAGGCGGCAGCGGATGGGTGTGCGAGGTGATCGCCGCGCTCACGGCGCACGAGGTGCCGGTGTGCGCGCACGTGGGCCTTACCCCGCAGTCGGTCCACAAGATGGGCGGCTACCGGATGCAGGGCAAGACCGACGATGCGGCGGCACGCCTGCACGCCGAGGCCCGCGCGGTGGCGGCGGCCGGGGCCGAGCTGCTGGTGCTGGAATCGGTGCCGGCGGCATTGGCCGGCGCGATCACCCGCGAGTTGCCCATACCCACCATCGGCATCGGTGCCGGTGCTGAATGCGACGGCCAGGTGCTGGTCAGTTACGACATGCTCGGCATCACGCCCGGACATCGGCCGAAATTCAGCAAGGATTTCCTGGCTGGGCGGGGTTCGGTACGGGAGGCCTTTGCGGCCTACGCCGATGAGGTCCGCACCGGGCGGTTCCCGGGGCCGGAACAGATTGCGGGCTGAACACAGGGACCCTACCAATGCGTAGCGTTGGCGACTTGCGATCGTTGCGTGCGTGCGTCCGGGCATGGAAGCAGGAAGGCCAGCGGATCGGTTTTGTACCGACGATGGGCAACCTGCACGCGGGGCATTTCTCGCTGGTTGAACTGGCGCACCGCCACGCTGAACGGGTGGTCGCAAGCGTATTCGTCAACCCGACCCAGTTTGGCCCGAACGAGGACTTTGGCCGTTATCCCCGCACGCTGGCGGAGGATACGGTTGGCCTTATCGAGCATGGGTGCGACCTGCTGTTTGCGCCGGCGGTCGAGGTGATGTACCCGGGAGGTCCGGAGCACACCCTGAAGATTCATGTGCCTGACGTTGGCGACACGCTGGAGGGCGCCCATCGCCCCGGCCATTTCGATGGCGTGGCCACGGTGGTGGCCAAGCTGCTGGTGATGGTCGAGCCGGATGTTGCCGTATTCGGTCAGAAGGATTGGCAGCAGCAATTGCTGGTGCGGCGGTTGGTGCAGGAACTGGCGCTGCCGCTGGAAATCATCACTGGCCCCATCGTGCGCGAGGCCGACGGCCTGGCGTTGTCATCGCGCAATCGCTACCTGGACGCCAACCAGCGTGCGCGTGCGCCGGAATTGCACGCCACCCTTGAGTGGATGCGCAGCTCGTTTGCCGAGGGCCACGTGCGCGCGGCGGTCGAGGGCGCGGCGGTACGGCGGCTGGAACGGGCGGGGTTTGCGCCCGATTACGCCGCGGTACGGCGCGCCATGGACCTTGCCATTCCCGCCGAGGGCGAACGCACCGGCCTGATGGCGCTGGTCGCCGCGCGCCTGGGTACCACGCGGCTCATAGACAACCTGTGCTTCGATTGACAAGCTGTCAATCCTTACGCTTGTGCGATGCAGCAAAACCCGTGTTCAGCCGCTATAATGGCGCGCTGCCGCAATCTTGTGGCGGGAGGTACGCCATGCAACTGAACATGCTCAAGGGAAAGATCCACCGCGCTACCGTGACCCACGCGGAGCTGCACTACGAGGGCTCCATCGCGATCGACGGCAATCTTCTGGATGCTTCCGGCATTCGCGAGTACGAGCAGATCCACGCGTGGAACGTCAACAACGGCGAGCGTTTCGTGACCTACGCGTTGCGCGCCGAGGAAGGCAGCGGCATCATTTCGGTCAACGGCAGTGCTGCGCACCGCGCGCAGCCGGGCGACATCGTGATCATCGCGGCGTTCGTGTCGTTGAACGAGGCCGAGGCGGCGCAGCACAAGCCGCGGCTGGTCTACGTTGATGCCAACAACCGCATCAAGCGCACCAACACTTCCATTCCAAAACAGATGGCGGCCGCGTAATCGCGGCGCTGTTCGGCGAGGCCGCCGGGCTGGTGGAGTGCAACCGCTGCAGCCCGCGTGGCTGCGGCGGTTTTGCGTTGCAGGCCGGGCAGACGCGGTTGCGGTGCGCGGACGGGTTGGCGGCAGCGCGACGCGGGCGACGTCTTTCCGCAGTTACTTCATGCGGTAGGTGATGCGCCCCTTGGTAAGGTCGTAGGGCGTCATTTCCAGTTTCACCTTGTCACCGGTGAGGATGCGAATGTAGTGCTTGCGCATGCGCCCCGAGATGTGCGCGGTGACGACGTGTCCGTTTTCAAGTTGCACGCGAAACATGGTGTTGGGTAGGGTTTCCTGCACCGTGCCTTCCATTTCGATGACGTCGTCTTTGGCCATGGGCTGCGCTGTATGGGGGTCTAAACGGGCCATTATGCCACGATACGGCCACGCGCGACCAGGAACGCGGCAGCAGCCGGATGCGGTGGGCGGTGGCTGGGGTGCTGTGGCATCTGGCCGCGCCGGCGGCCAGCCCCCTACCGTGGGTGGCGCGCGGCAGGGCGGTGTGGGCCGTCGGCCTTGGCGGCGTGTCGAGCGTTGCGTTGCACCCTGCTACATTGGCGGGCATTTCCTCAGGGTCGCGTATGCGCGTCGTCTGTGTCCAACCTGCGCGTGATCCGGTGCTCTGCGGGGACGGGCCCGTGGATATCGGCAGTGCGCCGGATGCCGCGGTGGTGCTGGCGGGTACCGGCGTCGCGCAGCGCCATCTCACGCTGGTCGCCGATGCGCGAGGCCTTGTGCTCAAGGTCGAGCCCCACGCCCAGCATGTCCATGTGAACGCGCGGGCGGTGCGGGAGCAGGCGCTGTTGCGGTATGGCGACGTGCTGACGCTGGGCGGCAACCGGCTGCTGATCACCTCCGACGTGCCGCCGCTGGCGCCCTCGGGTGGACAGGCGGTGAGCGGTGCGGCGGACCAGGTGGCGTTGCGTTTCACCTCGGGCGCCGATTCCGGACGCCTGTTGGCCGTGGCGCCGGTGCTGCACCTTGGGGCGGGAACGCGCCACTGCGGCGACCTCGACTACGGCTGCCGCGTGAGCGCTGGCGCCGATGGCCTGCTGTTTGAAGCGGACACGGCCGCGCCGTGCGTCAATGGCTGGCACTGCACGCGTGCGCGCCTGGCGCCGGGTGACCAGATCGTGCTGGGTCAGCAACATTTCGTCGTCGAGGCCCCCGGCCTTGAATATGCGGCCCACGTCGCCGCGTTGCCGCCCGCTGCCGCGGCCGAGCCTGCGGCAGCGGGGGATGAGACGGCCGCCACCGAGATCTGGTGGCTGATCGCGGCGGCGGCGGTGCTGGCCGCGGTCATCGCACTGTTTTTGTATTTCCGCTGGTAGCCCACCTGTCGAGGAAGGAAAACATGTCACGAGCGTGGAATTTCAGTGCCGGTCCTGCGGCCTTGCCCGAAGCGGTCTTGCAGCGCGCGCAGCGCGAGCTGCTGGACTGGGGTGGCGCACGCGCATCGGTGATGGAGGTCAGCCATCGCGGCGCCGCGTTCATGGACATGGCCGCCCGCGCCGAGGCCGACCTGCGCGGCTTGCTGGGCGTGCCATCCGGCTACAAGGTGCTGTTTCTGCAGGGCGGCGCGACCCAACACTTCGCACAGGTGCCGATGAACCTGGCGGCGGACGGCCAGCGCGCCGATTACATCATCAATGGGCACTGGGGCGAGAAGGCCGCGAGCGAGGGTGCGTTCTATGCCGCCACCCACGTTGCCGCCAGTTCCAAGGCGGATGGCTATACGTCCATACCCGAACGTGCCACCTGGGATCTCGATCCGCGTGCGGCCTATGTCCACATCACCACCAACGAAACCATCCATGGCATCGAGTGGCGTGACATTCCCGAGGTGGGCGACGTGCCGCTGGTGGCGGACATGTCCTCGGACATCCTCTCGCATCCGCTGGACGTGTCGAAATTTGGCCTGATCTATGCAGGCGCGCAGAAGAACATCGGCCCGTCGGGGCTGGTCGTGATGATCGTGCGCGAAGACCTGCTGCAGCGCCGGCCGCGTCCGTTGCCGCGCATCTTTCGCTATGCCGAGCAGGCCGCCGCCCATTCCATGCTGAATACGCCGAACACCTGGGGCTGGTACCTCGCTGGCCTGACCTTCCAGTGGCTCAGGGAGCAGGGCGGCCTGGTCGAAATGGAGCGCCGCAATCGGGCCAAGGCGGAATGGCTGTATGCCGCGGTCGATGGCTCCGGCGGCTATTACCGGAACCGGGTGCAGGTGGCCGCGCGCTCGCGGATGAACGTGATCTTCAACTTGCACGACACCGCGCTGGAGCCGGTGTTCGTGGCCGCCGCCGACCAGGCCGGTTTCATGGCGCTGAAGGGCCACCGTGCGCTGGGCGGCATTCGGGTGTCGCTCTACAACGCGGTGACGCTGGAGGCGGTGCAGGCCTTGTGCGGATTCATGGCCGAGTTCCAGCGCTGCCATGGCTGAGCCGGCGCGCGCGTTTGATGCCGCGCGGCTGGTCAACCGTGCGACCGCACGCTTGCGCGCGTATGACCCGGGGCACGACCTGCCCAGCCTGCGCCGGCGCTTCGGTGCAGCCATCGCGGAACTCGGGTCGAACGAAAACCCGCTGGGGCCGAGCCCCCGCGCACTGGCGGCGATGCGTGCAGCGTTGCCCAATACCTGCCGCTATCCCGATCCGCGCGGTGTGGCGCTCAAGGGTGCGCTGGCCGAACGGCTCGGGGTCACCCCGGACCGCATCGCGCTCGGCAACGGCTCGCATGAGCTGCTGATGTTGCTGGCGCAGTGCTTCGCGGATGCCGGGCATTCGGTGGCATTTTCCGAATTTTGCTTTGCAGTGTTCCCGCTCGCGGCTGCGGCCGCGGGCGCACCGGCCATTCGGGTGCCCGCCTTGTCGCGGCGTCACCGCGGCGCGCCGCTTGGGCACGACCTGGCCGCCATCGCCGCAGCGCTCCGGCCCGATACACGGCTGGTTTATCTTGCCAACCCCAACAACCCGACGGGGACGTGGTTTGCGGACGCCGCGCTCGAAGCGTTCATGGCTGCGGTACCGCCCGAGGTACTGGTGGTCGTGGATGAGGCCTATCACGAGTACGTCACCGTGCCGGGGCTGTCGACCGCGCTCAAGCTGGCCGGCCGCTACCCCAATCTCATCGTGACCCGTACTTTTTCCAAGGCCTATGCGCTGGCGGGTTTGCGGGTGGGCTATCTGGTGGCGCATCCGACTGTGGTGGCGGTGCTCGAACGCCTGCGTGAATCGTTCAACGTGAACCTGGTCGCGCTGGCGGGCGCCGAGGCGGCGCTGGGCGATGGTGCGTGGTTGGCCAAGGTGCGCGCGTTCAACCAGGCGGAGCGGGAATGGTTGCGCAACGGCTTGCGTGCGCGCGGCTACCACTGCCTGCCCTCGCAGGCCAATTTCCTGCTGTGTGTACTGCGGCATGACGCGGCCCCGCTTGAGCACCGCCTGGTTGAACGCGGCGTGATCGTGCGCCCGGTCGCCGGTTACGGCCTGCCGCGGGCACTGCGCATCAGCGTGGGCAGCCGCGCGGAAAACCGGCGCCTGCTGCGGGCACTGCCGTGAATGCGCGCGTTGACTGGTTGGCCGCACCGGCGCGGCAGCCGCTGCGGGGAACGCTGACCGCACCGGGTGACAAGTCGATTTCGCACCGCGCGATCATGCTGGCGGCGCTGGCGGATGGCCCGTCGCGCATCAGCGGTTTTCTCGACGGCGAAGACACCCGCGCGACGGTGCGCATCTTCGGCCAGATGGGGGTGCGCATCGATGCCCCGGCAGCCGCCGAACGGGTCGTGCATGGCGTGGGCCTGCGCGGCCTTCGGGCCCCGCAGGCAGCGCTTGACTGCGGCAATTCGGGTACCGCGATGCGCCTTTTGACCGGCCTGCTGGCCGGGCAGGCGTTTGACTCCGCGCTGGTGGGTGACGCCTCGCTGGCGCGGCGGCCCATGCGGCGTGTGGCCGAGCCGTTGCTGCGCATGGGCGCAAGCGTGGACACCGCCGGCGGCGTCCCGCCCGTGCAAATTCGTGGTGGACGGGCGTTGCGCGGCATCGAGTTTGCCTCGCCGGTGGCAAGCGCACAGGTGAAGTCGGCGGTGTTGCTCGCGGGCTTGTACGCAGCCGGCACCACGAGCGTCAGCGAACCGCGGCCCACGCGCGACTACACCGAACGGATGCTGGCCGCGCGCGGCTGGCCGGTCGCATTCTCAGCCGGCCGCGCCAGCCTGGAAGGTGGCCATGCCTTGCGGGCGGTGGACGTGGCGGTGCCGGCAGATTTTTCCTCCGCGGCGTTTTTCATCGTGGCCGCCACGCTGGTGCCGGGGTCCGACCTGCTGCTGCGCAACGTCGGTGTCAATCCGCGCCGTACGGGTCTCCTTCGCGTGTTGCGCGCGATGGGCGCGGATATCGCGGCGGTCGATCCCCGCCGGTCCAGCGGCGAGCGGGTGGCCGGTCTCCGGGTGCGGCATGCGCCGCTGCATGGCATTGACGTGCCCGGCGAGAACGTCGCCGACATGATCGACGAGTTTCCCGCGCTGTTCGTCGCGGCGGCTGCGGCCGCGGGCACGACCACGATTCGCGGTGCGGCGGAGCTCCGGGTCAAGGAGTCCGATCGCATCGCGGTGATGGCTGCCGGCCTGCGCACACTGGGTGTCACGGTCAATGAAACGCCCGATGGCGCCCGGATCGAGGGGGGAACGCTGCAGGGCGGCGCTGTCGATTCGAACGGTGACCACCGCTGCGCGATGGCGTTTGCGGTGGCCGGGGCGGTCGCGCTGGCACCCGTGCGGATCGGCGATTGCGCGCACGTGGCGACGTCTTTCCCCGGTTTCATCGAACGGGCACGAGCTTGCGGGCTGGACGTGCGGGTCGCGTGAGCCGGGGGCATTCGCACCGTTAAAATGCCCGGATGCCAACCCAGGGCCCGATACCGGTACTGACGCTTGACGGCCCGTCCGGATCGGGCAAGGGCACCATTGCGCGTGCGGTGGCAACGCGGCTTGGCTGGCACATGCTGGACTCGGGGGCGATCTATCGCGCCGTTGGCCACGCGGCGCTGGCGCACGGACTGGACCTGTCGGCCGTCGACGCGGTCGCCGCCTGCGCCGCCACCACCCGGATCGAGTTCCGCGATCCCGGCGATGGCGGTGATACCCGCGTCGTGGTTGATGGCCGTGACGTCACCGATGCGATCCGTACCGAAACGGCCGGCGCGGCGGCATCGGCCATCGCCGCGATTCCCGCGGTGCGTACGGCGTTGGTGGCCAAACAGCTCGCGTTTCGGCGGCCGCCGGGGCTGGTCGCCGATGGCCGTGACATGGGTACCGTTATTTTCCCCGACGCGCCGTTCAAGGTGTTCCTGACCGCGAGCCCCGCCGAACGGGCCGCAAGACGCTATAAGCAGTTGAACGCAAAGGGACTTGAAGTTACACTAACGAACCTTTTGCATGAGATCGAAGCGCGGGATGCGCGCGACGTATCGCGGACGGTTGCGCCATTGCGACCGGCCGCCGATGCCGTCGTCATCGATACCACCGGGTTGTCAATTGCGGCGGTGGTCACGGCCGTGCTGGCGGTGGTGCAAAAGGTTTGAAACAACCCCGTGCCGAGGCGGCACGGTTTCCCATCCATGGATGCCTCGGCATCCCCCAACCGGCGGATCGTCGCCCGTGGAGCAAGCAGCAATGGACCTTCAAGGCATCGCGATCCAATCCCAACCTGGAATCCCCATGACCGAAAGTTTTGCCGAACTGTTTGAACAGAGCCAAACGCTCAACAAATTGAAACCCGGATCCATCGTATCCGGCACCGTCGTTGAAATCCGCGCCGATGTGGTGGTGGTGAACGCCGGCCTGAAATCCGAGGGCATCGTCCCGCTCGAGCAGTTCAAGAGCGAAAACGGCGAGCTCGAGGTCAAGGTGGGCGACGTGGTGAAGGTCGCGCTGGAAGCCATCGAGGACGGCTTTGGCGAAACCAAGCTGTCGCGCGAGAAGGCCAAGCGCTCGATGGTGTGGGACGAACTGGAGGAAGCCTTCGAGAAGGAAGCTGCCGTCAGCGGCCGCATCAACGGCAAGGTAAAGGGCGGCTTCACGGTCGACATTCGCGACGTGCGCGCGTTCCTGCCGGGATCGCTGGTCGATGTGCGCCCGGTGCGCGATCCCGCGTACCTGGAAGGCAAGGATCTCGAATTCAAGATCATCAAGCTCGACCGCAAGCGCAACAACGTGGTGGTCAGCCGCCGCGCGATCGTCGAGAGCGAACATTCCGAGGAGCGCGAGGCGCTGCTGGAAAAGCTGCAGGAAGGCGCGATCCTGCACGGCGTGGTCAAGAACCTCACCGATTACGGCGCGTTCGTGGACCTCGGCGGCATCGATGGCCTGCTGCACATCACCGACATGGCGTGGAAGCGC
>SCQU01000003.1 GCA_004299555.1 Rhodanobacteraceae bacterium
GCGCCAAAACTATGTAGGGCGGCAGTTGGCGATCTCGCAGCGCGCGATCGCCAACTGCAACGGATCTTTGCGGCTGACGCCAGTTCACCCTACATAGTCGGGCACGCTACATAGTGCCTGCTATGTCCTCGGCAAGATAGGCGGCACTCCTTCGCAACGCACTTGATCGACGGGCGGATACGACATCCGCACAGTACAAGAATTGCTGGGCTACAAGGACGTGTCAACCACATGCCGGTACTACACACACGTCTTTAACCGCGGCGTGTGGCGCCACTGCTCAGCCGGTTCACGATTGCAAGACGCGCACCTGGCGGCACCTCAACTTCTTCCAGTATCAGCATGGGTGCATGCGGACGTGCCGCGGGTGGCGTGCGGAAAGTGTGGCAAGACCACGCAGGTGGCCGTGCCGTGGGCGCGCGCCGGATCGGGCTTCACGCAGGTACTGGACGCCTTCATCGTGGCGTTGTACCAGGAGATGCCGGTACTGGCGGTAGCGCGAATGCTCGGGGTGTCCAATGACCGGGTGTGGCGCCTCACGGAACGCCTGCGCGACATCTTCGTGACGTATCGGCGCGCCGTCAGTGCCGGCCGTGCACTGGCGACCTGGGTCCGTTGGGCGCGGCATTGCCGGCTGGCCCCGTTCAAACGGCTCGGCGCCACCATCCGCGACCATCTCGACGGCAGCCCCAACCACTTCGACACGCACCTCGACAACGGCTTCGCTGAAGCCATCAACGGCAGAATCCAGGCGGCCAAGGCTTGGGCCTGCGGCTACGGCACCGACCGGCACCTCGCCACCATGTGCTACCTCACTTGCGGCAAGCTCACGCATCTGCCAGCGAACCCTTGGTTACCCCCAACAAGCGGCCTTGGAGCCGGCTGCTTCCACTTGAAACGAGAAAGAGCCTCAAGTTGCCGCCTTTGCGCACGATCGAGCGCGCCATGGCCACTGCCGCATACGAGCATGACGAGATTGCCGCGCCGAATAGGCCCGCAGTCGCGATTGAGCGTGGGCCGCCATCTGGCAATAATTTCGACATCGCGTCTTTCGCGATCAGCACCTCAATGATTGCGGAGCGGGCAAAGCCAAGGCTCAGGCCCCAGAAGATCTGCCAGAACATGGTGAAGGCCAGCCACAACGCGTGACCAATGGGATCGAGAACGCCCGTGAAGCACTCCTTGATGCGCCCCGCGGACGCAGATGCAAGTCAACCCATGGTTCTGAACGCGATCATGGTCCTGAGCTTTCGGCGGAAGATGTCGCCGGCGCAGGTGCCGGCATATCCATGTCCTCATCCGGTGGCGCCTTGGCGACGATCGCCTTGTATTCCTGCGGTGTCATACCGGGTAGCTTCTCGATGAACGCCACCATGCTCCAGATGGTCGGATCGTCGTGGCCGGCCATGCCCCAGGCCGGCATCGCACTCATCTTGATGCCGTGCTTGATGACCCAGAACGCATCCTGCGGATCCACGTGCACCTTCGAGAGATTCGGGGGCTGTGGATACATGCCTTTTTCAGGATCAACTGCGGATTGTCGAGGTTCGGAACCTTGATGTGCTCCGAACGCACATGAATCGAGCGCTCGCGCAGGGTCTGTAGTACCGCGAACACCGGCCGGGTGTGGTGATCGTCGGCGCCGATGTTGTAGATGCCCGAGTAGACGAACACGCCTGCGCCGGCCGCCAGGATGAGGGCAAGGACGAGGATGGTGATACTGGAATGCTTGATGAGTTGTTTCATGGTGATCTCCTCAAAACCAGATGCGCACACCGGCGACGAGCTGCGGTTCGAACACCGGCTCGCCGGCGGCGCGCATGAGTTCGGCGGTCTTGCCGAACCGCCGCGTGAAGTCGACGCCGACGTACGGGGCAAATTGACGAGTGATCTCGTAGCGCAGGCGCAGGCCGAGTACGGCGTCGGACAGTCCGGCACCGATGTCGCGCTGCGGATCGTCGCGGCCGTACAGGTTGGCCTCGAAGCGCGGCTGCAGGATCCAGCGCTGGGTCAGCAGCAGCCCGTACTCGGCCGCGAAGCGCAAGGCCGTGCGGTCGGACTGGCCCACGTACGCCGTGATTTCGACATCGAACCAGTACGGCGCCAGTCCCTGGACGCCGAATGCGGCCCAGGTGCGATCAGGGCCGGCGCCGAAATCGTGCCGCACACCGAGTTGGGTATCCCAGTATGTCGTCACCGGGCGATCCCACAACACCTCGCTGCGCAAGTCCTGCAGGCGCCCCTCGCTGTGTTCGCCCTCGGCCTTCAACCATAGTTTGCTCTCGTCGTTGCCGTACCATGCCTGCGCATCCAGCGCAGCGCCATTGGAATTGCGGCCGCTGAAGTACTCCAGACGATCGATCAGGAGCATGCCGAGGGGTTTGTCGTCCGCCATGTCCATGCCGGTCATCGATCCGTAGCCGACCCCATCGGAATAGTCCGCGCTGCGCGCATCCGGCGGCGCACGACCGCCCTGCATCGGCGGCATGTCATGCATTGCATCGCCGGCCATGGGTTGCAGTCCGAGGCCGCGTACGACCGGACGTTCGCCGATTTGCGCACCGATATCGAGCCGCTGCAATTGGCCGGTGGTTTGCGGCGGCACCATCGGCATCGAGTGGCCCATGCCGTGCGTCGAAGACATGTCCGTGTCCGACATCGAAGTTGGTGCCTGTTTTGACGTCGACGGCTGGGTTTTCTCGGCCGACTTCGCCTTCTTCGCCGCATCATTTTCTTTTGCCGGCGTCGCTTGATGCATTGATGACATGTCCATGTCCTGCATGGTGTCCTGCGCCAGCGAGGGCAGCGGCACCGTCGCCGCAGCCACAACGACAACCCACAAAATGCTGCTGCAAGGGTGCCTGCTCATGACACCACCACCTCGCGGAACATGCCCGCTTCCATGTGGTAGAGCAGGTGGCAGTGATAGGCCCAGCGCCCGAGCGCGTCGGCCTTCACGCGCCAGGCGACCCGCTGCGCCGGCTGCACGCTGATGGTGTGCTTGCGCACCTGGAACTTTTCTTCCGGCGATTCCAGTTCGCTCCACATGCCATGCAAATGGATCGGATGGGTCATCATGGTGTCGTTGACCAGCACCAGACGCAGGTGCTCGCCATAGCGGAAGTGCACGGGTTTGGCCTGGGAGAACTTCAACCCGTCGAAACCCCAGATGAAACGATTCATGTTGCCGGTCAGGTGCAACTCGATCTCGCGCGTGACAGGAGTGTCCGGGTACAGCGACCCGCCAACGGTGTGCAGGTCGGCATAGGTCAGCACCCGTCGGCCGTTGTCGCGCAGCCCAATGCCCGGATCGTCGAGGTTGGTGCGCGGCATGTCCACGCGCATGTCGATATTCGGACCGTATTCGGTCCGCGAGTGGCGCACCTCCGGTGTCGCCCCCGCACTTGCGTGACCGGCGTGGGCGCCGCCATCCTGGATCGAGGCGTCATGCATGCAGGCCATGGAATCGTGCGACATGCCGTGCTCGCAGTCCTGCGCCATCGCGCCCATCATGTCGACCATGGCAATCACCGGCAGCGGATCGAGATACGGCACCTCGGCCTGCATGCCCGCGCGCGGCGACAGCGTGCCGCGCGCGTAGCCGTCGCGACTCATCGACTGCGCGAAGATCGTGTAGGCGCGATCCTCCTGCGGTTGCACGACCACGTCGTAGACTTCGGCGGTACCGATCCGGAATTCGTCGACGTCCACCGGCATGACGGGTTGGCCGTCGGCGGCGACCACAGTCAGTTTCAAACCGGGAATGCGCACGTCGAAATAGCTGTTGGAAGAACCATTGATGAAACGCAGCCGCACGCGCTCGCCGGGCTTGAACAGCCCGGTCCAGTTGCCGGTCGGGGGCGCGCCGTTCATCAGGTAGGTGTACGTGGCTCCGGTGGCATCGATCAGGTCGCGCGGGCTCATGCGCATCTCGTTTCACATCTTTCGCGATGCCAGCGCCCTGCGCAGACCCATCTTCGACACGTCGGCAAAAAAATCCGGAACGGTCGGCTCGCCACGGTTGTAGTAATCGCCCATTTTCTTCAGATGCGCGAACACGTTCGCCGGGTTCTCGTCGGTCCAGTCGTTGAGCATGACCACGTAGTCGCGTTCGGCCCGGATCGGATCCGGCCCGGCCGGATCGATCACCAGCGGGCCGTACAGCCCGGTCTGTTCCTCGAAGCCGGAATGGCTGTGGTACCAGTAGGTGCCGCTCTGCCGCACCGGAAAGCGATACACGAACGTCTCGCCCGGCGCGATGCCAGGGAAACTGATGCCGGGGACGCCATCCATGACGAACGGCAACAGGATGCCGTGCCAGTGGATCGAACTGGATGTGCGCAAACGATTGGTTACCCGCAAGGTGACGGTCGTACCTTCGCGCCAGCGCAGTAGTGGCCCCGGGACCATGCCGTTGACCGCGGTGGCGAGCCGGGCCGCACCGGTAAAGTTGACCGGCGTCTCGGCGATTTCCAGTGCGAACTCCGTACCGGACAAAACAGTTGGCTGGCCGGGACTGGTCAAGGCCCACGCCGGTTTGTTCCACGGACCGAGCATGGCGGCCGCGCTGCCAAGCGCCAGGCTCTGCACGAAGCGGCGGCGGGAAGGCATCGGGATCGACGGCCCGGTGCCGGAATCGTATGGCTTCATGTTGGACTCACGCAGGCGTGCGTGGCACGCCGATTGCGAAGGATCACCCGCTACCGTCACGTAAAGGGGACGGAATGCGCGGGATCAGGTTGCGGCGCGACAACGCGCCGCGGCGGGAATCAGGCGATCGGTGGTCGTAGTGGCGGCGCGCTCAGCGCCGGCACAGGATCGGCAGGTGCGGCGACCGGGAATGCGGCGTGCAACCAAGGGCCGGCAACGGTGAGGCGCGGCACCGAGAGGGCCGCACTGCACGCGAAGGCGCAATGGCAGCCGCCATGGCAGCAATCGCCGCTACCCATCGCCATCTCTGGTGCGTGCCCGCGTTGCACGGCAACCTGCACCACCGGCATACCGTCGCAATGTTGCGCGGACGCTTCTGACGGCGCCGACGCAGTCATTTGCAACGGCGCGGCCAGCGCGCCGGATGCGAGCACCAGCCACGCCAACTCCGCCAGCACCGACACTGTTCGGAAATAGGCAGAACTCGGTCGCGCAAGATGACACATACCGGCAACATACCAGCATCCCGCTACCGTGCAACCCTGGAATTGGCCCCGCCCCCGCTTTACCCTTCCGCCCAATCGCTACCGCCCGGCGAGCACACAACGAACCACCGGCACGCCTTCCACGCCGGCAGCTTTGCGGATGTGCCAGCGCTGGGGGTAAGTCACCCGAAGGATCCGCCGCCAACGTTGACCTGCCGAGGACCCGGCGTTGGATCAGAATTTGACTTCGCCCCAGGCGCCGATCTCGCGCGACTTGACGTCCACGCTCGTACCGTTGCGCAAGCGCTCGTTCTTCCAGGCAATCGCCACACGCATGCCCTTGGTGATCGGGAACGCCACACCGACGTTGTAGTAGGTGTCCTTCAGATTCGGGTCGAGATCCTTGCTGGGCTTGACGCGGTCGTATCGCGCGAACACCGACGCGGTACTGAAGTCATAGCTGCCCCACAACGAGTAACCGTCGGCCGAATCGGCAAGCGGCGTGGTGACGTTGTTCCAGCTGTCGGCCTTGAACCATTCCACGCCGAGTCGCAAGCCATCGCGGTTCCACGCCGCCATCGCGTCGTAGCGGTGGGCACCGCGCAGCACCGGCGAGGTTGCGGTGTCCTTGCCCAGATCGCCGCTGTAGCCACCTACGGTGAACACGAGTCCCCTGATCGGCTCGATGCCCACGCGACCGGCAAAGTCCACACTGTTCGAGCGCGCCGGATGCTTGTAGCCGCCGCCGTTGACCATTGAAACCTGGTAATCGAACGTACCGTTGTCGCCCAGCGTGTGCAGGCCCCAGTCTGCGGAGTTGGCGAAGTGGAGGCGATCGGTCAACGTGTTCTCGACGAAGCGGTAGCCATACCAGTCCTCGACGAACGGAATCCACGGCATGTTGGCCGAACCCACCCGCAAGGTCGCCAGCTTGCCGAAGGCGCCCTGCAGGTACGCCTTCTTCACGAACAGCTGGGTCTCACCCGTGACGCCGGTGTAGTTGAAATCGGTGGTCAGGTTTGCTGACCACACGTCGTTGAACTTGTGCCCGATCGACAGATAGAAACGCTTGACGTCGAGCCCGGTGCCGGAAGCGGCGGTCTTGCTGCCGTTGCTGGTCTTGTCGATATTGGTGAAATCGGTGTACATGGTGCCGCCGATTTTGGTGTTGTCGACCAATTGCTCCAGCGCGTCGAGGCGACGGTCGGCCTGCGCGGCTGCGGGCGCGGCCGCCGTCTGCGCGGGCTGATGCTGTTGCTGCTGGAGTTGATCGACCTTGGCCTGCAAAGCGCTGATCTGCTGCTGGAGCTGTCGCAGCTCCGTGCTGCCGGATGGGAGTGAAGAGGATGTGTTCGTGGTCTGCGCGACGGCCGGCATGGCCGCAGCGATGCCGCCCGCGCCGATTACGGCGGCTATCGCCGCTACAAGCACCCTGGAACGCATGAATAGCCTCCGGTGGTCTGCATGGATGGCGTTCCGCGTCCGCGATCGTTGTTGCCCGCGCCGGGAACGGGCCCAGACTGCTGTGCACCCGTTACAGCCACGTTGTGGGCTGATGACAGAATCAAGACAGTTTCATCGAGGGGTGTGCCCGACGGCGACTGTCATCGCCCTGCAACATTTCTCTCATCGAACTGCAACACGCGGCCCCTACAAAGGGTGTCGACAACGCTCGACACCCCAGGAGACTCGCGTGAACGTCCGTTTCCCCCACAAGCTTCAACTGTTCGCTCTGGCCACCGCCCTCGCGCTTGGCCTGGGCACCGCGCACGCCACCGACGTCACCGGCGCCGGTTCCAGTTTCGTGTATCCGGTGATCTCGAAGTGGTCGGCTGCGTATGCGGAAAAAACCGGCAATCACATCAACTACCAGTCCATCGGTTCCGGCGGCGGCATCGCGCAGATCAAGGCCGGCACGGTCGATTTCGGCGCCTCCGACAAACCGCTGGACCAGGCCACGCTGGCAAAATTCGGCCTCGGCCAGTTCCCGGACGTGATCGGCGGCATCGTGCCGGTCCTCAACGTCAACGGCATCCCGGCCGGCAAGCTGGTCCTGGACGGCAAGACCCTGGCCGGCATCTTCCTGGGCAAGATCACCAGGTGGAATGATCCCGGGATTGCCGCCCTGAACCCGGGCATGAAGCTACCGGATCAGAAGATTACCGTGGTGCACCGCTCCGACGGCTCCGGCACCACTTACAACTTCACCCACTACCTCTCGCAGGTCAGCCCGGCGTGGAAGTCCAGGGCAGGCGTGGGCACCGCGGTGAACTGGCCGGCCGGGATCGGCGGCAAGGGCAACGAGGGCGTCTCGGCCTACGTCAAGCAGATCAGGAACTCGATCGGTTATGTCGAGTATGCGTACGCCCTGCAGAACCACATCGGCTACGCGATGATGAAGAACGCCGCCGGCAACGTCGTCAGCCCGAATACCGCGTCGTTCCAGGCCGCGGCCGCCACGGCTGACTGGAAGCATGCCAGGAACTTCGAACTGCTGATCACCAACGCTCCGGGCACCAGGGCGTGGCCGATCACGGCCACGTCCTGGGTGATCATGTACAAGCAACCAAGGAACCTCGAGCACACCAGGGTGGTGATGGATTTCTTCAAGTGGGCCTACAACCACGGCCAGGCCGATGCACGTTCGCTGGACTACGTGCCGCTGCCGGACAGCCTGGTCAAGCAGATCGAGCAGTACTGGCAGACCCAGTACAAGATGTAGGTCGTGGAGTGCACGGCTCCGGCACTGCACCAGATGCCGGGTGACGCCGTGCCGCGCGCAGCAGCAGTGCCGTGCGCACCCCACCGCTTCCCAACGCCGACCGCGCACAAGGCCCCAGCATGCACGCAGCACGCACCGAAACGCCCGCCCGCGACTTCGAGACACGCGCGCGGACCGACGCGCGCCACGACCGCATCTTTCATGGCGCCTTGAAATCCTGCGCACTGTTGGTGCTGGCTGCGCTGTTGGGCGCCGCGCTGTCGATGCTGTGGGGCGGACGCGAGGTTCTGTTCCAGCACGGCTTCCACTTCCTCACCAGCAGCAGCTGGAATCCGGTCACCGACGATTACGGCGCGCTGGCGCCGGTCTTCGGCACCCTGGTGACCTCACTGATCGCGCTGGTCCTGGCCGTGCCGCTGAGTTTCGGCATCGCGCTGTTCCTGACCGAGATCGCACCTGTGTGGATGCGTGGCCCGGTGGGGACGGCGATCGAACTGCTCGCGGGTATTCCCTCGATCATCTACGGCATGTGGGGCCTTTTCATCTTTGTGCCGTTCATGGCCAGGATCGAACCCGCGCTCAGCAGCACGCTGGGCCAGATCCCGCTGATCGGAAAACTGTTCGAGGGCCCGCCGTTGGGCCTGGGAATTCTTACCGCCGGCATCGTGCTGGCGGTGATGATCCTGCCGTTCATTTCCTCGGTGATGCGTGAGGTGTTCCAGACCGTGCCCAAGCGGCTCAAGGAATCGGCCTACGCGCTGGGCTCGACCACGCGCGAGGTGGTCTGGGACATCGTGCTGCCCTACACCCGCTCGGCGGTGATCGGCGGCATCTTCCTGGGTCTGGGCCGAGCGCTGGGCGAGACCATGGCGGTGACCTTCGTGCTCGGCAACTCCGACAACATCACCAGCTCGTTGCTGATGCCGGGTACCTCGATCTCCTCGTCGATCGCCAACGAGTTCAATGAGGCCGTGGGCACGCACCGCTCGGCGCTGATCGCCCTGGGTTTCCTGCTGTTCGTGGTCACCTTCATCGTGCTGTTGATCGCACGCCTGATGCTGCGCCAGCTGGCCAGACGGGAGGGCAACTGATGTCCAGCGCGATCTACACCCGCCGCCGGATCACCAATGCCGTTGCCATGGTGCTGAGCAGCATCGCCACCGTGATCGGCCTGGTGTTTCTCGCCTGGATCCTGTGGGTGACGGTGAGCAACGGCATCAGTGCGCTGAACCTCAAGCTGTTCACCAGGATCACCGCCTACGGTGCCGACGGTGGCCTGTCCAACGCCATCGTCGGTTCGCTCGGCATGGACCTGCTGGCGCTGCTGATCTGCGCGCCAATCGGAGTACTGGCCGGCACCTACCTGGCCGAGTACGCGGCCACGTCCAGGCTGGGCGCCACCATCCGCTTCCTCAACGACATCCTGCTTTCGGCACCGTCGATCGTGCTGGGTCTGTTCGTGTACGTGATCGTGGTCGTACCGATGTCGAACGTTACCCACGGTGCAGTGTCCTTCTCCGGCGTGGCCGGCGCCATCGCCCTGGCCCTGATCGGTCTGCCGGTCATCGTGCGTACCACCGACGAGATGTTGCAACTGGTCCCGGGCAGCCTGCGCGAGGCCGCGCTTTCGCTGGGCATCCCCCAATGGAAGCTGACCGTGCAGGTGCTGATGCGCGCGGCCACTTCCGGAATCCTCACCGGTGTGCTGCTGGCGCTGGCGCGGCTGGCCGGCGAGACCGCGCCGCTGCTGTTCACGGCTTTCGGCAACAACTTCATGACGTACAGCCCGCTCAGCAAGACCGCGAGCGTGCCGGTGGCCATCTACCAGTACACCAACGACCCCAACCCGGCACTGCACGCCATCGCCTGGGCCGGCGCGCTGCTGATCACGTTGTTCGTGCTTGCGCTCAGCCTGCTGACCCGTCTGTTCTTTTCGCGCAAGAAGGTGAGTCATGACTGACCTGACCAGCGTTGCCACCCCTGCGGGCGCCACCGCCACGCGCAGCAAGATCAGGGTCCGCAACCTCAACTTCTTCTACCACGATTTCCATGCCCTGAAGGGCATCGACATGGACATCCCGGAAAAGCGGGTCACCGCGATCATCGGCCCGTCCGGCTGTGGCAAGTCGACCCTGCTGCGCGTGTTCAACCGCATCTACGCGATGTACCCGAAGCTGCGCGCGGAAGGCTCGGTGGAACTTGACGGAGAGAACGTCCTGGACCCGGGCTATGCCATGAACCGCCTGCGCATCAAGGTCGGCATGGTGTTCCAGAAGCCGGTACCGTTCCCGATGACCATCTACGAGAACGTGGCCTACGGGATCCGCCACCACCAGAAGCTCGGCCGCAAGAAGCTGGACGAGCGCGTCGAAGAGGCCCTGCGCAGCGCCGCCATCTGGGGCGAGGTCAAGGACAAGCTCAGGCACAGTGCGCTGGGGTTGTCCGGTGGCCAACAGCAGCGCCTGTGCATCGCCCGTTGCATCGCGCTCCAGCCCGACGTATTGCTGTTGGACGAGCCGACCTCGGCGCTCGACCCGATCGCCACCAGCCGCATCGAGCAGCTGATCGAGGAGCTCAAGCGCACCTACACCATCGTGATCGTGACCCACAACATGCAGCAGGCCGCGCGCGTGTCCGACTACACGGCCTTCATGTACCTGGGCGAAATGATCGAGTTCGGTGACACCGAGATGATCTTCACCAAGCCCGAGAAGAAACAGACCGAGGACTACATCACCGGACGCTTCGGTTGAGGTGCTTCCGCCACGCGTCGTCCACACGGGATATCGTCATGACTAAATCCACTGATCACATCATCAAGAGCTATGACACCGAACTGGCCCGCCTGACGGGCGAGATCGCGCGTATGGGCGAACTCTCGGTCAAGCAACTGGAAGCGGCCATCGACGCGGTCGAACGCCGCGACGCGCGCGCCGCCCGGCAGGTGCTCGACAACGACGACACCATCGATGCCATGGAACAGGAGATCAGCCACGGCGTGGTGCGCCTGCTGGCGCTGCGCGCACCGATGGCCGGCGACCTGCGCGCCGTGTTCGCCGCGCTGCGCGTCGCTTCGGATATCGAGCGCATCGGCGATTACGCGGCCAACGTCGCCAAGCGCACGATCCCGCTTGCCACGCTGGCGCCAGTGGCTCCGGCGCACGGTCTACTGCACCTCTCGCAACTGGCCGCCGTAGCAGTGCGCAAGGTGCTCAAGGCGTATGTCGAATCGGACGCGGACAACGCGTACCAGGTCTGGCGTGACGACGTGCACGTGGACGAAGGCTACGATGCGCTGTTTCGCGAGCTGCTGACCTACATGATGGAAGATCCGCGCAACATCACGCCCTGCACGCACCTGCTGTTCATGGCCAAGAACATCGAGCGCATCGGCGATCACGCCACCAACATCGCCGAAAACATCTGGTTCGTGGTGCGCGGTGAGCCGCTCGACGAACCCCGCGCCAGGCAGGACCGGATCGAGGATAAATAGCCGGACGGGCGCGGCGCACACCGCAAGACGCATTTACTCCTTGCCGTTCGTTGTCACCAGCCGCGTAGCATCGAACACGCAGGTGAAGGTTGAGCCCTTGCCCAATTCGCTCTCAATCCGCAATTTCGCGTCGTGCAGATTGAGTACGTGTTTCACGATTGACAGGCCCAATCCTGTACCACCGGTACCGCGCGAGCGGCTGGACGAAACGCGGTAGAAGCGCTCGGTCAGACGCGAGATGTGTTCGGCGGCGATCCCGTAGCCGGTGTCGGTCACCGAATATTCGGCGCCGGTAGTGGTACGCCGCCACCGGATCGTAATCGCGCCGCCATCAGGGGTATAGCGGACCGCGTTGCTGACCAGGTTGCCGAATGCGCTGCGCAGCTCGGTGGGCGAACCCAGCAAGTCAGCACCGGCGGTGTCTTCCATCACCACACTGTGACGGCCGTGACTGAGGGCTTCGGCTTCCTTGCGCAGGGTTTCCAGCATCGGCGCCATCTCGACGCGCTCCTCCGGGAGATTCTGCCGCATTTCCAGCCGCGACAGGGTCAACAGGTCTTCCACGATCTGGCGCATCCGCTGAGACTGTGCGCGCATTTCGGCAAGCACCGGCGCCAGTGCCGGGACGTCCGCTGGGTCAAGTAATTCCAGATAGCCATGGATTACCGTCAACGGCGTACGCAGTTCGTGCGAAACGTTGGCCACGAAATCGCGGCGAACCTGCTCCAGCCGGCTCATCCGGCTGATATCGCGCGCAAGCAACAAACGCCGACGCTGACCATAAGGGATCAAAGCCACGTGCAGGCGCACGGCGGCGTCGGCCGGCGCTGGAACATCATCGGCATCCGCCCCGCCCCCACGCAGCCATGCCCCGATTGCGTGATCGGCGTAGCGTTCCGACAACGCCACGCCGCGATCCCGCGGCCAAGCCAGCTGCAACAGCCGCTGTGCCGCGGGATTGCACCAGCGTACCCGACCATCGCCATCCAGCAGCACCAACGCGTCCGGTTGCGCAGCCGCGGCACTGCGCAAGTCGCGCAACTGTGCCAGCAATCGCCGCACGCGCGCGCGATCCGCGTTCATGGCGTCGCCGAGAACCGGTACCCGCTGCCGCGCACGGTCTGCACCAGTCCGTCGAGCCCGAACGGTTCCAGCGTCTTGCGCAGACGGCGGATGTGAACATCGACGGTACGTTCCTCGACGTACACGCTGCCGCCCCATACATGATCCAGCAGTTGCGCGCGCGAATACACGCGTTCGGCATGGGTCATGAAAAAGTGCAGCAGCCGGTACTCGGTGGGGCCGATCTCGATCTGCACGTCGCCGGCGTATGCGCGGTGAGCGGGGCCATCGATGCGCAGGCCGCCGATCTCGATCGACCCGGTGGCATCATCGTCCTGGCTGCGCCTCAGTACGGCCTTGATCCGCGCGATCAATTCGCGTGTCGAAAATGGCTTGACGACATAGTCGTCCACGCCGGCCTCGAGGCCGTTGACACGATCCATTTCCTCGCCGCGTGCGGTCAGCATGATGATCGGCACATCGGCGGTGCGCTCCTCGGCACGCAGACGACGCGCCAGCTCAAGGCCGGTCATGCCCGGCAACATCCAGTCCAGCAGTATCAGGTCGGGCGGCGTATCCGCGACCGCGACCAGGGCGGCACGTGCATCGGCGGCATGGATGGCCTCCATGTCGGCCTTGCGCAAGGCGAACGCAACCATCTCGCGAATCGAGGCTTCGTCTTCGACCACAAGGATGCGTTTGTGCATGTCCGGGTCCCGTGACAAGTCCGTGACGCGATTATTGCAGCGCCCGAATGTGACAGGCCGATGACAAAACAGCGAAAGGCTGTTTTCGCGTCTCCATTAGCACCGTGGCTGGCTTCAGATTCAACACCGTCTGGGCATGACGAACTGTCCCGGGAACCCAAGGGCTGCTTAGCATGAGTCACGCCTCTTCGGGCAGCGTGCCTGGGCGAGTAGCGGCAGCTCAGGTGGTGGGCGTACGCACCTTGAGATCCTCATTGCCGGGGCCTGCCGGACGAGCCGCCCAGGCGGCTCGGTAAGCCTTCTCAACCCGTTTTTCCGTGGACGGCAAGCTTGCTTGCATGCGCTAATAAGAACTATTATCGCTTGCGCATGACGGTTTTGGTGGGCGACGGCACCCGCCCAAGCCAACCGGCTTCCCATTCGCGGTCAACAGTGGTGGAACACCTCGCGGCGACAGTCAATAACAAGGTGCGGGCCAGAGAGACTATGCACGCGCTGGTGGGGCCTGAAGCGAGTCGGGTCGGTACACAACTGGTCATCTGGGCGATGATCTTCATGGCATTGCCGGTTGAGACGAGCACACGGCCAAGGCCGCGTACAAACGCGTGCGGCGTGAAGCCCCGGCAGACTGCACCACCTCTCGGCTGGCCTGGTACCGCACCCGATCCACGGTTCTGAAGCCAAGTTTTTCCCCAACGAATTTTATTTTTTACGCGGCGGCAGCGCTGCGGCGGAGGGGACGCTTTTGCCCCTCATCCAACAAGGAGTTTCCGCATGTCACTTGCAGAAGATCGGACGCGGTCACGGGGTTGTCATCGCGAATGCTGCCCTCTTCAAGTTATCGCGCTATGCACATTGCTGCTCGCAGGCGTCGGAACCGTTGCACACGCGGACGATTTCATCGTTTACTCTCCGCACGTCAACCAAGGTTTGTCGGAGATCGAACTGCGCGGGTTCTATACGAACGATGGCCGGCAGGATTTTGGCGGTCAGGCCGCGAGCGAGCTTTCAATTTCACATGCCTTCACGGGTTGGTGGAAACCCGAGCTCTATGTGGCCAGGTACGAAAAAAATCCCGGTGCAGGCGGGGGCTTGGTCGGTTACGAATTTGAAAACACCTTCCAGCTCACGCAGCCCGGCCAATACTGGGTCGATCTCGGCCTCTTGGCCTCGCTGGAAATTCCGAACACGAAGGGCGAGAATGACAAGCTCGAGTTCGGGCCATTGTTCGAGAAAACCTCGGGGCGCTTCGACCATCGCCTGAACCTGATCTGGGAAAAGGAGATCGGTGCTGGCGCCAGCAGGCATTACGAATTCCGGTACAGCTACTCTGGAACCTACTCACTCTCGGCAGCGTTCCAGCCCGGCGTCGAGTTTTACGGACGGCCTGACGACCACGCCTATCAGGTTGGGCCGGTTGTCCGTGGCGAATGGCATGTGCCCGGCACCACCGGCAACATCGAATACAGGGTCGGGTTGCTGCAGGGCGTCAATGCCGACGCGCCGCGCCACACATGGCTGGTGCAGGTTGAATACGAATTCTTGTGAGTGCACGTGTGGACCATCGCAGTCTGGACCCACGGCGCTTGTGAAGGAACCTAGGCAGGTGACGCCTTTTTATGGCCTGCCCCGCGAGCCGGCCAGCCAGTTAAACCACATGGCACAATCCTCCTCGTGAGCGGTTACCCACGCCAGCACGAACCGCAGGAGGCAATGCAACGAACGGCGCTGATGATCGCACTCGGTTTGAACGCAATGATGTTCGTGATCGGCATCGTTGCAGGCTGGCTGGCGCATTCGTCCGGGTTGCAGGCCGACGCTTTGGACATGCTTGTCGATGCGACGGGTTATGCAGTCGGGCTGCTGGCGATTGGGCGCGGTGCTCGATTCAAATTTTTTTTCCACGAGGTTGAACGGATCACTGCTTTTCATCCTGGGGACCTGCGTCATTTTCGACGCTGTGCGCCTCGGGTTCGAAGGCCATCATCCCCTCGGGTGGGTCATGATCCTGATCGCTTCTGTCGCATGGCTCGTTAACGGCACAGTACTGATCTTCGTGTTGAAGTCTTTTCGGCGAGGCGAAATTTTCGCCCGCTCTTTCTGGCTCGACACGCGCGCGGACATGGTTGTCAATGCAGGGGTGATTGTTTCCGGCGCGCTGGTCTTGGGGACACGCTCGGCACTCCCGGACTTGGTCATTGGCGTTGCCATCGGCCTTTATGTAATCAGGGAAGCAGCGGAAATCCTGCGCGAAGCAAGCAAGACGCGCTCCGCCGCGATCTGAAGCTGGCCGGACAAATGGTGACTGGCATCGGCTGTCCGATCGACCCTCACGACGGCAACTTTCGGTTGGACTTCGGTCGCCAATCAAAAGCAGCCGGTGCTCTGACCAGACCTTACCGCATGCCGTGTCATCAAGCAGCCCGAGATGTCGCAGCCGTTTAATCGTGCCCCGCTACCGCAACCCAGAACGGAATCGTTCCGCTGACGGGAATCTGTTTCACGACGTCCAGCGTTTTGGTGTCGATCACCGCGACCTTGTTGGTGCCGGTCACGCCTGCATAGACCCAGCGGCCGTTGCGGCTGGCGCGGACGCCATGCGGCCCCTGGCCCACGCCGATGCGCTCGATCACCTTGAACGTTTTCGGGTCGATCACGTCCACGACGTGGTCGGCGATCGCTCCGGTGAATACGTAGCGACCGCCGGGGAGCACATCGATGCCCGCGTGGCCGAGCCCTACAGGGATCACCGCAAGCACCTTGCGTGAAGCCAGATCGACCGCGGCAACCTTGCTGATCAGACCTCGTATCCACAGAATTTTCCCGTTGGCGGAGAGATCGAGGTTGTGCGGGTGGGGAAGTCCGGGCGTCGCAAATTCGCCGGTCTTCTTCAATGCCTGCATGTCCACTACCGCCACGGCGCCCGCCCCTTGCAGAGTGACGTAAGCGAGCTTGCTGTTTTCGGTGAAACGCGCGTTGTGGGGTGTCTTGCCGACGGCGATGGTCTTGACGGCTTTCGCCGTGTGCAGGTCGATGATGGTGACGGTCCCGTTGCCGGCACTCACGACCAGGCCCCAGTGTCCGTTCGGGCTGATCTGGACGCCCTGCGTGACCGGGCCAACCTCGAAGGTGGCCAGCTTTGCGCAGTCATGCGTATCCACCAGATACGCTTCCGGCTTGTTCGCGCTGCTGACCAGCATCCGGCTACCGTCCGGATTGACCGCAACGTAGTGGGCGCCCGGCAATCCATCGCAGGTCTTGCCACTCGGCAGGATTTCCACTTGGTTGCTGCCTTGCAACGTCACGTACGCGGGTGCAGGAAACAGGTTCTTCGGCGCGGCGGCGTTGACGGTCGTGCTCAAACCGAAAGCCAGTGCAACAGCGCAGCAAATCGCCGGCAGCTGCAGGCCCCGCGTCGTTGATCGTATGCGGCAAGTAATCATTGCAGTTTCCTGTGGGGTGGGGTAGTCAGGCGGCAGCTGCGTCGGCATTGACGCGGGTGCTCTGCTGTCTGTCGGCGTGCGTGAATGACGTATCGCATACGGATGACGCTCGGCGCGGGACTTTATTCCGTGGGCAGACGGAATAATGTGCCGCCGGATGCGTCTACCCTATGTTCGTTGAACCATCGAACCGGCCTTGGCCATGCGCGACCCCACCTTCTCCGACGACCAATTGCGTGAGCTGTTGCCACGGCTGCGTCGATTCGCGCGCTGGCTGACACGCGATGCCGACAGTGCCGATGACCTGGTTCAGGCTACTCTGGAAAGGGCGCTCATCCGTTGGGGCAGCCGTCGCGATGACGCGGCGTTGCGCGCGTGGCTGTTCAGCATCGCCTATCGGCAATTCATCGACGACAAGCGCCGGGCACGCCGCCATGCCCTGATGCTCGAGCTGCTCGGTCGGAGCGCGCCCGCCGAACAGGCATCGGTGGAACGCGAAGTTGTCGCCCAGTCGGTGGTGCAGGCCCTGGAACGGTTGCCCGACGAGCAGCGCCACCTGCTGCTATGGGTTTCCGTGGAAGGCCTCAGCTATTGCGAGGTCGCCGACTTGCTCGATATCCCAATCGGCACCGTGATGTCGCGCTTGTCGCGGGCCCGCAGCGCATTACGGCGACTTGGCGACGGCGAAGTGCCCAGGACGACTGTGTTGCGGTTACTGAAGTGAACGACATGAACGACACCCGCCCGTTTCCCAGCGAAACAGACATCCACGCCTGGGTGGATGGCCGGATGGATGTTGCGGGCTGCGTGCGCATGGAAGCATGGTTGGCCAGCAACCTCCGCCGCGCCGAGGAAATCCGGGGATGGCAGCGCGACGCGCAGCAGCTTCGCGCCGCGTTGGGCGGCTTGCCGCCTGCTGCCGGCCAGCGGACGCTTGACCCGACGATGATCCGTGCACGGCGTCGGCGCCGCGTCCGGGCACGGATCGCGATGGCCGCGGTTCTGGTACTCACACTGGGCGTCGGCATGGTCGGCGGCTGGCAGGCACGCCGCATGGCAGCACCAGCGGCAAGCGCGCCGATGGCTGACGCGCTGCAGGCTTATCGCATGTTTGCCTCCAATCGGCACTTGAATCTCGACGTGACGCAACATGAGCCGGGGCAACTGCAGGGCTGGCTTCGGCAACACTTTCGCAACGCGCCGCGGTTGCCGGACCTGGATGGTGCCGGCTTTCATCCGGTAGGCGCCCGCCTGCTCGCGACCGACAGCGGGCCGGCGGCGATGGTGCTGTACCAAAACGCTGAAGGTGGTGCGATCAGCTTCTATATCCGGCCTCCATCGCCCAGCCACGGCGTGCTACCGCGTGGGCAGCGCCGCGACGGGCAACTGGTGGCAACGTACTGGTCCGGCAACGGGTACAACTACGCGCTGGTCAGTCCCGTGAATGCTTCGGATGTTCGAGTCATTCGCGAAGCCGCATTCCCGCCTTCCATCTGACCGGCTGGCGGGCATCACGATCTGCGGCCTGTTGGGCGTGTGCTTGGCGCTCCCGACGCCAGTCGGTACGCCTTGAACCGCGTTCTCGTTGCGGTGTTGACCAGGGTGGGTGGAACCTATACTTTTGCTGCTCCTTTGGGGAGTAGCCGCCTTCGTATCCAGAAGGGGCCGCGTCAACACACTTGGCTTTAAGCCATGGCGCGGCCAGCCGTAACGGGCTTGGCGAGACCACGGGTTTCGGTATCCGCCAGCGGGTTGGGCGCGGGTGTCGAAGCCTTTGGCTTGCGCCCGACCCCCAAGGACCTGCGTGACATCCCTTGCCCTGACCCTCGGCCTGCTGCTGGGCGCGGCCGTGGTCATCTATCTTGCCTGCGAGTATTTTGTCAACGGCGTGGAATGGGTCGGCCGTAAGCTGGCGATAAGCCAGCAGGCGACCGGATCGATTCTGGCTGCCTTCGGTACGGCTCTGCCTGAGAGCGTGGTGACGTTCGTTGCCGTCACGTTCAGCGCCAGCGCCGCGCAGAAAGAGATCGGCGTTGGCGCGGCACTCGGCGGCCCGTTGGTGCTGTCCACCATTGCCTACGCTACGGTCGGCATCACCCTGCTGGCCTGTCACCAGAAGCTGCCGCACGTTGCGGCCATTCGCGATGAGTTTCGCCGGTTGAGCCGCGATCAGGGCTGGTTCCTCGCCATTTTCGTGTGCAAGGTCGTGCTCGGCCTGGTGGTCTTTGCGTGGAAGCCCTGGCTGGGCATTTTGTTCTTGCTCGCGTATGCCGCCTATTTCCGGAAGGAGATGTCCGGCGAGGCCGGCGCCGAAGAGGGCACGCCCGAACCGTTGAAGCTGACTCCACGCCACGCCGTGCCGCCAACTTGGGCGGCCATCGCGCAAACGATCACGGCCCTCGTGGTGATTTTCGCGGCGTCCCATTTTTTCGTCGGCCAGCTCGATGTGTTGGGGCCGCAACTCGGTCTCCCGCCGCAGCTGGTCGCACTGCTCTTCAGCCCCGTTGCCACCGAACTGCCGGAAACACTGAATGCCATCATCTGGGTGCGCCAAGGCAAGCATCGCCTGGCACTTGCCAACATCAGCGGCGCGATGATGATCCAGGCCACCGTACCCACCGCGCTGGGCCTGTTCTTCACGCCATGGGTCTTCGATGAATCCCTGATCGTTGCGGCCGGGATTACGATCGCAGCCATCGCGGTGATGCTCACGGCGTTCCGCCGCGGCATCACGTCACGCAGGCTGCTGGCTAGCATGGCGTTGTTCTACGTGGTCTTCGCGGCATGGGTGATCATCCGGCGGATTGCCTGATCGCATGTGACCCTGCAACAGGTGACCCGCAGACCCTGCAGGAGGTTCATTTGATAAAACGCCTGTCTCGTTCGCCCGCCGTGGTGGCTGCACTGGTTGCGGCCTTGCTGTTTGGCGCCAGCACGCCCTTTGCCAAGCAACTGCTGCGCGACGTGTCGCCGGTATTGCTGGCCGGCCTGCTGTACCTCGGGAGCGGCATCGGTCTTGGTATCCTCCGGCTGGTTCGGGATCGCGGCTGGCAAACGCCGCGCATGTCAGGACGGGAATGGTTGTGGCTCATGCTCGCGATCGGCTTCGGTGGGGTGCTGGGGCCGCTTGCGTTGATGCTGGGACTCATGAGCACTTCGCCTGCGACCGCTTCGTTGCTGCTCAACCTCGAATCGGTACTGACCGCGGTGATTGCGTGGGCGGTGTTCCGCGAAAACGCGGATCGCCATGTCGTGCTCGGCATGTTCGCAATCGTTGCGGGTGCAGTCTTGCTGGCGTGGCCAAGGCCGCACGAAAATGCCGGATTGGGTGGAGGCGCGCTGCTGATTGCCTGTGCGTGCCTGTGCTGGGCGCTGGACAACAACTTCACCCGCAAGGTCTCAGCCAACGACGCGTTGTTCCTCGCCGGGCTCAAGGGCACCGTGGCCGGGATCGTGAACACGGGCATTGCGCTGGCGCTGGGGGCCACGCTCCCGGCAATGCCGGCGATCAGCGAGGCGATGGTGGTCGGATTACTGGGCTATGGCGTGAGCCTGGTATTGTTCGTCCTCGCCCTGCGCGGGCTCGGTACGGCGCGCACCGGTGCCTATTTTTCCACGGCGCCATTCCTTGGCGCAGCCATCGCCATTCTTTTCTTCGGCGATCACGCGACGCCCTTGTTTTGGGTAGCGGCAACCCTGATGGGCATCGGCGTGTGGCTGCACCTGAGCGAGCGCCACGAACACATGCACACCCATGAAGCGATCACCCATACCCATCGCCATGTGCATGACATTCACCACCAGCACACCCACGATTTCCCCTGGGATGGCACCGAACCGCACACGCACCCGCACACCCACGAGCCCATCACGCACAGTCATCGGCACTACCCGGACATCCATCACCAGCACAAGCACGATTGAAACACACGGGTGCAAACGACCCGACGGAATGAAAATGTATGTTGTGGCATTTCAGAGAATGAATTGCGGGGCCACGAATCGGTACTCGGACCTCGATAGAAATGCACTCTCGGCTGTTTTCAGCGAAATCGGACAAGATTTTTGCTTGCGAGGCAGCCAACCGCGTTGGCCGCGTCGGCAGATCGTCGTAACAGCTACCTTGCCATCGCGGTGCTGGAATAGCGTGGCGCCCGGCAACACTTGCGAACGCAGCGACTTGTGTTGGTCGGACTCAGCGAGCCGAAGAGCCCCCCGTACCGGGGTTGTTGCAGTGTGCTTCGCTCCATGCAGCCGGCTGCAACGTCTTCGCGTTGCGTTGTCCAAGGGCGCAGCAACAACTGGATGCCGGGGATCGGATGTTTTTAGCCTTAGCCCAACTGCCCACAGAAGTGGACCAGAACCCGGTTTGATCCTCGCGGCGCTCGAATTGCCGGACACGTGTAAATGGCAATTCCACCATAGACGCGGGACGACCCGCGTCGAAAAAGATCCCCTCTTCCGTAGGGCAGAGGGGATCTTGCATCGACCGGGCTGAAGCTACGCATCCACGCGCGGTCTCACCTTGGAACGTGACCGTTCGGTTCCGTTTTTTATCCGGGGAGCACCCTACGTGACGACTTTCGCGTCGTGTCAGGCATGCCCGGGCCGATCAGCGCTGCCGCTCCTTGTTGTTGGCGTTACCGTGGCTGTTGCGATGGCGGCTGTGGCTGTTGGAGCGCGATTGCGCGTGCGCGCTCGCCGAACCATTGGCCGAACCACTGGCGTTGATGCCGCTGACCGCGTTGCCGACCGAACCCGCGGTGCGATCGGTGGACTGGATCGCCGTGTTGGCGGTGTTGCGCACCGCGCTCCCGACACCTCGTCCGGCATCGCCAGCCTTGCCTGCCGCGGCCGCGGTGTTCAATCCGGCGCCCGCCATCGTGCCCGCGCCGGCATTGGCGCTACCGTTGGCCGAACCGCCGGCTTGGCCGCTGGCGTTGATGCCGCTGACCGCGTTGCCGACCGAACCTGCGGTGCGGTCGGCGGACTGGATCGCCGTGTTGGCGGCGTTGCGCACCGTGCCGCCGACACCTCGTCCGGCGTCGCCGGCCTTGCCTGCGGCGGCCGCGGTGTCGAGGCCGGCGCCGGTATTGGCCGAACCGGTGACTTGTGTATTGCCCGCCTTGGTCGCCGCGGAAACGCCGACCCGTTGGCCAGTGTCAGCGCGCGCGCGCGCCGACTGGCCCGCAGCGTCGGCAGTTTTCTGTGTTGCGTGTTTCCTGGCGCGATCGCCTGTGCGTGCAAGTCGATTCGTGGTTTGCAGGGTATTCTGCATGGTGTTCGGGAAGGTGTGTTGCATCATGCGGCCGGTGTTCACGCCCACGGCACCTCCGACCTGGCCCACGGCGCCAAGGTGGACTTGGGCAAACGCAGGCAGGGCGAGCAAACACGATGCAGCGATGGAAACAGCGAGTGTGGTCTTGCGCATATGGGTCCTCCGTGTTGAACCGCGTGCGTTGGGGCGCACGACGATCCGAACACTACGCAGGCCCCATCAACTCGTCGCTGAATCGCGATCGTGGCGATTCAGCACCTGGATGGTTTGCTGAACGACGGCTTGCGTCCCGCCACCACATGAGTGCGCATGCAATGCGCCCATGCTGGATGGTCGTGCCGGAGGCAACGCACACGACGATGCCAGCCGTCGCGGGACGGCTCATCGCCCATGGCAGCGTGACTCATACCGAACAGCCGTCAAGGAATCCGGTGCGGTCCCGAAACGCCAACATCCGTAACGAGAGCCTCGGGCTCTTGCACCAACCCGCACGTACTGGCTCATGCCAAAGGGAACTGCGTCACAGTCGCCGCGAGGTGTTCAGCAACGCCGGCTGACACCGGCCAGAATGATTACGGCGTGAACCTCGACGCCTACAAGGGCTTCGGCGCGTGGACGGTTTTCGGTGGTGCCGGATACATGAAGTATGGTTCATCGCAATACGTTGCCCTGCACAATGGCTGGAATGCGAACCTCGGTGCCGGCTACAAGCTCGATGCTAGCGACGACATCGGCGCCTATTTCTATTTCCGCCAGAAGATCTCTGATTCCGGCTACGCCGACCGTGAACTGACCGGGTATTGGAACCATCACTTCGGCAGCGCTTGGCGCTTGCAGGCCTATGTGCTGGGCGGGTTTTCGGACGGCAGCCCCGACTGGGGCGTCGGTGGCTCGATGCAGTACGCGTTTTGAAAGCGCGGGCGATTGAACACACCACGAGCGTGACATGCCATTCAGGTCACACAAGCCAGCATCCTGCCGCTGCACGCGCGCAAACCAGTATGAGGGGATCACGATGAAAACGCGGCGCTTTGCTGTCATTGCCGCACTGGCTATCGCCGGCGCCGGTTTTGCCACCACACCAGTTGTGGCCAGTCCACCGGCTTGGGCGCCCGCACACGGCTGGCGTGCCAAGCACCAGTACGTCTATTACCCGTCTGCCGAGGTGTACTACGAGCCCGCCTCGCGCATGTGGTTCTGGCTGGGTGGCAACGGTTGGCAGGCCGGCGTTAGCTTGCCGCTGGCACTGCAAGGCTATGTGGGCGCGGGCGGCGTGAACATCTCGCTGGATGTCGACCGCCCGTACCTGCAAAACGACGACGTGGTGCGCCGCTATGGCGGTAGCCAGCACCGTTGGTGGCGAGACGAAGATCGCGGTCATGGACATGGTGGACACGGACATGGTGGGAGTAACCACGGCCACGATCACTGAGTGCCTCTGCGTGATGACCCCGTGTCCTATTGATCACATTATCGAAGACTGCGACGCAACCAGACCGAACATGTGAACGTCATCCAGACGATAGCAGCGCTGTCGCTCACGAAAGATCTCAAGTTCGCTTGACCTGCGACGATTCTGGATTGGCTGCTTTCCGCTCTATAGCGCTTTTCATTCCGTCGCCTCAGGCGCCAACTTCGGGTCGACTTGAGCCTGACGCGCATCGGGCAGTGTGCGGCCAACACCTGCCGGTCGACCTCTTGAAATGCACGTCGCGAACCGGCCATTCAAGATGTGTCTCGGCAGCATCGGCGCCGCCGCGCAAGTCTGATTGCCGGCCAGGCACGTTGTCCTTGCCGATCCGGGCAACTCATCAACTCGAAGCTGCAACGCAACCGGGCGGCTGACGAAATGCAGCAGCCGACCAAGCATCACCCAGCCGTGATGCCCGACAACTTATGCGAGCCGTTCGCCGCTTTTACGTAGTACGCGCCATTTCCACAACAGGTACACGGCTGGAATCACCAGCATCGTCAACACCAGGGAACTGACCATGCCGCCGACCATCGGCGCTGCAATGCGGCGCATCACTTCGGAGCCGGTTCCGCCGCCAAACATCACCGGCAGCAAACCGGCGATGACGGCCGCGGCCGTCATCGAGATGGGTCGCAAGCGCAACAACGCGCCGTCCCGCACGGCGTCGCGTAGTCCCTCGAAGGCTATCGGTTGCGATTGATCGTGACAGCGTTGCACACAGGCCGCGACAGACTGGTTCAGGTACACCAGCAGCACCACCCCGATCTCGACGGTGAGCCCGGCCAAGGCGATGAAGCCAACATCTACAGCTACCGACAGGTTGTAGCCAAGCAGGTACAACAGCCAGAAGCTACCCGCCAACGCCATCGGCAACGTGCCGAGGATGATCAGAACTTGCGGGATGCTGCGAAACGCCATGTACAGAAATAGCGCGATCAGCACGATCGTTACCGGGATAATCACAGCCAGGCGTTGCCGAGCCTGCTGCATGAACTGGTATTGCCCCGCAAAGGTCAGCGAATAACCCGGTGGCAGTTTGACCTTGGCTGCCACCACTTTTTTCGCCGCGGCCACATAGGAACCGAGATCGCGGCCCGCGATATCGACAAAGGTCCAGCCAACCAGTTGCGCCGCCTCGCTCTTGATCATCGGAGGGCCATCGGCGATGTGTACGTCAGCGACGTCGCCCAAAGCGATGTGATCGCCACGCGCCGTGACGATCGGCAACTGCCGGATCCTCGCAACCGAGTTACGCCAGTCACGCGGATAGCGCAGGTTGACCGGGTAACGTTCCAGGCCTTCGATGGTCTCGGTGACGTTCATGCCACCGATGGCCGTGCGCACCACATCCTGCACATTGCTGATATTGAGGCCGAGGCGCGCGGCCTTGCCGCGATCGATATCGATGTCGATGTACCGCCCGCCCACGACGCGTTCGGCAAACACCGAGGTCGTACCACGCACGGCGGGCAAAACCTGTTCCAGACGCCGACCGATCTTCTGGATCACCGCCAGATCCGGGCCGCCGACCTCGATGCCGACCGGTGTCTTGATGCCGGTGGATGACATGTCGATGCGATCCTTGATCGGCATGGTCCAGGTGTTGGTCAGGCCCGGCAGGTGCACGCGCTGCTTCAGCTCGTTGACGATGTCGGCCTTGGTGACGCCGGCAGGCCACTCGGAGCGTGGCTTGAACTGGATGATGGTCTCGTCCATGGACAACGGCGCGGGGTCGGTCGCGGTCTGCGCGCGGCCCATCTTGCCGAACACGGATTTGACCTCCGGCACGGTCATGATCAGCTTGTCCGTTTGTTGCAGCACCTGGCGCGCTTTGCCGGCGGAAATACCGGGGCGTGCGGAGGGCATGTACATGATGTCGCCTTCATCCAGCGGCGGCATGAACTCCGAACCCAGCTGCGAGGCAGGCCACAGGCTCACGAGAATTACCGCAACGCCCGCCAGCACCAGGATCCAGGGGTGGAGCACCACGCGGTTGATCGCGGGCTTGTAGATCGCGGTGAGCACCCGATTGAGCGGATTGCGGTGTTCCGGCGTGATGTGCCCGCGGACGAAATACCCCATCAGCACCGGGATCAGGGTCACCGCCAAAATCGCCGCCCCCGCCATCGAGTAGATCCAGGTGTAAGCGAGCGGCGAAAACATCCGGCCCGATTGTCCGGTGAGACTCAGGATCGGGATCATGCTCACGGTGATGATCAGCAGCGAGAAGAACAGTGCCGGCCCCACCTCGGTGGTCGCGGCGGCTACCCGGCTCCAGGTCGCGGCGGTGCCGGAGCCAGTGTCCGCATCGTGCTCGATGTGCTTGTGCAGGTTCTCGATCATTACGATTGCACCATCGGTCATCGCGCCGATGGCAATCGCGATCCCGCCCAGCGACATGATGTTGGCGTTGAGTCCCTGCATGCGCATCGCGATGAACGCGATCAGGATCCCGATCGGCAGACTGACGATGGCGACCAGCGACGAGCGGAAGTGAAACAGGAACACACCGCAGATCAAGGCCACCACCAGAAACTCTTCCAACAGCTTCTCGCGCAGATTCTTGATCGCTTTGCCGATCAACACCGAGCGGTCATAGGTCGGCACGATCTTGACGCCATCTGGCAGGTTGCCCTTGAGCGAGGCCAGCCTGGCTTTGACGCCGTCGATGACGTTCTCCGGGTTTGCGCCGGAGCGCATGACGATGACCCCGCCGACCACCTCGCCTTGGCCGTCCAGGTCCGCGATGCCCCGGCGGATCTGCGGGCCCCGGCGTACCGTGGCCACATCCTTGAGCTGTACGGGTGTGCCGTTGGCCGTGGTCTTGAGCGGAATCGCAAGCAGATCCTTGATGCTCTTGATGTAACCGCTGGCGCGCACCATGTATTCGGCTTCGGCCAATTCGACGACCGCCCCGCCGGTTTCGTTGTTGCCGTTCTGGATGGCCTTCTTCACCTGCTCAAGCGTGATGCCATAGGCACGCAACTTGTCGGGATTGACCACCACCTGGTACTGCCGCACCATGCCGCCGACAGTGGCGACTTCGGCCACGCCCGGCACCGTCTGCAGCTGATATTTCAGGAACCAGTCCTGCAGGCTGGTGAGCTGTGCCAGATCATGCTTGCCGGTCTTGTCGACCAGGGCGTACTCGTAGACCCAGCCGACGCCAGTCGCATCCGGCCCGATGGTCGGATGCACGTCGGGCGGCAGGTCGGCGGTAACCTGGTCCAGGTGCTCCAACACGCGCGAGCGTGCCCAATAGAGATCCGTGCCGTCCTTGAACGTGATGTAGATAAAGGAATCGCCGAAGAACGAATAGCCGCGCACCGCAGTGGCGTTCGGGACCCCAAGCATCGCCGTTTCCAGCGGATAGGTAACCTGGTCCTGTACGACTTGCGGTGCCTGGCCCGGCCAGGAGGTCTTGACGATGACCTGCACGTCAGACAGGTCGGGGATGGCGTCCACCGGCGTGCGTTGCAGCTCATACAACCCGCCGGCAATCACGAAGGCCAATCCCAGCAGCACGAAGCCGCGGTTTTTCAGCGACCAGCGAATGAGCGCGGCAATCATGGCTGCTGCCTCTTGTTGCTGGAAGCAGCGGCAGAGATCGCCTTGGGAGCCGTATGGCGTTTTCCGTCGGCCATCGGCATTCCTTCCATCCCGGCGCTTGATGACGCAGGCGCGGGTGAGGCCGCCCCGGCGCTGGCAGGAGCCGTGGATGATCCGCCGCCCGGCATGGCCATGCCGGGCATGGCGGCAGCTTCCGGGGATTGTTCTGCGTGGGCCGAGGTATTGGTCGCAGCCGGAAGGCGACAACCGGCACGTCCGCCGCCCAGGCGCAACGCCGCGGCATCGACGTTGGCTTCCGAATCGATCATGAACTGGGCCGATGTGACCACCTGCTGGCCCGGGCGCAAGCCCTTCAGGATTTCCACCTGGTCACCCGAGGTCGTGCCGGCCTGGACCGGGCAGACATCGAAGCGTCCTTGTCCCAGCGCCACGATCACGCGCTGGCCGTGTCCGGTGCGGATCAAAGCCTGATTGGGAATGTAGACCGCACTCGTTTGCGGCGCGGCCGCGATGCGCACATGCGCAAACATGTTTGGTTGCAACCGCCGGCCTGGATTGTCGAAACGCAACCGCAGCTTTACCGTACGCGTCGCGGCGCTGAGATCGGGGTAGACGTAGTCGACGGTGCCTGTCCAGTGTTGTCCCGGAAAGGCGTCGAAGGCGGCAACCGCCTGTTGCCCCTTGTGCACCAGTGCCGCCTGGCCCTCGTCGACTTCGACCAGCACCCAGACGGTGCTGAGGTCCGCAATCTTCATGACTGGCGTCGCGAGCGTCACATAGGCGCCTTCGCGTACGTTCAGGCCCGTCACCACGCCCGCACGCCCGGCGTAGCGCGCGACACGATCGCTGACTTTGCGTGTACGTGTCAGCGCTTGGACCTGCCCCGCCGTGAACCCCAGCGCCTGCATGCGCTGCCGCGAGGCATCGATCAGCGAGCGGCTGCCGCTGCCGAGCGCGGTCAGGTATTCGCGCTCGGCGGTGGCGAGCTTGGGCGAGAAGAGTTCGTACAGGAGTTGCCCCCGCTGCACCGTGGCGCCGACATTGTTGACCGCGAGTTGCTCGATCCAGCCATCCGCACGCGTGTTGATACTGGTGAGGGTGTCCTCGTCGTAGCCCACGTAGCCCACCGCTTCGATGCGGTTGGATAGCGACCCTTGGCGTACTTCACTCGTACGCACGCCGAGGTTGTTGACGACATCCGGGTCGATCTTGACATCGGCGTTGCCGTTGCTGCCGCCGGCGTAGACCGGTACCAGCGGCATGCCCATTGGCGAGGTGCCGGGCTTGTCGCTGTGGTAGCTTGGGTTCATCGGTGCCTGCCAGTACAGCACCTTGCGTTTCGTGGCCGCTGCGGCGGCAGCCGGTGCCGCGTGTCCAGCCGCCGGCGTACCGCGTTTGCCAAGGAAATATTCGGCAACCAGCGCCAGCAGCACGGTAATGAGCGCGATCAGGATCACACGTGGCTTGTTCATGGGTTTGCCTCCGCTTGCGTTGCAGATACCGGCGTTGGCCACAGCGAGCCGCCGGTCTGGTAATTGAGGGAAGCCAGTTGGGTATAGAAATCCGCCCGGGCGCGTGCGAGTTCGAGCCGTGCCTGCAGGTCCTCCTGCTCGGCGGTGATCAATTTCAGGAAATCCCCGTTGCCGCCGCTGTAGTCGGCCTCGGCCGCTTGCAGGTTGAGTTTCGCCAACGGCAGCAACTTCCCGCGATAGAGGCGGATGGTCGCCACCGCTTGGGTCGCGGTCGCGTAGGACTGGTCGATATCACTCAGGAGCTGGCTGCGGGCATCGGCCCGCTTGGCCTCGCTCTCCCGCAATCGCGCATCGGCTGCGCCCACCTCGCCACGATGGTTGCCACCAAAGGGAATGCTGAAAGCCACCCCCACCGTCAGGCGCTTGGCCGGCATGTCCATGATGCTGTTGTAACCGGCTACCACGTTGATTTTCGGGTAATAGCCCTTGTGTGCAAGCTCAACTCCGCTCCGACTGGCACTGACCCGCGCATCAAGACTCTTCAGCGCAGGATGTCGCGCCAGTGCGATCTTCTGCAGCGCCGCTTCGGCTGGCAGGGGAACCTCAGCGGGAAGATCAGCTGGCGGTAGTACGTCGGTTGCGGGCGGAAGGTTTTGCAGCGCATCGATCTTTGCCTGTACGGTACGTTGCAGCCGCCCAAGCTCGAGCGCCTGGTTGCTCAATCGCACCAGTTCAACGTCCGCCTGCAGCACATCCTGTTGTGGTGATTGACCCGAGGCATAGGCAGCTTCCGCCACTTTGCGCAGGCGGGCCACCAGGGCCTGGTTCTGCGCGTTGATGGCGAGGGCGCGATGCACGTAGTACCACTGTGCGTAATCGGCACGTGCGTTCGCCGCAAGTCGCAGGCGCAGATCGGCCACTTGTTCGTCCGCTGACTGCGCCGTTGCCGTGGCGACTTTACGACGCAGATAAAGGGTGCCCGGCCAGGGGAATGCCTGGCTGACTTGCAGGTTCTGATTGGGCACCGAGTAGGAGCCAGCCGTTTCCGGAGCTATCGCATAACTCACCGTGGGGTCGTCAAGCGCGTCTGCCGACTGGATTTTTGCTTGCGCACCGGCCGCCGCCGCCCGCATCGCCGCGATGCCCTGGTTACGTTGCCAGACACTACGCACCAGTTGGCTGGGCAAAAGCACCCTGCCAGTCCCGACTACGGTGACTTGCGCCGGGGGTAAAGCCGGCATGCCGTCTAGTGGATGGGCACCTGTCCTGGCGCTGGTGTGCGGGGTCGTTGGTAGGGCGAGCCCCGAACGTGGTGGGCCAGCCTGCAATGCCGCCCACGGCGATGCCGACAATGCACACAGGAGAAAAGGCAGCACGCGACGGCGCTGCAAAGCATTCTTGAAATTCATGGGAATATCCGTTCGCAACCAATCACTCGCGGCCACCTGCGTAGCCGACCTTGGATGGCAAAACGGATATCTAGATCAACAGCACCCGGAAGCGCAGCGCAGGCGGAATGCCGGCTAGTCGCCGCGCGGCAGCGTGCTCATAGGTCGCCTGCGCGGCCGGCAGCGTCACCAGTACCACCGGTGCCGGCAGCAATGCGGGCGTCGACAACGGCGGTACCGTGGGTGCGTGTGCGTCTTGCGGTGCCAGCACTTGGTGTGCGCAGTGCGCCGGACACAGCGCCGGATTCTGCGTGCCATGCGTCATCAGCATGCCGTCGCAATGGGCCGTCATGCCCACGTTGGTGACCGGCATGTCGACGGTCGAACAGGCGTACGCAGCGAAGGCAACTTGCTGGAACAGCAACGACAGCACCGCCAGCAGTACAAGCCGCAAGCGGATACGTCGGTTTCGGAACATGCGTCGCTTCATGGCCGGCAAAGTATAGCAAGGTAGGGCTTATAAGCCCTGCAAAGTGCCGCTGACTCCTGTACGGCACGCATCCTGTCGCGTTCGGCCGGCATCAACGGCGTCTACATCGGCGGCGCGCCATCTCACATCAAGGTTTTGACCGCAGATTCAACCCAGCCACGCACCAGCGACTTTCAGCCTACTGAAAATATTGGGTTTGTCGTGATCGATCTTCCCGAAAGCCGACGCCCGCGAAGGACTGCAACGGGTCGCTATGAAAAGCTTTTCATAGCGACCCGTTGCAGTCGTTGGCGAACGGCAGCTTTAGGGCTGGCCGGGCCGGCGTGAAGCTGAATCTGGCGTTTCTCTGACCCGCGTCCGTTGTCCGCCTGATCATGAGCCTTCGGACCGACCAAGGTGGACCATCTCGACCGCGTTACTTTACCGACGCGAGGTGGTGGCTACTCTCTACCGGGTTTACACCAATTTAGAGGCTCAATCCGCGGCGCATCAACGCCGTTATGATCCACGCCCGGGTTACGACGCTGTCAACAATGGGGAGTTGAAGTGGATTCGTACAGTTTTAGGATCGACCGCCGGCCGGCGCACATGGGTGGCGGCTGGCGGTTGCAGCTTTTGCAGAACGGCGTTGAGGTGGACAGCCGAGTGTTTCCAGCAACGACAGACGACAAGCAAGGCGGCAAATCAGCGTATGTCGCTGCGTTGCGGGCGGCGCAAACGTGGGTCGCGGTCCATTCGCGTGAGCCGTGACGCTGGGGTCAAGCCGCGCTTTCGCGCGCGGCCACGCGTGCGAACGATGCGGGGAGCGCACCGCGATACAGCGCGCCCATGCAGGCGCCAACAGCTGGCGGAACTTTGAATCACCAGTTCACGAGTCGTGCGGAAATTGGTTTTCATCGCACTCACCTATCGGTTGTAGCCGCCAACTGGGAAAGTCACCTACCGCGCGCGGCCGGCTGTGGTGGCGCGTAGTAGACGGCACACCAACGCAGCGTGTTCAATACGTCAGGCTCAACTGACTTCTTGTAGTTATGTCGTCGTGACGGTCGTTACCGTGCCCGACACCCACTGATCGGTGAGCGCTTAAGCGCAGGGTAAGCGGTCACATCGCGGCAAGCCGCCCGTGGCGGCTAAGCGGCTACTCGGCAGGGGCTGCGACCGGGTTGGCCAGCTTCGAGCTGCGGCACCACAATCATGGCTCACGCCGACAACCACTCACGCTGCGTTGCGTTACCCAAGCGCACGACGTCACCCTTGTTCCAGGAGTCCGCAACGCATCGTTGACCCTGACGGCCGGCACGTCCTTCACCAATACGGACGCCGTCCACAGAGGTAAACTGACTTGGCGGTGTGCCAAAGCAATGGGGTGCGCAAAAGTAGCTGGAAGCCGCGCGGGAGGTTGAAGCGAGTAGCGGCATCATAGAACATCGCGAAAGCGACAGCGTGCCGCAAACGACTCACGTGTGCCCAACCAGTGGCGCCATCAGGGTGAGGGGCGGGGGACAATGGACAAGAAAATCGAGGTACTCACGTTGCCACGCGTTGCCGCAGGGCGTGCGCGTGGTGGGCGACCGACGCAACAGGATGATCTGGCTTGTTTGCACGATCCCGACAGTGGCACGCGGCTACTGGTTCTAGCCGACGGCATGGGTGGCGACGGTGCGGGTGAACTGGCGTCCGAAGGTGTCGTCCAAGTTGCTCGCCAGCTGTGGGCGCGGGGCCTGTGGCGCGAACAACCGGGCGCGCAGTTTCTCGAAACGCTCTGTCAGGAAGCGCATCTTGAATTGCGTCGTCGTGGCCGCAGCCTTGCGAGTGGCCAACCCCACTCGACGATCGTGGCGTTGCTGATGAAGGCCGATCTTGTGTGCTGGGCCCACGTAGGCGACAGTCGCCTGTATCGGTTTCAAGGGCGGCGGTGTCTGGACCGCACCGAGGATCACAGCGTGGCGCAGCTCAGGGTTCGTCGTGGCGAGCTGTCTGCCGATCAACTGGCCAGTGCATCCGACCAGCACAAGCTGCTGCGTGGGTTGGGAGGCTCGGAGCCCCCGCAGGTCGACCATGGGTTCGCCAGACTGCGTCCGGGGCAAGCTTTCGCTCTGTGCAGCGACGGTGTATGGGAGCGTTTGTCTACACGCGAACTCGCTGGGCTGGCGCGACGCCACGATCAACGGGGAGCATTGGTCGCAGCGTTGACGCAGGCAGTGGAGCGTGGTGGAGAAGCGGGTGATAACGTTGCACTGATCCTCGTCCGGATAACTTGGCAAGAGTGGTTATCACGGCGCAGCACCAAATTTCGGTCGACGATGTTCGGCCGCATTTCTGGCCGTCGTGGTGATATCGCGGCCGGAGGGTAAGGTCGAGTGGAGCACCAGACACTTTGCGGTGGGTCAAGACAATGGCTTGCCTGCCACTCAGGACAACTGAGATCGGCGGTACTGGCTGTGGTGGTGCTGGCCGCGCTCGACGTCACCGGTTGCGCGCAGCTGAACAACCTCAAGGCGCGTCTCGGTGGGCAGCAGGGTGCCCCCCCGCCTGCGGCGACTCACACCTCCGCTGCGTACGGGCTGGCTGCGGTTCCCCCACTAAGCGTGATCGTCAACGACGAGCTTCAGCGTGGCCACTACGCCGAGGGCGAAAAGTCGCTGCGCCGGTTCGTGGCCGCGCACCCCGGTGACCGGTCAGCGCAGTTCATGCTGCATCAGCTCACGGTCAACCCCGAGAAGATGCTCGGCCATGCCTCACGCCGCTATGTGGTGCAGGCCGGCGACACTTTCAGCACCTTGGCTGCGCGCTATCTGGGCGACCCGAACCTGTTTTTGATTCTGGCCCGGTACAACGGTTCGACCAACCCTTCGCGGCTGAGCGTGGGTCAGGCCATCCGCTTGCCAACGGCCGCTCCTGGCATTTCGACGCCTGGGGACACTACCGTTTCCGGGCCAAACGGCACCGACCAGCGTGCGGTTGCGAATGTCCCATCGGAGGTCCCTTCGATGCCGGCGCCTGTCACTGAGGCAACGACCGCGAAGGCGGCGCGGTTGCAAGCAGAAAGCGTTGCCCTGGCCGATCAGGGGCACAAGGCACAGGCACTGGCGCGCCTCGACCAAGCGCTCGACATGGATCCACGTTTGCAACCAAGTGGTGCCAAGTCTGCGTCGCTACGCCAGGAACTGCTGGCCAACTACCACCAGCGCGCGATCATCCTTTATCGCGATCAGCACCTGGATCAAGCGATCGCGCTGTGGAATCATGTGTTGGCCATCGACCCAGGCTACGAGCCGGCTGTGATTTATCGGGCCCGTGCGCTCGAGATCAAGCAGCGCCTCAAGCAATTCTGATGGTGTGCTGATTACGTTTCTGCGAGCGACCGGTCGGACCCTGGAGCCGGTTGCATCAGTCCGGCGGTCGCGTTATGTCGCTCTCAGCTGCCCCTGGCCCAGGCATGATCTGCGTGGGTTGTGTAACCGCGACCGTGGCCGTTCTGGCAGGGTCGTCCTGGGGCTGGTGTTGACGCGTTTGCAATGCGTCGTTCATGAGGTTGAAGACCGCGAACAGGTGCCCCAGCTCATCCCGGCGAACCAGACGGATGCGATGGCGAAAGTCGCCCCGCGCGACCCGCAACATGGCCCTGCCCAGAAGATCCATCAGGGTCAGTAATCGCCGGGACAGCCAGTAAGCCGCGCCGACCACGACGGCGAGTGTCACCATCAAGACGCTGGCGATGACCCAAAGTAGCGTTCGCTGGGCCGCGCGGAGTGGTCGGTCGCTGATACCGAGATGCAAGTCGCCCACCGCTGCTGACTGGTAGTGGATGGGTACGTCGAACACGAGCATCCCGCCCGGGTCCGTGCCGCCGGCGGTATGAATGCGGTAGCTTTCGATACCGTCCGAGCGCGACAGGTGCTTTTGCCCCGTCAAGGTCGGAAGCTTGCCGCCAACCTGATTCCGTTGCGTACTGGCGATGACGTTGCCGTAACGATCAGCAATTGCCAAGTAGTCGATCTGCTGGTTGCGTGCAATGTCATCGACCAAAGCGCGCGTGGCGGCATGATCGCCCAGCAGCAGATTCTCAGCCGATTCGCTCGCGACCATGCGTCCGAGCGAGCCACCAAAATCCAGCGCCAGCCCGGTGATGGCGACGTTTTGCTTGGCATAGATCGCGGTCAGGCCCAGCAGCAAGGTGAGGCTCAGGAGCACCCCGAGGATACCGGCCCACCGGAGCCGCAGCGAGATAATACGGGTCGCCAACGGCTGCTCGTGGAGGCGCGCGTATTCCCGGCGAGCCAACTGCAGATCATCGACCACCTCGGAGCCGTGTTGATAGCGTTCCTTGGCTGACGGTGCCAACAGGGTGTGCACGATGTCGACCAGGAGCATGGGCGTGGATGGATCGCGTGGGTGGGTCGCGGGCCACGGCAGTCGTTGTCGTTCCCTGAGCATCTGTCGTGCGTCGCTGGCCTCGCGCCACGGCAGCTTGCCCGTGATCAGCCAGTACAACATCACGCCGAGTGAAAACAGGTCGCTGCGCCCGTCCGTGGGCTCGCCGCGCAGGTGTTCCGGCGCCATGTAGGCCGGGGTGCCCCCAATCTCGTTCCGCGGGGCGTTGGTATCTCCCGCTACATCGCGCCGCTCAGCGATGCCAAAGTCGTTGACCTTCGCGTGCTGCCAGCCATCGACCAGCATGATGTTCTCTGGCTTGATGTCGTGGTGGACGATGCCGTGCGCATGCGCATAGTCGAGTGCGGCGGCGATCTGGCCAGCCAAATCCATGACCACTGCCAGCGGCGGGAACCCTTCACTGGCTACCCGGCTGGTCAACGTCTCGCCTGGGAGCCGCTCCATAGCGATATACGGATTGCCACCATCAGTCTCGCCGACATCGAAGATGGTGACGATATTGGGATGTGACAGACGGCCAACCGCGCGCGCTTCGACCAGAAACCGCCGGCGATACCCAGGATCGGTGGCGACGTCCTGATGCAGACATTTGATGGCGACCTCGCGCTCGATGTCCGGGTCGAAACCGGCGTAGACAACCGCCATCGCGCCTTCGCCGATCACCCCATCGATACGGTAGCGGCCGATCTTGCGTGGGATCGCACGCTCCGTCATGGCGCGGATGTCAGATAAGCCACCACGCCAAGACAGCCAGCCCAATGAGGATCAACGCTCCGGCAAGGATCCAGCGCGGGCGTGTGGGGTTGACCGCGTCGAGCTCGCGCGTCAGAAACACGAACTCGATTTGGCCCAGCTGGATGCGGTCATTGTGCTTCAATATCGCTTCGTGGATGCGCTTGCCGTTCACGAACGTGCCATTGGTGGACAACGTGTTCATGATGGCGTATTGACCGTGTTGACCAATGATCCAGGCATGGGAAGCCGAGATGCTTGGATCTCCGACGACGATGTCGTTGTCTGCGCTTCTGCCGACCGTCTGCCGCCCAGCGTGCAGTTTGAAACGCAGCCCCACACTGGTGCATGCGAGTACCGGCTCATGCACGCTAGCCCGGTCGTCCGGTGTCGGTGCGGTTTCACCTGCGTAGTGCCGCAATTCATCAGCGGAAAACAACTGGGTCCCCTGGGGACCGGACGCGTGGCCCTCAATGGGTTGTGGCGGTACTTGATCACGACTCGACATTGAAAGCCTTGCCGGCGAACTCAAATTCGAAGTGCCGCGCAGTTTAGCAACTTATCAACGCAAGCATTACACACCTGTCAGCGTGACTGCTTTCGTCCGCTGTTGCGCGACTCGGCCCGCGCCGCACTGACAATGATACTCGTCAGGAGCGCCACGCAAGTACGGTGCCAGTTACCACGGCAAGTAAGCTGCGTGGGTGCTGGGCATCGCAGGCCGCCAGAGGTCGGTCCGCGTTGGGGTGCGCATTAAGCGCACCCGACTGGCTGTTGTTGGCCGGTCAGTGATTGTTGGTCGCGAGCAGGCGGCACCAAGCGCGCTTTCATTGCGGGACGCCTTTACCGATGTCGAAGACACGGCGCACGGGCGACTCCAGTTCGTGAGCCAGCTGTCCCGGTGCGCCGGGTTGCCCATCCGCACCGCGCACGGATGGTGGGTGTCGCACCCTCTGGCCCCAGGCAAACGCACACGTTCATCGTGCCGGGTCTTTGCGCGACGCAATTTGATCGATCAAGGCGGTCGTGGACTTGTCCGGCACCAATGGCACCAGCACCACTTTTCCGCCCGCGGCTGCGACCAGTTCGTGGCCCACGACCTGGTCGACGCGGTAATCGGCGCCCTTGACCAGCACATCGGGGCGGATGGCCTGCAGCACCTCGCGCGGCGTGTCTTCCGCGAAAATCGTGACGGCGTCGACGCATGCGAGCGCGGCCAGCATCGCGGCCCGTTCGCCTTCCGGGATCAACGGCCGGGCGGGGCCCTTCAGGCGGCGGACCGACTCATCGCTGTTGAGGCCGATGATGAGGATGTCCCCGTGGCGTGCGGCCGCGTGCAGCAGTGCCAAGTGGCCCGCATGCAGAAGGTCGAAGCAGCCGTTGGTGAAGACAATGCGCTTCCCTTCCAGGCGCCAACGATGCACTTGGGTGACCAGCCGCGCGCGGTCGAAGACCTTGCGCGCGTGTCCCGCCATCAGTACGCCGGTGATGCTATCGGCATCGACACTGATCGTGCCGACGCTGCCTACGGTGATGCTTGCCGCTGCGTTCGCGATCTGTGCCGCCTCGAACAGGGTCGCACCCGCAGCGAGCGATGCCGCGACGAGCGCCACCACGGTATCGCCAGCACCGGTCGCATCGAACACCGCCCGTCGCCAGGCCGGAATCGCTCGGGGCGGCCCGTCGGCCGGCACCACCAACATGCCTTGGGCGCCGAGCTTGACGACCAGCGCCTGCGCGCCCGCTGCGGCCATCAGCGCTTGCGCCGCCGCGGCCACGGCAGCCGCATCCTCGGCGGCGAGGGTGCGCCCCGTTGCAAGCTGCAGCTCGCGGAGGTTCGGGGTGATCACGCGCGCCCCGCGATAGGTGGAATAGTCGTTGCATTTGGGATCCACGACGACCGGAATGCCGCCCGCGAGCGCGCCGCACATGATGTCGCTGATGATTTCGGGCGTCAGCAAGCCCTTGGCGTAATCGCTCAGGATCACGACGTCCGGGGCGGGGCCGGTGTCGAGACGTTGCAAAATGTCGCGACCGGTGTCGGGCGGACAAGCGGCGGTGTCTTCCCAGTCGAGCCGCACCAGTTGTTGCTGCCGGGCGAGTACCCGCAGCTTGCGTGAGGTGGGCCGGCCGGCACGCGGCAGGGTCGCCCGCGTATCGATCTGCGCGGCCGCGCACAGACGCAGGATGTCTTGACCCGCCGGATCTTGCCCGATGACGCCTGCGAGCTCGGTGTGCACCCCAAGCACCGCGAGCTGGGCCGCAACGTTGGCGGCGCCGCCGAGGCGAAGGTCGGTGTTCTGGATCCGCACCACCGGCACCGGAGCTTCCGGCGATACACGGGTGGTCTCGCCCACGAGGTATTCGTCAAGGATGATGTCGCCAACCACCCACACCGTAAGCGCGCGTACGCGATCGAGGATGGCGTCCAGCCGATCGGGATCGAGGCTGCCGCGCGGCGGGCTTACCGGCATGGGGCACTCCGCTGACGCGTGTAGTCTTCCAGCGCTTCCGCGAGTGCATGGATGCAGACATCGTGCACTTCCTGGATGCGTGCGACCACCGTGGACGGCACGCAGATGACAATGTCGGCGATCGCGCCGAGGGCGCCGCCATCGCCGCCGGTCAGCGCCACCACCGCGCATCCGAGTGTGTGCGCGGTTTTCGCGGCATCCACGACGTTGGCCGAATGGCCGCTGGTACTGAGCGCCACCAGCACATCGCCGCGCGTCGCCAGCGCCTCGACTTGCCGCGCAAAAATGCGCCCGTAGCCGTAATCGTTGGCGATCGCGGTAACGGTCGCCATGTCCGCTGCGAGCGCCACGGCAGCAAGTGCCTTGCGGTCGACGTGAAACCGGCACACCAGTTCAGCCACGAGGTGCTGCGCCGATGCCGCGCTGCCGCCGTTGCCACAGGCCAGCACCTTGTGACCCTGCGCAAGGCAGGTCTGCAACGCGCGCGTGGCGTCTTCGAGCGGGCCCAGCAGCGTCGTGCTGGCAGACTGCACGACTTCGGCATGCTCGGCAAAGACTTGTTGGATGGTCATGGGGCGGCGATGACTCCTTTGGGGGTGTTGGCAAGCAAGGCCACCACGACGGCGTGCAAGTCATCGAAAACGGCAACGGTGCCCGTCTCAAGCCTGCCTTCAGTCGTGCGACCTTTGCCGGTACGCACCAGGACGGCCGTGAGGTTCGCGGCTCGCGCCGCCTCGATATCACGCAGGTCGTCCCCGACCGCGATGGTGGTCTCCGGCGGGATGCCGGAGGCCCGGACCGCTTGCAGCAGCAGACCCGGCAAAGGCTTGCGACAGCTGCAGCCCACGTCCGGCGCGTGCGGACAGACGAGCACTCGATCGATCAGGCCACCGTCCCCATGGATGTCTTCAGCCATGTGGGCGTGCATGCAGTTCATTGCGGCTGGCGCGAGCGTGCCGCGGCCGATGCCCGATTGATTGGTGACCACCGATAGCCGCACGCCGGCGCGGCTCAGCATCACGACGGCCGAACGGGAACCAGGCAGCCACTGCCACTCGGCCCAGCAATGCGGTGGTCCGCCGTCTGCGCGTTCGCGGTTCAACACGCCGTCGCGGTCGAGGATCACGTGGCGGATGGAGGGACTCAGCGGGATCACCGGTACGGATCCGGTTGGGAAAGATAACCTTCGACGTACCGGCGCACGCCTTGCTCGATCGGCGTCGACGGCTGCCCATAGCCGGCTGCCCGTAGGCGTTGCATCCGCGCCTCGGTGTAGTACTGGTAGTGCGCGCGCAGTGCCTCGGGCATGTCGCGGTAGACGATCCGGGCAGGCCGCCCGAGTGCCGTGAACAGCGCGTGGATCAGTTCCGCAAAGCTGCGCGCCGCGCCGCTGCCGACGTTGTAGAGCCCATTGACCGTGGGGTGGCCAAGGAGCCACAGCACGACATCGACGCAATCCTCGACGTACACGAAGTCGCGCCGCTGGTCACCGTCCGCTATACCCGTACGGTGCGACTTGAACAGCATGACCGCATCGCCCGCCGCTGCCGCGGGATAGCTGCGCGCGACCACGCTTTGCATGTTGCCCTTGTGGTACTCGTTGGGGCCGTAGACGTTGAAGAACTTCAGTCCGGCCCACTGCGATGGAGCCGGTTCGCCCTCGGCCACCGCCCGCGCAACCCGGCGGTCAAACAGGTGCTTGCTCCAGCCGTACAGGTTGAGCGGGCGCAACTTCGCGAGCGCCGCGGGCGAACCGTCATCATCGTATCCCTGGTCGCCGTTGCCATAGGTGGCGGCGGACGAAGCGTAGATGAACTGCTTGCGGTGGTACGCGCACCACTGCCACAACTGCCAGGACAGCCGGAAGTTGGTCCTCAGCACAAGATCGCCGTCGGTCGCGCTGGTCGCGGAGATCGCGCCCATGTGGACGATCGCGGTGAGCGCGTGCCGGTGGCGTTTCAGCCAGCCCGGCAACTGCGAGGGATGTACCACATCGCGGAGTTCCGACTTCGCAAGGTTGCGCCATTTGCCGGCACTTCCCACGAAATCGCAGACCGCAACGGCCTGCCCTCGCCCGGCGAGCGCCGCGACAATGTTCGAGCCGATGAAGCCCGCACCGCCCGTCACCAGAATCATCTCGAGGCCTCGCCTTGTGGGGGCAGCGGAAAGCAGTCGGCACGACCCATGTCAGCCGCCCGCTCCACCTGGGTCACCGGATGGTGGCGCTCGGGATCCGGCGGTGCGGGGTTGGCGTTCGCCTGCAGCACGTGCAGCGCCGCGGCGACCTGTTGCGCGACCTGTTCGGGGTTCAGGCCGCGGGTGTCGATCGCGCGACTGCCGTGGCCATACGGTGCGTATTGGGCGGCGTCGGTCACCTTGAACAGCCCGAAGGTTGCAACTCCGCTCGCGCACGCGAGGTGCATCACGCCGCAATCGGCGCTGATGAAACCCGTCATTTGCGAGATGACGGTGGCGACTTTGCGCGGGTTTGCGGCAGAGAACACCGGAAACCGTGCGGACAGGCGCGAGCGTCCATCGGGCGGCGCAATTTCAACGATGCAGACGCCGGGAACCTGCGCCTGCAGCGCACCAAGGCAGCGCAACCACCACGCTGGGTCATAGCACTTGGCGCCGGTGGCGTCAGCGAACACGCCGAGCACGCAGGCCTGCGGCGCCCCGACCGGAATCAGCGTACGCAGGATGCGCCGTCCGCGCTCGCATTCGTCGGCCGCGAGCCGGAGGTCCAACGCCGGATAGTCGGCTTGCGGTGCGGCGAGCGCCCGGCGCAGCAGGTATGCGGGCCACTGGGCCATGTGCCGCGGGGCGGCCCCCGCATCCAGATCCGGGGTGCCACCGTGCCCGCCGATCATGTACGTTGCGTGCGCAAGGACGGCGAACCAACGGGCCGACTGCGAACCCTCGCAGGGGTCAATCACAAGGTCGTAGTGTGCGTGCCGGATTTGCATGGCGATCCGTACGGTCTGCACCGGGTGCCGCACCATGCGCCGGGACAATGTGTAGGTGTGCGTGACGTTTCCGAACGTGCGGAACAACCCGGCACCGTCCTTGCCCGCGAGCACGATGTCGACTTTGGCACCGGGCAGGCTCCGTTGCAGTTCCTGCAGCAGCGGTGTGAGCAGCAACAGGTTGCCGAGGCGGTGATTCGGGCGGCAAACCAGCACGCGATGGACGCGGCGTTGGTCGATGGGCAAGGCGGTGGGTGACGGCGCCGAGGCGTCGCCCAGCAGCGCGTGCGTCAGCCTCCGGACGACCCGCCGCCGCAGCTCTTGATGGCCATGCAACTTCAACATGCCTTGGCGCCCCGCCGGCAGCAATGCGGCAACCGCGTGTCCCCGGTGGCCGCGCAAAATACGTTCAAGGAGCGGCCACGCGGCGGTCGTCGATCTTCAGGATCTGGCCCGAAGTCGGTGCACACACGAACACGTGGCCGGCGTCATCGTTGGTCACACAATGCGCATGCGCCGCGGTCTGGTAGACGGCCACGGGTTCAAGCGCGCCGGATGCCGATACATCGAGAACCGTGAGCGTTGCGGCGCGCGCGCCCGGCACGTACAGGTGGTGTAGGCGCGGGCTGTAGCTGATGCTGTCGATGCCGGCGCCGGCCTGCGCGGATGCCAACACCTTGCCGCTCGCGGCAGGTGCGAGCGTCACGACTTTGCCGTTGCCGCAGCCTACAAACACGTGGTCGTGCGCCGCGTCGAGCGCAATGCCGTGCGGGCGCTTGCAGGTGTCCGGCCACTCTGCAAGCACCTTGTGCGTCGTGAGTGCCATCGCAACCGTCTTGCCCTGCCACAGGTTCGAATAGGCACGGTTTCGCTGGTTGTCGATCTCGAGCGATTCCGGGCCGCCCGGTATGGAGATCACCGTTGCCGGGGTGAGTACCGGCCTGGGGCTCAGGGCCAACTTGAAGACCTGGATTTGCTGCCTGCCCGGTTCCGTCACCCAGATTTCGTGTGTGCGTGCGACATAACGGACGTAATCCGGCCCGCTGGCGAGGGGCGTGCGGTCGACGATCGCGCGCGTCGTGGGGTCGATGGCGACGATTTCATCGGGGTCGTGGTCGCTCGCAAACAGGAAGCCTTCGGCATAGGTCGCCGAGGTGGTGCCCTCGCGGCGCGACTTGCCATCCGCCGAGGGCGTGCTTACGCCCGGGATCGTCATCAGTGCGTCGTTGACTGGATCGAGCAGCACCAGGTTGCCCGTGGCACCCGCCGGGATCGTGATGCGGTGGAGGGTCGCGACGTAGCCAATGTCGTCGAACCCGATCTCGCGCTGCCCACCGGGAAGGGTGACGGTGGCCTGCGGCAAGCGCGCCGCCAAGGCGGCACAGGCTGCAAGGGAGGTGCCTGACAACAGGCAGGCGAGGATGAGCTTTTTCATGGCAGGGGTTTCAATGACGACACATGAGGCAGTGAAGAAGACGGGCGAGGTCGCAGCGGAAGGTGCGTGGGGCGGCGGCCATCGGGGCCAGTGGGTGGAGTACGTTCAGAACTTGTGGGCGAATCCGATTTCAAACCCGCCCGGCAGCCAGCCAAGGATCAGCGGCGACCGGCGATGGGCCGCCCAGATCCCTGTTGCCGTGCCGATGGCCCAACCCGCCAGCACGTCGCTCTGCCAGTGACCACGCACCTTGACCCGTGCCATGGAGTCGTACAGCGGCAGCAACTCGAGCGCGTACACCGCCGGGTGATCGCGGCCATAGGCCACCACGAACGGCGTCACCGCGCCAGCGATGAGCGTGACTTCACCGCTCGGAAAGCTCGAGTCGTGGACGCCCCGGAAAAACAAGTCCGGATTTGCGGTCTGGCTTGGCCGCTCACGCTGGAACGTCAACTTTGCAGCCTGCGTGATGGCCTGCGACACCGCCACCGAGTCCAGCGTCCGCCAGAAGGTGTCGCCGAGCTTGCTCTCATCGCCAAGCACCAGCGGCGCAATCACCACGGTAGCCGCAGTCGCGTACTCCAGCACCAACTGGTTGTGGCGTGCCCAGATACCACGGTTGTCAACGGTCACCCGATGGTCGATTCCAAATGGGCCGCCCGCAGCCATGGCCACTTGCACGGGCGCGACGGCGCACACCACAAGCAAGAGCCAGGCGCCGGCGTGCGTGGGTATGAAAGATTTCGCCCGCATCGTCGTACCCTGCGCGAGAGTGGTCGCACTGTTGTATCAACGGCGGCTTAGCGTTTGATTTGCCGGCGTTCAGGAAGCTGACGACTTCAATCCCGCATGGCTCAAAGCGCTGACGTACACTCCCGGCAAACACGCGAGGGAGGGCGCCACACGGGATGCGACGGGCAGGCATATGCGGTTTGGTGGTACTGGGCCTGGTGTTCGGGTATGTACCGCCGGTACACGCAACGAGTTTCGATCTTGCACTCGGACGCAGCGCCGCGGGCCCGGCGGCGGGAAGCAACATCGGTGATGCGACGGTCGCGTTCCTGACGGGTGCCGGCTTGCCCCATGCTGACGGGCATGCCCGGCTCGTGCCGATCGCGACGCTGGGGTGGATCGGGTCGCACCACACCGGCCAGGGTCGTCTTGACCGGTCGGTGTGGGTTGCCGGTGCCGGTCTTCGCTACCGCTTTTTCAGACACCTGTTCGTCAGCGAGCAAATCACCGCGACCAGCACCCGCACGAGCGCGCTCAGCAGCCGCTTTGAGTTCATGACCACGCTGGGTGCGCAGGTCGGCCGCCTGACCCTGATGGCGCGGCACATGTCCAACGCGCATCTGATCGGCGGCGGTCCCAACCACGGCGAAACCATGCTTCTGATCGGAATAGCGCTTTGACGCCCGCCCGGAAGCGTCGGTATTACGCGCCGCACACGCTTGGCGCCCACTGGAGGCACGCCATGGAGATCCAGGTGGCGAGTTTAGTTACGTCCGTTATCGGAATCTGGGCGGACATCGGCCGACCGCGCTTATGGGGACGCTATTGGCCGGCTGCAGCCTGATGCAACGCCGGCTCGATATTGATGGCCCAAACGGCCGGTGTAACGGTCGACCGGGAGGCTGGCCGATCCGATCGGCTGGCGCTCGTGATCAGTTTGTGTGGTGGCGGTGACCGTGTCCGTTGGACACGCTGATCACTTGCCTGGCTTTTTGCAACCACCGGCTGGCGCGGCTCTCCGCCACCCCGTCGCCATCGGCTGCACGCGTGTAAATCAATTTGCAAGCTATTGAAAACAAACGTTCAGATTCGACCGTTGGTGTAAATCAATCGAACGCAAGTAATTGATTTTGCTACAGTTGCCACCTGACTCTGACTCAGGCATTCGGTGGTTCGAATCCTTCCGGGGCTGCCCATTCAAACGACGGCCCGCGCCACCGGCCCAAAACCCGCCTTCCGGCCGGTTTTCTAATGGTATTTCCGATTGCGCACAACGTAGTTGCGGGGGTTACGCGCGTGTGTCCCCGCGCTGCATCAATACCGGCGACCGTCGCCGACCAGGACGACGTCGGCGGGGCGCTGTGCGAACAGCCCTACCGTGACGACGCCGGTGATCTGGTTCCATTCCGCTTCCAGGCGGGCGGGGTCGGTGATGGCAAGGCCATGCACGTCCAGGATCCAGTTGCCGTTGTCGGTCGTGAATCCTTGCCGCCAAACCGGTTGGCCGCCGCGCTTCTGGATCGCGCGCGCGACGTAGCTGCGGGCCATCGGGACGACTTCAACCGGCAATGGGAACTTGCCAAGGACGTCCACGCATTTGCGGGTGTCGACGATGCAGACGAATTTCTTGGCGACCGCGGCGATGATCTTTTCGCGGGTCAGTGCGCCGCCGCCGCCCTTGATCAGGTTGCGGCGGCCGTCGCACTCGTCGGCGCCGTCAACGTACACCGCAAATGGGTCCACCGCGTTGAGGTCGAGTACCTGGATGCCGTGTTGGCGCAGCAGCGCGCTGGAGCGTTCGGAGCTCGATACCGCGCCGTCGATGCGCTGCTTGATGCGCGCCAGCGCATCGATGAAGTATTTGACGGTCGAGCCGGTACCGACGCCGACCACGGCGTGGTCTTCGATGAATTCGAGTGCGGCTTCGCCAGCCGCGCGCTTTTGTGCTTCGATGTCCATGATGGGCCTGGTTATTCGAGCTTGAGGATGGCTTGCCATTGTGCGTCGGTGACCGGCAGCACGGACAGGCGGTTGCCGCGCCGGGTCAGGGCGAAATCGCCGAGCCCCGGCAGCCGCTTGATTTCGTCCAGGGTGATGATGCGTTTCAATTTGCGCGTGAAACGCACATCCACCAGTGTCCAGCGCGGGTCGGTGGCCCGGCTGGCCGGGTCGTAGTGGTCGCTGTCTGGCTCAAATTGGGTGGGATCGGGCCGCGGCGCGGCCGCAACCTTGGCCAGGCCGGCGACGCCCGGCTGCGCGCACGCGGAGTGATAGATCAGTACCGCGTCGCCGCGCCGCATCGCACGGATGAAGTTGCGGGCCTGGTAGTTGCGCACGCCGTCCCACGGCTCGATCCCGCGTGCGGCAAGATCGTCGATCGAGAACGCACCGGGTTCGGTTTTCAGCAGCCAGCGTCGCAGGGTCGGCATTTCAGTCACCGTCCCCGGGCGGGCAGCAGGTCAGCAGTTCGGCCTCGGTCGCGACGTAGTCAAGGCCAACGTCCCAGTCGGCCACGGGTACCGACCCTACCTGCTGGAAGGCATAGCCGACGCCGACCAGGAGCGGTGTGGCGGGACGTGGCTTGCCGTTGAGGAACGCGAGGCTGCGGTCGTACCAGCCGCCGCCGGTACCCAGCCGGTGGCCCAGGCGGTCGAAGGCGAGCAACGGCAGCAGGATCACGTCCAGCGTGTGGGCACCGCGTCGTGCCGCCGCCGGTGCGTCCGGTTCCGGGATGCCGAAGTGATTGCTGGTGAGCGGTGTGCTGTCCGCGTACTCGGCAAACTGCAGCTGGTGGTGCTGGCCGAGGATGGGCAGGAAGTAGTGTTGCTCGCGGCGCCGGAGTGCGGCGACGGCCAGGTTGAGCGGTAGCTCGCCGCGCACGGCCCAGTAGCCCGCGACGTTGGCGTCGGTCATGAATTCGGGCAGCATTTCCAGGCTGTGCACGACGCCGGCGGCGGCGGCGATGCGCTGCTTGGCGTTGAGTTCGTTGCGGCGTACCGACATCCGCGCGCGCAGCAGGGCGCGGCCCTCATCCATGGCGTGCCGTAGTCATGCGGCCGCGCGTCGACGATCCGGACTGGACGGTTCGCGGTGATTCCACGGGCTGAATGCTTGGGTCATGCGGTGCGCGGGCAGAAAACAGGGACTGGCGCCCGCCGCAGTGACGATGCGCGCCGAGCGACCCTGATCCTCTAGGATCAAGTGGGCAGGCTGACCGGACTTTCAGGCTTTCCGCTCGTGGCGGTCTTGCACAAGGATCCGGTGACCGCCAGCCCAAGGTCGTACATTAGGAACAAGGCACATTGCTGGAGGCGCGCTGTCGTTCACCGCAGGGGACGCCAGCCAAGTCATTCTAGGGGTGCAGCCAGGGCCGCTTCAAGCTTGCGCCGCAGCATGGAAATTTGCTCGCCTGCGTGGCTCGACAGCGTGCGCTGGCTGCGCTGCAGCATCAGCAGTTCGTGGGTGATGTCCAGTGCCGCGAGCACGGCGATGCGGTCGTATCCGGGGCTGCGTGCGGCTTGCTTGATCTCGCGCATCTTGCCGTTGAGGTGTTCGACGGCGGCCAGCAGCCCGGCGCGTTCGTCGGGCTGGCAGCCGACCAGGAACTCGCGGTCCAGCAGCTTGATGGTGACGGTAACGGCAGGGTCGGTCATGGTGCCGGCTCAGCCCGCCGCCTCGAGCGATTTCAGGCGCTCGATCATGGCCTCGACCCGGGTGCGCGCCTGTTCGTTGCGCGCGATCAGCGCGGCGCGCTCGCCGGCCATCTGGTCGCGCCCGTGCCGCAGGCTGGCGTTTTCCTCGGTCAGCCGGCGCAGCCGTTCGAGCGCGGCGTCGAGTGCGTGCGACAGGGCCGCAAGTTCGCTTTCAAACTGTTCGGTGTCAACGTCCATGGTTGCTGACTATAAGGCAAAAGGGTGCTCCGCGGCACACCGCGTCAGGCCGGGTCCACGCTGGTGGTGGCGTGCTGGTCAAGGAAAGTCAGGCAGGCGTCGGCGGTCAGGGGCCGCGAGAACCAGTAGCCCTGGATTTCATCGCACCGCTGCGCACGCAAAAATGCAAGTTGGGCCGCGGTCTCCACGCCCTCGGCGACGACCCGGATTTGCAGCGAATGCGCCATCGTGATGATGGTTGAGGTGATCGCCGCGTCATCCGGGTCGGTCGTGATGTCCTGCACGAAGGATTGGTCGATCTTGAGGGTGTCGATCGGCAGCCGCTTCAGGTAGGCGAGCGAGGAATAGCCCGTGCCAAAGTCGTCGATCGCGAGGCGGGTGCCGATGGACTTCAATTCACCCAGCAGGCGTACTGATTGATCGGCATTGGCCATGACCACGCTTTCGGTGAGTTCCAGTTCGACCTGGTTGGGCGCGACGTCGTGCTCGGCCAGCATGTCGCAGATGTGCAGGGTCAGGTCCGGGCGGTTGAGCTGGGCGACCGACAGGTTGATCGCCATCGTGAGGTGGCGGTGGCCGCTTTCGCGGAAGCGGCGCAGGTCGGCGCACGCGGTCGAAAACACGTAGGCGCTGATGTCGTGGATCTGGCCGGTTTCCTCGGCCAGCGGTATGAACTCGCTGGGCGAGATTTCGCCAAGTTCCGGGCTGTGCCAGCGCAGCAGCGCTTCCATCCCGGCGATGCTGCCGTCGGCGAGTACGAGCTTGGGCTGGTACACCATGCTGAGCTCGTTGCGTTCGAGGGCGCGCCGGAGCGCGGTGGTCATGTTGGCGTGCCCGCGCGCGCGCGCATCCATGCCGGCGTGGTACACCGCCCAGGTATTGCGGCCGCGTTCCTTGGCCTGGTACATCGCCGTGTCCGCGCACTTCAAGAGGTCGGCCGGGGTCTGGCCGTGGTCGGGGTAAAGCGCAATGCCGATCGACGGCGAGATCACGGCCTCCTGGTTGGCGCTGATGGGCAGCGGCCGTACGAAGGCCTGCACCAGGCGGTGTGCCATGTCCTCGGCGCCCCGCAGGTCGGTGAGGTTTTCCAGCACCACCGTGAACTCGTCGCCGCCCAGGCGCGCGACGACGTCGGTTTCGCGCACGCATTGGCGCAGGCGCGCGCCGGCGGCCTTGAGGGTGCGGTCCCCGGCGGTGTGGCCAAGTGAATCGTTGACGTGCTTGAAGCGATCGAGGTCGAGGAACAGCAGGCCGACCTTTTGCCCGCTGCGGCGCGCGCTGATCACGGCCGCGCCCAGGCGTTCGCCCAGCAGCGCGCGGTTGGGCAGGCCGGTCAGGGTGTCGTAATTGGCCAGGTAGCGCAGTTCCTGCTCGGCCCGCTTGCGGTCGGTGATGTCGGTGCGGACACCGATCAGGTGCGTGCGCTCGCCGCTGGCGTCGCGCACCTCGTTGAGTTCGACCCAGCACAGGAATTCCTCGCCGTCTTTCCGCCGCTGCCACAGTTCGCCGCGCCAGTGGCCGGTCTCGGCCAGGGTCTGGCGCAGCTGGTCGTAGTTGCCGGGGCCGTGGCGGCTGCCGTTGAGGATCGCGGAATCGCGCCCGAGGACTTCGTGCTCGGCGTAGCCCGTCATGCGGGTGAACGCGGTGTTGACCGAAATGAAGCGGAAGTTGAGGTCGGTGACCGTGACCGCTTCGCTCATGTTGCGGATCACTTCGGTGGCGATGCGCCGGTCGCTGTCGGCGGCGCGCAGCACGCTGATGTCGCGCTCGGTGCCGCAGATGCGCAGCGGCTTGCCGTTCGCGTCGCGCTCGACGATGCGGCCGCGCGAGATGACCCACGTCCATTCGGCGTCGCGGCCGCGCACGCGGTGCTCGACTTCAAAGTGCCCGGTGTGCCCGGCGATGTGTTCGGCCAGGGCGTGGTCGAGGCTGGCAAGGTCGTCGGGATGCACCATCGTGGCGCGCCATTCGTCGGCGGCGATGGATTCCTCGTGGTGCCCGCCGGGCGCACCTTCCGGGCCGAGGCGCAGGATCGTGCCGCGCTCAAGATTCCAGTCCCAGAACTCGTCGCCGGAGCCCCACAGCGCCTGGCGCAGACGGGTCTCGCGCAGGCGCAGCTGGCGCCGGTAGCGCACCTGCTCCTGGTGGTGGCTGCGCCAGCCGAGCAGGGCGATCAGCACCAGCAGGACGAATGCCGCCACGTACACGATGCGCATCGGCAGGCTCCACCACCACGCGACCGGAATCTGGAAGCGCAGGGTGGCGATGTTGCCAGGGCTGCCGTTGCGGAGGAGGGACTGGACTTCGAGCTCGTAGTGGCCGGGCGCGAGGCCGGTGTAGCCCGCCGAATGGTCTGTGGTTGGCCGCGACCATCTCGGGTGCGGCGTGCCCAGCAAGCGCGTGCGGTAGCGGTTGCGCGTTGAGGCGGCGTAGTCAAAGGTGCTGAAGGTGGCGTAGACGGTGCGATCGGCGGCGCCAAGACGCAGCACGCTCGCGGCCGCTGGGGGCAGCGGCACTCTGCCGTGGCTCGAGTAGATTGAGGTGAATGCGATGGGCGCCGGTGGACCTGGTGCGCGCAGGCGGGCGGGATGGATGAGGTCAAACCCGTTGCCGCCGAAGAGCAACACGTTGTCGGCGGTGCGCAGGCACGCACCCGAGTCGTACTCGTTGCCCTGGGTGCCGTCCGACTCGCCGAACGTACGCACGGCGCCGGTTGCCGGGTCCAGCCGGCCCAGGCCAAGGTTGGTACTGAACCAGATGTGGCCGCCGGCGTCCTCCAGCAGGCAGTTGATGGTGCTGTCGGGCAGGCCATCCTTCAGCGTGAAGCGCTGGAAGCTCGCGCTGCTGGCATCGGGGTGCTGCAGGTAACTGATGCCCGACAGCGAGCCCGCCCAGAGTCCGCCCTTGCGGTCGAACAAGAGGCTGATGACGGTGTGGCCCGCGAGCGAATGCGGGTCACCGTCGACTTCCCGCAGGGTGCGTATGCGGCCACTGGCCGGGTTGACCACCGACACGCCGTTGGTGGTACCGGCCCAGATGTTGCCGTGCGGGCCTTCCACCAGCGCCATGACATTGTTGCTGGCCAGACCGTCGGCCGTGTCAAAGTGCCGGACCAGATGGCCGGCGTGATAGTGCAGCAGCCCGCCGGCGTTGGACACTGCCGTCCACAGGTCACCGTTCCGGGCCCGCAACAACGTGCGCGTCGGCGTGCTGTCGGGTTTGCCGTCGAGCTTGAGCACTGCCGCGGTGCCAGTCGCCGGGTTGAACTCGAGAATGCCCTGGTTGGTGGCGAGGAGCAGCTGCCCGTCGGGCAGGGTGGCGAGATCAAGTACGCGCACGTCATCCGGTGCCACCGGCTTGAACCAATTGGCGTCGTTGGTGGCGCGGGGCGGTACCGGAACAGCGGCCGGGGTGCCGCTTGCGTGCGGATACAGCGGTGCGACGGCGTTGGCAAGGGCCTGGTGGTAACCGCTGACCATGCGGGTGGCCGGATCATAGAGCGCCAGGCCGGCGCCGCCGAGCGCTACCCACAGGCGGCCGCCAGCGGCCGGTTGGAAGCTGCGGACGAAGGCGCGTTGGCGCAGGTCGCCGTTGAGGTTCAGCGCGGCTTCGATCGGCTCGCGGTCGGTACGGGTCCAGACCACGCCGGCCGCGTGGGTGCCGACCCAGAGCATCCCGGTGCGGTCGACCAACAGGGTATTGATGGTGGAATCGGGCAAGCCGCCGTCGATGCCGAGGGGGGCTGGCTGCACCCGGATCTGGCTGCCATCCGGGTCCAGGCGCAGAAGGCTGTGATCGCTCAGCGCGAGCCAAAGACGCCTGGCGTGATCCACCGCGATGGCCACGACGCCCGCACGTTTGGCCTGCCAGGCTGCGTGGAGCGTGCCGTCGGCCGGGTTGACGCTGCTGAGGCCGCGCGCGGTGCCGAGCAACAGGTGGCCGTCCGGCGCGCACACGAGGTCGTTGATGGGCTGCCCGGCCGTTGCCAATACACGCCCTTGTGCCTTGACCAGGTCCAGCGCGATCACCTGGCTCCCGGCGCTGGCGTACGCACGGCCGTCGCTGCAGCGGGTCAGTACCGCCACTGGCAGCTGCGTGCCTGCGGGTTCGGCCCAGATCGGCCGGATCGAAGGCTTGCGGCTGCCGCCCTGCAGGCGGTCCACGCCCTGCGGGCCGCCGATCAGCAGGTCGCCGTCCGGCAGGCGCAACAAGCTGGTGACGCTGGTTTCGCGGCGTGTGATCGCGGTTGGCAGCGGCTGGGTGCGGTTGGTGTCGGGATCAAACAGCACCAGGCCGCCCATGCTCGAGCCGACCCACAGCAATCCGTCGCCGGCGTCCGCCAGTGCCGTGACTTTGTAGTTCTCGGGCAGGCTGTCCGCGCGGTCGGGGTCGTGGCTGTAGCGGGTGAGGGTGTAGCCGTCGTAGCGGAACAGCCCGCCTTGGGTCGCGAACCACATGAAGCCGGTGTGGTCCTGGAATACCAGCGACACCGAATTCTGCGCGAGGCCGTTGCGCCCGTTGAGTTGCTGGAAGTAGAAATCGCGCTGGTATGCCTGCCAGTGGGTTGGCGTGGCCGTGGCCGCGGTCGTGGCCGCGGCACGCGCACCCGGCATGCCGCCGATGCAGCCCGCCAATGCCAGCAGCGCCAGGGCCGCGTGCACCGCAAAGCGTGGCGGCCGCGCATGCCCTTTGCACGCCGCGAACGCGTGGGCGGCGCCCGCATCGACTGTCGCTGCGGCTTGCCGGATGATTACGGGCGGCGCCATGGCATACGGTTCATGGTAGGTAGACCTGGCCCTTGCAGCGACCTGAACGACGTTGCCCGACCCGTGCCGACGGCCGCGGCCGCAAGGTCGTGCGCCCAGTTTAACCAAACCGGGTGTGGGGAACATGGCCGGAAAGTACAGGTGGCATGTGGCCTAGAATGACATGCGCCGTCCAGGAACGCCGCTGCAACCCGGGTGCAAACGCGACATGACCGTCAACAGCTACACCGAATGGGGACAACTGCTGGCGCGCACGCGCCTGGGCCCGGCGCCGGCCGAGTTGCACGGCTCGGTGACGGGCTTCCTGTGCGCCGGCTGGGGTGGCCCCCCGCACGAACTGTTGGCGGCGCTGGCGCTCGATGCCGAGTCGGCCGATGCCGCGGCCGACCGCCAGTTGCATGGACTGATCGAGCGTGCCGCTGCGCGCATCAGCGCGCACCTGCGTGCGCACGAGCCCGTCGAGCTGCTGTTGCCGGCCGGCGACCTCGCACGCCAGGCGGATGCCGTCGTCGACTGGTGCCGGGGTTTTCTGGGCGGGCTCGGCCTGACCGGCGTGCTGGTCGAGCACGCGGCCGACCCGGCCCTGCGCGAGCTGCTGCGCCTGTTTGGGCAGATTGCGGCCACGCGCCTTGAGGTCGAGGCCGATGATGCCGCGGCACTTGACGATGTACTCGACTTCATCCGCGAGGGCATCGCGCGGCTGTATGCGGTGTGCGCACCGGCGGCGCGCGGATGATCACGCCCGCGGAATTTGCGCGCCGGCGGCGCGAGTTGATGCGCATGGCGGGGCGCGGCGCGGCGCTGGTCGTCGCGGCGGCGCCGCGGCGGATGCGGAACGCCGACGCGGCCTGGCCCTACCGGCAGGATTCGGACTTCCACTACCTCACCGGGTTCCCGGAACCCGATGCCGTGCTGGCGCTGTTGCCGGCGCGGCAGCGGGGCGAGGTGGTGCTGTTTTGCCGTGAGCATGACGCTGCGCGTGAGCGCATCGAAGGCGCGTGCGTGGGGCCGGAAGCCGCGGTGGCGCACTTTGGCGTGGACGATGCATTCCCGATCGAGGACATCGACGACATCCTGCCCGGCATGCTGGAAGGGCGTACGCGCCTGTACTGCCATTTCGGGCGGGAAAATGAATTCGACGCGCGGTTGCTGCGCTGGATGCGGCGCCTGCGCTCGAGCCGCGGCGGCGGCGTGGTGCCGCGCGAATTTGTTTCACTCGGGCACCTGTTGCATGAACTGCGCCTGTTCAAGTCGCCGGCGGAACTGGCGCTGATGCGGCGCGCCGCCGAGATCGCGGCCGCGGCGCAGCGCGAGGCGTTGCGGGCCGTGCGTCCGGGCGTCGCCGAATACCAGGTCGAGGCCGCATTGCTGCATGCGTTGCACGCGCACGGCGCGGTGCCCTCCTATCCGCCGACCGTCGCCGCCGGCCGCAATGCCTGTGTGCTGCACTACAACGCGAACCGTGGGCGGCTGGCGGCTGGCGACCTGTTGCTGATCGATGCCGGCGCCGAGGTCCAGTGCTACGCGTCGGACATCACCCGCACCTGGCCGGTCGGGGGCAGGTTCTCGCGCGCGCAGTGCGCGCTGTATGACGTGGTGGCCGAGGCACAGCAGGCGGCGATCGGCGAGGTGCGGGTGGGGCGCGCGTTCACCGCCGCGCACACCGCGGCGACGCGCGTGATCGTGGACGGCCTGTGCGGCTTGAAGCTGTTGCCCGGCAGCGCGCGGGCGGCGCTGCAGTCGGGCGCCTACAAACGCTTCTTCCCGCACAAGACGGGGCACTGGATTGGCCTGGATGTCCACGACGTCGGCGATTACCGGGTGGACGATGAGCCGCGGCTGCTGGAAGCGGGCATGGTGGTGACGGTGGAGCCTGGCATCTACATACCGCCGGATGACACCAGCGTGCCCGCCAGGTGGCGCGGCCTTGGCATTCGCATCGAGGATGACATCGTGGTCACCGCACACGGGCAGGAAATCCTGGCGGCCGGGTTGCCGCGTGGCCGCGCCGACGTGCAGGCGTTGTGCGGCGCATGAATGTGCCGGCGCCGCGCGCCGGATTTGCGTTATCGTACGCACGGGGCTGGCGCGCACGCCGCCGGCCCGGTTCGAACCCACCTTGACCGGAGAATCCGCATGGCTGGCGGCAAGTCCTTCTGGCGCGGCGCCGCGCCGTACCTGTTGAGCATCCTGCGGATCGTGGCCGCGTTCCTGTTCCTGTGCCACGGCCTCGACAAGCTGTTCCACCTGCCCGGCGGGCCGTTCCAACTGATCGCTTCGGCGAAGCTGTTCACCCTGGCACCCGGGCTGGCCGGCATCCTGGAATTCGGCGGCGGGTCCCTGTTATTGGTTGGCCTGTACGCGCGACCCGTCGCGTTCATCCTGTCGGGCGAGATGGCGTTTGCCTATTTCATGGTCCATTTCCCGGTCAACCACATTTTCCCGTACCTCAATGGCGGCCAAGGCGCGGTGTTGTTCTGCTTCCTGTTCCTGTACTTGTCCACCGCCGGCCCAGGACCGTGGAGCCTGGATCGCCTGCGCGGGCGCGCCTGACGCGGAGTTGGGGGGGGGGCGGCCGCGGCCGCGGTCGCGTGACGGGTCGTCAATGGAAGACCACGTTCACCATCACCACCGTCACCACCAGGGTCAGCACCGTGAGCGGCAGGCCCACCCGCGCAAAATCGCGCGGTTTGTAGCCGCCGGGGCCGGCGACGATCAGCAGGGTTGGGCTCGCGCCCGGCAGCAGGAAGGTGTTGGATACCGACAGCGCCACGATCAGCGCATAGGCCGACGGGTTGCCGCCCGAGGCCAGCGCAATGTTGATGGCCATCGGCACCATCATCACGGCGGTCGCGACGTGGGAGATGATCTGCGAGAACACCAGGGCCAGCACCGCAAGGCTGGCTTCGATCGCCCACTGCGGCAGGTGGCCGACGTAGTGCATCAGTTCCTGCGCCATCCACGCGGCGGTGCCGGTGGAGTCCATGGCGGCACCGAGCGGGATCAGGCACGCCATCACGAAGATGGTTTTCCACGCGATCGAGCCGTAGGCCTCGTCCATGTTGAGAACGCCGGCCAAGAGCATCCCGATCGCACCGGTCATCATCGCGACCGACAGGTGCAGGTTGGTGAACAGGCCAAGGCCGAGCGCGAGCGCGAAAAACACCAGCGCGTAGCGTACCTTGCCGGGGCGCTGTTCGGTGCTTGGGAAGTCGGTGACGGGTACCAGGTCGCGGCCTTCCGCCGCCAGCGCGAGGTCGCGCCAGTAGCTGTGCAGCACCAGCGAATCGCCGGCCCGCAGGGTCATCTTGCGCACGTCTTCGCCGCGGGTCACCGTCTCGCCGCGGTTGACCGCGAGCACGGAAATCCCGTAGCGCGTGCGCAGGCCAAGTTCGGCGATCTGCTGCTTGATGAACTTTGAGCTGGGGGGAATGACCACCTCTGAAATGCCCGCGCGGGTCGGGTTGAACATGTCGGCCAGCGCCTGCAGGCGGTCGTTGACGCGGCACTGGTTGGCCTCGGCAAAAGCGGCGACCCTGGGCCGCGTGCCGAGCACGCCGAGCACGCTGCCCACCCAGATCATCTGGTCGGCGGGCGGCGCCAGCCGCGCCTCGTTGCCCGTCTTGAGGGCGAGAACCAATGGCGCGCCATCCAGCGTTTCGGCCTCGCCGATGCTCATGCCGACCAGCGGGCTGTCCGCCGTCACCGTGAGCTCGTGGACTTCGCCGTCGATGCCGTAGGTGTTGGCAAAGTAGCTTTCGGTGCGGCCCGGCGTGACGCGCGGCTTGTCATCGTCGTCGGGCATCAGGTGGCGGGTCAGGAACCAGAAATAGCCAACGCCCAGCAGCAGCAATGGAATGCCGATGGGGGTAATGGCAAAGAGCTTGAACGGTTCGATGGTCTGCGCGCCTGGTGGCAGGTTGCGGTCGGCGCTGGCAATCAGGTCGTTCAAGAGGATCAGCGGCGAATTGGAGATCAGCGTCATGCTGGTGCCGGCGAGGATGCAGAACGCCATCGGCAACAGCAGTCGCTTCAGCGGAATCCCGGTGCGCGAGGAAAGCCGGCTCGCCACGGGGATGAACAATGCCGCCAGGGCCTGGCTCTGGATGACCGAGGACAGCACGCCGGTGGTGGCGTTGAGCAGCAGCGACACGCGGCTCTCGATGCCGCCGGACAGGCGCAGGATGAAGGCGGCGGCCTTGTTGAGGACGCCGGTGCGGTCCAGTCCCGCGCCCATGATCATGATGCCGATCAGGGACAGCACGGCGTTCGAGGCAAAGCCATCGAACAGCTTGTCGACCGGCATCAGCCCCGTGATGCCGATGACCACCAGCACCAGCAGCGCGACCACGTCGGCGCGCACCCACTCCAGGATGAACATCACAATGGTGAACCCGACCAGCCCGAGCACCAGCATCATCTCGGGGGTGAGGGTCAGCTCCATTGGCGCCAGGGTCCGCTCAGGTCAGTGGATGTCGGGAATCGGCAGAGGATGGCACACGGTCATACAACAGATCCGTAACCGGGTGGCCAAGCGCGCGCCCACGGCGTTCAAAGCGCGTCTCGATTCGCCACGCTGGTCGCATCGATTCACCGCTTTGCCCCTGACGCAGGCGCCACTCCGTGCACGCGGCCAGTACATCCTGCATGTGCGCAGCATACTCGGGCCAGTCGGTCGCGAGGTGCAACAGCCCGCGTGGCTTGACGCGCGTGGCCAGCAGCACCGCGAAAGCCGGCTGGATCAGGCGCCGCTTGTGGTGGCGCTTTTTCGGCCACGGGTCGGGGAACCAGATGCGCACTTCGTCCAGCGCGGCGACCGGAATTTCGTGCTGCAGCACTTCGACCGCGTCGTGATTCCAGATCCGCGCGTTGCCGGCGTCCTGCGCCGCCAGTGCGTTCAGCAGCCGGCCGACGCCCGGGCGATGCACCTCGATGCCAAGGTAGTCGCGTGCCGGATCGTGCGCGCTCGCCCATGCCAGCGCCTCGCCGTTGCCAAAGCCGATTTCAAGCACGCGGGGCGCCGCGCGTTCGAACAGCGCATCAAAGTCACGCGGCGTGCCTGCGTAGTCGAGCCCGAAGCGCGCCCAGTGCGCGGCGAACGCACGTTGCTGCGCGGGGGTGATGCGGCCTTCGCGCAGGACGAAGCTGTGGATGCCGCGGCGGTGCTGGACGGCGGGTGGTTCTGCGAACACGGTGGTTACCGGCAAGTATCCATCGCCCATGGTGCCGGGCGCCGCCACGGTCGTCCATGGGTGGCCGTAGCGCGGGTACGCCGATGCCGGTGGGGCGCCCGCGGTTCACGCCGCGGGCGCGGCGCGTTCACAGAGGTCGGTCGCCGCTGCTTTCCGGCGGGTGCTTTTTGGCTGGTGCGCGTCGCTCAGGCGCGCGTTGTTGCGCGTGTTCGGGTGCGCGCTGCATCTCACGCTGGCGCGGCGGTTGCCGCTGCAGCGCATTGGCACGTTGTTCCTGTGTCTGCAGGACGCGTTGCTGTTGCATTGATTGCCGCCGCTGCATCGATTGTTCGCGCTCGCGTTGTTGCTGCTGCATGCGTTGCTGCTCCATCGACTGTTCGCGTTGCTGTTGCGTTTGCTCGGTGCGGATGCGCTGCTCGGCCTGTTGTTGCAACCGTTGCTGCTGTGCCTGCTGCGCGCGGGCGCGCTGGCTGGCTTCGATGTCGGCCTGCCGCTGCTGCTGCAGCGCGTGGTTGACCGGTTGCGGCGCACGCTCGATCGGGCGCGCGATGGGCAATTGGGGTTCGGCCCCCGCCGGCCGCTGTGCACGCTCGGCCGGCCGCAGCACGGGCGCCCGGGGCAGGGTTGCAGGTGCCTCGGGATGGCGGAAACGTGCCGATGGCAACGCGCCGGGGTTTGCCGGTTCCGGCTGACGGCGCGCTGGAATCGGATGGATCTGGTTGTGGAATGCGCCTGGCGGCTGGTCCACACGGCTGACCGGTGCCCCCACGCGCTCGGGGGGTGGGTTGCGCGCGGGAATGGGGTGGATCTGGTTGCGGAAACCGGGATTGGTTCGCGCGGGTGTGGGCGCGTTGCCGCGCGGCTCCGCCGCGCCGGTGGCCAGCGCCGGCACCAGTTTCACGCGCCCGGTGTGGGCCGCGAGGGCCGGATGGGCGTTGCGCAGGCCCTGCAGCTGCGCGGGCGTCAACGGCTGCCCGTGTTGCCGCGCGATGAGCTTCTCGCGGGTGGCAAAGGCAACCGCGCGAGGGGCCGGCGCGCGGCGTGCGACCACCGGACGGGCGAACGGTGTCCGGCCCTTGAACAGTGCCGGTTGCGCGCGTGGCCGCGCCAGCCCGAGGCTCGCGCGTTCGGGCGTCGCGCGCGGACGCAACGCAACGTCCGCGCGTGCAAGCTGTGCACGGTCAAGGCGCAACCGCGCCGCATGCACCGGCCGCGCGCCGACGAAGACCGTGCGTGGCACCACCGTCACCGCTCCCGCCAGGTGGCGGTAGGCGTAGTCGTTGCGGCCAAACGGCGGCCGGCGGCCCGCGCGGTAGTCACCGTAGAAATTGTTGATCACCGTGCGGTTCACATACACATTGCGGATGTTGGTGATGTTCACGTTGGTGAAGTAGCGGCGTGAGGCATGGAACCATGGAACGTACACATCGCGCGGCCCCAGCGGGAACCAGCCAACCGGCCCGCCGCCGATGTTGATGGACGCCGAAAAGCCGGCGCCGCCGATGAAGGCCACCAGCGCCGGCGCGTACACCGGGCGCACGTTCACCGGCCCCGGCATCCAGCCCCAGCGGTTGCCGATGTAGGCCCAGCGCCCGTAGTGGAACGGCGCAAAGCCCCACGGCTGGTTGTCAACCCACGTCCAGCCCCAGGGATCAATCCAGGCCCAGTGGCCATAGCGATACGGCGCCCAGCCAACCGGCACCGTGTTCGGGTACCAGACCGTGCCGTACTCGGGCACCGAGTCCCACTGGCCGTACTGGTACAGGTCATCGCCGCCGACCATCTGCGGCGGAACGTATTGCTGCGGCTGCTCGGCGTAGCGCTGGTAGGTGTTGTCGCGGGCTTCGCAAAAACGGTCGAAGTCGTCGGGCGCGGGCAGACCCGTTGCGTCAACACTCGCGAGCGCGGAATCGTTGAACCGATACGCAGTGCCGGCGAGGACCTGGCGGCTGACACCGTTTTCGCCATACACCGTGCCCGAGCCCTGGAACACCGTCACCATGCTGCCGGTGCCACTCGGGTCGTCGTCGATGCGGTAAATGCCCGGGGTGGCGGCGACGAAGGCGATGGTCGGCGTGTCGATCTCGACGTTCTCGCCCTGCGCGAGCTGGCGCACGGCAATGTTGAGGGTGCCCTGTGACAGCTCGACCTGGATGTTGTCCTCGGCCAGGTTCAGAAAATCAAACGCGGTGTCGCGGTCGATGCGAACGGACGCGTCGCCAAGCTCCAGCACCGCGCGGCCATCATCGCCGGTCAGCAGCCGGTCACCGACCACCATCGGACGGTTGATCTGCACCTCGCCCCACGCGTCCTCGCCGGCTGGCGCAAATTGCACCTGTCCGGACAGGTACGCCAGGCGGGCTACGCGGTCGGGGATCTGGTCGTTGCCGGCATCGGCAGGCGCGGGGCCGCTGTACTGCTGGGCCTGGGCGGCGGCGCCCATCGCGAGTGCGCAAACGCCAAGTGTCGCCAACAACAAGTGCGAAAAGCGGAAGCGGGACATGGGAACCCCCGGACTGGGTGGGCGCGTCCAGTGTGCGTCGGTGCGGCGCCCGGCGGCCGACGTGGTTATTTCAATCCATGCATTCTGAACGCTGGCGTGACCGTGACAGGGTGCAACCACCGGCGTGAGCCTCCGGTTAAGCGCGAGTCACCCGGCGCCCATTGCGCGCGCTGCAGGCGCCTCGTTAACATTCCCTTTCCAGCGCGGGTGTAGCTCAATGGCAGAGCTGTAGCTTCCCAAGCGTGCGAGACGAACCGCTAGACGTCTTGTGCGTTGTCAAAGGTAACTGCGACCTTATAGCGCAGTACGCGGAGAAGTCCCCCGAGCATCAGCGTGGCTGATGCGCAAGGGGAGAACCACGGTGTATACCGTGACAACGCCGTACCCTCATCCTCTGGATGGTGGTGCGGGGACTAGGCGGCGAAAGCCGCGCAAGTAGTTGCCTGTCTGCCCGCGAGGGTTGAACAGGCCCGGTGTTCAGCCACCGGTAGTCAAGGAGCAGTGCGGAATTGGTAACGGTTCCGTGCCGAGCGCTCTGACAATGTAGCCACCTCTCGGGGTACGCTGAACCCCGCGAGGGGTCGGCGTGATTCTGGAAGATGCATCCAGATGAGGCGCTAGGCTGGGTTGAAGGGTCAGTTCACACGAACTGTCGTTGTAATCGTCGTCAAGCTAGATGGGCTCAAGCATCTGGTGAGCCTTGCCCAAAATGGGATGGGATCGGATGTGCCGTTGCTTGGTCGGCACACGCTGACAACACGATCCCCGGCGAAAAGACAGGACCCTCCCAACTCTGCTACTTGTGCGGACCGTCGTAACTCCGACGGTGCGTCGTTCAAGGCATCGAACGACAAGGTCGCCCGTGAGGGTGGCTGGTGCACCAGCGGAACGAGGATTGCGGACAAAGCGAATGCCCGGGTGTAATGTCCGGGATAGGGGATGAAACGATCGCCCCGACCCGAAAGGGTGCTGACTTCCGCGTGGTGGCCTGTCGCTAGACAGGTCTGACAACCTACTCCCGATGGGGTGACGAATCCCCATCAGGGGATACGTCCATCCCCAAAGGGTCGTGGGCGGGTGTAGCTCAATGGCAGAGCTGTTGCTTCCCAAGCAACTGACGAGGGTTCGATTCCCTTCACCCGCTCCAACTTTGGAGGATGAATATGGACGCCATTTCAAATGGCGATGTCGCCTCCGCGAGCTGGAACGCATGGCACACGATTCCGTGGGCCAGCACGTTCCGGAACGTCAGGAGGTTGCAGACCCGCATAGCGAAGGCAGCCGAGAACGACGACTGGCGCAGCGTTCGACGTCTGCAAAGGTTGCTCGTTCGCTCGACCACCGCAAAAGCAGTCGCGGTGCGCCGGGTAACGGAGAACCAAGGCCGCAAGACTCCCGGCGTGGACGGCATCACGTGGTCCACGCCCACGGAGAAGTGGCAGGCGATATCCTCGCTGGACTCGCGTGGATACCGACCCAAGCCGCTTCGCAGGATCCACATCCCGAAGGCTCATGGCGGAAAACGGCCCCTCGGTATACCGACGATGAAGGATCGAACAATGCAAGCGCTTTACTGGCTTGCGCTCGATCCAGTCGCGGAATCCAAGGGTGACCGCAACTCGTACGGCTTTCGTTCCGGACGCTCGACGGCGGATGCGATCGCCCAGTGCCACAACGCACTGAGCCGAAAGCACTCGCCGGAATGGGTACTGGAAGGCGACATCAAAGGCTGCTTCGACAACATCAGCCATGATTGGCTGGTGCGCAACGTGCCGATGGATCGGCAGGTGCTGTCGCGGTGGCTCAAAGCCGGATACGTGGAGGGTCGGAGGCTGTTTCCGACGGTCGCAGGTACGCCGCAGGGAGGGATCATTTCCCCGACCTTGGCGAACCTCGTGCTGGACGGCGTGGAGCGGTTGTTGCAAGACAACCTTCCGCGCCGGGCCAAAGTCAACTTCATCCGGTATGCGGACGATTTCGTGGTGACCGCCGCGTCAAAAGACGCGCTGGAAACTCGAGTCAAGCCACTGCTGGTGGAGTTTCTTGCCGAGAGAGGTTTGTCGCTCTCGGTCACCAAGACGAAGGTCACCCGGGCTGTCGACGGGTTCGACTTTCTGGGCTGGCACGTGCGCAGGCACAGGCAATTCCTGCGCATGGTCCCGTCGAAGTCAAACGCCAAAGCGTTTTACGCCAAAGTCAGTAGCCGGTTGCACGAGCTCCGGGGCGCGAGTCAGGACGACGTGATTTTTGCCTTGAACCCGATCATTCGGGGTTGGGGCAACTACCACCGAGTCGTGCATGCGTCCCATGAGTTCGCGCGGCTGGACTACCTGATCACGCGCGCGCTGTGGCGGTGGGCGATCAGACGTCATCCGATGAAGGGCAAGCGCTGGATCAAACGACGGTATTTTCGTTGCGAAGGTCCACGCGACTGGCTCTTTCAGACCGATGAGTACAGCCTTGTGCGCCTGTCCAGAATTCATGTGGGCAGGTACGTCAAGGTGCGATCCGATGCCAATCCGTACGACCCCAAGGACGAACCGTATTTCGACGAGCGGTTGATGCGCCGGATGCGGGAAACGTTGCAAGGACGCAGGAAGTTGTATTGGCTTTGGAACCAGCAGGACGGCGAGTGTCCGGTCTGTGCCGGCAAGATCACGAAGACCACGGGATGGCATATCCATCACAAGGTCTGGCGGGTCCATGGCGGCACCGACCAATTGTCGAACCTGCAAGTGCTCCACCCCACGTGTCACGCGCAGTTGCACGCGCGCGCCACCGCGGGTTAGGCTGCCGCTCGCTCCTTGGTCTTCGAGCGGGTTCAAGGCTGCTTGAGCCGTATGAGGCGAAAGTCTCACGTACGGTTCTGAGGGGGGAGGGTGGCCGCGAGGCCACCTTCCCACCCGACTACTGACGAGGGTTCGATTCCCTTCACCCGCTCCACGAAGGGGCCGCACGCCATGTCGACGCCAGCGGTTGCCGGCTGCACCGCGGCGTATCGTCCGCGGTGCCGTCCTGTGCTGGTGCGTGAATGGCACGGGAGGCGTGCATGAAAATCGGCATCCTGTCGCGCAACTCGCGTTTGTATTCGACCCGGCGCCTGGTTGCGGCTGGACGTGCGCGCGGGCATCGGGTGCGCGTGCTTGATCCGCTGCGCTGCTACCTCAAGATCGCGCGCGACGGCTTTGCCATGCACTACGGCGGGCGGCCACTGCAGGGGTTTGACGCCGTCATTCCGCGGATCGGTGCGTCGATCACCTTTTACGGCACGGCGGTGCTGCGTCAGTTTGAAATGATGGGGGTGTATACGCCCAGCCCGTCCGACGCGGTGCTGCGGGCGCGCGACAAGCTGCGCAGCCTGCAGCTCCTGGCCCGGCACGGCATCGACCTGCCGGACACCGTGTTTGGCGACAACCCCGATGACACCGCCGATCTTTTGAACATGCTGGGCGCGCCGCCGCACGTGATCAAGCTGAACGAAGGCGCTCAGGGTGCAGGCGTGGTGCTGACGGAAAAACCGGTGGCGTCGCAAAGCGTCATCGAGGCCTTGCGGGGCGTGTACGCCAATTTTCTGGTGCAGGAATTCGTGCGCGAGGCCGAGGGCCGGGACATCCGCTGTTTCGTGGTGGGTGAACGCGTGGTGGCCGCGATGCAGCGCGTGGCGCGCGACGGCGACTTTCGCGCCAACCTGCACCGGGGCGGGCACGGTGATCCGGTCGAGCTGTCGGCGGCGGAGCGCGGGGTGGCTGTGCGCGCGGCCAAGGCGCTGGGCTTGGGCATCGCGGGCGTTGATCTTCTGCGCTCCGCGCGCGGCCCGCTGTTGCTTGAAGTCAATGCCTCGCCGGGTCTCGAGGGCATCGAAGCCGTCACCGGCGTGGACGTTGCCGGGGCGATGATCGGGCAGGTGGAAGCGGCGCTTGCCGCGGGCGCGGCAGAGCCCGGAAAGATGCACGACAGTCATAGTACGAACTAATTCGTTGACAGTACCCGTGTAGTGTATTAGCGTTCGCTACGGTCGCACCAATCCGGGTGCGCCGGTTCGACGGAGACGGGGCTCATGAAAACATCGGGTTGGGTGGTGGCGGTGGTGTTGGCAACCTGTGGTTTGGCGTTGCAGGGTTGCGCGGCAGATGGGGGGGTCAGGGATGCGGCGGATACGCAGCCTGTAGCCGCGACGCAGGTGCCGTCCACCGCGGTGCAGGCGGCCGCCGCACCTGCCGTTGCGATCCCTGAAGATCATGGCAAGCCCGTCGTGAAGGCCGACACCAAGGACAACTTCGCGGCCATCGTTGCGGCCATTCGCCAGCAGATGCAGCCGGGTGGCCGCTGGCAGTACATCGACCAACGCGAGCGCACCACCATTGATGGCAGTTTCGCTGACATGCAGTCGCTGTATGACCAGTTCGGCAGCGTGGACAAGATGGACCAGGCTGGCAAAATGCGACTGCTCGCCGACCAGAGCACCGTCAATGCCATCCTGACGCGAAAGGATGGTGACCGCCTGATCTGCCGCAGCGAAATGCCCGTGGGCTCGCATCTGCCGGTGAGGACCTGCCGCACTTATGCACAGGTTCAGGCAGAGGAGCGGGGTGCGCAGCAATCCCTGCAGAAGCTCAACCAGCAGTCGGATTACCAGCGGAGAGGTGGCCACTGATCCTGGTGCCGGAGTACGCCGGATGCGACACGCGGCAACTGGTAATGCACGATTGCGTGCGGGATGCGTACCGGCCGCGCGCGACGATGACCCGCGGCGGTGCGTGGCGACGACCCTTCATGCACGTCCGTGTGGACGTGCGGCCAAGCGCAGGCGGTGATGATGGCCAATCGAGTATGGACGCCTCCGCGTCCCACCGAAGCCGAACTTGAAATCCTGCAGGTGCTGTGGGAACACGGCGCCTGCACGGTGCGTGACGTGCACGAGGTGCTGAATCAACGCTCGGGTACCGGGTACACGACGGCGCTGAAGCTGCTGCAGATCATGCACGACAAGGGGCTGGTGGCGCGCGACGAATCGCAACGCGCGCACGTCTACCGCGCAGCGGTGAGCAAGGAGCGGACCCAGAAAAAGTTTGTGTCCGACATGTTGCGGCGGGTATTTGATGGTTCGCCTTCGCGGCTGGTGCTGCAGGCATTGGGTGACCATCAGGCGAGCCATGCGGAATTGCAGGAAATCCGCTCGCTGCTCGATCGCCTGGACCGGGACGCGGATCGATGAACGCAGCCTCACTCGTTTCCATCGTCATCGCCGCACTCGGCTGGGCGCTGCTGCAGTTCGTGTGGCAGGCGGGTGTGGTGGGCCTGGTGTACGCCGCGGCACGCTGGCTGCTGCCGCGCGGGAACCCCCGCTACCTGGCGGCGCTGCTCGCGCTTGCCGTGCTCGTGATCTGGCCCGCCGTGACCGTGTGGCGCGAACTGGCGGCCGGGCTGTCCGCGGTGGACCTGCCCGCGGTGGCGGCGCTTGGGAGCGCGGGGGCGGCGGGCGCGCCGGCACCGGCGCTGCCCGGCTGGCACCGGGCGCTGGCTGCGGCGGTGCCGTGGCTGGTGTTGGTGTGGGCACTGGGCGTGGCCGTGCTGGGTACGCGCGTGTTCCGGCAATGGCGCGGACTGCGCGCGCTGCTGCGCGCCGCCGAGGCGCTGCCCGCGTGGCAAGCGCGGGCGCGGCGGTTTGCAGACGCCCTCGGCCTGCGCCGCATGGTGCCGGTGCTCGCGAGCGTGCGCGTTGTGACGCCGACGCTGGTCGGGTGGGTGCGGCCGGCGGTGGTGCTGCCGCTTGCGCTCCTGGCGCGGATGCCCGCGGCGCAGATCGACTTGATCCTGGCGCATGAGCTCGCGCATCTCAAGCGGCTGGATCACCTTGCCAACCTGTTCCAGGTGGTGGTGGAGACGCTGTTTTTCTACCACCCGGCGGTGCACTGGATTTCGCGCGACGCACGCAACGAACGCGAGTTGTGCTGCGATGCGCTGGCGCTGCGCGTGACCCGGGGGCGGCGCCGCGACTTTGTCGCGGCGTTGGCCAATCTCGAGGCATTTCGAGCCGGGGACACCGCCCTCGCGCTGGCAGCCAGCGGCGGCGTGCTGGCGGAACGCGCGTGGTTCATTGCCGGGGCGCTGCCAGCGCCGCGCCGCCACTCGCGTGGAAACCTGCTCATCGCCGTGGCCGCGGTGGCGCTGGTTGGGTTGGCGTGGACGACGTGGCAACGCGCGTCACAGCGGGCCGGCACGCTGGCGCTGGTTGCCGCCAGCGACCGCACGCTGCTGCAGGCGACGGAGCAACGCACGGCGCGGATGCCGCTGCAGTGGGCTGACGCCGCGGCCGGCGCACCGTCGCTGTCGCCGGTACCACCCGCCGTGCTGGCACCAGCAACGCCCACGCCGGTGCCACCCCGGTCGCTGCGCCTGCTGGATCCGCCCTCCCTGCGTTTGCCGGTTGCGCCGCTGCGTAGTGCGCCGGTGATGGCGATACCGCCGTCAGCGCGTGTGCTGGCGCCGGCGGCCGCCACCGCGACGGCGCCGCCGCGGGCCGTGCATACGGTACGGCCGGTGTATCCCGCCGCGGAACTGTGGGCGGGAACCCAGGCCCGGGTCGTGGTGGAATTTGCGCTGGACGCGCGCGGTGTGCCGCGGCACCTTGAAGTGCTTGGCGCGGGTGCCGGGCCGTTTGCCGTTGCGGCGCTGCAGGCCCTGCAGCAGTGGCGGTTTGCCGCGCCCACGGCCGGCGGACGGCGTTACCGCCAGGCGTTCTCGTTCGTGTTGGGGGCCGATGCCGCCGCATCGCCTGCTGCCGCGCAACCCTGCGTGGTGACGACGGGCACGCACATTTGCCGGCCGGTCACCGCTGCCGGCGCAGGCGTCACGGCATTCAAGCGGCTGCGCTGAGCGCGTGCGGCCGTCGGGGAACGCAGCGCGCGCACGCGTTTCTCGCTAAGCTTGCAACCGCGGTGGATAGCCGCATTCGACGGAATCGACCATGCGCGTGCTGGTGATCGAAGACAACAACGATATCGCCGCCAACATCGGTGATTACCTGGAAGACCGCGGGCATGTGGTCGATTTTGCGGGCGATGGCGTGACCGGCTTGCACCTGGCCGTGGTCAACGATTTCGACGTGATCGTACTCGATCTGACCCTGCCCGGGATGGACGGCATCGAGGTGTGCAAAAAACTCCGCGGTGAAGCCCACAAGCAGACGCCGGTGTTGATGCTGACGGCGCGCGATGCGCTGGAGCAGAAGCTGACGGGGTTCGAGTCGGGCGCCGATGATTACATGACCAAGCCGTTTGCCCTGCAGGAGCTGGCGGCACGGCTGGAAGTGCTGGCGCGGCGCGGCAAGGGGCCCAAGAGCCGCATCCTCAAGATCGCCGACCTGACTTTCAACCTTGACACCTTGGTGGTGATTCGCGCCGGGCAGTCGATCCAGCTGAACCCGATTGGCCTGAAACTGCTGCAGGCGCTGATGGAAGCCAGTCCATCGGTGGTGACGCGGCAGGATCTCGAGCAGAAGGTGTGGGGCGAGGAATTGCCCGACTCCGATTCGTTGCGGGTCCACATCCACGGCCTGCGGGCCGCGATCGACAAACCCTTCGACAAATTGTTGATCCACACCCGCCACGGCATCGGCTACCGCATGGTCGATCCGGATGCAGTCCCGGCGTAAGCTCCGCTTTCGGCTGATCGTCACCTTCACGCTGTTTGGGCTTGGCCTCAGCGTGCTGTTTGCCGTGGCGTCGCTGTATGTGCGCGCGAAGGTCGAGAACCAGCTGATCGACCAGAGCCTCGAAGCCGATCTTACCCAGGCGGTCGAGACCAAGCACCAGCATCCGGACCAGCCGCCGCATTCAAACCTCATCGTGGTGTGGTTCTGGAACGACCAGACCGTGTACCAGGCGCCGCTGGCGTGGCAGGGCCTGGCCTCGGGGGTGTATGACATGCACGGGGGCACCGGCGGCATGCCGCAGCGTTACAAGCTGGCGGTGGTGCGGAAATACGGATTGGATGCGTTCCTTACCTACGACATCAGCCGCGAGAGCCTGGGCAAGCGCCAGCTGGTCACGGGACTCGTCGCGGCGGTGGTGCTGTTCACCCTGTTGTCGCTGCTGGTCGGCTACTGGTTGTCGCGGCGGGTGATGCGCCCGGTCACCGAGCTGGCGCAGCGCCTGCGCGCGTTCCGCAGTGGCCACCAGATGGAACCGCTGGCACCGCATTTCGCCGAGGATGAAGTCGGCGAATTGGCCGCCGCGCTGGATGACTATGCCGCACGCCAGAGTGCCCTGATCCAGCGTGATCGCGAGTTCAACGCCGACGTCAGCCACGAGCTGCGTACGCCGCTGGCGGTCATCGCCAGCACCACCGAGCTGCTGGTCGGCGCGCCGGATCTGTCCGACAAGCTGCGCACGCGCCTGCAGCGCATCGAGCGGGCGGTGCGGCAGGCGACCGAGCTCACCCAGGCGTTGCTGCTGTTGTCGCGGGCCGAGCGTTCCGGGCCGGTGGACGGCGAGAGCACCGACGTCGTCAAGGTGGTCACGGAAGTGGTCGATACCCACCGGCCGGACCTGGCGCACAAGGCGGTGGAGCTGCGGCTCGAAGTTGAAGCCGCGCTCACGGTCGATGCGCCGGCGTCGGTGGTGGCGGTGGCGCTCGGCAACCTGGTGGGCAACGCCTGCAAGTACACCCAGGAAGGCGAAATCGTCGTGCGGGTGCAAGCCGGAAGGGTGCGGGTCGAAGACACCGGGCCCGGCATCAAGGCCGAGGACGCCGAGCGCCTGTTCCAGCGCGGCCAGCGCGGCGAGGGCGTGACCGTAGGCGGCGCCGGGCTGGGACTTGCGATCGTGCGCCGGCTGTGCGAGTTGTACGGGTGGCGCGTGGGCCTGGCGCCGCGCGCCGGGCGGGGTGCGGTGGCGACGCTGGACTTCGGCGACGCCGCCGGATCGGGGTCCGACGGCGCGGCCGGCTAGCGGCGGCGCCGGGTTTTCGCGGGCCGGCGGGCGTATACTCAAGGCCGGTTCGGGGTGCGTGCAGCGGGCTTGCGGTATGGGCCGGCGTCGGGCACAGTGAGCCCGCCCTGCGTCGCGTTGCGCCGTCTCAAGGCACTCATCGGGAGGGGTCATGGATATTGCCGAACTGCTGGCCTTTTCGGTCAAGAACAAAGCCTCGGACTTGCACTTGTCGGCAGGACTGCCGCCGATGATCCGGGTCGACGGCGATATCCGCCGCATCAACCTGCCGGCGCTGGAACACAAGCAGGTACACGCGCTGGTGTACGACATCATGTCGGACAAGCAGCGGCGCGACTACGAGGAATTCCTCGAGACCGACTTTTCATTCGAGATACCGGGCCTCGCGCGCTTTCGTGTCAACGCGTTCAACCAGAACCGCGGCGCCGGTGCGGTGTTCCGCACCATTCCGGCCGAGGTGTGGACGCTCGAAGACCTTGGCACCCCGAAGGTCTTCAAGGATCTCATCAACCAGCCGCAGGGCCTGATCCTCGTGACCGGGCCGACGGGCTCCGGCAAGTCGACGACGCTCGCGGCGATGATCGACTACGTCAACAAGAACAACTACGGGCACATCCTGTCGATCGAGGATCCGATCGAATTCGTGCACACCGCGCAAAAGTGCGTGATCAACCAGCGCGAAGTGCATCGCGACACGCTTGGGTTTACCGAGGCCTTGCGTTCGGCGCTGCGCGAAGATCCCGACTTCATCCTGGTCGGCGAAATGCGCGACATCGAGACCATCCGTCTCGCGCTGACGGCGGCCGAAACCGGACACCTGGTGTTTGCGACGCTGCACACCAATTCGGCGGCCAAGACCATCGACCGCATCATCGACGTGTTTCCCGCCGGCGAAAAGCCGATGGTGCGTTCGATGCTGTCTGAATCCCTGCGCGCGGTGATCACGCAGACGCTGCTGAAGAAAGTCGGTGGCGGCCGCGTGCCGGCGTGGGAAATCATGGTCGGCATCCCGGCCATCCGGAACCTCATCCGCGAGGACAAGGTCGCGCAGATGTATTCATCGATCCAGACCGGCCAGCAATACGGGATGCAGACGATGGATCAGTGCCTGCAGGATCTGGTGCGGCGCGGATTGGTCACGCGGCAGGATGCCATGATGCGCGCCAAGATCAAGGAAATATTCAAATGAACGCCGGACATTCATCCTGCGCGGTACGCGGATGCGGGGCGATGCAGGGCGCGGAGTGCAACGGTGTTGTCATCCCGTAGCAGCGGCGCAGGGCTGCTGCTGCGGGTTCCCAGCGTGAGGACATGCCCATGAGTGCCGTCGACTTCACCTCGTTCCTCAAATTGATGGTGCACAAGAAGGCTTCCGACTTGTTCATCACCGCCGGCGTGGCGCCGTCGATCAAGGTCAACGGCCGCATCGTGCCGATCACGCAGACCGCACTGACCGCGCAGGACTCGCGCGACATGGTGCTGAACGTGATGAATCCGCAGCAGCGCGAAGAGTTTGAAAAGACCCACGAGTGCCAGTTCGCGATCGGCGTGTCTGGCGTCGGACGCTTCCGCGTGTCGTGTTTTTACCAGCGCAACTGCGTCGGCATGGTGCTGCGCCGGATCGAGTCGCGCATTCCAACCATCGAGGAACTGAACCTGCTGCCGATCGTCAAGCAGCTGGCGATGACCAAGCGCGGCATCGTGCTGTTCGTGGGGGCCACCGGCTCGGGCAAATCGACCTCGCTCGCCGCGATGATCGGCTACCGCAACCAGAACTCCACCGGCCACATCATCACCATCGAAGACCCGATCGAATACGTCCACAAGCACGAGGGTTGCATCATCACCCAGCGCGAACTCGGGATCGACACCGACAGCTGGGAAAACGCGTTGAAGAACACGCTGCGCCAGGCGCCCGACGTGATCATGATCGGCGAGGTGCGTACGCGCGAAACCATGGAGTACGCGATCCACTTTTCCGAAACCGGCCACCTGGTGCTGTGCACCTTGCACGCCAACAACGCCAACCAGGCGCTGGAACGCATCATCCACTTCTTCCCGGAAACCATCCGCGACCAGCTGTACATGGATCTGTCACTGAACCTCAAGGGCATTGTCGCGCAGCAGTTGATCCCGACCCCCGACGGCAAGAGCCGCTGGGTGGCCATGGAAGTCCTGCTGGGCACGCCGCTGGTGCAGGACTACATCCGCAAGGGCGAGGTCCACAAGATCAAGGACGTGATGAAACAGTCCACCAACCTTGGCATGTGCACCTTCGACCAGAACCTCGTCGAGCTGTATCACGCCGGCCACATCAGTTACGAGGACGCGCTGCGTTTCGCCGACTCGGCCAACGAGGTGCGCCTGGCGATCAAGCTGGCGCAGGGCGGCGACGCGCGCACCCTGTCCCAGGGGCTGGGGGACGTGGAGCTGCAGGAAACCCGCGACGCCGGGCGGCGGCTCTGACGCCGGCGTACCGGACCGCGCGCAACACAATGGGCAGGCCCTGCGTGCGATCAGGCAGCCGGGCCGACCAGCTCGGCCAGCACCGCCATGCGGACGGCGACGCCGTTGGCCACCTGGTCGAGGATGCGTGACTGCGGGCCATCGGCGACGTCGGGTGCAATCTCGATGCCGCGGTTGATCGGGCCCGGGTGCAATACCTGACAGCCGGGCGCGGCCAGCGTCAGCCGCCTTGCGGTGAGTCCGTAGTGCGCGTGGTAGTCGGCGGCCGCCGGAAACTGGGCCGCCGCCATGCGCTCCTTCTGGATGCGAAGCATCATCGCCACGTCGGCGCCGGCGATCGCGCGGTCGAAGTCCTCGCTGGTGCTGCAGCCGGGAAATCCATCCAGCGTTTCCGGCAGCATTGCGGCGGGCGCGCACAGGCGTATATCGCGCACGCCCAGCGTGTGCAGGGCCTGCACGTCCGAACGGGTCACCCGCGAATGGCGGATGTCGCCGCAGATGGTCACCTTGAGGTGCTCGAAATCGGGCCGGCGCTGACGGATGGTCAGGACGTCCAGGAGGCCTTGCGTCGGGTGCGCGTGGGTGCCGTCGCCCGCGTTGACGATGGCGACCTTGGTATGCGCGTGCGCGGCCAGGTAGGCCGGCATGCCGTTTTCGTTGTGGCGCACGACCAGCGCGTCGAGGTGCATGGCCTCGAGTGTGTGCAGGGTATCAAGCAGGCTCTCGCCCTTGACGGTGGACGAATGGGAAAGGTCAAAATTGAGGGTATCGGCGCCGAGCCGTTTGGCGGCCAGCACAAAGGACGTCCGCGTGCGGGTCGAGGGTTCGAAAAACAGGGTCAATACGGTGCGGCCGGCCAAAAGACTGCGCGCGGCGCCGCGGGCGCGGAACTGCTCGGCGCGATCGAGCAGGCGCATGATGGAGGGTCGGTCAAGGTTTTCCAGGGTCAGCAGGTGCTGCATGGTCGCGCTCAGGGTGTCTGCTCCAGCCAGCCCTCTAGGATAACGGCGGCCGCCAGGGAATCGATATTGGCGGCATCGCGGCGCCGCGCCGTGCCGGCCGCGCGTTGTGCGGCGAACCGGCGTGCGGCTTCCTGCGAGGTGTGGCGTTCGTCAACCAGATGTACGGGCAGGCCGCTGCGCTCACCCAGGGCCTGCGCGAAGGCGCGCGCGGCCTGGCTGGTTTTTTGCTCGCCGCCGTCGAGCGTCAATGGCAACCCCACGACCAGTGCGTCGGGCTGCCACTCGGCCAGCAGGGCGTCGATGCGCAGCCAGTCGGGTTTGCCCGCTTGCGCGATCAACGCAGCGAGCGGGCGCGCCGACCGGCTGATGCGATTGCCGCTGGCAACGCCGATCCAGCGGGTGCCGAAATCGAACCCCAGCACGCAGCCGGTCATGGGATTTGCCTGCCCCCTCGCGTGCGCGGGGCGCCCTGGGGGGATGGCTTGGCGACGAACCGGCGAGCGGTTGCCGTTGCGGGTGGAAGCATCCCCTCGCCGCTTCGCGGCGGTCCCCTTCGTTCCGAAGGAGACGCCGCACCTGCGTGGTGCTTGAGCCGCGCACGCATCCGCGTCGCTGCACCCTTCGCTGCACCGAAAGCGCGGCTCATGCGCGGCCGGCGTACGACGTCAGGTTGGCCGGATCGATGCCCATCGATGCAACGGCCGCCTTCCAGCGGTCATCCAGCGGTGTCTCGAACAGGATCTGGTCGCTTGCGCGTACGGTGAGCCACGCGTTGTCCAGCAGTTCCCGCTCCAGCTGCCCGGCGCCCCAGCCGGCGTAGCCGAGGGCCACCAGCGCGTGGCTGGGGCCCTCGCCATCGGCCATCGCCGCAAGGATGTCGCGCGATGTGGTCACGCCAAATCCGTCGTTGATCCGGTAACTCGATTCCCACGCGTGCTCGCCCAGCGCGTGCAGCACGAAGCCGCGCTCGGGTTGCACCGGGCCGCCCGTCAGCACCGGCGTGGCGGCGACTTCGGCGCGCTCGCACGGCATCTGCATCTGCTGCAGCACTTCGCCGAGGTTGAAGTCGGAACGACGGTTGATCATGAGCCCCATGGCGCCGTCTTCGCTGTGCTGGCAGATGAAGGTGATGCCGCGCTCGAAGTTCGGATCGCCCACGCTTGGCATCGCGATCAGGAAATAACCGGCAAGGGACAACGGGGTAGCCATGGGCCGATTGTAGCGGCGGCACGCGCGTGGGCCGGCCTCAGTGGGTCGCGCGCGTCTGCAGGTGGTTGCCGGGCAGGAACTGCCAGGTGCGCGTGATCACGAGCTCGGTGATGCGGTGGCCGCCGGCATCCTCTTCGTTGGGGATGGGCGGAAACGGTGCCGCCAGGTGGACGATGCGAACGGCCGCGTCGTCGAGCACGCGGTACCCCGAGCTGGTGTTGATGGTGACGCCGCGCACCGTGCCGTCGGCAGCGAGCGTGACCGACAGCACGACATCACCGTGCAGGTCGCGGCGGCGCGCAGCGTCCGGGTAATTGAGGTTGCCGATGCGCTCGATGCGGCGCACCCAGGACACCTGGTAGGCGGCGTCGGCGACGCTGCGGGTGTTGGCTGAAATGTATCTGCGGTGCGGGCGGCGTGCGTAGGCTTCCTGCGCGTCACGGACTTCCTGCGTCAGGCGTGCCATCGCCAGCCGCTGCTGCACCGGGATCGGTCCAATGCGCGCCTGCGGTTGGGGTTCGGCCCGGGTGTCCTGTTGCTGCGCCACGCTGGTTTTGGCCGGCGCCGCGGTCGTCAGGAGGTGCGGCCCACTGGCGACCCGCGGCGCCGGTGCGGCCGGCAGCATCGGCCGCGGCGCGATGCCGGCCTCGGTCAACGGCAGCGCACCGGAAAACGGCGCACCGGGGCGATGTGCCTTGTCACTGTTGCCGCCGCCGGCGTTGTTGGCCTGGGCAAGGTAGTCCGCCCGTTTGGGCGCCTGCGCGTTCGCGGTGTTGACCAGGGTGACGTCCAGCGTCGGCAGGCTGGGCGCGGGCCGCGCAAAGTGAAAGCCGATCCCGAGGATCACGATTGCGTGCAACAGCAACGAAAACAGCAGCGCGGCGCCGAAGTGGCTGGCCGGTTCACCCGACAGCGCGGGCGCCGCCGCCGCATTCATGCGTGACCCGTGGGCCGGGCTGCGGTGCCGGTGCGCGTTGCCTCGATGGCATCCAGCACCAGGCCGGCGATGTTGAGGCCAAACTGCGCATCCAGCTCGCGGGCGCAGGTCGGCGAGGTCACGTTGACCTCGGTGAGGTAGTCACCGATCACGTCCAACCCCGCGAGGAGGATCCCGCGGCGGGCGAGTTCGGGGCCCACTTCAGCCGCGATCCAGCGGTCGCGATCGCTCAGCGGTTGGCCAACACCCTTGCCGCCGGCCGCGAGGTTGCCGCGAAAGTCGGTGCCCTGCGGGATGCGCGCGAGCGCGTAGGGGACGGGCTCGCCGTTGACCACCAGGATGCGCTTGTCGCCCTGGGTGATTTCCGGAATGTATTTTTGCGCCATCACCAGCCGCTGGTCGGCGCCGGCCAGGGTTTCGAGGATCGAGTTGAGGTTGGGATCGTCCCCGGCGGACAGGAACACGCCGTGGCCGCCCATGCCGTCCAGCGGCTTGACAACGATCCTGCCGTATTCGTGCGCGAAATGCCGCAATTGGTCACGTTGGCGCGTCACCAGCGCCGGGGCGCAGCACTGCGGAAACCACTGGGCCGCCAGTTTTTCGTTGAAATCACGCAGTGCCTGCGGACGGTTGACGACCCGGACGCCGGCCCGCTCGGCGAGATCCAGCACCAGGGTGTCATACAGGAATTGGGCGTCGAAGGGCGGGTCCTTGCGCTCCAGCACCACGTCGGCGCCCCCGGCCAGCGGCTGCCAGCGCGATTGGCCCAGGGTGAACCAGTCCGTACGGCTGTCCCGGACCTCAAGCGGCGTCAGGCGGGCCCACGCGGCTCCGTCGCGGATCGCCAGATCGCCCTGCAGGGAATAGCGCAGGGCGTGCCCGCGGCGCTGCGCTTCCAGCAGCAGGGCAAGGGTCGTATCTTTTTCCGGGTGGATCCGTTCGATCGGGTCCATCAACACCGCAAAGGTTTGTGACATGGGGCTTCCAACGACGTCGGCATGGTGTATCTTGGCACAAGCGGCCGGTCTTTCCGGGGCAAGCATCCCGGATCCGTCTACAGGGGGCGGATTGCGGGGGGTGGGGCTTTTCCGGAATCAGCGTGATAGCCGTCACAATTGTTTGCGGTGTGGCATCCATGTTGCATGGATCTTCACCGCCTCCTGCGAGGTGGAACCCTGACCGTGAATGATATCGCCAACCATGATGACCTGACCGGCTTGAAGGTCATGGTCATTGACGACTCCAAGACCATCCGCCGCACCGCCGAAACCCTCCTGAAAAAGGAGGGCGCCGAGGTGTTGACCGCGGTCGATGGGTTCGAGGCCCTCGCCAAGATCTCCGACCTGCGCCCGGACATCATTTTCGTCGACATCATGATGCCGCGGCTGGATGGCTATCAGACCTGCGCCCTGATCAAGAACAATCATGTGTTCCGCTCGACGCCGGTGATCATGCTGTCTTCCAAGGACGGCCTGTTCGACAAGGCCCGGGGCCGTATCGTGGGTTCCGAGCAATATCTCACCAAACCGTTTACGCGCGACGAGCTGCTGGACGCGATCCGCCAGCACGTCGCGGTCGTCAAGTAACGCGTGCGCCGCAGCCGGCCGCGCCCAAGGGGGACTGCATGGCAAACATTCTGATCATCGATGACTCGCCGACCGACGTGAAGATCTTCTCCGGCGCGTTGGAGCGCGCGGGGCACAAGGTCACCTCGGCCGGCACCGCCGAAGCGGGCATCGATGCGGCGCACAAGAGCAAGCCCGACCTCGTGCTGATGGATGTGATCATGCCCGGCATGAATGGCTTCCAGGCTACCCGCACCCTCACCAAGGACCCGGACACCAAGGCCATCCCGGTATTGATCGTCACCACCAAGAGCATGCAGACCGACCGCATGTGGGGTATGCGCCAGGGCGCCAAGGATGTGCTGGTGAAGCCGGTCAGCGAAAAGGACCTGGTGGAGCGGGTGAACAAATTCCTCGTGGCAAACGGCTGAAACACGATGAGCAAGCGACACGGCAACCGGGGAGCAGGCAACGCAGTGGACCGCGCGCCGGAACGCGGCAGCGTCGCGGTGCCGGCGGACGTGGCCGCGGCCTCTGCCGAGCAACCGGCGGGCGCGTACGCGCTGCTGGCCAACTACGAGCGGCGCAGCCTCGCGCATGATCCGGGCGTACCCGAGCAGATCGAGGCTCCGGGCCTGTGGCGCGCGATCGGCTTCCGCGTGGGTGAGCACCATTTCGTCAGCGGCATCGACGAAATCGGTGAAATCCTGATGTCGCCGCCGCCGGTCACCAGCATTCCGGCGACGCGCCCGTGGCTCCTCGGCGTCGCCAACGTGCGCGGCAACCTGGTCGCGCTGGTGGATTTGAAGCAATTCCTGTTCGGGCAACGTACCCACATCACCGGCCGCGCGCGCGTGCTGGTGGTCAAGCAGGCGGGCGGCAACGTCGGCCTGCTGGTGGATGAGTTGACCGGGCAGCGCAACCTGACCGATGCCGACCGCGCCAACGCGGAAGGCGAGGCCGACCCTGGCCTGGCGCGCTTCGTGACCGAAAACGTCACCCTGGGCGCGACGCGGTTGGGGCGATTCAGCATGGTGGAATTGGCGCATGCGGCGGAGTTTCAGCATGCGGGCGTCTAGTTTTGCGATCGTCCTTGATCGCGGTTTCGCTTGGCGGGTTGGGGCATTGGAGGGGTTTTAGACCATGAACACCAAAACGGCCATCCATGGCCTGACTTTCAACGACAACCGCTCCGGATCAGCTCTCCGGCAGCGCGCAACCAGCATGCATGCGACACACTTGGCAATGAGGTGGCAATCATGAGCGCGAATTCCGGTGCAGCTCGCAAGGGTGCGTCCCTGCAGACCTGGCTTATCATCCTGTTGCTGCTGGCGATCGTGCTGGCGGGCGTGGACTTCTTCCTGCTGAACCGGCATGACAGCCAGGATCGCCAGGCGGCCCAGCTCACCACCCAGATCCAGGTGAATTCGCAGCAGGTCGCGAACTTCGCCCTGCAGGCGGCGAACGGCAACATCGACGCCTTCAAGGAGCTCACCAGCACCCGCGCGGCGATTGCGGCGGCCGTGCAGCACCTCAATACCGGCGATTCGGCCACGGGCCTGCCCGCCTACGGCAATACGATTTCCATGCGCGGTTCCATGGCGGCGCTGACCAAGTCATGGAACCAGCTCAGCCAGGACCTTGGCGACATCGAGGCCAACAAGGATGCGGTGCTCGATTCGGCGTCGCAGGCGGCCACGTTCAACCAGCAGATGCCGGACCTGAACTCCAAGATCAACCAGGTCATCAACATCCTGCAGTCCAAGGGCTCATCCTCGCAGATCTACACGGCCTCGCAGCTGCTGGCATCGGGCAACGGGCTGCTCAGCAACATGGGTGTCGTGTTGCAGGGTGGGGCCAATTCGGCTTCCGCGGCCAACAGCCTCGCCCTTGGATCGACCAACTACGGTGCGACCCTGAAGCAGTTGGCCGATGGCAGCTCGGGCGCCGCCGAGAAGATTCTGGGCGAGATGCAGAAAACCTGGAATGCGCTGCAGGTTCCGGTGCAGAAGGTGACCGCCGCGGCGTCGACGCTGGTCACCGTCAAGGGCGCGGCCACCCAGGCTTCGGTGGACTCACAGGACGTGCTGCTGAAGGCCAACGCAGTATCCAACGCCTTGGGCAATCTGCCCCAGACCCGCCCGTTCCCGAACGTCTGGTGGGGCCTTTTGGGCGCGGTACTCGCGGTGGTTTTCGCGATCGTGCTGGCCTTCAGCTTCATCGGCGCCGAGCGCAAGCGTTCGGCCGAAAGCCGCAGCCTGAACGAACGCAACCAGCAAGCCATCATGCGGCTGCTCGATGAGATGGGCACCCTCGCCGAAGGTGATTTGACGGTAAAGGCCACCGTGACCGAAGACATCACGGGCGCGATCGCCGACTCCGTGAACTTCGCGGTCGAGGCATTGCGGTCGTTGGTCACGACCATCAACGAGACGGCCGTGCGGGTGTCCTCCGCCGCCCAGGAAACCCAGGCGACCGCCAAGCATCTGGCGGACGCCGCGACCCAGCAGGCGCAGCAGATCACGTCCGCTTCGGCCAAGATCAACGAGATGGCGGTCTCCATCGACCAGGTGTCCAAGAACTCCAAGGACAGCGCGGAAGTGGCGCAACGCTCGGTGCAGATCGCTTCCAACGGCGCCCAGATCGTGCGGCAGACGATTTCGGGCATGGATTCGATTCGCGAGCAGATCCAGGAGACGTCCAAGCGCATCAAGCGGCTGGGCGAGTCCTCACAGGAAATCGGCTCGATCGTCGAACTCATCAACGACATCGCCGAACAGACGAACATTCTGGCCCTGAATGCCGCCATTCAGGCGGCCTCCGCGGGCGAGGCCGGACGCGGGTTCGCGGTGGTCGCCGATGAAGTCCAGCGACTGGCCGAGCGTGCGACGGGCGCCACCAAGCGTATTGAAACACTGGTGCAGACCATTCAGTCCGATACGGTCGAGGCGGTCAGTTCCATGGAACAGACCACGACGCAGGTGGTCAATGGCGCACGCCTGGCCGAGGACGCTGGTACCGCCCTGGGCGAAATCGAAAAGGTGTCGAACAACCTCGCCGGCCTGATTCAGGGTATTTCCAGCGCCGCCCAGCAGCAGTCTGCCGCGGCGACCAACATCAGCTCGACCATGAGCTCGATTCAGCAGATCACGGCACAGACTTCGGTTGGCGCCAACCAGACCGCCGAGTCGATTGGCAACCTCGCGCAACTGGCCCAGGAACTGCGGCGTTCAGTGGCTGACTTCAAACTGCCGGCATAACCGGCGGTATGGCCATGACCGCAGGTAACGACATGATGTCCACGGTAACCGGTGCAACCGGGGTGGCGTCGATGGCGCCGCCCGGCATGGCGGCACGGGACGCGGATGGGGCTGACCGGAAGGCGACGATGCGACTTGAAGAACACATCGAATTTTCAACCCTCGGTTGGGTCAAGCCCCAGATCGATGGGCTCCTGCTGGAAGCGCGCCAGGCCCTCGAAGCGTTCGCCGAGGACGCTGCCGACACGGGATTGATCAAAAATTGCGTGGGGTTGCTGCACCAGGTGCTGGGTACCCTGCGCATGGTCGAGTTGTATGGCGCCGCTGAATTGGCGCAGGAAATGGAGCATCTGGCGCAAGCGGTGCTGGATGGCCAGACCGCGCACCAGGACGAGGCCATGGGCACGCTGATGCGTGGCCTGGTGCAGTTGCCCGACTACCTTGACCTGATCGAAAGCGGACACAAGGACATCCCGATCGTCCTGTTGCCGTTGCTGAACGAACTGCGGGATGCGCGTGGGGCCGCACCGGTCGACCGGCGCGTGCTGTTCCATCCCGACATTGACCGTCCGTTGCCTGCGGACGCCGCGGGTGCGCGGGCCGCGTATCCGTTTGCCGACCTGCGTCAGCGCGCCACCCAGATCCGCGCGCGGTTGCAGGTGCAGCTGCTCGCGTGGACGCAGGGCAAGGCCACCGATTTCGGCGCCCTGCGGACGTGCGTGGATGACTTGCTGGCCATCAGCCACGAAGAATCGGCGCGGCGCCTGTGGTGGATTGCCGGCGGCGTGCTGGAAGCCCTGCAACAGGGGCGCTTGGATTCGCATCTGGCGAGCCTGCAGCAGCAGTTTGGACATCTCGACCGGGCGCTGCGGCGGGTGCAGGATCAGGGTGAGGAATCCTGCGCCGATGAAGACGCGCGCGAGTTGACCCGGGCGCTGCTGTTTTTCATTGCCCAGGCCGCGCCCGGCCCGGGCCGTGGTGAGGCGGTCGCGCGGTGTTTCGCGCTCGACAAGATGGTACCCACCGAGGCCGAGCTCGAGCGTGCGCGGGCCGCGATGTCCGGCCGCAATCGCGCCCTGCTCGACACCGTCGCCAAGGCGGTGCGGGAAGACCTGCTGCGGGTCAAGGAAGGGCTGGATATTTTTCTCCGGCGCGAGAATCGCGAAGGGCGCGAGCTCACGCCGCAGGTCGAGGTCCTGCACCGGGTGGGTGATACGCTGGCCGTGCTGGGCCTGACCGCGCCCGCCAAGATGGTGGAAGAACAGCGGCGGGTGGTCGTTGACATCATCGATGGCAAGCGCGCGGCAAAGCCCGATGTGATCCTGGATGTGGCGAGCGCGTTGCTGTACGTCGATGCCTCGCTGGATGAGCACATCGAACACCTCGGCGCGGAAACGCCGTCGGACAGCACGCTGCCGGCCAGCGAGGCGCGCAAGATCATGCGCGCGCTGATGCGCGAGGCCGGCACCAACCTTGGCAAGGTCAAGGATGCGTTGACGGCCTTCATCGAATCCTCATGGTCGCACGCGCAGCTGGCGGGCGTGCCCAAGCTGCTGGCCGAAGTGGGCGGCGCCTTGCGCATCCTCAATCTTGATCACCCGGCCGGTTTGGTCGAAGGCATCGATTGCTACGTTGGCAACGAGTTGATCGCCGACCACCGGGTACCGACGGTCGACGAGATGAACCAGTTGGCCGATGCGCTGGCCGGCGTCGAGTATTACCTCGAGATCGGCCACGACGCCAACGCCAGCGACAGCCGCGTGCTGGATGCAGCGCAACACAGCCTCGAGCTGCTGCACTACTGGCCCGTGCCTGCGCGGCGCGACCCGGTGCCGCCGCTGGAGGCGGACCTCGCGTCGACCGCGGTGGTGCCGGCCCCGGCTGCAACGGCCCCAGGTACGCCCAGCGCGCCTGCTCAGGCCAAGACCGCACCGGTCACCACCGTCGAGGAGCCCGCGCCGGCGGCACGGGTGATCCCCGGGGTCGGCCCCGGCAAATGGGTGGAAGTCGAGGTCGAGGCGCTGGAACCGGTCAGTGGCGATGCCGCGCCGGTCGACGCCACGTTCCAGGATGCAGCCGGCATCGACGAGGAAATCCGCGAGGTCTTCGTCGAGGAAGTCGGCGAAGAGATTGCCAACATCAACGTGAACCTGCCGGCCTGGAAGGCCAATCCGGGCGACCTCGACACGCTCAAGAACGTGCGGCGTTCGTTCCATACCTTGAAGGGTTCCGGCCGCCTGGTCGGCGCGGCCGCGCTCGGTGAGTTCAGCTGGAAGATCGAGAACATGCTCAACCGCGTGCTCGATCAGACCATCCAGCCCGACGCGAATGTGCAGGCGCTGGTGGACGCTGCGGTCGCGACGCTGCCCAAATTGCACGCCGCGCTGCAGGGTGAAGGCGTGACGCTGGATCCGCCACTGGACGCGATCATGCAGACCGCCGACAAGCTGGCGGCCGGGGCGCCGGCGCGGATCGAGGAGCTGGCGCACGGCTACCGCAAGGTACTGCGCAAGGAGATGCGGTGGGTACCGATGCCCGAGGCGGAGCCGGCGGCGGCCGTTGAACCGGCTGGCGCGGTACCGCTCGAGCCGGTCATTACCTCGCCCGAGTCCGGGCTGCCGGTCATCGACCCGATCCTCCTCGACGTGCTGCGCACCGAGGTTGGCCAGCATCTGGAAACCATGCGCGGTTACCTCGCGCGTGATGACGCATTTGCCGCACCGGTCGACGATGAGCTGGTGCGTTCGGTGCATACGCTGCACGGCGCCATCGCGATGGTCGGCATCGACGCCTTGGCCAGCATGCTGGCGCCGATGGAAACCTGGATCCGGCGGGTGCGCAGCGCCGATGCGGCGCTCGATCACGAGGGCTGTGATGCCGTGCGCGATGCGGTCGCGGTGACTGAACACGTCATGGCGCAGTTTGATGCGCCGGTGGCCGATGTGCCCGACACCACCGCGTTGACCGAGCGCCTGGAAGCCTTGCGTGACCGGTGGCCCGAGGCCGCTCCGCTGGGCGCACCGCGGCGCGCGGCCGCCACCACGGCGGTTGAACCTGAAGCCGTACCGGCCGAACCGGCACTCGATGCCGGTGTGGCCGCGGTAGGCCTTGAGTCCACGTCGATGTTGCCGACCGAGGATGACGAACAGGCATTGGCGGCGCGGGAAGCGGCCGAACGGGTGGCGATCGAGCAAGCCGAACAGCAGCGCCTTGCGGCCGAGCGCGCCGAGCGGGAACGCGTTGCGGCCGAGCAAGCCGAACAGGAACGCGTTGCGGCCGAGCGGGCCGAGCGGGAACGCGTTGCGGCCGAGCGGGCCGAGCAGGAACGTGTTGCGGCCGAGCAGGCCGAGCAGGCCGAGCAGGAACGCGTTGCGGCCGAGCAGGCCGAACAGGAACGTGTTGCGGCCGAGCGCGCCGAACAGGAACGCGTTGCGGCCGAGCAGGCCGAACAGGAACGTGTTGCGGCCGAGCAGGCCGAACGCGATCGTCTCGTGGCCGAGCAAGCCGAACAGGAACGCGTTGCGGCCGAACAGGCCGAGCGCGATCGTCTCGCCGCAGAGAAGGCCGAGCAGGAACGCATCGCTGCCGAACGCGAAGAGCAGGCACGCCTTGCGGCGGAAGCCGAGCAGGCGCGCATCGCCGCCGAGGCGGCCGAGCAGGCGCGTATCGCCGCGGCGCGCGAAGCTGCCGAAAAGGTCCTGGCTGCCACCGCGTTGCCGCCATTCCCCGATGATCCGCAACCCGACGGGGCACTGGACCCCAATCTTGACGCCGAGCTTGTGGGCCTGTTCACCGAAGAGGGCGGCGAGTTGCTGGACGCGAGCGATGGCCTGCTTGCGGCCTTGCGCGGTGCACCCGCCGACTTTGACAGTGTGCACGGCCTGCAGCGCAATCTGCATACGCTCAAGGGTGGTGCGCGCGTGGTGGGCCTTGGCCAGATCGGCGATCTGGCGCACGCGATGGAGACCCTGCTGGAGATGGTGGGCGAGCGCAAGCGCGCGCTTGAACCCATAGAAGTCGATTCCCTCGAACGGGGCTTCGACCGTCTGCACGACATGGTGGAACGCGTGCAGCGGGGCCAGGCAGTGGCCACGCCGCTCAACGCGATCGAGCGTTTCAATGCGCTGGCCGAAGGCCGGCCGGTGGGCGGTGAAGCGGCTCCGGTTGTAGCGCCGGCGGTGGGCGGCAAGGCGCCCGCGCGGCGCGTACCGGCCCCGGCACCGCGCGTCGCGCCCAAGCATCTGGAAACCGAAGTGCACGCGCCGGTCGAATTGATCCGCGTGCGCAGCGACCTGCTCGATTCGCTGGTCAACGCGGCGGGCGAGGCGTCCATCTATCGCGCCCGCCTGGAACAGCAGATCGCCAACTTCCGCTTCAACCTGGTCGAATTCAATCAAACGGTATCGCGTTTGCGTGAGCAGCTGCGCAAACTCGAAATCGAAACCGAAACCCAGATCCTGTCGCGTTATCAGCGCGAGAACGAGGCCGCCGAAGGCGCCGCGTTTGATCCGCTGGAGCTCGACCGCTTCTCCAACCTGCAGCAGTACTCGCGTGCGCTGGCCGAGTCGGTGTCGGACTTGGCGTCCATCGAGGACATTCTGGACGATCAGACCCGCCAGTCCGAAACGCTGTTGCTGCAACAGTCGCGGGTAAATTCGGATTTGCAGGACGGCTTGATGCGCACGCGCATGGTGCCGTTCGAATCGCTGGTGCCGAACCTGCGGCGCACGCTGCGTGGCGCGGCCGACGAGCTTGGCAAACGCGCGCAGCTCAAGGTGGTAGGCGCGCAGGGTGAAATGGACCGAAGCGTACTCGAGCGCATGAAGGCGCCATTCGAGCACATGCTGCGCAATGCCTTGACGCACGGCATCGAGGCTCCGGCCGAGCGCGTCGCACACGGCAAGCCGGCCGAGGGCACCGTCACCGTGCAGGTCGGGCGCCAGGGCACGGAAGTGCTGGTGCGCGTGTCCGACGATGGCGCCGGTTTCGACCGCGACGCGATTCGGGCCAAAGCCATCGAGCGCGGCCTGTTGCAGCCGGGGGTGCCGGTCACCGACAGCGAACTGTTCAATTTCGTGTTGCAGACCGGCTTCTCAACTGCAGCGGAAATCAGCCAGCTTGCGGGTCGCGGCGTGGGCATGGACGTGGTGGCCAACGAAATCCGTCAGCTGGGCGGCTCGCTGGTGATCGAATCCGAACGTGGCCGTGGCACCACGTTCAACATCCGCCTGCCGTTCACGCTGGCCGTCACCCAGGCCATTACCGTGCGCGCGGGCGAAGCGACCTTCGCGATCCCGATGACCTCGGTGCAGGCGGTGTCGCGCATTCCGCATACCGAGCTGGCCGAGCGGATCGCGGGCGATGCCCCGGCGGTCGACTACATGGGCGAGTCCTACGCGCTGTATGACCTGTCGGCGATGCTGGGGTTTGGCGCGTCACGTGCGCCGGAAGATACCGCCGGACAGGTGCCGCTGCTCATGGTGCGCGCGGGCGATCTGCGTGCGGCGGTGCACATCGACACCGTCATCGGCTCGCGCGAAATCGTGGTCAAGCCGGTCGGCCCCCAGATCAGCAACGTGCCGGGCATGTTTGGCGCCACGATCATGGGCGATGGTTCGGTGATGCTGATCCTCGACCTTGCACCGCTGGTGCGGCATCAGGTTGCGGCCAAGGCGGCTGCGGCCGCCGCGCTGGTGGCGGCGCCGGAGGGCGAAACGGGCGCCGCGGTTGCCGCAGCGGCGCCGGTGGCCCCGGTCGCGAAGCCCGAACCCGAGGGCCCGCGCGTGGTCATGGTGGTCGATGATTCGATCACGATGCGCAAGGTCACCACCCGCGTGCTCGAGCGCGAGCAGTTTGGCGTGATCACCGCCAAGGACGGTGTGGATGCGCTGGAGAAACTGCAAGAGCACATCCCCGACCTGATGCTGCTCGACATCGAGATGCCGCGGATGGACGGTTTCGAGCTGGCCACCCACATGAAAAACGACAGCCGGTTCCGCAAGGTGCCGATCGTGATGATCACCTCGCGCACCGGCGAGAAGCATCGCCAGCGCGCCTTCGAGATCGGCGTGGACCGCTACCTTGGCAAGCCCTACGGCGAGGCCGACCTGCTGCGCAACGTGCACGAGTTGCTGGAGGCCACGAGTGGCTGACCAAGCGCAAACGGATCGCGCGCGGGTGGCGTTGATCTTTGGCGATGCGGCGGCGGTCAAGCACCTGCGTGACGCCGTGTCCGGACCGGTGGATCTGGTCTATGACGTACAGGCCAGCGACTTTGACGTCGCAAAGCTGGTGGCCGCGCGCGCGCGCGCGGCGTTGATCAATCTCGACAGCTTCGAGTGGCTGGACACGATCGGTGCACAGTTGAGCAAGGCGGGCGTCGCGGTGGTCTTCAACGATCCGGAGATTTCAAGCCAGCTCGAAGGCTGGGAACACGCGCGGTGGTTGCGTCACCTAGTTGCCAAGCTGCGCGGCAGCGACGACTACGATCCGCCGCGGCCGGTCGTGGGGACAGCGGCGCCCGTGACCGGAACCCCGGTTGTGCCGGCGCCCGCAGTGACGGCGGCGCCCTCCGTGCCGCCGGCCGTAGCCGCGGTGGCAGCAGCGCCCGCATCGCCCGCGGCGATCGAATCCGTGTTGCCCTCTCCACCGGCCGCGCTGCCCGCGGTCGAGTTGCCGCTGTCGGCGCGTGAAATCGACACCTTGACCGCCGACTTCGCAGCGGCGCCCGGGGTGGATGCGGCCGTCGCACCGGCGGGTGACTCCCCCGGGCCGGCGGTGCCCGCGGCCGCAGACCCCAATCCGGCGGATGGCGCCGCCGATGAGCTGGACGTTGATACCGAAGCCCTGTCGGCGCTGATTGACGCGCGTCTTGCCGAACCCGAGCAACGCGCGCCGGCGGCCACGGATGCAGGGCCGGCCGACGCCGCTGCGGTGGTGGCCGACGTGGGCGCGCCGGGCGCCGATGGACCACTGGCGGCGCCACCGCCCGATGATTCCGATGTGCTGGCCGAGCTGCCGGCGCTGGACGACTGGCAACTGCTCGATCCCGATGCGCCGGTGGCGCCGGTGGCGGGTAGCGCGCACCCGGAGCCGGCCGCGTCCACCCTGTCTGGCCTGGAACTGGTGCCGCTGGAGCGCGACGCGCCGCTTGAGCTGCACAGCGAACCGGTGGAACACCGGTTGTACGTGGAAGCGCGCAAGCAACAGGCTGCCGCCGAACCCAAGGCCGCGGACGCCAACGGAGACCATGCATGAGCGCAGTCGAAGCCCTGCCGCGTGAAATCCGCGGGGTCATGCTTCCCGTCACCGGGGGACGGGTGCTGGTGCCAAACACCACCATGGCCGAGGTGATTACCTATGCGCGGCCGGCCCCCGTGGAAGGCGCGCCCGCCTGGCTGCTGGGGCGCCTGGGCTGGCGTGGCTGGGGTCTGCCGGTACTGGCGTTCTCGGTGTTGTCGGGCGTTACCGCCGCAGAGTCCACCGAAAACGCCCGCGTGGCGATTTTGAAGGCGCTGGGCGGGCACGCGCGATTGCCCTACCTTGGCGTGCTCACGCAGGGGTTTCCGCGCCTGACGCTGATTGCCGAAGATACCCTGCTGGCCGATGACGCGGCCGAAGGCGATACCCCGGTGGGTGTGCGCGAGCGGGTACGGGTGCATGCCGATCCCGCGTGGATTCCGGACCTGGCGGCGGTCGAGCGCATGGTGCTGGACGCGTTGCCCGCGGTGGCCTGACCGCGCCGATCAAAGCCGCGCCTTGCGCCCGTTCAGCAATCAGAAATCGCCGAGCATCGCCTGCAATGCCGCGAGGGCGGCGATGCCGGCGGTTTCGGTGCGGAGGATGCGTGGCCCAAGGCTGAGCGCACCATAGCCGGCCGCGCGCAGTGCCGCGAGGTCGTCTTCCCCAAAGCCGCCTTCCGGACCCACGGCCAGCGTCACGGGCGTGGGCGGCGGCGTGAGGCTGCGGATGCGCGTGGCGTCGCCCGGTTGCAGTACGAAACGCGCGTCGGTTGCCGCGTTGGCGGCAAGAAAGGCCTCGAGGCTGCCGGCGACGTCGATCCGGGGCACGGTGTTGCGTCCGCATTGCTCGCACGCGCCGATCGCGATCGCGCGCCAGTGTTCCAGCCGCTTTGCCGCACGCGCCGCATCGAGCTTGACTTCGCTGCGCGCGGTCACGATCGGGGCGACGCGTGCCACGCCAAGCTCGGTCGCCTTTTGCACGATCCAGTCCATCTTTTCGCCGCGCGCCAGCGCCTGCAGCAGGGTCACGCGCAGCGGCGATTCGCGCGCTGGCGATTCGACGGTTGCCACACGTGCGCGGGTCACGCCGGGCGCGATGGTGGACAGCTGCGCCGGGTACTGGTGGCCGTCACCGTTGAAAAGGGTGACCGCATCTCCGGCGCGCAGCCGCAGCACGCGCACGGCGTGTTGCGCCGCGGTGGCCGGCAGGGCCAACTCAAGCCCTACCCGCAACGGGGTGTCTACAAACAGTCGTATTTCGCGCATGGCCCGCGAATCATCACGCTTGGGTGTTGTCGAAAGTATGAACGGAGTCTGATGTGTGTACCGTGTGCGCGGTTGCCGGGATGCGGCAGGCGCACAATGGCCGTAGAACCTGTAAGGAGGCCAACATGAACAAGCGTATTCTTATCACGGCTCTGGTTGCGGCCGGGGGCCTGGCCGCGCTGTCGATGACCGCGGTCGCCGGGCCGGCGGCCAATGGCCAAGCCGCAAGCCAGCCTGCTGCTGCGCCCGCGTCGCATCCTGCCACGCACGCCACCACGCCGAAGGCGGTGCCGCCGCTTGCCAGCCGCCAGTGTATTCGCGATACCGGCAGCCACATTCCACCGCCCAAGGGCCAATGCCTGCCGGTGGCCGGCACCAGCTACAGCCAACAGGATCTCCGGCGCACCGGGGCGATTGACGTGGGCCGGGCACTGCAGATGCTGGATCCATCCGTCACGGTGCATGGGCACTGACGAACCGCTGGGCGACCTGTCGGTGGGGTCCGGGGTTGCGGCGGGCGGTGCTCGCGGCCCATGGCGGCGCGACTTCAACCGTGCTCGGGTCCTGACAAACGCCACCCGGGTCAGGCCGGAGAGCGCGACGCGTGCCAGCGCCCGGGGCCACCCGCAGGGCTGGTTCGTGTCTGGGGCCGGCCAGCATCGGCATGCTTGAGGTGCGCGGCCGGTTCCGCAATCGCGCCGGTGCTGCGGGTGGGCATGGCAACCGGTTGCCCCGTCACGGGCGGATCCCGGCGAGGCCACGTGGCCGTCCGCGCCGGCATGCCAGCGCGGCTAAGCTTGCCGCATGACCGATACCGTTGATGCGGCGTTCCTGGATCGCGCCCTTGGCGTGGCGCTGGACGCGGCGCGCGCCGCGGGCCGGCGCATCCGGTACCACTTTGAACGCGGTGTCGAGGTGGAGCTGAAACCCGACGCCACGCCGGTCACGGTGGCCGACCGCGAAGCCGAGGACCTCATCCGCGGTGCGTTGCGACACGCGTTTCCGGGCCACGCAATCCTCGGCGAGGAACGCGGCCGCGACGGCGAAGGTCCATTCCTGTGGCTGGTCGATCCGCTGGACGGTACCAAGAGCTTCGTGCGCGGAACGCCGTTTTTTTCGACCCAGATTGCGTTGATGCACGCGGGCGAGCTGGTGCTGGGCGTCTCGCACGCGGAGCTGTATGGTGAAACCATGTGGGCGCGGCGCGGTGGTGGCGCGTTCCTGGAGGGTCGGCGGGTACAGGTTGCCGCGACGCACACGTTGGGTGACGCGGCGCTGTCGTGCGGCAACATCAAGTCGTTGGCCCAAGATCCGCGCCGCTGGCAAGCATTCGGCAAGTTGGTGGGCGAGGTCAACCGGGTGCGGGGCTACGGCGACTTTTGCCACTACCACCTGCTCGCGCGTGGCGCGCTGGACGTGGTGCTCGAATCCGACGTCAACATTCTCGACATCGCGGCGCTGGCCGTGATCGTGCGTGAAGCGGGCGGGGTGTTCACCGACCTCGAAGGCCGTGCGCCGGCACTGGATACACGCAGCGTGCTTGCGGCGGGGCCGGCTCTGCATCCAGTGCTGCGGCAGCGGTTCCAGGCTTGATCACCTGCCCGGCAGGAGGATCGGCACTTGAGAAAAACCGGGAGCCGTGTCACGGTTGGCAACATGTATCAGCCCGCAACCAAGGGGATTCGCTGCGCGCAAGGAGAACGGAAATGTCCGTGACCAAAGTCATTGAACTGAGTGCGTCTTCTGCCGAAGGTATCGAGGGTGCAGTGCGCGAGGGCCTCGCCAGGGCCGGCAAGACCGTCAAGAACATCAAGGGTGCCTGGGTCAACGACATCAAGGTTGCGACCGATGCCGAGGGCAATGTGCGCGAGTGGCGGGTCAACATGCGGATCAATTTCGAAGTGGATTGACCCGTCCGCGGGGTCGGTAGCGCACGCGCGCAGACCACGCCTGCCTGGCCAGCAGAGATGTGAGGGGGCCATGCGATTGACGAGAGCACAAAACCAACGATGAATGCAGCGACGTGGACGATCGGTTGTGTCGAGGACGACCCCGACCAGACCGGGTTGTTGCGCCTGTGGCTGGAACATGCAGGCTACGGTTGCGCGGTGTTTCCCACCGCCAGCGATTTCCGCCGGCGGCTTGGCAACGAAGCGGTGGATCTGGTGCTGCTCGATCGCAGCCTGCCGGATGCGACGGGGCTTGAGGTATTGTCCTTCATTCGGCAATCGCCCAATGCCGGCTTGCCGGTCATTTTCCTGACGGCGAGCGGCGATGAATCCGACATCGTCGAGGGACTGGCCGCCGGTGCGGACGATTATGTGGTCAAGCCGCCCAAGCAGGGCGAGCTGCTGGCGCGCGTGGCGGCGGTGTTGCGCCGGCGCGGGAGCGACACGGAAGCCAACGAAACCATGGAACTGCCCCCCTACAGCATCGATCCGCAGCGCCGGCAAGTCAGCATCAACGGCGAGCCGGTCGACCTGACCCAGCGCGAATACGAGCTTGCCTGCTACCTGTTCCGCCGCCAGGGGCGCATCGTCAGCCGCGATGCGTTGCTCGAGAACGTCTGGAACCTTGCCGGCGGGGTCAGTACGCGGACGGTCGACACCCATATCAGCCGCCTGCGCAAGAAGCTTGGCCTGTCCGGTGAATACGGCTGGCGCCTGACCGCGGTATACCAGCACGGGTACCGCATTGAGCAGGGTTGAGGGTGCGGGTGTGGAGCTGACGGCCGAGATGCTCGAAACCTTCACCCGGCTGCACGCCGCCGCGTGTGCAAGTGGTGATCCGGAAGCCAACGCGATGACGGTGGCGACCGCCGATCCCGATGGCCGCGTGCACGCGCGCATCGTGCTGCTGAAAACCTTCGACGCGCGGGGGCTGACGTTCGTCACCCAGTATCGCGGCGACAAGGGCAGGGAGATCGCAGCCAATCCGCACGTGGCGTTGTGCCTGCACTGGAAGCGGCTCGACCCGGCCGTGCAGGTGCGGGTCGAAGGGCGCGCAGAAAAGTGGCCGGCGGCCGAATCGGACGCCTACTTCGCGACGCGCGAGCGCCTGAGCCAGATTGGCGCATGGGCGTCCAGGCAATCACAGACGCTGCCGGACCGGGCCACGCTGGCCGCGCGCGTGCATCAGTATGAACAGAAATTCGCGGGTCGCGACGTGCCGCGCCCGCCCGAGTGGGGCGGTTTTCGCGTACTGCCGGACATGGTCGAATTCTGGTACGCCGGTGCGCACCGCTGGAATGAGCGTGAACGCTGGGAGCCGGTCGATGGCGCGTGGCGGATGCGGTGGCTGTATCCGTGATGCTGGGCCCGCGCCGCATCGTATGCTTGACTGAAGAGCCGACCGAGGTGCTCTATGCACTCGGTGAGCACGATCGCATCGTCGGCATCTCGGGCTTCACCGTGCGGCCGCCGCGCGCGCGCAAGGAAAAGCCCAGGGTTTCCGCCTTCACCAGCGCAAAGATCGACAAGATCCTTGCGCTCAAGCCCGACATGGCGATCGGGTTCTCCGACATCCAGGCCGACATCGCGCGCGAGTTGATCAAGGCCGGGGTGGAAGTGTGGGTCAGCAACCATCGCTCGGTGGCCGGCATTCTGGCCTATGTGCGGCGCCTGGGCGCGTTGGTCGGTGTGGCCGGCAAGGCTGCGGCGTATGCGGGCGAGCTGGAGGCGCACGTCGAAGCGGTACGGACCCAAGCCGCGGCGCTGCCACGTCATCCCCGCGTGTATTTCGAAGAGTGGGACGACCCTGCCATCACCGGCATCCGCTGGGTCGCCGAGCTGATCCGCATTGCCGGCGGCGTGGATGTATTCCCCGAATTGGCGGCGGAATCGCTCGCAAAGAACCGCATCCTTGCCGACGCGACGCTGGTGATTCCGCGCCAGCCGGACCTGATCCTGGGCTCGTGGTGCGGCAAGAAATTCCAGCCCGATGCGGTCAAGGCGCGCCCGGGTTGGGGCGCGATCCCCGCGGTGCGGACCGACGACTTGTACGAGATCCAATCGTCGATCATCCTGCAGCCCGGACCCGCGGCGCTGACCGACGGGCTGGACGCGCTGCACGCGGTGATCGCGCGCTGGGCGCGCGGTACCCCGCGCGGCTGACCCCGGCGTTGGCGCCGGTGGGGGCAGGCTGCGGAAGTTGGCTGCGGTTCATGGGATCCGGGTGGACGGCAAACCGCATGGCGCCTGTACCCTGTGGGGGCCGCGAGGCGGCAAAAGGATTCGTGGCGGCTGATCCGCAGTGATGCCGGTCCTACTGGCTACCGGCCTTTCCTCCACGCCGTGATCACCCGCCCAGCGTTTGGAGATCCATGTTTCGATTGATCCACTGGTTGCCGTTGCAGCGCATCCGCGACTTCATGGACAACGAAGCCGCGGGCGGCCTGGTGCTGATGGCGGTCGCGGCGCTGGCGCTCATCGTTGCAAACTCGCCGCTGGGCCCCGGCTATGTCGGGGCCCTGCACGCGCAGGTGGGGCCGCTCAGCGTCCATGACTGGATCAACGATGGCCTGATGGCCGCGTTTTTCCTGTTGGTCGGGATCGAGATCAAGCGCGAAGTGCTGGCCGGTGAACTTGCAACCTGGTCGCAACGCCTGTTGCCCGGCGTGTGCGCGCTCGGCGGCATGCTGGTGCCGGCCTTGATCTTCGGTGCGTTCAACCGCGCCGATGCCGAAACGCTGCGCGGCTGGGCCATCCCCACCGCCACCGACATCGCCTTCGCGCTGGGCGTATTGTCCCTGCTCGGCAACCGCGTACCGGTGTCGCTGAAGATCTTCCTGACCGCACTGGCCATCATCGATGACTTGGGCGCGGTGCTGATCATCGCCATTTTCTACACCAGCGGGCTGTCGCCGGTGTATTTGTCCGGCGCGCTGGCCGTGTTGGCGCTGCTGGCGCTGCTGAACCGCTGCCAGGTGCGCGTACTGTGGCCGTACCTGTTGCTGGGCGTGATCCTGTGGGTGCTGGTGCTGAAATCCGGCATCCACGCGACGCTTGCCGGAGTGGCCTTGGCGCTGGCGCTGCCGCTGGATGCAACCGGCACAAGCGCGAAGGATGACCGTGCGGGCGCTTCGCCGCTGCTGCGCGTCGAACACGCATTGCAGCGCGTGGTGCCCTTCGTGATCATCCCGGTCTTCGGTTTTGCGAACGCCGGCCTGTCGTTTGCCGGCATCGGCGTTGCGCAACTCATCGCGCCGCTGACGCTGGGCGTTGCGGGCGGGCTGCTGGCCGGCAAGCTCATCGGCGTGTTTGGCGTTGCCGTCTTGGCCGTCAAGCTGGGCCTCGCGCGGCTCCCGGCCGGCGCGAACTGGTGGCAGATGTTCGGCATCGCGACGCTGTGCGGCATCGGCTTCACCATGAGCCTCTTCATCAGTGCGCTGGCGTTCGCCAACCACGCCGTGCTGCAGGAAGAAGTGAAGCTCGGCATCCTCGGTGCCTCCCTGATTGCAGGCGCCGCCGGCTGGCTGGTGTTGCGCCCGGTTGCCCCCGCACGCGCGCGCTGAGGCCGCCCCGCAGCCGCGCTCGCCGGGATTCGAGCGCGGCGCTACAGGGGCCTTGCAAGGGTGCCCGCACCGGGCCGCTGCCTGCGCTGCCGGGCGGCACGGCAGCCCGCCGGGGCCAAGCCCGGCACTGCGGCAAATTGTCGCGGCGGCACCAGGAAGCTGGGCCCAGGCGGGATCGAGTGTTACAGTTCCGCGTTCACCTTGAGGCTGATATCCCTTGTGCCAACCGATTCGTTGACCGCTACCGAGCGCCGTGCCTCCATGTCGCTGGCCGGCATTTTTGCCCTGCGCATGCTCGGCCTGTTCATGATCTATCCGGTGTTTGCGCCGTGGGCGCGCCACCTGCCCGATGCCACCGCGGTCAGCATCGGCCTTGCGCTTGGCGTGTACGGGTTGGCGCAGGCGCTGCTGCAGATCCCGTTTGGCTTCCTCTCGGACCGCATCGGCCGCAAGCGCGTGATCGCGGCGGGCCTGGTGCTGTTTGCGGCTGGGAGCGTGATCGCGGCCCTGTCGCCCTCGGTCTACGGCATCGTGCTGGGGCGCGTCCTGCAGGGTGCGGGTGCGGTGGGCTCCACGCTGCTGGCACTGGCGGCGGATCTGACGCTCGAGGAACACCGCACGCGGGCGATGGCACTGATCGGCATGACCATCGGCCTGGCCTTCGGGGTCGCGGTGGTGCTGGGGCCGGTCCTGAACGCCTGGATCGGCGTGCGCGGCATCTTCTGGTTGACCGCGGCGCTCGCGGGCCTCGGCATCGTGGTGCTCTATGCGTTGGTGCCGCGGCCCGCGGCCCGCGTCGTCCATCGCGACGCCGAGCCCGTGGCGGCGTTGTTTGGCCGCGTGCTTGCCAACCGCGACCTGCAACGCCTGGACCTGTCGATCTTCTGCCAGCACGCGATCCTGACGGCCAGCTTCCTCACGATTCCGTTTCTGCTGACCCACGCCGGCATCACCTTGCACCACCAGTGGTGGGTGTACCTGCCGGTGCTCGTGGTTTCAATCGTGCTTCTGGTACCGCTGGTGATCGCGGCCGAGCGCGGGCGCATGAAGCCGGTGTTCCTTGCCGCCATTGCGTTGCTGGCGCTCGGCCAGCTGCTGTTTCCCTGGGGACGGGTGCATCTGCCGCTCCTGGTGCTGGGGCTGGTGCTGTTTTTCACCGCGTTCAACGTGCTGGAATCGATCCTGCCCTCGCTGGTGTCGCGCCTCGCACCGGCCGATGCCAAGGGCACCGCGATGGGCGTGTATTCCTCATCGCAGTTCCTCGGCATTTTTGCCGGCGGCGCGCTGGGCGGATGGATCGACAGCCGCTGGGGCGTCGATGGCGTGGTGGCGTTCTGCGTTGCGGTGGCGGTCGTGTGGGGCGCGTTCACGTGGAGCATGCAGCCGCCGGCGCTCGTTTCGAGCCGGGTGCTGCGGGTGCAGGTGCGCGATGAGGGCGAAGCGCGGCAGCTGGAGCAAAAGCTGCGCGGGGTGCCGGGCGTCATGGAAGCCATCGTGGTGCGCGACGAGGGCGTGGCTTACGTGCGCGGCACGCGCGGGCTGGACCCTGGCGCCCTCAGCGCGGTACTCGCCAACCAATGATCCGGCCGCGCGGCGCGCCCTACCGGTTCAACGGCTGGTACGGCGGTGGTGGCGGCAACGGCAACTGCTTGAGCAAACCCAGGACTTGCGCTTGCGCCGCGGGATGCGCCTGCACGAACGCGACGATCTCAAGGTAGCGCCGAACGGACAGATGGTCGCTGCGGATCGCCGCCTTGATCCGGCGGGTGGCGGCCTGCTCCAGCCGGGCCCGGTTGGCGGCGGTGGTTGCGCCCTCGATGCCAGGGCGCGCCGCCCGCTTGATGTTGCCGGTTGCAATGATGGCGCGCGCAAAGTCGTCGAGTTCGGCGGGGGTCGGTGCCGGCGCGGCGGTGGTCGCCACGACAGTGCCGTGGGCGGCGCTTGGCGGCACCGGCGCTGGCGCCGCCGGCAGCGGCATTGCGACGGATGCGGCCGCCAGCGTCACCGCAAGCACCGCGAGGTTCGGCCGCCGCCGCGTTGGCCTGCCAATGGACACCCCGAGCATGGTTCCGTCGCTTCCTTGAAACCGGCTACGAGGGTACCCGTTGCGCCGCACGCCTTCAACCAGGGGCCGGGTCGCGCGCATCTGGCGGGTGGGGGTGGCAGCGCCCGGCGCTGCGTACGCTGACGGCGCCAGGGTTGCACGGTCCTGCGTGGCTGGACATTCAAAAGCCGCGCACCGCGGGCGGCCTCCAGCGTGCATGTAGAATCACCGCGTGCGCCCGGCCACGCAACGCAAGGGGATCTACTTGTGCGGTTGATGAAACTGGACCGCACCACGCGCCTGATCGTGATCAGCGTTGCGCTCGGGGTGGTGGGCGCGCTCGGCGCGCAGTTGTTCCTGCTGCTGCTGCACCTGACCGACACCTGGGTGCTGGCGTTGCTCGGGCATTACCACACGATCGACGTCGCCGCCGCGCACACGATGGGCGCGCCGCCGGCGCCGTTTACCCGACTGCATTGGTGGATCCCGATCGCGACCACGCTCGGCGGTCTCGTCGCGGGTGTCTTGATCTACAGCCTGGCGCCGGAAACCGAAGGCCACGGGACTGACGCGACCCTGATCGGGTTCCACCGCAACAACGGGCGCATGCGCGCGCGCGCCCCGTTCGTCAAGATCGTGGTGAGCGCGCTCACCATCGGCAGCGGCGGTTCCGGCGGCCGCGAGGGACCGACGGCGCAGATCGCGTCGGGCGTCGGGGCCATCGCGGGTTCGCTCTTCAAGCTGCCCGACGATGAGCGGCGGCTGGTGATGCTGATCGGCATGGCCGCGGGCCTGTCGGCCATTTTCAAGAGTCCGCTCGGCACCGCGATCTTCGCGGTGGAGATCCTCTATTCGCGCATGGCGTTTGAAGGCGATGCGCTCATTTACACGCTGATTTCCGCGGCGGTTGCGTACGCGATCACCGGCGCATTTTCAGGCTACACGCCGTTGTTCCTGCTGCCCACCAGCCAGCACGTGGTGCAGCCGATGGACCTGGTCTGGTTTGCACTGCTGGGCATCATCGCCGGCGGCCTCGGCGCGTTGCTGCCGGCCGTGTACTACCGCATCCGCGACGGATTCGCGGCACTCAGGATCCCCAATCATTTCAAGCCGGCGATCGGCGGGCTTGCCGTCGGGCTGATCGGCATCGTCGTGCCGCCCATCATCGGTGGCGGCTACGGTTACATGCAGTTTGCCCTGCAGGGCGGTACCGGGCTGGCCGCGTGGGTGCTGCTGCTGTTTTCGCTGGGCAAGGTGCTGACGCTCTCGCTCACCATCGGCTCCGGCGGCTCGGGCGGCATGTTCGGGCCGACGCTGTACGTCGGCGCGATGCTGGGCGCCGCGTTTGCGGCGTCGCTGAACCTGTTGCACCTCAACCTCGACTCGTCCTGGTTTGCGGTGGTTGGCATGGCGGCGGTCTTTGCCGGCGGTGCGCGGGTACCGATCGCGGCGATGGTGATGGTGATCGAAATGACCGGCGGGTTCGAGCTCATCATGCCCACCATGATCGCGGTCGCACTCGCCTTCATCGTGCAACTGGCGCTGACGCGCCATGCGAAATACCCGACCATCTACGAAGCCCAGGTGCCAACGCCCGCCGAGAGTCCCGCCCACCGCCGGGCCTACTACGAGGCCGCGGTCGGCCTGCTGCGACGGCAGGAGGTGCGGCTGGACCGCGACATCCTGTCGCGCGAGCTGCACGGCGCCCTCGCCCGCGGCGAGGGGATCCCGCTGACCGGCCGCAGCGAGCAGCTCTACCGGCTGGCCCTTGCGCCAGGATCACCGGTCGTCGGACGGGAGGTGCGCAGCCTCGGGCTCGCGGCCATGGGGGTGGTCATCGTGGGGCTTATCCGTGGCGAAGGCGACGTCGTGCCGGGGGGCGGTACCCGCCTGCAGGTTGGCGACCAGCTGCTGGTAGCTGCGGGCAGTGACGGCATCGGAAAGTTTCGCAGCCTGATCACGGCGCCCGGCGGCGCCGGAGGCGCGGCCGCGTAGGTGCGCCGCGCGGGCAGGTGCGGTCAAATGGCGTGCCCCAGGTTCATCAACCACGCGATGATCACCGTCTGCACCAGGAGGATGATCAAGATTGCGATCACGGGCGAGAGGTCGAACCCGCCGGGCAGCGGCAGCCGCTTGCGCAACGGTTTCAACACCGGGTCGACGATCTTGCCGAGCAACGGCACCAGCGGGTTGCGGGCGTCGATGTTGACATAGGAAAGCAGCGCCCACGCGAAGACCATGACGAGGTAGATGATCGCGAAGAAATTCAGGAGGTCGGCGAGTCCCAGCACCAGTACGCCTGGGGCCGACGCCCAGTAGCCCGGCGTGACGTAGCGCAGCAGGAAGTTCTTGACGACTTCCAGCAGCCAGATGATCACCAGCGCCGCCAGGTTGATCCGGCGCCAGCTCGGAACCAAGCGCCGGGCCGGGGTCAGGATCGGGTTGGTGGCACGGTAGAGGAACTGGCAGATGGGGTTGTAGAAGTCGGCGCGTACGGCCTCGGCGAGCAGGCGAAACGCAAACAATGCGATCGCGCAGCCGAATGCAAACTGGATCAGCAGGGTGAGCGCGTTGGCAAGATAGATCATCCGGCGCGATCCAGTTCGGCGGACATGGCCGCGCCGCGCTGCTTGGCCGCGGTGAGCGCGGCCTGTACGAGCGTACGCAGGCCGCCGTGTTCGAAGGTTGCCAGCGCGGCCTCGGTCGTGCCATGCGGCGAGGTCACGCGCTGGCGCAACTGCGCGGCGGTTTCACTGGATTCGGCCAGCATGCGGCCGGCACCCAGGCAGGTCTGCGCGGCCAGTGCGCGTGCCGTCGCGCGCGGCAGTCCAAGTTCTACCGCCGCGTCTTCCAGGGCCTCCACCAACAGGAAGAAATAGGCCGGGCCGGAGCCCGACAGTGCGGTGACGGTGTCCATCTGCGCCTCATCGTCGACCCAGCGCACGATACCGGCCGCGCCAAGGATGCGCTCGGCCAGCGCGTGCTGGGCGGCGTCAACGTGGCCGTTGGCGCACAGGCCTGCCGCGCCGGCGCCGACCAGCGCGGGAGTGTTGGGCATGCAGCGGACGATGGCGTGCTGCGCGCCGAGCAGGCGTTCGAGCTGTGCGATGCGGATGCCGGCGGCGATCGATACGATCAGGGGATGCGCGTCGCGCAGTGGCCCGGCCAGCGTGGCGCACGCGGTGCGCATCACCTGGGGCTTTACCGCGAGCAGCACGCAGTCGGCATCGCGGATGGCATCGGCGTTGCCGGCAAAGGTGCGAATGCCAAATTCCTGCGTCAGCGCCGCGCGGGCTTCCGCGCGCGGTTCGGCCACCCGGATCGAATCGGGGCTGGCGCCGCGGGCCAGCTGCGCGCCGATCAGGCTGCGCGCCATGTTGCCGCCGCCGATGAAACCGATGCGGGCGGGGTGGGTGTCAAGCGGATCAGGACTCACGGGCCGGCCTTTCCTGGGATGGCGAAAGCGCCAGCATAACAAGCTGGTGGGCCCGGCGCAGACGGTCAGGCTTCATCCAATGCGGTCTTGCGGCGCAACCCCTTGCGCGCCCGGCGCTCGCGCCGCCGCCGCGACCACGACGCGAACACGAGGTAAATCGCCGGCGTCGAAAGCAGGGTCAGGCTTTGCGAGAAGACCAGGCCGCCCATCATCGCGATGCCGAGTGGGCGCCGCAGGGCCGCGCCGGTGCCGATGCCGACGACCAGCGGCACCGAGGCCAGGATCGCGACCATGGTGGTCATCATGATCGGCCGAAACCGCACCAGGCACGCCTCGCGCACCGCGTCCAGCGGCGTCTTGCCTTCGCGCTCGGCCACCAGCGCAAAGTCGACCATCATGATCGCGTTTTTCTTGACCAGGCCGATCAACAGGATGAGGGCCATCATCGCCACGATCGACAGCGGGGTATTGGTGAGCAGCAGCGCCAGCAGCGCACCGACGCCCGCCGCGGGCAGGGTCGAGAGGATGGTGACCGGGTGGATCAGGTTTTCATACAGCATCCCGAGCACCAGGTACACGGCGAGGATCGCGCCGAGCAGCAGCAGCGGCATGGTTTGCTGTTGCTGCTGGAAGCGGCGGAAGAAATCGCCGAAGCCGAGCGTAATGTCACCGGGCATCCGCAGGTTCGCGATGGTCTTCTTGATCTGCGCCGTCGCCTCGCCCATGTTGCCGCCGGGCGCCAGGTTGAACGACAGCGACATGCTGGTCATCTGGTTGATGTGCTGGATCTGGGTTGGCGCGATGCCGGGGGCCTGGTGCGCGATGGTGCTGATGGGGATCATCTGCCCGCTGGACGAGCGCACCCGCACGGTGTTGAGTGCGGCCGGCGACGCGGTCTGCGCCGGCAGCGCACCCAGCACCACCTCGAAATTGTTGGTGTCCGAGTAGATGGTCGAGATCTGGCGCTGGCCGAAGGCGTTGTAGAGGGCGTCATCGACCGCCGCCATCGACACACCGAGGGCCGCGGCCTTGGCGCGGTCCACCACCATGGTCTGCAGCAGCGAGCCTGAGTCCAGGTCCGAGCCGACGTCCCGGAACAGCGGGTTCTTCTGCAGCTCGGCCTCCAGCTTCGGCAGCCATTCCTCCAGTTCACCGACGTTGTTGCCTTCCAGGTTCACGCTGTATTGCGCGCCCTGGCTGGTACCGCCCGAACCGCTGGGCAGATCCTCGTGCGCGCGGAAGCGCACGTTGAGGTCGGGGTACTGCGCGGCCTTGGCCGACAGCCTTGCCACCACCTGCTGGGTTGAATCCCGGCGTGCCGTGCCGTGGGGCCTCAGCTGGATGCTGAACCAGCCGCTGGCGCCGCGGCTGCTGCTGCCGATCGACGCGCCCACGTACTGCACGGCAGGATCGTCGTGGATCATCTGCATGATGGCCTTGGTGCGCGCTTCGAGGTCGGTGAACGACATCGTCGCGCTGCCGTTGGCCCGGCCCCAGATGAGGCCCGTGTCCTGCGGCGGGAAGTTGGTGGCCGAGACCTTGGTGAACAGGAAAATCGTCAGTGCCAGCAGCAGCAACGGCGACCAGGCCATGAGCCTGGGATGCCTGTGCAGCGTCCAGTCGAGGGTCACCCGATAGGCCGACAGCAGGCCCGCGTGGAACGCGTCAAGGGCGCGCGACAGCCGCGATGGCCCACGCTCGGCCGCGGCGTCATGGCGCAGGAAATGGCCGCACAGTGATGGGGTCAGGGTCAGTGACACCAGCATCGACACGAAAATCGCCGCCACCACCGTGACCGTGAATTCGCGGAAGAACATGCCGATGATGCCCGGTGCGAACAGGATCGGGCTGAACACGGCGATCAGCGATGCGGTGATCGCGACGATGGTGAAGCCGATTTCCCGGGCGCCGTCCAGCGCGGCCTGCAGCGGGGTTTTGCCTTGATCCAGGTGGCGGATGATGTTTTCAATCACCACGATCGCGTCATCGACCACGAAGGTCAGCGCGATCACCAACGCCAGTAGCGACAGGTTGTCGAGCGTGTAGTGCATGGCGTACATCACGATGAACGCGCCGCACAGTGACAACGGCACCGCGGTCGAGGCGATCAGCGTGGGTGCCAGCCGGCGCAGGAACACCGCCATGGTCAGGATCACCATCGCAAGGCTGATCAGGAGCGTGATCTGCACGTCGTTGACCGAGTCGCGGATGGTTGGGGTGCCGTCGAAGTAGGGCGTCAGCTGGGTGCCCGGCGGCAACAGGTTGCGCAGGCCCGGCAGCTCGTCCTTGACGCCGTCCACCGTGGCCAGCACGTTGGCGTCGGGGCGCTTGTACACCTGCAGCATGATCGCCCGTTTGCCGTTGAAGTACGCCGCCTGGAACTGATCCTGCGAACCCTGGTACACGTGCGCCACGTCGTGCAGGAATACCGGGGATCCGTTGTGGTTGGCGATGACGAGGTCGGCGAACTGCTGCGCGGTCTGCAGGTGGTCATTGGCCGTGATCGCGGTCGCGATGTCGCCGTTGGTGAGGAAGCCCTGCGGCGAGGTCACGTTGGCCGCGGTGATGGCGTTGCGGATGTCGTTGGTCGACAGCCCCAGCGAATCCAGCTTGTGCAGGTCGACCTCGACCCGCACGCCCGGTTGCGCACTGCCCGATACATCGACCGACGACACGCCCGCAAGCTGCGACAGCGGCGGCTGCAACAGGGTGTTGGCGGCGTTGAAGAGTTCGGACATCGGCTGCGTGTCGGACGTCAGCGCCAACTCGATCACCGGGTCGTCGTTGGGGTTGGCCTTGTGCCACTGCGGCATGGGAATGCCGGGCGGCAGATCCGGTATCGCCGCGTTGATGGCGGCATCGACCTGTTGCGCCGCCGAGTTGATGTCGACGCTGGAATCGAAAAACATGATCACGAATCCGTTGCCGTTGGAGCTGCGCGAATTCATGGTCTCGATGCCGGGGATCTGGCCGAGGTGGCGTTCCAGCGGCGCGATCACGGTCGAGGACATCGTGGTCGCGTTGGCGCCAGGTTCGCTGGCCGATACCCAGATGGCAGGGAATGACAGTTGCGGCAGCGCGCTGATCCCGAGCAGCGTGTAGCAAAGGATGCCGATCGCGAGCACCCCGGCAGCCAGCAGCGAGGTGCCGATGGGACGCTTGATGAAGGGGGCGGAGATGTTCATTGCCCGAACCCTCGAATAACCTGCTGCGCTCGGCCGCTTGCGCGCCGGCGGTGCCCGGAATGCTCATGTACTGACGTGTGCACTCCGCTTCCCGCGCTCCGGCGACCCGCAATCTGCCCTCGCTCGCGACGGTTCTTCGAGGGTTCCATTAGCCCTCGCTTTCAGTCGCGAGTTCTGGGTGACTGTGGCCGAGCCGCTCCTTCAGCCAATCCTGGAAACGTTCCATGTAAAGATAGATCACCGGCGTCGTGTAGAGCGTCACCAGCTGCGAGAGCAGCAGCCCGCCCACGATCGAAATGCCGAGCGGACGCCGCAGCTCCGCGCCGATGCCGTTGCCAAGCGCCAGCGGGAGGGCGCCGAACAGGGCCGCGAAGGTGGTCATCATGATCGGCCGGAAGCGCAGCAGGCACGCGCGCCGGATCGCGTCGTGGGTGTTCATTCCCTTGCGCTGTGCGGTGATCGCAAAGTCGATCATCATGATGGCGTTTTTCTTGACGATGCCGATCAGCAGCACGATGCCGACGATGCCGTCCACCGACAGCGGCAATCCGAACAGCATCAACGCCAGCAGGGCCCCGACCCCGGCCGGCGGCAGGGTTGACAGGATGGTCAGTGGATGGATGTAGCTTTCATACAGCACGCCCAGCACGATGTAGATGACGATGATCGCCGCCAGCAGCAGCAGCACCTCGTTGCCGAGCGAGGATGAGAATTCGGCGGCGGTGCCGATGAAACCGGCGCGCACCTGTGGCGGCAGCTGCAGCGTGGCTTCGGTGGTGTTGATCGCGTCAACCGCCTGCGACAGCGAGTAGCCGGGGGCGACGTTGAACGAGATGATCACCGCCGGCAGCTGGTTCTGGTGTGCGATCACCAGTGGCGCATCGGTCACCGTGGCGGTTGCGAGCGTGGACAGCGGCACGGTGCCGCCGCCGCCCAGCGGGATGCCGGTATTGGATTGTCCGATGCCCGTCGCGGTCGACGAGTTGGCGGATTTGAGCATCCCAAGGGTGGTGGCGTTGCTGCCGGTGAGGGCCCCGCTTGCGCCATTGGAGCGCACGCGCAGCATGTTCATGAGGTCCGCGCGATTGCGGAACTGCGGCTGTACCTCCAGCACCACCCGGTACTGGTTTTGCTGGGTGAAGATGGTCGAAATCTGCCGTTGGCCGTAGGCGTCGTACAAGGTGTCATCGATCGTTTGCACCGGAACGCCGAGCCGGCTGGCAGCGGTGCGGTCGATGTCGAGCTTGAGCGCGCGGCCGTTCATGGCCAGGTTGTCCGAGACGTCCGCGAGCTCGGGCAGCTGCTTCACGGCGCGTACCATCTGCGTGGCATATTTGGCAAGATCCGCCGAATCAATCTCGGACAGTGCGTACTGGTATTGCGTCGGCGCGACGGTGGTGTCGAGCGTGATGTCCTGCACCGGCTTCAGGAACAACTGCACGCCGGGAATCCCGGCAACGTCCTGTTGCAGTCCGGCCAGGACGCTGTCGAGGCTGCCGCGCTTGCCGCGCGGCTGCAGCACGATGCTGACCTGGCCCTGGTTGAGCGTGGGATTGATCGCGCCGGCACCGATGAACGAGGCGACGCCCGCGACCGCGGGATCCTTCCGCAGCGCGGCGGTCACGGCCCGGGTGTCCTTTTCCATGGCCGGGAACGCGATGTCGCTGTCGGCCTGCACGACGCCGGTCACGAGGCCGGTGTCCTGTTGCGGCAGCAGGTCCTTGGGGATGGCAATGTAGAGCAGCACCGTGACGGCGAGCGACGCCGTCGCGATCAGTATCGTGGTGCGCTGGTGGGCGAGTACCCAATCGAGGCTCGCCTCGTACCAGCCCAGCATCTTCGCGTAGAAACCACGGCGGTGTGCCAGCGCCGCCTCGTCGCCCGCGGGCAGTGAGCCGGGCTTCAGGAGGTACGCGCACATCATCGGCGTCAGGGTCAGCGACACCCCCATCGAAATCGCCACCGCGATGGTGAGTACCCACGCAAATTCGTGGAACAGGCGGCCGGTGACGCCGGGCATCAGGAGCAGCGGCAGGAACACCGCGATCAGCGATACGGTCAGGGACAGCACCGTGAAGCCGATTTCGCGAGAACCCGTCTCGGCCGCCTCGCGGCCGCCCTGGCCCTGTTCAAGGTAGCGCACGATGTTCTCGATCATCACGATCGCATCGTCAACGACAAATCCGGTGGCGACCGTCAGCGCCATCAAGCTGAGGTTGTCGAGCGAAAATCCCGCCGCGGCCATCACCGCGAAGGTGCCCATCAGCGACAGCGGCACCGCGACGGCCGGGATCAGGGTTGCCCACAGGCGGCGCAGGAACATGAAGATCACCGCGACCACCAGCGCCACCGCGATCAGCAGCGTCATCTCGACGTCATGCACCGAAGCGCGGATCGTGACCGTGCGGTCGGCAAACACCGTCAGGTGTACGCCCGCCGGCAGCACCGCCCGCAGCGAGGGCAGGGTCTGCTCGATCTGGTCGACCGTGTGGATGATGTTGGCGCCGGGCTGGCGGCGGATGTCCAGCAGCACCGCCGGCTTGCCGTTGGCCCACGCCGCCAGCTGGTCGTTCTCGACCCCGTTGACGACGTCGGCGATGTCCGACAGTCGCACCGGCGCGCCGTTCTTGTAGGCGATGATGCTGTCGGCGTATTCCTCGGCGCTCTGCAGCTGGTCGTTGGTGCCAATCTCGTAGGTCTGCACCGCGCCGTTCAGGGAGCCTTTGGCGGCATTGACGTTGGCTTGCGTCAGCGCGCCGCGGACGTCTTCCAGGGTCAGGCCGAGGTTGGCGAGCTTGCCGGGATCGACCTGCACACGGATGGCTGGACGGACGTTGCCGGCGATTGAGACCAGGCCCACGCCCGGTACCTGGGCCAGGCGCTGGGCGAGGATCGAATCGGCGTAATTGTTGACGTCACGCAGCGGCAGGCTGTTGGACGTGAGCGCGAGGGTAAGGATGGGGGCGTCGGCCGGGTTGACGCGCTTGTACACCGGAGGATACGGCAGGCTCGATGGCAGGCGCGCGGTGCGCAGCGCCGATTGCACGTCCTGCGCGGCCACGTCGAGGTTGGTATCCAGCGCGAACTGCAGGGTGATGGTCGACAGGCCGGCAGCGCTGTTGGAACTCATCATCGTCAGCCCGGAAATCTGGCCCAGCTGCTGCTCCAGCGGCGTGGTGATCAGGGTCGCGATCGTGGTCGCGCTCGCACCGGGGTATTGCGTGGTCACGACGAGGCTCGGCGCCTCGATCTCGGGCAGCGCCGAGACCGGCAGCTCCTTGTAGCCGAGGATGCCGAGCAGCAACACCGCCGCCATCAGCAGCGAGGTGGCGATCGGTCGGCGGATGAAGAGGCTGGAGAAACCCATGGGTCAGGCGTCAGGAAAAAGGATGTGAAGCCGGATTTGGTCGTTGCCGCGTTGATTCATTTGTTCAGCGCGATTATTCAGTGCGATGACGGTGAAGCCATCCGAAGCCATCCCCCCGCGCTGCGCGCGACCCCCTTCCTGCGGAAGGGGGTGGGCAGGCGTGGATGTCGCGCCCTGCCTTCTCGCTGCATCCGGCAGCGGTGATCGGCCGCCGCCATGCAGCGTCTTCTCCCTTCCTGCGGAAGGGGGTGGGCAGGCGTGGATGTCGCGCCTTGTCTTCTTGCTGCATCCGGCAGCGGTGATCGGCCGCCGCCATGCAGCGTCTTCTCCCTTCCTGCGGAACGGGGTGGACAGGCGTGGATGTCGCGCCCTGCCTTCTCGCTGCATCCGGCAGCGGTGATCGGCCGCCGCCGTGCAGCGTCCGCCCCCTTCCGGAGGAAGCGGGCGCGGAGGGATGGCGTAACGGATGGCCATGCCTGTCACCCTGCTCAGTGCCGCCGCCCGCCGCCTTGTTTCGCGGCCGCCTTGATCTGCGCGGTGGTCGGCGGGGCCGGCACTTCACCGGGCTGCATGGGGATGACGGCGCTGCCCTGTTTCAGCCGAAATTGGCCCGCGGTGACCACGCGGTCGCCCGCCTTGAGGCCGTGGGTGACGATGATGCTGGTATCGCCCGATTCGCCGCCGGTGGTGACCGGCTGCATCATGACGAATGCCGACGGTTTGCCATGGTCAGCCGCGGGCGACTTGTTGGCGGGGCTGCCGCGCTTGTTCTTGCCTGACGCCGGCGCATCCGCGTGCGCGGCGGCCGGACGCTGGTCGGTGATCAGCCAGACGTAATCGCCGTTCGGCCCGCGCTGTACCGCGGCGGTGGGTACCACCAACGCGTCCGCAGCGACGCTGACTTCCAGCCGCGCGTTTGCGTACTCGCCAGGGAACAGCTGGTTCTGCGCGTTCGGGAATTCAGCCTTGAGCTTGAACGAGCCGGTGTTGGGGTCGATCTGGTTGTCGATGACCTTCAATACACCGTCGGCTTCGACCACATGGTTGTCGGCGTCCAGGATCGCGACCTTGAGCGGTGCCTTGGCCTGCGCCGCGCGTACTTCGTCAAGGTATTTCCCGGCCAGCGTGAAGATCACGTCGATCGGGTGCATCTGGGTGATGGTGACGATGGTCGATGACGGCGTGATCACGTTGCCGGGATCGACCTGGCGAATGCCGGCGATGCCGTCGATGGGCGACGTGACGCGGGTGAAGCCAAGCTGCACCCTGGTGTCCTCGATGGAGGCGTTGTCCGCGGCGACCGCCGCCTGCCATTGGTTCACGGTGTTCCGCTGGGTGATCTTGTCGATCTGGGCGACGTAGGGTGCGTACTTCGGATTCTCGGAGCGCTCCAGGTTGGCCTTGGCGGTTTCGAGCTGGGTCTGATCCTGGTTGCGCTTGGCAATGCCCTGGTCGAGCTGCGCCTTGATCGTCCGCGGGTCGATCTGGGCCAGGAGCTGGCCCTTGGTCACCGGCCCGCCTTCCGTGAAGTCGAGCTGCAGCAACTGGCCGCTGATCTGCGGTTGCACGTTGACGGTGCTGATCGGGGTGACCGTGCCCTGGCTGGTGAGGTACACCGGTACGTTCTCGGCGGTGGCCGGAACCACGGTGACGGGTACCGGCGCGTTGGCCTCGTCCGCGTGCCCCGATGCCTTGCCCGAGCCCGAGAGCACACGCCACACAATCAGTGCCACGATGACAACGCCGGCCAGCGTCAGAATCCATTTCGTTCGCGACATTCGAGTGCCGTCCAGGGTACGAGAGCATCCGTTCGACCGCGCCAGCGGCCCACGGTTCACGGTTGCGGGGTGGTGCGGGAATGAAGTTAGCCGAACGTGCATGCAGCCGCCTCTGCCTTTCGGCAGGGGGGCTTTCGGCATACGGCTTACTGTTCAGACTGGATCGTGGGTACGCCTTCGGCCGCGGCAGCGAGCTTGGCGTGGGCGGCGTGCTGGACGTCGAGCTTGCGCATGATCGGCAACACCGCAAGCGCGATGATGGTACAGGCGACGCCGGCGACCCCGAGCCAGAAGAACAGGTTCGTGTAGTAGGGCATCGTCACCACGTTCAACTGGCCGTTGAATTGCTGCACCAGCTGCCGGGTTTGCGCGGGCAGTGCCGAGTACAGCGGTACATGGGAACTGGCGGCGATCTTGGCCGCGCCGTTGGCGCCCGACATCCAGTCGCGGAAGTCACCCAGCTGCATCGCGAGGACGCCCGGAATTTCCTGGCGGATGGCGGGCGTCACGGTCACGGCGGTGCTGTGCAGGAAAGCGCCGATCTTGTCCGGCACGCTGGCAAACGACGCCACGATGCCGCCGAGGTATTGGGCCACGCCCGACGCCACAAAGTAGGCGCCCATCATGAATCCGCCCATCCGCGCCGGTACGTAACGGGCCACGAAGGCAAGGCCAAGGCCGCTGGTCAAGAGCTCGCCCAGCGAGCCAAAACCGTAGCCCCACACCATCGTCCACGACGTGGTCATGCCGGGCGAGGTGGTGAAGCGGCCGGCGGCGCCGTAGATGAAAAAGCCAATCGCGACCGCGAGGAATCCGAACGCGAACTTGGCCGCGATCGACAGGTCCTTGTCGCGCTTGGCAAAGTGGTTGTAGGTCAGCGCGAGGATCGGGCTGAGGATGAAGATCCAGATCGGGTTGAACGCCTGGAACTGCGCGGGGTCCCAGTTCCAGAGGTGCGTGCCGAAGAGGTCGAAGGACGGGTTGACGTTGCGCAGGGCGAACAGGTTGAGCGAGGTCGACATCTGCTGGTAGAAGATGAAGAAGAATACGGTTTCGACCACCAGGATCAGGGCGATGATGAGGCCGGGCTTTTCACCGCGCGCGCACTTGGCGATGAGGTAGCCGAAGATCACCAGCACGAACGCGCCGGCCGCGTACACGAAGATTTTCGCGACCGTGCCATAGCGCAGGATGATGGTCGAGATGAACACCACCACGATGCCGCCGGCAATCACCGTCGCGAGCTTCCACAGCTTCATGGGTTTGTGGTCGGGTTCCGAGCCGATGAAGGCCAGCGTGCGCCGCATCACGAGATAGTTGCCAAGGCCGACCAGCAGGCCGACGCAGCACACCGCAAAGGCAATGTGCCAGCCGAGCCCGTCGCCAAAGAGGTTCTGGGCGCCCGGCAGCCACGCCATCTGGCCCGCATACGCGGCGTTGAAATAGTTCTTGATGACGGGCGTCAGCAGCATCGAGAAGGTCGAGCCGATGTTCACCGCCATGTAGTAGATCGTGAAGGCGCCGTCGATGCGGCTGTTGTCACCCTCGTAGATCTTGCGCACCAGGTTGCCGGCATTGGCCTTGAACAGGCCGTTGCCGACCACGATCACGCCCAACGCCACGAAGAGGAAGTTGGTGCTGTGGGCGGGCACCACCATCAGGCCGTAGCCGATCGCCAGCACGAACGCACCGAGCAGCATGGTGTGGCGGGTGCCGAAGAACTTGTCGCCGACCCAGCCGCCAATGGCGGGCGATACATAGATCAGCGCCGCGGCGGCGCTCCAGGTCAGGTTGGCAGGCGTGTCCTGAAAGCCGAGCCGCTGCACCATGTAGTAGATGATGAGCGCCTGCATGCCGTAGTAGCCAAAGCGCTCCCACATCTCGATCAGGAACACGGTCGAGAACGAACGGGTCTTGGACACGGCCGGTACGGTTGAATTCATGTTCGGGACACACCCTTTGGGCGGTTGCAATCGGTCAAGACTACCCTAATCGCGGCTGAATGTGGGTGAGATGTGGCGTCTGCGCGATGCGGGGCATCGCGCGCCACTGCGCACGGGCGGCCAGCGATGAGCACGCTGGAACCCGCACCATGGATGGTTGTTTGCGCAACGGTCGAGGGGAGGGCTGGTTGCCAGGTCCTGGATTCTCCGCCGCGGTGGGCGCTGATATTCTTCCTAGGCCCAACGCCTCCCGTCCCGGCCATGCAGCTCTATCTCGACCTTCTCCGCGACGTACTCGAACATGGCGCCGCCAAGGGCGATCGCACGGGTACGGGTACGCTGTCGGTGTTTGGCCGGCAGATCCGCATGGATCTGGCCCACGGGTTTCCGCTCCTTACCACCAAGAAGCTGCATTCGCGGTCGATCATCTACGAGTTGCTGTGGTTCCTGCGTGGCGACACCAACATCGCGTACCTCAAGGAACACGGCGTCAGCATCTGGAATGAATGGGCCGATGCCAATGGCGACCTTGGCCCCGTGTACGGTCACCAGTGGCGCGCGTGGCCAACGCCCGATGGGCGCACCATCGACCAGCTGGCGCGGGTGATCGGGCAGATCAAAAGCAACCCCAACTCAAGGCGCCTGCTGGTATCGGCGTGGAACGTCGGCGAGCTGGACCGGATGGCGCTGGCACCGTGCCATGCGCTGTTCCAGTTCTACGTCGTCAATGGCAAGCTGTCGTGCCAGCTCTACCAGCGTTCGGCCGACATTTTCCTCGGTGTGCCCTTCAACATCGCAAGCTACGCGCTGCTGACGTGCATGGTCGCGCAGGTGTGCGGGCTTGCGCGCGGTGAGTTCGTGCATACGTTCGGGGACCTGCATTTGTATTCCAACCACGTCGAGCAGGCGCGTGAGCAACTGACGCGCGCCCCGCGCGCCTTGCCGCGGCTCGAACTGAATCCCGCGGTGAAGTCGCTGTTCGATTTCAGGTACGCAGACATCCACATTGCCGAATACGACCCGTGGCCCGCGATCAAGGCGCCGGTGGCGGTGTGAGCGGCATCTGTACCCCACCGACGTTTCGCATCGATTCCCGTCCCGTGGGAGGGGGCGGACGCTGGCGCGTGTGCGGGCGGTTGTCTCCGTCGGACCGCAGGGGGCCGGTGCGCAGCAGCTGGGGGAGGCGATTCACGGGTGCACGCGGGCACGGGGATGGCGCATGATCACCCTCGTCGCCGCGCTGGATCGCGATCGCGCCATCGGCCGCGCGGGCGCAATGCCGTGGCACCTGCCCGACGACCTGAAGCGCTTCAAGGCGTTGACGCTCGGCAAGCCCGTACTGCTTGGCCGCAAGACCGCGCTGGCGATCGGGCGGGCGTTGCCGGGCCGTGCGAACCTCGTGCTGACACGCGGCGCCACGGCACCCTTTGCCGGCCAGTTTGTGGTGCATTCGCTGGACGCCGCGATTGATTTTGCGCACGGTGCCGAGCTCATGGTGATCGGCGGCGGTGCGGTCTACGCGCTCGCGCTGCCGCGCGCCACACGCATGTGCCTGACCGAAATCGACACCACGACAAAAGACGCGGATACCTTTTTCCCCGCATTTGACGCCGCGCAGTGGCGCGAGTCCGCGCGTGAGCACCACGCCGCGGACGCGAAGCACGCGCTGGCGTTCGATTTTGCCGAGTACCTGCGCCGATGATCGAAGTCGCCGCCGGCGTCCTGATCGATGCGCGTGGCCGCGTGCTGCTGCAGCAGCGGTTGCCGGGCAAGCACCTGGCGGGCTTGTGGGAGTTCCCGGGCGGCAAGCTCGAACCCGGTGAGAACGCCGCGCAGGCGTTGGCGCGCGAGCTGGACGAGGAGCTTGGCATCGCCGTGTTGGTGGCCACGCCGCTCATTTCACTGACCTGGGACTACCCCGAAAAGACCGTGCACCTGCATGCCTTCCAGGTCACTGCCTGGCGCGGCGAGGTGCGCGCGCGGGAAAACAATCCGCTGCGCTGGGTTGCCATTCCGGATATGGACACCAGCGTCATGCCGCCAGCCGACGTCCCGATCGTTGCGGCAGTGGCAAGCCGCGCCGCGTGCGCGCCGGAAGGCGACGGTGAATCGCCGCACGGCTCGATCGCCGGTCAAGCCGGGGATTGGCCGCCGAAGTAGGGGGGAAGGGTGCGTGTCGACCCGGTTGCGGAACGTCGGCGCGACTCGCCTAGTCCATCATCGCCGCCACGTGCGCGGCGGTGCCCTCGCGCAGGGCGTCGAGGTCGTAGCCGCCCTCGAGCGCCGAAACGATCCGCCCGCCGGCATGGCGGTCAGCGAGTTCCACCAAGTGCTGCGTGATCCAGCTGTAGTCGTCCACCTTGAGTTGCAGCTCTGCGAGCGGATCGCGCGCGTCGGCGTCAAAGCCGGCCGAGATCAGCAGCAGTTGCGGGCGGTAGCGGTCCAGTTCGGGCAGCAAGTGGTTTTCCCACGCGGCGCGGAATTCGGCCGAGCCGGCGCCGGCCGGCAGTGGCGCATTGAAGATGTTGCCGCAACCGCGTTCGCTGGCGGCGCCCGTGCCGGGGTACAGCGGCATCTGGTGGCTGGATGCGTACAGCACCCGTGGCTCGTTCCAGAAGATGTCTTGCGTGCCGTTGCCGTGGTGGACGTCGAAATCGACGATCGCGATGCGTTCCAGGGCGTGGGTTGCCAGTGCGTGGGCGGCGGCGGCGGCGATGTTGTTGAAGAGGCAAAACCCCATCGCCGCGTCGCGCGTCGCATGATGGCCGGGTGGGCGCACGGCGCAGAACGCGCGTTGCGTGCCGCCGGTCAGCACGGCGTCGACCGCGGCGCAGGCGGCGCCCGCGGCGCGCAACCCGGCTTCGAGTGAGCCGGGTGACATCCAGGTGTCGGGATCCAGCGGGACGCGCTTGTCCGCCGGTGCGCTCGCGAAGATCTTGCCGATGTAGCCGGGTGCGTGTACACCCTCCAGCTGTGCGCGCGTCGCGCGCGGCGCCTCGATCCGTTCCAGTGCCGCAAAGGGCGCCGGATTCAACGCGGCAAGTACGGCTCGCAGCCGCGCGGGCGACTCGGGATGATCGGCGCCGGGGTCGTGTTGCAGGCAGGCGGGGTGCGTGTAGATGCGCACACTCAGTACCCGGTCACGCAGGCTTCTTGCGCTTTTCGTGCTGCCACAACACTTCGCCGTGACCACTGGCGCGCGCCAGCACGCGGCACCAGACAAACAGCAGGTCCGACAAACGGTTGAGGTAATGCACGACTTCGATGCGCACCGTCTCGGCGTGCGCAAGGGTCACGACCCGGCGCTCGGCGCGACGACAGGTGGTACGCGCGACGTGGCACTGCGCGGCCGCCATGCCGCCACCGGGCAGGATGAATTCCTTCAGCCACGGCAGGTCGGCGTTGTAGTGGTCGAGCGTCTGTTCGAGCCCGCTGACGTCGGCTTCCTGGATCGTCTCCATGCCCGGCACGCACAGCTCGCCGCCCAGGTCGAACAGTGCGTGCTGGATGCCGGTCAGCGACTCACGGATGTCCTCGGGCACGCCGTCGCAGGCGAGCAGCACGCCCAGCGTGCAGTTCAATTCGTCGATGCTGCCGTAGGCTTCGACCCGCGCTGAATCCTTGCGCGTGCGCGTACCGTCGCCGAGGCCCGTGGTGCCATCGTCGCCGGTCCTGGTGTAGACCCTGGAAACGCGATTGCCCACGCGGGTCAGTGCGCCGTGGTCAGGCGCAGTACCGTGAAGCGCCGGCCGAGCAGTGCGAAGCCGCCAAACAGGAGGGCCGACCACACGAGGGTGCCCGCGAGGGTGCCATGCTGGTAGAACGGCCAGCCGGCGATGTAGCAGGCGCCGAGGCCCGCCAGCGTGTGCGGGTACATCACGGTGGTGGCCCAGGTGAAGAAATTGGTGACGAGGTAAAACCCAGTCGCGCTGCCCACGGCCGCGACGGCGGTGTTCCACACGCGCACGCGGCCGCGCAGCGCGAAGCCGGCGACCGCGGTCAGCGCGACGCAGCCATAGATGACCGGCGCTACCCGCAGCCAGTCGGCAATTTGCGCCGCTGGCAATGCCAGCGCGATCAGCGCGTCGGCGCCGGCCATCGCCACCAGCGGCACGATGACCGCAAGATGGCGCTTGGCGAAGTAGGCGCCGCCAAACAGCGCCATGGCTTCGATGGGGGTGAAGTTCCATGGCAGTTCACCGGCCGCGAAATGCACCAGCAGGCGATAAATAACGGTGAAGGCAACCATTCCGCACAGCACCAGGGTGCCGGGCGAAACCAGGTTTGCGTGGGGTGCGGGTACCGATTGCGACATGGAATCCATCCTCGATGCGACTGCGCCTAGCTTAGCGCAAACGGCGTGCGCCGAAGGCTGACCGGCATCAACCGGTTATCATTGCATGATGCCCGATTCGGTAGAAATCCTGATCGTGGGCGGTGGCCTGGTCGGCACCAGCCTGGCGCTGGCGCTGGACGCAACCGGTATCGACGTGGCGCTGGTTGAAGCCGCACCGCCGCGTGCGCCGAGCCTGCCGGCTGCCGAGGACAACGACCGCAACCTTGTGCTTGCGCGCGCGTCGGTGAATGCCCTGCGCGCGTTGGGTGTCTGGCCGCACCTTGCCGCGATGGCGGGCACGATTCGCCGGCTGGAAGTCAGCCGTGCGGGTGAGTTTGGCCGGTTCCGCGTTGCGGCTGCGGATGCAGGCGTCGATGCGTTGGGGCGCGTGGTGCCCGGGCGCGTGCTTGCAGCGGCGCTGGAGGCCCGCTTGCATGAATGCCGCCACGTCCAGCGTTTGGCACCGGCGCGGCTGCTGTCACTGGCGCCCGTCGCAACCGGTTGGCGCGCGGTGGTACTGGCCGATGGCGCCGAGTGTACGCTGGATGCCCGCCTGGTCGTGGGCGCCGACGGCAGCCATTCGCTGGTGCGTGCGCAGATCGGCATCGCGGCGCGCAAACACGACTACGCACAAAGCCTGTTTGTGTGTACGGTCGGGTGTGGGCGCGAGGTGCCGGACTGTGCCTTCGAGCGTTTCACGGATGCGGGCCCCGTCGCGCTGCTGCCGTTGCCGCATGGCCGCCGCGGCCTGGTGCTGACGGTGACGGCGGACCAACATGAGGCGGTGGCGGTGATGGACGACGCCGCCTTCGTGGCCTTGGCCCAGCAGCGCTGCGGCTGGAAGCTGGGGGCGTTGACGCGGCCCGGCAAGCGTTTTGCACACCGCATTCAGCGGGTGCTGGCCGACGCGCTGACCGCGCCGCGTGCGGTGCTGGTCGGCAACGCCGCGCAGACCGTGCATCCGATCGGCGCACAGGGATTCAATCTTGGCCTGCGCGACGCGCTGACACTGGCGGAATTGCTGGACGGCGCCCCTGATCCCGGCGCGGGGGCGCTGTTGGGCGCCTATGCCGCACGGCGGCGGCCCGATCGTGACGGCGTCGTGGCCTTCAGCCACGGGTTGATCGCGCTTGGTTGCCTCGCGCAACCGGTGCTGTCACCGCTGCGCTCGCTGGCGTTGCTGGCGCTCGATCGCATGCCGCCGCTGCGGCATGCCGTCGCCCGCCACGGCATGGGTTTTCGCGGGCTGCCTCCGGCGGCCGTATTGGACGCCGGCCCGTGAGCACGCGGCGCCCCGCGTTGGACGTGGCCGTGGCCGGCGGTGGAATGGTCGGCGCGGCGTGTGCGTTGGCGTTGGCACAACAGGGTTTCGCGGTCGCGCTGCTGGATGCGCGCGAGCCCCCGCCGTGGCGCACGGGCGACCCCGAAGACCTGCGGGTGATTGCGATGGCGCCGTCCTCGGCGCGCCTGCTCGATGGGCTGGGCGTATGGCGCGGCATCCAGACGGCGCGCGTGTCGGCGTACCGGCGCATGGTCGTGTGGGATGCCGGGTCGGGCGCGGAGCTCCGGTTTGATGCCGCGCGCGAAGGCCGTGCACAGCTCGGCTGGATCGTCGAAAACAAGCTTGTTGCGTGGGTGTTGTGGCAGGCACTGGACGCCGCCGGCGTGCGCCGCGTGTGTCCGGCCGAGGTCGAATCGTTCGTGCAGCGCGACGATCGCGTCACGCTGAACCTTGCAGGGGGCGAGGCGCTGTCCGCGGCGCTGCTGGTGATCGCCGATGGCGCGGGTTCGCGGCTCCGCGCGCAGGCCGGGATCCCGGTGCATGGGCGCGACTATCACCAGCGCGCGGTGGTCGCGCATGTGGTGACCGAGCGCGGTCACGCGCACACCGCGTGGCAGCGGTTCACGCGCGAGGGCCCGATTGCGTTGTTGCCGCTGGCCGGGGGACGCAGTTCCATCGTGTGGTCGTTGCCGGAGGCACGCGCGCGCGACGTGCTGGCGCTGGATGCCGCGGCGTTTTGCCGGGCCGCGGGTCTGGCCGCGGATTTTCGGCTCGGACGGGTCACGTCCACCACGGCGCGCGCATCGTTTCCGCTGCGCCTGCGGTTTGCTGCGCGGTTTGCGGCCGGGCGTTGCGTGCTGGTGGGCGATGCCGCGCACGCGGTACACCCGCTGGCGGGCCAGGGCGCGAACCTCGGCCTGCGCGACGTGGCCGAATTGGCGGCGGTGCTGGGTCAGGCGCACGCCGCCGGGCGTGATTTCACGGCAGCGCATGTGCTGCAGCGCTATGCGCGCCGGCGGCGCTCGGCCAGCGCGCTGGATGCGTGTTCGATTGACGCCATCGAGCGGATCTTTGCGTGGCATGCGCCCGCGTGGGCGGCGCTGCGCGGTGCCGGGATGCGCGGGCTGGATGCGCTCCCGGTTCTGAAACGGCGACTGGTGGCACGCGCCGCAGGCAACCTGCCGTAACCAGGACCGCGCAGGCGGACATAGACGGGTGGTCGAGATGACCGGGCGCGCGTGCGCGTTGATGTGCGCGTGGCTCGCGGGGGCGTTTGCAGGTGGAAACGCCCTTGTTCGCCAACAAAGGAGAATGAAGGGATGGTTTCCGGTGCTGTGCGACTGCATCCCCCTCGTGCCTGCGGCGTGGCCCCTTCCGGCGGAAGGGTGTCTCGGTGCCACGCGCTGCCCCGCTCCGCCGAAGGCAAGAGTAATGGGGCCTTCACCCTGGGTGCGTGACTGCATCCCCCGATGCTCCGCATCGACTCCCTTCCGCTGAGGGGTCAGCTCGTGCGGTTGACCGCATAGTCGGCGAGTCCCGCGAGTGCGTCGCGGTATCTTGATTCCGGCAATCCCGCGAGCGCCGCGTGCGCGGCCTCGGCGTGGGTCTGCGCGCAGGCGCGCGTGCGTTCGAGCGCGCCGGAGTCGCGGATCGCGGCGATGATCACGTCCAGGGCGGCCAACCGCTTGCTGGTGATGGCGTTGCGCAGGAGTTCGGCCTGCATCGGCGTCGAACGCTCGATGGCAAAGATGAGGGGCAGCGTGGGTTTGCCTTCGGCCAGGTCATCGCCAATGTTCTTGCCGAGGGTGTCGGCGTCGGAAATGTAGTCCAGCAAGTCGTCCGCGATCTGGAACGCCGAGCCAAGCTCCATCCCGTAACGGCGCAGCGCCAGGCACTGTTCCTGCGGCAGGCCGGCCAGCACGCCGCCCAATTGCGTCGCCGCCGCAAACAGCACCGCGGTCTTGCGTTCGATCACCCGCATGTAGGCCGCTTCGGTGGTTTCGGCCTTGCCGATGTTGAGCAGCTGCAGCACCTCGCCTTCGGCGATCGAATTGGTGGTGTCGGCGAGGATCCGCATGACTTCCATGTGTTCGAGCTCGACCATCATCTGGAACGCGCGCGAATACATGAAGTCGCCGACCAATACGCTGGCGGCGTTGCCCCACGCGGCGTTGGCGGTCTTGCGGCCGCGCCGGAGGTCGGACTCGTCTACAACGTCATCATGCAGCAGGGTGGCCGTGTGGATGAATTCAATGACCGCCGCCAGTTCGATGTGCGCCTTGCCGGTATAGCCGGCCGCGTGCGCGGCCAGTACATGCAGGGCCGGGCGCAGGCGCTTGCCCCCGCCGCCCACGATGTGCTCGGCGATCGCGTTGATCAGCACGACGTCAGAGTGCAGCCGCTGGCGGATCAGCCGGTCCACCCGCAGCATGTCGGCTGCGGCCAGGTTGCGGGCCACGCGATAGGGGTTGGCGGACTCGGCCGGGTGGGCGGGGCGCAGGAAAGTCATGGCAGTCGGGCGTGCGGCAAGCCGCTGATTGTACTGCGTTGCAGCAAATTGCCGGCTTCGGCCTACGCCGCGGCAAGGCTTGCACCGGCAGACGCCGCGCTATGCTGCTAGCATCCTCGGGTTCGACGACACCATTCGAGGGTTTGCACCATGGCACGAGGCGTCAACAAGGTCATCCTGATCGGCAACCTGGGCGCCGATCCCGATACGCGCTACAGCGCGTCCGGCTCGGCGATCTGCACGGTCAGCCTGGCCACGTCGGAAAGCTGGAAGGACAAGCAAACCGGCGAGATGCAGGATCGTACCGAATGGCACCGGGTCAAGTTTTTCGGCAAGCTGGCCGAAATCGCCGGCCAGTACCTGAAGAAAGGCCGGCAGGTGTACATCGAAGGTTCGATCCGTTCCAGCAAGTACACCGACAAGGAAGGCATCGAGCGCTGGAGCACCGACATCATCGCCAACAACATGCAGATGCTGGGTGGGCCGGGTGACGGCGAACCGCGCGGTGAAGGGGGCGGTTATCGTCAGCGCTCCGCGCCGAGCCATGCTGGCGGCGCGCCGGCAGGCGGCGGATCGCGTCCGGCTGCCGCGGCACCCCAACCGCCGGCTGACAACGGCGGTTTTGAAGACGACGATATTCCGTTCTGAGATACACAAGATACAAAGTGTAGGTAGAAACAGGAGGAAGCTGGCACCACTGCTAGCTTCCTCCTTTCTTTTGCTCCAGAATGGTTTTGTCCGGGGCCCGAATCGATCCTGGCTTTGCGGCCGTAAGCCGGCGCCGGCTGCCCGCCTGCGCGGGAAGGGCGATCACATTCAGGATTGGGCGTGGCTTCCGCACACGGCGGGCCGCTCAGTCGATCCCGAGCTTCTTGAGCTTGTAGCGCAACGCGCGGAAGGTGATGCCGAGTTTCCTGGCCGCGGCGGTCTTGTTGAAGCGGGTTTCCTTCAACGCTTGGGTGATGGCTTCGCGCTCAATATTGGACATGTAGCTGTCAAGGCCACCGGCATCGTCTTCGCCCGCTGCAGCGGCCAGTTCGGCGGCATCGTCATCGTCGTCCTCATCGCGGTCCTGGTCCGCGATCGCGGCATCGTGGCCGTTGGGTTCGAGCATCAGGTCGGGCGGTTCGATGACGCCGCCCTCGCACAGCGCAATCGCGCGTTCCAGCACGTTTTCGAGTTCACGCACGTTGCCCGGAAAGTCGTACTCGGTCAGCGCCTTCAGGGCGGCGGGCTGCAAGGTTGGTGCGGGGGTGCCGGCCTGCTCGGCCAGCCGCTTCAGGATATGCCTTGCCAGCACCACGATGTCTCCGGCGCGCTCGCGCAGCGGCGGCACGCGCAGTTCGATCACGTTGATGCGGTAGTACAGATCCTGGCGAAACTTGCCCGCCTGCGTGAGGTGGGCGAGATCCTTGTGGGTGGCCGACAGGATGCGCACGTCCACCGGTACCTCACCGCGCCCGCCGATCGGGCGCACCGCCTTTTCCTGGATCACCCGCAGCAGCTTCACCTGCATGTGCAGCGGCAACTCGGCAACCTCGTCCAGGAACAGGGTGCCGCCATTGGCGGTCTGGAACAGGCCTTCCTTGTCGGCGTGCGCACCGGTGAAGGAGCCTTTTTTGTGGCCGAAGAACTCGCTTTCCATGAGCTCGGACGGGATCGCGCCACAGTTGACCGGGACAAAGGCCGCGGTCGCCCGCGGGCCGAGCTCGTGGATCGAGCGTGCGACCAGTTCCTTGCCTACCCCGGATTCGCCGCTGATGTAAATGGGCGCCTGGCTGCGCGCCAGCTTCGCGATGCGCGCGCGCAGATCCTGCATGACCTGCGACTCGCCGATCAGGCGGCCGGCCGCCGCCTGCGCGCCAGTGTCGGCTTCGGTCGCCTGGCCGGCCCGCAGCGCGCTTTGCACCAGCCGCCGCAGCATGTGGATGTCGACCGGTTTGCTGACGAAGTCGAAGGCGCCGGCCTTGAGCGCGTCGACCGCGGCTTCGACGTTGCCGTAGGCCGTGACCATCGCCACCGGGGTGTCCGGATATGCGTGGGAAATCAGCTCGATCAGTTCCTGCCCCGTACCATCCGGCAGGCGCATGTCGGTGAAGCACAGGTCGTAGTGCACCTCACCCAGCATCCGCTTGGCGTCCCCGACGCTCGCGGCGGTGTCAACGTCGAGATCCATGCGCCCGAGCGTGATGCTGAGCAACTCGCGAATGTCGCGCTCGTCATCGACCACCAGTACCGTTTGTTTGGCCATGCGTTCCCGCCCTGCGATGGACCCCCGCTTGCACGAGGTTAACGCGGCGGCCGCGGCATTGTCACGCTTCGGGTCAACCTTCGGTGCCGCTGGGCGCGCGGGCTGGTGCGGTCAGGGTGATGCGAAAGCAGCTGCCGCCGCCGGCGACTGGCACATATTCGAGGCTGGCCTGGTTGGCCTCGCACATTTGCTTGGCGAGGTACAGGCCAAGCCCGGTCCCATACTCGTGGGTCGTAAAGAACGGCTCGAAGATCTGGGCCGCGACCTTGGGCGGAATGCCGGGGCCGCGGTCGGTGACTTCCAGCAGCGGCGGGCCGTGGTCGGTGGCAAGGCGCGCGACCACCATGACGCGTGCCGGTTCGTTGGGCATGCGCCCGTAGTGCAGCGCGTTTTGCACCAGGTTCCACACCACCTGCTGCAGGTGTTGCGGGTCGGCCAGGGCTTCGACCGGGCGCGGGTACAGCAACGCGCGCAGGCTGTCCTTGCCAAGGTCGTTGGACTCCTTGTATTCGTCGATGAACCGAGTGGTCCAATGGTTGAGGTCCAGTGATTCGGGCCGTGAGCGCTCGCGGCGCGACAGCTGCAGGATGTTTTCGATGATCTCGTTGACGCGCCCGCAGTGGTTGTTGATGATTTCGACCATGCGCTGGTCGGCAGCATTGAGACCTTCCGATTCGGCCAGCAGCTGGGCCGAATAGCGGATCGCCGCCAGCGGGTTCCGGATTTCGTGCGCGATCGAAGCCGACAGGCGCCCGAGCGTCGTCAACGTCAGTTGCTCGGCGCGCTGGGACACCAGCGAGGTGTCATCGAGAAAAATAAGCACATGCGAGTCGTCGTGCGCCGACAGCCGCGTGAAGCGCGGTACGACCTCGGGGACACCCTCGGCCAGCGCCACCGCGCTGGTATCCAGCTCGTGGCTGGTGCGCCAGTGGTACAGGCGGCGCGACAGTTCCGGTGCGACGGTGCCAAGATCGCGCTGGTCGATGCCCGGGTTGCCGAGCAGCAGCCAGGCCGACTCGTTGATCTGGTGAATGTGGTTGGCGTCGTCGACCAGCAGTACGCCGGTGCGCATGCGGCGAATGATCAGGTCGTTGACCTGCGCGAGGTTGGCGAGGTCGGTGCCGCGCTGCTCGGCCAGGGCCTCGCTGGCGCGCATCTGGCTGCCCAGCGTGTAGCACAGGGCGGCGGTCGCGAAATAAGCGACGCCGAACAGGCCGGCTTCCAGCAGCATGGGGCTGGTGTCGCCGGTTTGCAGCGTGAACAGCGCCTGCGCGATCATCATGAGGGTCGCCAGCGCGGTGACGAACCCGGCGACGCGGGGTGTCAGCAGCAGTGCCGCGGCGCCGACGTTGATGACGAGCATCGCGGCGATGCCGGTGTGGGCCGCAGGGATCGCGACGGCGGCCAGAAACGCCGCGACCACATCGATGCTCAAGGCAATGCTGATGCTGCGGGTACGCGGATGCCGGTCGCGCAGGCTGCGCACCAGCACGATCAGTGCAAACAGCAGATAGGCCAGCGCGCTCGCGCGCGCAACCCACGGTTCCCGCAAGGGCATCCACTCAAACGCGAGGCTGCTGAGTGCCAGGGTGCTGTACGCCAGCGCCTGGAACACCCGGTAGATATTGAGTACCCGCAGCTCACGCCGGATGTGATCTGGACTGTCGGCCGTCGCTGCGCTCACATCGGATCCGGTTGCGGTTGCCACCCGACGATCATGCGGGGCGATGCCCGCGTACACAAGCCCCGCCCCGGATCGACCCGGCCCAAGGGTGCGTTGCGCGCACCGGTACGCGCCCGTAAACTAACCGGCCCGCTCGTGCCGGAATAGCTCAGTTGGTAGAGCAACGCATTCGTAATGCGTGGGTCGGGGGTTCGACTCCCTCTTCCGGCATATCAATCAATAACTTACGAAAGGCCGATTTCGCTGAAATCGGCCTTTTTCGTCGATGCGTGTACCCAATCGTGTACCCAATACACGAAAGGGGTCCCAAAGTACACGGGAACGCTGCAGGATCGATGTACCCAGTCGTGTACCCAATGACTGGCTGCGAGTCGGGCACGCAAACCACGGCCCTCCGGTTACCAGCCGGAGGGCCGTGGGTAGTACATCAGGCGAGGACAGCTCAACCTGCCACGGGTAAGGCCGTGACAGGCGCCGGTTGCGTTGTTGCGCGGTGTACCCACGTTCTGGCGGGCGGCTGCGAGCGATCATCGATCCTTTGTGCGGGGGGGGGGGGCGTGCGTGTTATGGCCGTGATGTGAATGACACAGACGGCCACGTTGAGATCGGTAACGGGAGCAACTCTTCGCAACACCACCTGTCGATGTTGCCGTGCCTGTCGCAGAACCCGTGAGAAGCGGATTGAGATACGTCCGTGGCCGCGCGTAGATTTGCGTCGTAGGTCGCACTCTGGTTCAAGCGGTGTGATATCATCCGCGAGTGACCTGATGGTGTGGACCTACCACCCACGCGTACTCCACCTAGTGTCACCACACATTGAGGACAGCATCCGCTCGCGCGGAGCTGTCCTTTTGCGTATGTGACGGCGCGCTGCGAGCAGCAGGAGCCGTCCTATGTTGTGGAATCAGGGTTCGTCCGTATTTGGCGAGGCGCTCAACGCTGCGTTGGGCCTGCTCGGTGCTCCCCAGGTCCCGGTCGCTGAGGCGGCCACCAAGCTTCACTGGCCTTGCCGCACGTCGGCTGCGATTCGTAATCGAATCTCGGCCGGAACGCTTCCACTCCCGCCGCGGCGCGTGGGCGGCAGGTGGTACATCACTGCGGCAGACCTCGCGTGGCAGTTATCTGGCTCGGAGGCGGGCGGATGCATAGACGTCGAAACGCCCGCGCCTAGTGCCGCGGCGCCGCGCCGGCCAGGTCGTCCACGCAAGACTCAGCAACTCCGCGGAACCGCCCGGGGCGAGCCATGAGGCGCCGCCTTCGCGTCACCCCGCTGCAACGTGATTTGTTTCGGACGGCCAAACGCCCAGAAGAAGTTCCCGCCTGGATCGTGACTGCTCCGCGACAGATCCGCGGACAGCTCTGGATTGAGTGGCTCAAAGCCATGTGGCGTGGCGAGCAGGTCGACACGCCGCACGGCCGTGCGAGGTTGCTCCGGCGGGCGCGACTGGAGGACCAAGACCGCGCTGGGGGAATGACTGCCGATCCGCATCGCGGGCGCCGCGTGCGCTTCTGCGGCCCGGAAATCCTGGACAAGGGACTGGATGCGCCCGCGTCCGATTGGGGGTGGCAGCCATGAGCGCTACTCCACAAAACCAAGCGGACGTGCAGGCGTCCGACCTGGCGCGAGGTCGACTGCTATTCCGCAACGCTCACGACCTTCCGCCGCTCGACTTCGTGCTCCCGGGCTTGCTGCGTGGAACGGTCGGCATGCTGGTGGGGCCGGGTGGGATTGGCAAATCCATGTTGGCCCTCGCAATCGGCGCCGCCGTGGCGGGACGTTGGCCCGTGGCCGCGGGCTCAGGTGGGGCACTGTTCGATACACCTGCGCAAGGCGCAGTAGCCATCGCCTTCGGTGAGGACCCGGCGTTGGTGATCCAGCATCGGCAGGGGGCGTTTATCGCCGGGTTGACCGCGGAGCAGACGGCCGCACTGGACGCCGCCAGCGGGCTGGATGTCCGCTCAACCTTGGGGGTGGACATGCGCCTCGTCGATACGTCTTGCAAACCATACGCGCCCGGCCCATGGGTCGACGAGTTGCGTCAACTCTGCACCGGCCGGCGCCTCGTGATCGTGGACTGTTTGAGCCTCTTGCACGACGCGGACGAAAACGACAACTCTGCCATGGCGGCAGTGATGCGGGCTCTGGCCCGAGTCGCGTCTGAAACCGGCTGTGCGATTTTGGTCCTACACCACGTTGGTAAGGCGGCAGGCGATGGGCGTGCTGACGCCGACCGCAGCCGCGGTGCAAGCTCGATTACGACATCGGTGCGTGTGCAGTACGACCTGCGAGGACCAACGGACAAGGAGGCCAAGGAACTCGGTATTGGCAGTGAGAACCGCTGGCGCTGGTGCAAATTTGCGACGGTGAAGATCAACTACTCGACGCCGATCCCGCCGGTTTGGTTGCAGCGTGGGCCAGGCGGACTGCCGGTCCGCGCTGACCTGGACGCCGCAACACACATGGTGCAGCGCTTCGACAAGGACAAGCGCGCGAAGCTGAAAGCGGAGAAGGCAGGCCTGCACCGCGACGACTACTGGGCGCCGATAAGCGACCTCGGGAGGCGGCCGTGAGCGCGCTCGCCACGCACCCGACCACGACAGTGCTGCAGAGCCGTGTGCAGCTTTTCCAACCCGTGCTACGCCCCAAGAAGATCGAATGTGGCGCAGCGCGGTGGCAAGAGACCGCGTGGGGGCGATGCCGGGTCGCCGGGCGGCTTGGGCAACGACATGCATGCTTGCAGAACGCGATCCTGCACACGGCGCTGGGACAGCACGAGGAAAGCGATGGCGGGATTACGGTGCTGACCGACCCGTACAAGCTGCGTGTTGCGACGGGCGGCGGGCCACAAGCGAACTATGGCGGCGGGATCAAACGCCTGATCGAAGACATGATCTTCGCAACAATCGAAATCGTCGCCATGCCATGCGGCGGTCGCGCCGGGTTCAGCGCAGCAGGGCATTTGATCGACCATGTGGTACAAGTGCCGACGTACATGGGTCGTGAGATACCGGATCCGCTCCACCCGGGGGCTGCGCGGCGACTTTGGGCCGTGCGTCTGGGTGTCTGCTTGGCCGCGCTACTCAAGCACGATTTGATCCTGTACTACGACCCTGAGCCGATTGCCGCTCTTGGCCACGGCATTAGCCAGGCCGTGGCTCGGCACGTGCTCTCGCATAAGCGTGAGCCGCACGGCGGTTGGAAGCTGGACCGACTCATCGAAGTCGTAGGCGGCCCCACGGGCGGGCAGGCGCTCCGCCATCGCCGACAGGAGTTGCGCGACGATGCCGCAGCGTTGCGAGCTTGTGGGGTGCTCGTGCGCGGCGACCGCGTGCACAAGTCGAGCGGGAACGTTCAGCAAATCCCCGGGGGCGTTCCGCAAATCCCCGGAATCGTTGCGCAAATCCCCGGAGCGTTCAGCAAATCCCCGGCCGCAGCAGCTTTGTCAGCCCCTTCAGGGCTGGGCTAGCCCCAGCTCTGAAGGAGTGGGGCCAGCCCAGCCAAGAGCCCGCAAAGCAAAGCGCACACCGCCCGCCCCCGCCGGGGCGGGGAAAAGAGAAGCTAAAGATGGCGAAGTCAGAAGATTTAACCAAGACGGCCGCGTGGCGTCAGATATCTGCCATGGGGTGCAGGGCCCTTGAGGTTGGTATCCGCAATGGCGACCGTGGGCTGATGATGCGGCGCCAGTGGACGCCGAGCGAGGTGCTTCACTTCCTGCCATGGCTGAAGTCACGAAACGCACGAGGTGCGGACATCTACATCCAGCCCGCGCCGGATCTGATGCACGGGCTGGTGTTGGTGGACGACCTGAGTCGCCAGGCGATTGCAAAACTCGTAGCCGATGGCCTCGCACCGGCCTGCACCGTCGAGACCAGCCGCGCGAATTTCCAAGTTTGGGTGAAGATTGCGCCGCTCGTCCTGCCGGCGCTCAGGACCGTAATCGCGCGGCGATTGGCGCGCGATTACGAAGGGGACCCCGCGAGCGTTGGCGCCGCTCACTTTGGGCGGCTGGCAGGGTTCACCAACTGCAAGCCCCAACGGGTGGATGACGAGGGGCGCCGCTCGTTCGTTCTGTGTCGGACATGGGATGGTGCGGTAGCGCCAGCCGGCGCGCAGATGCTCGCCTGGGCCGTGCGACAGCAGGCTTTTCTTTCCCCCGCCCCGGCGGGGCGGGCGGCGTGCGCTGCGGGGCGGTCGGTTTGCGCTGGCGCCACTGGCGACCAGAGCCGCGCGGACTTTGCCCGTGCGTGTGGCCTCGCAGGAGCCGGGCGAGGTATCGCCGAAATCGCGGCGGCGCTCGCGGCCGAGTCGCCACAGATCGCCGAACGGAAGCGGGGACATATCGGAGATTACTGCCAGCGCACCGCTGAGGCGGCGATGCGCGCTGTCACGACGCGTGTCGGGCGTAGCCGTGATGATCGGCGCATAGGGGCCGTCTGCGCCGGTATAGAAGCAGTACTGGTTCACAACTCGGAGGCAGGAATGAAGATCTACGAAGGTCACCCCGCCCACTTGGACGATGGTTCTTGGGGCGTGAAGGTCGAAGGCGATAGCCACGAAGCTATCGCCGTTGGAGACCGGCTCACGGTCAAGAGCAAGGCCGGCAAGAAGTGGGGCGCGACCGTCACTCGCGTGGTCGACCACAACGATTACGGGACGCGCGTGGAGGCCAAGAATGACCCCAAGGCTGCGGCGGCATCGGCATCGCCGTCATCGACTGCAGGTGCGCCTTCAGTCAGTCAAGACAGCCCGTGCTAAGGAGGGCAAGTGATGGTCAAGCAATCAGAAAAGCTGGCGGAGAAGATCGCGGCGCTCAATGAAAAGTTGAAGGCCGCGAAGGCGGCGGAGGTGGCGGCGGCAGACGCCGAGCTGGTGCGCCTTGCGCACCGTGCCGGCTTCGCGAAAGTCCGTGACTTTGCACGGCAGGCGGCGGGTCAGGCGGTGCGGCGGCAGTCAGCAGCGGGGCCGGCCGCCGAGAGCCCCTTGCAGTGGAACCGATGAAACAGCTGTGGCATAGATCGTGCGCACTGGCGGGGCCGAGTAGTCCCGCCTTTTTTATTCGCTGCGCCGGTAGGGATGACGTCCATCTCGATCGGAGCGACCCATGCAATTCTCGGAGCGGTACGGAAAAGTTCTGCACATTGCCGACGCTTGCGGCGGCGCGGTAACGATGCCCGTCCTGTATGCGGCCATGCCGGAGATGAACGCCGGCAACGTGCGCCGGCTGGTTTCAAAGCTGGTGCGAATGCGGGCCTTGGTTCCGGTCTTGCTGCGTGGCGCGGGCTACACATCCCATGCGTATCTAACTGTGCAGCCGGAAGTGGAAGGGCACGGGCCGGGACTGGTGCGTTTCATCAAAGACGAGGCGGTACGCGCTACCGCGCGGAACACTGGCAAGGTATCGGGTTGTATCTTCCCCACCGCACGTTTTGTGCACGGCCAGATCGCCGCCGAAGTCGCATGCGGTTACGGGGTCGAGGCATTTGAGCTTGAGCCTGAGTTGTGGGCGACGCGAGGTGATGACGTGGAGGTGGCGGACGGTCACGCATGGCCCGAGGCCGACCGTTGCCTTGCCGTCGAAGTTGAGCGGATGGTGGGGCAGTCGCCGCACCGCTGGATGCGCAAGAAAGGGCGACCCGGGCTTGCGCACCGAATCCTGCCGACGCTGTTCAAGCGACGGCGTGACTGGCGCACCGAATACCTTGTCGTCGCGCCCGCGAGCCTCGCGAAAACGGTGCCCGATGCGGCGACGATCTTGTCGGAAGGCGTGCGGAAGCTCGCTGGACGCGAGCTCGCGTTGCCGCTTGAAAACGCAGGCTTCTGGTACCTTGCGATCGACAACCTTTTGAGCGAGCCACGGTGGTGCCCGCTTATCGAAGACGGTCAGCCGTGGCGATCCTTGGACGGGATCGCAGCGCGGCAAAAGCGGGCGGTGGATGTGACGCATCGTGCTGACGCGTCATGGTGACGCACCGCTAACAATCGCGCCGGGTGGCTTGTTGGAGTTGCTGGTCGCGACCCCAACCGCGCCCGGCGCCAAGGTGGTGGGTGGCGAAGCTCACGCTTCGTCAGCGCCGATCCGTTGAAAACGTTCGCTGATCGCTCGGTTCTCAACGGCGACCCCCGGCGTCTGCCGGATGCGGTGCCACGGGCACCGCATCCGCTGACTTGGGGCAGATCAAGAGCGGGCCCCGCGCGCTTCGCGCGCGAGAACCCCGCTTTCGCCCTTGCTCGCTTTGCTCACGGCGGGCTGCGCTCGCAAAGGGCGCGGGCTCGGCTTCGCCTCGCACCGCACCTTTTGCTTTGCTTGGGGTTCGTTCGCTGCGCTCACTCACCCCGAAACCGGGGTTCTCGCGCGCTCGATCTGGCGGCCGAACTCGGCGGTGGACGGTGAAGCTGTCCCCTTGAGTTTGGGCCAGATCGGCGGCTCGGGGCCGGGGCTTCGCCCCCCCACCGTCTGCCTGCGTGAAACCACGGGGCCCTGGGCCGGGCTCCTGCCTTGCTCACTTCGCTCGCTGCGGCAGGTAGGCCGGCCCTGCCCGTGGTTTCGCTTGGCATCCGGCGGCTCCCCCCAAGTCACCGACGCCTGCGCGAAGCGCGGGGGCCCTGCTGGGCGAAAGAGCCGCCCAGCCGCCCCGCGTTTCGCTTGCGTCGGGGGAAGCGAGGCACCTCACACGGGGCCCGAACGGGACGATGAAGCCGTCCAGTTTTCCCGTGTTCGGCCGCGAGCGGTAGGAGTGTCTCGCCGGCACGTGATGGGGATCGCGGAGCCACTGGTGGCGCCCGGGGCGAGGCGTCGCACGCCGAGGCCCGAGCCGGGAAGGAAGCGGCCCGCCTTTCCCGTTGTGCGATGCCCGAGAGCAGTACGCGTTGCACGCGGATGCGTGGTTGCGCCGCAGTGCGAACACCGGTTGCGCCGGTAGGAATGTACCACTCGCTTCTTGGAGACTTGCATGCTCGACTTCCACGATGTTCTTGCCACCAGGCTCGGCGGCACTCGCGATACCGCCGGGTTGCTTCTGATCATGGGTGGGGGGCTGGTGACGCTGCTGCCCAACCTTCCGTATTGGGCATGGGCCGGTGGCGGCCTTGCGCTCAGTCTGGCGGGGGGCGCGTTGATCGGGTTGCACTTTGCGTCGTGTATCCGAATCAAGCGGTTCGGCGGGGCGTGCGGGCTTGAACTCAACAGCGATGCGGTGCCGCCGGCCGACGAAAACGGCATGTCGATCGGGTTCGTTGGCGATACGGCTCAGGAGCTGGTGATCCCACCTGCAGAATGGACACGGCACGCAATGATTGTCGGCCAATCCGGGGTTGGCAAGACGGTGCTCGGGCAATGGTTGATGTTGCAGCAGATCGAACGCGGTGGCGGGCTTTTGTGGATTGACGGCAAGTTGGACCCAGCCAATCTTGAGGACTTGCATCGGGCATGCGCGTGGTGCGGGCGCGAGGGCGATTTGCTGGTGATCAACCCTGGCAATCCCGCCCTGTCTAACACGTATAACCCACTATTGGACGGCGAACCGGACGAGATCGCGGCGCGCTGCGGCGCGTTGCTCCCGGAGGCCGAGGCCAATGCTGGCGCTGACTATTACCGGCAGGGTGCGATCAACGCGATTGCGACTTTGGTGGATGCGATCCAGGCAGCCGGTTACGGGTTCCACTTCGCCGACTTGCAAACACTTCTCACGAGCGCCAATGCACTCGAAGCATTGGCTAGTGCCTTGGATGCGCGGGCCAGTGGCAGAGGCGATGCGCGGATGCGGTTTAGTCTGTTCATCGACCAGTACCGCCGCGTGGATCGAGTCACGCGCAAACACGAGATCGATACCAACGAACTCAAACGCGTCTTTGGCGGACTCGGCGCGCGGCTGTCGCAATTCGGATCCGGCGGATTCGGGCGCGTGATGAATACGTACTCGCCCGAGGTGAACCTTTTTGACGCCGTGACGCACAACAAAATCGTTTATGTGATGCTGCCAACGATGGGCAAAGGCGAGGCGGCGTCCGCTCTCGGCAGGCTCGTGATCGGCGACTTCCGTACGGCCATTGCACGAGTGCAGGCGCTGCCAGAATCGGAGCGCCCGAACCCGCCATTCCTGGGCTTCTTTGACGAAGCCGGTTCGTACCTCACGCAGGCGTGGAGCCGGATGTTTGAGCAGGCGCGGAGCGCGCGGCTGGTGATGGTGCCGGCGTTCCAAACGCGGGCCAATCTTGCCGCGCTCGGTGACGAATTGGTGGCGCAGGTTGCTGGTAACACCCTGACCAAAATCTTTTTCAAGCCGGGTGAGCCCGAGACCGCCAAGTGGATGGCGGACATGATCGGGCAAGAGATGCAGGAGCAGCGTAGCCAGAGCAGCAACGAGACCATCAGCGCCCGCAACGCGAGCCTCGCCGACCACATGCGTGGAGCGGGTGGAACGCTCGGCGGCAGCGGCGATGGCGCCGGTGAGAGTCGTAGCGCGCGGCTCGGTTACAGGGTTACGCCCGATGACCTCGCGCGGCTGGGAAAGGGTGAGGCCGTGGCCCTCTACGACGGGGCCAAGGTCTACAAGCTGCACATTCCTCGTGTCACGTTCGATGACGATTTCGTGGAGCGTGCGGGGTCGTTCAAGCTCAGTCATCCAGCAGCGGCGGCGGGTGCGCCGGGGCTCGACATCGCGCGCATGTTGCCCAGCGCTTCAGAGCAGGAGGACGAGTGATGAAACGTTCGCGGCTGGTACTGGATGCGCTCATTGTTTTCGGATTCTGGGCGTTGGTTGTAGGGCTGATGCGGTGGCCGACATGGGGCACGTTTCGGGTGGTGCTCGCCTACGGCCTCGTGGTGCAGGCGGTGGGCGCGGCCCTTGGGCTTGCGGCCACCTTCGGGGTGCGGTTGCTTGAGTTTCACTTCGACCAATCCGCCATCGTCGCGGGGCACCAATGGCAAGGGGCAAGAGTGAGCATCGGGCGCTTGCCCGGCGTGGTCCCTGGCAAGGCAGAGGAGACGGCAAATGTTTAGGGCGTTGTTCAAGGCGGTGGGCTGGGCTATTGATATTGTGTGGTCATTGGTGGAGCGCTTCACGCGCGTGATTTGGAACGCGCACGTCACCCTCGTCCGGGAACTTTTTAGTCCACCGCACGAGGGGCGGGGCGTTGTAGGCAAGACCACGCGGCGGAGGTAGCGCAGTCGGCTGTCGCTGACCGTCGTGTAGGCATTGGCCAAGCGGGGCAACGATTGCCGAGTACTTGGCGGTGTAGCCAAACCAGCCCCGGACAGCGCGCCCGGTTTCCGGGCGCTGCTGCGTCGATAGTGACCTCTCGCCGGCATGCTGCCGGCTGCGACGCCTACGCCGTGCGTGTGCGCATCCGGGGTGGATCGCGCTGCCGGTGCGGCGCTTTCCCCCGCCTGCGGCGGCTCCCCCTGATGCCTTTGCTCGCGACTACTCGCGTCAAGGGCCGCGTGACCATAAACGGCTGACTCCCCGTACCGGGTCCCCTCCATTTATCCGTCTCTGCTTTCGCTGCGCTCACCCGTGACGCCGCCGCTCGCGCCGGCTGACCGGTTCCCGTTCTGAAGCATCAACGCGGCCACCCCGGCCGCTGTGCTTCAGAGAGGAGAAACGGAAATGCTGACTTCGATGGTTCGGGACGGTGACGGGTTCTCGTTGACGCAGCGGGTTTTGCACCTTGGTGCCGAGAGCTTAACCGCGGTGGAATTGATGGCCGTGGTGATGGGGGCAACGGACGACGACACGCTAGACACGATCCGGCACACCGTGGCCGATGCCGGCAGCATTCGGGCGACCATGACGAGCGGGTGCGGATTCACGGGCCCCAAGGCGGCCCGGTTCGTGGCGGCGATGGAGCTGGCCCGTCGGGCCATGTGGGAGGAGTTGGCAGCACGTCCTGCACTGACCAGCCCGCGCGACAGCGCGGCCTTCCTGAAGGCGCAGCTGGCGCACAAGCCTTACGAAGTTTTCGGCGTGCTGTTCCTCGACAACCGGCATCGGGTACTGGCGTTCGAAGAAATGTTCCGCGGCACGCTGGACGGCGCGAGCGTGCATCCACGCGAAGTGGTGCGCGCAGCGCTGGAGCACAACGCGGCGGCCTGCATCTTTGCGCACAACCACCCGAGCGGAGTAGCCGAACCCTCAGCGGCCGATCGCAACATCACCCACCAACTGCGCGATGCGCTGCAACTGATCGGCGTGCGCGTACTCGACCATTTGGTAATCGGCGCTGGCGAACCCACGTCGATGGCCGCGCGGGGGCTGATATAGCCCCGTGCTGGCGTCGTCAGCACGGCGGAGTTGCCCAGTCTGATCACCAAGCGCTAACCCGGCAACTGCCGTGGGCAGTTGCCGGGTTAGCGACTCAATCCGTGCACTAGAATCGTGACCAAGTTCAAATGGGGGCGTCACGTGAAGCTCGAAGGGATTCATGCGGGGAACAGTGTCACCGGAATTATTCTGGATGGCCCGGTAACCGTCGTTGCGACAACAAGCGCCGGCGCTGATGCCGTTACCGTGGTGTACAAGGACGCTGCCGGCGCCATCGCCGAGCGCATGCTTTTCCGCGCAGATGAGAAGGCTTTGGCGCTTGCGACTGCAGGCCGCCACTGGTCCTTCGACGCGAATGGATCGGGCTTCAAGCTCGCTGCCGAAGCGCTGCGTATCGAACTGGCCCACCTGTTCGATCCCATGATGGCGATTCACACCTCCAACATCGAGCCGCTGCCGCACCAGATCGCCGCCGTGTACGAAGACATGCTGCCGCGCCAGCCACTGCGCTTTGTGCTGGCCGACGATCCCGGAGCTGGCAAAACCATCATGGCTGGCTTGCTCGTCCGCGAGCTGATGATGCGCGCCGACGCAACGCGTGTCTTGATCGTGGCGCCGGGTTCGCTCGCGGGCCAATGGCAGGATGAACTGCATTCGAAATTCGGACTGGACTTCCAGATCTTCAGTCGTGAACGGCACGAGTCATGCGTCAGCGGCAACTACTTCGCCGAACAAAACCAGTTGATCGTGCGTCTTGATCAACTCGCTCGCAACGATGCCTACCGCGAGAAGCTCGGCCAAACATCGTGGGATCTGATCGTGGTCGATGAGGCGCACAAGCTCGCCGCGCACTACTTCGGCAACGAGGTGAAGAAAACCCAGCGCTTCGAGCTGGGAGAACAGCTCGGCAGCTTGTGCCGGCATTTTCTCCTGATGACCGCAACGCCGCACAACGGCAAGGAAGAGGACTTCCAGCTGTTCCTGTCGCTGCTGGACGCCGACCGCTTCTATGGCAAGTTCCGTGAAGGCGCCCACAAGGTCGACGTCAGCGACATGCTGCGGCGGATGGTCAAGGAGAAGCTGCTGAAGTTCGATGGCACACCGTTGTTCCCCGAGCGCCGTGCCTACAGCGTCAACTACAAGTTGTCGCCGCTTGAGGCTGGGCTGTATGAGGCGGTCACCGGTTACGTCCGCAACGAGATGAACCGCGCGGACAAGGTTGGCGGCAAGATCAAGGGCACGGTCGGTTTCGCGCTGACGCAGTTGCAGCGGCGCCTCGCATCGAGCCCCGAAGCCATCTACCAGTCGCTGAAGCGTCGCCACAAGAAGCTGCAACGCCGCCTCGAGGAGGAGAAGCTCGCGAAACGCGGCCAGCGAGTCAATGAGGAAGCCGAGCTCTATGTGGCGCGCACCATCGACGTGCCGGACAACCTTGATGAGGCCGAGGACGAACTGAGCGCCGAGGACTACGAAGCCTATTCCGAGCAAGTCGTGGATCAGGCGACCGCCGCGCAGACAGTCGCGGAGCTTGAGGCTGAAATTGAGATCCTGAATGGACTCGAAGAGCAAGCCCGCAAGGTCGTCGAATCCCATGGCGACAGCAAATGGAAAGAGTTCTCGAAGCTGCTGCAGGATCGCCCCGAGATGCACGATGCAAGCGGAGCGCGGCGCAAGCTGATTGTTTTCACCGAGCATCGCGATACGTTGAAATACCTGAAGCAACGCATCGCGGATGTGCTGGGCAACCCTGATGCGGTGGTCACCATCCACGGTGGCGTGAACCGTGACGACCGCCAAAAAGTGCAGGAGCTGTTCCGCCAGGACAAGGACGTGCTGGTGCTGGTGGCGACCGATGCCGCGGGCGAAGGGGTCAACCTGCAGAACGCCAACCTGATGGTGAACTACGACCTGCCGTGGAACCCTAACCGCATTGAGCAACGCTTTGGGCGCATCCACCGCATCGGTCAACGCGAGGTCTGCCACTTGTGGAACCTCGTCGCGAACGAAACCCGGGAAGGCGCGGTGTTTCAGCGCCTGTTCGAAAAGCTGGAAACCGAGCGCGAAGCACTCGGTGGTCAAGTGTTCGACATCCTGGGCGAGGCCTTCGACAACGTCTCACTGAAGGATCTGCTGATCGAAGCGATCCGCTACGGCGAACGTCCGGAAATCCGGGCCAAGCTCGATCATGCCGTCGACAACGCGCTTGATCGCAAGCATTTGAAAGAGATCCAGGATCGGAACGCACTGGTCGACAACGCCTTGTCGCTCGACCAGCTTTACAAGATCAAGGGCGACATGGACCGCGCGCAGGCGCGGAAGTTGCAGCCTTACTTCCTGCGCAACTTCTTTCTTGAGGCGTTCCGGCGCGCGGGTGGCGATGCGCGTCGCCGCGAGGGCGATCGCTATGAAATCCCGCACGTGCCCGCACGTCTGCGCGAGGCAGATCGCCAGATCGGCGATACGCGCCAGCCGGTGTTGAAGCGCTACGAACGCATCTGCTTCGACAAGCAGGAGGTCCACATGCACGGTCGCCCAGACGCCGACCTCGTGCATCCGGCACACCCGTTGATGGCGGCGCTGATCGATACGGTGTTGATCGAAGACCGGCCGCTCCTGAAGCGTGGCGCCGTGCTGGTCAACCCGGCCGACCCGAGCGATCAGCCATCCTTGTTGCTGATCCTCGAACACGCCGTGCGCGAAGGTGAAGGCAAGGCGGCGCACGTCCTTTCCCAGCGCCTGCAGTTCGTGTGGGCCGATGCCAGCGGCGCCATGCAGGCGGCCGATGCTGCGCCGCACCTTGGGCTTGCTCCGCTCGCGGACGCGGACCGGGCACAGGTGGACAAGTTGTTGCGCGAACCGTGGTTGCAATCTGATCTTGAAGCTCGCGCCATTGCTCACGCGGCAACGATACTCGTGCCCGAGCACTACGCGGAGGTTCGCCGTCGCCGGATCGAGCACCTCGACAAGGTGCACTTGGCGGTGCGCGAGCGGCTGACCCGCGAGATCAATTACCTCAGCCAGCGCGTGGCCCAGCTCGATTTGCAGGTCGCGGCAGGGAAGCAGCCGCGCATCCAGCCGGACAATTTGCGCAAACGCGCCGAGGAACTGGCGGCGCGGCTGGAAAAGCGCGAACGCGAAATCGAGCGTCAGCGTCATATCGTCTCGGCAACTCCGGTCGTACTGGGTGGCGCCGTGGTCATACCTGCGGGTTTATTGGCTAGGTGGCACGGCAAAGCAACGCCGGCCACGTTCGCCGCAGACGCGGTCGCACGTGCAGCCATCGAAAAACGTGCAATGGAGACCGTCATCGCCGCCGAGCAGACGCGCGGCTGCACCGTCACCGACGTTTCAGCTGAAAAATGTGGCTGGGACATCACCGCGCAGCCGCCCATCACAGGCGGCGTACTGCCAGAAGCCCGTCACATCGAAGTGAAAGGTCGCGCCAAGGGTGCCACGGTCATCACCGTCACCGCCAACGAAATCTGCACCGCGCTCAATCAGGGCGACAAGTTCTTGCTCGCCGTCGTGCTGGTGGATGGCGACACCGTCGATGGCCCGCATTATGTGTATCGGCCATTCACGCAGGAGCCGGAGCCGGGCGTTGCTTCCGTCAACTACGAGATCGCCAAGTTGCTGGCCACGGCGCAGCGCGCGTGACGCAGTTGTTCACTTGGCAAACGCCGCCGCCATCATGTCCTGCTCATGCCTGGGGATCTTCAGGGCCGCCGCTTCGCGGCGCCAGCCGGTTGTCGCGTTCCGTACCTGCTGCACGATCCGCGCGGCATCGCCTGACGTAAGCCCGTAGTCCGCGGCTGCGTCCAGCGCAATCGCCACCTCGCAGTGAATGTCGGTCTCGTTGATCGCAAGCGTCAGCTCGGTGCGGTCTGGCACCGGGTTCAAATCGTAGGCGGGTGACAGGCGCAAGCCTTCCGGTGTCACGATAAATCCGTGATTGCGCAGGTGGTCGTCGGTGTTGTGGATCAGAATGTTGAACACCACGCGCCGGAACAGCTCGGTGCAATCAGCTCGGGTATCGGCGCCGCGCGACTGCAAGAGGTCCACCAGTTCCAGATAACTTCCGCCTGGTTCGCCATCACGGCGCTGGGTCAGCGTCATCGCCGAAACGAATGCGCGCCGCTTGCCATTTGATGTGCGGTCGAAGCGCTCAGCCAGGAACGTCGTGCCTTGCGCATCGCTCAAGTGCAGGGCGCGCGTAGCGGGCACGTTAATGCCGGCTTTCGTGGCCAACCGGTGCGCCACCAGCTCCCACGCGCCGACGTCGCGCACGTCCTGCCGGCTTGGAAACTTGGCAATGCACAAGCGGCCGTGTTCATCGCGCACCGACGCCTTGGGCCGTGCGCCGCCCAGCGAACTGCCTGGCGCCACCAATTGCGCCAGCCAACGCAGGTCGTTTGACGTATCGGCATCCGCCGGCTGGGTCTCGAACCGCAGGCTTGCCGCCTGTAGCTCGCGCAGCGACGTGAGCGGTGGCGCAGCCAGTGCAGCGTCGTCGTCCAGAAACGCGCCCCCGGCTCGGCGAAACCGCAATGCGCCCATGCGGGTGGCGTCGTGTACACCCAGCAGAAAATCCCACTCGGTGAGCGTCCGTGGCGTACGCCGCTCGGCCCGCGCGCGCGTTCCTTCGCGCCGTTGCATCAACACACGCCCCCAACGGTCAGGCGCCGAATCAAGAAACACGCCAAAGTTGGCGCGGTCGACCGGCGGATACTGCGGCCCGGTAGCCAGCGCTAGATCGGGATCAAACGCGAACACATCGGCCGCGGTGAGCCATTCCGGGTCGTACTCGAATGAAAAAACCGCACCCCGGCCGCCGCCTTGGTAACGCAGCCAGCCCATCTGCTGCGGTGCTTCCAGCCATTCCAGGTCAGCCAGAACCTCGACCGCGTCCAGGTGTCGGTTCATGGCGATGACTTTCGTGGCCGCCGCGGTGCCCGCGCGCGTACGCCCAGTTCGGCATCCTGCAGCTTGCGTCCAAGCGCGTCGTCAGTCGCCACGGAGTCGAAATCGCTTTCGAGCCCCAGCGCTTGCAACACGCGCGCGTAGATGCCCAGTGCCACGGCGCCATCGCCGCGCTCCACGCGCAGCAGCGTTGAACGACTGATACCGGCGCGCTGCGCTACGGTCTCGGCCGCATAGGCGCGGCGTAACCGAGCTTGGCGGATGCGAGCGCCGAGGCCGCGCAAGAGGCGCGTTAGCCGGGGCAGCAATGGTGGCAGGGTTCTCGCCATAACGATACGTATCTTACACATAAATCAATCGTAGCGCTCAAGATATGCTACATTAACGTTTCATTGCGCACGGTGTTGACGGTGTTCTTGCCGGCGCTGTCCGCTCCGTTGCCCGGTACTCGCTGCCGTGACCACACCCATCAAATTCGCCCGCAAGCCGACCGAAGTGACGGTGTCGTTGGATTTCGTCGACGCGGCGGCCGCACCCGAAAAGTCCGTCTGCTACAGCAGCCGGAACACCTTGTACCCATCGCGGACGGGCTGCCCATGATGATTTCATCGCTGTCAATCAAAGGACTTCGCGGCTTCGCCACGCGTGAGACGTTGGCGCTTGCGCAGCCGCAAGCCAATAGGCCGGGAAGTGGGCTCACCGTGCTGGTTGGGCCGAACAACGGCGGCAAGTCGACGGTCGTCGAGGCATTTAGAGCGATCACCGCGGGCGGCACGCCGAGCTTCACGGAAGGCAAGCGGAATTTGGCAGCCGGCGATCGCGTCGAACTTCGCGTAGAGCTAGTCGATCACAGCCATCACAGTCTCGTTACAACCTCGGCGGGTGGGAGCGAAACCAAACGAGAGCCTGTACCGGGCGTCACGCCGAGCATTCTCGTTCTCCCGTCGAGGCGCTATTTCAACGTCTACTTCGGCAAGGGTAGCTTCAGCCGCGACCGATTCAGTCATCTTGATCTTCCGGCCATCCGCAGCCAGCCGCTCAACGAGTTTGGCTATAGGCTGTTTGAGACAGTTGGCGACGATGAGAAACTCCGCCAGTTCAACGAAGTTCTCGGCCGTGTGGTCGGGCCTTGCCCGGATTGGACCATCGACCAGCAAGATAGTGGCCAGTACTACCTCAAGGTGAAGAGCGGTAACGCGTTTCACAACAGCGACGGGATGGGAGAAGGCATCGTCAGCTTGTTCTTCATCATCAATGCGCTGTATGACTCCAAACCTGACGACGTCATCGTCATTGACGAGCCGGAGCTGTCACTCCATCCGATATACCAGCGCCGCCTTGCGCGGTTGTTGGCCGACTATGCGAAGGATCGGCAGATCGTCTACGCCACGCATTCGCCCTATTTCCTGCCGTTGGGTCAGGTTGACTCGGGCATGGCGATCAGCCGCGTCTACAAGGATGCTGACAACCAGTGCCGCGTCGCCGCCGTGTCGGATGAAACAAAGCAGGCGCTGGCCCGGTTGACGAAGGATGCGAACAACCCGCACGTGCTGGGACTCGATGCTCGGGAGGTTTTTTTTCTGGAAGATGACGTATTGCTCGTTGAAGGCCAAGAAGACGTGGTGTGCTATCGGCGTATCGCTGACCAACTTGGCGTCGAGCTTCCGTGTGAGTTCTTTGGGTGGGGCGTTGGTGGCGCGGAGAAGATGGAAACAATCGCACGGCTTTTGCACGAGCTTGGCTACCAAAAAGTCGCCGGCATCCTCGACGGTGACAAGCCTGAAGTCGCCCGTCGCTTGAGCGACGCGTATCCCAACTACAGCTTCACGTGCATCCCGATGGACGATGTCCGCACCAAGCCGGACAGGCCGGCCCGTCCTGGGAAGCAGGGCTTGTTGGATGAGAAGCTGACGCTTCGCGACGACATGCGCGAGCAGGTGACCAAAATTTTCGATGACGTCCGTACCTACATGAAGCCTGACCAATGAGCGCACCCGGCATCAAATCCCCCCGAAAGCTGATCGAAGTGGCGTTGCCGCTGGATGACATCAACGCCGCGGCGGCGCGCGAGAAGTCGATCCGGCACGGGCACCCCAGCACGCTGCATCTGTGGTGGGCGCGGCGGCCGCTGGCGGCGGCGCGGGCGGTGCTGTTTGCGCAGCTCGTCAACGATCCCGGCTACCAGACGGGCGAGGGCTTCACCCGCGGCATCAACAAGAAGGACGCCGCGCGTGAGCGCGAGCGGCTGTTCGCCATCATCCGCGAGTTGGTGAAGTGGGAAAACACCAACAACGAGGAAGTGCTGGAGCGCGCCCGCGCCGAAATCCGGAAAAGCTGGCGCGAAACCTGCGAACTCAACAAAAAGCACCCGGACGCCGCGACGCTGTTCAACCCCGACCAGCTTCCCGCTTTCCACGATCCGTTTGCCGGCGGCGGCGCGATTCCGCTGGAAGCCCAGCGCCTCGGCCTTGAAAGCTACGCGAGCGACCTGAACCCGGTCGCGGTGCTGATCAACAAGGCGATGATCGAGATTCCGCCGAAGTTCGCCGGCCGCGCGCCGGTCGGCCCGATCCCGGCGGAGGAAAAGCAGCACGACTTCGACCACGCGTGGCCCGGCGCGACGGGCCTTGCCGAGGACGTGCGGCGCTACGGCCACTGGATGCGCGAGCAGGCGCAGCAGCGCATCGGGCACCTGTATCCCAAGGTGAAAGTCACCGCGGCGATGGCGAAGGAGCGCAAGGATCTTGTGCCCTATGTCGGCAAGGACCTCACCGTGATCGCCTGGCTGTGGGCGCGCACCGTGCGCAGCCCCAACCCCGCGTTTGCCAATGTCGAAGTGCCGCTCGCCAGCACCTTTCTCCTGAGCACCAAGAAAGGCAAGGAAGCCTGGGTCGAACCCGTTACGCTCCCCCCTTCCGCAGGAAGGGGGGCCGGGGGGGATGCCGCGGCCGCAGGCCGCGCAGCCTACCACTTCATCGTCCGCACCACCGCCGCGGGTGACGGCCAGCCGCCGGCGAGCGCGAAGAACGGCACCAAGGCCGCGGGTCGCGGTGCAAACTTCCTGTGCCTCGTTTCCGATTCGCCGATTTCGGGCGACTACATCAAGGCCGAAGGGCAAGCGGGACGCATGGGCGCGCGGCTGATGGCGATCGTGGCCGAAGGCGATCGCGGCCGCGTGTACCTGTCGCCGACCGATGACATGCAGCGCATCGCCGAAGCCGCGCACCCGACGTGGAAGCCTGAAACTCAGATATCAGGCACGACGCAGTATTTGGGTGTGAAGCCGTACGGAATGGAGCGATTTGATCAACTCTTCACTCCGCGCCAACTCGTTGTGCTGACCACCTTCTCCGACCTCGTGGGCAAAGCGCGCGAACGCGTCCGCGCTGACGCCGCGAAGGCCGGCGTGCCTGATGATGGCCGCGGCGTCGCCGCTGGCGGCACCGGCGCCACCGCCTACGCCGAAGCGGCGGCGACGTATTTAGCGTTTGCGATCGACAAGGTCGCGAACATCGGCTCAGGCATCGCGTCATGGATGAACGATCGCGGCGCGTTTCGCGAAACGTTCGCGCGCCAAGCGATTCCAATGACGTGGGATTATGCCGAATCGAATCCATTCGCCGATGCCGGCGGCAGCTTCGCGACTGCGATTCAGAAGGGGGCGATGGCACTCGATTGGTTGCCATGTGGCGAAGGCCAAGCTCGACAAGCAGATGCCGCAACGCAACAGCTCAGCGCTGGCAAGCTCGTTTCGACCGATCCTCCCTACTACGACAACGTGCCTTACGCTGATATTTCGGACTTCTTCTACGTGTGGTTGCGTCGGAGCCTGCGCGCGACGTATCCGAAGCTGTTCGCGACCGTAGCGGTGCCCAAGGCGGAGGAGCTCGTCGCGTTCGCATACCGACACGGCGGGAGGGAAGGTGCAGAAAAGTTCTTCCTTGATGGCATGACTGCGGCGATGCACAACCTCGCCGAGCGCGCGCACGTCGCGTTTCCCGTCACGATCTACTACGCCTTCAAGCAGTCGGAAACGAAAGACGCGGGCACCACGTCCACCGGTTGGGAAACCTTCCTTGAAGCCGTGTTGCGTGCGGGGTTCGGAATCGAGGGCACCTGGCCAATGCGTACCGAAGGCGCGGGTCGAATACGTGCGACGAGCGCCAACGCGCTCGCCTCCAGCATCATCCTGGTCTGCCGCCGCCGCGCCGCCGATGCACCCTCCATCGCGCGCCGCGAGTTCCTGCGCGAGCTGAAGTCTGAACTCGCCGAAGCGCTGGAAGCGATGCTGGGCAGTGCGGGTGGCGCCTCGCTCATCGCGCCGGTGGACTTGGCGCAGGCCGCGATCGGCCCCGGCATGGCCGTGTTCTCCAAATATTCCGCGGTGCTGGAAGCCGACGGCACGCCGATGAGCGTGCACGTCGCGCTCACCCTCATCAACAAACAGGTGGACACGGCGCTGGGCGGCGAGAACTTCGATGCCGACACCAACTTCTGCCTCGGCTGGTTCCAGGACGTCGGCTGGTCGGCCGGCGCCTATGGCGACGCCGACACGCTGGCGCGCGCCAAGGCCACCAGCGTCGCCGGCGTGGTCGAAGCCGGCGTGCTGGAAGCCAGGGGCGGCAAGGTGCGCCTGCTGAAACCCACCGACTATCCTGCCGACTGGGACCCCAAGACCGACAACCGCACGCCTGTGTGGGAAGCCTTGCACCAACTGGTACGCGCGCTGGCGCAAGGTGGCGAATCCGAAGCCGGGCGCCTGCTGGCCCGCATGCCCGAACGCGGCGCCGACATCCGCCGCCTCGCCTTCTGGCTCTACACCCTGTGCGAACGCAAAGGCTGGGCCGACGACGCCCGCGGCTACAACGAACTCGTTACCGTGTGGGGTAGCATTGGGCTTGTGTCGCAAGAGGCGGGAGAAGTGCATACGCAGGGGAGCCTCAATGTCTGAACCCAATTCGCCTTTGATTTCTCCAGTGGACTGGCCTTGGCCGGGCTCGCGTTGGTGGAAGTTTGATTTCCACACGCACACGCCGGCGTCGAAGGAGAAGGCCACCCAGCCATGGCAAGCGGCGATCGGTACACCCGACGAGGTGACCCCGGAAAAGTGGCTCCTCAAGTACATGGCCGCTGGTATCGATTGCCTGGCGATCACCGACCACAACAGCGGTGCGTGGATCGACCTGCTGAAGGCCGCCTATTCGCGATTGTCGCAGACCGGCGTGGCGGGCTTTCGCCCCTTGACCTTGTTCCCGGGCGTGGAGGTTTCGGCAAATAGTGGCGTGCACGTTCTCGCCATTTTTGACCCGAACGCCGCCAAAGCTGGCATCGACGGCCTGCTGGCGACGGTGGGCTACCACGGCACCGAGGGCGACAGTGACGCAGAAACCACACAAAGCATTCAGCAGGTTATCCAACTGATTCTGGATGCCGGTGCGATCCCGGTACTGGCGCACGCCGATGGCCCCAAAGGCTTGCTGCGGCTGGAAGACGCGACGCAAAAGCTCGCGGTCAGCGCACGCACCGTACAGCAGGCACTGACGGTGGATGGCCTGCTTGCGATGGAGTGGACCGGTATACAAGCGCAACCGCATGCTTGCGTGGCCGCTGAGGCTGGCCGGCTCGCACGGGTGTTGGGCAGCGATTGCCACAACTTTCAAGGCACGCACACACCGGGCAGCCGCTACACGTGGGTGAAGATGGGCACGCCGACGCTGGAAGGCTTGCGGTTGGCCTTGCTGGATGGCAACGCCACCTCGCTGCGGCGCGTCGAAGATGGTGCACGCGATGATTTCAACCCGTTTCGGGTGCCGGCGAATGTCATTCGCGCCATCGAGGTCAAGGATGCGCGGGTCATGGGGCATGGCCAACCGGCGCGTGCCAAGTGTTCACCGTTCTTCAATGCGATCGTGGGCGGACGTGGCACCGGCAAGTCCACCTTGGTGCATGCGTTGCGGCTCGCCACGGGGCGCGGCGATGAGCTGCCACGCAGCGGCGAGCCGCGTCGCCAGTTCGATGATTTCCAATCGATCAGTACGGGTCGCGAGGACAAGGGCGCACTGCTGGCTGAAACCGAAATTCATGTGACGTGGCAACACGATGGCGATACCTTCCGTTTGTGCTGGAAGGGCAAGGCCGCGACTGTGGAAGAGCACCAAGGTGGCCAGTGGGCGGGTTCGGCAAGCCAGGTCATCAATGCCGCACGTTTCCCCGTGCGCATCCTCTCGCAAGGGCAGATTGCGGCCATGGCCAGTGGCGCACGTGGCGGATTGCTGGCGATCGTCGATGAGGCAGGTCATGTCGATCGGCCAAAAGACGCGTTCGACGAAGCCCGGCGCGCGTTTCTTGCACAACGTGCCCGGCTGCGCGAGCTGGACGGGCAGCTGGCCGCATTGCCGGAAGTGGAGCGCAAGCTGACCGAAGTCACGCGCAAATTGCAGGCTCTGGCGAAGGCCGATCACGCGCAGATTCTGACCGAGTACGCGACCAGCCGTAGGCAATTGCGGGTGATGAAGGCTACGTTCGATCAACTGTCCACGGAAGCCGCCAGAATGGCGGCGCTGCCCGGCGAGCTGGTGCTGGATGACTGGCCAGCCAACCACTTCGATGTGAGCAAGGACGTTGATGTGCTGGCATGGCGGCAGGAGCTGGACGCCAAACTCAATAGCGTGCGCGGCAGGTTGCAGGCGATAGCGAACGAGCTTACCGACCTGGTCAAACTCGAAAAGGCTGACACTCGGGTGCAAGCCTGGGGCGCCCGCGTCAAGGCGGCAGCAGCGGCCCACGAGGCCTTGCAAAAGCAGCTTGCTGCACAGGGCGTGGGCGATCCGCAGGCATTCGAGCGTCTGACGCAGGAACGGCAAGTGCTGGAGGAGCAACGCAAGACGTTGGCGGAAAGACGGCGCGCTCGTACTGATTTGGCGACACAGATCGCAGTGCAACTGGCCTTGTTGCAGGAACGCCGGAGAGCTATCACTGCGGCGCGCCAAGCGTTCATCCAACAGGCGATCAGCGCGAACCCGCACGTACGCATGAGCGTGGTGCCGATGGGTTTTGACGCCGAGGTCATCGAGCGCGAACTGCGCGCTCTGCTTGGGGCTGAAGACGATCGCTTTGCCGATGACATCCTGCAGGTGACCGACGGGGCGGCATCTGGTGGATTGGCGTGGGAGCTAGCGAGTGCCGACGTGGCTAACCGCGACACCGTGCTGGCAACTGTGAAGGATCGCCTAGTGCAACACGGTGACCAGACCGGCGGGCATCTGCGCAATTATCTCGGGCGGCAACCGCCGGAGTTTTTTGACCGCGTCGAGGCGTGGTTTCCGGAGGATGATCTCCGCATCGAATACCAACGACAAAATAAATGGCACTCGATCCGCGAGGGCTCGCAGGGCCAGCGCTCGGCGGCGTTGCTGGCGTTCCTGTTGGCCTTCGGTGAGGAACCGATCGTGCTCGACCAGCCGGAGGACGACTTAGATAATCACCTGATCTACGAGTTGATCGTGCAGCAGATCCGGCAGAACAAGTTGCGCCGTCAATTGATTGTGGTGACGCACAACGCGAACGTGGTCGTCAACGGCGACGCCGAATTGGTGAACGTGATGGAGTTCGGCGCGGGGCAGTGTTTTATCAAACAGGCGGGAGCCTTGCAGGAGAAGCCCGTGCGCGAGGAAGTTTGCCGGGTCATGGAGGGCGGGCACGAAGCCTTCAGCCGGCGCTGGAAGCGCCTTGGCAAGGAGGTGTGAGGTGTTTGCCACTCGCGGAGAACTGCTGGAGAAGATCCGCCTGGGTGAAGACAGCTTCCTTGAACTCAAGGAAGTGCGCTTTGCTGGTGGCAAGATTCGTGGCCCGGATCAGGATAATCTGGCCGATCGCCTTGCCGCCTTCGCAAACACCGCCGGAGGCGTGTTGCTGCTGGGCGTGGAAGACACGCGCCGCGAAGTGCTAGGCATTCCGTTGGACCGACTGGATGCGGTGGAGACACTGGTGCGGCAGGCTTGCGAGCAGTCCATCAAGCCGGCACTGGCGCCGATCATCGAGCGGTTGACGCTGCCGGACTTTGCTGGGAAGGAACAACCCGTGTTGCGGGTTGAGGTCGCGCGCAGCATGTTCGTGCATCAGAGTCCCGGGGGTTACCTGCACCGAGTGGGCGCGGCGAAGCAGCCAATTCCGCCGGATCAGTTGGCGCGATTGTTCCAGCAGCGCAGCCAGTCGCGCTTGATCCGCTTCGATGAGACGCCGGTGCTGCGTGCCGACATGGCCGAGCTTGCAGAGTTGCTATGGCGACGCTTCGTTCCGACACAGAGTGCGGACGATGACGTCACTTTGCTGGGCAAGTTGGCGATGGCAGGTCAGACAGATGATGGCACTTGGCACCCAACGGTGGCCGGGTTGTTGATGGGCAGTGAGCGTGCGGTGAAATACCTGCCGGGTGCACTCGTCCAGGCGGTTGCTTATCGCGGCGCAAGGATCGACACGGACGACGTGGCGCCGTATCAATTGGATGCCGCGGATATCACTGGCCCGCTGGATCGACAGATCACACAGGCTTGCGCGTTCGTCGCACGCAACGCATTTGTTGCGGCGGCGAAATTGGCACAGGGTGGGCGCGCGGACTTGCCGGCGTTCGATGCCTTGGCTGTGTTCGAGGCCATTACGAACGCTGTGGCGCACCGCGATTACTCAATCGCAGGTGCCAAGATTCGGTTGCGTCTGTTTGCAGATCGGCTGGAGATCTATTCACCGGGCATGCTGCCCAACACGATGACGCCGGAAAGCCTGCGTTTTCGTCAATCCGCGCGCAATGAAGCCCTGACCAGCCTGCTAGCGCGTTGCCCGGTTGATGACATTGGGGCGCCGAATCACCGCAGCCACATCATGGACAAGCGTGGTGAGGGCGTGGGCATCATTCTTGACCGCAGCGAGAAGCTGTCTGGGCGAGCGCCTAAATACGAATTGATGGATAACAGTGAGCTGCGTTTGACGATCTACGCAGCTGATGGAGCAACAAGCGTATGAACCTCAAACCTTGGCGTGAAATCGCCGTCCCGCACGAAGACGTGCGCAAGGGCACGTTTGTGCAGGCCGAGTTCGCGGCCGACATCAGCCGCGTGCACGACGGCTCGGCAAGCGACGAATACCAGCAGCCGGAGCTGTTCTTCCAGCGCACGTTCATCACCGAAGGCATGGCGGCGCTGCTGACGTCGGTCGCCAAGCGCCTGACGCATGGCGCGGGCGACCCGGTCATCCAGTTGCAGACGGCGTTCGGCGGCGGCAAGACGCATACGCTGCTGGCGGTGATGCACATGGTTGCGGGTGTGCCGGCCGCGAAGTTGGTCGGCCTTCCGGCGATCCTGAAAGCCGCGCACATCGACGCCGTGCCGAAAGCGACGGTGGTGGTGCTGGATGGCATCAACCTGTCGCCTAGCAAGCCGCGCAAGGTGCAGGGCCATACGCTGCGCACGCTGTGGGGTGAACTCGCGTGGCAGCTTGGCGGTGAGGCGGCCTATGCCGAGGTTGCCGAAGCCGATGCGACTGGCACGTCGCCCGGCAAGGTTGCGCTGGGCGCGCTGCTGAAGGCGCATTCGCCGTGCGTGATCCTGATCGATGAGCTGGTGGCGTATCTCCGCCAGTTCGAGGAAGGCAAGTCGTACACCGGCGGCACCTTCGATTCCAACCTGAGTTTCATACAGGCGCTGACGGAAGCCATGAAGGCGGCACCCAACGCGGTGTCGCTGGTGTCGCTGCCGGAGTCGGATACGGAAGGTGGCAGCGCCCACGGCATCCACACGCTGCGTACCCTTGAGCACTTTTTCGGGCGCGTGCAGGCGATCTGGAAGCCGGTCAGTACCGAAGAGTCGTTCGAGATCGTGCGGCGACGGTTGTTCTCCGAGATTCGCGATCCGGATGCGGCCAACGCGGTGTGCGATGCGTTTGCGAAGGCCTACGTCGAGCACGCCGATTCGCTGCCCGGCGAAACGCAGGAAGCGCGCTATCGCGACCGGTTGCGCGCGGCGTATCCGATCCACCCCGAGGTGTTCGCACGCCTGTACGAAGACTGGTCGAGCCTGCCCAACTTCCAGCGCACGCGCGGCGTGCTGAAGCTGATGGCGCGGGTGATCCATCGTCTGTGGCAGGACAACAATCAGGATGCGCTGCTGCTGCCGGGCAGCTTGCCACTGTATGACAGCGAGGTGGCGACCGAGCTGACCAACTACCTCGGTCAGGGCTGGGACCCGGTGATCGAGCACGACGTCGATGGCGAGCACAGTGAACCGGCGGAGCTCGACGCGCGCGAGCCGCGCTTCGGCGCCGTGCAGGCGTGCCGGCGTGCGGCGCGCTGCATTTTCCTTGGCAGCGCACCGGGTTCGGTCAACCAGACCGCACGCGGCGTTGAAACCAACCGCGTGCTGCTGGGGTGCCTGCAGCCCGGCCAGCAACCGCATGTGTATCGCGATGCGCTGGGCCGGCTGGAGACGCGCCTGACGTACCTCAACAAGGGCAATGACCGCTGGTGGCTGGACGTACGACCGAACCTGCGCCGCGAGATGGAAGAGCGCAAGAGGCGCTTTGAAGCCGCCGAGGTCACGGATGAGATCCGCGGCGCGTTGCGCCGGGTCATGGGCAGCACGACGTTCAACGTCCACGTGTTCACGCCGGCGGCGGATGTGCCGGATGACTGGTCGATCAGACTGGTGGTGCTGACGCCCGATCAGGCGTGGACACGTAGCGGAGCGAACCCGGCACGGGATGCTGCCGCCGCCATCCTACGGTTGCGCGGCGAGCAGCCGCGCATGAAGCAGAACCGACTGTTGTTCCTTGCCGCCGATGGTGATCAGGTACGGCACCTGCGGGATACCGTGCGCGCGTTGCTGGCGTGGCGGAGCATCGAGGCGGATGCCAAAGAGCTGCGGATGACCCTCGATAACCTGCAGCAGCGGCAGGTAGCGCAGTACAAGGACAAGACCGCGGAATCCGTGTTGCGCATCGTTCGCGAGGCGTTTAAGTGGCTGGTGGCCCCGAGCCAAGTCATCGATCACCACGGCAAGCCGAGCGACATCGAGTGGGAGTCGTTCGCGCTTAACCCGGCGGCGCCAGGTTTGGGTAAGGAGATCGAGCGCGTCCTGCGCGAAAACGAGTTGGTGATCAGCGAATGGGCGCCAGTTCACCTGCACAACCTGCTGACCAAGTGGTTCTGGCGTGACGGTGTGAGCGATGCCAACGCCCAGGATGTGTGGGAGAAGAGCTGCACATACCTGTATTTCCCGCGGCTCGCGGGTTCCAGTGTGATGCAGGCCACCATTGCGGCCGGCGCGACCAGTCGCGATTTCTTCGGGCTTGCGAGCGACCGCAACGATGACGCGTACCGCGGGTTCTCATTTGGCAAGTCGGCCGCGATCTTCATGGATGCGCTGCTGCTGATTGAACCCAAGGCTGCGGCCGCGTATGCGGCGCGTATGCAGCCCGCGTACGCCCCAACGTCTGTAGGGGGTGAGAGCATGCGTGGTTCGGCCGGCGTGCCTGGCTTGACCAATTCCGGTGCTGCGATCACCGTTGGCGCGACCTCGACGGCTGGTGGTTTTCCGCCGCGGCCGAGGCGTTATTTCGCGACCGTGGAGTTGGACCCAGTGCGCGCTGCGGTCGAGTTCTCGAAAATCCAGAACGAACTGATCGGCTTATTTACGGCGAACCCGTCGTCCCGGGTGACCATCAAGGTGGACATCGAAGTTAGCGATAACCACGGGTTCGACGAGACCACCGTTCGCGCGGCGAAGGAAAACGGTAAAACGCTTGGGGTGAAGAGTTCGGGGTTCGAATAGTTGCGTTGCACGGTACGGTATGCGTCGGCATGTCTAGGCAGTTCTACCAACATCTATGCGATTTTGGCTAGATTTGCTCGCGACGGGGGCAGCCCGCCAGGCCAGCTTCGCGGCGAGTCCCTTCGCGGTCGAGTTGTAGTAGCGCATCAGCATTTGCAGGGTGGCGTGCCCCATAACCTCGGCGAGCTCGTGCGCCTGCAGCACTTGGGTAAACCGTGACGCAGCGTCGTGGCGCAGGTCGTACAGCCACGGGTCAGTGGGAAGTCGTTCGTCGGGCGGTTGGCGCCGATGAATGATTGATTCGCCGCTCCGCTATCGTCCGCGCCCGGATTACGCCGCCCGGATCAGAAACTCGCTGGCCTTGGCGATCGGGCGCACGTTCCGCGCCTGCCGCTGCAACTCCACCAACCCGTAATGCTCCATGGTCTTCAACGTGCGCGACAGATTGCTGGCCGCACGCCCGCTCAGCTCGGCCAGGCGATTGAGAGATTCGGGCTCCTCATCGCGGATCAACTTGAGGAGGGCGCGGTTGTCGTCGGATAGCACTTCCGCCAGCGAGCGCATGGAGGTGAACCAAATCTTCGGCTCGTCGGGTGCAGGCTTGTGCTCGCCACGCGCGATGGCGCGGGCACGCGCGCGGATTGCATCCTGCGAGGCGATACCAATGATGACCTTGTTCATGTGCGTACCTCCTTCAACACGCGATCGACCTCATCGAAGAAGTCGTTGAGCAACTGATCGGCGCTGGTGAATGTGTAGGGGACGCCTTTGTCCCGTGCGTGCCGATGCTTGTGGTCGAACTCCAGCCGGCGACCGCTGAACCGCTTGCGCTTGGGCGGCTTGATCGCGTGCGCGTTGTCATAGCCCAACAGTCGCGTTCCGTAACGGTCGTGCAGCGTGAGCGCATAGCGGACGCCGTGTGGAATGTGCTCGTTCGGTTCAACCTGCCATGCCTCGATCCTGATCCAGTAGCCGTCCCCCTGATCGTAGATTTCGCCATGCAGCAACAGCAAGGTTTCCAGGCTCGGGTTGGGCAATGTCTGCATGTTATCACCAGGTGATATGTAAACCAAGTCGGCAGACTGCCCAGCTCTAGGCCGGGCGCACCTTGGTCGCGGGCCGGAAGTTGCACAACGTATCGCGTGCGCCCGCCCAACAGGGAGCGAGCAGCCTACCTTGATTCGTTGGCGGAGTCGTCTCGGCCGGCCCCACGCATCCGCTTCGCCAGTTCCTTCGGGTCGGGGTTGTAGTAACGCGCGAGCATGCGCAGGTCCTTGTGGCCGGTGATGCTACGCAAATCCAGTACGCCGAACGTTTGCGCCAGCCTTGTCGTGGCCTCGTGGCGCTCATCGTGCAACCGCACGTCGACCAGAAAGGCCGGGTCGGGCTTCGTGTGCTTCTCCTTGCAATCCGCCTCGTACTGCGCCCGGGCGCGTCTCACGGCGCGTCCGAAGGCTTTGGTGAAGGCGTTTATGCCGATGCCAAACACGCGCCCGTCGATACGACGAGGCAGGCTCCGCAGAATGTCGATCGCAGCCGGCGAAAGCGGCACGGTGCGGTGGGTGCCGTTTTTGGTGGCAGGCAAAAACGCCGTGGCATCTGGCAGGTTGACGTGCTGCCAGCGCAATGCGTGGAGCTCGCCGCGCCGCATCGCGGTTTCCTGCAGCAGGCGGACAAATGCGGGGAGTTCGCTGGACCCGGTAGCGGCAATGATCGCTTCAAGCTCCGGGTCGGTAACTCGGCGCGAACGTGCGTCGCGCACGACGGGCAACGCAACATCGCGGGCAGGGTTTTGCAGACCCGACATGCCCCATTCCTTCCGGGCTACGGTGAACAGGTGCGACAGCAGCGCCATTCGGCGCCGGATCGTTGCCGGCTTCACGCCGTCGCGCTTCCACTTGTCCCTCAGGCGGGCAAGGTCGCCACCGTCGACACGCTGCAGACCGCGGTCAAGCAGTGAACCGGCATCCTCACGGATGATGCGCAGCACCGATGCCTCACTTACAGCACTGCGCTTGCGTGGCGTCACCTCGTTCTCGTACCGGGTCAGGGCGTCGCGTAGGCTGGTGCGCTCCGCCTCGCTGGTATCGCGCCACACTCCGCGTTGTATCTGGTCCTCGGTTTGTCGCGCCCATGCCTCGGCATCGGCACGGAGCCGGAAGGTCTTGGCACGCAGGCGAACGCCGAACCGCGGCAGCCTGATGATCGCCTTCCAGTGTCCGGAATCCCGGCGCGTGATCGTAGCCATCACTGTACCCGATCGTGTACCCAATGACGCGACGATACTCTATAAATGGCTTAGCGCATAGCTTTCAGAGTGCGCTATTTTGCATTCGTAATGCGTGGGTCGGGGGTTCGACTCCCTCTTCCGGCATATCCTTCGCGGCGCTACCTTGCAGGCGCAAACCATCCACTGGATTGGCCGGCATACGCTGTGGCCCAACCCGAGGTAGCCGACGACCTGCAATGAAGCGTCTGGCCGGCTGGCTCCATGGCTCTCGATGCAGTGAGGACGCCACGAAGAAGCCGGGTTGCCGCAAGTGGCCCGCCTTGGGCGTGCCGTCCGTTGCGAGCATCCCCGCTTACGGAAGCAAGCGCCCGTCCGAATCACCTGCATCGATGGGCTCGATCAGCGTGGCGTCATCGTTGCCCGGCCGCTTGGCGCCATCGCCGACCCGCCAGCCCTGCAACCCGCGGTCATGGTCCACCGGTGCGAACTGCTCCAAGGCGTCGGTTCCGGCCACCTCCGGGTCGAGCCACGAGACGACATTCCCGACCGGCACCATCACCGGCGAGCGGTCGTGTACCGATGCGACGGGTTCGACCGGCGCGCGCGTCAGGATCGCAAAACCGTCCGGCTTGATGATACCGCCAAGAAACAAAGGCGCATGGTCGCTCGGTGTGAAGTAGTACCAGGGGCGGTTCCGTGCAGACTTCTCGCCCGCGGGCTCGTAGAAACCCGTGGCCAGCACCACACAACGGTGGCGGTCGAAGTGCTCCCGGTACTCAGGCACCCGGTGGGCGGTTTCGCTGCGGACGTTGATGCGGTTGCCATGCGACGTCGGGAACGCCCACAGCCATTCGTCGAAGGCGATGCCGCCGTCCGGCGCGGATGCCGCAATCCACGTCCGGGTGCCGGGCGGGACGTTGTAGCGGGGGCCGGAAGGCAGGTCTGCAAGCTTCGCCAGTGTGGCCGGATCAACCGCAACACCCAACACGCGCGCCCATTGCCGCGGTGACTTGTCGCCTGTGAAGCGGCCGCACATCACGGCGCCTCAGTGGAACAGATCCTTGAGCTTCTCCATGAACGACCCGGAACGCATCCGCTGCAGGGTCCGGCCCCATTGCGCCTCTGCGCTCACGCTCCGCTGGTAACCGTGTTCCTCGTCCGCCATCAGCTTCAGCACCTCATCGTCGGCGCCCGCATCCAACCAGAAACCATGCTGGTTCGGGCAGACGTCCATCTGCAGGGCATAGGCGTGGTAGTTGAAGCGCTTGAGGCGGGCCGCGCAAACAGGGCACGGCTGCGTCGTGGGCATGGCATCGTAGACCAGCATGCCCTTCTCGTCCTCGCCGAGGTCGAAGGTTTCGTTCTCCAACTGGTCAAGCTCCTGCGCGTCCAGCCACATCCCCTTGCAGGACGGGCAGGTCTGCGTATCCACCTTGTGCCGAACCGTCTGGACGAGTTCCACGTTGCACTTCGGGCACTTCATTGCTGCCTCCTCGGTCAGTCGTATTGCCGATACCGCGGCGCGAAAGGTACTCGGGTTATCGGCGGTGACGCCAGTATCCGACGCACCCTGTTGCCTCCCTCGATGGGTGAGATGATAGGGAATCACAGTGCGCGCAAGACCCTTGGGGAGCTTGCCGCGAACCATACCGCTTGAAGGACTCATGCACTGCTCTTGGCCGAAGGCTGCTTGATCGAACTTGCCCGCGATGGAAGGTTGCCTGTGGAGGTCAGGCGGAGTGCCATCATCATCGCGCGGCGCTTTCCGACCATCGGAGACGCCGCGTTCATGGGTGCGCTTGGGCATGAACCCAGCGGGCTCGGGGTCGGAGTGGCGGCTTCCAAGGACGCAGCCTCTTGGGCCGAGCGTTGCCAGTTCGGACCACCGCGCGATTCGACGCGACTCGGACTACTCGAGTGCGTACCTGCGCTTGGTAAACGACACATTGAGGTCACGGGGTGACGACCCGCGCGCGGATCTTGGCCATTGCAGCAGGGTCTTGTGACAGGTCGCGGTCGAACACCGCAGTCGGCCGGAACCGGACCTGCGGGCGGATTCAGCGAATACCCGCTTGTGATTCGGCAACAGAACGCATCAGGCGGTTGCGCCCGCCCGGTTGCCCGGTTCACGCTCTTGTGCCTGTAAGAACAAACAACGCGTGGTCGTGCGCATCGCGTTCGCACCGAGGGCGCGGCTGGCCGTCTGTGCATCACCGGGTGCGCGCGACCGGGCGCGTGTAGACAACACGGGCCGCCGTGCGGCAGCAGCGGCTTCAGACTCGCGCGTGGGCGCAAACCCTTTGCGCACCAGCCGCTTTTGTCGTCGGTGACCGGGCGTTAGCGCCCAATGTGGCGTAACCGTTTGCCGCCCAGCAGGTTGCGCTCGATCTGTTCCAGCGTGACGCCGCGCGTTTCAGGCACGAACGCGATGGTGATGATCAGGAACAGCACGTTGAGGCCGGCGTACAACCAGAACGTATGCGCGTGGCCGAAGTGGTTCAGCAATGTCAGGAACGTCGCACCGACGATCATGTTGGCGATCCAGTTGGTGACGGTGGAACATGCGATGCCGAAGTCGCGCCCCTTGAGCGGCTGGATTTCCGAGCACAGCGTCCAGATCAAGGGGCCGGCCGACATGGCGAACCCGACGATGAACAGCAGCAGCATCGCGACCGTGAACAGTTGCTCGGCATGGGTCGCGATGCCAAGGTGCATCATCGCGCCGACCACACCGAGGCCGATCGCCATCACGCTGAATCCTATGTACAGGATCGGCTTGCGACCCCAGCGATCGACCAGCGAAATCGCGATGAAGGTCGCCAGCACGTTGATCAGGCCAACCAGTGCGGTGAACCACATCTGCTGCTCGGTCGCGTAGCCCATGTCCTTGAAGATGATGGGCGCGTAGTACATGACGACATTCATGCCGGTGAATTGCTGCATCACCTGCAGCACGATGCCAAGGCCCACCGAGCGGCGGAAGTTCCGGTTGTCGAGGAACAGGCGGAGGCCGCTCTGCGGCGTCTTCAACTGGGCCTCGATGTCGGACAACTCCTGTTGCACATTCGCGCTGCCCCGCAGGCGGGCCAGCACCGCCGTCGCGCGTTCCCGGAAGCCGCGCATCACCAGCCAGCGCGGACTTTCCGGCAGCGTCACGACGCCGATCAGGAACAGGGCGCCCGGAATGGCGATCACACCCAGCATCCAGCGCCAGTTGCCGCTGTAGCTGAAGGCGGTGTCGGACAAGAACGCGATCAGGATGCCGATGGTGATCATCAGCTGATAGGTTGACACCATCGCTCCGCGGCTGCGCTCGGAGGAAATCTCGGCGAGGTACAGCGGCGCTGTGAAGGTGGCGATGCCGATCGCGAAGCCGAGCACGACCCGCGCTCCCATCAACGCACCCGGACTCGGCGCCACCGCGGACAGCACGGAGCCGATGACGAACAGGATCGCCGCGATGATCAACGAACGTTTGCGTCCCAGTAGCGCGGACAGGAAGCCCGAGACGAGGGCGCCGATGGCGGCTCCACCCATCATGCTGCTGACGATCAGTTCGAGGGTGTGGTCGTCGATGCCGAAGTCATGCCGGATGAACTGGGTGGCACCGGATATCACGCCAATGTCGAGGCCGAACATCAGGCCGGCGAGTGCGGCCAGCAGGCCAATGAAGATGGCCGTGGCGTGGGCTCGGCCGGAAGCGGGTGTGACGGACGTGCTCATGGAATCCCCTCTATGCGGTACGGCAGGTGGCGTGCGGTGTTGTTCAGGCCGGTCAATGGTGTGATGCAACTGGTGGCGTGCCGGCAAAGCGCGGTTCGGGCAATCCGGGAACGTCGACGGGCACCGCGAAGACGTGCCCGTCCTGGGCGCGTGCGCCGACAGCGTTGTCGGGTTGCGCGCTGGTGAGGAACAACGTGGCGAGGTCGGCTCCGCCGAGTGCTGGACGGGTCGGCCGCGCGACCGGAAGGGGGATGACGCGGGTTTCGCATCCGCGGGCGTCGTAGCGCGCGATGCGGCCGGCGTCCCATTGCGCGCTCCACACGCCGCCTTCGGCATCGACGGTGGAGCCGTCGGGCTCGCCCGCAAGTTCGGACAGGTCAACCCAGTCGCGCGGATGGAATGCTTCGCCGCCTGCGGTGTAGCTGCAGCAACGGATGATGCGCGTGGGCGAATCGCAGTAGTACAACGTGCGCCCGTCGGGACTGAACGCAATGCCGTTGGCGATCGCGACGCGGCCCAAGGCGAGCCGGTGCAGCGAAAGGTCGGCGTCCAGCCGGTAGAAGGCACCCAGCGGTGACGCTGGCCCGCCGCCTGCCGGTTCGTGCTTGGTACCAAACACGAAACGACCTTCGCGGTCGCACGCCCCGTCATTGATGCGCGTAGGCATGCCCGGTTCAACGTCGCAGACCGGGATGATGTTGCCGGTCGCGAGATGGAAGAATGCCAGCCGCGTGGCCAGGCCCAGAAGCATCCAGCCTTCCGCTTCACAGAGCGCCAGGCACGCCAACGGCTCGGGCAGGCTCCACGTGCGCGTTGCATCCGTCGCGGGGCAGTGCCGCCACAAGGTCGCCGCGGTGATGTCCGTCCAGTACAGCGACTGGTCGCGCGCGTCCCACACGATGCCTTCGCCGAGCGCGTTGCCTGCCGCGACGGCGCGCGTGGCGGCCAGGCGCGTCACACCCAACCGCCATCGACGATGAAACTTTGCCCGGTACACATCCGGCTGTCGTCAGCGGCAAGGAACAGTGCGGCCCGCGCCAGGTCGTCGGGTTCCAGGTGGCCAGGCAGGCACTGGCGGCGTCGTATTTCCGCCTCGCCTTCCGCGTCCAGCCACAGACGTTGCTGCTTTTCGGTCATGACCCAGCCAGGCACCAGGCAATTGATGCGGATGTGGTCGCGGCCGAGCGTGCGTGCAAGGCCGTTCACCAGGCCGTGGATGGCGGCCTTGGCGGTTGCATACAACGGATAGTCCGCGTTCTTGATCATCCAGCCGGTGGAGCCCAGGCAAACGACCGAGCCCCCGCCCAGGCGGCGCATGTCCTCGACCACGGCTTGTGTTGCGAAGTACTGATGGCGCAGGTTCACGGCCATGCTGCCGTCAAATTCCGCCGGCGTTGTCGTTTCCAGCTTGTGGCGTACGTCGTTGGCGACGTTGTTGACGAGTACCGCAATCGGACCGATCCGCTCGTGCGCCACGTGGATCGATTCGGCCAGCGCCGCAAGGTCGGCAACGTCGCAATGCAGGAAAACGGGCCGATGGCGGGCGTTGCGGAGTGTATGCACCAGCTCGGCGGCGCTACTGTCGTCCACGTCGAGAAAGGCCACCTTTGCGCCTTGCTGCGCGAATGCGGTGACGAACGCGGCGCCGATGCCGGTGGCGCCTCCGGTGATCACTGCCGTGCGATCGACGAGGCTTGGATAGGTGGCGTAGCGCGGCATGGGGTGGCCCGTTCAATCGTTGATACGTGACTTCACCATTCCGAGATGCTGCCATCCGGATGGCGCCAGACCGGGTTGCGCCAGCGGTGGCCAACCTTCGCGCGTTCCACCACGTACTTCTCGTTGACGGTGATCCCGAGCCCAGGTCCGGTCGGGATACCGAGCATGCCGTCCTTGTAGTTGAACACGCTGCGATCTACCACGTAGTCCAGCAGATCATTGTCCTTGTTGTAGTGAATACCGAGTGACTGTTCCTGGATGAAAGCGTTGTGGCACACGGCGTCGAGCTGCAGGTTGGCCGCCAGTGCGATCGGTCCCAGCGGGCAGTGCAACGCCAGTGCCACATCCCATGCTTCGGCCATTGCGGCGATCTTGCGGGTTTCAGTGATGCCGCCGGCGTGGGAGGGGTCCGGTTGGATGATGTCGACGCCGCCCGTCATCAGCACCCGCTTGAAGTCGTAGCGTGAGTACAGGCGCTCACCGAGCGCGATCGGTGCGGGCGACAGCGCCGCGAGTTCCGGGATCGCTTCGAGGTAGTCCGACAGCACCGGTTCCTCGATGAACATCAAATGGAACGGTGCCAACTCGGCCATCAGCAGCTTGGCCATCGGCTTGTGTACCCGGCCGTGAAAATCCAGTGCGAGCCCGATGTGCGGGCCGACTGCGTCGCGCACGGCTTGCACGTTTTCCAGCACGCGCGTCACCTTGTCGTGGCTGTCAACGTAGTGGAGTTCTGAGGTTGCGTTCATCTTGAGTGCGGTGAACCCCCGCGACACCGCACTCCTGGCTGCGGCGGCCGTATCGGACGGGCGGTCTCCGCCGATCCACGAATAACAGCGGATACGTTCGCGCACAGGGCCACCCAACAAGACATGCACCGGTTGCCCAAGATCCTTGCCCTTGATGTCCCACAGTGCCTGGTCTATGCCCGCGATCGCGCTCATCAGGATCGGCCCGCCGCGGTAGAAGCCACCGCGGTACATCAAGCTCCAGATGTCCTCGATGTGGCGCGGGTCTTGCCCGACGAGGTAGTCGGACAGTTCGTCCACCGCCGCAGCCACCGTCTGCGCGCGGCCTTCGACCACGGGCTCGCCCCAACCGCTGACGCCGCTGTCGGTGTCAATGCGCAGGAACAGCCATCGTGGTGGAACCAGGAATGTCGTCAGTTTGGTTATTTTCATTCTTGTGCGCCTTCCGAAGCGATTGCAGCCCACGCATTGGCGAACGCCTTCGCCGCCGCTTCGATCTCCCCGATGCTGCGGTCGGGTTTGTACAGTGCCGAACCAATACCGAAGCCGGTCGCGCCGGCGCGAACGTACTCCGCCATGCCGGTGGGCGTAATGCCGCCGACTGGCAGCACATTCACACCCTGTGGCAGTACGGCGCGCCAGGCGTGTAGCACCTTGGGTGTAATCTGCTCCGCCGGGAATACCTTGATTGCATCGGCACCCGCGTGTAGCGCTGCGAAGGCTTCGCTGGGCGTCGCGGTGCCGGGCGTGCAATACAAGTTCATTTCTTTGGCCGTCTCGATGATTGCAAGGTCGGTGTGCGGCGTGACGATCAGGCGTCCGCCCGCGTCTGCCACCCGACGGACGTCCGCGACGTTCAATACGGTGCCTGCACCGACCGTGCAGCGGTCACCGAATGCGCGTACCAGCCGTTCGATGCTCTGGAGGGGGCTGGGCGAGTTGAGCGGCACTTCAATGACGTGAAAGCCCGTATCCGTCAGCGCGGTGCCTACCGCGACTACCTCGTTCGGCTCCACGCCGCGCAGGATGGCGACCAAGGGCAACGGTTGCAGCCAAAACGGGCCCATTCAGGCGGGCTCCTGCGTCGATGGGTCAGCGGCACCGGTGCGCTGGGTTGCTAACGCCAGGTGAACCTGCCACGCGCCGTGTGCGGCGGTGCCGGACAACGCGGCGGGTTGCGGCAGGCCGAATGTGGTGGCGGCCCGTTGGTACAATGTGCACTGCCGCGCATCGCCGACCAGGGTTGGAGCCGAACTGGCCAGCCAGCCGCTGGCAAGCATGGCGCGCCATTCCTCGCCGATCAAAAGCCCCGAGATGTAACTGGGGATTGCGGCCCGCTCGAGACGCGACTCAAGTGCCAGCGTGCGTGCGGAAAAAATCTGTGTCAGCACGCCGGCGTTGCCTGATGCGTGCGCCGTACGCACACCATTGTCGAATGCGGGCCAATCGGTCGCGGAGGGCATGCCGGCAGGAATCATCGCGCCCAGTATCGAGTGCTGCGTCAACAGTGCATAGATCTCGCCGGTCATCATCGTCGAGAAGCCTGCAATCCTGCCTTCGCGAATGTTGACCCACTTGCTATGGGTACCCGGCAGCACGATTTGCGAGGTGATCGCGAGGTCGGGGCACATAGCCAGTGCGCCCATGATTTCAGTTTCCTCGCCCCGCATCACGTCCAGACGCACTGCATCGCGTACACCGGGCACGATGGACAACGTCCGTCCGCCGCCGGCATCAAAGCGTGTCGCGTACTCCGCCAGTACTTCGAGCCCGGCCGGCGCATCGACGTAAGGCACTTCGTGCCAGCCCTGCCGACTGCCCACCATGCCCGAAGCGATGACCGGGCAGTCTGGCCACCCGGCGCAAATATCGCTGAGCGCGCGCTCGAATCCGCCCTGTGGCAAGTGGCGGATACCCCAGGGACGCGCGCGCTCTTCACGCACACTGCCGTCCGCGTCAAGCAACGTAGCGCGAAGGCTGGAGGTTCCCCAATCGATGCCGATCGCAGGTTGCATGGGGTCTATGAGCGCGCTCGGCGCCGCTTGCCTGCGGCCAGGTTGTTGCGCGAGTCCGCGATCAGCGCCAGCATGGCGCGCCGCGCCGCCTGCGGTTGGCGACGGCGAATGGATTCAAGCACTCTCCGATGATGTGGCAGCGAGTATTTGAAGTCCTTCGCGGCCCTCGCCGATAGCGAGAAAAAAGTTTCGAGCGAGGTTTCCACCACCGAGAACAGCGAAACCATCAATTCGTTGTTCGTCGCGTCCAGTATCGCTTCGTGAAAAACAACGTCTGCCGTCGTCCAAGCCTTGAGATTGGTCGCCGCAGCCATCGACGCGTAGGCCGTGTCCAACGCCGCGAGCTGTGGAACTTCGCAACGACGCGCAGCCAACGCGGCGGCCGCTGGTTCGATGACTTCCCGCATTTCGACCAGCTTCTGTACGAAGTCATCGGTTGGCATGGAGGCGCACCGCCATGCCAGTACCTGGCCATCCAGTTGGTGCCAGAACCGTGAGTCGCGAATCCGCGTGCCTACTTTCGGTCGCGACTCGACCAGTCCCTTGGCGGCGAGAACCTTGACAGCCTCCCTCAATACCGAGCGGCTGACGTCCATTTGTTGCGCGAGGGTATCTTCGCGCGGCAGCACCTCGCCGGGTTGAAGGTCGCCGCCCACGATTTGGCGCCCGAGCGCCTGAATGACCTGATCGTGGAGGTTGCGTTGCGTTACCCGTTCAATCATGGCTGCCCTCGTTGACCCTGCACGTCGATCGTGGATCGGTTACGGCCCATCCGTCAACGACCGTCGCTGTCGTGATCGGCACTAGTCGTGCTAATGAGATGCCATAAAGCATACAAGATGATTACATACAAATTGCAAACAATCTGTTCGTGGCGTGCGTGGGACGGTCGCCAGTAGCCCCTCACGAGGTCATTGCCCCTTTGGGGGTGAAACGGTTCGCCTGCGGGCGACGATCGGAGCGCAAGAGCAGAAACCCCTAGTGTAGCTTGCGTCGTAGTTGCTTCTGTCACTACCGAGCTGGTGTGGTGGCGATCGGAGAGCCCTTGCGCGGGCACCTGTCAATGGGCGTCACGGCGTACCACCGTTACTGCTTGACGTAAAGCATATTGTATGATTATATCCGCACAGAGTCGAGGTATGCGGCGCGTTAAGTGGGGGGATGGCTGTTCGCCGGCCGTCTGCAACCGGTTGTCACCTGCGAGGTGAGTGATATGAGGCACACAGATCGGGTTAATCGAGTGGCGCTCGTCGTTGCCATCGGTGCGGCACTGATGGTGAGTGGCGTGCAGGCGGGCGTAGCAGCGGAGGGCCAGCCGCAGCAGGGGGGTGAGAGCACGACGAACACCAAACCTGCCGCCAAGAAGCCGCCGCCGAAGACTGCCAACCAGCCGCCGAAAGGCGCGCAGACACTGAGTGAGATTGTCGTGACGGGTGCGCCGACATACAGTGGCGTGACGCGGCTCGACGCGAGCTTTTCGATCACGTCGCTGACGCGTGAGCAGATCAAGGAAACCAACCCGATCAGTGTGGCCGATTTGCTGAAGCAGTCGCCGGGCGTCTATCCCGAATCATCGGGGGGACAGACCGGGGCGAACGTCGAGGTTGCGGGGTTTCCGTCGGACAGCGGGGCGCCGTTCGCGACGTTCGAGCTAGAAGGGATGCCGCTGTTTCCGCGCTGGTCGTATTTCGAGGATGCGATGCTGCGACTGGATGACACCATCAACCACGTCGAGATGCTTCAGGGTGGCCCGTCCGTGTTGTACGGAATCGGTCAGCCCGGCGTGATCGGCAACTTCATCCTGCGACAGGGTACGACGGTGCCAAGTGGCGACATCGGGCTTACCTGGCTTTCGGAAGGCGGGGAACGGCTGGACGGGTTCGTCGGGTTTCCGGTTGGAAAGAACGGTTGGGTGGGCAGCGTCGGGGGATTCTGGCGCCAATCGGACGGCGTGCGCGATCCGCAGTTCAAGGCAGACAAGGGCGGTCAGCTTACACTTACGTTGGCCAAGGATTTCGACAATGGCTCGGTGCTTTTCTATGCGCGCGCGTTGCGCGACCACAACCAGTTCGTCACCGATACGCCGATCTTCAACCCGGCGCCCGGTACGTTTTCGGACTGGCCAGGCTTCAGCCCGCTGACCGGAACCTTCGGCAGCTGGGCCGACCAGCATCAGGCTTGGCAAGTCACGCCGTGCTACACCGCCGGCTGCACCCCGGGTGCGTATCGTGCGGACATGGGGCTCGGGCGCGGCGGCAGTATCCGGGTGTTTGGCGGCAGCGCGGAATTTGACCTGGGTGGCGGCTGGTCGTTGTCGGACAAGTTTCAGGCCATCGGTGGCTACATGCCGCAGTTCGCCTTCTTCAGTACCGGCCAGAATCCGGAGACGCTGGGCCAGTTCATCAGCGACACGGCAAGCAGCTTCGGGCTTCCGGCGGGGCTTGCGGCGACCGCGCAGTACACGACGGGTGGTACACCGGACATGAACGAGCAGGTCACCGTGCAAAATCCGGAATCGATCCTCGAGCACCCGCGCTCGATCAGCAATGAGTTCCACATCAACAAAGAGCTGTTTGACGGCAACACCGTGACCGCCGGTTCGTACATCGCGTTTTTTTCGGACACCCTGGTCGGGCACGAGGGCTGGAACCAGTTGCTGCAGGCCAAGACCAACCCGACCCCGATCTCGGTCAACCTGAGTGATGGAACGCACACCTACATGCTGACCGACAGCCAGGGCCTGTACAGCCAGGATCCGCAGTCGTGGATGGAAGACACCGAAAAGTGGCACGAATCAACGATGGCGCTCTTCCTGACCGATACGTGGCAGATCGGCAAATGGTGGTTGAGCGGCGGCGTACGTTTCCAACACAACCGGCTGGGAGGCTGGCTGCAAAACACCTCGTCCGGTGACATGGATGCCAACCCGTACACCGTTTACAACAATCAGTCCGAATTTCTGGTGCCGGGTTCCACCACCTATACATACTCCAAGTCGGCGCCAGCCTGGACGCTGGGCGCGACCTATGTGTTCAACAACCACATGAGTGCCTATGCGCGCGTCAATGACGGCATCTTCATGCCGGGTTTCGATGACGTCTACAACAACCCCGACGTGACGGTGGAGAAGATCCACAACATGGAAGTTGGTTTCAAGTACCAGGCGCCGTGGATATTCCTTGACGTCAGTGCGTACCGGCGCCTGTTCTACGGCATCCCGTATACGTTCCAGAGCCCGACGGAAACTATCAACCTGTTGTACGGGTCGGCGACCAAGGGCGTGAACCTCCAGGCGGTGCTGACTCCGTTCGCGCACTTTTCGGTTGCGATGGGCGCCAGTTACATGAACGGCCGCTACACCCACCATGCTGGCTGTGTTCCATACACTGCACAGGATGGAAGCACCCAGTGCGGCACCATCGATGGCAAGCTCCTGGATCGCCAGCCTAAGTTCCAGTACCGCGTGACGCCGGCATATACGGTACCGACCGGTTGGGGCCGCATGCGCTTCTGGTTTACGTTCGAGCACGTCGGCAACCGTTACGGCGACCAGCTGAACCAGCAGCCGCTGGGCAGCTACCATGATTTTGCGATTGGTGCACAGGCGGATATTGGCACGAACTGGCAGCTGACCCTGCGCGGGACCAATGTCACCAATGAAGTGGGCATCACCGAAGGCAACGCCCGGCTGTTTGGTTTCGCCAGCGGTGGCGGTGTGATCCTCGCGCGCTCGATCGAAGGTCGGGAGGTCAACTTCCAGGTCAAGTACCGGTTCTGACGGCGCCACGCAGCCGCCAGCCGGTGCGGTCGGACGGCTCGCGCCGGGGCTGGTCGGAACATCGCGGTTCGGCGAGAGGGCTGGTGCAATGACGTTGGATGGCGCGGACACATTGGCAGGGTGGCTGTACGTTGCGCGTCGGGCAGCCGTGCCACGCCGCGGTCGACTGTCCTTGATGGGCTGCGCGTTGAGCGTGGCGGCGGTATTGCTGGTGTGCGGCAAGACCGCGACGGCGGGTGCCACGCCGCCAGCCGCGGCGAATACCGGTGCGGCCGGCTATGCCGATGTGCTCGACGTGCACGGCACGCCGCAGTCACCGTCTGATCGCCGTTTCAATATCTTTTTTGACGCGGGTGCGTGGCAGGGCTACAGCCTGCCGCCTATTGGCGATGGCGCAACCGGGTTTGTCGGCCCGTTCGTGGCCAGTCTGCACAATGGGAGGTGGGTAGACACGAGGTTTGCGCAATTCGCGTTGACGACGTCCACTAGGCATACCGCGATCCCCCTGCGGGAAGTGTCCGGACACGCCGAACCGGGCTACCTGCAGCGTACGTTTGCGGCGCCGGGCTTGAACGTCAGTCAGACCTTGTTCTTCGTCAACTCCAGAACTGCGTTGGTACGCATTGACTTGATGTCGAGCACTGCGCGCGACGTCTCGTTCACCGTCAGCGGCACGGCTATGCCGGGGCTGACCAGCACATTTGTGGATGAGCGCAGCGCGGTGATGCAATCCTTTCCGCGATCAGCGTCACAAGTCGTTACGCGCGTGCGCGCTCCGAACAATGCTTCGTACAGGACGCAGGTTTCCACCGACGGATACCGGATCACTCTGCGGCAGCCGTTGAAATTGCGGGCGGACCAAACTGCAACCGTGTATGTTGCTCAAACCCTTTTGTACGACGCGCGCACCGCCTCGCCCGCGGCGGTCGATTTTGCTACGGCGTGGACGGACAACCGCACGCGCTGGAACGGCTACCTGAAGGTTGCATCGCGTGCTCATAGGCCGGGATTGCCCGATGCCACCGCCCGGCACGTGGCGGCCAAGGCGATGGAAACCCTGCTGGGCAACTGGCGCGCCGCGCGCGGCGACCTGCAGCACGCGGGCGTGGTGCCGGCGTATTCGAATCCCGACTTCAATGAATGCGTTTGGGCGTGGGATTCATGGAAGCAGGCTGCGGCTCTGTCGCTATTCGCGCCACGGCTCGCCGAAGACAACCTGCTGGAGATGTTCGACTATCAGGCGGCAGACGGCATGATTCCGGACCTCGTCTGCCTGCACGCGAAGGACAACAACTGGCGCAACACCAAACCGCCGCTGGCGACGTGGGCGGCGCTGCGGGTCTATCGCACCAATCGCGACAAGGCGTTCCTGCGCGCGTTGTACCCTAAGCTTGTGCGCTGTCACAATTGGTGGTTCGCCGACCGCGACCACCTGCACGACGGGCTGGCCGAATACGGTTCGACCGACGGCACGCTCAAGGCCGCGAAGTGGGAAAGCGGCATGGACGATGATGCGCGCTTCGATCACGCCGCGATGCTGCAAAACGGCAAGCGCGCCTGGTCGATGAACCAGGACGCGGTGGACCTCAACGCGTATCTGTACCGCGATGCCACAGATCTCGCGGCAGCCGCCAGCATTCTGGGTGACAGAACGCAGCAGGCCGCGTGGCAGCAGCGCGCCGCAGCGCTGAAGGCAAAGATCGATACGCGCTTCTTTGACGAGGCGCGTGGGTATTTCTTCGACGTCCGGATTCCGGATGGCACGTTCGTGACAACCTACGGCCCCGCGGGCTGGATTCCGCTGTGGGCTGGCGCCGCGACGCCTGCGCAGGCAAAGGCGGTCGCGCGCGTGCTGGCCAATCCGCGCAAGTTCGACACCCTCATGCCGTTCCCGACGCTGGCGGCCGACGACCCGCGCTTTGCGCCGGTGGAGGGCTACTGGCGCGGCCCGGTGTGGCTCGACCAGGCATACTTTGCGGTGCGCGGCCTCGAGCGCTACGGGTTCGATGCGCAGGCGGACGGCATGGCCCTGCGCCTCTTCACCCGGGCGCAGGGGTTGACGGGTGACGGGCCGATCCGCGAGAACTACGATCCGTTGACCGGGCAAGGCCTCAACTCGCGCAATTTCAGCTGGTCCGCCGCGAGCTATCTGATGCTGCTGCTGGATCCGGCGACAGGCACCGCGAAGGTGCGGCAAGGCGTTCCAACAGGATCGAAACAGCCGTGAGTGAACCGAGTGAAGTGGCCCCCTGCACCCCGGACGCCGCGGCCTCGCTGGCGCAAAGGTTGTACGCCATCGAGGCACACGCGCAGCCGTTGCCGAGCGAGTACGACCAGGTGTTCAAGCTGGTCGCGGCCGACGGTGCGGCGTACATCCTGAAGGTGATGCATCCGTCGCGGGATGCGGCGTTCATCGACCTGCAGTGCAGGACGCTGCAGCATCTTGCCGAGCGTGCGCCGACGCTGGCTTTGCAACGCGTTGTACCGACCCGGCAGGGCGACGCGTTTACCCGCGTGCGCGTCGCCGATGGCAGCGAGCGGATCGTCTGGCTGCTGAGTTGCTTGCCCGGCAAGATGCTGCTGGACTTCCGGCCGCATTCGCCCGCACTGCTCGAAAGCCTGGGTGGACTGCTGGGCGCGGTGGATGCGGCGCTGCAGGACTTCGTGCACCCAGCCGCGCAGCGCGACGGCTTCAAATGGGACCTTTCGTGCGCGTTGTGGATCAAGGGTCGGTTGTCGGCGATCGTCGATCCTGCGCGCCGTGCCCTCATCGAACACGCGGTCGCGCTGTACGAGCGCGACGTGTTGCCGCGCGCGCCGCGGTTGCGCCGCGACGTCATTTACGGCGATGCCAATGACTACAACGTGCTGGTGCAGTGGGCCGCGGGCACCGCGCAGCCGCGCGTCGGCATCGTCGATTTCGGCGACATGCACGCGGGTTGGATCGTGGCCGAGCCGGCCGTGGCGGCGGCGTACGCGCTGCTCGACGAGCCGGCACCGCTGGCGGTGGCAGCCAGTGTCGTCGGGGGCTTCCACAATGCTCTGGCACTCGAGGACGATGAAATCGCCACGCTGTTTCCGCTCGTCCTGATGCGCCTGGCGGTCAGTGTGGTCAATTCAGCGCTGCGCAAGCAGGCCCGACCGGATGATCCGTACGTCACCGTTTCCGAAGCGCCGGCGTGGGCTGCGCTGGAACGCCTCGATGCCATCGATCCGCGCTTCGCGCATGCGCTACTGCGGGACGCCTGCGGCCTGGAACCTGAGCCGGAGTCGGCCAGGTTGACTGCGTGGCTGATGGCCCACCGGGCGGACTTCGCGCCCGTCGTCGGCATCGACTTCGCACAGTACCCGCCGTGCGTGCTCGACCTTGGCATCGGCAGTCTGTTGCTGGGCGCTGATCCGGAACACGGCCACCCGCAAGCGCTGACAGCCGCCATCGCAGCCGAGCTGCAGCGTTGCGGCGCAAGCGTTGGCATCGGCCGCCACGACGAAGCGCGCTTCGCGCCGGATGCGTATCGATCCATTGGGGTCGAGCAGCCGGTGGCGGAACTCGCGACCGTCCATCTGGGCGTGGACGTGTTTGTGTCGGCAGGGACCGCGGTGCATGCACCACTGGCGGGCGTTGTACGTGCCGTTGCGGTGCAGGATGGCGAAGCGTCCGTGGTGCTGCATCACTCATCCGCTGACGCACCGGACTTCTTTACGCTGTACCGGCACCTTGCCGCGGACAGCGTTGCGGCGTTGGCGCAAGGCGGGCAAGTCGATCGCGACGCGGAAATGGGCAAGGTTGCGGCGTCAGCGCAAAATGGCGGCGAACCCGCGCACGTCCACTTCCAGATTGCCTCTGACCTGCTCGACCTCGACACGGGTTTCCCGAGTCGTGTGCCGGTGGCCGAACGCGCGGTCTGGACGGCATTTTCACCCGATCCGAACCTGGTCCTCGGAATTTCGGATGCCTGCTTCCCCAAGCACTGGACGTTCGGGGAAACCATTGCCAAGCGGCACGCGCTGCTGGGACCCAGCCTCAGCATCTCGTACCGGAAACCGCTGAAGATCGTGCGCGGCTGGCGGCAGTATCTATATGACGACACCGGCCGTCCCTACCTTGACATGTTCAACAACGTGCCACTGATCGGGCACGGCGATCCGCGCGTCGTCGAAGCCGTCACGCGCCAGCTGGCCTTGATCAATACCAATACGCGCTACCTGCACGACACCGTGCTGCGTTACGCCGAACGCCTGACCGAACTGCTGCCCGCGCCGCTCAGCGTGTGCTACTTCGTCAACTCCGGCAGCGAGGCGAACGAGTTGGCGATCCGCATCGCGCGCACGCACACGCACGCCGAAGACATGCTGGTGCTTGAGAATGCGTACCACGGCAACACCGGCACGGTGACCGACATCAGCCCGTACAAGTTCGACGGTCCCGGTGGCACCGGGCGCAAGCCGTGGGTGCACGTGGCGCCCATCGCCGACGACTATCGCGGCCCGTATCGCCGCGGCGAACCCGACCTTGGCCGGCGTTACGCAGGGGACGTCGCGGGCATCCTTGCCGACATGCAAAAGGATGGTCGGCGACTTGCCGCATATATCGCGGAGAGCGTACCCAGTGTCGGCGGCCAGGTGTTTTTCCCGGATGGCTACCTCGCCGAGGTTTATCGTGCCGTACGTGCGGCCGGCGGTCTGTGCATCGCGGATGAAGTGCAGGTCGGATTCGGTCGGCTTGGACGCTGCTGGTGGGGTTTCGAGACGCAGCACGTGATCCCCGACATCGTGGTGCTGGCCAAACCCATCGCCAACTGCTTTCCGCTGGCTGCCGTGGTCACCACGCCCAGGATCGCGGCATCGTTCAACAACGGGATGGAGTTCTTCAGTACCTATGGCGGCAACCCGGTGTCGTGTGCGGCCGGTCTTGCGGTGCTGGATGTGTTGCGCGATGACCGCCTGCAGGCGAACGCGCTAACCATGGGCAACGACCTGATCGGCAAGTTGCGCGGCCTGCAAAACAAGTATCCGCTGATCGGCGACGTACGCGGCATGGGGCTGTTCCTCGGGATCGATCTTGTCACCGATCGCGAGACCCGTACGCCGGCGACCGTGGCAGCAGGCCATGTCGTCAATCGTTTGCGCGAGCGCGGCGTGCTGGCCGGTACCGACGGGCCGTTACACAACGTCATCAAGCTGCGGCCGCCGATGATCATCGAGCGGTCGGACATCGACCGTTTCATCAGTGTGCTCGATTGTGTGTTGCGCGAAGACCTGCCGCCGGGCTGAAGCATCCAGGCGGTGATGGCGTAACCGCGCCGATTGCATTTGGAGGAAGGAGCCATGAGCGTGCCGCATCCATCGCACAAGACCGCGGGCGCCGCGTTGCACCAGCTTGGCGTGGTGTTGTGTCTGGCAGCCATGCTCATCGTGCCAGGTATCGCCGGGGCGCAGGAAACCGCACGGCCGCAAGTACCGAAGATCGCGCCGACGCCGGTGCAGCACGCGGTCACCTACGACCGTTACTCGCTTTCGATCAACGGCCAACGCACCTACATCTGGTCGGGTTCGTTCCAGTACTGGCGCCTGCCAAGTCCCGGCCTGTGGCGCGATGTGCTGCAGAAGATGAAGAGCGCGGGTTTCAATGCCGTCACCCTGTATTTCTACTGGGGTTACCACTCCCCGCGCGACGGCGTGTACGACTTTTCGGGCGTGCGCGATGTGGACAAACTGCTGGACATGGCGCAGCAGGCCGGCTTGTATGTGATCGCGCGTCCCGGGCCGTACATCGAGGCCGAGAGCAACGCAGGCGGCCTGCCGGGCTGGCTGACCGGCATCAAGGGCATCTCGCGTTCGACCGCGCCGGATTACACCGCAGCCTATATGCAGTGGATGACGCACATCGATGCGATCATCGCAAAACACCAGATCACGGACGGCACCGGGCCGGTCATCCTGTACCAGCCCGAAAATGAGTTCTACGACGGCTCGCAGGCAGGCCGGGCCTACATGCAGGCCATCGAGAACAAGGCGCGCGCCGACGGTATCACCGTGCCGTTCCTGGGCAACAACGACGGCACATTCGCCGACGGCGTGGGTGCCGTGGAACTGCCGGGGTACGACTCGTACCCGCAGGGCTTCGACTGCTCGCATCCGGACCACCGGAATCCCGCGCGTGACTTCAGCAAGCAGCGCGCGCAGAACCGCCGCTCGCCGCTGTACTTCCCCGAGTTCCAGGGCGGCTCGTTCGATCCGTGGGGCGGCCCGGGCTACGCCGCGTGCCGCACGCTGACCGGGCCGGACTTCGAACGCGTGTTCTACGAGTCGAACATCGCGCAGGGTTCGACGATGCAGAACTTCTACATGACGTTTGGCGGTACGAGCTGGGGCTGGCTTGCATACCCGGGCGTGTACACGTCATACGACTACGGTGCGGCGCTCAACGAAAGCCGCCAGTTGACGCCCAAGTACTACCAGCAAAAACTGCTGGGCTATTTCGTTGCTGCGGTCAAACCGTTGACGCAAACCGACCGGCTGGCGGTGCGGCAGCCGACCGACCGGTCCTTGCGACTGGACGGCCGGGTAAATCCGGTGAACGGCACGCGCATTTACGTATTGCGCCACGCCAACGCCACGTCCGGCACCACGGCCACGACGCACGTCTGGCTCAGCCTGCCGGGCGCGGATGGCAAGCCCCCACGGCAGGTGCTGGTGCCGCAACAGGCGGGCACGTCGATCCGTATCCACGGCCGTGATTCCAAACTGCTGCTCGCAAACTATCGCTTTGGTCACCAGGATCTGGTGTATTCCACGTCGCAGTTGATGACCGACGTCGCAGGTGCCGGTGGTGACACGCTCGTGCTGTACAACCCCAAGGGCGAGGCGGGCGAAACCGTGCTGGCGTATCCATCGCAGCCCAGGGTGGACGTGTTGGCGGGCAAGGCCGCCACGCATTGGGACGCAGCCACCGGGTGCCTGCGGCTCGATTACGTGCACGCCGGCCTCGCGCGCGTCCGCATCGCGGATGCCGGTCACGACCTGTTGCTGCTGATCGGAACCACGCACGAACTCGACAACCTGTGGCGGCTGGATACCGCATCGGGCGCGGTGCTGGTCAACGGGCCGCACCTGGTGCGCGCCGCCGTGCTCGGTGCCGATGGCACCTTGCAACTGACGGGCGACACCGACCGGCCTACTGCTGTGGAAGTGTTCGCGCCAGCTGCAACCAAGGCCGTGACGTGGAATGACGTCGATGTTGCGCTCACGCGTACCGCATCCGGCAGCCTTGAGGGCAAGCTGGCCGGCCCCATGCCCTTGACCTTGCCGCCATTGACGCAATGGAAGTTCAAGGCGGGTGCACCCGAGATCGCGCTGCGGTTCAACGATGCGAAGTGGATTCGTGCCAGCCGCACCAGCAGCAACAATCCTTTCCTGAAGGCCGGCCAGCCGGTGCTGGATGAGGACGCCTACGGGTTCCACAACGGCGATGTGTGGTACCGCGGCCACTTCAAAGCAACCGGCAAGGAGAAGGGCATCATCCTGACCGCCGGCACCGGCGCGCACGGCGTATTCACCGCGTGGTTGAACGGCCACTACCTGGGACGTGGCGCCAGCGGCCGCTATATCGACAACACGCAGTATTTCAATATCGATCCGGCGGATCTTGCGGCCGGCAAGGACAACGTCGTGTCCGTGCTGGTCGCCAACATGGGCCACGAGGAAAACGACGATTCCAACAAGGCGTTCCAGCAGCCGCGCGGACTCATTTCGGCATCGTGGGCCGGAGCATCGACGCCGGTCGCGTGGCGCGTCCAGGGCAACCGTGGCGGCGAGACACCGATCGACCCGGTGCGCGGCATCTACAACAACGGTGGCCTCTATGGCGAACGCATGGGCTGGTCGCTGCCGGGTTATCCGGACGCGAAGTGGCGTGGCGTGACGCTGCCCAATGCGGTCAACCGGCCCGGCGTCGATTGGTACCGCACGACATTCAAGCTCGACATCCCCGCCGACCAGGACGTGCCGATTGCGCTGAAGATCGACGACTCGCCGTCGCGGCACTATCGCGCCCTGATCTTCATCAACGGCTGGCAATTCGGCCGCTACGACAACGCGCTGGGCCCGCAGCGCGCGTTCGTACTGCCGCCTGGGCTATTGAATCCGCACGGTGACAACACCATCGCGATCGCATCGTGGTCCACCGAACACAGCGGTGGGCTTGGCAAGGTATCGCTCGTCGAGCTCGGCAGTGAGCGGACGTCCCTGCGCGTCAAGATGGTGCAGGCGCCTGAGTATGACGAGGCGGTGTATGCGCAGGAACATTGACGCAACCTTGGTGGTGGGGGTGGTGGCTCATGGCGCGTGCAATACCGGCGCTGGTCGCCGGGCGGTGTGCGCGTGAAGGGCCCCGTGCGCCAGATTGGCCTGGTGGTCGCGACCGCGCTGGTGCTTGGCAACATGATCGGCTCGGGCATATTCCTGCTGCCCGCGTCGCTCGCGCAGTATGGCGTTTACAGCCTGGGCGGCTGGCTGGTCAGCGCGTGTGGCGCGTTGCTGCTGGCGGGCGTGTTTTACCGGCTGGCGAAGCGCGCGCCGCGTGCCGGTGGCCCGTACGCATACAGCCGCGCCGCGTTCGGTGACTGCGTCGGTTTCCTGGTGGCGTGGGTTTATTGGATCGGACTCGTCGGCAGCAATGCCGCGATTGCGGTGGCGTTCGCGAGCTACCTGTCGACATTGGTTCCCGCCATCGGCAGTGAACCCTTGTTCGGCGCGTTGGCGGCACTGGCCGTTATCTGGGGCCTGACCCTCGTCAACATCGCGGGTGTTCGTGCCGCAGGTGCGGTGCAGGCGTGGACGACGGTGTTGAAGTTGGTGCCGTTGCTGGCGCTGGCTGCTTTCGGGCTGCTGCACTTCGATCCGCAATTGCTGGTGCCGGGTCCGCAGGCGGGGCCGCCGCTGCACGCGCTGAACGTCAGTGTCGCCGCGACGATGTTCGCCTTCATCGGGGTCGAGTGCGCGACGATTCCTGCGGGCCATGTCCGCAATCCGGAGAAGACGATTCCGCGCGCAACCTTGATTGGAACGATCATTGCGGCCGTCGTGTACATCGCCTGCACGCTGGCGGTGATGGGGCTGCTGCCGGCCGCGACACTGGCGCACTCGCAGGCTCCGTTTGCCGATGCAGCCCGCGTACTGTGGGGTGGCTGGGCGGCCTACCTGATCGCGGCCGCGGCAGTCATTTCCTGTTTCGGGGCACTCAACGGTTGGACGCTGATTGCGGGGCAGTTCCCGCAGGCGGTGGCGCGCGACGGCTTGTTTCCGCGTTCGCTGGCGGTGGGCACCCGCAGTGGCGGGCCGGTCGTGGCACTCGTGGTCGCAGCGGTGATTGGCAGCCTTGTGGTGCTGACCAACTACAGTCGCGGCATGGTGGGGATGTTCACCTTCATCATCCTGTTGACGACCCTGGGCAACGTGATCGCCTACCTGTTCAGCGCAATGGCCGACGTGGTGCTGGCCTATCGCAGCGGCAGGCACGTGCCGATTCGTGATCCGGTCCTCGCGTGCGCGGCTTTCGGGTTCTCGTTATGGGTGGTCATCGGCGCAGGCGCGGGCGCAGCCTACTGGAACCTGGTGCTGTTGTTGCTGGGTGTGCCACTGTACGTGTGGCAACTGCGGCGGAAGCGGCCGGCGATACCCGTAGACAGTTGATGGACCGGTTCGTCGGGCGGCCGTGACAAGGCGCGATGCCACATGGCAGCGGCCAGTCCGCGCGGACCTGCGCTGCCCAATTGGCCCCTGCAGTCGCGGGCGTGGCGCATGCGTCACACCACGGTGGCTTCGGATGGCCCGAGATGCTGCTGGTTTTTCATCGCCATCACGACAACGCCGGTAGTGATACGCGAAGTCGTGTTTGTTGCCTGGCCCTTGACGCCATTCCCAGAAACCGGCGGTTTGGGCAGGTGGCGCAAGCGGCGATTCCACTGTTTGACGCGGCGGTCAGCTCGGGGTCGAACTTCGGACGTTCGCGCCTGCAGCGACGGCCGTCCTGCTGGCCTTGCACGCTGTCGCCTGATCTGGGCGCGCCATCGACGCCCGGTTGTGCCCCGGCGCGAACCCTCTTCGCGTGCCGCCGACTCCATGGGACAGAGACGCGTCGGCGTGGGCACTCCATGTTGTCCGCTTGGCTCTTTCGCCCTTTGCGTGGTGAAAATGGTCGGTTCGCCTGCGCGGCTACGTTCCGGGATAACGTTTCCGGGTGGGGCGGTGCTGTCGAGCAATGAGGGAGGCTTCGTCATGTCATCCGTCGAGATCGCGAAGTACCGGTTTCGATTCAGCTCCTCCGACGGCTGACGCTTTTTAGGGTGCCCCATGGGGATAAGCCATCGTCGCCTTGACCAGGCCCAACAGCTCGCACTCCTTCAGTTCTTCGCAACGCGAACGACGGCGTCTGCCGGGGCTGCGCCTACGTGAAGGGCGGGCAGCACGCACCTGCCGAGTCGAAGTGGTCGGAGCGATACACCGCGATGATTGATCCCGGCTTCAGCCAGTTGCCGCTGTGGGCTACGAACGCGCTCATCGCGTCCGGGCCCGAGAAACGCTCCAAGGCCGCACGCCGTTTGCCTTGTCATGGTATTCCGTGCCCGTTCCGGCTGATCGTGGCGTGCACGGCAGGCTTTGGCCTCGTTGGCGGCAAGACCGGAGTCGTGTTGACTCCGGTCGCGCGGCGCTGAGCCGCGCATGGTACTCGGCCGCTTCAACGTTCCACTCGGCGCCGGTCGCGCTGCATGCGCTCCAACCCGGGGCACCGCTGGCGGCGTGCAGGGGTGAACCCGAAACCCGGTCTGCTGGATCAGTCTTGCAGCCACGCCATGGCTTCGTCGCGCTGGTCGTAATCGAACCGGCGCAGCTTGGCCAGCGTCAGCGGATCGAGCACATGGTCGGCAAACGATCCCACCGGACTATTGGTGACCATGGCCACCTTGCCGATCTTGTCATGCATGCTGTTGATGAATTTCAGGTGTGCGAACAGGGCGCCGACACCTTGCCAGCCGGGGAACCGCCGGCTGCAGATCAGAACACCGTGGAGCTGGTCGTGATCTTTGAGATAGTCCTTGATCGCCGCGCCCACCGCCTCGAAATCGTCCTCGCTCAACGCCGTATCAGCGGCAGGTTCCAGCGTCAGGATGCCGGTGCCGGGGTCCAGCGTGATGCCGATGCGGGCGCGATCGCTTTCGCAGACCCACGCCTTTGCAGCCGCGTAGGCATCGCTGCCGAAATGCCGCAGTTCGCCGGGCGAGAGCCGGCGGAACAGTTTGATGGCGGTCTCCAGCCACTTGATGTCGCTGACGATTGCCATGCGCGCCCAGTGACCCAGCTTGCCCAGGCCAAGGCGCACGTCCTGCCACGCCGCGCCAGCCTCCATGCCTTCCCACTCGCCTTCGATGCAGCACAGAAGGTCAAGCTTGCGGTATTGGCCCAGTCGCTCGTTGACCAGCGGGACCAGCTGCCGCTCGTAATCTTCCGCGCGCAGCTTGCCGGTGATCCTGATGCCGATCACGTGGTCCGGTAGTCCCTCGATCATGGTCAACATGGCGCGTTTGTTTCGTTTCCGGGTCCGATGCCAAGCTTGCCGGCAAGCCAGTCTACCGCTTTACCCTGGCGGCCCGCGCGGTGCCGGTGCGACGGCACGGCCACTCCGGCGGGGTCAGGTTGCGCGCATGGCGCAAACGCATCCCCCGCCGGCGATGGGTGCGCCGCCCCGGCGTTACCTCTTTGCGCGCAGGGGTTGCACGCGAGGGCAGCGATGCTGGCCTGCCCGTAGTAGCCTCGGACGCGACCATGGCGAACCGAAGCGGCCTGCATGAGCACCTACAACCTTGATGCGTTCCTGAAACCCGCATCGGTCGCCTTGGTGGGTGCGAGCCGGCGCGCGGGTTCGGTGGGCGCCATTGCCGCGAAAAACCTGGCGGCTTTCCCGGGCCGGGTATTTCTGGTCAACCATCATCTTGCGCCCGATGCCGATGCGGGCGTCTATCCGGCGGTTGACCAATTGCCGAGTGCGCCCGAGCTGGCCATCATCGCGGTACCGGCACCCGTGGTTCCCTCCATCATCAGCGATCTGGGCAAGCTTGGAACCCGCGCCGTGGTGGTACTGTCAGCCGGTTTTTCCGAAACCTCCGCCGGCAGTGCCGGCAAGACCCTGCTGGCCAGATTGCTTGCCGCAGCGCACGTCACCGGCATGCGGATTCTCGGGCCCAACTGCATCGGCATCCTGGCGCCGCATGCCGGTCTCAATGCCGGCTTTGCGCAGGTGCTGCCGCCGCCGGGGCGAATCGCCTTCCTGTCGCAATCGGGTGCGGTGCTGACGACCTTGATCGACTGGGCCAACGCACGCGGCGTCGGTTTTGCCTCGATGGTCTCGTTGGGCGAAATGGCCGAAACCGATGTCGCGGACTGGCTCGATTTCCTGGCCACGGACGCGCAAACCGACGCCATCCTGCTGTACCTGGAAAGCGTGACCAACGCGCGCAAATTCATGTCCGCGGCCCGTCACGCATCACGGCTGAAGCCGGTGATCGTCCTCAAATCCGGCCGCTCGCCGGCAGCCGCCAAGGCCGCGGCCTCGCACAGCGGCGCGCTGGCCGGCGGTGATGCCGTGTTCGACGCCGCCTTCCGTCGCGCGGGTATTCAGCGCGTGGCGACGTTGATGCACATGCTCGAGGCGGCCGAGACCCTGGCCCACGCGCAGCCGCTGCAGGGTGAAGCGCTGGCGCTGGTCACCAACGGCGGCGGGATGGGCGTCCTGGCCGCCGACCAGTTGCTGGCTGTTGGCGGGCGGCTTGCCGAACTGGGTGCCGGCACGCTGGCGGCGCTGGATGCGGCATTGCCCGCGGCCTGGTCGCATGGCAATCCCGTCGACATCATCGGTGATGCCGGTCCCGATCGGTATCGTGCGGCGCTTGGCGTTTTGCTCGATGCAGCCGAGGTCGATGCCGTAGCGGTGATGTATTGTCCGACCGGTCTCGGCGGTCCTGCCGCCGCCGCCGAGGGCGTACGTGCCGAGCTTGGCAAGCACCCGGCCCACAAGCCGGTGCTGGCGTCGTGGCTTGGCCCGGTCGCGGCCGCGGCCGCACGCCAGCCCTTTGCCGGGCTCGGCGTTCCCAACTTTGATACGCCAGAAGCGCTGGTGCGCGGCTTCATGCAATTGGCCACCCGGCAGCGCCAGCAGGTGCATCTCAGCGAGACCGTGCCGGCCTTTCCATTGCGCGGCGAGAGCCAACGCCAGGAAGTGCGGCGGCTGATCGAGGGCTGGCTGCGCGACGGCGTCGACTGGCTGGACGAAGCCGATGCCAAACACCTGCTTGCGGTGGCCGGGTTCGCGGTCAACGAAAGTCGCCGCGCGAGGACACCGCAGGAAGCCAAGACCGTCGCCCTGGCGATGCCCGGGCCCTATGCCGTCAAGATCCTGTCGCCCGACCTGCTGCACAAAAGCGATGTAGGCGGCGTTGCGCTCAACGTAGAGACCGCCGAGGAAGTCGCGCGCGTCACCGCCGGCATGATCGGACGCCTGCGCACCGCCTACCCGGATGCACGCCTGGCGGGTGTGTCGGTGCAGCGCATGGTCGATCGCGCCAACGCACAGGAACTGATCGCGGGCCTGACCCTGGATCCGGTGTTCGGGCCCGTCATCGTGTTTGGTGCCGGTGGGGTCACGGTCGAGGCGGTCGATGACACCGCAATCGCCCTGCCGCCCCTGAACGTCAACCTGGCCCGGGATTTGGTCGAACGGACCCGCATTTGCCGGGTGCTGGCGGGCGCCAAGGGACGCTTGCAGCCGATCGATATGGATGCGCTGCTTGCGCTCCTGGTACGCCTGAGCGAACTGGTGTGCGAGTTTCCGGAGATCGTGGATCTGGATCTGAATCCGGTTCTCGCCGGACCCGACGGCGTCATCGCGCTGGATGCGCGCGTCCGCCTGCGGCCGGCGAGTGGCAACGCCATCGACCGGCTTGCCATCGTGCCCTATCCGCGCGAACTGGAGCAGCCCTTCCAGCTGCCCGATGGCACGCGCTGCCGCCTGCGCCCGATCCGCCCCGAGGATGAAACGCCGATGCGCGAAGCCTTCATGAAGCTTTCCCCGGAAAGCCGCTACCTGCGCATGTTCGGCATGCTCAAGGAACTGCCGCACGAGATGGCCGCGCGGGCCACGCAGATCGATTACGACCGGGAGATGGCCTTTGTCATCAGCGAGGACAAACCCGCCGGGCAAGCGGCGCTTTACGGCGGCGTCCGCTTGATCAGCGATGCCAACCGGGAATACGGCGAGTTTGCGATCACCGTCATCGACACCCTGGCCGGGCACGGCATCGGGCGCCGCCTGATGAAGGTCATCATTGACTACGCCACCAGCATCGGCATCCGTGAAATCACCGGCTTCGTGCTGTCGGACAACCTGCCGATGCTCGCGCTGTGCCGGGATCTCGGCTTCCAGCTGACCTCGACCGAGGGCGGGATCATCAAGGTACGACTGCGGTTGCGGTAGATCCCGATCCGCGCTCGCGCGATTGCCTGATTGCGTCCGGCGCTGGCCGCAGCATGAACGAAACCCCGCCGCGCCGGTCCTGCCATGACCTCCATCATGGCCGCGGTCCCCAGGCGGCGGACAATGCCCACCCGCACAATCCCAATGGAGATCACCATGTTGTATCGACTCATTGCCGTGGCCGTGCTCGGCCTCGTTTCCACGCCGCTGTGGGCGGCCAACTGCACTACGACCGTTGAAGCCAACGACGCGATGCAATACAACGTCAAGAACGTCAACGTGCCGCAGAGCTGCAAGACCTTTACGGTAACCCTGAAGCACACGGGCAAGCTCGCGCGCAACGTGATGGGCCATGACTGGGTGCTGACGAGGGCTGCCGACATGGCGGGCGTGGACGCCGACGGTGCCAAGGCCGGTTTGGCCGACAACTACCTGAAGCCGGGTGACAAGCGGGTGCTGGCTGCAACCAAGGTTATTGGCGGCGGTGAATCCGCCCACGTCAGCTTCAAGCCCTCGCTGCTGAAGGCGGGCAACAAGTATGTGTTCTTCTGCTCGTTCCCGGGTCACTCCACCGTCATGCACGGTACGGTGACGTTGACGAAGTAGGGTTCGGATTGGCGGTGCGGCGACCCGGGTTGCCGCACCGCCGGTTGCCGCTCGCGACGCCTGCGGGGCCCACCGGCCGCGCTGCGCGATAATGCGTAGCTGCCGGCCGTGCAGGCGCGGCTGTTCGGGGTGGGCCGATGAGCGCTGGAAAAATTCGCGGCAAGACCGTACCGCGGGGGTTTTACCGCCGTGACCCGCGGACGGTTGCGGTCGAGCTTCTCAACAAGGTCCTGGTGGGCCCCGATGGCCGCAGCGGCCGCATCGTTGAAACCGAGGCCTACTGCGGCGGCATCGATCCGGCCGCGCACGCCTACCGCGGCAAGACCCGCCGCAATGCCACGATGTTTGGCCCCCCTGGGCACCTCTACGTGTATTTCAGCTACGGCATGCACTGGTGCTGCAACGCGGTGTGCGGCGATGAAGGCATCGGTGTTGGCGTGCTGCTGCGCGCGCTGGCGCCGTTGACGGGCCTTGCCGCGATGCGTGCGGCGCGCGTGAAAGCCCATCGCGACCGTGACCTTTGCAGCGGCCCGGCGCGGCTGACGCAGGCCATGGGCATCACCGGGGTACAGGATGGCATCGATCTGGTGCGCGGGGCCGAGGGGTTCCGCATCGTCGATGACGGCACCGCGCCTCCCGCCGGGGTCGTGGCCTCGGGCCGGATCGGCGTGAGCCGCGCCGCCGATCAGCCGTGGCGGTGGTTCGTTCCGGGCGATCCGAACGTGTCGCACCGCTGAGTCCAGGTGCCGCGCCATCGCTTCGCGCCCTCCTGGCATGTTGTGACCGCAACGCCAGCGAAACCAGGGTGGTGGGGGGGCGTGCGTTGACCTGCGGCAAGTGGTTTGTGGGTGAGAATGCGTATCATTCATGCATTCAGAGCACAGGCCACAAACATGACTGAAGTTCAAAAACTGGCCGCCTTCGCGCACGCTGCGCGTTACCAACAGATCAGCGCGCGCGCGGTGGAACAACTCAAGATCCGGGTCCTCGACACGCTCGGTGTCGCCATCGCGGCGCTGGATGCCAGGCCCACGCGTGCGATCCGCAAGCTCACCGAGGCGCTCGGCGGCAATGGCGCCTCGACGTTGATTGGCGGCGGCCGTTCGGCGCCCGATCGCGCGGCGTTCTACAACGTCGCCCTGAGCCGCTATCTCGATTTCATGGACAGCTACCTCGCGCCCGGCGAGACCTGCCACCCGTCGGACAACATCGGCGCGGTACTGGCTGCGGCCGACAGTGTGGGCGCGAGCGGCAAGGATTTTCTGACCGCGGTGGCGCTGGCCTACCAGGTGCAGACCCGGTTGTCGGATGTGGCGCCGGTGCGCGCCAAGGGCTTTGACCATACGGTGCAGGGTGCCTACGCGGTGCCGGCGGCGGTCGGCAAACTGCTCGGACTCGATGCCGGTCAGCTCGCCAACGCGATCGCGATTTCCGGCACCGCCAACAATGCGTTGCGCGTGACCCGCACGGGCGACTTGTCAAACTGGAAGGGCCTGGCCTATCCGCAGGTGGCCAAGGAAGGCACCTTTGCCGCGCTGCTCGCGCAAGCCGGCATTACCGGTCCGCAACAGGTGTTCGAAGGCAACAAGGGCTTGAAGGAAACCATCACCGGGCCGTTCACGGTCGACTGGGCGCACGAGGACCTGGAAAGCGTGCTGCGCACGGTCGTCAAGAAGCACAACGCGGAAGTCCATTCGCAGTCCTCGATCGACGCGGCGCTGACGATCGGTACCCAGACCGGCTTTCGTGCCGACGCCATCCGCACGGTGCGGGTCAAGACCTTCCAGGTGGCCTACGACATCATCGGCGGCGGCGAGGAAGGCGACAAGCGGCACATCGAAACCAAGGAAGAGGCCGACCATTCTTTGCCCTACCTGATCGCGGTGGCGCTGCTGGATGGCCAGGTATTGCCGGCCCAGTTTGCGCCCGAGCGCATCCTGCGGCCCGACGTGCAGACCCTGCTGCGCAAGGTCGTCATCAGTCCGGAAGCGGCGTTCACCAGGCGCTTCCCGGCCGAGATGCCGACCCAGGTCGAGGTCGAACTCATCGACGGCGCCAGGTTCTGCGTGTCGGCGGCGTCGTTCCTTGGCCACACGCTGCAGCCGCTCGACTGGGCCGCGGCCGGTGCGAAGTTTCATCTGCTGGCCGATCCGTTCACCGGCGGGTCCGCAGCGGACAGGATTGCCGAGTGCGTACAGGACCTGGACGCACACGGCATCCACGACCTCACGGCGTTGCTGGCGAAGGTGCCGCTCCGGCACTGGCGCGACGCCGCCACGCAGGCGGCATGAAGCCTGCAATCCCATTCATTCCTGCCAAGGAGCATCGTCATGGCCAATACCAGTTTTGATTTCATTCCCCGCGCCTATCGGCCGGCCAAACCCCGCAAGATCGGCTTGACCGAGATCCGCGCGCCGTACTACTCCACCTTCGGCACCCGCCATCTTGCCGACGTGCTCGACGTCGCCGGCCAGTGGGTTGATGGCATCAAGTGGGCCGGTGGTTCCTTTGCGTTGCTGCCGCGCGACCAGGTACGCGCCTTCAGCGATCTCGCGCACCAGCACGACGCGTATGTCTCATCGGGCGGCTGGATCGAAACGGTGCTGCGCTACGGCCCGGATGCGGTCGCAAAGTACCTGAAGGAAGCCAAGGAAGTCGGCTTTGACGTCATTGAGATCTCGGCCGGCTTCATCACCATGCCGACCGACGGCATGCTGCGCCTGATCGAGCAGGTCAAGCGGGCCGGTTTCAAGGCGAAACCCGAACTTGGCATCCAGTTCGGTTCGGGCGGTGATTCGGGGGAAGCTGAGCTGGCGGCCGAAGGCAAAAAGGATACCGGTGACCTCGTCAAGCGCGTACAGCGCGTGCTGGAAGCCGGCGCCGACATCGTCATGATCGAGTCCGAGGGCATCACCGAAAACGTCGTCAAGTGGAACACCGCACCCGTCGCCGCCGTCATCAACGGCGTGGGCACCGAGCACGTCATGTTCGAGGCAGCCGACCCGCCGGTGTACGAGTGGTACATCAAGAACTACGGCAACGAAGTGAACCTCTTCGTGGACCACTCGCAGATCCTGCAGCTCGAAGGCCTGCGCCAGAACATCTGGGGCAACAAGTCGACCTGGGGCCGCGTGATCAATCCGGCACCCGCCGGCAAGGCCGCGTAACGGGGAGGGTACCGCGGGGCCGCGCTGGCGGCCCCGCAGTTCCGCGGGCGGGTGTGCCGAGCATCCGCGGTCCAGGCCGGAACCACGGACCGCGACGTTGGCGATGCTGCTACCGTTGTCGCTTCGGCGGACTGGCGGCGCGCCCTGCCTGTCCTGGCGTCGCGGTGCCTGGCCATCATCAAGTCTCTTGCTGCGTGCGACGCGCGCCGATTGTCGGTACGCTGGATCGCCCGGCCTTGCCGCCGCCGTGCGGCTGCCGACACGGGCGCGACCGCGCCCGCAGCCGGCGCGCGAACCATTCTTCCCCATACGACCCTTGGCATGATCATCGAATCGCTGCTTGATACGGACCTGTACAAGTTCACGATGATGCAGGCGGTGCTGCACCGCTTTCCAGCGGCCGAGGTTGAATATCAGCTGCGCTATCGCACCCACGGGCAGGCGCTGCGGGTCACAGCCGCGCAGGTGCGCCGTGAGATTGCCGGCCTGTGCCGCCTGCGGCTGCGGCCGCGCGAGGTCGACTACCTGCGTGGCTTGCCTTACCTCACCAGGGATTTTGTCGAAATCCTGAAGCTGTTCCAGCTGCAGGAGGATTTCGTCGACGTGCGCGAGGCCGATGGTGGGCTGCGCCTCACGATCCGCGGTCCCTGGCTGCACACGATCCTGTTCGAGGTGCCGCTGCTGGCGATCCTGAGCGAGCTGCACCATGCGGGCGCAGGCGCTGACGCGGCCGCGCTCGCCACCGGGCGGACCCGGCTGGCAGACAAGATCCACGCGTTGCAGACCCTGGAGGCCGCGGACGGATTCCGCTTTGCCGAGTTTGGCACCCGGCGCCGGTACTCGCGCGGGTGGCAGCAGGAAGTCATCCAGCGCCTGGCCGCCGGGCTGCCAGGGAACCTTCTGGGTACCAGCAACGTGTGGTTCGCGATGGAGCAGAACCTCACGCCGATCGGCACCATGGGGCATGAATTCCTGCAGGCCTGCCAGGCACTCGGCCCGCGGCTCGTCGACAGCCAGCGGTTTGCGCTGGAAGCGTGGGCGCAGGAGTACCGCGGCGACCTCGGGATCGTCCTTACCGACGTGATCGGGCTGGACGCGTTCGTGCGCGATTTCGACCGCTACTTCTGCAAACTCTTTGATGGCGTCCGCCAGGATTCGGGTGATCCGATCCAGTGGGGCGAGCGGATCATCGAACACTACCGGCAGCTGCGGATCGACCCCGCGCTGAAGACGCTGGTGTTTTCCGACGGTCTCGACATCGCCGCGGCGGTACGCATCTACCACCACTTCCGCGGGCGCGCGCGGGTGGCGTTTGGCATTGGCACGCACCTCACCAACGACTGCGGCTTCCAGCCGCCCGACATGATCATCAAGATGACGCGCTGCAACGGCCAGGCGGTCGCCAAGATCAGCGACGATCCGAAGAAGACCTTGTGCGTGGATCCTGCGTATCTTGCGTACCTGCGCCAGGTGTTTGCGGTGTAGTTGCGACGGCAGGCGGCGTCAGGATTGCGCGCGATCCTGTTGCCATTCTTCGAAGCTCGTGATGCCGCATTCCATCGCCGGCACCTCGCCGATGTAGTCGCGCAGTTCGGCGACCTCCATACGCAACCGCGCAAGCTCGGCGCGCAGCGCGGCGATTGCTTCCTCGAGGCTCGCAAGGTCGGTCATGGCCAGGCTCCGGTGTCTCCCCAACGGCGGACCCTAGCGCGCGCGTGCGGATGCCGCCTTGATGCCCGACACGGCCGCGCGGGGCATGTTCATCCGAACGCCGGCCGCGCTTGTGGGCGTGCTGGCGGTGCGTTACCTTGGCCTCCGTCACGTTTGCCGGGGAGCGACGATGAACCTTCGCCTTGCCGCCTGCGCGCTCGCGCTGGCCGCCATATCGGGAGCCGCCATGGCTGCGCCACACCCCTTCAATGCCCACGATCTTGCCATGATGGAGCGGGTTTCCGATCCACATCTGGCGCCGAATGGCAATGAAGTTGCCTTCACGGTGCGCAGCACCGACTGGGACGCCAACAAGGGCGTCACCAGCGTGTGGTTGCTGGACCTGGCGCGCCCGGGCGCCGCGCCGCGGCGGGTGACCGACCCTACGCTTGGCGCCAACAGCCCGGCGTTTTCCCCGGATGGCAAAACCGTTTATTTCCTCGCGACCAAGGACGATTCCACGCAGTTGTGGTCGGCGCCCGTCGCGGGCGGCGCGGCTTCCCAGGTGACCCATCTGCCGCTGGACATTGACAACTTCAGGTTGTCGCCGGACGGCAAGTCGCTGCTCTTCTCCGCGCAGATGTTCGAGGACTGCAAGACGCTCGAATGCACCCGCGAAAAGCTTGACGCGCAGAAAAAGGTCAAGGCGACCGGGCGCCTGTACCACCGCCTGTTCGTGCGGCACTGGAACGAATGGTCCGATCACCGCCGCGGACAACTGTTTGTGATGCCGCTGGATGGCGCGTCCAGGCCGGTCCTGCTCACCCGGGGCATCGATGGTGACGTGCCGTCCAAACCCGATGGCAGCAACGCCGAATACGCGTTCTCGCCCGACGGCCGGACGGTGTACTTCGATGTACGCATCGCAGGCCAGAGCGAAGCATGGTCGACCAATTTCGACATCTATTCGGTACCGGTCGATGGCTCCGCCGTGCCGAAGAACCTGACCAAGGCCAACCAGGCGTGGGATGCGTATCCATTGCCCTCGCACGATGGCAAGACGCTGTACTACCTGGCCATGAAAACACCCGGTTTCGAGGCCGACCGCTTCGCGATCATGGCCATGGACCTTGCCACCGGCGCCGTCCGCGAGATCGATCCGCGATGGGATCGCTCGGCGGGACCGCTCCAGCTTTCCGCCGACGGCACGGCCCTGTACACCACCGCCGCCGATGAAGGCAACGTCGGCTTGTTCCTCGTGCACGTGGCCAATGGCGAGGTGACCCGCCTGCTAGGCGATGGCAGCGTACTGGGCTTCGATGTTGCCGGCGGCCGGATCATCGCGGCGCGTCAGGACTTCACCCATCCGACCGATCTGTACACGCTGAAGCCGGACGGTGCCGACCTCACCCAGGTCACGCACTTCAATGCCGCCCGGCTCGCGGACGTCGAATTTTCCAAGGCGCACTGGTTCCACTTCATCGGCTGGAACAGCGAAACCGTCCATGGTTACGTGATGCCGCCAGTCGGCGCCAAGCCGGGGCAAAAATATCCCGTCGCGTTCCTGATCCACGGCGGCCCGCAGGGTGCATGGCCGGATGAGTTCCACTACCGCTGGAACCCCGAGGTGTACGCCGGCGCGGGGTTTGGCGTGGTCGCGATCAACTTCCACGGCTCGGTCGGCTACGGGCAGGCGTTCACCGACGCGATTTCGCAGCATTGGGGCGATCGCCCGCTCGAAGACCTGCAGAAGGGCTGGGCCGCGGCGCTCGCGGAATTTCCGTATCTCGACGGCAGCAACGCCTGTGCGCTGGGCGCGAGCTACGGCGGCTACATGGTGTACTGGATGGCGGGCGTGTGGAACCAGCCGTGGAAGTGTTTCGTCGATCACGACGGCGTGTTTGACGCGCGGATGATGTATTACGCAACCGACGAGCTGTGGTTCGAGGAACACGAGAACGGCGGCACGCAGTACGCGCATCCGCAAAACTACGAAAAGTTCAATCCGATCGATCACGTCAAGGACTGGCGCGTGCCGATGCTGGTGATCCACGACTCACGCGATTACCGCATCCCGGAGTCGCAGGGGTTGGGTGCGTTCACTGCGCTGCAGCGGCGCGGCATTCCAAGCGAGTTCCTGAATTTCCCGGATGAGGACCATCTGGTGCTGAAGCCGCAAAACAGCGTCATGTGGCACCAGACGGTGCTGGGCTGGTTGCAGCGCTGGACCGAAACGCCCAAGGCGCCGCCGGTGCGCCCGGCTGCGGCGGCGAAGGATGCGCACGCGGGCGGTTGATCGCGCGCGTCCATCGTCTGCGTCACTGCGGTGCGCGTGGGTTGCGTTAAAAGCGGTTCCGCTCGGCTGCCGCCGAGCGGGTTACTTTCCTTACGGGGAAAGTAGCCCGTCCGCGCAGCGGGCGAAAACGCCTTTCCAAAGCGGCCCGGTCGGCGGCCGCCGAACCGAACCCCTTCATCGCGGGTCAGCCGGCGCCGTGCGCCGGCGTGAACTGCGGGAACCGCGCCAGGATCGCGCGCCGGATTCCATCGCTGTCCAGGCCCGCCTCGGTGAGCAGCTCGTCCCGGGTGGCGTGTTGCATAAAGCGGTCCGGCAGGCCAAGTTGCAGCAGCGGTGCGGTGGCGCCGCGCGCGGCCAGGAGCTCGCCGACGGCTGAGCCGGCGCCGCCGGCCACGACGTTGTCTTCGAGCGTGACGAGTACGGCGTGGGTGCGCGCCAGCTCCAGCACCAGTTCCTCGTCGAGCGGTTTCACGAAGCGCATGTTGACGACGGTGGCATCCAGTTCGGCCCCGACGGCCTCCGCTGGCGCGAGCGGCGCACCGAAGGCGAGCAGCGCCAGGCCGTGTCCGTGCCGGCGGCACTGCGCCTTGCCGATGGGCACGCCGGTGAGGGGATGTTCGATCGCGGTGCCCGGACCGCCGCCGCGCGGGTAGCGCACGGCCGCCGGGCCCTGGCTGCGGAAGGCGGTGGTCAGCAGTTGCCGGCATTCGTTTTCATCGGCCGGCGCCATCACGGTGAGGTTCGGGATGCAGCGCAGATAGGTGAGGTCGAAACTGCCGGCGTGGGTCGGGCCGTCGGGGCCCACCACGCCCGCGCGGTCGATCGCGAAGGTGACGTCGAGGTTTTGCAGCGCCACGTCGTGGATCAGCTGGTCGTACGCGCGTTGCAGAAACGTGGAATAGATCGCGACGATGGGTTTGGCGCCTTCGCAGGCAAGGCCGGCAGCCAGCGTGACCGCGTGTTGTTCGGCGATCGCGGCGTCGAAGTAGCGGCCCGGGTAGGCCTGCGCAAACCGCACAAGCCCCGAGCCTTCGCGCATCGCGGGCGTAATCGCGACCAGCCTCGAATCGGCTGCGGCCATGTCGCACAGCCAGTCGCCGAATACCTGGCTGTAGGTGGGCGCACGGGCCGCGGCATGGGCGACGCCTTGCGCCGGATCGAAGTGGCCGACCGCGTGGTATTGGACCTGCGCGTGTTCGGCCGGCGCGTAGCCCTTGCCCTTGGTGGTGACGACGTGCAGCAGCCGCGGTCCGCGGCGCGACCGCATCTTGCGCAGGGCTCCCAGCAGCTGTGGCAGGTCGTGGCCGTTGACCGGTCCCGAGTAGGCAAAGCCGAGTTCTTCGAAGGGCACCTTGGGCGGTGCGCCGGCCGCATCGGCGCGCCCGGTGCGCAGGCGCGCCAGCGTGTGGTCAAGGCCGCCCACGTTTTCGCTGATGGACATCCCGTTGTCGTTGAGTACCACCAGCAGGTCGGCCCCGGCGCCCCCCGCGTGATTCAGGGCTTCGTAGGCCATCCCGCCGGTGATGGCGCCGTCGCCGATCACCGCGACTACCCGGCGCCGGTCGCCGCGGCGTTGCAGCGCGAGCGCCATGCCCAGCGCAGCCGAAACGGACGTTGCGGCATGGCCGGCGCCGAAGCTGTCGTACCCGCTTTCCGCACGGCGCAGGAACGGCGCCAGACCGCCTTTTTTCTTGATCGTCGTGATCCGGTCACGGCGACCGGTGAGGATTTTGTGCGGGTAGCCCTGGTGACCGACGTCCCACACGAGGCGGTCGTGCGGTGTGTCGTAGAGATAGTGCAGGGCAATGGTGAGCTCGACCACGCCGAGGCCCGATGCGAAATGGCCGCCGGCGCTTGCGACCGACTCGATCAGGTACGCGCGCAGCTCGGCCGCGACGGCGCCAAGGTCTGCTTCGGGAATGAGCTTCAGGTCGGTTGGCGACTCGATGCGCGCGAGCCGCGGGTAACGGGTGGAATCAATCATGCGTGTATTGTCGCGCGGCAGGGTTCGCGGCGCGCGTGGCGCCTACGGGGCCTTGCCCTCGTGGCCGGGGTGCGGGTGGCCGCCAAAATGCCACAGTGATTGCCGGATCCGGATGTGGCGGCTGACGTCGCGCATTTCGTGGATGCGCTTGGCGTTGGCGGCGAGCACGTCGCTGCGGGTCAGCACGCCGACCATGTGCGTCGGGTTGTTGCGGTCAACCACGACCAGGCGGCCCACGTTTTCGGCGACCATCAGGTCGGACGCATCACGCAACGAGTGTTCCTCGAATACTACGATCGGTCCCCGCGTCAGCAGATCACCCACGCGCGTGACGCGTGCGTGGGTGGAACTGAAAAGTTCACGCCGCGTGACTACGCCGCGGATGCGGCCGGCGTCGTCGAGGACGGGGTAGCCCTGGTGCTGTGCGCGTTCGCGGCCCGACTGCAGCCAGCGCTGCACCTCGCCAAGCTCATCGGAGGTCTTGAGCGAACGCACGTCGCGGGTACACACGGCGCCGACCTTGACCTGCGCCAGCGCGTCGGCGACGTACTCGCTTGGCACCCGCACGCCGCGGCGCTCGATCTTTTCGGTCATGATCGTATTCTTCATGGTCATGGCCGAAATCAGGTACGCCGCCGCGCAGCCGCCGAGGAGGGGCAGGAAGGTGGCCGGCTGGCGCGTGGTTTCAAAACAAAAGATCACGGCGGTAAGCAGTGCGCGCGAAGAACCGGCGAACATCGCGCCCATGCCGACCAGGGCGGCGATGCCGACGCTGAGGTGCAGGCTCGGGAGGATGTCGTTGAGGCCCATTGCGATCAGCGCGCCCATCGAACCGCCGATCATGAACAACGGCGCGAGCGTGCCGCCCGAGGTGCCGCTGCCAAGCGACACCGACCACGAAACGAATTTCAGCAGGCCGAATGCAAACAGCGCGCCGAGGCCTGCGCCGGCGAAACCGTTTTGCACCAGGCGGTCGATGTTGCTGTAGCCGACGCCGAGGGTGGCCGGCTCGAAAAACCCGATGACGCCGGCCGCGATCGCGCCGATCGCCGGCCACCACATCCAGTGGACGGGCAGCTTGGCGAACATGTCTTCGACAAAGTACACCGAGCGCGTGACCCACACGCTCGCATAACCCACGACCAGCCCGAGCAGGATGAGGATCATGAGCCCGGTACCGGTGGGCTCGGTTGCCTGCGGCATGGCAAAGACCGCGCCTGGCCCGAGGATGACGTAACGCACGCCGGTCGCCACCACCGTCGCCAGCGCCACCGGAATCAGCGACCGTGGGCGCAGCTCGAACAGCAGCAGTTCGACCGCCATCGCGACCGATGCCACGGGTGCGCCGAACACCGCCGCCATGCCGGCTGCCGCACCGGCCGCCAGCAGCACCTTGCGCTCCTGGGCGGTGACGCGCAGGAACTGGCCGATCAGCGAGCCCAGCGCACCGCCGGTCGAGATGATCGGACCTTCAGCGCCGAACGGTCCGCCGGTGCCGATCGCGAACGCCGAGGACACGGGTTTCAGCCAGGTGACGCGGGGCGGGATGTTGGACTCGTGTTCAAGGATCTGTTCCATGGCCTCGGGGATGCCGTGGCCCTGGATCGCGCGCGAACCCCAGCGCGCCATCACGCCGGCGATCAGGCCGCCGATCACCGGCATCACGATCACCCACGCGCCGATGTAGGCGGTCGTTGGCTGCAGCACGAAAGTGCTGGAGTGGATGCCAGCCTGGTGCACGGGCGCGAACACGCTGGCCTTGCCGCCATAAAAGCAGATGTCGGTGATGACGTTGATCAGCAGCATCAGGAGCTGTGCGACGGCGGCGGCGGCGGCGCCCAGTACGATCGCAAGGCCGCTGGTCAAAAGGATGCGGTGGGTGACCAGCGTCGACTTCAGCGGCATCCGCGCCTGATCGAGCGACGCGCCCAGCGCCGGCGCAACCGGGAGCGCTTCGGTGCTGCCCGTGGTGCGCACGCTCTCGCGGTCGGTAGGCTGGTTGTGTTCCGCGCGCACGGGATCGTGATCCGGCGTGGCGGAAGGCGGGTCTTGTGGGGTCATGGCGGGCAACGGCGCGGCAACTGCCGCGCCGCAGCATAGCGCGCGTGCGGCCTGCGGCCAAGGTTGCCCGGGTTTTGCGGCCGGCGCGGCCGACGCGCAGCGGGCCACTGCGGGCGCCGCGCCGGCGCCGATCCGGCCATCAGGCTGCCGGCCGGCGACGCCTTGGCAGGTGGTGCATCAGGAAGTCCATCTGGTCGGCCAGGATGTTGCGGTTGGACAGGATCAGGTGCTCCACCCAGCTGGGCTTGTAGGGCACCGCCAGCAACGGCATTCCCGCTTGTTGCGGCAAGCGGCTGCCCTTCCTCAAATTGCACGCGAGGCACGCCGAAACGACGTTTTCCCAGATGTCCAGTCCGCCGCGCGACAGCGGCACGACGTGATCGCGCGTCAATTCGCCACGGGTGCAGTGCTTGCCGCAGTACAGGCACAGGTAGCGGTCACGGGCAAACAACGCAATGTTGCTGAGCGCGGGCGAGGGGTCGGCGGTGCCGGTGTGGCAGTGGCCACGGCTGGCGACAATCGGATGCAGCCGCAGGATGCTCTGATCGCCCGAGTCGCGATGGAAGCCGCCGTGTACGGTGAGGCACGGTTCACCCAGCGTCCAGGCCACGGCTTCGCGGACGTAGAGGCAGGCCGCGTCCTGCCAGCTGATCCAGTCGAGGATGCGACCACCGGCGTCGAGCGACAGCACGCGTGTGGTGTACAGGCTCGCGACCGTACACGCAGGGCGTTCGATGGAGCTGGCTGTGTGCGAGTCCATGACCTGCGCAGCATAGATCAAATGGGTTGCGTTGCGATAGCGTGGTGCATTCGCGGGCGTGGCGGCCGCGGCGCTTGCGGTATGCTCTGACGTCGTGGCGCAAGGATTCCCCGGCATGGCTGATGTGTTCATCTCCTACGCACGCGCAGACAAGGCCCGCGTCGCGCCCTTGGTCGCCGCGATCGAGGCCAAAGGCTGGTCGGTGTGGTGGGATCCGGAAATCTCGCCTGGCCAGGAGTTCGATGACCAGATCGACGCCGCGTTGATGTCGGCCAAGGCCGTGCTGGTGGTGTGGACGCCGACCTCCGTCGCTTCACGCTGGGTGCGTGGCGAGGCGCGCGATGCGGCTGACCGTGGCGTGCTGGTGCCGGTGCGGTTCGAGAATGCGCGGTTGCCGATCGACGTGCGCGCGATCCACACCATTGACCTCGATGACTGGCACGAAGATGCGGCGGGTGCACCGGCGCAGGCGTGCCTGCATGCGCTGGGCGCGATGATCGCGTGTGCGCAAGCAACGCCGCCGGCCGGGACGGAAGGCCAAGCGAAAGCGCCTGCCGAAAAGGAAGCGCAGCATTGCTCCGTCTGCGTCCTGCCCTTCATCAACATGAGCGGCGACCCGGAACAGGAATACTTCAGCGACGGCATCAGCGAGGATGTGATCACCGACCTCAGCAAGGTATCGGCGCTGGAAGTGGTTTCGCGCAATGGCTCGTTCGGGTACAAGGGCAAGCACGTCAACGCACCGCAAATTGCGCGCGAACTGAACGTGACGCACGTGCTGGAAGGCAGCGTGCGCAGGGCGGGTGGCCGGGTACGGATCACGGCCCAGTTGACCGACGGCACCAGCAACCGGCAGGTATGGGGTGAGCGCTACGACCGCGACAGCAGCGACATCTTCGCGCTGCAGGACGAAATCTCGCACGCCATCGTCAAAGCGTTACGGCTGCGGTTGCTGCCAGAGGAGCGGCACGCGATCCGGCAGCGTGGCACCGAGAACGTCGAGGCCTACAACCTGTACCTGATGGCGCGGCAGATCTACGTGACCAATCAGGAAGACGAGCGCGGGTGGCAGGCTATCGTTCGTACCTGCACCCGCGCCACTGAAATCGACCCCAATTACGCGCAGGCATGGGCGCTGATGGCGATGGGCTATCGCAGCCTGCGTCAACTTGGGGTGCAGTCGGATGATGGGATGGCGGCTGCGGAGCGAGCGCTGGCATTGGATCCTGGTTTGGCCGAAGCCCGTGCCGTCAAGGCCCAGATCCTGCAAGCAGGCGGGCATGTTGATGCCGCAGCCGCCGAGGTTGTGGTTGCGCTCAAACTCGACCCCGAGTCCTATGAGGCCAATCGCGCGGCTGGACGCTTGGCCTACCAATTGCACCGATTTGATGATGCTGTCCGGTATTACGAAAAGGCGGCCGGTCTGCTTGAAGGGGATGCCTACTCGGTGTTCATGCTGATTAGTTGTTACACCGCTGTAAACGACTTGGCGGGTGCGCAGCGGGCAGCGCAGCTGGCATTCAAGCGAGCCGAGGCCATTCTGTCGCATGATCAGAACAATGCTGGAGTGATGGTCTACAGCGCCTATGCGCTCGCGACGTTGGGAGATGAGGAACGCGCCAGGGCGCGCATGAACCGTGCCCTGTTGCTCGATCCCGCCAACTTCTACATGCGCTACAACTTCGCGTGTACCCTGAGCTCCAAGCTGAAGGACAAAGAGACGGCATTGAAAGTGCTCGGTCCCGCGTTCGAGACGATTACGGAAGCCTTCCTGCCGTACGCCAAGGCCGATCCGGACTTGGCGTCCCTGCACGATGATCCGCGCTGGCAGGCCATGGTCGCGGCGGCCGAGGTACGCCTTGCGGCGGCGAAGGATTCGAGCGCGTCGGACACCACGCAGTCGGCGTAGTTCGGCCGCGCTCCTGGTTGTCGCCATTTCGGGCCTGCCGCCGCTGTAGCGCGGGTGGAACCCGGAATCCGGCTTTTCGAATGGCGGGCCCGTGGGTCGCTACCCGGACGCGCACGGGCCACGCACGCACAAGATGTGGGGTGACGCTGCGATTCCGGATGCTTGTGCGGCCGGTCGGATCTTCAACGGTTCTTGATGGACGGGTTCTTGTTGGATGAGGCGCCCGCGGCAAACGTCAGCGGCACGCCATAAACCATTCCTTCGAAGCGCGCGAAGAGCTGATAGTACCAACGGCCCCGGGTCTCCCTTTGATGGTGCATGTTTTGCAGCAGGAACACGGTTTTTCCTTGCGGAATCACGGGGATAAACGCTGGCGTCCGCAGCAGCCAGGCGAAGCCGGGATACAAGGGATCCCCCAGGCGGCAAAACTCACCGGCGCTTGCGTTGCCCTTGAGTTCCAGTGTGATGGTGTGAAAGGGCATGGCCGGATGGTGCCTCAGGTCGATCTGATCGAACTCGGTGGAATGATCGCCGCCGTTGATCACCAGCATGTTGTCGGGGTCGCCGGACTTGAAGTCGTGTTCGAGGGTGACGGGGAGGCTGACTACGCGAGGGCTATTCATGGCGATCTCCTGTGGGCGGAACGTGCGCGGTTGTGCGCGGGAAGGTGTCGCGGTTGCGCCTTCGCGTCGTTACCCGGGGGTCGCCAACGGCGATGCCGCCGGGTGGCAGGCGCGCAAGGAACGACGTGTTGACCGGATAGGGAATGCCGTGGCGCTGCAACGTGGCTACCAGGGCCGCATCGCGGTAGCCGGTCTCCCAGAGTTGCGCGATCAGGGGGCGCGCGTCGGGCTCGCGCTCCAGGCCGAGCAACGCCTCGACCTGCAGCGCCAGTAGGCGGGGGTCGTTCCGCCCGCTGCGTTGGGCTTGCGCGGCCTTGACCACCGTGTCGCGCAGCACCGCCGCAACGTGTACGCTGCTGGTGCGCGCCAGCAGCAATTGTGCTTCCAGCCTGGCCAACAGCAAGCCACGGTCGTCCGGTTGTTTGGCCAGCAGCGGCTCGAGTGAACGCAGGGCAGCCTGCACCTGGACATTGGCGGCATGCGACCGGCCGTCGGCCAGTGATTCGGCGGCCTGCTCGAGCCGGGCGGATGCGGCGTCGCTTTGGAAATAGCCGTTGGTCGGATCCTTGCGGACCAGCACCGTGAGCAGGGCGAGGGACCGGGCGGTCAGCTTTTTCGCCGCCGCGAGGCCGCCGTTGAGCCGCTGCAGTCGGGCCAGCTGGATTGAATACAGCGCCAGGTCATCCTGGAACCCGGCGTTGGCGGGATCGACCTGCACGAGTTTTTCAGCCATCTGCACGGCTTGCCCGAGATGGCGTAACCCTGCCTGGTCGTCGCCGGCCAACGCCAGCGTTCGCCCCAGGATGGCGCGTACAGTGAGCGTTGTCTCGTTCTGGTAGTTGTCGCGGGGGTTGCCTGCCGACAACGCCGATTCGATTTTTTCGTCGGCGGCATATTGTGCAATCGCGGTGGCAAGATCGCCGTCGATCAAGGCCAGTTTGCCAAGGTTGTTGTGCGCGCCACCGAGCTCGCTTTTCCAGTCGGTATTCTGGGGTTGTGCGGCCACCAGTTTTTCCGACGAGTCCAAGGCACTGCGATAGGCTTTCGCCGCACTTGCCAGTTGGCCGCGCGCTTCCAGCACGTGGCCGATGTTGTTGCTGAGGTATTCGAGTTGGGACAGCACCCGCGGATCTGCGTGCGCGTGCCCCTGGAAGTGGCGCAGCACCTGCTGGGCGGATTCAAACTCGTGTTGTGCGGCTGCGAGGTCGCCCTGCTTCCAGTAGGTCATGCCGATGTAAGCAAGGGTGCGCGAATACGCGACCTGACGGGTGACGTCGAGAGGGGCTGCGGCGGCCAGTTGCGAGGAAACCTGGATGGATGCGCGGTACGCCGCCAGCGCGCCCGGCAGCTGGCCTTGGTCCATGCGCACGGTGCCGATTTTTTCCAGGGCCTTGGCGCGCTGTGCGAGTGCCTCCTCGGTGACGTCGGCGGTCGGCAGCGATTTGAAGTACGCCATGGCCTTGTCATCGACACCTTGCATGATATCCAGCCGGGAGACTTGCTCCAGTTTGTCATTGAGGTCACCCAGCATGAAATTGACCAGCCCTTCGGCCTGCTTCTGGCGGCGTTCCGCCGCTTGTTGCGCGATCAGGGCCTCGCGCCGCGAAACGAGGGCGAACGCCGCCAGCACGGCGGTTATCGCCATGACGGTGACTGCCAGCCCGGTGACGACCGCCATGCGTTGCAGCTTGCGGTGCTGTTCGCGCTGCTTCAGCGCATCGAAGCCGACATCGAGCATCCCGGCGATGAGTTTCAGCTTGGCGTCGGCTTTTCCATCCTTGCCGGGGCGCGCGTCGGCGGCGATGGGTTCGGCGCGTTCGGCCGTTGGCTGGCCGTGCGCATCGATCTGGAAGCGCAGCGCCGGCACGAAACATTCCGCGATCTCGGCATCGGCTTTATCCGCGGCGTTCGGTTCGCCATCGACGATCACGCAGAAGATGCGTTCCGTGCGACCCAGCCGCTTGAACGCCAGCACTTCCTCGTTGACCCAGCGCGAAGCGGCGGAATGCGGGGAGCAAATCACGATCAGGTTGGCCGATTGCGCCAGCGCCGCATTGACCTTGCAGCCGAGATCGTGCGCGCTCGCGAGTTCATCGCGGTCGCGGAAGATGGGGTTCAGCCGGCGCGGGACGCTGCCGTGGGCGGTGTGGGTGCCAACCAGTCGCGACGGTACCCGATAGGCTTCCAGGGCCTTGTGCAGCCAGTCGGCCCACGCCTTGTCGCGGTGGCTGTAGCTGATGAAGGCGCGGTAGACGAAGCCGGAACCTGGCGACGACTCGGACACGGGAAGCACCTTGGAGGTCAGGGGCCGTGAAGCGCTCGCCGAGACTGGGGCCGGAAATCTCGAGGGAACCCAGTCGAGACGGGCAAAAGGAGCCTATCACCAAATGTGAACTGCATCGCGTTTCGCCCGCCACGGCGAGCTGGCCGCCAACGGAAAGGGTGCCAAGGGGCAGGTTCGTCTTTCATCCGAGCGAAGTGGGGCGGAAGGCAAAGGTGCAAAAAGGTGAAGCCGGGCCCCTGGGTCGGGCCGCAGCCTGCGGCCTGAGCCAGTCGTTGGTGCTGGCGGTCCGCGGGTCCATGACCTGGGCGGCGTGGATCAACTGGCTGCTGCCACGGGGGCGGGTGCATCCGCGGGCGTGGCCGCCGCCCGGCGGCGTAGCGGGTCGCGCGTTGTGGGGCGCACCTTGCCGCGTGCACGGTCTGCGGCGGCCGCCGCGCTTGCGGTATGCTCTGACGTCGTGGCGCGAGGATTCTCCGGCATGGCTGATGTGTTCATCTCCTACGCACGCGCAGACAAGGCCCGCGTCGCGCCCTTGGTCGCCGCGATCGAGGCGAAAGGCTGGTCGGTGTGGTGGGATCCTGCCATGTCGCCCGGCCAGGAATTTGACGATGAGATCGACGGGGAGCTGCAGGCCGCCAAGGCGGTGCTGGTGGTATGGACCCCAACTTCCGTGGCTTCGCGCTGGGTGCGGGGTGAAGCCCGCGATGCGGCCGAACGCGGCATCCTGGTCCCGGTACGGTTCGGGCAGGCGCGGCTGCCGATTGACGTGCGCGCCATCCACACGACCGACCTCGATGACTGGGGTGAAAACCCGGCCAGCGCGCCCGCGCAGTCGTGCCTCGCTGCCCTGGGCGCCATGATCGAACGCTCCGCCCCGCCTGCGGCTCCACCCGAGGCGGGCCGCAGGGTGCCGGTGCCCAGGGCCGCGCCGCAGTTTTCGATCTGCGTGCTGCCCTTCACCAACATGAGCGGCGAAGCCGAGCAGGAATACTTCTCGGACGGCATCACCGAGGACATCATCACCGACCTCAGCAAGGTGTCGGCGCTGCGCGTGATCTCGCGCAACAGCGCGTTCCGCTACAAGGGCAAGAACGTCGACATTCCCAAAGTCGCAGCCGAGCTCAATGTCACGCATGTGCTGGAAGGCAGCGTGCGCAAGGCCGGCGGCCGCGTGCGGATCAGCGCACAGCTGATCGACGGCGAATCGAACGGCCACCTGTGGGCCGAGCGCTACGACCGCGATGACGATGACATCTTCGCGATCCAGGACGAGATCTCGCAGGCGATCGCAAAGGCATTGAAGGTGCGCTTGCTGCCCGAGGAAAAGAAGGCCATCCGCAAGCGCGGCACCGAAAACGCCGAGGCGCACAACCTGTATCTGATGGCGCGCCAAACCTATGTCACCAGTCAGGAGATGGACGAGCGATCCGCGCAGGCGATCGTGCGCATCTGCAAGCGGGCAACCGATCTTGATCCCGAATATGCCGAGGCCTGGGCGCTGATGGCGGCGGGTTACCGGCAGTGGAACGACGCCGGAAGCGGCAGTACGGAAGCAGGCATGGAGGCGGTCGATCGCGCGCTGGCACTGAATCCGGACCTTGCCGAGGCGCATGCGGTCAAGGCACAGCTCCTGCAGATTGACGGCAAGCTCGACGCTGCCATTGCCGAAAGCATGGCCGCGCTCGCGCTCGACGCGGAATCCTATGAAGTCAACCGGTCCTCGGCACGCCTGCATTATCAATTGAGCAAGTTCGTCGACGCGGCCCGCTTTTACGAGAAGGCCGTGGCGCTGATGGAGGCCGACATCAATTCGGCAGCCATGCTGGTCAGTTGTTACACGGCGCTGGGCGATGCGGCCGCCACCCATCGTGCCGCCGAGCTGACGCTCCGCCGTACCGAACCGATTCTCGAGCGTGACCCGAACAATTGCGTGGTGACTGCCTACAGCGTGGATGCGCTGGCGGCGCTGGATGAGTCCGAGCGGGCGAGGGCGCGGATGCAGCGGGCACTGCTGATCGACCCGGACAACTTCAACATGCGCTACAACTTTGCGTGCATGTTGGCGGTGCGGCTCAAGGACGGGAATGCCGCGCTGGAAATGCTGACGCCCTTGTTCCGCACCATTTCGGCCAGTTTCCTTGGCTACGCCAAGGCCGACCCCGACCTGGCATCGCTGCACGCGGACCCGCGCTGGCAGGCCATGGTCACGTCCGCCGAGGCACGCCTCGCGGCGGGCAACGGCCCTGCCGCGGCGACGACCGGCGCCGGCTGACGGCTCGCGCCAGGCTGCCTCTCACAACTTGCCGTGCTCCAACGGACGCTCACGGTGCCGCAAGGCCCATTCCGCGTGCTCGGCCAGCGCCGCTTCGCCCAGCGCACGCAGGATGCTGCGCTGCGCGCCGGGGTCGTCGGTTGCATCGAGCTTGTGGTGCGCGCTGGCAAAGATCCCGCGCATGTACTGGTATTGTTTGATCAGTTCCTTGTCGGCCTTGCGGTAGGCGTAGGACTCGCGCGCGGCGGCAATGATGGCAAGCACGCCCATCAGCGCCACCATCAAGGTCGTGGTGTCCGGGTCGAGCCAGTGGTGGAACAGCGCCAGCGCCACGCTCGTGGCGATGACCGCAAACAGCAGGATGCGGGAGAAGCGTTCGGTCGCGTGATGTGCCCGGCTGTTCAGTTCGCTCTTGCGCGTGTAGTAGCCGAGTTGGCCGCCGGCGTCCGGCGCGCCGATCCAATCGTCGATCACGCCGGCCACGTCGGCCGCCGATGCGGCGGCGGCGGCACGCACGCTGGCCGCGCGCATCACGTTGCGGATCCAGCCCAGCTCGATGTCCTGCTTCTGCATGAAATCATCATGCGCGAAGGCGCCAAACTCGTCGGCTTCGACGCCGGCGCAGCCCCAGTAGCCCTGTACCCGCAGGCCCTCGGCGAGCGCGCGATAGTCGATGTACTTGCGGTGCCAGTCACGCCGCCGCGCCAGCCACGCCAGCAGCACCCCGGCCGCGAACAGCACCACGAACACGTAGATGGCATCGTCCACATAGGGCAGATCCTGCGGCAGGTCGGAATAGCACACGAACGCGATGCCCATCAGTGCCGCCAGAACGTACAGGCTGCGCATCGCGAGCAGCACCTGCTTCTGGAAGTGGATCGCGAGCCAGTCGGCGGCAGCGAACAGGCCGCCGACGGCGACACAGGCGCCAGCCCCCGCCGTGCGATGGTTGCGCGATGACGCGTTCGCGGCATCGATACGGTCGGCGTAGCGCGCGGCGTCGGCGTTGAATTGCTGCATGCGCAGGAACATGCGGCGAAACTCGGCCGGCATGCCCGCGGTGCCCGCATGCGTGCCGCTGTCGTCGATCCAGCGCGTCTGCAGCGGTTGCAGCGGCGGCAACGGCGGCCGGGTGTTCCCCCCATCGCTGCGCGAGCAGGCGATGTGGTACAGCAGGCTCTCGTCGCCCGAGTCCAGCGTCACGTGGCGGGCGCGCCGCCGTTCCACCGGGCTTGGCAGGATACGATCCATGTGGAAGCGCACGATCTGGCCGGTACCGCCGAACTTGTGCGAGTCGCGGCCATCCCAGAGCGCCAGCAGGATATGGCTGTGGCTGGCGATGAACACCCCCGCGTGCGCGTATTGGCGGTCGCGCGCCTCGCCGTGCGGGGTGACGTTCTCCGCGGTGTTGCCCGGCATCAGCGGCAGCGGCAACACTTCGGCGCGTTGGCACAGATCGATGAAGCTTGCCCGGGCGTCACCGTTGAAATCGTCGAGATAGAGATCCTCGGGCAGCGGCAGCGGTGCGACCAGACGCGCGCCCGCCGCCAGCGCTTCTTCGGCAACCAGTTGATCGCCGCCCGCGGCCAGCGCCGACAGCACGACCAGCGGCAGCCCGGGAAAGTCCCGCTGCAGTTGCGCGAAAAAATCCCGCACGCGAAGCCGCAGCGGGGCGATCTCCCCCGCCGCGAGGTTGCGGTGGCTGGTGACGCCGATGACCAGGGGTGTCATGGGCAGGGTGCCGGCATCGACGTTGTGCCTGTCGGGTTGGGATGAGCGGGAGTCCATCGGTCAGCAAACACTCCCTTCCTTGCATGGCCGGGCAGAAATGGTGATTCCCGTGTATCGCGTCCTTGGTGCAAGCGGCCAGTGCGCCATTGCCGGGATTGCGGGGCGGGAAACGTGATGGCGCCAGTTCGGTCGTTTGCAGTGCGCCCTGCCATGAAGCGGATTCCGGCAGGTTGGCATGCGACTCCGACTCCCCGTCAGGGCATTGGCCGGGCGCACGGTGTCACCGGTTCTTGATGGACGGATTCGGGCTGTTCGTCGAGGCGGCGGGACTGACCACGCCCGGCCCGCTGTTCTGCAGCGCCGCGCATGCGTCGGTGTTGCCAAACGCGCGTTCCCGTTGACCCACCATGACACCAAGTCGCGAATCAGGTGGGGCGTGGACGTTGCGGCATTGGCGACGTCGGCACTACCGGCCGGCATCAGCCGGATCCGCAGGACAGCGGTCCGGGGGACTGAGTTTGCTTTTCATGTTGCTCTCCTTCGGGGTTTGCGGCCGGATTGCCGCGGTGAAACGGTGAAGAATGTTTGCAGGATTTGTGCTGCTGAACTTACTTGTTGATGACGGTGGGATTTCCATTGCCTGTTTTGGGATTCGGGTCAGGAGTGCAGTACGTTTGGTTGTTGTATTTCACGCACAGCTTGTAGGGGTAGGCGATCTCGGGCCCGTTGTTCTGGTTGTCGTCGCTCACGGTGATCAGATCGTCCGTGACGGTCGGGGTCGAGAACGGCGGGTTCGGTAAGCCGGTCAACGAGGCGAAAGTAAAGCTCTGGTGTGCAGCCGGTTTCCAGTTGATGCTGTCCTTGCCACGGTTCATGGGCGCATGCGCGGGGCTGCAGGTGACGGTGGGAGGACTGACGCTGGTATCGAGGGAGACGTGGACAGTGGCCATCGGGTGTTCCTTCCAAATTGGCGGCGCTCGGAAGGCGGGCCGCATCGCCTTCATTCCTGCGACTTCATGGTCTCCGCAGTTCGTTGCGCAAAGGCCGCGTTGACCGGATAGTCGATGCGCTTCACCGCGAGCAACGCGACAAAATCAGGGGTGCGATAACCCATCGCGTTGAGTTTGGCGATGATTGGCCGCGCGCTTTCGGTATCACCCAGTTGCAGCAGCGTTTCCACATAGGCGGCGAGGAAATTCGGGTCGTTGCCTGCGCGCAACGTGGGTTGCAGCAGGTCGCGAGCCTGCATCCAGTCGCGTTGTGCGCCAGCCGCATCGTGGCGCTGCGCGGCGATCCGGCCCAGCACCGTGTCGGCTTGCGCTTCGAGCAGCATCAGGCTGCGGTCGCCCGGCGTTTTTACGCGAAGTTTCCGGGCAATGAGCAGCGCAGACTCCGCGTTGGTTTGCGCGCTGGAGATGTCATGGCGGGTGAGTGAGAGGCGCGCCAGTTCCAGTTGCGCCAGGGCCAGATCCGGCGGCCAGTCGCTGCTGGTGGGATCTTTTGCTGCCAACGCGCTCAACACCCGCACCGCATCGTTATCGGCTGTCGCTGCGTCATCGAGTTGCCCGTCCTGGCGCAACAAGCCGCCAAGTTGCTGGGCGTAGAGTCCGTAATAGTCCTGCCACGAACTGTTGCTGGGATCAAATCCGGTCAGCGCCTTGGCGTTGTTCGCCGCTTCGCGGGTATAGCGTAGGGCAGATGGCATGTCGCCGGTCAGGGCCAACGTGCGGCCGAGGATTGCGTCGCTCACCAGCAGGCTCGTTTGTGCCTGATGATCGCGCGGATTGCTCGCGGCCAGGGCCGCCTTGATGTGCTGGTTGGCGCGATAGCTCGTGATCGCCTTGTCGAGCTGGCCCTCTTCCAGCGCGAGCTTGCCAAGGCTGTCGTACTCGTTGCCGAGGTAGGATTGCCAACGGGTCTGTGCCGGCTCGCGCACGCGCCAGCGCGTGTAGATGTCCAATGCGGCTTGGTACTCGGTCTTGGCGGCGGCGAAGTCGCCGCGGTGGTCCAGCACGTAACCGCTGTCGTGGTAGGTCGCGGCCAGTTCAAACGCGAGGTCGCCATCGTCGGGCTTCGCTGCCACGGCTCTCTGCAGGACCGCACTGGCGGCCTCGAAGTCTTGCAGGGCATGCGCCATGTCACCCTGATACAAATGTGCCTGACCGATCCATTTCAGACTGTCGCCGTAAGTAGCCTCGCGATCCGCGTTGCCGGGGGCACGCCTGACCAGCTCCGCCGCCAGTGCCGAGGCAGCCTGATAGGCAGACAGCGATTCTGCTGTATGTCCTTGATCCATGCGCACACTGCCGATTTTTTCAAGGGCGGTGACGCGTGCGGCCAGAGCGGTGTCGGTTGCATCCGCGGTCGGCAATGACGCGAAATACGCCAGCGCCTTGTCGTCCACTGCCTGCATGATGTCGAGGCGGTGCACTTGATTCAGCTTGTCGTTGAGGTCGCCGAGCATGAAGCCGACCAGGCCTTCGGCCTGTTTCTGCCGGCGCTCGGCGGCCTGTTGCGCGACGACGGCCTGGTGTTGCGCGATCACGGCTTCGTGGCGCGAGATCAGCGCGTATACGGCGAGCACGCTGGTCACCGCCATCACCACCAACGCCAGCGCGGTAATCGCAGCCATCCGTCGGGTGCGGCGTTGCATCTCGCGCTGCTTGAGGGCATCGAAGCCGACATCCAGCATGCCGGCGATCAGTTTCAGCTTGGCATTGACCTTGCCATCCTTGCCGGGCCGTGCGTCGGCGGCGATGGGTTCGGTGCGCTCGGCGGTGGGCTCGCCGTTGGGGTCGAGCTGGAAGCGCAACGCCGGTGCGAAACATTCCTCTGCTTCATGGCCGGGCTTGTCCGTCGCATCCGGTTCGCCGTCGACGATCAGGCAGAAGATGCGCTCGGCGCGGCCCATGCGTTTGTACGCCAGCACTTCCTCGTTGACCCAGCGCGATTGCGCCGAATGGGGCGAGCAGATCACGATCAGGTTGGCCGATTGCGTCAGCGCTTCGTTGACCTTGCGTCCGAGATCGTGTGCGCTCGCGAGTTCATCGCGGTCGCGGAAGATGGGGTTCAGGCGCGGCCGGATCGTTCCGGCCGGGGTTTCCGTGCCGACCAGCCGCGAGGGAACGCGATAGGTCTCCAGCGCCTTGTGCAGCCAGTCGGCCCACGCTTTGTCCTGATGGCTGTAGCTGATGAATGCGCGGTAGCTGGGGCGTGGGGTCGGGGCCGCAGGCATGGTTGCCTCCGCACCGTCACGGGCAATGCGGCCATCCATGGCGGGCAGGCTTGCCATGGTGCGATGGCGCGCGCCCTGGGTGCGGACTTTGCCACACTTGTTGCGCAATGTGAAATGCGTCACATTTCACAGGACACTGATTACCGTGGTGGCGGGCGTTGGGCGGTGCCCTGTACGTCGGGGCGCGGTGCTGGGTTCCTGCCCGCACGCGCGCACGGGGAGAGCGGCCGCACCAGCCGCAGCAGGTCGGCATGGAAGCCGGCGCTTGCATACAGCGAACGGGCGCGCGCATTGCCCGGGAACACCGACAGCGAGAGGTATTGGCAGCGGTGGCGGCGCGCCCACCTGCGCGCGTAATCAAGCAGTGCGTGGCCGAAGCCCTGGCCTTCGTGCTCCAGAACTACCGCAAGATCCGCAACGTGGCAGCCAAGCGCGTGGGAAAAAAAGTCGCGCTGCAGTTGCAGCCGCAGGAACCCGCAGCCGGCACCGTCCGCGGTTTCGCCGACGAAGCAGTACTCGCCCGCTGTCGGCGCGCGCAACGCGCGCGCGAGGTCGGCGCGCGTCGCCGCAATGATCGTGCGTGGCTGCCGGCCGGCCGGCAGGTCGAACGCCACGAAGCGGGGTACCAGTGACAGGATGAAAGCGCGATCCTCCGCGGTCGCCGGGCGAATGTGGGGGGCGCCGCGCATCGCCGTGGGCTAGCCAAACAGCGCGTCCGGCATCGCCAGCACGCTTTCGGCGCCAGCCTGCAGGGCCGCGAGGTGCGTGCGCGTGCGCGGCAGGATGCGCGCAAAGTAAAACCGCGCGGTCTGGGTCTTCGCCGTTTTGAAAGCATCCGGTTGCGCCGACGCTGCCGCCGCCGCGACGCTGCGTACCCACGCGTCTGCCATCGCGACATAGCCCGAATAGAAGAGGTAGTCGACCGCTGCCGCGCCGATTTCATCCGGATTCGCCGCGGCGCGCTGTCCCAGCACCTGGGTCACGTCGGCCCATTCCTTCGCGAGTGCCGTCAGCTTGGGCATGAATTCCGTGACCGACGCGTCGTCCGCGTGTTGGGTGCAGAATGCGCCAAGGTCGGCCAGGAACAAGTGCAATCCTTCGCCGCGCAGCTGCATGACCTTGCGGCCCAGGAGGTCCAGCGCCTGGATGCCGGTGGTGCCTTCGTAGATCGTGGTGATCCGGGCGTCACGGGCATACTGTTCCATGCCGTTGTCGGCGATGTAGCCGTGGCCGCCGTAGATTTGCAGCGCGAGACTGGTGCATTCGTTGGCGTTTTCGGTCAGGAGCGCCTTGACGATCGGGATCAGGAACGACACCAGCGCTTCGGCGCGTTTGGCCGCCCCTGCGTCCCTGCTGCGGTGCTGGATGTCGACCAGCATCGCGGCGTAAAGGCCCAGCGCACGGCCGCCTTCGATCAGGGCTTTCTGCGTCAGCAGCATGCGGCGGATGTCGCCGTGGACGATCAACGGGTCGGCCGGCTTGTCCGGGAACTTGGCGCCCGAGAGCGCCCGCATCTGCAGGCGCTCGCGCGCGTAGCCGAGCGCGTTTTCGTACGCGCGTTGCGACAGGGCGAGGCCCTGCAGCCCAACCGCCAGGCGCGCGGTGTTCATCATGGTGAACATCGCGTTTAAGCCCTTGTTGGGCGCCCCGATCAACCAGCCTTCGGCACCCTCGAAATTCATCACGCAGGTGGCGGAACCCTTGAGCCCCATCTTGTGCTCGATGGCGCCGCAATGCACCGCGTTGTGTTCGCCCTGGCTGCCGTCCCTGCCAACCTTGAACTTCGGCACGATGAAGAGCGAGATACCCTTGACGCCCTTGGGCGCATCGGGCAAGCGCGCCAGCACCAGATGCACGATGTTGGCGGTGAAATCGTGCTCGCCGGCGGTGATGAAGATCTTGGTGCCGCTGATGGCGTAGCTGCCGTCGGCGTTGGGCGTCGCGCGCGTCTTCAACAGGCCAAGGTCGGAACCGCAGTGCGGCTCGGTCAGGCACATGGTGCCGGTCCATTCACCCGATACGATGCGCTTCAGGAATGCCTGTTTCTGCCAATCCTCCCCATGCACGCGCAGGGCTTCGGTCGCACCGTGCGAGAGCAACGGGTAGGTGCCCCACGCAAGGTTCGCCGAGTCGATCATTTCCTTGACCGGGGCGCCGATCAACTCAGGCAGGCCCTGGCCGCCCAGGGCTTCGGGTGCGGTCAGGCCGGCCCAGCCGGCATCGACGTATTGCTGGTAGGCATGCTTGAAGCCGGCCGGCGTTGTCACCGCGCCGGTCTGTGGGTCATAGTGGCAGCCTTCCTTGTCGCCCACCACGTTCAGCGGCGCGAGCACGGTTTGCGAAAATTTTGCCGCCTCATCCAGCACCGCGTCGGCCAACTCGCGGTTCAGCGTCTCGCAGCCGGGCAGGGTCGTGAACAACTTTTCAGCCTGCAGCAGGTCGTACAGGCAAAAGCGGATGTCGGCGAGTGGTGCGGTGCAGTGCGTGGTCATTCCGTGTTCCTTGCTGGTGAACTCCTCTCCCGCCAGGAGAGGGGGTTGGATCAGCGCCAGATGTTGGACACCCCCGGCACCGGTGACAGGTAACCTTTGCCATCCAGCTTGAACGGCTCGGCCTTGCCCTTGTGGCCCTTGCCGACCGCCAGGGTACCCTTGAGTTCGTACTGGATCGCGTTGCGTTTGGCCGCGGCCAGCGCGGCTGCGCCGGCGGCGTCGGGTTTGAGCGTGACGCTGGCGACGTCGGCGTCCGTCGCTGGAATGTCGAGCGCGGGGGCAAAGCGGACCTGGCCGGCGGGCTTGCCGCCGAGGCTCAACGCCGCGTCGATCGTGTAGACGTGCATGCCGGTGTCGTAGCTGTAGTTCTGGAAGCGCACCACCACCGCCCAGTCACCGTTGGACTGCAGCGCCAACTGCTGGATGCTGGCCGTTGGCGGTTGCAGCTTGGTGCCCATGCTGGTGCAGCCCGCGAGCCCCAGCGCGGCGCCGAGGAGTGCTGCAAGCCACAATCTGCGCCGGGGCGCGCGCGGCAACGTCACGGACATCGGCCGGTTCCTCAAGGGTAGGACAGGGCTACTTTAACCTCTTGCGTACCGGTGTGGCGCGTTGGCGGCCTGCCGTGAACGCTTGCGTGTCCCCGCTGGGCGCGCCGCGGATCGGGACCCGCGCCATGGCCACCCTGCACCGGCCACCGGGCAAGCCTTTGGGCGACGGCGTCGTTACACTTCCCTGCGCTGGTACCCAGTGGTGATGCTGCCGATGCCGTTGCCTGACCCAGTTGTGCCCACCCCACGCCGCACGCGCATGCCGGTCTGGCCGCTGGCCGTTGCCTGCGGGTTGATCGTGTTGGGCTTTGCCGGCTTGTCGCTGGCGGCGGCGCATGCATTTGACATCCGCGTGTTGCTGGCCATGCGGCATCCAGGCAACGCCGCGCAACCGTTCGGCCCGCGCTGGCTGCAGGATGCGCTGCGCGATTTCGTCGGGCTGGGCGGCATCGGCGTGCTGGTGGTGTTCATCGCGGGCGGCATCGGTGTCGAGTGGCTGGCCGGACGCCGGCGCGACGCCGCCTGGTTTCTGGGCGGCGTGATCGGTGCCTTCGTGATCGGTTCGGTGCTCAAACACGTCATTGCGCGGCCGCGGCCCGAACTGGTGCCGCACGCGGCCTTTACATTCACGGCAAGCTTCCCGAGCGGCAACACGCTGATGGCGACGGTGGTGTGGTTGCTGCTGGCGCTTGCACTGGCCGATGCCGTCGGCAGGCGCAGCGTGCGCACGCTCGCCGTGGCGGGGGCGCTGTTGATCGCGTTCCTCGTTGGGGTCGGCCGCGTGTACCTGGGTGTGCATTGGCCCAGCGACGTCATCGAGGCGTGGGGTCTTGGCATCGGCTGGGTGTGGGTACTGCGCTGCGTCCGCGGCTGCCGGTTCAACGCCCCCAGGTAGCGGTCAGCGTGGCCCTGGCAAGCGTGTGTTGGCGGATGGCCGCCAATGCATCCGTGCGGCTGAAACGCGCGGCGATACCGAGGGTTGGCACGTTGAGCGCGTACACCGTGAAGACGTAATGGTGCGGCGGGCCGGCCGGTGGGCAGGGGCCCGAATAGCCAACGTTGCCGAAGTCGTTCCGCAGTTGCACAGTATCGCCCGGTGCGTTGCCGCTGTGCGGCGCGCCGGCGTCGGGGTTGAGCCCGTACGCACCGACCGGGATGTCGAACGCGATCCAGTGCCAGAAGCCGCCGGCGGCGTCGGTATCAAAGAGCGTGACCGCGTAGCTTCGGGTGCCCACGGGCGGGTCGATCCAGCGCAACGCCGGCGACCGGTTGCCGCCACCGCATTGCGTGTAAACGCTCGTGCGCGGCAGCGCGCCGTCCGCGGGCAGCGCCGGGCTGGTGAGCGTGAAGCCCTGCGCGCAGGCCGCGAGCGGCAGGCCCGCCAGGCACACCCACAGCGCGATGCGCCGCAGCATCGGCTTACGCAGATGCGCGTTTGCGCTTGCCGGCTGCGTGCTCGCGCAGGTATTCGGACAGCACCACCGCGTTGCAGTGTTCCGTGTCATGCGCCATGTACAACAGCGTTGCGTTCGGGTGTTCCTTGAGCAGGCGTTGCAGTTCAGCGACGGCGCCGGGGTTGGCGTCGAGCTCTGCGCGGTAGCGTGCGCGGAATTCCGCGAACTTCGGTGGATCGTGGTTGAACCACTTCCGCAGCTCGGTGCTGGGTGCGATGTCCTTCACCCAGGCGGTGAGCTGCAACTTGTCCTTGGACTGGCCGCGCGGCCACAGGCGGTCGATGAGAATCCGCGCACCGTCGGCCTCGGTCAGCGGCTCGTTTGCGCGTTTGGTCTTGAATGCCATGGCAACCTCCGTTGTGTGATGGCTGCGTCTCAGGTCATCATACGCGTTTGCCCGCGCAAGGTTCAGCATGTCCCGTCGACTCGTTGTCCGCCGTTCGCCCATCCACGGCAACGGCGTGTATGCCGCCGTGGATATTCCCCCGCACACCGGGCTCATCCAGTACAAGGGCCGCCTGTTGACGGTTGCCGCGGTCGACCGAATCTACGCCGACGGCGTCGATACCGGCCACACCTTCCTGTTCACGTTGAATGACAGGTACGTCGTCGATGCCAACGCCGGCGGCAACAGCGCGCGCTGGATCAACCATTCGTGCGACCCCAACTGCGCGGCGTACGTCGAGGAGGTCGATGGCGCGCGCCGGGACCGCGTGATGATCCAGTCGCTGCGCGCCATCAAGGCGGGCGAGGAACTCACCTACAACTACGGCATCGTGCTGGACGTGCCGCACACCGCAAAGATGAAACGCATCTGGGCGTGTCACTGCGGGGCGGTGCGCTGTACGGGGACGCTGCTGCAGCCCAAACGCCAGGGCTGACGGACGCCTCGCTTTTTCCGCGCCGCCCGACGGCGCGGGCCCCTGCTTGGCATTGCCCAAGGAGGGGCGAAGAAGGCTAGGCGCCCGAGGCGGTGGTCTCGGCAACGTCTGTTGCCTCGACTGCCCTTGCCGTTTGCCGAGCGCGCGCCGGCGCGCGCTCGGGCGTCCTGCCCTCGGACATGCGCGCCTTGCTCGCGCGCTCGGCGAGTACCAAGGGAAGTTTCAGCAACAGGATGTTGCTGAAACCGCGATGCCGGGCGCAGTGGTTTTGGCTACTTTTGCCGTAACAAAAGTGGCCCGCTCGCTGCGCGAGCGGAACCAACCGACCGTGTCAATCCTCGTCGGGCTTCGGCCGGTAGGCGTCGACCAGCTGTTTTTGCACCGGTGCGGGCACCGGGTCGTAGTGCGACAGCTCCATCGCGAAGCGGCCTTCGCCGCCCGTCTGGGCGCGGAGTTCGGTCTGGTAGTCGGTGACCTCGGCCAGCGGCGCCTGCGCCTTGATCACCAGCACGCCGCCGCGTCGCGCGTCGGTGCCGTTGATGCGCGCGCGCTTGCCGGCCAGCGCGCCGGTGACGTCGCCCATGTAGCGTTCGGGCACGTTGACGTCGAGGTTGACGATGGGTTCCAGCACCAGCGGCCGGGCCTTGGCGATGGCGTCGAGGAAGGCCTTGCGTCCGGCCGCCACGAAGGCAACTTCCTTGGAATCGACCGGGTGGTATTTGCCGTCGTAGACGCTGACCTTGACGTCCTGCATGGGATAGCCCGCGATCGCGCCGCGTTCGAGTACCTGGCGCACGCCCTTCTCGATCGCGGGAATGAACTGGTTCGGGATCGCACCACCCTTGGTCGCGTCGTGAAATTCGAAACCCGCACCGCGTTCCAGCGGTTCAATGCGCAGGAATACTTCACCGAACTGGCCCGCGCCGCCCGTTTGCTTTTTGTGCCGGTGGTGGCCCTCGGCCGCGGCGCTGATGGTTTCACGGTAGGCGATGCGCGGCGGGTGGGTGATGACCTCGACGCCGTACTTGTCCTGCATCCGCGCCAGCGTGAGCCGCAGGTGCAGGTCGGAAAGGCCGTGCAGCACGGTTTCATTCAATTCCTTGTTGTGCTCGACGCCAAGGCACGGGTCTTCCTCGGCAAGCCGCGCCAATGCGGCCGCGAGCTTCTGATCCTGGCCCTGATGCCTGGGTTCCAGCGCAAGGCCAAACATCGACAGCGGGTACGGCTGCGGTTCGAGGTAGATGGCATCCTCGGCGTGCGCGTCGTGCAATACCGCGTCGAAGTGGATGTCATCGACCTTGGTCACGGCCGCGATGTCGCCGGGGATGGCCTGCTCGATCTCGATGTGCTCCTTGCCCTGCAACCGCAGCAGATGCCCGACCTTGAACGGTTTCTTGCCGGTGTCGATGAAGAGTTGCGAATCCTTCCGGACCGTACCCTGCCAGACGCGGAACACCGCGAGCTTGCCGACGAAGGGATCGTTCTGGAGCTTGAAGACGCTGGCGATGACGTGCGCCGCTGGGTCGGGCCGCGTGACGATGGGCCTCGCGCGCTCACCCACACCGTGCCTGAACGGTGGCGGATTGGCTTCGCCGGGATGCGGCAGCAGTTTCCGCACCAGGGTGAGCCATTCCTTGACGCCGGCACCCGTGCGCGCGGAAGTGAAGCAGATCGGTACCAGGTGCCCTTCGCGCAGGCACTGCTCGAATGCGGTGTGGAGCTCCGCGGGCGCGAGCCTGGCCTCGCCTTCTTCGAGGTACCGGTTCATCAGGCGTTCGTTGATCTCGACCACCTGGTCGATGATGGCCTGGTGCGCGTTCGCGACCGCGCCGAGGTCGCTCATCCCGGTGCGCGCGAAAAAGCAATCCACCACCTTGGCACCGTGATCGGCGGGCAGGTTCACGGGCAGGCATTCGGGGCCAAATTCATCGCGCAGCGCCGCGACCAGCGCGGCGAGGTCCAGTCCGTCCATGTCGATCCGGTTGATCACCAGCATCCGCGCGAGGTGACGCTGTTTTGCGTAGTGCAGCATTCGGCGCGTGCCGTGTTCACTGCCGTTGGCGGCGTTGACCACCACCGCGCAGGTTTCGACCGCGGCCAGCGCGGACAGGGTTTCGCCGCGAAAGTCCGCGTAGCCCGCGGTGTCGATCAGGTTGAGGTGGCAGTCGGCGGCGTCGATCGACGCGATGGCCGAATGGATGGAGTGCTGGCGCGCCTGTTCCTGCGGGTCGAAGTCCGATAGCGTGCTGCCGCGTTCGATGCTGCCCGCGGTCTGCAGCGCGCCGCCGGCCACGAGCAGGGCTTCCATGAGGCTCGTTTTGCCGGCGCCGGCGTGGCCCGCCAGCGCTACATTGCGAATGTCCGGGGTGGTATAGGCGCGCATGCTGCCTCCCAATTCCGTTCGCGACGGGCCTCTGACCTTGCGCCCAAACCCGATGCCGGGTCAAGCGCTCTGAACCTCGGGCGCTGCGGGCGGTCTAGAACCTCGCCCGGCGCGTCGCGCATGGCCGCGGATCGCATATCGCTACACTTCATGGCACGCATGATGCGTACACCGGCAGGTCGCATGCCCCGCACCGATGGACTGAAGTTTGCTGTCGAGCTGCAGCCCGCCGGGGCTGAGGCCACGGTCGCGCGCGACGTGGTGGCGGAGCTGCCGGAGCTGCCCTATGTGCGGCTCACCCAGCGGGTACGGCCACCGCCCGAGCGCCGCAACCCGTGGCTGCTGCTGGCGCTGGTGCTGGCGGGGCATGTGCTGCTGGCCTGGCTGGGGTACTGGATCGTGCGTCCGATGTACGCGCCGGTGGAAGACCGGGGCGTGATTGCGGTCTCGCTGGTTGCGCCCACGTCGAATGTGCCGGCGCCGCCACCCCCGTTGCCGCCACCGCCCCTCACCGGCCAACCGGCACCGGCACCGCCGCGCCGCCTGCACTACGTGCCGCCGGCCAAGGGCGCGATGAGTGCGACGCTCGAAGGCGTCAAGGGGCCGCCGCTGGAGTTGTACGGTGCGAACGGCGAGGTGCGGTTGCCGCCGGGCGGATCGGCGCCGCCGGCCGCGACACCGGCCTATGTGACGCCGGGCATCCAGGGTTCGCACATCACCAGCGGCAAGTCGCCGGTGGTCTACAAGCCGACGCGCTTTGCCAAGGACTTCGAACCGGCCAATCAGAACCTCGCGGCCAAAACCATCGGGCGTGCGTTTGACAAGGTGGTGAAGAAGACGACCGTGGTCAGGACCGTTCACCTCCCGGCCGGCGTCAAGGTCCATTGCGCGGTCAGCCCGCTGGTGCTGTTCGCCGGCTGCAGGGGCGACGCCCCGCAACCGCCGCCGCGGAACGACGATGACATCCGCCTGTCGATGCCGCCGCCAGAAACGCTGACCGGCAAGAAGGTGCTCGTGCCGGGGGCGGCGTCGAGCGTCGCGGCGCCCCGTACGTCCGGCTGATACCCGATACAATCACGGCATGTCCGCACCGCCCGAGATACTGGCCCGCCGTCCCGCGCACGACAGCCGTTTCCTCACCGTCGAAGAAGTCGATCTGGCGTTCTCCAATGGCGCGCGCCGCACCTTCGAGCGCCTGACCGCGTCCGGACAGGGCGCGGTATTCATCGTGGCGTTGCGTGACACCGATACCGTGCTGCTGGTGCGCGAATACGGAGCGGGGTTGAATCGCTACGAACTTGGCCTGCCCAAGGGGCGGATTGATCCGGGGGAAACCGCGCTCGAGGCGGCCAACCGCGAGTTGCAGGAAGAGGCCGGATTCGCGGCGCGCAAGCTGACGCCGTTGACGGCGCTGTCGTTGTCGCCCGCGTACATGACCCACAAGGCCGAGGTGATCCTGGCCGAGGACTTGTACCCCGAGCGCCGTCCCGGCGATGAACCGGAGCCACTGGACGTGGTGCCGTGGAAATTGTCGGAGCTGCACCTGCTGCTCGCGCGCGAGGATGTATCCGAAGGGCGTTCGATTGCCGCACTGTTCATCGCGCGCGAATACCTTGCCGGCCGCTTCCAGCCGCGTGCCGGCCGGGCAGACGCGCGGCCGTGAGCACGCTCGACCGCCTGGCACGCGAGTGCTGCGTGTTGGCGCGCCAGGCCGGTGCCGCGATCCTGCAGATCTATGCCGGCAGCTTTGCGGTCGAGTACAAGGCCGACGCCTCGCCGTTGACCGCGGCCGACATGGCGGCGCACCGCTTGATCGTCGAGGGCCTCACCGGGTTGACGCCGGACATCCCGGTACTGTCGGAAGAGTCCAAAAGCATCGGCTGGAATGAGCGCGGCGGCTGGGAGCGCTATTGGCTGGTTGATCCCCTGGATGGCACGCGCGAGTTCGTCAAGCGCAACGGCGAGTTCACGGTCAACATCGCGTTGATCGAGCACCATGCGCCGGTACTGGGCGTGGTCCTGGTGCCGGTCACCGACGCGTTGTATTACGGCATCGCCGGTGTCGGGTCGTTCCTGCAGCCGGCGCCCCGGGCCCTGCCGCAGCCGATCGCCACCCGCGCTGCCGCACCGGTGCCGGTGGTGGCGGGCAGCCGTTCGCACGGCAGCGAGCGCCAGGCCGCGCTGCTGGCCAACCTGGGCGGACACACCCTGGTGCCGGTCGGCTCGTCGATCAAGTTTTGCATGGTGGCGCGCGGCGCGGCCGACCTGTACCTGCGGCTGGGGCCGACCTCGGAGTGGGACACCGCGGCCGCGCAGTGTGTGGTCGAGCAGGCGGGCGGCGCGGTGGTGGATTTGCAGGGCGCGGCGTTGCAGTACAACACCAAGGAGTCACTGCTGAATCCCGAGTTCCTCACGCTCGGGGACACCAGCGTCGACTGGCTGGCGCGGCTGGGGCTGCGCCGGTGACCACGCGCATCGCGGACCGGGTAGCCAGGCTGCGGGCAATCATGGCGCGCCTGCGCGATCCCGAACACGGCTGTCCGTGGGATGCCCGGCAAACCTTTGACAGCATCGCGCCCTACACCCTCGAGGAAGCCTACGAGGTCGTCGACGCCATCGACCGCAGGAACTATGCGGAGCTGAAGGACGAGCTGGGCGACCTGTTGCTGCAGGTGGTGTTCCACGCGCGCATGGCGGAAGAACAGGACCTGTTCGATTTCGACGACGTGGTGGCGGCGCTCAGCGCCAAGCTGGTGCGGCGGCACCCGCATGTTTTTGGTGCTGCGCACCATGACGGCGTGGACGATCAGGCGCGGGCGTGGGACGCCATCAAGCGCGCCGAGCGTGCGGCCCACGGCGAGCCTGAGGACACGAGCGCGCTGGCCGGCGTGTCGCACGGCCTACCCGAGTGGCGGCGGGCGTTGAAGCTGTGCGAACGGGCAGCGCGCGTCGGCTTCGACTGGCCCGGCCCCGGGCCGGTGCTGGACAAGCTCGAGGAAGAGGTGAACGAGGTGCGCGTCGAGTTCGCCGCCGGGTCGGGCAAGGATCGGCTGCTGGATGAGATTGGTGATGTCGCGTTCGTGCTGGTCAACCTCGCCCGCCACGCGGGGGTGGATTTTTCCGCCGCGCTCAGGCACGCCAACGCCAAGTTCGAACGGCGCTTCCGGCGCATGGAGGCACTGGCGGCGGCGGCGGGCGAGCATCTGGCGGACAAGTCGCTGGCCGAGCAGGACGCGTTGTGGAATCACGCCAAGGCCGACGAACGCCACGGCTGACCGTGCCTGAAGTCACGCGGACTTTCGACCCATGAGCGGGCGCGGGGCTGCGGTTATGCTGGGGCCGATTCGATCATGGCGAAAACCCTGGAGAGCCCCATGCGAAAGCCCTTCCTCTGGATTGCCGGCATCGCGCTGGTTGCGGTGCCGCTTGGCGCGGCGGCGGCGGACCATTGCCGTTACAGCGCGCCCCGTGCCGCCGAGATCGATGCCGCGGGGCTCAAGGCCCTGACGCTACAGATCGGCCCGGATGACCTGACCGTGCGCGGCCAGCCGGGGCTCGGCAAAATCCTGGTGCGTGGCACCGCGTGCGCGTCGAACCCGAAGTGGCTGGATGCCGTCAAGATGGACGCCACGCGGCAGGGCGACACGGCCAGCGTCATCGCGCACGACCGCAACCACGGGTTCCAGATCACATCGTGGTTTGGCGGTTCCTACGCCTACCTGAAACTCAACGTGCAGGTACCGTCCGCATTGGCGGTCAAGTTGCTTGTGGGCTCGGGCGACGCCGATATCGGCGGCGTCGCCGCGCTGGATGCCAGCGTGGGTTCGGGGGACCTTAAGGTCAACGGCGTCACCGGCCAATTCGCCTTGCGCTTGGGCTCCGGCGACGTCGTCGCGAGCCAGGTCGGAGGCCTGAAGGTCGGCAGCATCGGTTCGGGTGACTTCAGCATCCGGAATATCGGCGGCAACGCTGCCATCGGTTCGATCGGCTCGGGTGATGCCAAGCTGACGGACATCGCCGGCGGCCTCACGCTGCAGAGCATGGGTTCGGGCGATGTCACGGTGCATGACGTCAAGCGCGACGTCACCGTGGGTTCGCTCGCTTCGGGGGGCCTCAAGCTGTACCAGATCGGCGGCGACGTCCATGCCGGGAGCATTGGCTCGGGCGATTTCGCTGTCGATGGCGTCAGCGGCAACCTCAGCGTCGGCACGGTGGGCAGCGGCGATGTCGAGCACCGGAACGTCAAGGGCAAGGTCAGCGTGCCGCGCGACAACGATTGAACTGCGACCGCCCGCCGCGCCCGTTCCGCAGGTGGCCTGCACGGCGCACCCGGCCGCGGGCATTCACGCTGCAATCACCGCTGCGCATGCACATTGGCGGCCCGAGGGCTGGCGCAGGCGCGGTGCAGAGGCACGGGGGCAATGAACATGGCCGGATCTGAACGTGAAAAAAATACCGGACTGGTCTTGCTGGTCGAAGACAACAGCGGCATTGCCGAAATGGTGGGCGAGTTTCTGGAGCGGCGCGGCTATTCGGTCGATTTTGCGGGCGACGGCGTCAGTGGCCTGCACCTGGCAGTGACCAACAGCTATGACGTGGTGGTGCTGGACCTGATGCTGCCCGGCATGGACGGCCTGGATGTCTGCCGCAAGTTGCGGAGCGACGCCAAGAAATCCACACCGGTACTGATGCTGACCGCGCGCGACACCCTGGAAGACAAGCTGGTGGGGCTGGATGCCGGTGCCGACGATTACCTCGTCAAGCCGTTTGAGCCGCGCGAGCTGGAAGCGCGCATCCGCGCCTTGATCCGCCGCGAACGACGCCAGGTTTCGACCGAGGTGTACCAGGTCGGCGGCCTGGTGCTGGACACCGCCACGTTGCGCCTGACGCGCGATGGTGAAGAGCTGCAGGTCTCGCCGATCGGCTTGAAATTGCTGGTGATCCTCATGCGCGAATCGCCGCGCGTGGTGTCGCGGCACGATATCGAACGCGAGATCTGGGGCGACACGCTGCCCGATTCGGACACCCTGCGCTCGCACCTCTACAACCTGCGCCGGGTGGTCGACAAGCCGTACGCGCGTCCGCTGGTACACACCATCCACAGCGCCGGTTACCGGATCGCCGACCTGGACGCGGAGTCCGCGGCAGGCCCGGTGGCCAGCCACGGCTGAACCCGGAGCGGCTTGCACAATGCTGGGCGGACTGCCCACAATCGTGCCCTGCAACGCGGGCGCGCAGTGGGCATGGCCACATACACAAGCATCGGCCACCGTTTCTGGGTGATGTTTTCGCTGCTGGTGGCGGCGATCAGCGTGGTGACCGCCCTCGGTGTGTACGCCGCGGCCAGTTCCAGCCACAAGGCCATCGCGCACCAGGAACTCGATCGCGAGGCCGTTTATTACGCACAGCAACTGGCCCGCGATCCCGCCGCCCCGTTGCCCGATACCTGGTTGTTGCGCGGCTACCTGCGCGCGCCGGGCCGCGGCGCCGCGGCCGTTCCGGCGCGTCTTGCCGGCCTCGCGCCGGGTTATCACCAGGTCGAACAGCCCGATGGCACCCAGGGTACGGTGCTGGTGGCCGACACGCCGCGCGGCCGCCTGTTCCTGCTGTTCAACAATGACCGTCCCAACCGCGTGGTGATGTTGTTTGGCCTGATCCCGGTGGTGCTGGTGGTGTTGATCATCTACCTTGCGACGTACCTGACCTACCGGGCGTCACGCCGCGCGGTGTCGCCGGTGATCGAACTGGCGCGCATTGTGCGCCACTGGAATCCCGACCAGCCCGACCCGGCCGCGCTGGCACCCGAACGGCTGCCGGCCGCGACCGACAGCGACGTCGAGGTGCTGGTGCGCGCGTTGTACAACTTTGCCAACCGGCTTGAGGCTTTCGTCGAGCGCGAGCGCAACTTCACGCGTGACGCCAGCCATGAGCTGCGCACGCCACTGACGGTCATGAAAATTGCCGTCGACGTGCTGGCTGATGAGGACATGAGCCCGTTTGCCCGGCGCTCGCTGGCCCGGATCCGGCGCGCGGTGCGCGAAATGGAAGCACTGATCGAGACGTTCCTGGTGCTCGCGCGTGAATCCGCCTCGAGCCTGCGCGACGAAGACTTCCTCGCCAACGACATGGTCGACAAGGAAGTCGCGCGCTACCGCGAACTGCTGGCCGGCAAACCGGTCGACCTGCGTTGCGAGGCGCATGCGCGGTTCGCGCTGCACGCGCCGCCGCGGGTGTTCGCGGTCATGATCGGCAACCTTATCCGCAACGCGTGCCTTTACACCGACCGCGGCAGCATCACCGTCGAAATCGACGCGGACAAGGTGTGCGTGACCGACACCGGCTGCGGCATGACTGACGAAGACCTGGAACGGGCGTTCCAGGCCTTTTACCGGGGCAGCCGCACGGGTACGCGCGGACATGGGATCGGGCTCGCGATCGTGCGCCGCATCGCCGACCGTTACGGTTGGCGGGTCTCGCTGGAAAGCACGCTTGGCAAGGGCACGCGCGCGAGCGTGCATTTCCCGTCGGCGCAACCGCCCGATGCGGCGCTGCCGGCGGTAGCCGGTGCCGAGGAACCCGGCGCGTGACTGCGGCGCCTGTGCCGGTGCTGTTGGTCCATGGGGGCGCCGGGGTCATCCGGCACGGCACGGATGCCGCGCGCGAACGCGAGGTTCGCGCCGCATTGGCCGCAGCGTTGCGCGCGGGCCAGGCGCGCCTCCTGGCGGGCGATCCGGCGCTGGACGCGGTGACCGCTGCGGTGACCGTGCTGGAAGACTCGCCGTACTTCAATGCCGGGCGCGGCGCCGTATTCACCCACGATGGCGTCAACGAACTGGATGCCGCCATCATGGATGGGGCTACCTTGCGCGCGGGGGCCGTCGCGGGCGTGCGGCAGGTGCGCAACCCGCTGCAGCTGGCGCGTGCGGTCATGGAACGGTCGCCGCACGTGCTGCTGGCCGGCGCCGGCGCCGAAGCGTTTGCGCGCGCGCAGGGCATCGAGCGGGTCACGCCGGATTACTTTCACACCGAGGACCGCTGGCGCGAGCTGCAGGACGCGCTGCGGCAAGGCGCGCACGGCGCGCGTGTGGATCATTTCGGTACCGTCGGCGCCGTCGCGCTGGATGCCGCCGGGCAGCTGGCGGCCGCGACCTCCACCGGCGGCATGACCGGCAAACGCTGGGGCCGCATCGGTGATTCACCGCTGATTGGCGCGGGCACCTATGCCAATGCCGCGTGCGCGATGAGCGGCACCGGCTGGGGCGAGTTCTACATCCGCACCGCCGCCGCGCACGCGGTGTGCATGCGGGTGGCGCTGTTGCAGCAGCCGGTGCCGGCGGCCGCCGACGCCGTGATCAACCACGAGATCCCGGCGCTGGGCGGCAGCGGCGGCGCCATCGTGCTGGGCGCCGATGGCAGCTTCGCGTTGCCGTTCAATACCGACGGCATGTATCGCGGTTGCGCCACGGGCGGGGCCGCGCCCAGGGTCGCCATCTGGCCGGGTGAGGATTTTGCTTGATACCGCCATGACGCGGGCCGTGGGTTCTGCGACCATCCTCGGGTCGCCGTTGCAGGATCCGTTTGCATGAACACCGCCGCCCGCCTGATTCCGCTGCCGCCGCACACCATGCAGCCGGGCTTGCACGCGGGCTTCTGGCTGCGGGTGGCGGCCTACCTCGTCGATGGCCTGATCCTTGCCGCCGCGTTGGCGCTGGCGTATTTCGCGCTGGACGGGACGGCGGAATCCTGGCCGTGGGTGCCGCGTCTGGGGTGGCCGCTGTTGGGCGCCCGGCCTTCGCTGTGGCTGCTCATGGTGCTGGTGCCGTGGGTGTATTACGCGGCCTTCGAGGCATCGGCCCTGCAGGCGACGCCCGGCAAGCTGGTGCTTGGCCTGTGCGTGGTCGATGACTATGGGCAGCGCGTCGGTTTCGCGCGCGCCAGTGGCCGGTTCTTTGGCAAGATCGTGTCGGGATTGGTGCTGGATGCCGGGTACCTCGTTGCCGCCTGGACCCCGCGCAAGCAGGCCCTCCACGACCTCATGGCGGGCTGCTGCGTCGTGCGCCGAACCGGGCTCGCGGCGTGGCGGCAGGCGGCTGCGGCCGCTCCCGCGCCCGCGGCTTTGCTGTCACCGCGTGGGGGGATGCCGGGCTGGGCACTGGCACTGGTCGTGCTGGGCGCTTGTGCGTTCCTGTTGCTGCCATTCGCCGCGATGCTGGCGGCGCTCGCGATTCCCGCCTACCAGCAGCATGTGGTGCGCGGCGAGGTTGCCGAAGGCGCGGTGGCGACCGCGCGTGCGCGCGCGCTGGTGGCCGAATACATCGGCCAGCGCGGCGCGCTGCCGGATGACAATCGTGCGCTTGGCCTGCCGCGGCCGGACGCCATCCAGGCCCGCTACGTCAGCAGCGTTGGCGTGATGGCGGGCAAGGTGGTGGTGACCTACGGCAACGCCGCGGACGCCAGGATCAGCGGCGGGCACGTGGTGTTTTCGCCGGTCGGCAACGCCGCGCGCTTGCAGTGGCGGTGCAGCAGCCCGGACATCCGCACCACCTATCTGCCCGCCGATTGCCGCTGAGCGCGGGTTCAGCCAGAATCGGCGCGGGGACTTGCCACGCAAGGGGAATTTCCATGGATGAGACGCCGGCCGGCACGGCACAGCTGCTGCCCGATCACCTGCATTCACCGCTGTTGCACGCGGGGTTCTGGCGCCGGTTCGTGGCCTACCTGATCGATGGATTCATCGTCGGCGGGGCGGCCGTGATCCTCTACCTGGTCCTGGCCGTGATATTGGTGGTGCCGGCGGCGGCGGGCCGGCATGGGTTCACGGGCCGCATGTTGGCGTTGCTCGTGGTGTTCGAGGTGCTGGTGGTGGTGGGCCAGTGGCTCTACTTTGCACTCTGCGAGTCCAGTCGTCTGCAGGCGACGCCCGGCAAGCTGGCGCTGGGCCTGCGGGTAACCGACATGCAGGGTCGGCGGATCGGGTTTGGGCGGGCGAGCGGACGCTTTTTCGGCAAGATCCTGTCCGGCATCATCATGGACGTCGGCTACATGCTTGCCGGCTGGACGGCGCGCAAACAGGCCCTGCACGACCTGCTGGCAAACTGCTGCGTGGTGCGCCGCGACGCGCTGGACGCCTACACGCGCGGCGAGCTCGACGCATCGACGGTGCCGCCGGGCGCGCGCACCGGCATGCCGGGCTGGGCCATCGCGCTGATCGTGGTGGGCGTTGGCGTGTGCGTGCTGGCACCCGTCGCCATCCTTGCCGCCATCGCGGTTCCCGCCTACCAGAATTACCTCGTGCGTACACAGGTCGCGGAGGGACAGGTGCTGGCCGGCACGGCCAAGGCCGCGGTGGATGCCTACGTTGCCAACACCGGGAACGTGCCGCGCGACAATGGTGCGGCGGGGTTGTCGGCGCCGGACTCGCTGCACGGCCGTTACGTTTCCGGGGTCCAGATCGACAACGGCAGCGTCATCGTCACCTACGGCCGCGCGGCCGACGGCGCGATCGCGGGCGACCACCTGGTGTTCAAGCCCTACGGCAGCCGCGATGCCGTCAAATGGCGCTGCAGCAGCTCCGACATCAAGGTGCGCTACCTGCCGGTGGTGTGCCGCGACTGATGGGGTACACCGGCGCGCGAAGGGCACACCGGCGGGAAGTCCGGAAAGCTTCCCGGACCCCGCCACGAGCGACGCTGTAGTTACGCCGCTTGCCGCGACGCGCGGCGGCGGTCCATTTCGGTCAGGTGCTTCTTGCGCAGGCGGATTTCCTTGGGCGTCACCTCGACCAGCTCGTCGCTGTCGATGAATTCCAGGGCCTGTTCCAGCGACATCTTCACCGGCGGGGTCAGGCTGACCGCGTCGTCGTGCCCGGCCGCGCGGACGTTGGTGAGGTGCTTGCCGCGCAGCGCGTTGACCGTGAGGTCGTTGTCCTTGGAGTGGATGCCGACCAGCTGGCCTTCGTAGATCTGCACGTTGGCGTCGATCAGCATCCGCCCGCGTTCCTGCAGGCCCCACAGCGCGTAGGCCGGCGCGGGGCCGGTGGCGTTGGAAATCATCACGCCGTTTGGACGCTTGCCGATGATGCCTTCCGACTTCGGGCCGTAGTGGTCGAAGATGTGGAAGATGAGCCCCGTGCCCGCGGTGAGCGTGCGGAATTCACTCTGGAAGCCGATCAGGCCGCGGGCGGGAATCATGTACTCCAGCCGCACCCGGCCCTTGCCGTCGGGTTCCATGTTGCGCAGTTCCGCCCGCCGGGCGCCGAGCTTTTCCATCACGCCGCCCTGGAATTGTTCTTCGAGGTCAACCACCAGTTGCTCGTAGGGTTCCTGGATGACGCCGTCGATTTCCTTGACGATGACCTCCGGGCGCGACACCGCAAGTTCAAAACCCTCACGGCGCATCGTCTCGATCAGGATCGACAGGTGCAGTTCGCCCCGCCCCGACACCTTGAATTTGTCGGGGTCGGCGGTGTCTTCAACCTTGAGTGCGACGTTGTGCAGGGTCTCGCGGGTCAGGCGTTCGCGGATCTGGCGGCTGGTGAGGAACTTGCCGCCCGACAGGTCCTTGTTGCCGGCGAACGGCGAGTTGTTGACCTGGAAGGTCATTGAAATGGTTGGCTCGTCCACCGTCAGCGCGGGCAGCGCCTCGACGTTGGCCGGATCGCAGATGGTGTCGGAGATGCCGAGGTCCGCGATGCCGGAGAAGGCGACGATGTCGCCCGCCTGCGCGGAGGGCACTTCGCGCCGGTCCAGGCCCATGAAGCCCAGTACCTGCAGGATCTTGCCGTTGCGGCGCTTGCCTTCGTGGTCGACCACCGTCACCGGCATGTTGCCGTGGACCTGCCCGCGCTGGATGCGGCCGACGCCGATGACGCCGACGTAGCTTGAATAGTCGAGCGCGGACACGCGCATCTGGAACGGCCCGTTGAGGTCGACCTTCGGCGCGTCGACGTGGTGGATGATCGCCTCGAACAGGGGCGTCATGTCGCCGTCATGCACATCGGGCGTCATGCCCGCGTAGCCCTTCAGGGCCGACGCGTAGACCACCGTGAAATCAAGCTGCTCTTCGCTCGCGCCCAGCCGGTCGAACAGGTCGAAGGTCTGGTTCACGACCCAGTCGGGGCGTGCGCCGGGCCGGTCGACCTTGTTGACCACGACGATGGGCTTGAAGCCCATCTCGAAGGCTTTCTGGGTCACGAAGCGGGTCTGCGGCATCGGGCCGTCCAGCGCGTCGACCAGCACCAGCACCGAGTCGACCATGCTCAAGACGCGCTCGACCTCGCCGCCGAAGTCGGCGTGTCCGGGGGTATCGACGATGTTGATGCGCCAGTTCTCGCCGCGCGGGTCGGTCCAGTGGATCGCGGTGTTCTTGGACAGGATCGTGATGCCGCGTTCGCGCTCGAGGTCGTTGGAGTCCATCACGCGGTCCGGCACCACCGCGCGATCGGACAGGGTGCCCGATTGCTTGAGCAGCTGGTCGACCAGCGTGGTCTTGCCGTGGTCGACGTGGGCGACGATGGCGATATTGCGAAGATTTTCGATGGACATGGGCACACGCAACGGCCGCGCGGCGGCGGTCGTGAAAAGGAGGATGGGGACGAGGGTAGCAACAGACCCCGTGCCGCCCGGGACGCAAATTATAGCGGGAATCGCGGTTCCGTGCGTGTACGCGGGGCGCGCTGTTAAGCTAGTGGTTTGCCCCTTGGATTCTGCGCCATGCCCGATCTTGCCGCCACCTTTTCAACTGCCCGGGGCCCGATCCACGTCCGCCTGTTCGCGGACAAGGCGCCGCTGACGGTCGCGAACTTCGTGAACCTCGTCCAGCGCGGATTTTACGATGGCCTGAATTTTCACCGCGTGATCAATGATTTCATGATCCAGGGCGGCTGCCCCAACGGCACGGGCACCGGCGGCCCGGGTTACCGCTTCGAAGATGAGTGCCGCGCCGACCTCAAGCACGACCAGCCGGGCCGGTTGTCGATGGCGAACGCCGGTCCCGGTACCAACGGCAGCCAGTTCTTCATCACCCACGTGCCGACGCCGTGGCTCGATGGCAAGCACACGATCTTTGGCGAAGTCGTGTCGGCGGACGATCAGAAGGTCGTCGACGCCGTGCGCGCGGGCGACAAGATCGAGAAGGTCACGATTGAGGGCGACCCCAAACCGCTGCTGGCCACGATGGGCAAGCGCGTCGAACAGTGGAACGCGGTGCTGGACGTGCGCTGAAATCGGCGTAGCCGGGCACCTGTGCGGGCACGCCGGGCGCGCGTGCCCGCGCGGCGCGATCCGCTGTGCAGCGTACGTTTCGGCCCCGGGGCGCGCAAGCGCGCGTGCTAGAATTGCAGGTTGATTCCCGTGGTCTTTCGACGAGGCGCCCGATGCTGAAACTTGCTGCGCGCACAGCGCGTGCCAAACCCAGTGCGATCATGGTGATCGCCGACACCGCCAAGCAGCTCAAGGCTGAGGGCAAGGACGTCGTCAACTTCTCGATCGGGGTGCCGAATTTCCTGCCGGGCGAACACGTCTATCAGGCGGTGCGCGACTGGACCCAGCACGACAGCGGCGGCTACAGCACCAACCGCGGTATACCGGCGTTGCTGGATGCGATCACCGCGCACTTTGCCCAAAGCGGCCTGCCGGGCTACAAGCGTGAAAACGTGACCGTCGGCATCGGTGCCAAGCAGGTGCTGTACAACCTGGCCGAGGCGCTGCTGGATGAAGGTGACGAGATCGTGTTTCCGGCGCCGTACTGGACGAGCTACGTCGACATCGCCGACATCCTTGGCGCCAGGGCGACGATCCTGCCGTGTCCACCCGCGCAGCACTACAAGCTCACCCCGGCGCAACTGGACCGGGCGCTGGCGTCGGATCCAAAAGTGTTCCTGTTCAACAACCCGTCCAATCCAACCGGCATGGTCTACAGCAGGGACGAGGTGGCGGCCTTGGCCGAGGTGCTGGTCAAGCACCCGAACACCTGGATCATCGCCGACGACATCTACAACCGCCTGATATTCGACGGCATCGGTTACCACAACTTCGTGCAGTTCAAGCCGGAACTGCGCACGCGTACCTTCATCATGGATTCCCTGTCCAAGACCTACGGCATGCCCGGTTGGCGCATGGGCATGGTCGCCGGCCCCGAGGCGGGCGTAAAAGCGCTGGTGACGCTCAACTCGAACCACATCACCTGCCTGCCGGAAGTGGTCAGCCAGGCCGCGATTGCGGCATTGACCGGCTCGCAGGCCGTGCCGACCGCCAAGTGCGGGGATTTTTCCAGGCGCCGCGATGACGTCGTCCGTGCGCTGGAGGCGATTCCCGGCGTGCGTTGCCCGCGGCCGCAGGGCGCGTTCTACGCGTTCCCGGACATTTCGGTGGCATTTGGCAAGTCGCACAAGGGCAGAAAAATTGCCGACGACCTCGACCTGTGCAAGGCGTTGCTGGATGAAAAGTTCGTGGCGATGGTGCCGGGTTCGGCGTTTGGCGAGCCGCGCTCGCTGCGGATCTCCTACACCTGCGCGCCGGCGCAGCTGAAGAAGGGCCTGGAACGCATCCAGCAATTCTTCGCGGAATTGGCCTGACGTTCCGCGCCGGGCGGCGGCCGTGCGCGTTGCGTGCGGCGGCCGTTTGCAACATTGACCCTGACCCGTTCCCCGTGGCGCGGGTATTGTCCCAATAGGAGTTGACCCATGAAAGCACCCGTTCGAGTTGCCGTCACCGGCGCCGCCGGCCAGATCGGCTACGCGCTGCTGTTCCGCATTGCCGCCGGCGACATGCTGGGCCCCGATCAGCCGGTGATCCTGCACCTGCTTGAAATCACGCCCGCGCTGCCGAAGGTGCATGGTGTGGTGATGGAGCTCGATGATTGCGCGTTCCCGCTGCTGGCCGGCGTGGTCGCGACCGATGACGCCAACGTCGCGTTCAAGGACGTCGACTACGCGCTGCTGGTCGGCGCGCGGCCGCGCGGCCCGGGCATGGAGCGCAAGGATCTGCTGTCGGCCAACGGTGCCATCTTTGGCCCGCAGGGCAAGGCGCTGAACGCACACGCCAAACGCGACGTCAAGGTGCTGGTTGTCGGCAACCCGGCCAATACCAACGCGCTGATTGCGCAGTCCAATGCGCCTGATCTGGATCCCAAATGCTTCACCGCGATGGTGCGCCTTGACCACAACCGCTCGAAGGCGCAGCTTGCCGCCAGGACCGGTACCCACAACGCCGACGTCAAGCGGATGATCATCTGGGGCAACCATTCCTCGACCCAGTACCCCGACATCCATCACGCCACGATCAACGGCAAGTCCGCGTTGTCGCTGGTGGGCCAGGACTGGTACGAAAAGGAATTCATCCCGACTGTGCAAAAGCGCGGCGCCGCAATCATCCAGGCGCGCGGCGCGTCGTCGGCGGCCTCGGCCGCCAACGCGGCGATCGACCACATGCGTTCGTGGGCGCTCGGCACCACCGAGGGCGACTGGGTATCGATGGCGGTTCCCTCCGATGGCTCCTATGGCATTGCGCCCGGCGTCATCTACGGTTATCCCGTGACCTGCAGGGACGGCAAGTACCAGATCGTGCAGGGCCTTGAAATCGACGCCTTCTCGCGTGCGCGGATGGACGCCACCGCCAAGGAACTGCACGAAGAGCGCGACAGCATCAAGGCGCTGCTCGGCTGATTCGCAGTCTTTCCGAAATGAAAGGGCGGCCGCACGGCCGCCCTTTGCGTTTGTGCGGGGGTCAGCGTCTGCGCACCGGCGTCGCCCGGAATGCGTGCACCTCTTCCGATTTCGTGTCGAACGCGAAGCCCACGATTTCGCCTGCATCGTTGATGCCGATGGCGAAAAGCAGGTACAGGGGCGTGGGCTGGGCGACCAGTTGGTTCAAATCGGCGGGGGCCCCACCGTTGCGCCAGATGACCGCACCGGCGGTACCTGCCTGTACGGCGTCCCACAGCATTCCATCGAAGGAAACGCCGACCGCGTCACCGAAATTGTTGATGCCGATGGCACCGCTCTGTGTCTGGCCGGGCAGGGGATCCAGCGAACGCATCTTTTGCGCGCGTGTCCACAGGAACCCATGCGCGGCCGTGTTGCCTGCCAGCGCGGAAACACCGACGACCTGCCCGCGGTTGTTGATGGCATGCGCGACGTTGCCAACACCCGGCTGCGCGGGATCGCCCACACCGCCGAGGTTGCCGAGGTCCACGGGCGTGCCACCGCGCTCCCACAGCACAGCGTGGCGACCGACGGAAAGGGGCGGCAGCGTGGTGTTGGCGCACGTGCCGGTGACGCCCACCGCCTGGCCAAGATCGTTGATCCAGAACGCCATGCCGACATCATCTCCGGGAAGCGTGGCCAGCTCGCGCACGCTGCCCGGCTTCGGGCCCCAGACCACGGGCTTGAAAGAGAGGCGCTGCGGACCGGTGCCCACGGCCGTCAGCTCTTGCGGACAATTCGGATCGGCTTGCCCGGTTTCCGCGACGCCGGGTATCTGGCCGAACAGGTTCACGTTGTCGCCGGTGGTTCCGTTGTTGCCGCCCAGCAGCGGCAGCAACTTCATGCGGCCTGCTTGCCAGGCGAACGGGCGACATTGCCGCCCGCTGCCGTAGCCGCAGAAGTTCTCGGCAATTGGGTCGCTTTGATCCGTCTCGGTTTGCCCCGCGACCTGGCCGAACGGGTTCACGGCGAACGCGTCGCTGTTGAAGCCGCTGGCGCCAATGTCCAGCAGACGGCCACGCAGCCAGACGACTGCGTGCTCCAGGCCGTCGGCCGCGTCGGAACCGCCGGCCACCAGGCCGGTCGTGCTGTTCGCCATGGCCGTGCTGTAGGAACCGCCGGGCAGGGTACCGAGATCTGTGACGGTGTAGCGGATGTTGCCTGCGGGCGTCGCTGATGAAATCTTGCCGCCTGATGCGGCGAGTGCCGGGTGGGTGGCGCCGACGCATGCGCCGGCGAGCAGCGCCGCCGTGATCGCGACCAGGGTTCTTTGCAGTTTCATGGGACACCTTCAGGTAAGTGCGGGATGCGGACGGCAAACTGCCGGCCTCACAGATGAGGGCGCAAAAAGCCTCCGAAACCGGACATCGCCAAGTCGAAGACGCCGTTCTCTGCGTGACCGCAGCAACACCCCCTCGCGGAAACGCGTATCGGTTCCGGCTTCATCCCCAGAGTTGCACGCTCGGCCTGCGGCCGCATTGCCTCCGACGCGGAAGCCGCTGGAGGGAGATGGGGGTGGGGCTCAATTCAAGCGGTGCGATTCGGCCATGGCCAGCTTGAAGGTCGGCATGTCCGCGTCGGCGCCTTTCCAGAGCCCCAGCAGATCCTTGTACGTCGCGGCGGCTTCGGCGCGCGCGCCGGCGGCGGCCAAGGCGCGCGCCTTCTGCAGCCGCGCCATGGGTCCGATCGGATAATTCAGCGCAATGCCGCGGTGGTCCAAGATCTTCTGGAATTCCGCCGCGGCCTTGCGGGCGTCGTGCATGGCCAGATATGCCTCGCCCCGTACGTAGATCGGGTACATCGAGGTCCAGCCGAGGGCGCTGGACCGGGTCACCCCGAACTCGAAGGGCGCGGTGACTTTCAGCATCGCCAAGGCTTCGGCGGGGCGGCCTTTGGCGATCGCGAGCTTCGCACGCAACGCCGGCAGGTAATTGAACTGCGCGAACGTGTCCTCGGGAAATTCGCGCGCCAGGTTTTCCGCGAGCGCATCGGCCTGCGCGACATTGCCGGTGAAGGCGAAAGCCAGCGCGGCGCCGAATTGCACGTCCCGGCTTGGCGAGCGGTGCACGGCCGAAGCGGCGCGCTGTTCGGCTTCGTCCGCATTGCCGAGCAGCGCTTCGCGCAGCGCGGACATCGCGAGGTAGGTGGCGGTGGCTTCCTGTCCGCCGGCCGGCTGCGCGAAAGCCATGGCCTGGTCCGAGAGTTTCCGTGCTCGTGCGAGCTGCCCCTGGTACGCGGCGGTTTCGGCTTCACAGGCGAGCATCTGGTCTTCGACGCCCGGTTGCCCCCTGGACGCGGCAACCTGCCGCGCCATCCCGTCCGGATCGTGTTGCAGGAAGGCGTACTGGTAGAGGGTGGCGACAAAGATGCCCGGGTGCAGGCCCAGCTTGCGGGCCTGTTCGTAAGTGGTCTTCGCTTCGGGCAAACGGTCGAGCGCAACGTAGGCATCCATGAGGAATGCATACGTGACCGGCATCGTGGGCATCAGGCGGATCGACTCGACGGCCTGCGTGAGGGACTTGTCGAACTCGCCGGTCACCGGGTAGATGGAGCCCGCCAGCATCGTGCGCGGCAGCGGCGAGCGCGGGTATGCCTGGATCCACGCGAGGGAAGCCTGGACGGCCATGTCGATGTTGCCTGTGGCCGATTTTCCGTAGCGCGCGGTGATGAAGTACTTCTCAGGCTCGCTGACCTTGTCACGCAGTGCATAGGCTTGCCTGGCAGCGTCGGCAGCAAGACGCGATTCGCCGAGCGTGGTGTACGCGATGGTGAGCGCGCCGTAGGCCAGCGCGAATTGCGGATCAAGCTCGACGGCGTGCTTGAGCTGCAGGACCGCCGTGGGGATTTCGCTGCCGCTCGAGAGGATCCGCTGGCCCTCGCTGTAGGCCTTGAGCGCATCCAGCGACGACGTGGTGGCCTGTTCCAGCGGCGTATTGAACTTCTGCACCGAGCGCAGCGATTCGCCCAGCTTTGTGCGGATTTGCAAGGATGCGCCGCTCAATGCATCGAGTACGTGGCTCTTGTCCGTGGCCCCGGCCGCCGTGCTTGCAAGGGTCTTGCCGCTCGCGCAATCGACGGACCTGATCACGAGCTGGTACGGTGTTCCGATCTGCGCGATCGAACCCTCGACCACCGCCGCGCTGCCAACTCGTTGGCACAGGTCGGCCGCGACCTCGGGCGTAAGTGGCGCGCCCGCCGCCCGTCCCATCAGCGCCAGGGTTTGCCGGACGAGTCCTTCCGGAACGATGCTGAGGAACGGGGATTGCTCGAGCTGCACCGCGAGCCCCTGACGCAGCGTACCGTCGAAAACCGGATCGCCGGTGCGATTGGCAAAATCCGCCAGCACGATGGTGTCACGCTCGGTCAGCGGGCGCGCGGAGCGGGTCAGGAATATGCTCGCGGCAGCGGCGATCAGGAGGATGCACGCTGCTGCAATGCGCCGCGACCGGCGAGAGTCCAGGATATTCGGTATCGTGTGGCTTGCGAAACCGCGCCATCCGTTGCCGGTGGTCACCGTCGAGAGCTGCTGTTGCAATTCGGCGATCGTCTGCCAGCGCAGCGCGGGATCCTCTTCGAGGCAGCGATCGACGATGCGCTCCAGCTTGCGTGACGCGAGCCTTTTGCGCCGCGAACCGACGCGCGCGCCCGTCAGCATTTCGTACAACACGCAGCCGAAGGAATAAATGTCCGAGCGCGGATCGGCCGGTTTCCCTTTCCGCTGTTCCGGGGACACATAGGCGGGCGTTCCCATTGCGCTGCCGGCGACCGTGAGGGTTTCATCCCTGGCCGACTTCGCCAAGCCAAAGTCCAGGACCTTGAGCCCCGATTTTGCGACCATGATGTTGCCGGGCTTGAGGTCGCGGTGCACGATTCCGTGAGCATGCGCTTCGGCGAGCGCCGCCAGGATGTGCGAGGCGTACACAAGGGCGCTCTTCACCGGTAATGCGCCATCCTTGAGTCGCGCGGCCAGCGTGTCGCCGTCCAGCAACTCCATCACCATGTAGTCGGGGCCGATATCGTAGAGCGCACAGATGTTCGGGTGGTTGAGCGCGGCGATCGCGCGGCTTTCACGCTGGAAGCGCGCATTGAACTGTTCGTGCACGACCTTGATTGCGACGTTGCGCCCAAGGCGCGTGTCGGTCGCCCGGTAGATTTCTCCCATGCCGCCTGCGCCGAGTTTTCCCTCGATCCGGTATGGTCCAAGCCGCGCTCCTGCGTGCAGCGCGGAGTGCCCAGAATTCGCCAGCAGCAACATCGCTTGGCCGGCGACCGGGCTGCTGAGGAAAGCATCGTCCACGGGCTGCGCCAGCAATGATTCGACTTCGCGGCGCAGGTCCGGGTCCGCGCGGTCAAGCAATGCCTTGCGCACGTCCGCGGTACTCTCGCGAACGGAGTGGTAGAGCTCGGCGATCTGCTGGAAGCGTTCGATGTTCATGCGCGTGACGGTCCCTGTTCGGGATCCAGCTCCCGCAGCAGCCATGCCCTTGCAATGTCCCAGTCGCGCCTGACGGTGCGCGGCGAGACTTCCAGGGCGTCGGCGATTTCATCTTCGCTGAGCCCGCCGAAGTAACGCAGTTCGACCACCTTTGCCTGCCGGGGGGCGGCTTGCGCGAACGCGGTCAGCGCATCATTGAGGGCCAGGACGGACGCGTCTTCCTTGATCGAGACCAGTGCTGTTTCATCGAGATCCACATGTCGGGCGCCGCCGCCGCGTTTGTGCGCGCCGCGGGCACGCGCGGCATCCACCAGGATGCGCCGCATCACCTGCGCGGCCAGAGCGAAGAATTGTGCGCGGTCGCGCCATTCGATGGCCGGTGCATCCGCGAGGCGCAGGTACGCTTCGTTCACCAGCGCGGTCGCCTGCAGGGTGTCGGCCTGGCGTTCGTTGCGCATGTAGCGGCGCGCCATGCGGTGCAGCTCGGCGTAAACGCGTTCCGTCAACTGCGCCAATGCGGCCGCGTCGCCCGCTCTCCAGGCGTTCAAGAGTTGGGTGACATCAGCAGAAGACGCGTGCACGCGCCACCCCGGTTTACCGTGTGGGGTGAAGTTTACCCTAGGCGTTAAGGGTTGGGTGACATCAGCAGGGGCGGGTGTGGGGGCCACCCCGGTTCACCGTGTGGGGTGAAGTTTGCCCTCGCCGCAGATGGGCGCGGAGGCGCACGATTGGCGGGTCGCCGCGCGCGTTGGCGCCAAGATGCACCAGCGTGAGGGCGCGGCACCTGATCGCGCGATGGGGATGTCCGGCGTGCCCGTACCGGGGTGCCTGCAGTGCCACCGGGTGTTCCGCGTGGCGCTCACTTGCGCCGTGGTGGGTTGGCTGGGCGTCCGGATCGTTTCGGTCATTTTCCCGCTGCTGCAGATGCGCGTCGACGCGCACCGGGTATGCTTTGCCGCACCGGCGCACGGTTGCATGGGTGCTCTCGCGCCGAGCCGGGTTGCAGCACTACGCACCACGCTCCACACGCCACAGGGGGTGACGCGGTCATGGTCTATGCCGAGCTGGTCTTTTACCTGGTTCTGATCCTGGTCGCCGCGCTCGTCTTCACCAACGCGCTGGAACACCTGGGCGCGCGCATGGGAATTTCCGAAGGCGTTACGGGCTCGCTGTTTGCCGCCATCGGCACGGCGTTGCCGGAAACGATGATTCCGGTACTCGCGTTGTTCTTCCTGCGCACCGGGAGTGCTGGCAGCAACCAAGCGGTTGGGGTGGGGGCGATCCTTGGTGCGCCGTTGCTGTTGTCAACGCTGGCGATGGCGTTGATGGCCGGGGCGGTGCTGGCCAAGCGCAGGCTGTCGGGCGCCTTCGAACCGGAACGCTCGGGGTTGCGGCGCGATCTCGACTTCTTTCTGCCGGCCTACGCCGTCGTGGCTGCGGCGCTGCTGGTGCCGGCCTCGCTGCGCTGGCTGGATCTGGCCATCGCGGCCGCCCTGGCCGCGTGGTACGTCATGTATGTGTGGTCAACGGTGCGCGCCTCGGCCAAGCTGGTCGCGGCCGGACACGCGACCGCGGCCGAAAGCCCGCTGCTGCTCACGCGGGTCAGGTTGCCGGATCATGTGGCGGTCATGCTGCTGCAGGTTGCGCTTGGGCTTGCGTTGCTGGTTTGGGGCGCAGAGGGCTTCATCCACACGCTCGATACGGTGTCGCGGTTGTGGGGGGTCCCGGCCTTGATCCTGTCCCTGTTGATTGCGCCACTCGCCTCCGAGATGCCGGAAAAGGTCAACAGCGTGGTCTGGGTGCGGCGCCGGCGTGACACCCTCGCGTTTGGCAACGTCACCGGCGCGATGGTGTTCCAGGGCACCTTGTTGCCGGCACTGGGCATCATGGCAACGCCGTGGCGTCCCAGCCTGCCGGTTGTCGCGAGCGTGGTGGCGACGCTCGCGGCTGTCGTGTGGCTGCGCGTGATGCTGGCGCGCGGCCCGCTGCGCGTGTGGCACATGATGGTCAACGGCACGCTGTACGCGGCGTACCTTGCGCTGGTGCTTTGCGTGCCGGCCGGCGGCGGGTAGCCGCGGCCAGCGGCCGGCGGCGGCGAAGCTGGAACGCGGTTAAAATAATGGCTTTGCCGGAGGCCGCATGAGCTTACCTTCTTCCTCCGCGGGCGCACGCTTTCGGGCCGCGCTTGCCGCCGAAGCGCCGCTGCAGGTGGTCGGCGCGATTACCGCGTACGCTGGCCTCATGGCCCGGCACGTCGGCTACAAGGCGCTGTACCTCTCGGGTGGCGGCGTCGCCGCCAATTCACTGGGCGTACCCGACCTTGGCATCTCGACGATGGACGACGTGCTCACCGACGCGCGGCGCATCGTCGACGCGACCCGGTTGCCGCTGCTGGTCGACATCGATACCGGTTGGGGCGGGGCGTTCAATATCGCGCGCACGGTTCGATCGTTCGAGCGCGTGGGGGTTGCGGCCGTACACCTGGAAGACCAGGTTGGCCAGAAGCGTTGCGGCCATCGCCCCGGCAAGGAAGTGGTGCCGAAGGCGGAAATGGTCGACCGGGTGAAGGCCGCGGTGGATGCCAGGACCGATCCCGCGTTCGTCATCATGGCGCGCACGGATGCGGCGGCGATCGAAGGGGTCGATGCGGCGATCGAGCGCGCCGTGGCCTATGTCGATGCCGGTGCCGACATGATCTTTCCGGAAGCCATGGATACGCTCGACGACTACCGCAAATTCCGCGCGGCGGTGCAGGTGCCGATCCTCGCCAACCTGACGGAGTTTGGCAAAACCCCGTTCTTCACCGTCGATGAACTGCGCACCGCCAACGTCGATATCGCGCTCTACTGCTGCGGTGCGTACCGCGCGATGAACAAGGCCGCGCTGGGGTTTTACGAAACCGTGCGCCGCGACGGCACGCAAAAGGCGTATGTGCAGAACATGCAAACCCGCGAAGAGTTGTACGACTTCCTCGGCTACCACGCCTACGAGGACAAGCTCGACGAGCTGTTCGCGGCGGAATCCACGCATTGATCCAAGGAGCCAATGATGAGCGACAACGCACCACAGGTTCTCCCCAAGGCCAAGAAGTCCGTCGCGCTTTCGGGCGTCGCCGCCGGTAACACGGCGCTGTGTACGGTCGGACGCAGCGGCAACGACCTGCACTACCGCGGTTATGACATCCATGATCTGGCGACCCGGGCGGGTTTCGAGGAAGTCGCCTACCTGCTGGTACACGGGCATCTGCCGAGCTGGTCGGAACTGAATGCCTACAAGGCGCGGTTGCAGCGCCTGCGCGGGCTGCCGCAACCGGTGAAGGCGGCGCTGGAGCTGCTGCCGGCGTCGACCGATCCGATGGATGTGCTGCGCACGGGCTGCTCGGTGCTCGGCACCGTGCTGCCCGAAGCCCATGACCACAATGTCACCGGCGCGCGCGCCATCGCCGACCGGCTGATGGCCAGTTTTGCCTCGATGCTGCTGTACTGGTTCCACTTCAGCCACAACGGCCGCCGCATCGAGGTCGAGACCGACGACAGCACCGTGGCTGCGCACTTTCTGCACCTCATGCACGGCAAGGCGCCGAGCGAGCTGCACGCCACCTCGCTGGACAAGTCGCTGGTGCTGTACGCCGAACACGAGTTCAACGCCTCGACCTTTGCCGCGCGCGTGATCGCCGGTACCGGCAGCGATTTCTATTCCGCGATCACCGGCGCGATCGGTGCGTTGCGCGGCCCCAAGCACGGCGGCGCCAATGAGGTCGCGATGGAAATCATCAGCCGCTACCGCACGGCCGATGAAGCCGATGCGGACATTCGCAAGCGGGTCGCCGCCAAGGAAATCGTGATCGGCTTTGGCCATCCGGTATACACGATCGTTGATCCGCGCAGCGCGATCATCAAGGAAATCTCGCGCAAGCTCTGCACCGACGCCGGCAACATGCGCCCGTTCGAGGTGTCCGAGCGGATCGAGAATGTGATGATGGAACTCAAGAAGATGTTCCCGAACCTCGACTGGTACTCGGCCAGCGTCTACCACATGCTCGGGGTTCCGACCGCGATGTTCACGCCGCTGTTCGTGATTTCGCGCACCGCGGGCTGGAGCGCGCACGTGATCGAGCAGCGCCAGGACGGCAAGATCATTCGTCCAAGCGCGAACTACACCGGGCCGGAAGACCGGGTGTATGTGCCGATCGAGAAGCGCTGACCCGAACCCGCAAATAGCTTGCCGCGCCCGGCAGCTCGCGCACCGCCGGTGCCGCCATGCTGACCTGCTGACCGTACGCTCCGCTTGCTGCGCTCCGGCGCCGCACGATCTGCCGCCGCTCGCTACGGCTCTTGCCGGTTCGCCGATCCCCTCGGCGCAACGAAAAAGCCGCGCAATGCGCGGCCTTTTCGTTGGATCCGGGATGGGGCGGATCAGTGCAACTGATCGAGACCCTGCGCCTTGAGCGCCTTCGCAACGCCGGCATCGGCGCGCATGCGGGTTTCAAACCTCTTGAGATTGTCGAGCCCGGCAAGGTCGACCTTGACCGCCTTGGCCCAACGCAGCACCACGAACAGGTACGGGTCGGCGATTGAACGGCTGCCCGTAAGGTAATCGTGCTTGCCGAGCTGCGCATTGAACTCTTCGAAGTACTTGCGCAGAACCTTGCGCGCGTTGGCGTGGGTCTTCTCGATGGCGGCCTTGTCCTCAAGGTAATCGGTGGCGCCAAACAGCGGCTTGTAGGCCGGGTGTACATCGGAATTGATGATCGCGAGCCAGCGGTTGATCTCGGCGCGGCTGCGTGGGGTGCCGTCGCCGCCCAGCTTCGCGGTCGGGAACTTGTCGGCCAGGTAATTGAGGATCGCGGCGTTCTCGACCAACACGTAGCCGTCTTCGTCCAGGATCGGCACCTGATGGTTGGGGTTGAGCTTCAGCATCTCCGGTTTCTGGAGGTCATCGCGCTGAATCATCTTCACTTCGTAGGGCTTGCCAATCCATTCGAGCGCGATGTGGGTGGCGAGGGCGCAGGAACCGGCGAAACTGTAAAGCTTCATGAGATTCTCCTATGGGCGAGTCTAGGTCGCGTCGCAGGCGCGGCAGGACGTGCGCGCACACGCGCACGGGCCTACCTGAATGGGGACACCGCCGTCGCGCTTCAAGTGGACGCGGCGCTCCCGGGGTCCGGGGCATCCGGCGGCGGGAACCGGCCATGCCCGCGCTTGGGGTCCGGCCCGGCCGCGCCGCGTGCCTACAGCGTTGCAGCGAGCTCGGTGCCCTGGCGGATGGCGCGCTTGGCGTCAAGTTCGGCCGCGACATCGGCGCCGCCGATCACCTGGACCGCCACGCCCAGCGCCAGCAATTCATCGGCCAGCGAACGGTTGGGCTCCTGGCCCGCGCAGATGATGACGTTGTCCACGTTGAGGGTTTGCGGCTTGCCCTCGACGGTGAGGTGCAGGCCGGCAGCGTCGATCTTCCGGTAGATGGCGCCGCCCAGCATGTGCACGCCCTTGGCCTTGAGTGCCGCGCGATGCACCCAGCCGGTGGTCTTGTTGAGGCGGCGGCCCGGGCGGCCCGCGCTGCGCTGCAACAGCCAGACCTCGCGCGGGGCGGGTTCGACTTCCGGCTGGCCAAGGCCACCGCGTTGCGTGAACGTGGTGTCGATGCCCCATTCACGCGTCCAGCGCGCGATGTCGGTGGTGGGTGAGGGCGCTGCCTGGGTGAGGAACTCGGCGACGTCAAACCCGATCCCGCCGGCGCCGATGATCGCGACCCGTTTGCCGATCGGCCGTGTGCCTAGGACGGCTTGGTGGTAATTCATGACCATCGGGTGGTCCCTGCCCGGGATGTGCGGGTCGCGCGGCGTCACGCCGGTTGCAACGACCACCGCGTCGAAAGCCTGGGCCTTGAGCGTGGCCGCATCGGCGCGGGTGCCAAGGCGCACGTCCACCCCGTGTTGCGCCAGCAGGTTGCCCCAGTAGCGCATCGGTTCGGCAAATTCTTCCTTGCCCGGAATGCGCTTGGCGAGGTTGAACTGGCCGCCGATCTCGGCTGCCGCCTCATACAACGTCACGGCGTGCCCGCGTTGCGCGAGCGTCGTCGCGCAGGCAAGTCCCGCCGGCCCGGCACCGACCACAGCGAAGCGCTTCCGCTGCGCGACCGCCGCATCGACCAGTTCGGTCTCGTAGCACGCGCGCGGGTTCATCAGGCACGAGGCGCGCTTGTTTTCAAACACGTGGTCCAGGCACGCCTGGTTGCAGGCGATACAGGGATTGATCAGCGTGCCGCGCCCGGTGCGCGCCTTCACGACCCAGTCGGGGTCGGCAAGGAATGGCCGGGCCATCGAGATCATGTCGGCATCGCCGCGCGCGAGCACGTCCTCGGCAACGCCCGGCGTGTTGATGCGGTTGGTGGTGATGAGGGGGATGCCGACGTGTTCCTTCATCCGCCGGGTAACCCAGGTGAACGCGGCCCGCGGCACCGAGGTGACGATGGTCGGGATGCGCGCTTCGTGCCAGCCGACGCCGGTGTTGATGAGGGTGGCACCAGCGCTTTCCACGTGCCTGGCCAGCGCGACCACTTCGTCCCAGGCTTGCGCGCGCTCGACGAGATCCAGCATCGACAGGCGGTAGATGATGATGAAGTCGTGCCCCACGGCGGCGCGCGTGCGGCGCACGATTTCGACCGGAAAGCGCATGCGGTTTGCGGCTGATCCTCCCCACTGATCGGTGCGCTGGTTCGAACGTTCGGCCAGGAATTCGTTGATGAGGTAGCCTTCCGAACCCATGATTTCGACGCCGTCGTAGCCCGCGGCCTGCGCCAGCTGCGCGCACCGCACGAAGGCGCGGATGGTGCGCTCGACGCCGCGGCCCGAGAGCGCGTGCGGGGTGAAGGGCGTGATCGGCGACTTGATGCGCGAAGGCGCGACCGGCCACGGGTGGTACCCGTAGCGCCCGGCGTGCAGGATCTGCAGGCAGATGCGCCCGCCCGCGGCGTGGACGGCAGCGGTGATGCGCCGGTGCGCGCGGACCTGCCAGCGTGAGGACAGGCGGCTCGAGAACGGTTTCAGCCAGCCGGCGAGGTTGGGTGAGAAGCCGCCCGTTACCATCAGCGCGACCCCGCCCCGCGCACGCGCGGCGAAGTATTCGGCGAGCTTGCCGAAGTCGCGGGCGTGGTCCTCGAGGCCGGTGTGCATCGAGCCCATCAGCACCCGGTTGGGGAGGCTGCAGAAACCAAGGTCCAATGGAGCAAACAGGTGCGGGTAGGTTGGGGTGTCCATCCCCGCGAGAATGCCCGCACCGCCTTGTGCCGGCAAGTGCGTTGCGCGCTATGCTCGCGCGGGAGCGGCGTCGGCTGCCGCGTTGCTGCACCATCAGGGGAGAATCGGCATGGGCAAATTCGCGCGTACCTGGGCACTGCTCGGCGCTTCATGGCGGGTGTTGATGCAGGACAAGCGCCTCGTCGTGTTTCCACTTATTTCAGGTTTTGCGTTGCTGCTGCTGATCATCCTGTTCTTCGGGCCGATCGTCATTGACCGCATCGGGCAGCCGCCGGTGCCGGGCGCGGTGGCGTTCCCACCCAGGCTGTGGCTCGCGATGTTCGTGTTCTATTTTCTGGACAGCTGCGTCATCGTGTTTTTCAACTCGGCGCTGATCGCCTGCGTATTCCGCCAGATCGAAGGCGGTGAGCCCTCACTTGCCTACGGTCTGGGTTTCGCCTGGCGGCGCCTGCCGCAGATCCTCGGCTGGGCCTTGCTGACCGCGACGGTGGGCATGCTGCTGCGCATGCTGGAGCAGAAGGTCGGTTTTGTCGGCCGTCTCGTGGTTGGCATGCTGGGCATGGCCTGGGCGGTGACCGCGTTCCTGGTGGTGCCGGTACTGGTCGCCGAGGGCACCGGCCCGATCGAATCCTACAAGCGTTCGGTGGAGATGCTGAAGCGCACCTGGGGCGAGCAGATCATCGGCAACGTCAGCTTCAGCCTGATCTTCGGGCTGTGCATGTTCGTGCCGTTGTTCATCGTGTATGCCCTGGCGCAGCAACACGCGACAGCGACGGCGTGGCTGGCGTTCGGGCTGCTCCCGGTGGTGTGGATTGCGCTCGTGGTACTGGTGCAATCGACCCTGCAGACGATCTACCAGGCGGCGATCTACCTGTACGCCGCCAATGGCGAGGCCCCGGCGGGTTTCGACGGCCAGGTGCTGGCCGCGGCATTCCGTCCAAAGCAACCACGCGGCTGGCTATGATGGCGGGCGTAGCCGACAGCAGGTGATGGCCGTGGATCCACAAGAGGTACTGCACTTCTGGTTCGATGAAGCCACGCCCGAACAGCACTTCAGGAAGAACGCTGCCTTCGATGCCCTGATCCGCGACCGCTTTGGCAGCACGCACGCGGCCGCCGCGCGCGGCGAGCTGGCCGCGTGGCGCGATGCGGCGGGCGGCAGACTGGCCGAAATCATCGTGCTGGATCAGTTTTCGCGGAACCTGTTTCGCGCCGACGCGCGCGCGTTTGCAACCGACGGCATGGCACTGGTGCTGGCGCAGGAAGCCATCCGCGCAGGCGTCGACCGCGACCTGTCGCCAGCACGGCGGGCGTTCCTGTACATGCCGTTCATGCATTCGGAGTCGCCCGTCATGCACGTTGCGGCCGAACGCCTGTTCGGCCAGCCGGGGCTTGAGCGCAACTACGAATTCGAGCTGAAGCACAAGGCCATCATCAGCCGCTTTGGCCGCTACCCGCACCGCAACCAAGCGCTCGGGCGCGCCTCGACACCCGAGGAAATCGCCTTTCTGGCCCAGCCCAATTCATCTTTTTGACCGGGCGTTGACCGCGGGCTGGCGCCGGCGGCGCAGCCACCAGCCGGTCCCGGTGATGCCGATGATCATGACGGCATCGACCAGGTAACGCAGCGCGGCGTGCGCGTCAAACCACGGATCCACCAGGTCATCGCCGGTGAGCATGCGCCCGGCGGTCCACGCGATCGCTGCCGCGCCGAGGTAGATGATGAGCGGGTAGCGATCGATCAGCTTCAGCAGCAGGGTCGAGCTCCACACCACCAGCGGTACGCTGATGGCGAGGCCGATGACCACGAGCCCGAGGTGCCCGCCCGAGGCGCCGGCGATGCCGAGCACGTTGTCGAGGCCCATCAACGCATCGGCGGCCATGATCGTCGCGATGGCGCTCCAGAAATCATTGGCGCGGCGCAGCGGATGGCGCGGCCCCTGCTGGCTCGGATCCTGACGCAGCAACTTGAGCGCAATCGGGATCAGCACCACCCCGCCGGTCAGCATCAAACCCGGGACCTTCAGCAGCCAGATGACGCCCGCGGTCATCGCCACGCGCACCACGATGGCGCCGGCCGTACCCCAGAAAATCGCGCGGAACTGGTGGTGCCTGGGCAGGTTGCGCGCGACCAGTGCAATCACGATCGCGTTGTCGCCCGCGAGTACCAGGTCAATGACGATGATCGAGGCCAGTCCGCTCCAGAAGACGGGATCCAGCGGGTTGTGAAACACGGCTTCGAGGGGCGACATCGCGGCTCCGGCGTGGACCTGGATCGAACTTCGTGTACCACTCTGGTGGTATCCGATGTCGAAAGTCTCGCGCGCGGTTGCATCCAACCGCCGTGGCGACCGGGGTACGCTGTACCCGTGTTGACGATCACCACACAGAATCGGCCTGCGCCGGATCCGGTGCTACTCCCTTTCGGGTTCTCCCGCTGATTGTGGAAGCAGCGCCGGCACGCGTCAACGCGGGCCCGTCTCTGGCAAAATAGGCGGTTGCCACCGCCGATGCCGACAGGAACCCCATGAACCAGGCCGCTACCCATTCCGCCCTTCGCCCCGCGCCCGACCAGCCACTGGTGGACGTGGCCGACTATGTGCTCGATGACCGCATCCAGTCGCCGGAGGCCTGGGAGACGGCGCGCTACATGTTGATGGATGCGCTGGGCTGCGCGCTGCTGGCGCTGCGGTTTCCACAGTGCGTGAAACACCTGGCGCCGATCGTCCCCGGTGCAACCCTCGCGGGCGGTGCGCGGGTACCGGGTACGGCGCTTGAGCTTGACCCCGCGCAAGCCGCGTTTTGCATCGGCACCGAGATTCGCTGGCTGGACTTCAACGACACCTGGCTCGCGGCCGAGTGGGGCCACCCGTCCGACAACCTCGGCACCGTGCTGGCGGTGGCCGACTGGTTGTCGCGCAAGTACCTGCGCGAAGGGCGCAAGCCCATGACCGTGCGTGACGTGCTGGGCTGGGCGATCAAGGCGCACGAAATCCAGGGCTGCTACGCGCTCAGGAACTCCTTCAACCGCGCCGGCATGGACCACGTCATCCTGGTACGCCTGGCGTCGACCGCGGTCGCGACCGCGATGCTCGGCGGTACGCGCGAGCAGATCATCACCGCGGTCTCCAACAGCTGGCTCGACAATGGTGTCTTGCGTACCTATCGCCACGCGCCCAATACCGGACCGCGCAAGAGCTGGGCCGCAGGCGATGCCTGCCGCCGCGCGGTGACGCTGGCACTGGATGCGGTTGCCACCGATGAACCGGGCTATCCGTCGGCGTTGTCCGCCAGCACCTGGGGTTTTTACGACGTTGCCTTTGGCGGCAAGGCGTTCGAGTTCGAGCGCCCCTTTGGCAGCTATGTGATGGAGAACGTGCTGTTCAAGCTGAGCTTTCCGGCCGAGTTCCACGCGCAGACGGCGGTCGAATGCGCCATGCAGCTGCACCCGCTGGTGCGGGATCGCATCGGTGACATCGACCGTGTGGAGATCGAGACCCAGGAAGCGGGCGATCGCATCATCAACAAGACCGGTCCCCTGGCCAACTACGCCGATCGCGACCACTGCATCCAGTACATGGTGGCGGTGCCGCTGATCTTCGGGCGCCTGGTGGCGGAAGATTACGCGGACGGCGTGGCCGCGGATCCGCGCATCGATGCATTGCGGGCGCGGATGACGGTCAAGGAAAACCCGCAGTTCACGCGCGATTATTTTGACCCGGACAAACGCTATATCGGCAACTCGGTGCAAGTGTTTTTCAAGGACGGGTCGAAAACCGACAAGGTGGTGGTGGATTTCCCGATCGGCCATCGGCGCCGTCGGGCCGAGGGCATTCCGGTACTGCTGGACAAGTTCCATCGTGCGCTGGCAGGATGCTTGCCGGCGGAACAAGTCGCGAAAGTCATTCATGTATGTGAACAGAAAGAACACATGCTGGCCATGTCCGTGCCCGAGTTCATGAACTTGTTCGTTGCGGCTCCCCGCGTCTGAGCCCTGTATGAACGAACCGGCGCAGGGCCAACTAAATTGTTTGTTTTTTGCTAAACTAGCGCAGCCTTAACGGAATGGCCGTGTGGGTCGGTTGAATTTCCGCTTAGTGGTTTTGCAGTTTGGAAAACTAAAGGGCACTGCGGAATCAACGCAGACGCCTGAAGAATCAACAACGAGGAGACTTTCCGATGAAACGTAACGGCTTGTTCGCGGTGATCGCGCTGGCCCTGGGTGCTGCTGGCGTGGTGTCGGTTGCCAACGCCCAGACCACGGCGCCGGCGACGGATGCAGGCAGCATCAGCAACCCGAATTACAGCAACTGGTACATCGTGCCGCGCATCGGCGTGATGGTGCCCGACAGCGGCCGCGGGACCAAGGCGGACGCTATCGGCGGTTTGGGTGTCGGTTTCTGGGTGACCCCGAACTTCACCCTGGATCTTGAAGCCACGCTCGACAACTCCGATTACAAGAGTTCCTCGCTGCGCAACGGCAAAGAGTGGGAGACCGCGGGCATTGACGTGGCCGGCCGCTACTACTTCATGGATCCGGCCAGCCCGTGGCGGCCGTACGTGATGGGTGGCATCGGTTTCTGGCGGAATGCGGCGGTGTCCGGCGAGCTTGCGAATGCCGGCGGAGAGTTTGGCAACGTTCCGGCCAGCAACGGCTACAGCTGGGGCCCGGGCGCGACCGCTGGCGTCGGCGTGCTCTACAACGTCAACGACCGTATCGCACTGCGTGGCGAGATCGCCGCGCGCTACATGCGTGACACCCAGTCGGCCCGGCTTGCCGGTATTGCCGGCCCCGGTTTGCCGCACACCTACGGCCCGAAGCAGTGGCTGGACGGGATGGCGACCATTGGCCTGGTGATCAACATGGGCCACGCCGCGCCGCCGCCCGCGCCGGCAGCAGCGCCGGCTCCGGCCCCGGTAGCCCCGCCGCCGCCGCCGCCGCAGAATGTGGTCATCGACCTGCGTGGCGTGAACTTCAAGTTCGACCGTCCGAAGAAGGGTGAGTCCAACATCGGCCCGACCCTGAAGCCGCCGGCGTCCGATTCGCTCGCGATCCTGAACCAGGCGGTTGATACCTTGAATCGCTACCCGCAGGTCAAGATCGAGATCGACGGTTACACCGACTCCGTTGGTACCGCGAAATACAACCAGGGCCTGTCGGAGCGTCGTGCGCAGATCGTTGACCAGTACCTGACCTCGCACGGTATCGACGCCAGCCGCATCACGGCGGTGCAGGGCTTCGGCATGTCCAACCCGGTTGACACCAACAAGACCGCCGCTGGCCGTCAGCGCAACCGTCGCGTCGAGTTCAAGGTGGAGCAGGGCGGCAACATGTAACCGCTGTGGATGAGTCGACGCCGGTGGCGTCGATGATTCCGGATTTGAAAAGGCCCGGCTTGCCGGGCCTTTTCTTTATACCATCCTGAAATGCCGCGAAGATCAGGAACCGTCGTGCAACCGCCCGTACCCGCCACCCGACCTGCCGGCAGCCGCGCGCTGTCCGTGGCACCGGCGCACGGATTGGCGCGCACGCTGTCGCGGATGGGGGTGTGTTCACGCAGCGAAGCCGAACGCCGCATCATCGCGGGCCGGGTGCGCGTGAACGGCAGGCGGGTGCGCGAACCAGAGGCGCCGGTCGACGCGGCGCGCGACCGCATCGAGCTTGACGGTGCGGCGGTGCGCCCACCCGCGCGCTGCTGCATTGCGCTCAACAAGCCGCGCGGGCTGGTGGTCACCGCGGCCGATGAGCAAGGGCGCGACACGGTGTATTCGTTGCTGCGCGACGCACGCCTGCCCTGGCTCGCGCCGGTAGGACGGCTGGACAAGGCGAGCGAAGGGCTGCTCATCATGACCAACGACCCGGCCTGGGCGGCGCGCCTTACCGGTCCCGCCGCCCGCGTCGGCAAGACCTACCGGGTGCAGGTGCGGGGCGTGCCCGCTGCGGCAACGCTGCGGCAGTGGTGTGCGGGTGTGGCCGATCGCGGCGAGTGCCTGCGGGCCGAGTCGGTGAAGGTCGTGGGTGGCGGCGATCGCAACAGCTGGCTCGAAGTAGTGCTGACAACCGGCAGGAATCGGCAGATCCGCCGCATGTGCGACGCGTGCGGGCACCAGGTGTTGCGCCTGGTGCGGATCGCGATCGGTCCGCTCACGCTCGGCGACCTGCCCAAGGGTGCGTGGCGTGCATTGACCGTGGCCGAAATCGCGGCGCTGGCGCCGACCACGGGTCCGCTGCCGGCTGAGGCCGGGCTGCGCGGGACCCGCCGCTGATCCAGGCGCGGTCAGGGGCAGGTTTGTGCCGCACGGTGAAACTCGCGCGGTAGCCGGCGTCAACACGCGGATTGGCAAGTGCGGTCCGCACCACATGGTCCCGGTCGCCTTGGCCGCCAGGTGCGCCGGGTGGCCGCTCGCGCCCGCGCACCCGAAAACCGCGTGCCACCGCAAGCGTACCCGCAAGCACACGATCGTCTTGCACGGACAACGGCACGGGCAGGCTCAGTCGCGCAGTTCCATCGGACCTGGCGCACCGTGGCGCTGCTGGAGGCTCGCGGCAGGTGGCGGTCAGCCGCGCGCGAAGGCCTGCCGCGGCTTGGCAAGGTACCGCAACGCCCGAGCGATGCCGTGTCCTGTCGGTAGCGTGCAGCCCGGTGCGCGATCGTGTTCATGGAACCGGTGAGGTTCCCGGTGGCCGCGCCACTGCATTCGGCGCGTATCACCACGGCGCGGCTGTTGGCAGCCGCGGCCCGCGGCGCATCCGGCCCTTACTTCACCAGGCCCAGCCGCCGCCCTACCTTGGTGAACGCAGCGATGGCCCGATCGAGATGTTCGCGCGTGTGCGCGGCGCACATCTGGGTGCGGATCCGCGCCTGGCCCTGGGCCACCACCGGATAGAAGAATCCGATCGCGTAGATGCCTTCGTCGAGCAGGCCCGTCGCGAGCGCCTGCGCAAGCTTGGCGTCGTGGGTCATCACCGGCACGATCGGGTGCGTGCCGGGCTTGATCTCGAAGCCGGCACGGGTCATGGCGGCGCGAAAGTACTGCGTGTTCGCGGCCAGCTTTTCCCGCAGCTCGCCGGCTTCGTCGAGCATCTTCAACACTTCGATCGAGGCGGCAACCAGTGCCGGTGGCAGCGAGTTGGAAAACAGGTAGGGCCGCGAGCGCTGGCGCAGCAGGTCGATGATTTCGCGGCGTCCGGTGGTAAAGCCGCCGGCGCCGCCACCGAGCGCCTTGCCGAGCGTGCCCGTGAAGATATCGATCTGGTCCAGCACCCCTTTCACTTCAGCCGAGCCGCGCCCCGTCTTGCCGATGAAGCCGGTCGCGTGGGATTCGTCGATGTGTACCAGGGCGTGGTATTTCGCGGCCAGACGCGTGATTGCATCGAGTGGCGCGAGTACGCCGTCCATCGAAAACACGCCATCGGTGGAAATCAGCTTGGTGCGCGCGCCGGCGGCGTCGGCTGCCTGCAACTGCTGTTCCAGGTCAGCCATGTCACCGTTGGCGTAGCGGTAGCGCCGGGCCTTGCACAGGCGCACGCCGTCGATGATCGAGGCGTGGTTGAGCGCGTCGGAAATGATTGCGTCCTCGGCCCCCAGCAACGGTTCGAACAGGCCACCGTTGGCGTCAAAGCAGGCGACGTACAAGATCGCCTCATCGGTGCCGAAGAAGTGCGCGAGGTCGTGTTCAAGCTGCTTGTGCAGGTCCTGCGTACCGCAGATGAAGCGCACCGACGCCATGCCAAAGCCGTGCGTATCGAGCGCCCGTTGCGCGGCCTTGATCAGGCGCGGATGGTTGGCGAGGCCGAGGTAATTGTTGGCGCAGAAGTTCAGCACGCGGCGCCCGTCGGCCAGCGTGATCTCGGCCGACTGCGGCGAGGTGATGATGCGTTCGTCCTTGTACAGGCCCGCGTCGCGGATGGATTTCAGTTCGGCGGTGTAGCGCTCTTGCGCGGGATAGGTCATGGCGGCATCCATCAGGGTCAAAGGCGTATTTTGATCGTGCGCGGCGGGTCTGTGAAGCGCGCTCGACGCACCTCAGCGCTGGGCGACACCCAATTGCACCCGCGTGGCCGGACCCTGGTCGCTGATGCCGGCGGCGCTGAGCTTCGGCGGTTCGACCACGATCCGGTTGGCGGCGAGTTTGCCCGCAAGCGCCGCTTGCACCGCGGCCGTGCGGCGTTCGGCCAGCGCGCGCAAAGCTGCGTCGTTGGTCGCCACGCTGGCTGCCATCAGCTTGCGCATCTCGGCGGGGCTGGGCAGTTTCAGTCCCAGAAAGTCGTTGGGCTTGCCCTTGAAGGCGTCGTGCCGGTACGCACGCCGGAGGTACTTGACGTATTCATCCGGCGTGATTTGCACCTCCGCCAGGGCCGCCGCCGAGGTGTCGGCGCGCTTGCCTTCGGTGTCCAGTACCTTGGCACGCCGGATGAGGTCATCGACGGTCACCTTGCGCAGTCCGGCGACGTCCTTGGCGGGATCGACGCGGCCGGTGAGCTGCAGTGTCAATCCCGGCTTCTGCCGCAGCATGGTGGCGACCCGCGCCAGGCGCGCCGCGGCAGGCGGGTCCAGCACCGCAGAACCGGGCGCGAACACGACGTAGTCGAGGTGGTCCTGGTGATTGCCCCCGAAGGCGGACGCCAACAGGCGGAACGGTGAGGTGATCGCCTTGCCGATCAGGCCCACCACGGCGCGCCAGACGAGTCCCCCTACGCTGAATTGCGGATCGTCCAGTGAGCCCGATACCGGCAAGTCGATATTGACGTTGCCGTTTTGATCCTTGAGCAACGCCACCGCCAGCTTGACCGGCAGATGGTTGATGCCGGGGCTTTCATCGCGCGGGCCGAAGCTGATCTGGGTGATGAACAGGTGGTTGTCGGCGCTGAGCTGGCGGTGGTCGAGATGGTAGTTCACGTTGGCGGTCAACCTGCCGCCGGTGATCGGGTAGCCGGTGTACCGGGTTGCGTACGCGCTGATCCGCGTCAGTTCCACGCCGGTGGCCCTGCCGGTGACGGCGAGTGTGGCGACCGGCTGCAATGGATTGAGGGTGCCGTTGATCGCGACCGGCGCGTTGCCGTTCAGCGCGGCGTCGATCTTGATGCGCGCCGGCGGTGCGTTCGGCGCGCTGCCGAAGGCGCCAATGTCGCCGTTTAGCCGCGTCAGGTTGGCGGTGTAGTGGGGCTTGATGAAATCGTCGGTGAAATTGAGCTGACCGTAGGCAAGGCGGATGCCGCCTATGTGGAGCCTGGCGGCGGGTGCCGCGCCGGCGGCGGCAGCGGAAGCGGTCGCCGCGGCGGAGGCCGGAGCCGGTGGAGGCGCTGCATGGGGCCCGGTGGCGGTGCCGGGGTTCGTACGCGTTACCGAAACCGGTGCCGCGGCGGGGTTGGCGATCACGTCGGACACGTTCAGGCGGCCGTCCGCGTTGATGATCATGCGCATGTAGAACGCGGTAAGGGCAAGACCGCCGATGTCGACGCGTGGTGCGCCGGTGCCGACGTTGGCGTCGATCCGGGTCGCGCGAAGCGTGCGCCAGCGCAGGAAATCATCGCCCGTCAGTTTGTCCTGGATGCTGACGTTTGCGAGCGCCGCGTCGCCGTGGAACGCGATCTTTGGGGTGGCGCCGCGCGCGTCGTAGTGGAATTGGCCGTGGCTCGTGAGCTGGGCCCGCGACAGCGTGACGTTCAGGGGCACGCCAAGGTACGGCTCGAGTGCGGCGATGCCGAGCCGCTGGGTGGTGACAGCAAGATCGGCTGCCAGTGGCGCGGGTTGCAGCGTGCCATCGATGGCAAACGTACCATGGCCGCTCGCGCCGGACAGTTTTACCTTGCTCGCCGCGCCAAGGTCATCGCTCAGCGGCGCAATGCTGCCCGCAAGGTGGTCGAGCCTGACCGTGACGGGCTTGGGGCCCGCGCCGTGATCGGTGAAAGCCACCGCGGCGCGGGTGAAGCCGACCTGTGCGATGCGCCAGTGCCAGGGCGGGGTTTTCGTCGCGGTGCTGTCGCCGGCGCCAGGCGCCAGCAGGTGCAGCAGATTGATGCGCCGGGCGGCGTCACGCTGCAGGTCCAGTTGCAGCCCGTCGGCCGTGATCGCGCCAAGTTGGGCCGTGTGCTTGGCAAGGTCGAGCGTATTGATCGAAAAGTCGAGCCTTTGCCACGCGACCGGTGCGGCGGCGCTCCTGGCGGCCGGCTGCAGTGCAAAATCGCTGACGCGCGCGCGCACCGCCGCCAGCTGCACGTTGAAAGGGGTTCCCCAGTCAAGCTGCAGCTGGCCGGCCGCGGAAAGCTTGCCCGTTGCCGTGTGGCCGTCCAGCGGCATGGCCGCAACGCCCTGCAGCGGCGCCAGCCCGACCTGTTGCAGCTGCAGGGCGGCGGCAAGCCTGGATGCGGCCAGATCCAGCGTACCCTTGGCGCTGACGCTGCCGCCGTCCAGCTTGCCCGCCAATTTGACTTTCGCTGGCGGCGCCGCCAGTAGGCTCAAGCCGGTGGCGCGGCCATCGAGATTGCCTACCGTAAGCGGGTGCTGCGCGGCGTCGGCGTAGTGGACCGCGCCGTTCTTGAGGATCAACGCCGCGATTCGCAGATCGGTTGGCGGCGCTGGCTTGGCGCCTTGGGCTACGGTGGTCTGTCTGGTCAGGTTGTCGAAATTGCTGTGCCCGGCTGCAGTCTGCGTGTACCAGACCTGCGCGCCATCCAATTGCAGCGTACCGAGCAGGTAGCGGGACACCAACGGCTCGACGTCTGCCAGCTGGATGCTGCCGTGGGTGAGGGTGAAGACCGGTTGCCGCTGCGGGCTTTCAAGCGCGAAGTCGTCAAGCTGGAGCGCACCAGACAACCGCACCTGCGGCATCGATGCGGCCTGCGCGAAGTGCAGCGTGAGGTCGCCGCTCACGGTTCCGCGCGGAATGCGGAAGGGCAGCGTGGCGGGGGCGTAGCCGGCGTAACGTGACAGGTCGAGTCGCTGGACGTGGAAGGCCAGGGTGGACTCGCGCGTGCCGGCAAACGGTTTGGTTTGTCCCGCCATTCCAAACGGACTGCCGTCGATCTGCATCGCGAGCAGTGGTTGCACATAGGCATCGGTATCGCGCGGCAGGTTGGCGATGAAGGGAATGCCAAGCTCGATGCGGCTGAGCTGGTGCCGGGAGTGGGTGACGCCGTCGTCGAACGCAACGTCACCGTCGTGGACACGGAGGTTTGACACCGCGTAGCGGAACGGCGACGCCGGTTGTCCCGCGCGCGCGGCGAGGCGCGCGAGGATGTCGCTGAAGTTGTAGCGGCCCTGGGCGCTGCGCACGATGCGGATGCGCGGGCGCTCAAGGATCAACGCGTCCAGCACCGGCGCGCGCCGCAGCAGCGATGTCCACGACGCGTTGATGATGGCGCGGTCCACCCGGACGAACGGCGGTTGGCCGGTGCGGCCGGCGATCCGCAGGCGGTTCAGCTGCAGGCGCAGCGTGTAGGGATCAAACCGCACGTGGCCGATGGTCACCCGGCGGCCAAGCGCGTTGCTCGCCTGCTGCTGGATCTGGCTGCGGATGATCGGCGGCGCGGCGAAGAAACCGAGCAGGCCGTAAAGGACCAGCGCGATGACGATGCCGAGCGCCCACCTGCGGGCGCGCCGCGAATGATGGAGCGTCACCACGCATCGGCGCACCACGGCCAACCGGGGATTGTCCAGCCAGCGAGTCACGATGCGACGCTCCTGCCTCACCGCATGCATGCATCCGTACGTTGGTTGGGCGCCGGCGGTTTGCCGTGTACGCCCGTCCTTACCCGGCCGCGATCGACCGCGGACAACCGCTTGCGGTTGCCCGGCTCACGTCCAGCTCAGTACGACTTTGCCGCACTGGCCGGCCGCCATCAAGTCGAAGCCTTGCTGGAAGTCTTCAGCCGGCAGGCGGTGGGTCAACACCTTCTGCAGCGGGAAACCGGTCATCAGCATCTGCGTCATCTTGTACCAGGTTTCATACATGCGCCGGCCGTAGATGCCATGCACCGTGAGGCCCTTGAAGATCAGCTTGTCCCAGTCAATGCCGGCGCCGTTCGGCAGGATGCCGAGCAGGGCGATCTTGCCGCCGTGGTACATCACGTCCAGCATGTCGCTGAAGGCGTGGATGTTGCCGGACATTTCCATGCCCACGTCGAAGCCTTCCATGTTGAGTTCTTGCATGACTTCACGAATCGGCTGCTTGGTCACGTTCACGATGCGGGTTGCGCCCATTTCGGCCGCCAGGCCCAGCCGGTAGTCGTTGACGTCGGTGACGACGATGTTGCGCGCGCCCACATGGCGCGCGATACCGGCCGCCATCATGCCGATCGGGCCGGCGCCGGTGATCAGCACGTCTTCGCCGACCAGGTCAAATTCGAGCGCGCAGTGCGCGGCGTTGCCGAACGGGTCGAGGAACGCCGCCAGCGATGAGGGGATCGCATCCGGGATCGGCCACAGGTTGCTGGCGGGCATCACGATGTACTGCGCGAAGGCGCCGTTGCGGTTGACGCCAATGCCGACCGCGTGGGGGCACAATTCCGGCCGCCCGGCGCGGCAGTTGCGGCACATGCCGCAGGTGATGTGGCCTTCGGCCGATACCCGCTGGCCTTCGCGGTACCCCTTCACCTCGCTGCCCAGCGCCACGATCTTGCCGACGAACTCGTGGCCGACGACGACGCCCGGCTTGATGACGCTTTGCGCCCACGCGTCCCAGTTGTAGATGTGGACGTCGGTGCCGCAAATCGCGGTCTTTTCGACCTCGATCAGCACGTCGTTGTGGCCATATTCGGGCACCGGCACCTCTTCCATCCAGATGCCCTTGGCTGCGTCGCGCTTGACCAGCGCCCTCATCATGTTCGGCATGTCGATCGCCTTGTGGGAAGAAAACTCATTGCATTATAAGGCTGCCGCCTGGGGCCGCGCCGTACAATCCGGCCATGCCGGATCCCACTTGCGCCAGCGATCAGCGCCCACCCGCGATCTTCCTGATGGGCCCGACCGCGACGGGCAAGACGGCGCTTGCGTGTGCCCTGGCCGAGCGTTTTCCGCTGCAACTGGTGAGCGTCGATTCGGCGCTGGTGTATCGCGGGCTCGACATTGGTGCGGCCAAACCCGACGCCGCGACGCTGGCATGCCACCCGCATGCCCTGATCGATATCCGCGATCCCGCCGATCCCTACTCGGCGGCGCAGTTTCGCGCCGATGCACTGGCCGCGATGCGGGTCATCAGCACGGGCGGACGGGTGCCCTTGCTGGTCGGCGGCACCGGGCTGTACTTCCGCGCGCTGGAACACGGTCTGTCGGCGCTGCCGGCGGCGGATCCGGAAGTGCGCGCGCGCTTGCGCATCGACGCCGAACGCACCGGCTGGCCGGCGCTGCACGCGCGCCTTGCGCGGCTGGATCCGCCCGCGGCCGCACGCATCCGGCCGCACGATGCGCAGCGCATCCAGCGCGCGCTCGAAGCCATTGAGTTGTCGGGCCACACCCTGACCGCCTTGCACGCGCAATCGCGTAGCACCGCGCGCCTGCCGTACCGGGTGCTGAAACTCGCGCTGATCCCGCGCACGCGGGAAACGCTGCGCGCGCGCATCGCGCTGCGGTTTGACGCGATGCTTGCAGCGGGTTTCCTCGACGAGGTACGGCGCCTGCGCGCGCGCGGAGATCTTGCGCCGGAGCTTCCCGCCGTGCGCGCGGTCGGTTACCGGCAGGCGTGGCAGCACCTTGCCGGCGCGACGGATGCGGCAACGTTCCGGCAACAGGCGATTGACGCCACCCGCCAACTGGCCAAGCGGCAGACCACCTGGCTGCGCGGTGAACTCGATGCGCGCGTGATCGACCCGGATGCGGCAGGCTGCATGGCCCGGGCATGCGCGGCCGTCGGCTTGCATCTTGGCCTCAGCACCGCCTGAAGCGACACGCCGCGCGACGTTCTGGGTTACCATTTGAGACCGCGCAGGGAACGCTGCGGCATATCCGGATCACGAGGCCATAAAAATGTCGAAAAGCCAGTCGTTGCAGGATCCGTTTCTCAATGCGTTGCGCCGCGAGCGCATTCCGGTGGCGATTTATCTCGTCAACGGCATCAAGTTGCAGGGGGTCATCGAATCGTTCGACCAGTTCGTCGTGCTGCTGCGCAATCAGGTCAGCCAGATGGTGTACAAGCACGCGATTTCGACCGTGGTGCCCTCGCGCCCGGTCAAGGTAAGCGCGGAAGACAATCCCGCGGATGCTGCCGCCGTTCCGGCGGAGGACTGATTTCCCTGTTCGAACGCGAACAACGTGGCGAACGCGCACTGCTGGTGCTGCCGTATTCGGGCAAGGGTGCCGATGTGCGGCGCGCGCAGGAGTTCACCGAACTCGCACGCTCCGCGGGCGCGGAGATCCTCGGCAGCGTGCACGCGCGGGTGGAGGCGCCCAACCCGAAGTTCTACATCGGCACCGGCAAGGCCGACCAGCTGCAGGCGCAGGTGCGCGATCTCGGCGCCGACCTGGTGCTGGTCGATCATGCGCTGACGCCGGTACAGGAACGCAACCTTGAAAAGCACCTGTCGGCGCGGGTGATTGACCGCGCCGCGCTGATTCTCGACATTTTTGCCCAGCGCGCGCAGTCGCACGAAGGCAAGCTCGAAGTCGAACTGGCGCAGCTGAAATACATCGCGACGCGCCTGGTGCGCGGTTGGACCCACCTGGAGCGCCAGCGCGGCGGCGCGATCGGCTTGCGTGGGCCCGGTGAAACCCAGCTCGAAACCGACCGCCGCCTGCTGCAAAAGCGCGTTGAACAGCTGCAAAAGCGCATCGGGAAGGTCGGGGTGCAGCGCGACCAGCAGCGCCGCGCGCGCCTGCGCAACACGCTGCCGCGGGTAGCGCTGGTCGGCTACACCAACGCCGGCAAGTCCACGCTGTTCAATGCCGCGACGCGCGGCGAGGTGCTGGCGGCCGATCGCCTGTTTGCCACGCTCGATCCGACCGTGCGGCGCCTGGAAGGGCTGGCATCGGGGCCGGCGGTGCTGGCCGATACGGTGGGCTTTATCCGCGAGCTGCCGCACGATCTGGTGGCCGCGTTTCGCGCCACCTTGTCCGAAGCGCGCGACGCGGACCTGCTGCTGCATGTTGTGGATGCGGCCGATTCCCAACGCGACGTTCTGGCCGGGGTCGTGGACGGCGTGCTCGCCGAGATTGGCGCGGGCGACGTGCCGCAGCTCCTGGTCTTCAACAAGGTCGACCGCATCGACCTGACGCCGCGCCTGGACCGCGATGCCGAGGGCCGGCCGACGGCGGTGTGGCTGTCGGCGGCGCGCGGCGGCGGCCTTGGGCTGCTGCGCCAGGCCATCGGCGAGCGCCTGTCCGGGCATCGCGTGTGCGCGGAGTTGCGCCTGCCGCCGCGCGCCGGACGCCTGCGCGCGCGCCTCATCGAACTGGGCGCTGTCAAGGGCGAGCGCTATGACGCGGACGGCTGGCAGCTCGACATCGACGCGCCGCGCAAGCTGCTGTTGCCGCTTGCCGGTGAGGGGCATGGCGAGGACGACCACCTGCTGCGTGACTGGCTGGATGCGGCCTCGGCGTAGGGCATTGGGGGTGTCGCGGCTCCGGCCTGCGCCGGGGTGGGTTCTCGCCGGTTGGGCGCAAGCTGCCGCAGCCGGTCTGATAGAATGCAGCGTTTGCGTCGAATCCGGCGCATTGCCCCTTGCAACCTGAGGCTGCACGCACGATGCCCTGGAAGGAACCCGGTGAAAAGCCACGCGAACCGCGCGAACCGCGCGGCCGTGGGCCGTGGGGACCGGGCCGGGGCCGGGGTCCCGATCTGGACGCGTGGCTGCGCAAGGCGCGGCGTTCGCTGGGGCCATTTGGCCGCGGGCCGATGGGTGTGGCGGCGGTGGTTGCGCTGGTGATCGTGCTGTGGTTCCTGATCGGTGGCTGGGTATCCATTGGCCCGCAGCAGGCGGGCGTGGTGTTGCGCTTTGGCCGCTTCGAGCGGGTGCTGTCGCCGGGGGTACACCTGCGGCTGCCATCGCCGATCGACCAGATCACCAAGGTTGAGGTTGGCCAGCCGCGCAACGTTGGCGACGAGGCACGCCTGCTGACGCAGGATGGCCAGATTGCGTTGGTCGATTACAACATTCAATACAAAGTGGTCGACGCGGAGAAATTCCTGTTTGCGGCGCGCAGCGCCGAGGATGCCGTGCGTGATGCGGCGGCGGCCGCGGCCCGCGTCGAAGTCGGCACGCGCCCGCTCGCGTGCTTGAACGGAAGCCTCGGACTGCCGTGCGCGACGCCGGCCGACAAGGCCAGGCTGGCCGCCGGAATGCGTTCCCACATCCAGGACGCGCTGGCCGCAATCCACGTGGACCTTGGCATCACGGTGACGGCGGTCAGCATCCAGAGCGTGGATGTGCCGGCCGAGGTCAAGCAGGCGTTCGACGCGATTCCCAAAGCCCACGACGATGCGCGCACCGCGCGCGCGACCGCCGCCGCCGACGTGGTGCGCGGCAGGGCTGCTGCCGTCAACCAGGCCGCGGCGATCAAGACCGCTGCCGCCGCCTACCAGCGGAAGGCCGTGGCCGACGCGAACGCCGCGGTCGCACGCTTTGGGCAACTGGTCGCGCAATACCAGGCGGCGCCCGGGGTTACCCGCCGCCAGCTGTGGCTGGATGCGATGCGGGACGTATTGACCAAGAACCACGTCGTGGTGAATACCGGTTCGGGCAACGTCGTCGTCCAGTTCCCGGCCCGCCATCCGGCGCCGGCCGCCGCGCCCGCCAGTGCTGCCAGCAGCAGCGCGCCAACGTCCGCGATCCCGCTGCCCGCCTCCGCGTCGTCGGCGGTTGAAGCAGTCACCTCCGGCCCTGCGCTGCAGGGAATTCCCGAATGAAATACGCCCTGCCCATCGTGGTCATCGTGCTGGCATTGCTGGGGGCCAACGGCATCTACGTTGTCGGTCAGGGACACGCCGCCGCGCTGTCGCAATTTGGCGGCGTGCAGGCGACCGCCATTGGCCCGGGCCTGCACTTCAAATTGCCGTTTCTGCAGTCGGTCGCCGTGTATGACACCCGCACCATCGTGTCGCAGGCGGCGCCCGCTGAGTGCAAAACACTGGACGGCCGCACCATGCGCATCGGCTTTCATGCGTACTGGCAGGTCGCCGATTCCGCCGCGTACGTCAAGGCCACGGCCGGCGACGAGCTGAAGGCCACGCAACAGATGCTGCCGTTGATACGCACCGCGCTGTGCAAGCAGGTCGCACGACAGGATCTTGCCGCGGTCCTGGCCGCGACCGGCGGTACGCTGGCGATGCCGGCGCGCGACGCGGTCAGCGCCGAGGTGCGGCAGGGTCTGGGTGTTGTGGTGCATGGCATCGGCATTGGTCGCGTGGTGCCGCCCGAGGCTGCGCTGGCGGCGGTGTACAAACGGATGGACGCCGAAGCCAAGGCGCAGGCTAACGTGGTGCGCGCCGGCGGTGCCGCGGCGGCAGCCGCGGTCCGGGCCAAGGGCAGCGCCGAGGATGATGAGCTGCTCGCGGCGGCCAACCAGGCTGCCGGCCTGGTCCGCGGCGAAGGCGACGCGAAGGCCGCAAAAATCTATGCCACCGCCGCGGCCCGGGATCCACAATTTTTCCAGTATTGGAGCGCCCTTTACACCTGGCGTCAGGCATTCAGCGCGGGTGGCGCGGTCGTGGTGCTGGACAAGGGGTCACCGCTGATGCAGGCGGTGGACGCGGGGGCGGCAACCACTGGCGGCGCGGCCCCGAAGCGTTGACGCATCGTCGGCGCGTGCTATCCAGCCCGAATCAATCGTTGAAGCGAGAACCGAACAATGGGTCAGTCAGTCGTAATTCTTGGTGCGCAGTGGGGGCGAGAGACTGCGCTTGCGAACTGCCGTGGCAGTTCGCGCAGGATCGAGCGCCCGAGGCAGGAGCCGAGGGCGGGGTGA
>SCQU01000004.1 GCA_004299555.1 Rhodanobacteraceae bacterium
CCCCCATTGTCCAATATTCCCCACTGCTGCCTCCCGTAGGAGTTTGGGCCGTGTCTCAGTCCCAATGTGGCTGATCATCCTCTCAGACCAGCTACGGATCGTAGCCTTGGTGGGCCGTTACCCCGCCAACAAGCTAATCCGACATCGGCTCATCCAATCGCGCAAGGTCCCGAAGGATCCCCTGCTTTCACCACGCATTTGTCAATGCGGGGTCGTATGCGGTATTAGTCCGGGTTTCCCCGGGTTATCCCCCACAACTGGGCAGATTCCGATGTGTTCCTCACCCGTCCGCCACTCGCCATCAATCTGTATTGCTACAGATCATGCTGCCGTTCGACTTGCATGTGTTAGGCATGCCGCCAGCGTTCAATCTGAGCCAGGATCAAACTCTTCACTTGGATGTTGCGACAACCCGAAGGCTGCCTATTTTGAGAAGAGTCCAAAGCCTGAACTGCAATTCATCGCTGAATTACTAAATTCAAAGGTTTGGACGTCTTGCATCGATGAACTTTCATCCACCTGCAAGCCGCCCACACAAGTCACCTGTGCACACTGTCAAGGAACCGTTGCGGTGCGTCACCTCGCGGTTTCGCGTCTCGAAGCGTTTCGCCTCGTGAGCCGCCCATTGTAGCGAAGCTTCGGGGCCTGTCAACAACTTTCGCAAAAGTTTTTGCGACCCGAAAGCTCCCCCCGAACGGCGCTCAGCACCGTGGGGCCGTCAAGGATAGCGCGCAACTTTGGGCATTGGAAGAGCAATCGTGCGGACCCGCACTACACTGCGGTTTCCTTGCCCTGCGGACGCCTCCCATGCGCCATTTCTCCCTGTTTGCTGCAGCGATCGGCCTTGCCCTGTGTTCCACCGTGGCTTGGACCGCGGTACCCGCCACGCCAGCCGCGGCCAGCGTCGTCCTGCACGGACGCGAGTTCACGGTCGAGGTGGCAACAACGCCGGCTGAACAGGCCCACGGCCTGATGGACCGCACCTCCATGCCACTCGATCACGGCATGCTGTTCGTGTTCCCAGACTCCTCGCCGCGCACCTTCTGGATGAAGCACACGCTGATTCCGCTGGACATGCTGTTCTTCGACACCAACCGCAGGCTGGTCAGCATCCAGGCCGACGCAAAGCCTTGCAGGTCAGATCCCTGTGCGCTGTATCCCAGCCGGGTGCCGGCGCGCTACGTGCTGGAGCTGAATGCCGGCACCGCGGCGCGGCTTGGGCTGCGGGACGGCGACGCGATCACGTTTTCCGCCGGCATCTCCGGCGCCCAGTGAAATACGCCGTCGGCGAGGTGTACGCAGGTGAAGTTTGCCGGCAACGGCACCAGCGGTCCGGGTGCACCGGTATCAAACCAACGATCGTCAAATGGGACGAACTCGAACATGGCTGCGGCTCCCCGCGTCGGCGACGCATCCATGCAAGCACACGCGCATGGTCAACGGATGACGCAATTGGGGCAACCGCATGGCAACTCAGTCGTCGGCCTCGACCATTTCAAAGTCTTCCTTGGTCGTACCGCAATCGGGGCACGTCCAGGTCTCGGGAATGTCTTCCCATCGCGTGCCGGGTGCGATGCCCTCTTCGGGCAGACCCGCTTCCTCGTCGTAGATGAAGCCGCATACGACGCACATGAATTTGCGATAGGTCACAAGGGTTTCAGCGGGAGCACTCATGGGCAACTGCAGTCATGGATGACGGGGCTATTGTGACAAGTTGCGCGCCCACAGGAAAGCGAGTATTTGACGCAGGTCAGAGTGTGGGCCCAGCGTCCGGGCGGCTCGAACGCGGCTGGCGATCGCGCACGTCACGTCGGACAATGGCAGCCTTGCGCGCCGCGTTGCACGATTTTCGACGGCACCGCGCCGCCACTCCCAACCCCACGGTACCGGCATGACCAGCAACCTCGAACTCTTCCGCCGCGCGCAGCAGGTGCTGCCCGGCGGTGTTGATTCACCCGTGCGCGCGTTCCAGTCCGTAGGCGGCGAGCCCTTCATCGCGGCGCGCGCGGACGGGCCGTACCTGTGGGATGTCGAGGGCAAGCGTTACATTGATTACGTCGGCTCGTGGGGGCCGATGATCGCCGGCCACAACCACCCGCACGTGCGTGAAGCGGTCGAGCGCGCCGTCCGCAACGGGCTGTCCTACGGTACCCCGTGCGCGGCCGAGGCCGAACTGGCCGAGGCCATCCACGCGCTGATGCCGGCTATCGAGATGCTGCGTTTTGTCAACTCCGGCACCGAGGCCACCATGTCCGCGCTGCGGCTGGCGCGCGGCGCAACCGGGCGCGACCGCTTCGTGAAGTTTGAAGGCTGCTACCACGGCCACGGCGACTCGTTTCTCGTCAAGGCCGGATCCGGCGCGTTGACGCTCGGGGTACCCGATTCGCCGGGCGTACCCAAGGCGCTGGCGGACCTGACGATCACCCTGCCCTACAACGACATCGACGCCGCCCGCGCGTTGTTTGACGCCATGGGCAAAACCCTCGCCTGCGTGATCGTCGAACCGGTCGCCGGCAACATGAACTGCGTGCCACCACGGCCCGGCTTCCTGCAAACGCTGCGCGAGCTGTGTTCGCGCGACGGCGCATTGCTGATTTTCGACGAAGTGATGACCGGATTCCGGGTGTCCCTCGGCGGTGCGCAGGAGCTGTACGCCGTCACGCCCGACCTCACCACGCTCGGCAAGGTCATCGGCGGCGGCATGCCGGTCGGCGCCTACGGCGGACGGCGCGACCTGATGCAGCAGATTGCACCGGCGGGGCCGATCTACCAGGCCGGCACGCTGTCCGGAAACCCGGTCGCCATGGCGGCGGGACTGGCGACGCTCGACCTGGTGCGTGAACCTGGCTTTCACGAGCGCCTGGCGCTGCAAACCCGGTCGCTGTGCGATGGCCTCGTCGCCTGCGCACGCGAGGCCGGCGTGCCATTCTCGGCCAACCGCGTGGGCGGCATGTTCGGCCTGTTCTTCAACGCCGACAAGGTCACGACCTTCTCCCAGGCCATGGCCTGCGACCGCCAGGCATTCGGGCGCTTTTTCCACTCAATGTTGGATGGCGGCGTGTACTTTGCGCCCAGTACCTTCGAAGCCGGGTTCATGTCGACCGCACACACCGACGCGACCATCGCGGCCACGCTAGAAGTTGCGCGCAGGGGATTCGCGGCGGCGGCGCGCGTCTGAGCATCACCAGACGCCGGAATTTTTCATCGACACCCACGGCTCTGCCGGTGGCAACGGGTCCCCCGCCTGCAGCAGTTCGATCGAGATCAGGTCGGGCGAGCGCACGAACGCCATGTGGCCGTCACGCGGCGGCCGGTTGATCGCGACGCCCATCTGCGCAAGCCGCGCGCAGGTCGCGTAGATGTCCTCGACGCGGAAGGCGAGGTGTCCGAAGTTGCGCGCAGTGCCATAGTCCTCGGTCGAATCCCAGTTGTAGGTCAGTTCAAGCTCGGCATCGGGACTTTCCGGCGCCGCCAGGAACACCAGGGTGAACTTGCCGGCGGGCACGTCGCGGCGACGCACCTCGTGCAGGCCCAGGCCCTCGCAATAGAAGCGGAGGTTTGCGTCAAGATCGCGTACGCGCACCATGCTGTGCAGGTATCGCATGTCATTGTCTCCAGGTTCGCGGCGCCGCCTGGCGGCCATTGGGCTATCGTGGTCGCAGCAACCCTGCCAACGCAAGTCTGGAGGCAACAAAATGGCGCCGAAATTCGCCACGCTCGCCGTACACGCCGGTGCCGAACCCGACCCGGAAACCGGCGCGGTCACACCCCCGATTCACCTGTCGACGACGTTCGTGCACGCACCGGGAAACCCGCCGCAGGCATTCACCTACCAGCGCGCGGACAACCCGACGCAACGCCGGCTCGAAACGGCGCTGGCCGCCCTGGAAGGCGGCGCACGCGCGCTCGCATTCGCGTCGGGCATGGCTGCAATCGCCGCGGCGCTGGATACACTGCAAGCAGGACAGACCGTCGTGGTGCCGCAGGACTGCTACGTCGGAACCCGCGGTTATGCGAGCGACGTGTTGCCCACGCGCGGCGTCAACGTTGCGACCGTCGACACCACGGATCTCGAGGCGGTCGAACACGCGTGCAGCCAGGGCGTCGCCCTGCTGTGGGCCGAATCGCCGTCAAACCCGCGCCTGCAGGTAAGTGACCTGGCCGGGCTGGCCCGCATCGCGCACGCCCACGGCGCGCGCATGGTGTGCGACAACACCTTCGCGACGCCCGCGCTGCAGCGCCCGCTGGAGCTTGGTGCCGACGTCGTGATGCATTCAACCACCAAATATTTTGGCGGCCACAGCGACGTGCTCGGCGGCGCGCTGGTGTTTGCGCACGACGATGACTTTGCCGCCCAGGTTGCGCAACGCCGCGTGTTGACCGGCGCCACGCTGGCGCCGTTCAGCGCCTGGCTGACCCTGCGCGGTTGCCATTCACTGCCGGCACGCATGGCGCTGCACTGCGCGAACGCGCACAAGGTCGCGGTGTTTCTTACCAACCACGCCGCGATCGAGCGGGTGAATTACCCGGGCCTGCCCGGCCACGCAGGACACACCATCGCGGCCCGGCAAATGCGCGATTTCGGCGCGATGCTGAGCATCGAATTGCGCGGTGGGTACGCCGCGGCCGTGGCGGTGGCGCGGAAAACAAAGATCTTCACCAACGCAACGTCGCTCGGCGGCTGCGAATCGCTGATCGAACACCGGGCGTCGGCGGAAGGCGAACACACCCAGGCGCCGCCGGCACTGGTGCGCCTGTCGGTCGGACTGGAAGACGCCGACGACCTGATCGCCGATCTCGCCCAGGCGCTCGGCTGATTGACCGCCACCGGCGCGGCGCCGGCACCGGTCCGTGGCGGGGATACGGTGCCCGGCGCCTGTATCACGCGCTTTACACCTGCGGCTGCGCGCCACGGGGCGCGCGCTGCTTCGGATCGAGCCCAATCGCCGCACGCCGGCTGTATCACGCGTGCAACAATCACGCGTCGGCTGACCCCCGGCATGTTTGCAACTTGTTGAAAACATGACCGATTGCTAGTTGGCATCGGATTTGCGACAGGTATGGCCCCGGCTTCGAGTTCGGTTGCCATGCTGCCAGGACAAACCCGCCGTCCGTTCCGCAAGTCCTTGGTGCAGGCGTACGCCGCGGGTCTGCTGCTCGCGGCGCTGGCGGCCCCAACCCCGCTGCACGCCGCCGATGCCCACCAGGCCGTCCACGCCAAGCCAGGCGAAATCGTCCTGTTGCGCACGGTGCCCACACGGCCGGCGGTGCGACGGGCACCGCCGGGCATGGCACTGATCGTAGACACCAAACCCAACAGCCAGCTGGATCCCGCGCTCGGCAGCATGGAGCTGAGTGACCGTGAAGCCGGCGCCATCAGCGCGCCGGTGCGCGGCGCCACGGGGGCGGTCCTGGCAACGCTTGCTGCCCGCCCGGCGCTCGCCGTCCCGGGCGGGGCGCAAGGTCAATCCACCCCGCGCGGCGCCGCGACGGACACGACTCCGCTCAGCGTGGTCGGCAACGCAACGCGCGGGGTGGGCTCAAGCATCACCGGCGCGCTGCAGGCGCTGCCGTTCGGCAAGCCGGGCGGGGGCTGAGGATGAGCGCCGCGCGTGCCGCCACGCTTCTCGCGTTGTCGCTGCTCCTCGGCAGCCCGCTCGCGCGCGCCGCACCGGGCGACAGCTACGCGGCCATGTTGGCCTACCTCACCGCCAGCCAGATCAGCGGCAGCGCGCTGAATGGCAGTGCGGGCGCCATCGCGCTCAACCTTGCCGCCGGTGACCAGAACCAGCAGGCCAACCTGCGTGCGCTCGCCGTTGGCAACCAGGCGTCCGTGCAGATTCATGCGACGCAGCAACAGCGCGGCAACCAGGCCAACCTGCCCGGCATTGCGATCGCCGGGATCGGCGGCCGGGCGCTGGGCAACGCCGCCGGGCTGATATCGATCAACCAGGCGAGCGGCACCGCCAACGCGCAATTGAACACCGCCGGCATCACGCTGGCGCAACAGGGCATGCGCGCAACGCCGGCCGACCAGTGGCTGGCCGGCGTTTGTGCGTGCGCGCAAGAAGCAACGCCCGCGGGCCCGGATCCGCAAGGTTCCGGCACCCGCTTGTACTCGGCCACGGTTGCAGCCGGGGCAATGCATGGAATGCAGGGCGTCGTGCAACTCAACCAGATCGCGGGTTCGAACAACGTCACGGCCAACCAGCTCAGCATCGAGGCTGGCCCGACGCCGCGGTAACCAACGTCAAACAGGAGACACCCATGAACGTAGCAATGAAGAGAACCATGCTCGCGGTCGCGGTCGGGCTGATCTGCACCTCCGCGGCGTATGCACAGGACTCCGGTGAACAGGGCTTCAGCCAGAGCTACTCGCTCAACCAGAGCAGCACGCACAAGTCGAAGGTCGTGTTCAACAAGAAGATGAAACTGAGCACCGACATCGAGATCAGCGGCAAGCCGAAGGTCAAGGGCACCATCAAGGTCGACTCGGCGGCCACCGCCATCGTCGACAACGCCCAGAAGAACCACAACAACGCCGGCGAGAATGAACTCCTCGACAACGGCGCCAGCATTGGCAACAACGTCGGCAGCAACGCCTCCGGCAACCTCGGCTTCAACGTTGGCGCGGGCGACAACAACCAGCAGGACAACGCGGCTGCGCTGGCGGCGACCGATGCGAGCTTCGTGTTCGGGATGGCCGATGGCGAGGTATTCGTCAACCAGCTCGACCACAACAACGAGACATTGAACGCGGGCGTGACCAACAGCGCCACGGTCAGCGGCAACGCGTTCAACGCGGCCTCCGGCAACCTCGGCGTCAACGTGACCTCGGGCAACAACAACCAGCAGAAGAATGCGCTGGCGGCCGCGGTTGCGACCACCGACTACGCGCAGGCATCGGTGGATTCGAGCCAGTACTCGAAGGGCAACCAGACCGCAAACACGGGCTACGTCCAAGACGTCGCCACTGAGGTCGCCGTGGAGCTTAGCGGCAGTGCGAGCGGCACCTACTCGGGTGCTTCACGCGGCAACGCCTACCAGGCCAACGATATCTACCCGGATATGTGGAACGGCGACATCCACAAATCGGGTACCCAAACGGGTCACTTCGACCTGGACGGCTCGGCGCAGGGTGCGGTGCTGGACCCGTACAAGGCCGGTCAAACCAACAGCACCGGCGACCCGATCGGCGGTCTCTCGTTTGACACCAACGCGCAGGAAATGGGTGACATTGCGCTCAACGACATCGCGCTCAGCGGGTACGTGTATGCGCTGACGCCCATCGTCGTCTATGCCACCAACACGGCGAGCCTCTCCGGCGCGGCGTTCCAGAACGCTTCCGGCAACATCGGCGTCAACGTCTCGGCGGGTACCGGCAACCAGCAGGCCAACAGCCTGGCGATGGCGGTCGCGCAACCTGCGCCGCCAGCGGGCGGTGGCGGCACCGGCGGTGGCGAACCGTAGTCTGGCCCAAGCGGCGTGTCCGGGTACCCCCTGCCTGGACCCGCTGCTTTGCCCTCCCGGCCCGCGGCAGCGGGCCGGGAGTCTTTCTCCCAAGGAACCCATGCCGTGTCACGCTTCCCTCCCGCACGCCTGATCCTGTCCTTGCTGGCCGGCATCGTCTGCACCGCAGGGATTGCCCACGCCGCCGGGATCGCTTTTGCGGCGGTGCTGCCCAACGGCAAGCTGTACCGCGCGCCGGTTGAAAGCATGCAAGCGGCGCGCTTTCGCAACATCGTGCGCCAACACACCGATTTCAGTTGCGGCGCGGCGGCGCTCGCCACGCTGCTGAAGTATGGCTACGACCTCAACGTCGACGAAGCCACCGTGCTCGCCGGCCTCATGGGCGTCGCCGACCCCGAACAGGTGCGCAAGCAGGGGTTTTCGTTGCTGGACATCAAACACTACGTGGACGACCTCGGCCTGCGCGGGCGTGGTTACCGCATTACCGAAACGCGTCTGCTCACGGTCCGCGTGCCGACGATCGTGCTGATCCAGACCAACGGCTACCGGCATTTCGTGGTGCTGAAGCTGATCGACCACGGCCGCGTCGAGATCGCGGACCCCGCGCTTGGCAACACCAGCATGTCCCTTGCGCAGTTCATGCAGGTGTGGCCGTCGCGTGCGCTGTTCGCCGTAATCGGCAGCGGCTTTGACCGCAACACCGTGCTGCTGCAACCGCAGCGCACCCCGAGCGCCCGCGAGCTCTACGCGCGCTCGGGGCCACTGACCGACTCGGAATTGCTGGACTTTGGCTTTACCAGCGCGGATTTGTTTTGAGATCCGCAGGAAATCGACCATGCACACCCGAACCCACAAATCATTGACCCTCGCAATCGTTGCCACCCTGCTCGCGGCCGGCGGTGGATACGCCACGGCCGCCTCCGCGGCCCCCGCGGTGCCATCCAACCGCACGGCATCGATGCTGCAGGAGATCCCCGACCCGGAGCTCGCCACCATGCGCGGCCGCTTCATCATCGGCAGCAACACCGTCGCCTACTTTGGCGTGACCATGGCCTCGTCCTGGGTCACTTCCAGCGGTCAGACCCTGACCGGCGCTGCGGTGCTCGGGATGCATTTTGGTGCCGGCTCGACGCCGGTGATCACCTTCACGCCGACCATGAACATCGTGCAAGGCGCGGCGATTCCCGCCGCCAGCCCGGGCGGTGTCGTGCGCTCGGTGGATGGATCGGGCCTCGCCAGCGTCAACGGCCTGCTGCAGGGCATCCAGGTCGCCGGTGATGGCAACCGGGCGGTCAATGTGACGTCGCTGCGGATCAGCCAGGGCGCCGATACCGGAAGCGCCGCCGCAGCGGCCCCCGCCAGCGCACCGGGTACCATGCAGATGACCTCCGGCGACGCGCGCGTCGCGATTGCGTTCAACCCGGACGACGGCGTCGAGATGACCCTTGGCATCGTCGGCCAGGGCCTCGTTTCACAGTGGATCCGCAACAGCGGCGTCGGCCAGCTGGTGCAACTGACCGCCGATGGCCAGTCGGTCAGCAACCAGCTGCAGCTCAACCTTGTGCTTGGCAGTGCAGCCGCATCCAGCCAGGCGCTGCACGCGGCGTCGGCAGCGCTGCTGCAGGCACGCGCGGTCGGCGCCGGCGGCTAGACGGCCATGCCACGCCCATGCGCACCGCAAACCCACCCGGGCCTGCCTCCTTCCCGGGTCCAACCCTCGGCGCGGACGCAGCCCACGCCTCCACCACCACAGCCATCACCGGGAGCGGACGATGAACCAGCTGACAGGCAACGCACGCACCACCGGCCAACGCCATGCTCCATGCCGCGGCGGACGCCTTCTCAAGCCCATGGCGCTTGGGATCGCCACCGCGCTCCTCGGGACGCTCGCACTGCCGGCCGCGGCACAACAGGCCGCCGCTGCAGACGCCGCACCGGCCGCAACCGCGGACGAAGCGGCCGAAGCGCAAACACTGGCGCGTGAACTTGAAGCCCTGAAAAGCAGTTACGCCGCGGAAGTACGGCGCCTGCGCGACATCGACGTTCGCGTGCAGGCCCTGCAGGCGCGCCTCGCCGGCAAGACCACACTGGGATCGGCTGCGCCCGGGAAACCGGCCGCCCCGTCCAACCAGACACCACCAGCAGAAGCTGAAACCTACGCCGGCACCCAGGCCGAGGCCAGGCAAAGCATCAAGCCGCAGCGGAGCGTCGAAGACGTCCTGCAGCAGGAACACGCGCTGTTCAATCGGCCGCTGACCCTCGAGGCCGGCATCACCTACGGCCATTACGACCGCCGCGAACTCACGCTGAACGGGTTTCTGGCGCTGGACGCGATTTTCCTTGGCAACATCGCCATCCAGGGCATCAAGTCGGACTCGCTGACCTACGATTTCGCCGCACGTTACGGCGTGACGCCGCGCCTCACCCTCAACGTGGACGTACCATTCATCCAGCGCTGGACCAATTACCAGAAAGGCGGCGCCGGCGGTTCCGCCGCAGCCCTGGCCGAGGAAAACACCACCGATCCCCCCCACGTTGGCGACATCAACGCCAGCGCCAATTTCCGCCTGTTCGCGGAAACCCCGAGCCGCCCGGACGTGGTGCTGACCGGTGGGTTCGTCGCGCCGACGGGGCGTGCGCCGTACGGCATCGACGTGCGCACCATCGAGGCCGGCGACAACACCAGCGACAGCAACGGCAACAACGACAACAATTTCGTCCGCTTCGCGGTGCCTTCGCAGCAGGCCACCGGCAACGGCCTGTGGGCGGTCAACATCGGCGCGTCGGCGGTCAAGACCATGGACCCGGCGATCGTGTTCGGCAGCGTCGGCTACCAGCATTATTTCCAGCGGCACTTCGGCGACGTCGACACCAGCCCGGACACGACCACCCCCGGCCGGGTGGAACTGGGTGACAATTTCACCTTCGGCGCCGGCCTGGCCTTTGCGTTCAACGACCGCACCAGCATGAGCCTGTCGTTTGTCGACAAGATCGTGCGCGAGGCCAGGATCAAGATCGACGGCCAGGCCTCGCAGCCGATCATCGGCAGCCTCGGCAATATCGGCACCCTGAACGTGGGTCTCACCTACGCGTTGACCCCGCACCTCACCTGGGTCACGCTGCTGGGCGTTGGCCTGACGCCAGACGCGCCGGATTTCACCCTCAACGTCAAGCTGCCGTACCAGTTCTAGGGCTGGACTGGCCAACGGGAGTCTTCATCATGTGCGCCCAGGCGGGGATCCCGCGAGCGCGCGCAACGCGTCGACCCGCACAGGCACCGAAGCGGGGTGGAACCCGGCATCGCATCCAAGTTCAGGCACGGCAAGCCAAACCGGAACCTCCCGGACGCGTGGCCATGCGCGCCGCACGGCCATGGCCAGGTTCGCTGGGCCGGGACCAAGCGACCAAGACCTCATCACTGAAGCGAGGCCGACCGCATCGAGTACCTGCCCTACGCAGCCGAATCGGTCTTGAGCCCGTATTTCCGGCACAACCGGTACAAGGTAACGCGTGAGACATGCAGTCGGCGGGCACATTCGCTCATGTTGAAGCCGCTCGCGCGCAGCTGTTCGACGATCGTCTCGCGATCGGTCTGCGCCCGCGCAGCCTGCAAGTCCGCTGTCCCCGCGGCGTCCACCGCCAGCCCCAGGTCGGCTGGCACCAGCAATCGCGCACCCGCCGTCACCGCCGCGCTGTGGACGCGATTGATCAGCTCGCGCACGTTGCCGGGCCACGCGTACGCGGTGATGGCCTCGCGTGCAGCCGCCGAGAATTTGCGGCGCGGCACGCCGTGCGCCGCACAAAACTCATCCAGAAAATGCTGTGCCAGCAGCGCGGCATCCCCGTCCCGCTCGCGCAGGGGCGGCAACGGCACGTGCAGGACATTCAGGCGATAGAACAAGTCTTCGCGAAACCGCCCCTCGCGCACGGCGCGCTCAAGGTCGACATGGGTCGCGGCGATCACCCGCGCATCCACCTGGATCGGTTGCGTGCCACCGACGCGTTCGATCGTGTGCGCCTCCAGGAATCGCAGCAGGTTGCACTGCGCCTCCAGCGGCAGATCCCCGATCTCGTCGAGAAACACCACGCCGCCCGCGGCGGCCTCGATGCGGCCGATCATGCGCGTGCTGGCACCGGTGAACGCACCCCGCTCATGCCCAAACAGTTCCGACTGCACCAGGTTTTCCGGCAGCGCACCGCAGTTGATCGCCACGAACGGCCCGGCATGGCGGGCCGAGCGGGCGTGGATCGCACGCGCGGCCACGTCCTTCCCGGTGCCGGTTTCGCCGGTCAGCAGTACCGGCATGTCGAACCCGGCGAACTTGCACAGGCGTTCGCGCACGGCGGCCATGGCGGTACTTGCGCCCACCATGCCCAGATCCGCATCCGCCGGTACCCTCGCCTGCCGCGCAAACGGCAACAGTCGCGTCTTGCCCCACGCGTGCCCAAGCGATGCGATCAGGTTCGCCGTGCGCAGCGGCGTAATCAGGAAGTCGAAGCAATGGTCGTGGATCAGCTCGCACGCGCGTGGCCGCTCCAGCGCCTCCATGGAGGCCACCGCCAGCCACTGCATCTCGGGATGGGCGCCAATCAAGGCCTCGATTTGCGTGACCTGCTGGTCTTCGCCAAGGCCGCAATCGACCACCGCCACCGCCGCGCCCGATCGGCCGACGGCCGCCGCCGCGGAATCGCCAGCGGGCAGCCGCGACACCTGCCAACCGGCTTGCGTCAACTCGCGCGCCACGCCGGCATCAAGCTCACCGATCCAGGCCAGCTTGCGCACCAGAGGCACCGATCTACCCCGTCCGGCCGCCATTCTGGCAAAAAACGACCGAATGCCATCCTTGCCCAACCGCGATCCGCTCATGGCTTCGCTCTAGCCCTTCCCCCTCGCAACGGGGGCGTCAACTCCATGGGTGCCACAGTTACAAAACGTGTCCGGAGTCACAGTATACACATAACACGCTTGACATCGCAACACTTATATGCTCAGCGATCGGATAATGCATAGGGTTGACCCGGCACCACCATTGGCCTCCAGCGCGGCCGGTACGGGCTTCACGGCGTCATCGTCCATCTCGCGAGCGCCCACCTGTCCCGCCAGGGTGACACATCCGTGGCACGCGGCATAACCCACGGCACGCCTGGCGTTGCGCCTGAATCCGTCAGGCCGGGTGTCACCCTGACGGGACGGTTGCGCACCCGCGGTACGCCCACTTGAATTGCAACCCACTGAAAGCATGACGTTTTTTGCCTTGGCACCGGACTTGCGTTGTAGATGGCTCCGAAATGGAGACCGGCACCATGCGCAACCAGCAGCCCCCCGCCATCGGGCACCCCGCACGCCGCCAAGCGCCACGCTACGCCGGCTGGTGTGCAGGCCTGGCGGCCGTGCTGCTTGGGTCACTCGTGTTCCCGGCCACGCTGCATGCGGCCGACGCCCACCAAGGCGTACACGCCAAGCCTGGTGAAATCGTGTTGCTGCGTGCAGTGCCGACCCGGCACGCGGTGCGGCGGGCGCCGCCGGGCATGGCGCTGCTGGTCGATCCGACGCCAAACGCGCAGCTCAACGCCGCGCTCGGCGACATGGAACTGAGCGATCGCGAAACCGGCGCCATCAACGCCCCGGTGCAGGCCGCCACCCGTGTGCTCGGGGCCACGCTCGCACCCAACTCGATACCCGCCGCCACGCACGGATCCGGCAGTCATCCCACCCCGCGCGGAACCGCGACGAACACGACTCCGCTCAGCGTGGTCGGCAGCGCAACGCGCGGGGTGGGCTCAAGCATCACCGGCGCCCTGCAGGCCCTGCCGTTCGGCAAACCGGCGGGAGGCTGACCATGAACGTTTCCGGCGCGCGCCTCCTTTTCGTCCTTCCACTGCTGCTCGGCGGCGGCGCGTTCAACGCGGCCCACGCCGACGATTACAGTTCCATGCTGGCGTACCTGACCCACAGCCGCATTGACGGCAGCGTGCTGAACGGCAGTTCCGGCGCGATCGCCCTGAACGTGGCCGCCGGCGACCAGAACCAGCAGGCCAACCTGCGCGTCCTCGCGGCCGGCGACACGGCGGCGGCATACATTCGCGCCCACCAGCAGCAACGCGACAACCGCACCGAGGCACCGGCCGTAGCCCACGCGAGCATCGGCGGCGGCGCGCTGGGACGCGTCAGCGGCCTCGTCTCGATCAACCAGGCGAGCGGCACCGCCAACGCGCAATTGAATACCGCCAGCGTCGTGCTGGCACCACCGGGCATACGCGAAGCGTCATCGAACCAATGGTTCGCCGACGTGTGCGCGTGCACGCAGCAAGCGGCATCCGTGGTACCGGGTTCACCTGAATCCCGCCCGCGGACGCGCAGCGCTGCGGTAGAAGGCGATGCCCTGCGCGGAGCGCAGGGCATCGTGCAACTCAACCAGATCGCGGGCTCCCACAACCTCACTGCCAACCATCTGTCAATCGACCTTGGCGTGACGCCGCGGTAACCCCCAAAGCAAAGGAGATTCAACGATGAAAGTCACACTGAAACAAACCATGCTCGCCGTCGCGATCGGACTGTTCTGCACATCCGGCGCGTACGCCCAACGCGGCGGCAACGAGGGCGGTGGCCACGATCCGGGCACGCAGGAGACGGCCGGCGACTTCAGCCAGAGCTACGCCCTCGACCAAAGCAGCACCCACAAGTCGAAAGTCGTGTTCGACAAGAAAATGAAGCTGCACACCGACATCGACGTCAGCGGTTCGCCCACGGTTGCCGGCAAGATCAAAATCGATTCCGCCGCGGTCGCGATCGTGGACGATCGTCAGAAGAACCACGACAACGCAGCGGCAAACTCGCTGCTGGACAACGGCGCCAGCATCGGTGATGGCGTCGCCAGCAACGCCTCCGGCAACCTGGGCTTCAACGTCAGTGCGGGCGACAACAACCAGCAGGACAACGCCGCGGCACTGGCCGCAACCGATGCCAGCTTCGTGTTCGGCATGGCCGACGCCGAAGTGTTCGTCAACCAGCTGGGCCACAGCAACGTCACCGCGAACTCCGGTGTCGCCAACAACGCCGGTATTGGCGGCGCCGCGTTCAGCGGGGCGTCGGGCAACCTCGGCGCGAACGTGACCTCGGGCAACAACAACCAGCAGAAGAACGCGCTGGCCGCCTCGGTTGCAACCTCCGACTACGCACAGGCGTCCGTCGATTCCAGCCAGTATTCGGCCGGCAACCAGACCACCAATGCGGGCACCGTCGAGTCCTACACCGACAGCGTTGATGTTGCGCTGTTCGGCACGCTCAGCGGCACCTACAGCGGTGACTCGCGTGGCAACGCCTACCAGGCCAACAACTACTACCCGGACAGCTGGACGGGCACCGCTCACCGGGCGGGCAGCCAGACCGGCCACGTCGACTTCGACGGTGAGGCCCAGGGTGCGGTGTTGAACCCGTACCGCACGGATCAGACCGGCGCGACTGGTGAGCCGATCGGTGGCTTCGCGTTTGATACCGACGCGCACGAGATGGGCGACATTGCCCTGAACGGCGCGATGACCGGCACGGTCACGACCACGCAATACATCGTGGCCATGGCCAGCAACAACGCCAGCCTGTCGGGCGCCGCCTTCCAGAACGCGTCCGGCAACATCGGCGTCAACGTCTCGTCCGGCACGGGCAACCAGCAAGCCAACAGCTTGTCGCTGGCGGTCGCCCAGCCCGGGATGGGCGGTGGCGGTGCAGGCGGCGAATAACCCGCCAATCCGCGGCGTATCGCTCTGCTACGCCGCACTTCACGCTCCCGGCCCGCGCAAGCGGGTCGGGAATCGCCCGGAGGAATCGACGCCATGGCCGCACCCCGCCTTGCCACCCTGACGCTTGCGCTGCTGTTTGGCATGGGCTGGACGGGCGCCGCGACACAGGCGGCCGAAGTGAGTTTTGCCGGCGTGCTGCCGAACGGCCAAATCTACAAGGCGCCGGTGGAAAGCATGCAGGACGCGCGCTTCCGCCACATCGTGCGCCAGCAAACCGACTTCAGCTGCGGAGCGGCGGCGGTCGCCACCCTGCTGCGCCATGCCTACGGACTCAACGTCGACGAGCCGACCGTGGTCGCCGGCCTGATGGGCGTGGCCGATCCGGACGTCGTCCGCACCAATGGTTTTTCGATGCTGGACATCAAACGGTACGTGGAGAGCCTGGGGCTGCGCGGGCGCGGCTACCGCATCACCGAAGCGCGCCTGCTCGCGGTACGCGTGCCGACCATCGCCCTGATCGAACTCAAGGGCTACCGCCACTTCGTGGTACTCAAGCGCATCGGGAACAACGTGGTCGAGATCGCGGACCCCGCGCTCGGCAACACCAACATGTCCATTGACGAATTCGTGCAGGCATGGCCGTCGCGCGCGTTGTTCGCGGTAATCGGCAGCGGCTTTGACCGCAACACCGTGCTGCTGGACGCGCACCGCACCCCAAGTGCGCGCGCGCTTTACGCCCGCTCGGGTCCCCTGACCGACGCGGAATTGCTCGACTTTGGTTTCACCAGTGCGGACTTGTTTTAGGAACCGCAAGGAATCGATCATGAAAATTCGGATCTCCCTCACCCTTGCGCTGGCCCTCGGCGCCGCGCTGGCCGCCGCTTCCGCGGGCCACGCACAGGCGCTGCCAACGATGACGGGCGCACCCGCATCGGCGCCCTCGCCGCTGCAGCTGATACCCGACCCGGAGCTCTCGGCCATGCGCGGCCGCTTCATGCTGGGCAACAGCACCGTGGCGTACTTCGGGGTCAGCATGACGTCCTCGTGGATCACCACCAGCGGCCAGGCGCTCAACGGCGGCGTGACCCTTGGCATGAACTTCAGCGACGGCGGTACCGGCGCGCCGCAAATCACCTTCACGCCGACGATGAACATCGTGCGGGGCACGCCGGCGTTGCCAGGCAACGCCGATACGGCGACGCGCTCGGTGGACGGCGCGGGCCTCGCCAACGTCAACGGCCTCATGCAGGGCATCCAGGTCGCGGGCGATGGCAACCGTGCGCGCAACGTCACCGCGCTCAAGGTCACCCACGGCCAGGCCGGACCCGCCGCAAACCATTCCACGGCAAACAGCGCACCGTTTGCCACGCAACTGTCGGCTGACGATGCCCAGGTCGCCATCACGTTCGATCCCGCCCGAGGCCTGTCGCTGAGCCTCGGCGTCAAGGACCAGGGACTGGTGTCGCAGTGGATTCGCAGCGGCAGCGTTGGCCAGCTGGTGCAGCTGACCGCGGATGGCCAGTCGGTGCAGAACCAACTGCAGCTCGACCTCGTGTTGAACGACGCAGGGCTGCGCAACCCGGCACTGCAGGACGCCTCACGCGCCCTGCTGCAGTCGCGCGGGTTGGGTGCCGGCGGCTATTGAGGCCCCCACAACGACTAGCGGATGGCGTGGACCGGGACTGACCGGAGCGTCCGCCCGCCGTCGCGTAACGCCCGGCCTTGCCGGACCTTTCAGAGCGTGAACACAACTCGCGCACCACCCACAGCCATCACCGGGAGCGGACGATGACCCAGTCAAGCAACCATCCACGCGTCATTCCAGGACCCGCAAGCACCACGCGGGTTCCGTCGCGGCGCAAGCCGCTGGCGCTCGCCCTGACGGCAGCGCTCCTGTATGGAGTGGCGCTCCCGGCCGCAGCGCAGGCCACCGCGACCGAACCCGCGTCCACATCCTCCGCCCAATCCGCCGAGGTGCAGGCGCTGGTACGGGAACTGGACGCGCTCAAGAGCAGCTATGCATCAGAGGTACGGCGCCTGCGGGAGATCGACGTGCGCGTGCAGGCGCTGCAGGCGCAACTGGCCGGCAAAACCACGCCCGGCGCAACCGCGCCGGCCGCGCCAGGCGCGCAACCGCCCACACCCGCCGGCGCAGGGCAGGTCGAGTCCGGGACCTACGCGGGCAGCCCGGCCGAGGCCGCGCGCAGCAGCCAGCCCAAGCGCAGCGTCGAGGACGTGCTGCTACAGGAGCACGCCCTGTTCAACCGCCCCCTCACGCTGGAAGCCGGCGTGACCTACGGCCATTACGATCGCAAGCAGCTCACCCTCAATGGGTTCCTTGCCCTCGATGCCATCTTCCTTGGCAACATCGCGGTCGAGGGCGTGAAATCGGACTCCCTCACCTACAACCTCGCCGCGCGCTACGGCCTCAACCCGCGCCTGACGCTGAACCTGGACGTGCCCTTCATTGAACGCTGGACCAGCTATCAAAAGGGCGGCGCCGGCGGCTCGGCGGCCGCGTTGGCCGAGGAAAGCACCCACGACGCGCCGGCCATCGGCGACGTCAACGCCAGCGCCAACTTCCGCCTGTTCGCGGAAACCCCGACGCGCCCCGACGTGGTGTTGACCGGCGGCATCACTGCGCCGACCGGGCGCGCGCCGTATGGCACCGACACCCGCATCATCGAACGCGACGACGATGATTTCATCCGCTTCGCGGTGCCCTCGCACCAGGCCACCGGAAACGGCGTGTGGTCGGTCAACGTCGGCGCCTCGGCGGTAAAGACCATGGACCCGGCGATTGCGTTCGCCAGCGTCGGCTACCAGCACAACTTCAATGGCCGGTTCGAGGACCTTGACACCAGCCCCGACACGATCACGCCCGGCAGTGTGCGTCTCGGCGACGTCTACACCTTCGGCGCCGGCGTGGCCTTCGCATTCAACGACCGCACCAGCATGAGCTTGTCGTTCGTGGACAAGATCGTGCGCGAGGCCAGCATCAAGATCGACGGTCAAGAGTGGAAACCGATCATCGGCAGCCGCGGCAACATCGGCACGTTCAACCTGGGCGTCACCTACGCGCTGAGCCAGCACCTGACCTGGGTGACCATGCTCGGCGTTGGCCTGACCCCGGACGCCCCGGACTTCACGCTGAACGTCAAGATTCCGTACCAGTTCTAGGCGGCAGGTCAGCCGCCCAGCACGCACGCGGCCTGCCGCGCAACATCGCAGCAGGCCGCGAGCCATTCCGGCACGGCCGGGAGCGGGTCCAACGGCAGGCCGCTGAGCCCCCAGGGCAGCGCGAGGCCACCCTTCCTGAGGCCATGCCGCTTGCACAGCCGGTACAACGAGTTGCGCGAGATGTTCAGGCGGCGCGCGCACTCGCTCATGTTGTGGCCGCTGTCACGCAGGGTTTCAGCGATCGTCTCGCGGTCGGCCTGCACGCGCGCCGCGCGCAGGGAAGTGGCCGCCGCGCGGTCGCGCCCGAGTCCAAGGTGGGCCGGGTCCAGCAAACGCCGGTCGGCGGTGACCGCGGCACGATGCACCCGGTTGATCAACTCGCGGACGTTGCCCGGCCACGCGTATTCGCCGATCGCCTTGAGCGCCGCCGCCGAAAATTTCCGGGCGCGCGTGGAATGCTGGCGGCGGAAGGCATCAAGGAAATGGCGGGCCAGGATCTGCGCATCCCCGCTGCGCTCACGCAAGGCCGGCAGGTGTACATGCAATACGTTCAGGCGGTAGTAGAGGTCCTCGCGGAAGCGGCCTTCGCGCACGGCGCGCGGCAAATCCACGTGGGTGGCGGCAATGACGCGGGCATTGACGTGGATCGAATGGGTACCGCCGACGCGCTCGATCGTGCGCTCCTGCAGGAAGCGCAGCAGGTTGACCTGTGCCTCCACCGGCATGTCGCCGATCTCGTCGAGGAACACCGTGCCGCCATCGGCCGCCTCGATGCGGCCGATCTTGCGCCCAGCGGCGCCGGTAAACGCCCCGCGCTCGTGGCCGAACAGCTCCGACTGCACCAGGTTCGCCGGCAGCGCGCCGCAATTCACCGTGACCAGCGGCCCGCTCCGGCGCACCGAACGCGCGTGCAGCACCGACGCGGCCACGTCCTTGCCGGTGCCGGTCTCGCCCGTGATCAACACCGGCATGTCGAAGCCGGCGAATTTGCACAGCGCATCGCGCACGGTCTGCAGCGCGGTGCTTTCACCGACCAGCCCAAGGTTCGCGTCCGGCCGCGTTGCGCCATTGCGCGCCAGGCCCATCAACTGCGCCTTGCCCCAGGCGCGGCCGAGGGTAACCGCCAGTCGCGAGTTTTGCAGTGGCGGGATGAAAAAATCAAAGCACAGGTCGTGGATCAGTTCACACACGCGCGGCAGGGCCAGGGCCTTTTCCGACGCCACAGCCAGCCATTGCAGTTCGTGATGGGCAGCGATCAGCGCTTCGACGCGGCCGAGCCACGCCTCGTCGCCATCCGCCAGATCGACCACCGCCACGTCGGCCGCGGCGCGTTCAATGGCAGCCTCGGCGCCATCGTCCACCAGCACCCGCAGCACGTTCCAGCCGGTTGCCGCCAGCTCCTCGGTGACCTCCGGAGCAAACGCACCCAGCCATACCAGCTTGCGTTCCCGGAGCGACTCCGGGCCTCGCTCGCGGCCGTGCAGCGAGAAAATCGACCGCACGCGTCCACTGCCAAACAGCCATCCGCCCATCGCTTTAGCCCTCCTCGCTCCTGCAGGGCCCTCTCACCCGCCCAAAAGCCATCGAGTCCAGACTAACACGTCACCCGCATCACCGCTTGCGCAGCGGCCGGCTGACTGGCGCACGGGACTGTCCTCCCCAAAGACACCGCACCACCGATCGCGCGGCACCGCGGCGTTCAGCTTGCGACGTCGTCCGGTGCAGGAAGGCGTTTGCACGCCACGATGGCAAAAGCCCGCACGCCGCCCCGCGGGGTTGCGCTACGCAGCGCCGGTTTTTGCCGGCCCATTACCAATGCGGAACCGGCACGCCGGGGCGCCATGCAGCATGCACTGCGTCCGTTGCACCGGCCGTCCGGTGGCGGCGCTCATGAACGCCAGGTCGAACCGGCACACGTCCGGATGCGCGCGCGCCAGCTGATGGAATACGCAGTTGAATGCCGCGACTTCGGTGTGGCCGTCCGCCTCGACGACCTCGGCTTCATAGCCAAGGCTGTCCAGCTGTTCGGCCAAGAGTTTGGTGGCGGCTTCGGGGTCCGCCGCGGTTGCGATCCGCATGGCCGCATCCTCGCCCAGTCGCGTCCCCATGTCGGCCAGCATGACCTGTACCGCCTGCGTGCCTGCATGCGCATAGAGGTATTCAAGCATGCGCTCTGCGATCAGTGCGTAGTTGCGCGGAAACAGCTCGCGCCCCGCAGGCAACAATACGAAACACGCGCGCGGCCGCCCGCCGCTCGGCAGGGATTGACCGCGTGCGATGAACCCGCGTGCCATCAACGCGGCCAGGTGCTGCCTGACCGCGTTGTGGGTTACGCCAAGCGTCTTGCACAGATCCTCGACGGTGACGCCCTGCGGCGACAGCAGCAGCCTGCGCAGCAATTTTTGCTGTGTATCACCGAGCTGGCGCAGGGCGCTGGCGCGTTTCATGCGGATCAATCCACCTTGTGCGGAAACTGCTTGGCAATGCCATCGGACAATGCATCGGCGATCATGTTCATGTGCGCCTGCATTTCGGTCCAGGACTTTGCCTGTTCCGCCGCCGGGGCGTTGGACATCATCTCGTCGATCTGCGTCTTGTGGTCGTTGACGTGCATCATCAACGCACCCTGCAGCGACGCTTCGGTCCAGTTCGGGTTGGCGCCGGCCAGGAACTTCGCGATCGCGGTGGCATTGCTGGCCAGATCGTTCATGGCCTTCTGCTCACCCGCGGTGTTGCCGGCCTTGGTCGTATCGGTCAGCGCCTTGACCCCGCCCCAGTGGCCGGCCAGCAACTTCAGCAGGCCATCACCGGCCGGCTTGCCATAGAAACCCGCGACCGCGTTCGCGATCTGCTTGGCATTGGCAACCACGGCGCTGGCGGCCTTGGCCGCGCCGGCCTGGTTGCCGGCATGTACCGCGAGCGCGTACTCACGGGTGGTAACGATGTGGCCATGCCACAACCCACGCAACGCGGCGTGCAGTTTGGGCGCGGCGGGGGCAACGGTGGTTGCGGACGCTGCCGCAGCGGCCGGCGCGGGCTGGGCCAGCGCCGCGGGTGCGGCCGCGCTGAAGGCAAGCCCAAGCGCAAGCGCGCAGGCAATCGAAAGTGGTTTCATGCGGAATCTCCTGATGGTCTATCGCCGACTGGCGATGGATGCATCATCGCCATTTCGGACACATACGCAATTTGTATATGTGTAAAGTGTACACGAAGTCACATTACACCCAGCCGTTCAGGTTTGGCCAACGCGATCAGGGCTTCTGGAAGCGGGGCATCGCGTCGCGCAACATCGCCAGCCGCTCCAGCGGATCGGTGGTTTCCAGCAGCCCCTGGCGTTCGTGGTCATCCAGGGGCAGCAATTCGGCCAGCCGGAACCCCACCCAGCTCGCATCGTCGTAGCGCTCACGCGGGCCGTTGCGCCAACTCAATCCGGCCTGTTCGGCCAGGCGTTCCAGAATCGCCGGCAACAGCGAAAACTCGACCGGCACCTCGACCCGCGCCTCATCCGGCCAATGGCGTATCTCACCCACCGCAAGCCCGTTGTTGCGCACGCGCGACCGGTGCACCCGAAACCTGGTACCACCAGTCACCGTGATTCCCAGCACGCCGTCGGGCAAGGTGTCAAAATCGACGATGCGCGCCAAAGTACCGACCGCCGCGGGCAGCGCCGGCTCGCCCACTTCCTGCCCCCGCATGATCAGGCAAATCCCGAACCGGCCATCATCGCGCGTACATTCACGCACCATGTCAAGGTAGCGCGCCTCGAAAATGCGCAAGCCCAATACGCCACCGGGGAACAGTACGGTGTTGAGCGGGAACAGTGGAATCTCGCGGCGTTTCACGCCCCGAGTCTAGCCTGCGCGCAAGGCCTGAAGGAACCGCCGCGGCGCATTCTCGAACCCGCCATTGGACATGAATACGACGTGGTCACCCGGACGCGCCGCGGCCGCCACGGCGGCAACGAGGTCGGCCACCGACGCCGACACCCTTCCCCGGCCCGCCATGGCGTTGGTGACGCGGTGCGCGTCCCACGGCAGCCCAGGCCGCTGCAACAGCCAGACCCCATCGGCCACCGCCAGCGACGGCGCCAAGCCGGCAAGGTGTGCGCCCGAGCGCATGGAGTTTGAACGCGGCTCCAGCGCAACCAGGATGCGCGCGGCGCCAACCTTCGCGCGCAACCCCGCAAGCGTCGTGGCGATGGCGGTCGGGTGATGTGCAAAGTCGTCGTAAACGTGGATGCCCTTCACCTCGCCCAGCCGTTCCAGCCGGCGCTTGACGCTCTGGAATGTTGCGAACGCCGGCAGCAACGCTTGCGCATCAACGCCCGCCGCGTGCGCGGCCGCCAGCGCCGCCAGCGCGTTCATCACGTTGTGGCGACCGAGCAGCGCCCAATGCACCTCGCCGACCAGCTGGCCCTGGTGCGTCACCCGAAACGCGGCACCGTCGGCTTCAAGCAGCGCTCCGCGCCAGTCACCCGCGTCGATGCCGAAGGTTTCAACCGGTGTCCAGCAGCCCATCGCCAGCACTTCGGCCAGCCGCAGGTCTTCGGCGTTGACGATCAGGCGTCCGTTGCCCGGCACCGTCCGCACCAGATGGTGGAACTGGCGCTGGATCGCCGCGACGTCGGGAAAAATGTCGGCGTGGTCGTACTCCAGGTTGTTGAGGATCGCGATCCGTGGACGGTAGTGGACGAACTTGGAGCGCTTGTCAAAGAATGCGGTGTCGTACTCGTCGGCTTCAATGACAAAGGGCGTCTTCCATTCTCCCTCCGGGAGAAGGTGGCCCGAAGGGCCGGATGAGGGTACGAACGCGCGTGATCCGACATCCGGCGTGACCGAACCCTCACCCCTGCCCCTCTCCCGGGGTTGATTAGTACCAAGGCGCGCCGACACCCCGAAGTTCTCGGGTACGCCGCCGATCAAGAATCCTGGCGTCAACCCGGCGGCATCCAGCAGATGCGCCAGCAAGCTGCTGGTGGTGGTCTTGCCGTGGGTGCCGGCCACGGCCAGCACCTCGCGCCCGCGCAACACGTTCTCGCCCAGCCACTGCGGGCCGGACAGGTACGGCAGACCCGCATTCAACATGTACTCGACGGACGGGTTGCCGCGTGACAGCGCATTGCCGACAACGACAAGGTCCGGCGCGGGCTTGAGGTGCTCGGCTGACCAGCCTTCCTCAAGGGCGATGCCGAGTCCGCGCAACTGGTCACTCATCGGCGGATAGACGTTGGCATCGGAGCCTTCGACCGTGACGCCGAGCGCGCGCGCCAGCGCCGCGATGCCGCCCATGAAGGTGCCGCAGATTCCAAGGATGTGGATACGCACGCCGTCGACTCCTTCAGGCCGCGCCGATTGCCGCCGCCGCAAGGCCGGTGACGACCCAATCGACCAGCAGCAACAACAGGAACCCCAGCACCGCGCCGGCAAGCGACACCTCGAGCGCGCGCCGAAGAATGCGGATCCACACGCACAGCTGCCATACGCCCAGCGCAAAAACGGCCATCAGCACCAGCACATTGGCCCCGGTCAAGGCCGGTGGATGACCGGGATGCTGCAGGATTTCCTCACGCAAGGCGCGCAGCGGCAGGAACAGCGCCAACGCATCGGTGACGATACCGAAAACCAGATACACCGCGGCGAGCGCGGTCAGGGTCTGCACGAACCGCGCCGACTTGTCGCGCGAGCGCAGCAGGACAAACACCCCGCCGACCACCGCCAGACTACCCGCCACGGCCGCCGCGACCAGCCCGGGCCTCGCTCCATTGTGCAGGTTGAACGCAACTTGCAGTGTGCCGGCGGCGATCAACAGTGCAATCAACGCACGCGGCGCATACGGCACGTCTTCCGGCCCACGCCGGAAGCGGCACAAGTCGATCAGGCTGGTCAGCAGGTGCGGCAAACTCAGGTACTGGCGCGCGCGTGCAGGGTGGCAAGGATGCGGTCGCCGATCGCGTCGATCGGGCCGACGCCATCGATTTCCGTCAGCAATCCGCGCTGCGCATAGAAACCCGCGACCGGCGCGGTCTGCTCGGCATACACCGCGAGGCGCTTGCGCACGGTTTCCGGATTGTCGTCGGCCCGGTGCTCCTGCTCGAAGCGGAGTTCGCAGCGCTTGACGATCGCGGCATCCGGCACGTTCAACTTCACCACCGCCTGCAACGGCCGGCCCACGCGCGAAAGCAACGCGTCCAGCGCGGCGCATTGGGTAAGGTTGCGCGGATAGCCATCGAGAATGAAACCCGGCCGGGTATCGGCCTGCGCCAGACGCTCTTCCAGCAGGCCCAGCACGATGGCATCGGATACCAGCTGGCCCGCTTCCATCACGGCCTTGGCCTTAAGCCCCAGCGGCGTGCCCGCCTTGACCGCCGCCCGCAACAGGTCGCCGGTCGAGATGTGTGCCAGCCCGAGCTCCGCCTTCAGCCGTTTGGCCTGGGTGCCTTTGCCCGAACCGGGGGCGCCAAGCAGTACGATGCGCATGCCGTTCCTTTTCCGACCCGCCAAATTGCGGAGCCTTGCGTTGCCGAAATCCCGCATGGGACGGGGTACGCTAGCTTCCGCCGAGCCGCCCCGTCAACGCCACGCATCACGCCGACCGCACATGCACGCGACATTGAAACCTGCAGGAAAACTATTGTACGCCCAGTCCGGCGGCGTCACCGCCGTCATCAACGCGACCGCTGCGGCCGTCATCGAAACCTGCCGCCAGCACCGGGTCACCGCCTACGCCGCACGCAACGGCATCCTTGGCGTCCTGCGCGAGGATTTGATCGATACCTCGAAGGAATCGCCGGCCGCCATCCGCGCGCTCGCGCACACGCCGGGCGGCGCCTTTGGCTCGTGCCGCGTGAAGCTCAAGGCGCCGGAAGTCGATCACGCCAGGTACGCGCGCCTCATCGATGTCTTTCGCGCGCACGGCATCCGCTGGTTCCTCTACAACGGCGGCAACGATTCGGCCGACACCGCGCTGAAGCTCTCGCAACTTGGCAAGACCATGGGCTACGACATCCGCTGCATCGGCGTGCCGAAAACGGTCGACAACGATCTTGCGGTCACCGACTGCTGCCCGGGGTTTGGCTCGGTGGCCAAGTACACCGCGGTCAGCCTGCGCGAGTGCGCGCTGGACGTGCGCTCGATGGCCGACACCTCGACCAAGGTGTTCGTGATGGAAGTCATGGGCCGCCACGCGGGCTGGATCGCGGCCTCTGCCGGCCTTGCCGGCACCACGCGCGATGACGCGCCGCACATCATCCTGTTCCCGGAACGCGCGTTTGATACCGACACCTTCCTCGCCCGGGTAGCCGCAACGGTCAGCCGCGTCGGCTATTGCGTCGTCGCCGCCAGCGAAGGCATCAAGTACGGCGACGGCCGTTTCGTCGCCGACGCCCACGCCGGCACCGACGCCTTCGGCCACACGCAGCTTGGCGGCGTCGCACCCGCGCTGGCCGGCATGCTGCGCGAGCGGTTGCATTTGAAAACGCACTGGGCGATGCCCGACTACCTGCAGCGCTCGGCGCGGCACATCGCGTCCAGGACCGATCTCGAACAGGCGCAAGCCGTCGGCCGCGCCGCGGTGGAACTGGCGCTGGCCGGCACCAACGCCGTCATGCCCGTGATCGAGCGCGTCAGCGACGCGCCGTACCGCTGGAAAATCGCGACGGCGCGCCTCGAGCAGATCGCCAACCGCGAGAAAAAACTGCCGCGGTCGTTCATCACCCGCGACGGCTTCGGCATCACCGCCGCCGCGCGCCGCTACCTCGCGCCGCTGATCCGCGGTGAAGCGCCGCCGCCTTACGGCAAGGACGGCCTGCCCGACTACGTCACGCTGAAAAACGTTGCCATACGCAAGCAACTGCCGGCGTGGGACGCCGCCCGGTAGAGGCGGATCAACGCGCGATGCTTCCCCTTCGGAACGAAGGGAGTCGCGCTGCCTGCGGCAGGCAGCGGGGGGATGTGAACCAAGACGCGAAGAGCCATCCCCGTCAATCCCCCTTCCTGCGGAAGGGGGAAGTCTTCAGGCACGATCGAACAAGGCATTCATCTCGCTGTGTTGCGCGGCACCGGCAAAACCGTCGAAGCGGCCCGCGGCAAGGTCCCGCGCCGCGCGCAGGAATGCACCCCACGCGGCGCCCGCCAGGGCTCCGCCCACGCTGATCCGGCGCACCCCCAGCTTGGCAAAGTCGGCCAGGGTGTAGGCGCCGGGATGCCCGACCAGCACGTTGACCGGCTTGGGCGCGACCGCGGTGACGATCGCGCGGATGTCCTCGGGCTTGCTGGCGCCCAGCGCGTAGAGGCAATCGGCGCCCGCAGCGGCGTAGGCCTTGAGCCGCCTCAGGGTTTCCGGCAACGGGTCGGCACCACCGGTGATGAAGCACTGCGCGCGGCCAACCAGCATGACGTCCTCGCCGGTCGCGTCGATCGCCTCGCGCGCCGCACGGATACGCGCCACGGCTTCGTCGAAGTCATACAGCGGCTGCACCGGATCGCGCCTGGAATCCTCGATTGAAAGCCCCGCCACGCCGGTTTCGACGCAAGCGCGCACGTTCGCCTTCAGCTGCACCAGATCGCGCGCGTGACCGTCCTCGAAGTCGGCGTTGACCGGCAACTCGGTGGCCGCGACCAGCGTGCGGAAGTGCGCCAGGACCGCGTCGGCATCCATGCTGTCGTCGGGCTGCCCGATCGACCACGCACAAGCGGAACTCGTGGTCGCCAGCGCCTTGAAGCCGAGCGACGCCAGCAGCCGTGCCGAACCCACATCCCAGGGATTGGGAATGATGAAACAGCCAGATTCGTGCAATTTGCGGAACGCCGCCCGCCGGGCGGCAAAACGGGACGCGTGCATGCCAAAGTCCAATGAGCGGCCGCCTGACGGGCCAAGCCGCCATTGTAGGCCAGCCCCGCGGGCGCGCCCTGATCCACAACAGGTCCCGCTTGGGTCGCATGGCAGCGACCGTTATACTTGCCGGAATGCCCGTTGCGGGTCAGTGCCTAAGGGGTTTCCCGATGCTGGAACAGTATGGTGTATGGATCGCGCTTGCCTGCGCGGTCGTGGCGATCCTGTACGGGATCATTTCCGCCGGCTGGATCATGAAACAGCCCGCCGGCAACGAACGCATGCAAGGCATTGCGCACGCCATCCAGGTCGGCGCCAAGGCCTATCTCAACCGTCAGTACACCTACATCGCCGTCGCCGGTGTGGTGCTGTTCCTGCTGATCGGGTTCCTCATCAGCTGGCCCACGGCGATCGGGTTTGCGATCGGCGCGATCCTTTCCGGCGCCACCGGCTACATCGGCATGAACGTGTCGGTGCGCGCCAACGTGCGTACCGCCGAGGCCGCGCGCAGCGGTATCGGCAAGGCGATGAACGTCGCGTTCCGCGGCGGCGCGATCACCGGCATGCTGGTCGTCGGCCTGGCCCTCCTGGGTGTCACCGGTTACTGGATGCTCCTCAACCGGTTCGGCCTGACCGGTGAAGCCGGCCTGCACGCGCTGGTGGGCCTGGCTTTCGGCGCTTCCCTGATCTCGATCTTCGCGCGCCTGGGCGGCGGCATCTTCACCAAGGGCGCCGACGTGGGCGCGGATCTCGTGGGCAAGGTCGAAGCCGGCATCCCCGAAGACGACCCGCGCAACCCGGCGGTGATCGCCGACAACGTGGGCGACAACGTCGGCGACTGCGCCGGCATGGCGGCGGACCTGTTTGAAACCTACGCCGTGACCGTGGTCGCCACCATGCTTTTGGGCGGATTGGCCTTTGCCGCCAACCCCAACGCCGTCCTGTACCCGCTGATCCTCGGCGCGGCCTCGATCATCGCCTCGGTGCTCGGCACGTTCGTGGTCAAGGTCAAGGAAGGCAGCTCGATCATGGGCGCGCTGTATCGCGGCGTATTCGCGTCCGCGCTGCTGTCGGCCATCGCGTTCTGGTTCATCACCCACGCGCTGTTCCCGGAGGGCCTTTCCAGCGAGACCGCCTCGATTTCCGCCAACAACCTCTTCTATTGCGCGGTGATCGGCCTGATCCTGACCGGCCTCATCGTGTGGATCACCGAGTACTACACCGGCACCAACCACAAACCCGTGCAGCACATCGCCAAGGCATCGACCACCGGCCATGGCACCAACATCATTGCCGGCCTCGGTGTCTCGATGAAGGCGACCGCCTGGCCGGTGCTGGCGATCTGTGCCTCGATCTGGTTTGCGTATTACTTTGGCGGCCTCTATGGCATCGCCGTCGCGGTGACCGCAATGCTGTCGATGACCGGCATGATCGTTGCGCTCGACGCCTACGGCCCGATCACCGACAACGCCGGCGGCATCGCCGAAATGGCGGAACTGCCGGAAGCAGTCCGCGGCATCACCGACCCGTTGGACGCCGTCGGCAATACCACCAAGGCGGTGACCAAGGGTTACGCGATCGGCTCGGCGGCGCTGGCGGCCCTGGTGCTGTTTGCCGACTACACCAACAACCTCGACGTGGCCGGCAAGGCCAAGGCGCTCGCTGCGGGAACCACATACTCGAGCTTCACCTTCGACCTTTCCGACCACATGGTGATCATCGGCCTGCTGATCGGCGGCCTGATCCCGTACCTGTTTGGCGCGATGGCGATGGAAGCCGTCGGCCGCGCCGCGGGCGCGGTGGTGGAAGAAGTTCGCCGCCAGTTCCGCGAGATCAAGGGCATCATGGAAGGCACCGGCAAGCCGGACTACTCGCGTGCGGTGGACATGCTGACCAAATCCGCGGTCAAGGAAATGATCATCCCGTCGCTGCTGCCGATCGTGGTACCGGTCCTGGTTGGCCTGATCCTCGGCCCCAAGGCGCTCGGCGGCGTGCTGATCGGCACCATCGTCACCGGCCTGTTCGTGGCGATTTCGATGACGACGGGCGGCGGCGCGTGGGACAACGCCAAGAAGTACGTCGAAGACGGCCACTTTGGCGGCAAGGGTTCCGAGGCGCACAAGGCCGCGGTCACGGGCGATACCGTGGGCGACCCCTACAAGGACACCGCGGGCCCGGCGGTGAATCCGCTGATCAAGATCATCAACATCGTGGCCCTCCTGATCATCCCGCTGCTGGCCCTGCACTGATCGGCCGCGGCCACGCGTCCAACGAAAGCCCCGCCTCGCGCGGGGCTTTTTTTGCAGCCGCGAACGTAAAACGCCGCGCGCCGCTGGCCGCGCACCGGTCGGTTGCCCGCGACCGGCTACCCGCCGCGGCGTGTGCTAGCGTTATGCGATGAAGACCGCTTCGCGCCGCACCCGCATCGTTGCCACGCTTGGCCCCGCCACCGACGCGCCTGGCATGTTGGAACGCGCCCTGCGCGCGGGCATCGACGTCGTGCGCCTGAACCTGTCCCACGGCACGCCCGAAGACCACCTGCGGCGCGCGCGGCAAGCCCATGCCATCGCCGCCCGGCTCGGCCGCGAAGTCGGCGTTCTGGCCGACTTGCAAGGCCCGAAAATCCGCATTGACCGCTTTGCCGATGGCCCGATACAACTTGAGCCGGGCGCCGCCTTCACCCTGGATTGCCGTGCCGGCGCGCCCGCCGGCGACGCGACCCGCGTGGGCGTGAGTTACCTTGGCCTGCCGGGCGACGTCAAGGCGGGCGATCATCTGTTGCTGGACGATGGCCTGGTCGAACTTGAAGTCACGGGTGTGGACGGCACGGCGATCCACTGCACCGTCGTCATCGGCGGCCAGCTTTCGGACCGCAAGGGCCTCAACCGCAAGGGCGGCGGGCTGTCGCTGAACGCGCTGTCGGACAAGGACCGCGCCGACATCAAACTGGCCGCCGAGCTCAAGGCCGACTTCCTTGCGGTGTCATTCGTGCGCTCGGCCGCCGACATCGTCGAGGCCCGCGCCTTGCTGCGCGAAGCCGGCGGCGACGCCTGGCTGATCGCCAAGATCGAGCGCGCCGAAGCCATCGGCAAGCTGGAAGAAATCATTGACGCGTCCGACGCCGTGATGGTCGCGCGCGGCGACCTCGGCGTTGAAATTGGCGACGCCGAATTGCCGGGCCTGCAAAAAAAGATCATCCGTGAGGCACTGGCGCGCAATCGCGCGGTCATCACCGCGACCCAGATGCTGCAGTCGATGGTGGAATCGCCGATTCCCACCCGCGCCGAAGTGCTGGACGTCGCCAACGCGGTGATCGACGGCACCGATGCGGTCATGCTGTCGGCCGAATCGGCGGCCGGCAAACACCCCGACGCCGCCGTCGCCGCGATGGCGCGCATCTGCCTGGGCGCCGAACGCCAATTCGAGGCGCGCGAAAAAATCTCCACGCGTACCCACCGGCTGGATCGCAGCGACCAGGCCATCGCAATGGCGGCCATGTTCCTGGCCACGCAAATGCCGGTACGCGCGATCGTGGCGCTCACCGAGTCGGGCACCACCGCGCAATGGCTGTCGCGCTACCGCTCGTCGGTGCCGATCTATGCGCTCACGCCAAGCGCCGAGGCGCGCCGCCACATGCTGCTGCTGCGCGACGTGAAACCCATGCCCTTCGCCGCCGAGCGCACGCCCGTCACGGTGGTGCGGCAGGTGATACGCGACGCCGTGTGCCAGCTGTTCGCAAGCGGCGATCTGGCCGAGGGCGACCGCGTCCTCGTCACCCACGGCGATCACACCGGCCGCGGCGGCGGCACCAACTCGCTGAAACTCCTCAGCGTCGGCGCGAACGGCATCGCGGAAAGCTTGAGGGATTTGCAATGATCCGACTCCCGCGGCACGGCAAAAACCATCGCGCCCAGTCCCCCATCCGGCGGAGGGGCGAAGACGACTGCACACCGCCGCAGCGTTTTGCCGCCGTCGCTACGAAGGGGGCCGCCCCGCGGCGGCGGGGCGACGCGCGGCTCCGGACTTGCCTGGCACTGATGGCCATGGCCCTGGCCGGCACTGCCACCGCCGCGGTGCCGCCCAACATCCAGGCCGTCCAGCCCAGCCAGCTCGACCATTACTGGGTGATGACCAACACCGCGCTCGAGGTCGACGTCCCCAACATGGGGACCAACCTTGACAAGCCGACCTGTTCGGCGGTCACCTACGTGATTGGCTCGGATGGCGTGACGCGCGACATCGTCGTGCGCAAGACCATTCCGGCCGGCGACCTTGCAAGCGTCGCCGCCAGCGCGGTCAAGGACATGCACTACGCCCCCGGCGCCGACAACGCGGTGCGCGCGCCCGTATTCACCTACCTCATCGTGCCGTTCAACCTGCCGGCCGACAAGGCCGCGCGCAAGCGCATCACCGACGCCTGCAGCCTCAAAGGATTCCCCGACGGCTATCGGTGACCAACCCCCTCTCCGGGGTACTTGTTCAGGAGCCGCCAGCAACCATCCGCGGTACCGGTGCCGGTATGACCACCCATGGCCGCCCGCTACTCGCGCCATCCATGGCGCTCGCCGTTCGGGCCGCCTGCGGCGTTCGGGTGCGCTCCCAGCGCGCCTCGTCGAAGCCGTGCGCAATGCCGCCGGCATCGCGCACGCGCCGGCTTCTCACCCTATACTTGGCAGTCCACATCCTGCAGCGGAAGTTCGCCATGAGCATCGACCAGATGGAAGCCGTCGCGCAGGCGATGGTCGCGCCCGGCAAGGGCATCATCGCGATCGACGAATCCACCGGCACCATCAAGAAGCGCTTCGACGCGGTCGGCGTGCCCGACAGCGAAGAGCATCGCCGCGCCTACCGGGAAATGCTGCTGACGGCGCCAGGTTTGGCCGAGCACATTTCCGGCGCCATCCTGTACGACGAAACGATCCGCCAGGCGACCAAGACCGGCGTGCCATTCACCAAGGTCATGAAGGACGCCGGCATCATCCCCGGCATCAAGGTCGACAAGGGCGCCAAACCGCTGGCCGGGTTCCCGGGCGAGCTGGTTACCGAAGGCCTGGATGGCCTGCGCGCGCGGCTGGATGAATACGTGCGCCTGGGGGCCGAGTTCGCCAAGTGGCGCGCGGTCATCACCATCGGCGAGGACATGCCGTCCAGCACCTGCATTGACGCCAATACCCACGCGCTGGCGCGCTACGCCGCACTGTGCCAGGAAGCGGGGCTGGTGCCGATGGTCGAACCCGAAGTCCTGATGGACGGCGACCACGACATTGAAACCTGTTACGAAGTCACCGAAGCCACCCTGCGCTCGCTGTTCGCCGCGCTGTATGAGCACAACGTGATGCTCGAAGGCACCATCCTCAAAGCCAGCATGGTGGTCTCGGGCAAGGATTGCACGGAGCAGGCCGACGTGGAGGAAGTCGCCGAATCCACGATCCTGTGCCTGAAGTCTTCCGTGCCCGCGGTGTTGCCGGGCGTCGTATTTCTGTCCGGCGGGCAGAGCGATGAAGACGCCACCGCGCACCTCAACGCGATGAACCAGCTGGGCCCGCACCCGTGGCCACTGTCGTTCTCGTACGGGCGTGCGATGCAGCAGGCCGCATTGCACCTGTGGTCCAAGGACATGAAGGGCAACGTCGCCGCCGCACAAAAGATCGTGGTTGAGCGCGCGCGCGACAACGGCCTCGCGGCACTCGGGCAGTGGAAGAAAGTGGCCTGAAAACGCGGTCGTTCGCGATCGACCCCGGTAGCCGAATGGGGACGCGTATCCCTCCTTCGGTACGCAACGGGCCACCGCACCGGGGCGGGTGTCTTGCGTGCAAAACCCGCAACAGCCATCCCCCTCAATCCCCCTTCCTGCGGAAGGGGGAGGCGTACGGGCGCAATACCCACCTCATTCCGCAGGAACGGGGTCGCGCGCCAGGTGTGATGCCCACCCCACCGCAGGAAGCAGGAAGTGCGCCGCGGCTGATGCTCCCTCCGCAGGAAGGAGACGTGCGGCAGGCGTGATGTCCGCCCCCTTCCGCAGAAAGCAGGAAGTGCGTCGTGGCTGATGCTCCCTCCGCAGGAAGGGGACGTGCGCCAGACGCAATGTCCACCCCTTCCGCAGAAAGCAGGAAGTGCGTCGTGGCTGATGCTCCCTCCGCGGGAAGGAGGGTCGCACGCCAGACGCGATGCTTACCCCCTTCCGCAGGAAGGGGGTCGCGCGCAGCGCGGGGGGATGCGGGGCAGCCGTTGCAGCCGGATACAGTTCTCTATATCTTGATGAAAAGATATATGACCGCCGGATGCCATGATTCCGCTCTCGCTGGAGTTCTTTCCGCCCAAGACCGACGAGCAGCGCGCCCAGCTTGAGCGCGCGCTGCCGAAACTGAAAGCGCTGGCGCCGGAGTTCGTCAGCGTCACCTTTGGCGCCGGCGGCTCCACCCTCACCCAGACGCCGCTCACGGTGCAGCACCTGCGCGCAAAGCACGCGCTGGAAGTCGCGCCGCACGTGTCGTGCATGGGTGGCTCGCGCGATGAAATCCGCACCTTGCTCGCTAACTACCGTGCGCTTGGCTGCACGCGCATCATCGCGCTGCGCGGTGACCTGCCGTCCGGCATGGCCTCACCGGGCGATTTTCGTTATGCCTCGGAACTGGTGGACTTCATCCGCCGCGAGCACGACGGTTACTTCCACGTTGAAGTTGCGTGCTATCCCGAATGCCATCCGCAGTCGGACCACGCCGTGGCCGACATGCGCCACTTCAAGGCCAAGGTCGAGGCCGGCGCCGATGGCGCGATCACGCAGTATTTTTTCAACGCCGACGCCTATTTCCGTTTCGTCGACGACGCGCGCAAGGCCGGCATCACGATCCCGATCGTCCCCGGTGTCATGCCCATCAGCAACTTTGCGCAACTGCGGCGCTTCTCCGACCTCTGCGGCGCGGAAATCCCGCGCTGGATCGGCAAGCGCATGGCGGCGTTCGGCGACGACGCCGAAGCCGTGCGCGAGTTCGGGGCCGAGGTGGTGGCCAGCATGTGCCGGCGGCTGCTGGCCGGCGGCGCGCCCAGCCTGCACGTCTACACCTTGAACCGCGCCCGCGCGACCGCGGCGGTCATGCAGCGGCTGGCCTAGGAGACCGGCCGGATGCCAGTCCAACTAGACTGGCGCCATGCGGTTTTCGGCCTGGCACTGTTGCTGTCTGCTCGCGCTGCTGGCGTGGGCGCCGCTCGTACACGCGCAAACCGCGGTGTACCGCTGCCTCGGCGCCCAGGGCGAGCCGGTCTTTTCGGGCGAACCCTGCGGGACGCCGGCACCACCGGCCGGAACGCGCGCCGGCGCCGCGTCGCCCAGCGCGCCCTTCAAAGGCGTTTGCGCGGGCTCGCCCACGGCGCTCAAAGATGCCATCGCCGGCGCATTTGCCCGCCACGATGTCAACCATCTGGCCGGCCTGATCCTCTGGCGCGGCATGGGTACGGGCTCCGCGCACGCCACGCTCGGATCCCTCGCCGCATGGCTGCAGCAACCGCTGGCCGGCATTACCCTCGCGTACGCCGGCGGCCCGCTGCCAGCGCAGCCGGATCAGACACCCGGTGCCGCGACGCCTTCGCGGTCGACCGCGACAGCGGCCCGCGGCCGCCTGGTCGGGGTCAGCATTGCAACCGCCGGGAACGACGCCAGCACGCGCGACTTCGGGGTGATGGAAATGGGCGGTTGCTGGTGGCTGACGTTCTGAGCGTACGGTTCGACCCGGCACGGCGGGGCGCCGCCACCACCCGCGTGCAGGAGCATCCAGCGCGACTGCACGCCCTGCCACAGTCCGCCGCGTCCCGCGTGCTAGCATCGCCGGTATCCACAACACCCATCGCGCCGCATCCCCGATCCCCATGTTGAAACTGCCCGGCCTGCTCGGCCTTTCCCTGTTCGCACTGAGTGCGTGTTCGCCTCCCGCGCCGCCCGCCACCACCGCAGCACCGGCGCCGGCCAGCACGGTCACGCCCGCGATACGCCAGGCCGTCGCCACCGCGGTCAGCGCCATGGTGCCCGGCGTCAGCGCGCAGTCGATCACCCCAACGCCGATCGCGGGCCTCTACCAGGTGATCGCGCAAGGCCAGGTGCTGTACATGACCGCCGACGGACGCTACGTCATCCAGGGCAACGCCTACGACGTCAAGACCCGCACGCCGCTCACCCGCAATGCGATGGACCGGTTGCGCCGCGATGCGATCGCCAGGCTCGAGCCCGGGCAGATGCTCCGCTTCGCGCCAAAGCACCCGAAATACACGGTGACGGTGTTCACCGACGTCGACTGCCCGTACTGCCGCGCGTTCCACGCCAACATCGCCGCGGTCAACCAGCTCGGCATCGCGGTTGATTATCTGTTCTGGCCACGCACCGGACTTAATACGCCATCGGCGCAGAAGGCCGTGGATGTCTGGTGCGCCAGGGACCCCAAAGCCGCCATGACGGCCGCATTCGAGGGCGCCACGCCAACGCCCGCGACCTGCGAAACGCCCGTCGCCCGCGACTTCAAGCTCGGCGTGGATCTTGGCGTCGACGGTACCCCCACCATCATGGCCGACAACGGCGTCGTACTCGGTGGCTACATCGATCCGCAGGAACTGCTGCGGCGGCTGGAAGCCGTCCACGCCCCGCAACGAGGCGACCGGGGATAGCTGATAAAATGGTCGGCCCACCCCGGCCACGGTTGCCAACGCCATGATCGTTCTCGACGGGCGCAGTGCGCTGTCGGATTTTCGTCTTGACCGCTTGAACCAGCGCGTCGCCGCCATCGCCCCGGGCGTCCGTGTCCATGGCGTGCGCCACGTGTACTTCATCGCGTCGGACGCGCTCCTGCCGCCCGCTGCGTACAAACGCCTGGCTGAGGTGCTGGATGCGACCGAAGCGCCGCCCGCCGATGCATCACTCTGGGTGGTGCCGCGACTCGGCACGCTGTCGCCATGGTCGACCAAGGCCACCGAAATCACCCGCCACATCGGGATTCCACTCGCGCGGGTCGAGCGCGGCACCGCATTCCTGCTGGACGGCCTGCCGGGTGCGGCCGATCCGGCGTTCGCCGCGATCAGCCGCGCGTTGCACGACCCGATGACCCAGTCGGTATTGCTGACGCTCGCCGACGCGGCGCAGGTGTTTGCCTCCGGCCCGGCCGGCGCGCTGGCAACCGTCGCGCTCGGCGCCAATGCTGCGGCTGCGCTGCAACGCGCCAACGCTGAACTCGGACTCGCGCTCAGCGACGATGAAATCGACTACCTCGCCGCCAACTACGCCAAGCTCGGCCGCGATCCGACCGACGCCGAACTTGTGATGTTCGCGCAGGCCAACTCCGAACACTGCCGGCACAAGATCTTCAACGCCCGCTTCACGGTCGACGGCGTGCCACAGGATGCGAGCCTGTTCGACCTGATCCGGCACACCCACAAGGTGTCCCCCGCCTACACCTTGTCGGCGTACCACGACAACGCCGCGGTGATCCAGGGCGAGGCCGGTGCGCGCTTTTTCGCCGACCCCGACGGCGTCTGGCGCGCGCATCAGGAAGCCATTCCCTACGCGATCAAGGTTGAAACCCACAACCACCCGACCGCGATTTCCCCCTGGCCGGGCGCTGCCACCGGCTCCGGCGGAGAAATCCGCGACGAAGGCGCCGTGGGCCGCGGCGGCAAGCCCAAGGCCGGGCTGGTCGGGTTTTCGGTCTCGCACTTGCGCATTCCCGGCCTGCCGCGGCCGTGGGAAAGCGAGCGCCCGCTGCCGCCGCGCGTTGCCAGCGCGTTTGAAATCATGCGCGATGGCCCGCTGGGCGCCGCCGGCTTCAACAACGAATTCGGGCGCCCCTGCCTCGCCGGCTACTTCCGCACGTTCGAGCTGGAAACCGGCAAGCCGGGCATGCGCCACGGCTATGACAAGCCGATCATGCTGGCTGGCGGCATCGCCAACATCCGGCCGATGCTGGTGCAGAAAAACCACCTGGTACCGGGTGACGCGGTGATCGTGCTCGGCGGTCCCGCCATGCTGATCGGCCTTGGCGGCGGCGCGGCCTCGTCGATGGCGGCCGGCGCTTCCAGCGCCGAACTGGACTTTGCATCGGTGCAACGCGACAACCCCGAGATGCAGCGGCGCTGCCAGGAAGTCATCGACGCCTGCGCCGCCGCGGGCGACGCCAATCCGCTGGTCGCAATCCACGACGTCGGGGCGGGCGGCCTGTCCAACGCGATTCCAGAGCTCCTGCACGATTCCGGCGTGGGCGGCGAGATCGACCTCGACGCGGTGCCGCTGGATGATCCGCAACTCTCGCCCATGCAGATCTGGTGCAACGAAGCGCAGGAACGCTACGTCATGGACGTACACCCGCACGACCTTGCGCGGTTCCAGGCCCTCTGCGAGCGCGAGCGCTGCCCGTTTGCGGTGGTCGGAACCGCAACGGCGCGCGAACGGCTGGTGGTGACGCGGGGCGGGCACGCGCCGCACGCCAATCCTCTCGCGCGAACAGGAAAAAGGCACGGGCGCACCACCGTCATCGACATGGAACTTGCGATGCTGCTCGGCAAGCCGCCACGCGTCGAGCGCGACGCGACCCGCGTCAAGCCGCAGCTCGACATCGTGCCGGACCTCACCGGGATCGTGCTCGATGACGCGATTGATCGGGTCCTCAGGATGCCGGCCGTCGCCGACAAGGCCTTCCTGATCCACATCGGCGACCGCAGCGTGGGCGGCCTGTGCGCACGCGACCAGCTGGTCGGCCCATGGCAGGTGCCGGTCGCCGACTGTGCGGTGACGCTCGCCGACTTCGAGGGTTACCAGGGCGAAGCGATGGCGATCGGCGAGCGAGCGCCCACCGCCGTGCTGGACGGCGCGGCTTCCGCCCGGTTGGCACTCGGCGAGGCGATCACCAACGTGATGGCAGCTCCTGTCGACCGGCTCGATCAGATCCGCCTGTCCGCCAACTGGATGGCCGCGATCGGCCATGCCGGCGAGGACGCCGCGTTGTACGACGCGGTCAAGGCCGTATCGCTGCAGCTCTGCCCCGCGCTTGGCATCTCGATTCCGGTCGGCAAGGATTCGCTGTCGATGCGCACGCTGTGGCAGGACGGTGACCGTGAACAGCGCACCATCGCGCCGGTTTCATTGATCGTCAGCGCGTTTGCGCCAGTCGCGGATGTACGCCAAACGCTGACGCCGCAGATCCGCCTCGATGCGGGTCCCAGCGAACTCTGGCTGCTCGACCTCGGCGCGGGCCGCGACCGGCTGGGCGGTTCGATCCTGACCCAGGCCTACGCGCGCGGCGGCGGCATGCCGCCGGACTTCGAGGCACCCGAACACCTGCGCAGCCTGTTTGACACCCTCCGTGCCGCCCGCGCGCAAAACCTGCTGCTCGCGTACCACGACCGCTCGGACGGCGGCGTCATCGTGACGCTGCTGGAAATGGCGTTCGCTGGTCACTGCGGCCTTGAAATCAAGCTGGACGGCTGGGCCGACAACGCGTTGCGCGCGCTGTTCAACGAGGAACTTGGCGCGGTGGTGCAGGTGCGAACCGGCGACCACGACGCCTTCGCCGCGCTCGCTGCAGCCAACGGCCTGGCCGATGTGACGCGCGTGATCGCGCGACCCAGGACCAAGCTCGGAATCAAGCTCTACAGCGGCGATGACGCCATCGCCAAGTGGAACTGGAAGAAACTGATCGGCGCATGGCACGAAACCAGCCACGCGATGCAGCGCCTGCGCGACAACCCAGCCAGCGCCGATGCCGAGCGCGACTGGCGCGTGAACGATGACGACCCGGGCGTGAACGCAAGGCTCACCTTCGATCCGGCCGAAGACACCGCCGCGCCCTACATCGCCAAGGGCGCACGCCCGCGCATTGCGGTGCTGCGCGAGCAGGGCGTGAACGGCCAGGTGGAAATGGCCGCCGCGTTCACGCGCGCCGGGTTCGAAGCCATCGACGTCCACATGAGCGACCTTGTCGCCGGGCGTCACCAGCTGGCCGGCTTTGCCGGCTTCGCGGCCTGCGGCGGATTTTCCTACGGCGACGTGCTCGGCGCGGGCCGCGGCTGGGCGGCGTCGATCCTGTACCAGGATGACCTGCGCCAGCAGTTTGCCGATTTCTTCGCCGATGAAACCAAGTTCGCGGTCGGCATGTGCAACGGCTGCCAGATGCTGTCGCAATTGAAATCCATCATCCCCGGCGCCGAACACTGGCCAAGCTTCCACCGCAACGCGTCGGAACAATACGAAGCCCGCCTGGTGACGCTCGAAGTGCTGGACGCCGGCTCGATCCTGTTCCGCGGCATGGCCGGCTCACGCATTCCAATCGTCGCCGCACACGGTGAGGGCCGCGCGGTGTTCGCCGCCGGCGACCAGGCCGGCAAGGGCACCGCGTGCATCCGCTTCGTCGACAACCGCGGCAAGGCAACCGAAACCTTTCCCTACAACCCGAATGGCTCGCCCGAGGGCCTTGCCGGTTTCACCGCCGCATCCGGACGCGTCACCATCATGATGCCGCACCCCGAACGCGTATTCCGCACCGCGCAGATGAGCTGGCACCCGCGCGAATGGGGCGAAGACTCACCCTGGATGCGGATCTTCCGCAACGCGCGGACGTTTGTGGGATAGGCCTGGCCGCACCAGCCGCCGAGCGCCCACCCGCTTCGATACATGAGGGACGCACCCACCGCCAGGCGCTCACCCCCTTCGGCACGAAGGGGGTCGCCGCGCAGCGGCGGGGGGATGGCGTCACGCCCGCGACACCACTCCATCGCGCACCTGCACGTGTACCGCGACCAGCGACTGCCCGCGACACGGGCCGGCAACGCACAACCCCGCCTCATGCAACGCGAACGTCGCGCCATGCACCGCGCAGGTCAGCTTGCTGTCTTTCACCAGAAACAGCCCCGGGGCGTAGTCCATGCGGCGGCCGGCGTGCGGACACACGTTCAACCACGCCTGCACCGAGTTCCCGTGGCGCGCCAGCAGCAACGGCTCCCCCTCCGGATCGGGCGGGTCAACGCCCAGCACACCGCCGTCGGGAATGTCGTCCAGACGGCACAGGATTTCAGGCACGGCACTCACGTCCATCGGCAACTCCCGGCACTTGCAACGGCGGCCAGCCGGCCGCATGGTGAGTGTGTCATTCTGCCACACGGTTTCCGCTGATGCGCATCAACTACGCTCTGCCTACACTGCCCCGCCACCCGCTGTTGCGCGCGCTGGTGCTGGTGGGCGTGACGGCGCTTGTGATCGGGCTGGTGACCGTGGGGCTGGCCGTCGGCGCGGTGGTACTGGCCGTAGCTGCCGTAACGCTGGTGCTGCGCCGCTGGCTGGTGCGGCGCGCGGCCCGGCAAGGCGATGCGTCAGTTATCGAAGGCGAGTACACCGTGGTCGACCCGCACCCCCGTGCGCGCCTGCCGGGGAGTGAATAGGCACACGGACAGTACCCGCTGCCGCGCACCCTGCAACGGCATCCCCCTCGATCCCCCTTCCTGCGGAAGGGGGAAGACAAGCCGAAACCGCCCGATTCCCTTCCTGCGGAAGGAGAAAGCGACCAGGTGGCGCACCGTTTCCCACCCCTTCGGTACGAAGGGGGTCGCGCCGAAGGCGCGGGGGATGCGCTACGCGCGACGCGGCAAGAGGGATTCCGCCACCCGCGAAAGCAGCACTCACCCCCTTCCAGGGGAAGGGGGTCGCGCCGAAGGCGCGGGGGATGCGCTACGCGCGACGCGGCAAGAGGGATACCGCCACCCGCGAAAGCAGCACTCACCCCCTTCCAGGGGAAGGGGGTCGCGCCGAAGGCGCGGGGGGATGCGCTACGCGCGACGCGGCAAGAGGGATGCCGCCACCCGCGAAAGCAGCACTCACCCCCTTCCAGGGGAAGGGGGTCGCGCCGAAGGCGCGGGGGATGCGCTACGCGCGACGCGGCAAGAGGGATGCCGCCACCCGCGAGAGCAGCACGCACCCCCTTCCAGGGGAAGGGGGTCGCGCCGAAGGCGCGGGGGGGATGCGCTACGCGCGACGCGGCGGGAGGGATACCGCCACCCGCGAAAGCAGCACTTACCCCCTTCCAGGGGAAGGGGGTCGCGCCGAAGGCGCGGGGGGATGCGCTACGCGCGACGCGGCGGGGGAGCGACCTACCAGCACGACCCGTTCGAGTTTTCCGCGGTCTTGGTCGGATCCGGCTGCTTGTTGCCCGTGTTGTCGATCGTCAGCGACCCGCACTTGTCGCCGACCTGTGCGTTGATCGGCACCGCGGTTGCCACATACGCCTGCGGCGCCGTGCCCGCGGCGGCGATGGTCACCGAGTAATCGTTGTTCTCCGCGATCGCGGGTGAAGTCTTGTAGCCCAGCTGGGTCAGGTCGGCCGTGTAGTGGTTGTAGTCGGTGTAATAACGCTCTTGCGCCTGCGCAATGTGCATCAGGATTTTTTGCCCATCAGCGCGGCGCGCGCGAAACGTGTAGCGCCCCCACCACGGCACCGCGATGGCCGCAAGGATGGCGATGATCGCAACCACGATCATCAGCTCGATCAAGGTAAAACCGCGTGTACGTCGGATCATCGCCATTGTCCCTGTCGCCATCACTGATTCTGCTGGATCTCGCTCCACGAACGCCGCCGCCAGAGCGGCAGATCCGGTGCAAACAGGCCGCCACTCTTGAGCAGCCCTGTCAGGACCAAGCCCCTGCCACCACCCACCTCAGACAGGATCGGCAAGGTGCCACTGGTTTGCGCCTGGCTGATGCGGGCACCCGCGATGGGCCAGCCACCCAGTGAGGACACGCCCCCGGGGGCACCGGTTCCTGCGTCAAGCACCATGATCGCACCCGAGGTAGTCGGGCTGCAGGGGTCGCTCGTGGCGCCTCCGGTGATCAGGGTCTCCATGACGACCTCATTGGCCGCAAAAATGGCCGCCGGCGTTACCACCACCCGCTCCCCGGCATTGGCCTGTTTGCCGGCTACCTCAACGTCGAGGTTGACGTACCAGCCGCCCGACTTGCTGGAATCGGCCAACGCGGTTGGGGGGTGGCTCGGGTCACTGGAGTTGCAGGTGTCGTCGACACCACCCGTGATGCAGCGAAGCGTCTCGCCATCGGCGGCAAGTTCCTCATGCAGATAGTTCTGCGTCAGGCCGTTCACCCCTGATCCGCCGAGAACCACGACATCGCTGGCGGGCGTCGCTTTGCCCGGGTCGCGATCGCGCACGCCGTAGATCGACTGCACGGTGCTGTTGCTGTTGTCGCCAACGCCCAGGAACTTGCCGGTGCCAAACACCACCATGAAGCCATTGCTCACCGGGTCGGGGAACAGGCGCGGCATCGTGGTGATTGGCTGCGCCGCCGGGATCCCGGCCTGGGGCGCGGCGGCCTGATACACCAGCGAAACCGTCCAGTCACTCGGGCCGCTGCCGCCCAAGGTGAACTTCCACAGGTTGCCCTCGACGTCACCGGCGTAGGCCACGTTGTCAACATTGTTGCCCGACAGGCTGCCCAGGACAGGTGTCGCCAGCCCAAAGCTGGTCACGCCCGGAAGGTCAGGGGTTTTCAGCTCGGCCAGCAGCGTGCCGGTTTGTGCATCCAGCACAAACAACGCGCTGTATGGTTTGCCGTCGACTTTCCCAGGATCCGTATTGGGCGCCTGCGCGGCGATCGCGGCGCAGCTGTTGGGGTTGGTCGGCGGAAGGTTCGGCGCCGTCGGGATGTCGGGGGTGCCGCAATCGGGGAAATATCCGCTCGACACCAGAACCACCCACGAACCATCGTTGAGCCGCCCGATGTTCGGCTGCGGTATGGTATAGCCCAGATCCGTGGCCTTGCAGTTTCCACTGGCCGAGGTACCGACGATCGACACGCAGGCGCTCGGCACCGCCATGTCCGAATCGAACTCCCACAACACGTTCGCTTGCGTGAACGATGACGGATTGGTTACATCCAGTGCGTACACACCACGGCCGCCAAGCCCGACGCTCCCGGTCAGGATGGTGTGCCATTTGCTGTCGGTATTGGACGCTCCGGATTCGCCAAAGAACACATCACGCGACACCGGGGTCGCGTCCACGGTCGGCCGGTACTGGAAGTCGCTGGTGCTGGTCAGGTTGCCAAGGTTGGCATATACCGCCCGCGGAACGAACGCCCACGCTTCCTTGCCGGGGTTGGTACCGTAATCCCAAGTAGCGCAACCGGTCCCATCCGGCTTGTACGCGGTGCATTTGGGCGCGGGCGCGTCGAACGCGTGCAACATCCCGTCATTTGCCGCAACGTACACCATGCCCTGGACGCTGGACTGCTGCATCTGAAACGCATCGTAGGACTGCGCCCCGGTGGCCAGCTCAGGGGAAGCGGCAGGCCAGTTGCTGCTGTAGTCGTTCTCGGCACCGTCGATGTAGACAGGTGACGCGTTGATGATCGCACCCAGGATGCTTGAGCGGGTGCGGAAGCCCGTGCTCGTACCCTCGTACTCGCTGTCACCCAGAAGGTACTTGATGCGGTTGGCGAGCGTGTCGTCGCCCCCGCCAGGCGCGGGCGATTGCAGCTCTGCCAGTTCAGTCGAATCGAATGCATTCGGCGCTACCGCACCCGCTGCCGCTGCCGCCGTGTTGAACACGAGCCCGACGCCGCTACCCGAACCGTTGTACGCGTCGGTATAAACCTTCCGCCCGGTGTAACCGCTGCCGTGGAAGTCGGTGTTCAGCAGTGTGTCGGGGTCCGTTGGCCACACCGATGCCCCTGGGGTACCGTCGGTATTCAGCGCCACAACCTTGAACGACCCGCTCCAGTCACCGGTGTTGTAACCGGTCTCGAAGGTCAACGCACCAGCCGTCAACACGCTGGCATTTACGGCCGATGGAGTTGGCGGCACGTTGCGTGCATTGATGTCGGAAATGGCCTTGGAGAACCCTTTGGCCAACTCCTGCGGGCTCTTGGCACTGAAGAAATCGCCGTGGCCATTGACCGCAGCGTGGGCGAGGTCCGCGATGTTGTTGATGCTGTTGCTGCCCGGAGTCGGCCAACTGAAGCCCGGGATCGCCGCACCACCTTGCGCCCATGCAAAAATCTGCGGAACCGTGGTACCGGCGGGCTGGATGCCCTGCGGCGTAAAGCCAAGGCCCATCGTGAAGGTGGTCATGTGCTGCCAGAACGCCGGATCCTGCGGGCTGGGCGCGACCTCATTGGGCATTCCGGACAGATCATTCGCCCAGTAATACATCGCCACATCCGCCAAGGTGTCGCTGTAGGTGTCAGAGAACGGCGCCGCAGCCACATACCCTGTGACCGTATAGGTCTTGCCGGCAGGCGGCGTATAGACCGGACCATTCTTGCTGTCGACGTTGCCCACCCCGGGCGAACCGCCATTCCAGAAACCGTCGGTCGTCAGAATCGCGTACGACGCGCGACAGGCAAACTGCGTGGTGCTGCCCGCGGTATACCCAGGGTCGCTGGAAAGCGTACTCCATGGCTGGGCCGTCTGGTAATACTGTCCGACCGCCGCCAACGCCAACCGCAAAGGCGTTCCCTGCTTGGGCGGGACCAACGTCGAGATCCAATCCCAGAAATTTGCCTTTTGCGTACCGCCGGAACCATCACCAAACGGCTCGACCTCGGCAAGTGTCTTGCCATTGAACGATGCAGTAGGCGATGGCAGCTCTGAATTATTGCCGCCATTGATCGAACCAAACCCGAATCGGTACTTGGGCGACAACGTTTCGAATGCCGTCATCAAGCCACTCTTGGCCATCAGGATGCGGGTGTGATAGTACGAAAACCAATTGGCGACATTTTGCCGGGTCGCCGCGCTTTCGTCACACACGTCACTGGCGAGGCCCACGGCGGCGCAATCGCCTGCGGTTTCTGCCACATAATGCCGGATATAACCACCGGCCGGGTTGGTTACGGTGTAGGTAAAGAAGGAAATACCCGGATAGCACTTGTCCTTGTTCAAGCTGCCATTGTAGTCATATACGTCTGACACGCTGCTGCAGCGGCTGACGTAAAAATCTCCATTGCTGATATCGTAGAAGTTGAACGCAATGCTGGGTTGGCTGGTGAAATAGCAGTACCCGTCGTATTTGCCGGAAGCCGAGCTTCCAGACGGGCAGGAGTTGCTCGGCGTGTAGCTCGAGGCGCCGACCTTCGCGACCGCAATGGAATACTGGACCGGCGTACCGCTGTAATTCCCGTCACTTGAGTCATACCGGCCCCGGTAGGTACCCAGGTCGACCGCGGCGCTCGAAGAATCGAATCCATTGACCAGCGCGGCGCTGAAGTCCGACGCGGCATTCAGGGTTCCATCTGCCTTGGGCGGCAGCGTATAGGTCACCGTGGGGTTGTAATAAACGCCGTTGACGTCGGAATCGATCAAGCCTTCCGTGCTGGTATCACTGAGGTAACCATAGTCGGGCATGACATCCCAGCGCATCGACCCCGAATCGTCCAGCATCAGCATGATGTTGGGCGGCACCGCCACGGTGTCCTCGGGTGGCGTCGGGCTGAGCTCGGTACATCCGTTGTTGTTGTTTTCCGTGCAGGGCAGCGGCGTCCCGCCCGCGGGCTGTGCATGCGCGCGCGGCAGCAGCAGGAGCGGGGCGGTCAGGCAGGTGACCAACGCCAGTGCCAGCACCATGGCGGCAGGGCGGGAAGCAAGAACGGTTTGGCGTGGCATGGACATTGCGGTTTTCCCCGCTGTTTCCCTGGTTTCTGTACTGTGTTTACCGTTGAATGTCGCAGCGCGACAGTTCAACGCAACCGCAGCTCGTTGATCAATGATTATGGACTTGGGCGTCAAACGTACTTTGCACTACGCGCACAACGTTCTGCGTGCCACCCGTTGCGCGTGCGGTAATTCGGTAAGCGTGCATAATGATCGAGTTGGCTGCACCGCCAGTGCCGGTGGTACCACCCTCGCCTTGGGTTCCGGCGTAATGCACCTGCCCCATGTCTTCGATGATGTAGCGCGGATTCTCGGCTACATTCGGGCTGGCCGTGTAGTCGTTGGCAACCGCGAGGCTGGTGTAGCCACTGCCTGCTGCGCCCTTGTACTCAATGCCGGTGGTCAGCCATTTATTGTCGCCGGTACGAAATTCGGTGACGGCTCCACTGGCGGTATACGGCGCCGACTCCGGATTGTATTCAACGCACCCGGTCGTGGCATTGACTGCATCCGTGCCACAGATGAACGTGGCGCTGACATTCACGGTCGTGTTCCATATTTGCCATTCGGCGCCACGCAGGGCGGTGTTGCCACTCATGACCGCAAGTTGCGCGCTGCGGGTGGCGGCCACCATGCGTTGCTGCAGCAGCGAGCCGGAAGACGCGGCAATGGCAATGAGCGTCAACAGCACCAGGAAGATCAGCGCGATCACCAGCACCACGCCTTGTTGCGCGGCGCGGCGCGGGAATTTGGGCTGTCGGAGCAGTGCGGTCATGGCGCGCCACCAAGTGTCAGGGGTATCACGCGGCATCCCCCCGCCGCTGCGCGTCGACCCCCTGCGTGCCGAAGGAGGTGAAGTCCATGCGTGCCGTGCGCGGCGTACCGCTCGTGCCGAAGGGGATGAAGTCCATGTGTCGCGCGAGAACCCCTCGCCCTCCGGGAGAGGGTGGCGCGTAGCGCCGGGTGCGGGTTCGAGACATCGCGCAAGGCACGGACCCTCACCCCTGCCCCTCTCCCGAAGGGCGAGGGGTTCAGCATTTGGCGGATGCGCGGTTGCAAGGACATGTCCATGGCGATCATCACGGGTTGAAGTTGCGCAACGACACCAGCGTGGTGAACTCACGCCGCAGCAACTGCTTGGGGAAACCCTGATCCGTGTCGGGCTGGATGGCATGCGCGGACGGCGGCGTAGGCGCGGCGCCGCCATCAGGCGTGTAGATGTAATTCATTTCCTGCGGCGTCAGGGTGTAGAGCGGCGTCTGGCCGTCCATCAGGACGTGAACCTCGATGGTCTGCACCGCGCGCCACAGGCAGCCGTGGGCCGGATCGAAGGGCATGCCGCCCGGGATTCCTACGGGTGGCGTGCTGGAGATGCCGGGCGGACACGTCAGCGAGTTGCCAGCCGCATCGATGCCGGTGTCAACTTCACCGGCCGTCAGGAATTCGGTGTCGCCGTTGCCATTGATGACGCCATAGAAGAAATTGAGCCGTTCGACGCCGCGCACCAGTGGTTGCGGGTTGCCATTGACATCCTTGACCAGCTCACCGGTGGTGTGATCACAAGGATTACTATCATCGGTGCACACCACCCTGAGGTAATAGGTCACCGTCTGGAAATCATTGCCGAAATCAAACACCCGGGGCGCCGCGCTTCCGGTGATGTCGTTCGGTTGCGCGTAGTTGCCGGGGCTGCCGGAACCCAGCACGGTCAGGGTGTTGCCGCTGGTACTCACGGCGTAGACCCCCGCGTTGGAGCAATTGGCCAGCATCGCCAGGCCACCTGCAAAATTGCTGATCGGCGGCTCGCCCGCGCTGGTGATCGGATTGATCGTGACGGTGGTGGTGGTGCCGGTCACCGTGAGGTGGCTGCCGGCGTCGGTGGCCGGCGTGATGGCCCAGCCGGAGCCTGGTTTCAGATAGCGGATGGTGAGCACATCGGCGCCGACCACGCGGTCGCCCACGGCCTTGCCCATCGCAGGAATAGGATCAGGGGCGCTGGCCAGTGATGCCAGCGACGGCGTGCAGGGTGCGGTGGCCGTACAGTCATAGCCACGCATGAAGACCGCCGACGGCAACGAGTAGGGCCCCGTCGGATCGGGCATCGTGGCGCTGCTGAGGGTGTCATCCGGAAACGACAGCGGCGTTTCGGAATACACCGTCGGCGAACTGAACGGATCAAGGTACAGCCCGGAGCCCGCAGGGGCGGCTTTACCACCCGAGTTGCTGCAGTAAACCCCGTTGGCGTTGGCCAGATCGGTACGCAGGCTGTGGATCGCGAAGCGGCCTTCTTCCTGCAGCGTCGCCATCTGCTGCTGCACCTTGTTGCTGCTGGAAGTAGACGTGAACACCGTGATGATGCCGGCGGCGACGATCAGCGCCATCACCAGCGCGATCATCATTTCGATCAGCGACAGGCCGGCCATGCGGTGGCGGGATCCCGCATTCGCGCGCCATGGCATCCCCCCGCTGCTGCGCAGCGACCCCCTTCCTGCGGAAGGGGGTGGTGCCAGTACGCCGCGGTGGAACGCCTTGCTCCCCCCTTCCGCAGGAAGGGCGGCCGAGGGGGATGCGCTTGGGCACCGCGCAACATCAGGGCGGGCGCGGGTCATGGCTGGAATACCCATTCAAAGGTGTGGGGCTGCTGGCCCTTCTTGGCAGCATCGATCGACGCCTGCGTGGCGCCACCGGCCGAGCCGGCTTCGCTCCAGGTCAGGGTCATGGTGCAGGTACCCGCGTATGGAGGGCGCCGGTTCTGCTGGGTCGGATCAGGCAGGACGTTGACTCCGTTGGTGCTGCACGTGATGTTTCCGGTGGCCGCCGGCAGAAACGTGGTGAGCTGGGTACTCCACTGCTGCATGTCGTAAGTGGCCAGCTGGGCGGGGGTGCAGCCCGTGGCGCAACTCGCGGTGCCGGTGACGGGGTAATTGCCGTTGTACGCGCCCGCCCACAGCCCCGCCGGATTGGCGCCCATGCGATCGGCCATATTGTGCGCAAGAAACGTCGCTTGCGTGCGCAGGTAGGCGACGTGGTTGGACTGGATGGCAAAGATCAGCAAGCCGGCAAGGCCGATCATGCCGAGACTGAACACCAGCACGGCGATCAGGACTTCCAGCATCGAGAAGCCTTGCTGACGCGGATGGGCGCGATGGAGGGTCATGGGGTGGGTGCCGCGCAGTTGGAACCGGTGGGTGCCGTCGCACTGGTGGTTTGCTGCACCATCCCCGCCGGCAGCACCTGCAGGAAGTGTGCCGAATCGAAACCGGAAGAAGAAATGGTGAGGCAGGACGCCGCGACCGCGGCGGTCGAACCCGACGGCGGCGCCAGCGACCCCTGCGGCTGGAACGTCACCGCGGTCACGCTGTTGCCGTCGATGACGTAGCGCGGCGCGACCGCCGGATAGGTACGCAACACGGTGCCGGCCGGCGCAATCTGCACCTTCCAGCCGTCCTGCCAGCCGCCGGCGGACGCCGCAACCGCGATGGGAACCTGCCGCGATACGGCTTCGGTGCGTGCAAACTGCATGGCACCGTTGAGGTCGTTGTTGATGCCCGACAGGTTGGTCGAAATCATCAGGTGCCTGAAACTCGGGATCGCCAGCATGGTCAGCACCACCGCGACCGCCAGCGTCATCATCAATTCAAGCAGCGTGAACCCGCGCTGCGCGCCGATGCGCGCGCGGCGATGGCCACCCGTCGCGGCAACAGGCCGGTGCAGTTCGATCTTGCTGGACGTTCCCCGCGCCACGATCCACCCCTTCGATGCCGATGACGGCGCATGCAGCATCCCGCCTGGGTGACCGCCTGCCAAGCCGTGGCCGACGGGCGGCGCATTGCGACCGATGAGCGGTCGCGCCAGTCGTGGTTCTCCTCGCCGGCCGGAACGGCACCTTTGGCTTTCCCCTCTGCCGCAGGGAGAGGGGTTCAACGGGCCAGTTGGTTTTTCCCTCTCCCGCCGGGAGAGGGTGCCCCGAAGGGGCGGGTGAGGGTTCGCTACCGCATCGCATCCCAATTCCACGCAAGCAGTAACACTGCGCGCGCGCGTACCCTCACCCCTGCCCCTCTCCCGCAGGGAGAGGAGTTCAACGGACCAGTTGGCTTCCCTCTCTCCCGCCAGGATGAGGGTTCAACGAGCCAGTTGGCTTTTCCCTCTCCCGCAGGGAGCGGGGTTCAATGCGCCAGATCGCCGATCACCTCATCGAGACACGTTTCCCAGGCGGGAAGCGCAACGCCGAACGTCGTGCGCAACTTGCCGGTATCGAGCACCGACCACGCCGGGCGTGCGGCCCGGGTCGGATAGTCGGCGGTGCGGATGGCGACGATGCGTGGCGCGTGGGGTGGCATCCCCCCGCGCTGCGCGCGACCCCCTTCCTGCGGAAGGGGGTGACTGGCATTCCCTGTCGCTGGCGGATGGGAAACGGGGTGACCGGCATTCCCTGTCGTCGGCGGAAGGGAAACGGCGTGGCCGGCCTCCCCCTTCGCCGGCGAAGGGGGATCGAGGGGGATGTCGGCGCGGTCAAAAATCGCGCGCGCGAAGCCGCACCAGCTCGTCCGGCCACCGGCGACGAGGTGGTAGACGCCATCGCGCGCCGGCCCGGCGTCGTCCAGCCACTGCCGCAGCACGGTCACCGTGGTTTTTGCAATCAGGCGCGCAGGCGTCGGCGCGCCGATCTGGTCATCGACCACCCGCAACTCGTCGCGTTCCGCACCAAGCCGCAGCATGGTACGCAGGAAATTCTTGCCGCGCGCGGCGTACACCCACGCGGTACGAAAAATCAGGTGGCGCGCACCGCTTTCCTGCAGCGTCACCTCGCCCGCGCGCTTGGAGCGGCCGTAGACGCTGACCGGGCACGGCGCATCGTCCTCGCGGTACGCGCGCGTCGCATGACCATCAAACACGTAGTCGGTCGAATAATGCACGACGCGCGCGCCATGCCGCGCGGCCCAGGCGCCAATCACACCAAGCGCATCACCGTTGACGCGCAGCGCGAGGTCAGGCTCGTCTTCGGCCCGATCGACCGCCGTGTAGGCGGCGGCGTTGACGATGACATCGGGCGTGATGCGATCGAGCGCGGCGTTCAGCCCTGCAAGGTCGGCAAGGTCGATGCGTTCGCATTCAGCGCCGTTTTCGAGCCAGCCGTCGCGGGTGGCGGGGATGACTTTGCAGCGCGCCAGCGCATCCCCCCGCTGCTGCGCAGCGACCCCCTTCGTGCCGAAGGGGGTTTTGAATTCCTCTTCCTTCCTGCCGATGGGGGCATCAGATCCCTCCCCCTTCGCTTGCGAAGGGGGATTGAGGGGGATGGCTTCGTAGCGTTCACGCGCATCCCCCCGCTGCTGCGCAGCGACCCCCTTCGTGCCGAAGGGGGTTTTGAATTCCTCTTCCTTCCTGCCGATGGCGGCATCAGATCCCTCCCCCTTCGCTTGCGAAGGGGGATTGAGGGGGATGGCACTTCCCGCCAACGCGCGCAACAGCTCGTACCCCACCTGGCCATTGGCGCCGACGACGAGGATCTTGACTGGTTCGTGCATGCCTGGGATTACCCGCAAATCACACCATCGTCATTCCGGGGCGACCCGTAGGGTCGAACCCGGAATCGGTGGCGTCAAGTCCATCACGTCGCCGACTGGCACCGGCCCCACCCTGACGCCGGCTTTCTACGCAAAAGCCACTACGGCGGCATTCGACCGCGCCGCAAGGGTTGCAGGAAGACCGATTCCGGGTTCCGCGCTTCGCGCGGCCCCGGAATGACAACGCACGGCGCAGCCGCGGAATGACAACGCACGGTGCGGCCCCGGAATGACAACGCACGGCGCGGCCCGGGAATGACAACGCACGGCGCAGCCGCGGAATGACAACGCACGGTGCGGCCCCGGAATGACAACGCACGGTGCAGCCCCGGAATGACAACGCACGGCGCGGCCCTGGAATCACAAAGCAAGACGCAGCCCCGGAATGACAACGCACGGCGCGGCCCCGGAATGACGAGTAGCAGCATAGCGACACACGTCAACGCTACTAAAGCGCAGCCGATGCCGGCGCCCTGTACACCGGCAGCCGGTCCGCCGGCACCTCGGCAAGGTACGGCGCCGTTTCATCCTTCGCCGACAGCAGCGGCGCGGCGACCGGCCAGTCGATGCCGATCGCAGCGTCGTTCCAGCGTACGCCGGCGTCGGCCGCCGGGTCATACAACGCCGTGCACTGATACATGAACGTAGCCGCACCGCTGACCACGCAAAAGCCGTGCGCGAAACCTTCCGGGATCCACAACTGGCGGTGGTTGTCGGCCGTCAGCATCGCCGCGGCCCAGCGGCCGAAGCTGGGCGAGCCGCGGCGGATGTCGACCGCAACGTCGTACACCTCGCCCTCCAGCACCGACACCAGCTTGCCCTGCGGATGCGGCCACTGGTAGTGCAACCCGCGCAACACGCCTTGCGCCGAACGCGAAACGTTGGATTGCACGAAGTGCGCGTCGATGCCGATCGACTGGTACTTGCCGGCGTGGAAGCTCTCGAAAAAATAGCCGCGCGCGTCACCATGCACCACGGGTTCAATGACGCACACGCCCGCAAGATCGGTATCGATGCGCTTGAGTTGGGGTTGTCCGGTCATGCTGCGTATCCATGAATGGATGGCTTTCCATTCTTCCCGCGGAAGAAGGGCGCATCGCGCTGCTCTTTCTTTTGCCCGCAGGGCCGGATGAGGGTACGCGCCTGCGTCACGCCGATGCCTCACGCGTAGACGCGTTTGAGTTGGGTTGGTGGGTCATGCGATCCGCATCCTGTCAGCGACTGCATCGAGTCACGGTTTTGTTCGCCATTCCGGGGTGAAGCCAATCTCCTGGCTGGTCGCTCTGCGGCACCTGTTTTTCTCTTGTCATTGCGGGGCGCCGCGCAGCGGCGAACCCGGAATCGGTGCTCAAGCCGCCGCAAAACCGATTCCGGATTCCGGCCTGTGGCCGGTCCCGGAATGACCAGGAAAAAATGATGCGGCGGCCGGCGCCCCGGAATGACGACAAAGAGTGCCGCCATCGAACCCGGAATGACAACGACGGACTCACAAGCAGGCCACCGGCCAGCGCGCGAACAGTCCGTCACTGCACGCCACGATCATGCCCCGCCCACCAGCCGCAACAGGTACTGTCCATAGCCGGTCTTGGCCAGCGGAGCGGCCAGTTCGCGCACGCGCGCGGCGTCGATCCAGCCTTGCTGGAAGGCGATCTCTTCCGGGCAACATACCTGCAACCCTTGTCGATTCTCGACCGTGGCGATGTAGTTGGCTGCATCCATCATCGACTCGTGCGTCCCGGTGTCGAGCCACGCGTAGCCGCGGCCCAATTGTTCCAGCATCAATGAGCCGTCATCGAGATAGCAGCGGTTGAGGTCGGTGATTTCCAGCTCGCCGCGCGCCGACGGCTTGAGGTGCGCGGCAAAATCGCACACGCGCGCATCGTAGAAATACAACCCCGTCACCGCGTAATTGGATTTCGGCGTGGTGGGCTTTTCTTCCAGCCCGACCACGCGCCCTGACGCATCAAACTCGGCGACGCCGTAGCGTTTGGGATCGCGCACCAGATAACCAAACACCGTCGCGCCCCGCGCGCGCGTCGAGGCACGCTGCAGGCGTTCGGTCAGGCCGTGGCCAAAGAAGATGTTGTCGCCCAGCACCAGCGCGCACGGATCGCCGGAGATGAACTCGCGGCCGATCAGGAACGCCTGCGCCAGGCCATCCGGCGACGGCTGCACCGCGTAGTGGATGCGGATGCCCCACTGCGAGCCGTCACCCAGCAGGTGCTGGAACAACGCCTGCTCGTGCGGCGTGTTGATCACCAACACCTCGCGGATACCGGCCAGCATCAGGACGGCCAGCGGGTAGTAGATCATCGGCTTGTCGTACACCGGCAGCAGCTGCTTGCTGATGGCCTGGGTCACGGGGTACAGGCGCGTGCCCGAGCCGCCGGCGAGGATGATGCCTTTGTTTGTTGTCACAGTATCCCTTTACGATTCATAAACCAGCACCGTCGCAGATCAATCGCACAGAAATTAGTTTCGACGCCACCACAGACCGATTCCGGGTTCCGTCGCGATAAGGCCGCGACGGCCCCGGAATGACAACCGAGCAGTGGCCATTCCAACGCACCCCGTGTTCCAGTCCGCCATTCCGTGCGACCGACACACACAAGCTTGTCCTTCCGCAGTGGCCCGTACACCCCAGCTTGTCATTCCGCGGCGACCCGCACACCCCAGCTTGTCCTTCCGCGGCGACCCGCACACACCAGCTTGTCATTCCGCGGCGACCCGTACACACCAGCTTGTCCTTCCGCAGTGGCCCGTACACACCAGCTTGTCCTTCCGCAGTGGCCCGTACACCCCAGCTTGTCATTCCGCGGCGACCCGCACACACCAGCTTGTCCTTCCGCAGTGGCCCGTACACTCCAGCTTGTCATTCCGGGGCGACCCGCACACACCAGCTTGTCATTCCGCAGTGGCCCGTACACTCCAGCTTGTCATTCCGCAGTGGCCCGTACACTCCAGCTTGTCATTCCGGGGCGACCCGCAGGGTCGAACCCGGAATCGGTCATCCGCCGCACCAACGATCCTCACTGGCTGATTTGCGACCACAAATCGTTCCAATCGGGATTCGAATCTGCGATCAACCCGATTTTCCAGGCACGCCGCCACTTTTTCAGCTCCTTTTCCCGCTCAATCGCTTCGACCATCGAACAGAATTGTTCAAAGTACACTAAGCGATGAACGCCGTAGCGTTGCGTAAAGCCTTCCACCGCGTTGTTGCGATGTTCCCATATGCGCCTCACAAGATCCGACGTTACGCCAACGTACAACGTGCCGTAGGGCTTGGTGGCCAGGATATAGACAGCGGGTTCTCGCACGCGTTGTCCCGAACCTAGTGTGACCCCCGTCGACCGCATCGATACCGAACCGCGCCGGTGCTGGGCCAAAGCATGACCGATTCCGGGTTCCGTCGCGACAAGGCCGCGACGGCCCCGGAATGACAACAAAAAGAATAACCGAGTCGCGCAGCGCGGCCACGAATTGGGCGATCATGTGTCCGCTTCCGTCCGGTCAGCCCGATCGTTTCCCTCTCGTCATTCCGGAGCGACCGGCGGGGTCGAACCCGGAATCGGTCCGCACAGCCCACTCTAACCTGTCAAAACTCCCCCTCTTGTCATTCCGCGGCGCCCGCACACACTAGCTTGCCATTCCGCGGCGCCCGCACGCATCAGCCTGTCATTCCGCGGCGCCCGCACGCACCAGCTTGTCATTCCGCGGCGCCCGCACGCACCAGCTTGTCATTCCGCGGCGCCCGCACGCACCAGCTTGCCATTCCGCGGCGCCGGCACACACCAGCTTGTCATTCCGCGGCGCCCGCACGCACCAGCTTGTCATTCCGCGGCGCCGCCACACACCAGCTTGTCATTCCGCGGCGCCCGCACGCATCAGCCTGTCATTTCCCAGCGCCCCGCACACACCAGCTTGTCATTCCGGGGCGACCCGCAGGGTCGAACCCGGAATCGGTTTGGCACCCCCTGCGATCCACAACGCATGACCATGCTCATCCCTGCCCCAGCCGCTGCATCCGGTAGCTGCCATCCAGCACGCGTTGCACCCACGGCTGATTGGCCAGGTACCAGTCCACGGTGCGGGCCATGCCTTCCTCAAAACTCAAGGTGGGGCGCCAGCCAAGCGCGCGTTGCAATTTCGACGCGTCGATCGCATAGCGGCGGTCGTGCCCCGGACGATCCTTCACAAATTCAATCAGCGCCTCGCGCTTGCGGCCACCAGGCAGCGGACGGCGGGCATCCAGCAACCCGCAGACGGTTTTGACGACCTGAATGTTCTCGCGCTCGGAATCGCCGCCCACGTTGTAGGTCTCGCCAACAACACCGGCATCCAGCACGCGACGGATCGCGCTGACGTGATCGCCCACGTACAGCCAATCGCGGATGTTCCTGCCATCGCCGTACACCGGCAACGCCTCGCCCGCGAGCGCCCGCGCGATGACCAGCGGGATCAACTTTTCCGGAAACTGATACGGCCCATAGTTGTTGGAGCAATTGGTCGTCAGCACCGGCAACCCGTAGGTGTGGTGGAACGCGCGCACCAGATGGTCGCTGGCGGCCTTCGAGGCCGAATACGGCGAATTGGGTGCATACGGCGTCGCCTCGGTGAACTTGCCGGTGGCGCCGAGCGAGCCATACACCTCATCGGTCGACACGTGCAGGAAGCGAAACCCGTCCCGCGCCGCACCGGGCAACGCCTTCCAGTAGTCGCGCGCCGATTCCAGCAGTGCCAGCGTGCCAACGACGTTGGTCTGGATGAAGGCGTCCGGCCCGTCGATCGAGCGGTCGACGTGCGATTCGGCGGCGAAATTGACCACCGCGTCAGGCTTGTGCGTGGCCAGCAGCGACGCCACCAGCGCACGATCGCCAATGTCGCCTTGCACAAAGATGTGCCGCGGATGGTCAGCCAGCGACGCCAGCGTGTCACGGTTGCCGGCGTAGGTCAGTTTGTCGAGGTTGACCACGGTCAAGCCATCGGCCACCGCCCGCAGCACGAAGTTGCCGCCGATGAACCCGGCGCCGCCGGTGACCAGAAGGGTCGTCATGGACCAAGACTCCCACGCGCAAAGACGCCATTTTGCCATACGCGGCTTCTGACCCGTGCCACCACCCGCCGGTTGGGGGAGGTGGCACGCAATACCGACAGTCCACGCGCAGCCGTACCCTCACCCCTGCCCCTCTCCCGATGGGCGAGGGGTTCCAACTCTTGCTGCCGACGGGCGAGGGGTTCCAACTCTTGCGGCCGACGGGCTAGGGGGGGCCAACGCTTGCGGTCGACGGGCGAGGGAGCCGACTTTTTCCCTTCTCCCGCCGGGAGAAGGTGGCGCGCAGCGCCGGATGAGGGTCCGTGACCGCGCAGTGTTCCGCCTGCACGCAATACCGGCGGCCCACGCGTCTGCGTACCGTCACCCTAGAAGAAACGGGAGCAAAGCCGAACCCCCACCCCTGCCCACGCCCCTGGGTGAAAGGTTCCACGGAAAATCCAAGCCACACACGGTTTGGCACGCATCGTGCTGGCATCCACACCGGAGTCGCTTCTGGTCAGGAACAGGGGCTCCGCGACGGTCGCGCCGCAGGGCGCGGCCGTCTTTTGTCGCGCGTACCCATTCGCGTGGCGCCAATCGTCGACAACCTGCGACGTGCGTCACGTTTGTGCACGGTTGGCACGCATCGTGCTGTGACAATTGGTGACACTTTGATTCCGGGAACGGGGGTTCCACCGCCATGCACCCGCACGCCATCCAGCGCGGCTTCACCCTGATCGAACTGATGATCGTGGTCGCGATCATCGCGATCCTGGCCGCCATCGCCATTCCGGCGTACCAGAACTACCTGATCCGCACCCAGGTCACCGAAGGCGTGAGCCTTGCCGCTGGCGCCCGGGTCGCGGTGTGGGACTTTGTTTCCAACACCGGGCGGTTTCCGCCCAGCAACGAATCGGCCGGGCTGGCCAAGGAATCCTCCATCACCGGCAAATACGTGTCGAAGGTGAACGTCACCGGTGGCAAGATCACGGCCACCTTCGGCAACCAGGCCAACCTCGCCATTCAAGCCGCGAGCCACGATACCCTGGTGTTGTCGCCCTGGACCAAGGGCGGCAGCATCCTCTGGACCTGCACGCCCAGCACGGTCAGCCCAAAATACCTGCCATCGTCCTGCCGGCCATAGGGCGGGCGCCACTGGCTGGACCCCCTTCCCCAGGAACGGGGTCGACGCGCAGCGCCGGGGGATGTGTCACACCCGCGACGAACGCCCACCCCCTTTGATCTCCCTTCCTGCGGAAGGGGGAGATAAGGCCCCAGGTGACGCAACGCGTCACTCCCTGTCAAACAACGTCAACAAATGTAAACTGCGTCCCGTGAAAACTTGTGACGGGGTTCCCATGGCGGAACCGCCAGTACCGGCTCGATTTTTCACAAGGGGCGCAGCCGCGGGGATTGGCACGAAAGCTGCTTTCCTTCAACCCGAGCTTCTGGCTCACTGGCTCAGCTGGCCAGCGGGTTGGCATCAGGGGCTTGCACTTTGGGGCATTCCCAACCGGTTGACCAGTATCCACACGTGAGGAACACCAACATGAAATCCATGCAGAAAGGTTTCACCCTGATCGAGTTGATGATCGTGGTCGCGATCATCGCGATCCTGGCTGCGATCGCCATTCCGGCCTACCAGAACTACCTGATCCGCTCGCAAGTTTCCGAAGGCGCATCTCTAATGGGCGGTGCGAAGACTGCCTCGTTGGAGTTCTACAGCAACCACGGCTACTGGCCAAATGCCAACTCGTCCGCAGGCCTTGCAACGGACACGTCGATTACGGGCAAGTACGTGTCAAAGGTAGATGTTGCGAACACCGGTATCATCACCGCGACATTTAGCGACACCGGTCCTCAAGCGGCGAACAAGGTACTCAACGGTGAAGTCCTTTCGTTCTCACCGGTCTCGAACGGCGGCGGGACGTTCGCGTGGAGCTGCACCAACGCAGCCACGACCATCAATCAGAAGTACCTGCCATCCAGCTGCCGCAAGTAATCGCAGCCTCGGCTTCAACGCAGCACCCGAAGGGCCGCCTCGCGCGGCCCTTCTTTTTGCCTGCACGGCCACGGCACAATGGTGCGCCCCGCTACAATGGGCGTAACGAGTTCAGGTTGCGGAGTTCATTCATGCGCCCTCTGGAACACGATGCCCTGCAGCCTTTTGCGCGCAAGTATGTGTGGTGGAAAGCCCCTATCGACGCGGTCGCAATGCCGGAGCGAGTGATTGCGCAGGTCATGGACATCGGCGACTGGGCCGACGTGCGGGCGCTGGAATCAATGGTTGGCCGACCCAAACTGTACGACGTGCTAACCCACGCCGAGGCTGGCCAATTCCACGCAAGATCCTGGGTGTTCTGGCACTACCGTTTGGGACTTTCCACACTCGAACAAACGCCCCCGTTGCCGACCCGGCAATTCGGATAACCGTGGGCCGTTTCACACCTCGATTTGATATTCTGCCACCGTCGCAACGACGGCTTTGGCCGCGCTTGGCCGGCGCGGCGCAAATGGGGTTCGTGCTCTACGGCGGCACCGCGATCGCTTTGCGGCTTGGCCATCGCACGTCGGTCGACTTCGACTTTTTCAGCCTTCGTGAACTCGACCGCGGTGCCATAGCCGAAGCGCTACCGTGGACCCGCGCCGCGACCGTATTGCAGGACGCACCCAACACGTTCACCGTGCTGGTTGACGATACGGATACCAACCACGAACCCGTCAAGGTTTCATTTTTCGGGATGCCCGGGTTCGGCCGGATTGTCGCGCCAGACACGACCGAGGACGGTGCCCTGCAAGTCGCGGCACTCGCCGACTTGATGGCAACCAAGCTCAAAGTGATCCTGCAACGTGCCGAAGCCAAAGACTATCGTGACATTGCGGCGATGCTGAATGCAGGTACGGATCTTGCCGACGGGTTGGCCGGTGCACGCGCGCTGTACGGGCCCAATTTTCAGCCGAGCGAAGCGTTGAAAGCCTTGGTCTACTTCAAGGATGGCGATCTCGACAACCTTCCTGACAACGACAAGGCGCGCTTGGTACGCGCGGCGGCAACCGTACAAGACTTGCCGGAAACACGCCTCTTGATCTCGCCGCTGACTACCTGACTGCCGCTGGACGCTGGCGATCGCGTATCCTTGCCCGCCATGTCTTGTACTTCCCTGAATCCGTGACCGCGACCAGACACACCCCTGTTCGGCGACACTGGTTGGCCGTGGTGGGGGGGGTCATCACTCTCGCCGCAATCTTGTTGTTTACATGGTGGGTGTATCACCCGGGCCTGTCCGGCGATTTCCTGTTCGACGACTTCGGCAGCCTGCCGGTGCTCGGCGCGACGGGGCCCGTCGACAACTGGGCGACCTTCTGGCGCTACATAACGTCCGGCACTGCCGATCCGACCGGCCGCCCGATTCCGCTGCTGACGTTTTTGATCGACGCCAACAACTGGCCGGCCAAACCGTATCCGTTCAAGGTCACCAACGTCATCCTGCACCTTGTCAACGGGGCGCTGCTGGCGTGGGTGCTGTGGTGGCTGGGGCTGGCTTTGGTGAATCGATCCCAACGGCCGCCATCGTCTTCACGTTCCGTCATTCCGGGGCTGCCCGAAGGGCAGAACCCGGAATCGGTTACGACGCCTGCCAAAACCGATTCCGGGTTCCATCCTACGGCTGGCCCCGCAACGACCAGCAGACTGGCCCTCGCGACACGTCGCGCCCGAGTTGCGCAAGCACCCGTCATTCCGGGGCTGCCCGAAGGGCAGAACCCGGAATCGGTTACGACGCCTGCCAAAACCGATTCCGGGTTCCATCCTACGGATGGCCCCGGAATGACAAAAGAGAGTGAAACGGCGTCGGCTGGCCCCGGAATGACAAAAGAGAGTGAAACGGCGTCGGCTGGCCCCGGAATGACAAAAGAGAGTGAAACGGCGTCGGCTGGCCCCGGAATGACAAGCGGAAATGACGCGGTTTCGGATGGCCCCGGAATGACAAAAGAGAGTGAAACGGTGTCGGTCGGCCCCGGGCACGCGCTGGACCGGCGCACCGCCGCCATCGCCGCGCTGTTCGGCGCGGGTGCATGGCTGCTGCACCCGTTGCTGGTTTCAACCACGCTCTACATCGTCCAGCGCGAGGCCATGCTGGCTGCGACGTTCGTGCTTGCCGGCACCCTGGGCTGGATCGCGTCCCGCCACGCGCTGGCCAGCGGGCACGCCAAGCGCGCGCTCATCGGGATGGCGCTGTCGGCGTGGCTTTGCACCGGGCTTGCGGTGCTGTCCAAGGCCAATGGCGCCCTGTTGCCGCTGGAACTGCTGCTGGTTGAATGGATCGTGCTGGCGCGGCAGCCGATGCCGGACGCACGCACACAACGCTGGCATCGGCGCGGAATCGTCGCGTTCCTGATCGTTCCCAGTGCACTGGTGATCGCCTACCTGCTGTCCCTGCTCCCGGGCGCCATCCACGGCACCGCCACCGTCCGCGGCTGGACCATTGGCGAACGGTTGCTGACCGAACCGCGGGTGGTGACCGATTACCTGCGGTTGCTGTTCATCCCGCACGCGCATTCGAGCGGGCTGTTCAACGATGCATTTCCGGTTTCCACCGGTTGGTGGCAGCCGGCTTCGACCCTTCCGGGCCTGGTGTTGATCCTGGCGCTGGTCGGCGCCGGCTTTGCGCTGCGCAAACGGCACCCGGCCATCGCACTGGCGCTGCTGTTCTACTTTGCGGCGCAGTTGATGGAATCGGGCTGGATTCCACTGGAACTGTATTTCGAGCACCGGAACTACCTGCCGGCGATGCTGTTGTTCTGGCCGATCGGCATTGGCCTGGCACGGCTGCGGCACCTGCGCTGGCTGGGCGTGCTGGCGGCAGCGTGCATCCTGCTGACGCTTGGCGCATTGACCCGCGAGCGCGCAACACTGTGGGGCGACGGCCTGCACCAGGCGCGGGTGTGGGCCGCGATCAACCCTGACTCGGCGCGCGCACAGGCCAACGCCGCGCTGTATGACCTTGCACACGACCATCCGCGCGTCGCCGCCGCCCGCCTGCGGTTGTCACTGTCCAGGCATCCGGATGACATCCAGGCGCCGATCAACCTGATCAGCGCAGAGTGCCGGTTGGGCGGGGTGCAGCCACAAACACTGACCGCGGCGAAGCAGGCGTTGGCGCACACGCGCCTCGGCGGCCAAGCGGCGTTCAAGTGGTTCAACGAAGCGCTGGCAATGGCGGGCAAGCACGGTTGCAAGGGATTGGATTTCGCGGCGTTGCAGGGCACCTTGGACGCCGCACGCGGCAATCGGCACTGGCAAGGCATCCCGGGGCGCCAGCAGGATCTGGCGCATTTGCAAGGCGAGCTCGATCTGGCCGAAGGCAAGCCGGACGCTGCGCTGGCAGCATTCAATGAGGCGCTGTCCACCGCGTCCAGCCCCGGATCGGCATTGGAACAGGCAGCCTATCTCGGTGCGCACGGCTACCCCAGGCTTGGTCTTGCCCATCTTGAGTACTATGCGACCCTGCCCCCCGGCCCCAAGCCGACGTTTGGCATGCCGCGCATCCACGCCTGGGTGTTGCACGAACAAGGCTGGTGGCCGAAGGAAATTGCGTACCTGCGCAAAAACCTTGCCACCGACGCCGCCGCGAAAGCGCGCAACGGCGCCGTCCACCCTTGAACCGTGGCCGCCCCGGAATGCCGGTACCATGCAGCCTTTCATTCCTGCCGACCCATGCCGATGCAGTTGAGTAAGCGCGCGTGCCAGTGGCTGCCCTGGCTGCTGCTGGCCGTCACCGTCCTGGTCACCGCCATCGTGTACTGGCCGGGAACCACCGGGGGATGGGTATTCGACGATTACCCCAACATCGTCGACAACACGGCCATCCACATCACGCGCGGCCACGCGACGCTGGTTGCGTGGATCAACTCGGCACTGTCATCGCCCGCGAGCGTGCTGCATCGGCCGCTGGCGTCGCTGACGTTCTCGGCCAACTGGTACTTCGGCAACGGCAATCCGTGGCCGTTCAAGGTTACCAATATCGTCATCCACCTGTTGAACGGCGTGCTGGTGTTCCTGATGCTGCGGGCGCTGCTGCGGCTGGTGGCGTTGGTTCCCCCTCCGGCCGGGAGAGGATGGGGCGCGGCGCCGGGCGAGGGTTCATGGCTGGCGAACCGTTTCCGCGGGCTGCGTACCCGCACCCCTGCCCCTCTCCGGATGGGCGAGGGGTTCTCGGCGCGTATTGATGATGCGGGCGCAACCCGTTTGGCACTCATCGTTTCCGCGGCGTGGATGCTCCTGCCGATCAACCTGATGGCGGTGTTGTATGTGGTGCAGCGGATGGAAAGCCTGTGCCAGGTATTCGTGCTGGCGGGTTTGTGGGCCTACCTGCACGGCCGCTGGATGATGCTGACGGCGACCGATCCCCGCCGCGATCACCAGGGGTTTTCACTGGCCGTCGGCGGCATCGTGCTGGGTACGGCGCTGGGGCTGACCTCGAAGGAAACCGCCGTGCTGCTGCCGGTGTTTGCGTTGCTGGCGGAAGCGGTGGTGATCCGGTTCGGGCGCGGCCGTGCATCAATCAGCGCGCGTCTGGCAGCCCCCCTCTCCCCTCGGGAGAGGGGCGGGGGTGAGGGTACGGATACGCGTGTTGCCGAACCGTTGCGCGAGGTCGCACCCTCACCCGCCCCTGCGGGGCACCCTCTCCCGGCGGGAGAGGGTGAAGCGAGCATCGACAAGCGCATCTGGGCCCTCTTCACCGTCACCCTGTTCATTCCGGCGGTATTGGGTTTCGCGTGGGTGCTGCGCGGCGTGCTGCGAGCCGGTGCGCTGGCCGGGCGCGACTTCACCCTGGGCCAGCGCCTTTTGACCGAACCCCGCGTGCTGGTGGACTACCTGCACTGGACGCTGTTGCCAAACCCCGAAGTGCTGAGCCTGTACCACGACGAGATCGTGAAATCGACCGGCATCCTGACGCCCTGGACCACGCTCGCTGCCATCGTGTTTCTCGCCGCGCTGGTTGCGGTCGCGGTGTGGTTGCGCAACCGCCGTCCACTGGTGTCGCTCGGCATCGGCTGGTTTTTTGCCGGCAACCTTCTGACCGCAACGATCGTGCCGCTGGAGCTTGTCTACGAACAGCGCATGTACTTCGCATCGATCGGCGTGCTGCTGGCCGCGGGCGCGTTGTTGCTCGGCCTGCGCTGGAAGCTCGCGTGGCCGCTCTTGCGCGGCTTCCTGGTCGCGGTGGCCCTGTTGTGGTTTGCCGTCGCGACCAACCTGCGTGCGCAGGAATGGTCCAACCCGCTGCGCCTTGCGGTTGCCGAAGCGCAACGCCACCCCGATTCCCCGCGGGCGGTCTACGAAGCCGGCCGGCTGCTGCTGATCGCGTCGGACTACCAACCCGGCAAAATCCAGGATGCCGCGTCGAAGTATCTGCGCCAGGCCGCGGCCATCCCGGGTTCCTCGGCGTTGCCGGACCAGGCCATGATCATGCTGGTCGATCACCACCACCAGGGCGCGGACGCCGGCTACTGGCGCTCGATGATCCACAAGCTGGCGAGCCAGCCGACCCGGCAGGAAGACGTTTCGGCGTTGATTTCACTGACCAACTGCTATGGAGCCGGCATCTGCCAGTTCAACGTGGACTGGCTTGAGCGCGCCTACAGCGCCGCCCTGTCGCGTCCGCACCCCATCGCCCGGCTGGACGGTGCCTACGCCGATTTCCAGCGCGACGTCCTGCACAACGACCACCTGGCGACGGAATACCTCGCGCGCGCGGTGGCCGGCGACCCGAGCGAACCCGCGTACCGGGTGGACCTGGCCGCGCTGTATGCACGCCAAGGCGATACCGAACAGGCACTGGTACAAATTGACGCCCTGCGGCGCATGAACCTGGGCGGACGGCTCGACGCCCAGATCGCGGTATTAGTGCGCTTGGCTGAACAGGGCCGCGTCACACCACCTTGAACCCGACGGGTTGACGCCAGCCTCCCCGTCAAGCATCATGATGTCACATGAATGATGCGGTTGCTGTCATGCGCACCACCATCACCCTCGATCCCGACGTCGAAGCCTTGCTGAAAAAAGCCATGCGCGAACGCGGTGTCTCCTTCAAGGATGCCGTCAACCAGGCCGTGCGCGCGGGGTTGGCCACCAGGCAAACCAAGGTGCGGCCGTTCAAGCAGCGCACCATGCATCTTGGAAAACCGCTCGTTGATCTTACCAAGGCGATGGCACTCGCCGATGAGCTCGATGACATCGCCCACGGCTGGTTGCCACCCCGGTGAGGATGCCGGATGTCAGCGTGCTGGTTTACGCGATCAACCCGGATTCGCGCCACCACACGGTGGCCCGCCACTGGCTCGAAGGCGGCTATCGCGACCCGGCTGGCGTTGGTTTTGCGTGGGCGGCGGTGACCGGGTTCCTGCGCATTTCGACGCTCCACCGTATCTTGCCAAAAGCGCTGTCGATCGCTGACGCACTACGCTTCGTCGACGAATGGCTGTCACACCCGCGCGCACAGATCCTGGAGCCAACCGATCGCCACGCGGCGCTGCTGGGCCGGCTACTGATTGGCGCCGGGCACGGTGGCAATCTGGTCAGCGACGCGCACCTTGCGGCCATCGCAATCGAACACGGCGCCACCCTTGGCAGCTTCGATGTCGACTTTGAACGCTTCGCAGGGTTGCGGTTCGAACACCTGGTTGCAGACGCAGTCCACGAGCGCTGAGCCAATCCGCAAGCACCCGGCCATCACGTTCGAACCCGCCCGATTTCGGAACCCGTTGATGAATCACCCGCATGACGCCGCCAGCGAACCCTTCCTTGTCTTCGGTTCGCCCCTGATCGAGCAGGCCGAAATTGACGAAGTGGTCGCCTGCATGCAATCGTCGTGGCTGGGTACCGGGCCGCGCGTCGCGCAGTTCGAGCGTGATTTCGCGGCCTACCAGCACCTGCAGCCGACGCAGGTGGCGGCGCTCAACTCCTGTACCGCGGCGCTGCACGTCAGCATGGTGGCCGCGGACCTGCCGCCGGTCAGCGAGGTCATCACCACGCCGATGACCTTTTGCGCATCGGTCAACGCCATCATCCACGCGGGCCTGACGCCGGTGTTGGCCGACGTCGACCCGGCGACCCAGTGCATCGACCCGGCGGCGATCGAAGCCGCGGTCACGCCGCGCACGCGCGCGATCCTGCCGGTGCATTTCGCAGGGCGTGCATGTGAAATGGACGCCATCATGGCCATCGCGCGCAAGCACGACCTCAAGGTCATCGAGGACTGCGCGCACGCGATCGAGACGACGTATCACGGGCGCAAGGCCGGTACCTTCGGCGACTTCGGCGGCTTCAGCTTCTACGCCACCAAGAACGTCGCCACCGGCGAAGGCGGCATGATCATTGGCCGCGATGAGGCCCACATCGCGCGCGCCAAGGTACTGGCGCTGCACGGCATGAGCAAGGACGCGTGGCACCGCTTTGGCGATGAAGGCTACAAGCACTACCAGGTCGTCGAGGCCGGCTTCAAGTACAACATGATGGATCTCGTGGCCGCGATCGGCATCCACCAGCTGGCGCGCGTCGAACGCAACTGGCAGCGCCGCGAAGCGATCTGGAAGCGTTACATGGACGCCTTCACCGAACTGCCGATTGGCCTGCCCGCGCCGCCCGCGCCCGACACGAAACACGCCTACCACCTGTTCACCATCAGGGTGGATGAAACACGCTGCGGCATCGCGCGCGACGCCTTCCTCGACGCCATGAATGCGCGCCGCATCGGCACCGGCGTGCATTACCTCGCCATCCCCGAGCATCCGTACTACCAAGAGCATTACGGCTGGAAGCCCGAACACTGGCCCAACGCCACGCGCATCGGCCGCCAGACCGTCAGCCTGCCGCTGTCGCCCAAGCTGACGGACGGGGATGTAGAGCGGGTCATCGACGCGGTGCGCGCAAGCGTCTCGTAGCGCGGTGCGGCAGCCCGGCGGGCGCCACCGCTGATGCCGGCGGCATACGTCGGTTCCTGATTGGACGCGTACATATTCCCGATTGGACGAGCTTGCGTTCCCGATTGGACGAACGCATAATCCGGATTGGACGAAACGGGATCGGCGCCACACGCATGCCACGGTTCTACCCACGTTTCGACACAAGGCGGGTGCAGACAGCCCTCAGGGATACGCCCGTCGTGTTACTGAACGGCCCGCGTCAATCCGGGAAAACCACGCTTGCGCACAACCTGCTTGGTGCCGGCCGGACATTCCGCACCCTGGATGACGATTCCACGCTGGCGGCCGCGAATACCGACCCGACCGGGTTCCTGCGGGGCGCCAGGCGCCTGACAATTGACGAGGTGCAGCGCGCGCCGGCGTTGTTGCGAGCCATCAAGAAAGTAGTCGATGAAGACCGTCAACCTGGCCGGTTCCTGCTGACGGGCTCAACCAATGTTCTGTCATTGCCGCACGCAGCCGACAGCCTGGCCGGCCGCATGGCAGTGATCGACCTGTTGCCACTGGCGCAAAGCGAATTGGCGCTGACCCAGCCTGGCTTCCTGCGCGCAGCGTTCGCCGGGGCCCCTTCGCCGCTTGGCGCCACCGCCATCGGCAAGGCCATCGAACGTATCGTGCTGACCGGCGGCTATCCGGAGATGCTGCGGCGACGCGATCCCGCGCGGCGCGCCGAATGGGCGCGGAACTACCTGCGCGCCATCGTGCAACGCGACGTACGCGACATTGCCAGCGTGGAAAAACTTGGCCAGATGCCGCGACTGCTGCGCGCACTCGCGCACTATTCCGGCCAACTGGCCAATTACTCGCAACTCGGAGGGCAGCTTTCGCTGGACGCCAAAACCGCACGCAAATACGTCGACATCTTCCAGCAACTGTTTCTCGTGCGCTCGCTGGAACCGTGGTCAGCCAATCGCCTCACCCGCTTGATCAAAACGCCCAAACTGCACTTTCTGGACAGCGGCCTGCTCGCTGTGCTGCTGGGGGTAACCGAGACAAACGTCGCGACCCGCCGCAAAGCCTTTGGCGCCATCCTGGAAAGCTTCGTGTTTGCCGAAATCACCAAACTCGTCGGGTGGGCGGCTGACGACTACCAGCTCTACCACTATCGCGACAAGGATCAGGACGAGGTCGACATCGTCATCGAAAGCGCCGCCGGCGATGTCGTGGGCGTCGAAGTGAAAGCCGCTGCTACCGCAAGCGCCACCGACTTCCGCGGCTTGCACAAACTCGCCGGCACCTGTGGCCGCCGTTTCCGTTGCGGCATCGTGCTGTATGACGGTGATACCACGCTGCCATTTGGACCAGAACTATTCGCCGCCCCGATCTCCAACCTCTGGGCCGCGGCCGGCGCATCAAGTCCCGGCCAATAATCATCAAATCCGCGCGATGCCCTCCTCGACGCCATGAACGCGCGCCGCGTCGGCAGCGGCATGCGCCACCTTGCCACCCCCGAGCGCCTGTATTACCAAGCGCGTTACGGCTGGACGCCCGAACGCTGGCCCAACGCCACGCGCATCGGCCGCCAGACCGTGAGCCTGCCGCTGTCGCCCAAAGGGCATGTTGGGCAAGCCCGCCAAGGCGGTGTCCGTCAAGGACATGAACGCAGCCATTGCTGGCGCGGGCGCACACGCGCGATGGTGAATCATGCGGGACGCCGAACCCTCATCCGCCCCTTCGGGGCACCTTCTCCCGGAGGGAGAAGGAAAAAGTCGCTCGGTCTCCTCGACCATCGGGAGAAGGAAAAGAATCGGAACCCCTCTCCCGTCGGGAGAGGTGCAGGGGTGAGGGTACGCGCATGCGCGATGATGAATCACGCGGGACGCCGAACCCTCATCCGCCCCTTCGGGGCACCTTCTCCCGGAGGGAGAAGGAAAAAGTCGCTCGGTCTCCTCGACCATCGGGAGAAGGAAAAGAATCGCAACCCCTCTCCCATCGGAATCGGAACCCTCGATCGTCGCGGGAACGGAAAGAATCGGAACCCCTCTCCCGTCGGGAGAGGGGCATGGGTGAGGGTACGCACACGCGCGATGGTGAATCATGCGGGACGCCGAACCCTCATCCGCCCCTTCGGGGCACCTTCTCCCGGAGGGAGAAGGGAAAAGTCGCTCGGCCTCCTCGACCATCGGGAGAAGGAAAAGAATCGCAACCCCTCTCCCGCCGGGAGAGGCGCAGGGGTGAGGGTACGGTTTGACGCCAGCCAGGATTCCCTTTGCGCGTGACAACCTGGCAAGCCAGGACCATCTACCCCGCCACGCCAACCAAGCGCTTGTCACGCGACCACAAGCGCGTGTCCGGCGGCCGCTGCAATCACTTGTCAACTTCGCCCCGCAGGCGTTCATCCTCGACGAAATACAACGGCCGCTGCTTGGCTTCGGTAAACAGGCGCCCGAGGTACTCGCCAATTACACCCAGCGCCAGCAGCTGCACGCCGCCCAGCAGCAGGATCACCAGCATCAGGGTTGGGTAGCCGCGCACCGGGTCACCCCAGATCAACGCGCGGATGAATACATAGATGCCATACGCGAACGCCAGCCCCGCCGTCGCCAACCCCAGCCAGGTCGCCAGGCGCAGCGGCGCGGCCGAAAACGACGTGATGCCATCAATGGCAAGCTGCGAAAGCTTCCAGTAGCTCCATTTGCTGCCGCCCGCGGCGCGGGCATCGCGCCTGAAATGCACGGCCGTCTGCCGGTACCCGATCCACGCAAACAGGCCCTTCATGAAGCGCTGACGCTCACGCAACTGCCGCAACGCCAGCACGGCGCGCCGGGACAGCAGCCGGAAATCCCCGGTATCGCGCGGGATCGGCGTAGCCGACAGGCGTTCCATCGCCCGGTAAAACGCCGCGGACGTGAACCGCTTCAGGCCGCTTTCGCCCGCGCGCCCGTCCCGCGTTGCATACACGACGTCATACCCTTCGCGCCACGCCGCCACAAGTTGCGGGATCAGCTCGGGCGGGTCCTGCAGGTCCGCGTCGATCACCACCACCGCGTCGGCATCGCAGTGGTCAAGGCCGGCGGTCAGCGCCGCCTCCTTGCCAAAATTCCGCGACAGGCGCAACGCGCCGACGGCCGCATCACCGGCCAGCAACGATTCGATCACGGACCAGGTTCCATCGCGGCTGCCATCATCGACGTACAGCACGCGATGCGGCAGGCCCAAAGCATCAAGCGTCGCCCGCAATCGCCGGTGAAATTCCGCCAGCACGGCAGCTTCGTTGTACGCGGGAACCACCACCGCCAGCTGCGTCATGAGTTTGATCCTGGCCCCAACCCCGAGGATGGTAGCTGCGCCTGCCCGGATCGCGCACCCGCAGGCATACTAGGCGCCGTATTTCGTGCCGGCCCACCTTATGCTGACGTCACCTTCCGCACCCCAGCACCGTTGGACGTGGCCCGCGGCCATTGCACTGATCACGTTGATTGCCTTTGCGCTGCGCTGGTACTACGTCAGCACCGCCATGGTGATCAACCCGATCCGCGCCGACGCGGCGCAGTACTACACCTACGCCTGGAACCTCGCGCATCACGGCATTTTTTCCAGCAGCGCCCAGGGCGCGGCAGTAGTCACCGCCGACAGCTACCGCGATCCGGGCTATCCCGTGCTGCTGGCGCTGTGGATGAAGGTCTTCCCCAGCCAGGGCAGCTGGTACGCGGCGGTACTGATGACCCAGGCACTGTTAGGCGCCCTGACCGTCCCCCTGGCGATGCAACTGGGGCGTCGCTGGCTGAGCTGGCGTTGGGCGGCAGCCGCGGGCGTGCTGATGGCCGTCTGGCCGCACAACATCGCCATCGCGAGCAACCTGTTGTCGGAAACGCTGTTCGGATTCCTGTGTGCAATGGCAATGTGGCTGTGTGCGTGCGCGTGCGGCCGCCGCAGTATCCGCGGCGCCATCGTCGCCGGCATCGCCTTTGGCGCCGCCGCCCTCACGAACGCGGTGCTCATCCCATTCGGCATCCTGCTCGGGCTGTTCTTTGCGTGGCGCTGGCTGGCGCCACGCCGCGTGTGGCTCGCGCTATGCATTGCCGCGGCAGTGCTGCCTGCCGCGTGGGCAATACGCAACCACTACGTCCCTCCGCAGACAGCGGGCCAATCATCGGCTGACCGCGCGTTGCAGAACCTGGTACAAGGGTCCTGGCCCAGCTACCACGCCGCTTACGCATTGCTGGCGCGCGGCGATCAACGGGGTGCGCCGGTCTTTCATGCCATTGACGCCGAGTACCAACTGCTGCGCACAGATCCCGTTGCCGGCACACGCGCGATCTTGCATCGCATGGGTCAGCATCCATGGCGTTTCCTCGCCTGGTACGGCATCGACAAGCCGTACGCTCTGTGGGATTGGAACATACGCGTCGGTCAAAACGACATCTACGTTTATGCCGTGAAGCAGTCTCCTTTCGACACCCAACCGGCCATGCGTGCGCTCGAAGCGGTATGCCAGACGCTCAACCCTCTGTTGACCTTGCTGACGTTGGTTGGCGTGATCATCGCGTTGGCGCGATTCCATCGCGAGCGTGATCTCACCGGTTCAAAAGCGGCGCCGGGCGCAACGGTGCTGCTGCTGGTGTACATCACCGTCGTCTACAGCATTTTGCAGACAGACCCGCGCTACTCCATCGCATTCAGGTCATTTGAAATGCTGCTGGCGATGACCACCTGCAGCGTGCTCGCCGGCTGGATCAGTAAGGCGCACGGTCGGCCCACCGAGCCGCCGTCCACCGCACCATGAGACTTCTGCATATTTCCAATCTGCGCGGCCCGATTGCCCGCGGCACCATCCGCACGACTGGCGTGCTTGGTCTACGTTTGGTCGTGCAGGCTGGCACGCTGCTGCTGGTTGCGCGGATGCTGGGGCCCGATCAATTTGGCGCATTCGCGGGTGTCGCGGCGTTGGCGGTGATCCTGGGGACGCTGTCCACTTTCGGTACCCATCTGGTGCTGCTGGGGGAAGTTTCCAAAGAACCTGCACACCGCACGCAAGTGTTGCCGTATGCGGTGCCGTCTACGTTGCTGTGCGGCGGCGTGCTGTTTGCGCTCTATCTTCTGATCACCACGTTCGCGCTGCCTGAAATCGGCGTGGCGTTTACGGTGCTGGTCGCGATCGGCGTCACCGAAACGCTGCTGCAACCTCTGTTCACGCTGCCGGCAATGGAACATCTTGCGCTCGGACGCATCGCACGATCACAGTTGCTGCAAACCTTGCCTCTTGCGTTGCGGCTTGCCGCTGCAGCAAGTGTGTTTCTGTTGCAGACGACCGATCCGCTCGCCGCCTACAGTTATGGCTACTTTGCTGCCTCGCTGATCGCACTCGCGATCGCCACCCTCACCATGCCGGCGCCGTGGCCCGCAACAAAAACCTGGCGGTTGCCAACCCGCGCGGAAGTACGCGAAACGGCCGGGTACGCGGCACTCGCCATCACCGCCACCAGCCCCGCCGAACTCGACAAGACACTGGCCACGAAGCTATTACCACTTGGCGGCGCCGGTCTGTATGCCGCCGGTGCACGGGTGATTGGTGCGGCGACCCTGCCCGTGATCGCAATGATGCTGTCGGCGCTGCCGCGGCTGTTCCGGGAAGGGCAGAACCAACCCAAGCGCACGGCCCGCCTTCTGCGCTGGATCTTTGTCGCCACAGTTGGCTACAGCGTTGCGCTGGCAGTAGCGATTTGGTTCATCGCGCCCGTGTTCGTGTGGTTGTTTGGTTCAAAGTATCAAGGCATTGAACACACCATCCACTGGCTCACGTTGGCCGTACCTGGAATGTCACTGCGGTTTGCCGCCGGGGGTGTGTTGATGGCGCTGGGCAAGCCTTGGATGCGCGTAGGATTTGAAATTGTCGGGCTGACCGTGCTGGTGGTCGCAGCGATCATGCTCGCCCCGCACCTTGATCCAGCAGGTATGCCGCTGGCGCTGGCATGTTCCGAGTGGGTAATGACGCTGTTGGGGTGGGCGATGGTACGTTCCGCGATCAAGTCGCCGACAACTCGACCCCGTCTGCCCGTGGCGTAAATGATCGCCCGCGTCCCCGCAATACGTCCACGCTGGCTGCACACAGCCCGATCCACGGGACAAATGACCGGAATCGGGCGCACCTGATCGTCGCGCGTAGCGGCAGCGTAATGCAGCGCACGCAAACAAACACGATATGCTCGAACGGGTTGCGTGCGAGCTTGCGAGCGAGAAGCCAGTGCGCACGATTCATGTGATATTCGTAGAACATCGAACCGTTCTTGGCACTTGCCGAGCCATCGTGAACAACCGTCGCGGACACGCATTCGGAGAAACGAATTCCGCGTCGCGCAAGGTCAAAGCCAAGCTTCACGTCTTCTCCATAGAAAAAGAAATCAAGGTCAAACAAGTCCCCAGCCAATATGTCTTGTCTGATCAACAAGCACGTTCCGCTTGGATAGCGGACGGAGCCGAAATAAGGCCGTCGTAGATAAAGTGCCGCCAGCTTGAAGTAATACACAATCGGCGTTCGGTCCGCCGCGCCTTGCGCGGACGTCACCCGCGGCGCTATCACCGCAGAATCGCGCAATGCTTGCAACATCTGCCGCAACGCGCCTGGCCGCAACCTCGCGTCGGAGTTGATCAACAAGACGTGCGCCCCGCCCTGCGCAACGATATCCGAGACGCCCTCGTGCACTCCACGCGCGAACCCTAGGTTCACGTCCGGTGTCAGCACCTTGATATCAGTACCAGCCTGCTGCAATACATCCAGCGCTTCACCCATGCAGGCGACCGAACGCCCGTTGTCTTCTGAATTGTCAACAACGACGATGCGCTGCACGCCTTCCTCCGCCAAGGAGTGCAGACACGCAATCGTTTGCGCAGGTGTGCGGAAGTGCAGTACCAAACCGACCGCGGTTGCCACAGGCATCACGCCTTGTTCCTGGGTTTGCTCGCGATAACGACGGTTTCTTCCGAACTACCAGCGCTCAGCGTCGCCAGACCGTCTGCTGCCAAACGCCAAGCTAAAAGCCGACCACTGGAGGGAAATGGCAGCGACTCTCTCGTAGCAATGTCGCACGCACGCATCCAGCGTCGACCAGCGTGCGCCCCACGCCGAATGAACTCCACGTTAAGGAACCCAACGGCCGCCAGCCAATCGCACACGACACTCTGGCTCGGGATGCATAGATGATACGGAGGATGAAGCTCTAGCCAGCTGCTGCCCAACACTCGCATTCCGATGCTGCCTGGATTCGGCAATGCCATCCAAAGCCTGCCTCCGGGCCGTAACAATGTAACTATGCGACGCAGGAGTGACGGCGCGTCGACCACATGTTCAATAACGTGACTTAGTGTAATGACATCGAACTCGCGTCCGTCGAGCGAAGAATCGAACGCGTCCCCTTGCACGACATCCAGCCCGAGTTGGCGGCATGCCGAAACCGCCTTGGCGTCAGGCTCGCACCCATGCACGTTCCAGCCCATCTCCGCCGCGCGCCCGAGGAAAGCGCCATTCCCACAGCCGATATCTAACAAGGTACCGGGGTTTGGAAAGTTTGCGCGAGTCAAATGGCGGCCGTAGTAATCAAGCTTGAGTCGCCACGGCTCAATCGACGAAAAGATTGCATAACCAAGCGCGTTCGCGGGCTTGCGCTGCATGCCAAAACGCCGGTTGAGGTAACCGCGGATCAAGCGCCACGCGAGTCCCGTTGCTCCGCTGTCAGGCACGTCCTCTGACACCACGACATGCGTGTAGTAATCATCGTAGGCGCGCGGCAGCGATTCCGAGTCCGGTCTTGGATCGAGCCACAGCGAGCCGCAATCTGCGCACCGCACAACGCACCAGACGTCCGGCATCATGCCCTCGTTGTCACGACGCGCGAACTTGTGCGGATCGCGCCGCACACTTCCACACGCCGGACAGTGCGGGACGGCTTCAAGTCGCCCACGCGACCACATTGCCGGATCATTCATCAACGGGTCCTCTCAACACCAGACCGGCCCATGCTCCGGCGCACATGTTCCTGAGCTGCCGGCAACGCAAGGGCCCAAACGTCGCGGTGATGATCACCGTCAAGAACATTTTGACCACCGCCCAGAGCTTCCACACGTTAGGCACATAGGTTCGCCTCATCAACGTCACAGCATTTCGGTACAGGTAGTAGTGTCGTCGTGGTGAACGCGCAGGCCATACGCGCCAGCCGAAGAGCCAAAACCGACGGCCGTCCTCGCCCATGCGATGGACAAACACTGCACTAGGGATTCCCCACAGGCCGTACCCGCGCGCAAGGACACGGAACGCCCATTCGGTGTCCACATGGTCGATGAACAACGGCTCGTCGAGACCGCCGAGCTCGAGGAACAGCGATACTGGTACAAGGGTTCCGCTGCCGTTGAGGTTTGCGCACGGCACGGGGGCCGGTGACCCAGCCGGTGGATACACGCGCTTCCAGCGCCAACGCGTGCATTGGTGGAAACCGTGTGTCAGGCCTGTATGGGGGTCGCGTAACAGCGGCCCAACGCAACCGACGTTTTGCCCTTCTGTTTCAAGGGTCTGGAAGGCCGAGATCAAGGTTTCAACGCTACCGGGCTGCGGTTCGCTGTCTTGGTCGAGCAACAACACAAAGCGCGGTGGTAACGGAAGCTTCGACACCGCTTTGACACCGCGGTTAATGGCGGCCGCGAGCCCGGTGTTGGTGTCATTGCAAAGTAGGTGTACTCCACGCACATTCGCAGTCACGGTTTCGAGTTCCGTGACTAGCGCCGGTCGCGACGCGTTGTCCACGATCACCTTGACACACGCCCGCGGCAGCGCCTGCAACTGCGCTTTCAAGAGTGGGATGTCCGGGTTGAAAGTGACAGTCACCGTTGCCAACACGGCTGCTTCCACGGAAGGCAAGGCGTTCATGTCGACGAGCACTCGACACGATAAATAAGAGTTGGAATGATTCGCCGGAGTGATGCCAACAGCGCATCCGGCGTCGCGCGCAACAGGCGGGCGCCAAGTGACTGCGGTCGTTCGATCTCGAAGGTTGCCCGCCATGCCTCGACGCAAAGATTCCGGTACACGAACCCGGCGCCAGTGAGCATCCGCTCAAGTTGCTTCATCTGCAGCGGTTCGCAATCGTAGAACGTACCCTTGCGCATCAGCCGCAGGTAGGGCGTGCGCCACGCATGTGGCCACCAGCTCAAGAACTTCAGCTGGAAATGCGGCTCGGTGAGCATCCAGCGGTTGGGCACGGCAAGATAGCCGACGCCATCGGGTTTCATGACGCGGTGGATTTCGGTGAGGTGCATGTGTTGCGCAGCAGCGTCGCCGACGTGTTCGATGACGTGGTTGGTGATGACGACATCGAAGCTGGCGTCGGCGAAGGGCAACTCGACCCCCTGCACTTGCTGGTAAGTGAAGCCATCGCGCACCAGCCGATTGTCGCAGACGTCAACGGCGGTCACATCGCAACGCAGCGCCGGATGGGTGCCAAAGTAATGCGCGATGCCGCCGGCGCCGGTGCCAACTTCCAGCATCCGCAGCGGCTGCGGGCGCTGCGCCAGATCGAGCAGGCGCTCGATTTTCATGGCCTTCCGGTCGCGCGACGGCAGGTCGAGCACGGCGTGGGGCTGGCGTTGGATGATCGTTTCGCTCATGGCACCACAGCGTGTCGTTCCGCACGCGCAAAGTGCAATTGCGCGCTCACCTGTGCGCCGAACCGCGTCCACTCGAACTGCCGTGCAAACGCCACGCACCCCATACGCAGGCCCTTGCCTTCCGCCAACGCTTGCAGCACCGCACCGGCAAAAGCGGCGTAGTTGTCTGGTGGCACCAGGCGGCCTGATTGGCCTTCCGCGACGGCATCGACGACGCCACCGGTGGCGAAGGCGACGGTTGGCAGGCCGTGCGCGGCGGCTTCGACTGCCACCATGCCGAAACCTTCGACGTCGCCCGGTACCGCGCGTACGGGGAACACGTGGACGCTGGCGACGCGATAGGCCGTGTCGAGTTCCGCGTCGGATACCTTGCCCAGAAATGTCACGTTGCCGGCGACACCCGCCGCCGTCGCGGCGGCGCGAATGCTGTCGGGGGTCTGCGTTTGTGCATGCAAGGCCTGGGTCGGTGCGTCACCGACGACCAGCAACAGGACGTCTGGGTGCGCGGCGGCAATTTGCGGCAAGGCGTGGGTGACGAATTCGCGCAGGCCCTTGCGGGCTGACAGGCGGCCGACCGAGAGCAGCAGCGGACGGTTGCCAAGGTTGTGGCGCTGGCGGAAGGCAGCCGCGGCTGCATTACGCGGGTCCGCACCCTCACCCCTGCCCTTCTCCCGCCGGGAGAGGGGTTCAGCACCGCGCGGGGAAAGGGGTTCAGCACCGCGCGGGGAAAGGGGTTCTGCACCGCGCGGGGAAAGGGGTTCTGCACCGCGCGGGGAAAGAGGTTCTGCACCTCGTGGGGAAAGGGGTTCTGCACCGCGCGGGGAAAGGGGTTCAGCACTGCGCGCGGGCAAGGGCTCGCTACCGCATGAAGGAAAGGAATCGACGCTACCCGCAGCTTCGCCCGCGTTGGTCACGAGGATGGCGTCCGGCGGCAGATCCACGCCGGGATGCACGATGCCAACGCGCTCGGACGCAATGCCGATGCCGTGGCACAGCGCGGCAGTGGCGCGACTGTTGGCAATCACGCGATCCATGTGGCGAATGGCGGGCAGCCAAACGACACGGTACAGCGGGTGCCTGAGCGCAACGTCAAGGCCATGCACATAGACGGCGGTGCGGGCACCGCAACACCGGGCCGCGCTTTGCACCAGCGGCGCGGTAAGGCCGCTGCCCGCCAGCACCCAGTCGGGTCTCCACGCGCGGGCTTCACGGCGCGCGAGCGAACGCGCACGCAGCAGGAACTTCCACAGGGGTTTCAGGGGTGCCTCGCGCACCTCAATACCCTTCGGCGCGAGCGCGGCCGAGCCCGCCGGGCCGACCACGCGCACGTCGGCCACCCTGGACAGTTCTTCGGCCATGTGCCAGTTGAGGCGCTCCATGCCACCGACCAGCGGTGGCAGGTTGCGGGTGATCAACAGAATGCGAGGACGGGGTGCCGGGTCGGACATGAAGGTACGGTTCCACAACAGGTGATCCAGCCCCACAGTAACCAGAAACTGGATGCCGGGCGTCGGCCTGCGGCCGGCACCGGAATGGCACAGCGGCGTCGCGCGCCAAGCGCTGCCGGCGGAAGCGGGATCCCACTGGGCCACGGGTCATGGCGGAAGCCAGGGTTCACGCCGGTCAGCCGTCGCGCTTGTACGTCAGCGCGGTGATCTGCTCGGAAATCAACCCGATCAGGAAGATGATGACGGCGGCACTCCACAGCGCGGCGCTGATGAGGCTGAGGCGATGGTGGTCGATGAAGGTGTAGAGCCAGTACACCCAGCCCAGCGCGAAAAAGGTGACGGCGGTCGGCACGAAGAGCTTGAGCGGCGCGTACAAGGTCGCGATCTTGAAGATGATCAGGAGGAACCGGATGCCATCGCGCAGCGGCCGGATGTGGCTCTTGCCAATGCGCTCGGCGGCCTTGATGGGCACATACGCGACCGGGTAGCCGCTGCGGAAGAACGCCATCGTGGACGTGGTCGGGTAGCTGAAGCCGTTGGGCAACAGGTGGACGAATTCGCGGAACTTGCCGGCGCGCGCGGCACGGAACCCGGAAGTCAGGTCCGCGATGGTGTGCCCGGTCATCTTGGACGCCAGCCAGTTGTAGAAGCCGTTGGCGATGCCGCGCCCGACGCCGGCCTGGCCGCCCCAGTCGCGCGCGCCGACCACCATGTCGTAGCCTTCCTCGAGCTTGGCCAGCAGGCGCGCGATGTCGGCCGGATCGTGCTGGCCATCGGCATCCATGCACACCAGGGTGTCGCCGGTCGCGGCGCGCGCACCGCGCTTGATGGCGGCGCCATTGCCCATGGAATACGGCGTGCCGACGCGCTTGACGCCATGCTCCGCGCACAAGGCGGCGGTGGCGTCGGTGGAGCCATCGTCGGAAACGATGATTTCGGCGCCGGGCTGGGCGGCGCACAACGCGGGCAACAGGCCGGCCAGTGCGGCGGCCTCGTTCTTGGCCGGCAGGATGATGCTGATCACATGAAGTTCCCGATGACTGGCGGCATGTTAGCGCATGTGGCCCGCATCCCCCGCGCCTGCGGCGCTGCCCCCTTCGTTTCGAAGGGGGCAAACCCGGTGGCGGCATGGCTTGCCGCGGGTGGAGCGAAGGGGCGGCGCGAGTCAATCGGCTTTGCGTGTTACCCGGTACCGGGCGCTTCGGCAAAACAAACCGACCCCGGATATCGCTTCGCGATTCCGGGGTGACGAACAAAATCAGGGGATTCCCGCCCCCGTTCGCTGCGGAGATTGCTTCGCGATTCCGGGGTGACGAACAAAATCAGGGGCCCTCGGCCCCTTCACTGCGCCGGGGCGGACAGCGTTGGACTGCTTAACGGCGTGCAGAGACGGAACATTACGCGTGTCCGTACCCTCATCCGGCGCTGCGCGGCACCTTCTCCCAAAGGGAGAAGGGAAAACCTGCGAGGTACCGGCCTGCGCACCACCTTCTCCCAAAGGGAGAAGGGAAAGAATCTGAACCCCTCGCCCACCGGGAGAGGGGTAGGGGTGAGGGTACGGGTCCGCGTGGACTGTCGGCGTGACGCAGCGATGGAACATTACGCGCGGCCGTACCCTCATCCGGCCTGCGCACCACCTTCTCCCGAAGGGAGAAGGGAAAACCTGCGAGGTACCGGCCTGCGCGCCACGTTCTTCCGAAGGGAGAAGGGGAAACCTGCGAGGTACCGGCGGGGGGTATCGGCGCTGGTCGGGTCCAGGTTCGCCGCCGCAGGCGGTACGCCGTTTGTGGCGCAAGCAACCTGAACGCGGCTTGCCATTGCCACGCGCTGCGACCTGGTTCTCGCCAAAACCTGCCCAAACGGCCGGTTTTGCGATACATTCACCTTGTAGTTTGAGGGGTTGGGCGATATTCATGGCAACGCAGATGAACCCGGTACCCGTGATGCCCGGTTTGACGGGCATCGCCCGACGGCTCGCGCTGGAAGGCGTGCTGACCGAGGCGGACGCGCGCGCGGCGGTCGACGATGCCAACAAGCAGAAAATGTCGGTGACGACCTACCTCGTCGAAAACGGCATGGTGGACGGCTTGCGGATGACGCAGGCACTGTCGGCCGAGTTTGGCGTGCCGATGCTGGATATTTCGGCGGTCGACGTGACCCAGCTGCCGGTCAGCGAGCTGTCCGAGGAGCTGATCGAAAAGCACACCGCCCTGCCGCTCTTGAAACGCGGCAGCCGGCTGTTTGTCGGCATGAAGGATCCGGCCAATCCACGCGCACTGGAAGAAATCAAGTTCCACACCAACTGCGCGCTGGAACCGATCCTGGTTGAAGCCGAGCAGTTGAAGCGCGCCATCGAGCAGGCGCAGAACGCGCAGAGCATCAATCTTGGCGGCGGCGACGCGGAAGATGGGCTCGACAACCTCACCATCGGCGACGACGAAGAAAACGCCGACAATGCGGTGGTGGACGCCAATTCCGCCGACGACGCGCCGGTCGTGAAGTACGTCAACAAGATCCTGCTGGACGCGATCAAGCGTGGTGCCTCGGACATCCACTTCGAACCCTACGAAACCAAATACCGCGTGCGGTTGCGCCTGGACGGCGTGCTGCGCCAGGTGTCCTCGCCGCCGTTGAAGCTGGCGCCGCGCATTTCCTCGCGCCTCAAGGTGATGGCGCGGCTGGACATCGCCGAGCGCCGCGTGCCGCAGGACGGGCGCATGAAGCTCAACCTGTCCAAGACCAAGTCGATCGACTTTCGCGTATCGAGCCTGCCAACGCTCGGTGGCGAAAAGATCGTGCTGCGCATCCTCGACGCCGCGGCGGCCAGGCTTGGCATTGAAAAGCTGGGCTACGAGGACGACCAGAAGCAATTGTTCCTCGACGCCATCAACAAGCCCTACGGCATGGTGCTGGTGACCGGCCCGACGGGTTCGGGCAAGACGGTGTCGCTCTACACCGCGCTCAACATCCTCAATACCGTGGGCCGCAACATTTCCACCGTCGAAGACCCGGTCGAAATCCGCGTCGAAGGCATCAACCAGGTGCAGCAGAACGAAAAGCGCGGGATGACCTTTTCCGCCGCGCTGCGCTCGTTCCTGCGCCAGGATCCGGACGTCATCATGGTCGGCGAAATCCGCGACCTGGAAACCGCGGAAATCGCGGTCAAGGCCGCGCAGACCGGCCACATGGTGCTTTCAACGCTGCACACCAACGACGCCTCGCAGACCATCACGCGCCTCATGAACATGGGCATCGCGTCCTACAACCTCACTTCGTCGGTCGCGCTGGTCATCGCGCAGCGCCTGGCGCGGCGGCTGCACGAGTGCAAGAAACCCATCGAACTGCCGCGGGCGGCGCTGCTCGCGGAAGGCTTTACGGAAGAAGACATCGACAGCGGCCTGACCCTGTACGATGCGGTAGGCTGTTCGGGTTGCAACGAAGGCTACAAGGGGCGTGTGGGCATCTACGAAGTGATGCCGATGACCGAATCGATCCAGAAAGCCATCCTGGAAGGCGGCAATTCCATCCAGATCGCCGCCGCGGCCCGCCGCGACGGCGTACGGTTCCTGCGGGAATCGGCGTTGCTGAAGGTCAAGCACGGCATCACCAGCCTGGCCGAGATTGATCGCGTGACCAAGGATTAGCGCGACAAATCCCTCTCCCGACGGGAGGGGGTGCCCCGCCGAAGGCGGGGCGGGAGAGGGTTCGGGATTGCGCAAGACCCGTACCCCCACCCCAATCCCTCTCCCGACGGGAGCGGGGCTTCAATGTTTTCAACGGGGAACCGACTCATGCCCACCGCCACCGTCGCCACCAAACCCAACGCCGCAAACGTCGGCGCCGCCCGCGCCGCGGTCAAGCTGCTGACCGTGTACGAATGGGTCGCGCTGGACAAGCGCGGCGTCAAGATGCGGGGCGAGATGCAGGCCCGCAACGCAATCCTGGTCAAGGCCGAGTTGCGCCGCCAGGGCATGAATCCACAGGCGGTGAAGGAAAAGCCCAAGCCCCTGTTCGGTGCGGCCGGATCGCGCGTCAAGCCGCGCGACGTCGCCATCTTCAGCCGCCAGATCGCCACCATGATGGCGGCCGGCGTGCCGATGGTGCAGGCCTTCGAGATCATCGCCGGCGGCCAGCGCAACGTCCGCTTCAAGAACATGCTGACCGACGTCAAGCAGGGCATCGAGGGCGGCGCGGCCCTGCACGAGGCAATGGCCAAATACCCGGTGCAGTTTGACGAGCTGTACCGCAACCTGGTGCGCGCCGGCGAATCGGCCGGTGTGCTCGATACCGTGCTCGATACCGTCGCGACCTACAAGGAGCGCATCGAAAGCATCAAGGGCAAGATCAAGAAGGCCCTCTTTTATCCGGCCATGGTGATGGCGGTCGCGTTCACCGTGATGCTGATCCTGCTGGTATTTGTGGTGCCGGTGTTCGAGAACGTGTTCAACAGCGCGGGCGTTGCGCTGCCGGCATTCACCCAGATGGTGGTGACGCTGTCGCACTTCATGCAGCACTTCTGGGCGCCGTTCATCATCATCCTGGTCGCCGCGATCGTCGGCATCGTCATGGCCTACAAGCGCTCGCGCAGCATGCAGCACACCGTGGACCGGATGTCGCTGAAGATTCCGATCGTCGGCAACATCCTGCGCCAGTCCGCCATCGCCCGTTTCGCGCGCACCCTGGGCGTGACCTTCCACGCCGGCGTGCCGCTGGTCGAGGCGCTCGATTCGGTCGCCGGCGCAACCGGCAGCGAGGTGTATGGCCAGGCCATCCGCAAGATGCGCGACGACGTTGCGGTCGGACACCAGCTGCACCTGGCGATGACCCAGACCAACCTGTTTCCCAACATGGTCAGCCAGATGGTGTCGATCGGCGAGGAATCGGGCGCGCTCGACAAGATGCTGTTCAAGGTCGCCGAGTTCTACGAAGAAGAAGTCAGCAACGCGGTCGATACGCTGTCCACGCTGCTGGAACCCTTGATCATGGTGATCATCGGTATTCTGGTCGGCGGCATGGTGGTCGCGTTGTACCTGCCCATCTTCAAGTTGGCAGGCACGTTCTGAAGTGAAGGCAGCATCCCCCCGCCGCTCCGCGGCGACCCCCTTCGTACCGAAGGGGGTGTGGTTTCTGACCGCCCCGCGCACGGTGCGGCACCCCCCGCTTTCCTCCATCCGGCGGTCACCCGGCACGCCGCACCTCCCCCTTTTCCGGCGGTTACGCGGCACGCTTCGCCTCCGCCTTTTCCGGCGGTCACCTGACATACCTCGCTCCCCTTTCCGACGATCACCCGGCACGCTTCGCCTCCGCCTTTTCCGGCGGTCACCTGACATACCTCGCTCCCCTTTCCGGCGGTTACGCGGCACGCCTCGCCTTCCCCCTTTCCGGCGGTTACGCGGCACGCTTCGCCTCCCCGTTTTCCGGCGGTTACGCGGCACGCTTCACCTCCCCCTTCCGCAGGAAGGGGGATTGAGGGGGATGGCTCTGCCGCGCACGGCACCATCACGCCGCCCCGGCGCGGCAACGCCCTTCGTGTCCATGGCCGCATGACTCGAACCCCACGCTGATGCCGCCCTTCGGCCTTCCCTTCCCTTTCTGGCTGGCTGCCGCGGGCGTGCTCGGGCTGATCGTCGGCAGCTTTTTGAACGTGGTGATCCTGCGCCTGCCGGCCCGCATGGAGTATTTCTGGAAACGCGACGCGCGCGAGATGCTGGAACTTGGCAGCGCGGCCGAGCCGGCGCCGCCTGATCTTGTCCGCAAGGGTTCGCACTGCCCGCACTGCAAACATCCGCTGGCGCCGTGGGACAACATCCCGCTGCTGTCGTGGCTGTGGCTGCGCGGCCACTGCCGTTACTGCAAGGCGCCGATCTCGATCCAGTACCCGCTGGTGGAGTTCTTGACCGGCGTCGCCAGCGCGATCGTGGTGTGGCATTTCGGTGTGACGTGGCAAGCCGCGGCGGGACTGGTGTTCACCTGGATGCTGGTCGCCGCCGCCGGCATTGATTTTCGCACCCAGCTCCTGCCCGATTCACTGACGTTGCCCCTCGTGTGGCTGGGCCTGCTGGTGTCACTGGTGCCCGTGTTCGCCGGCACCCGCGACGCGGTCATCGGCGCGGCCGCCGCCTACCTGGCGCTGTGGTCGGTGTACTGGCTGTTCAAGCTCGCCACCGGCAAGGAAGGCATGGGCCACGGCGACTTCAAGCTGTTCGCCGCGGCCGGCGCGTGGATGGGCTACGCCGCCTTGCTGCCCGTCATCATCCTCGCCGCCCTGTCGGGCGCCATCGTTGGCGGCGTGATGCTGGCCGTGCGCGGGCAGGATCGCTCGGTACCCTTCGCCTTCGGCCCCTTCCTCGCGATCGCGATGTGGATATGGTTGATCGCCGGCGACCCGATCCTTGGTGCCTATCTGCACCTCACCGGCTTGCGATGATTACCCCATGACCGCGCGTTTCCAGAGCCGCACGCTGGCGCTTGTTGCCATCGCGCTGCTGATGGCCCTGCTGATGCTGCCCAACCTCATCTGGCTGGTGTACTCGCACGCGCTGACGACCTGGATCGAGGCGCTGGTGCTGCCCGCGGTGCTGCTTGCGATCCTGTTTGCCTTCCTTGGCCGCTGGCCGTGGATCGCGTGCCTGCTGCTTGCGCCGTTCGCGCTGCTGGCGCCGCTGGAGGCGTTCTACATAGCGACCTACCAGACGCCATCCTCGGCGCAGATCATCGCCACCCTGACCACCACAAACGGGCCAGAAGTGCTGCAGTACCTTGGGCGGACGTTGCCGTTTGCGCTCGCCGCGCCGCTAATCGGATTCGCGTTGGCGTTAGCCGCGGCGTGGCTGAGCTTTCGCACGCGCCTGCGCTGGCGCGGCCGGGTCCACGAGTGGATCGTTGCCATTGCCATCACGACGCCGCTGCTCGCCTCGGCCGTGGCGTTCGCGACGGCATCCGGCTCGGTCGACGCGCGCGCGCAATCGGCCAGCTACCCCGTTCGCAGCCTGGCGACGTCGCTGCGCCAGGGCTTCCCGTTTGGCCTCTTCCAGCGCGTTGCGACATTCCACTACGAATGGTCAGCCATGCGTATAGACGCACAGCGTTTCAAAGACTTTTCCTTCCACGCGCACCGCGTTGGCCCGCAGCCGCACCAGCGGCAGGTCTATGTGCTGGTGATCGGCGAGAGCGACGCCCGCAGCCACTGGCAGCTCTTCGGCTACCCGCGCGCCACCAATCCCGAGCTGGTCGCGATGCAGCATCTCGTACCCATCACGAAAATGGTGACCCCATGGTCGGTCACGATCGCGTCGGTACCGGTCATCCTGACCCGCAAGCCGATCACGTCTGCGACGCCCGCGTGGAAGGAACCCTCGTTCCTGCCGGCGATGCAGGAAGCCGGCTACCAGACCTGGTGGATTTCCAACCAGTATCCCATCGGGCAATTCGATTCGCCGATCGCGACATACGCCTACGAAGCCCAGCACGTGGTCTGGGTCAACCACACGGTGTTCTGGGACAATCCCGGCGCGTATGACGGCGCCATCATCCCGGCCCTGAAGCGCGCGCTGGCAAGTTCAAACCGGGATATGTTCATCGTGCTGCACCTGATGGGCAGCCACTTCCAGTACGACTACCGCTATCCGCCCAAGTTTGCCGCGTTCAAACCCGTGCAGTTCGACCACCAGAGCACGGTGCCGCGCGATACGCGCATCCAGAACAGCTACGACAACAGCATCCGTTACACCGACCACGTTCTGGCGCAGGTCATCGACACCCTGCAGCAGACCCACGCGACCACCGCATTATGGTTCGAGTCCGATCACGGCGACGTATTGCCCACACCCACCTGCGACCGTCAGGGCCACGGCATCGGCACCTGGCACGAATTTGAGATCCCGGCATTCTTCTGGTATTCGAACGCCTACGCGCAAGCTTTCCCGGAGCGGATCGCAACGCTGCGCGGCAACGCCACCCGACGCACGCTGACGGGTGATACCTTCGCCACGATGCTCGGCATGGCCGGGGTTGATTTTCCGGGACTGGACGAAACCTGGAGCCTCTTCAGTCCCGCCTGGCACTACCACACCCGCTGGGTGAGCCAGCTGTGGAAAACCAATTTCGACGATTCGATGTTCGGCAAGGACTGCGGCATCGTGATGCCCGCGAACCCGCAAGCGGACCTGCGCTGAAGACGCCCGGATGTGATGGCCCGTCAACATGAGTACGAATGGACCCGGCCCCTGCGGCCAGCAGGCAGCAGGCGCGCGGTCGCCTCGATCGCGGTGTTGCTGGCACTGCTGCTGCTCCCCAACCTGATCTGGCTTGCGCATGCGCACGCGCCGGCGACGTGGGTGGCGGCGCTGCTGCTGCCGCTGGCCATGCTGGCGCTCCTGTTCGCGGCGTTGGGACGCTGGCCATGGATTGCGTGCCTGCTGCTTGCCCCATTCGCGCTGCTGGCGCCGCTCGAGTGCTACTACATCGCGCAGTACCACCATCCGACCTCGGCGCAGATCATCGCGACGATCGTGGCGACCAACCCGCTGGAGACGCGCGAATATTTCGGCAGCCTGGTGATTCCGCTCGCGCTGGCGTTGCTGGGCGGGCTGGCAGTCGCCGGGCTCGCGGCGTGGTACGGCTTCAAGGCCCGCCTGCGCTGGCGCGGATTTTCGCGGATCGGCATTGGCTGCGCCGGCATCATCGCGCTGCTGGTACCGCTGGGCGTCAACCTTGCAGAGGCCCGCGCCACGAGCGCTTCAGCCTCAACCTCGGCCGCGGCCGGCTGGCAAAATTACGGCCAGGCCATCAAGCAGGGCTTCCCGTTTGGCGTGGTTCCACGCGTCGTCGAATACCGGCAGGAATGGGACCGGATGCGCCGCGAAGCCGCGCGCTTCAAGGCCTTCCAGTTCCATGCGCAGCGCGTCGGGCCGCCGCTTGGCCAACGACAGATCTATGTGCTGGTGATTGGCGAGAGCAGCCGCCGCGCCGATTGGCAGCTCTTCGGCTACGGCCGCGCGACCAACCCTGAACTTTCAAAGCTGCCCAACCTGGTACCGCTGCGGCGTTTCATCACCAGCTGGCCCGAATCCATCGCCGCGATCCCGATGATCCTGACCCGGCGCAAGCCCGCGATGGCGTGGAACGCGCCGTGGCACGAGGCCTCGATCCTGCGCGCGATGGCCGAGGCGGGCTACGAGACCTACTGGATTTCCAACCAGCAGGCGATTGGCGAGTTTGATTCGCCGGTGTCGATGTACGCCTATGAAGCCCAGCACGTCGAATGGCTGAACCACGCGTCATGGACCGCACCCAACAGCTACGACGGCGATCTGATCCGGCCCTTAGAGGACGCGATTGGCGCCTCCCACCGCGACCTCTTCATCGTGCTGCACACGATGGGCAGCCACGTGAAATACGACTACCGCTACCCCAGGGCCTTTGAACGCTGGACGCCCACCCAGGTATCGCCGGCCGGCGAAGGCAGCCGCAGCGAACGGGTACGCAACAGCTACGACAACAGCGTCCTTTATACCGACCATGTGCTGGCCAGGGTCATCGACGTCCTCAAGCACAGCGGCGCGGTCACCGCGCTGTGGTTTGAATCCGATCACGGCGAAGTGCTGCCGACCGCAACCTGCGACAAGGAAGGCCACGGCGTCGGCACCGTGCCGGAATACGAAATCCCCGCGCTGTTCTGGTATTCCGACTCGTATCGGCGCGCGTTCCCGGCGCGCGTCGCCGCCTTGCGCGCGCACGCCAATGCCCGCACCCTGTCGGCGGATACCTTCGAGTCACTGATTGACATGGCCGGCGTCAGCTTCCCCACGCACGATGAAACGTGGAGCCTGTTCAGCCCGAAGTGGCATTACCACACGCGCTGGGTCGCGCAGACGCAGCACATCGACTTTGACACCGCGCGCACCAAGCCCGACGACTGCGCGCGCGTGCTGCCGGGTACCAAGCTGCGCATCGGGCCGGCGCAAGCCCATGCGGCCCAAAGGCACTTCCCGGAGCATTCCGCAGTGGCTGGAGCGAACCTTGAACGCTGACCTCGGCGCGGCGCCGCACGCCGGCCCCCGCCCCTACGTCGTCGCCCTGACCGGTGGCATCGCGGCGGGGAAAAGCGCGGTCGGGCAGCGTTTCCAGGCGCTGGGGATTGAGGTCTACGACGCCGACCGTGCCGCGCGCGAAGTGGTTGCACCGGGCACGGGGGCGCTGGCTGAAATCGAACGCGCGTTTGGTCCCAGCGCATTGAAGGCGGACGGTTCGCTCAACCGCCACGCGATGCGCGAGCGCGTCTTTGCCGACCCCGCCGCGCGGCGCCGGCTCGAAGCCATCGTGCACCCGCGCGTGCGCGGATGGCTGCAGCGCCGCGCCGGCACGAACCGCGGGCCGTACTGCGTGCTCGCCATCCCGCTGCTGGTTGAAACCCGCGCCGACTACGCGTGGGTCGACCGGGTATTGCTGGTGGACGCACCCGAGTCACTGCAGATCCAGCGCCTGATCGAACGGGATGGCGTGACGCGTGAAATCGCCCGACAAATGCTGGCTGCGCAGTCTTCCCGCGCTGCGCGGCAGGCGATCGCCGACGACAGCATCGTGAACGACGGCAACGAAGCGGCGCTGGATGCCGCCGTCGCCGCGCTGCACGCGCGCTACCTGGAGCTTGCCAGCACGAAGTAGTTTGGCCGCAACGACCAACCGGCGCGCCGAGCCCAGCCCCCAGCATGCGCCATCGCGGTTACGGATGCGCTGATTTCGCTGGCCATTCTTGGGCTACCGCAGTTTTATCGCGGTGGAACCTGACTGCGTTCGCAGGGCTCCAGACGTGAACGGCGCAGGCAGCGCGTGACAGGAGCGCTTGGGATGGAGCGAGTTAATCGGTTTGAGGTGCTCCCAGGTTTTAGTCTCCTCCGCAGAACAAACCGATCCCGGATATCGCTTCGCGATTCCGGGATGACGAGCAAAAACCGAGCACCCGCGGCATCAGGCTTCAGCACGCCGCACCTTCGCGAACCACCGGAAATGTGGTCATTCCGGATATCGCTTCGCGATTCCGGGATGACGAGCAAAAACCGAGCACCCGCGGCGTCAGGCTTCAGCACGCCGCACCTTCGCGAACCACCGGAAATGTGGTCATTCCGGATATCGCTTCGCGATTCCGGGATGACGAGCAAAATCCGAGCATCCGCGGCGTCAGGCTTCAGCACGCCGCACCTTCGCGAACCACCGGAAATGTGGTCATTCCGGATATCGCTTCGCGATTCCGGGATGACGAGCAAAATCCGAGCACCCGCGGCGTCAGGCTTCAGCACGCCGCACCTTCGCGAACCACCGGAAATGTGGTCATTCCGGGGCCATCGTCGGTTTCATCGACGATGGGGCCCGGAATCGGTTTACAGGTTCTACGCATCGCGACACCAATCGGACTCGCGCCATCTCCGTCGCTCGCGCTGTGCGCCGCCGCGCCCTGCCCCGAAGTGATGAGTTGTCATCGAACATCGGCGCCGATCAGGTGAGCCGTTGCGCACGGACAAACACGCGCGAACCAAGGCATCCGCACAAATGGAGGCGAAGCTAATTGAGCGCGCCGTGGCAGTGCTTGTACTTCTTGCCCGAGCCGCACGGGCACGGGTCGTTGCGGCCGACCTTGGGGCCATCGCGCACCATCGGCACCGCCGCCGCGACGGCGGCCCCGGCCACGGCGCCGACCCGCTCGCCACCCGCACCGGGCGGCGCGGGATCAAAACCGGTCGATTGCGCGTGTTCGAAGTCGAGCGCCTTGGCGGCCGCCATCCGGCGCTGCTCGGCTTCCATCGCCGCGACCTCTTCCTCGGTCCGGATGCGGACGCGCGCCAGGGTCTGGATCAGCTCCTTCTTGATCCGGCCGAGCATTTCCTCAAAACGCAGGAATGCCTCGCGCTTGTATTCCTGCTTGGGGTCGACCTGCGCGTAGGAGCGCAGCGAAATGCCCTGGCGCAGGTAATCCATGGCCGCCAGATGATCCTTCCACGCACTGTCGACCGCGGTCAACATGACGTGTTTCTCCAGCGCGCGCATGACCTCGGAACCGACCTGGGCTTCCTTGGCCGCGAACATTGCGTTGGCCGCCTCCACCACGTGCGCGTGGACGTCCGCCGCGCTTGCCTCGGTGGACGACTCAAGCCAGTGGTGCAGGTCGAGGTCTATCCCGAAATCGTTCTGCAACGCGGCTTGCAACCCAGGGATGTCCCACTGGTCATCGACGGTGTCACGCGGTACATATTTCGCGGCCAGCGACTCGAACACGTCGTTGCGGATGTCCGCGACGGTCTCGCTGACATCGTCCGATTCCAGCAGTTCGGCGCGCTGTGCATAGATGACCTTGCGCTGGTCGTTGGCCGCATCGTCGTACTCGAGCAGCTGCTTGCGGATGTCGAAGTTGTGCTGCTCGACCTTGCGCTGGGCCTTTTCGATCTGCCGGCTGACCATCTTGTCTTCCAGCGCGTCGTCATCCTTCATGCCGAAACGCTGCATCCAGCGCACCAGGCCTTCGCCGCCGAAGATGCGCATCAGGTTGTCTTGCAGCGAGATGTAGAAGCGCGACGAACCGGGATCGCCCTGGCGGCCGGAACGCCCGCGCAACTGGTTGTCGACGCGCCGCGACTCGTGGCGTTCGGTGCCAACGATGTGCAGCCCGCCCACGGCGACCACCTGCTCGTGCCGCTTTTGCCATTCCGCCTTGACCCGCGCCTTGTCGGCCGCGGTGGCATCCGCGGGCAGCGCCTCGAGGTCCGCATCCAGGCTGCCGCCCAGCACGATGTCGGTTCCGCGTCCGGCCATGTTGGTGGCGATGGTGACCGCGCCCGGCGCACCGGCCTGCTCGATGATCTTGGCTTCGCGCTCGTGTTGCTTCGCGTTCAGCACCTGGTGCGGAATGCCGGCCTTGGTGAACAGCTTGTCGACCAGTTCCGACACGTCGATCGACGCGGTGCCGACCAGCACCGGCTGGCCGCGGTCGTGGCATTCCTTGACGTCTTCCATCACCGCGTTGAACTTGGCCTCGGGCTTGAGGAAGACGAGGTCCGGGTGGTCCTTGCGGATCATCGGCATGTTGGTCGGGATCACCACGACGTCGAGGCCGTAGATCGAATTGAACTCGAAGGCTTCCGTGTCGGCGGTGCCGGTCATGCCCGCCAGCTTGTCGTACATGCGGAACAGGTTCTGGAAGGTGATCGTCGCCATCGTCTGGTTTTCACGCTGGATCGGCACGCCTTCCTTGGCCTCGACGGCCTGGTGCAGGCCTTCCGACCAGCGGCGCCCCGGCAGGGTGCGGCCCGTGAATTCATCGACGATGATGATTTCGCCGTCGCGCACGATGTAATCGACATCGCGCTGGTACAGGGCGTGCGCCCGCAGGGCCTGGTTGAGGTGATGCACGACGGCGAGGTTGCGCGCGTCGTACAAGCCGCTGCCAGCTTCCAGGATGCCGGCTTCGTGCAGCAATTCCTCGGCGTGCTCCATGCCCGCCTCGGACAGGTGCACCTGCTTTTGCTTTTCATCGACGTAGTAGTCGCCGGGCTCGGGCTCTTCGCCCGGCAGCGGCTCCTTGGCCTGGCGCGTCAGCTTGGGCGCCACCCGGTTGACCCGAATGTAGAGCTCGGGCGAATCCTCGGCCGGGCCGGAGATGATCAGCGGCGTGCGCGCCTCGTCGATCAGGATCGAGTCGACCTCGTCGACGATCGCGTAGTGCAGGCCGCGCTGGTAACGCTGCTCCTTGGCCACCGCCATGTTGTCGCGCAGGTAGTCGAAGCCGAATTCATTGTTGGTGCCGTAGGTGATGTCGGCGCCATACGCCGCCGCCTTGTCCGACATTTCCATGCCGGGCCAGACCACGCCCACGCTGAGGCCGAGGAAGTTGTAGATCCGGCCCATCGACGCCGCGTCGCGCTTGGCGAGGTAATCGTTGACGGTGACGACGTGGACGCCCTTGCCTTCGAGCGCATTCAGGTACACCGGCAAGGTCGCGACCAGCGTCTTGCCTTCACCGGTGCGCATCTCGGCGATCTTGCCCTGGTGCAGCACCATGCCGCCGATCAGCTGCACGTCGTAGTGGCGCAACCCGGTAACGCGCAGGCTGGCCTCGCGCACCACCGCAAAGGCCTCCGGCAGGAGCTTGTCCAGGCCCTCGCCGTTGGCAACGCGCTGCTTGAACTCTGCGGTCTTGGCCCGCAGGGCGTCATCGTCCAGCGCGTGGGTGGCCGGTTCCAGCGCATTGATGCGCGCCACGGTTTTCGACATCTGCTTGAGCACGCGCTCGTTGCGGCTGCCGAAGACATTCTTCAGAAAATTGGCCATCAGACTTGGGTTCGCGATTCAGGGCGGCTGGATGAAAGCTAATCGCGCATCATAAAAGGACGCGGCGCTCGCGCCTAGTGATGGCGGCAGACGGCTTGGATTTCAACCCGCCTGGCGGCGCACGTAGGCGATGGGATTGACCACCTTGCCGTCGTGCCAGACTTCAAGATGCACATGCGGCCCGGTCGAGCGGCCGGTCGAGCCGGCATCGGAAATGACCTGGCCGGCCTGGACGTGTTCGCCGACGTGGGCCAGCAGATGGCTGTTGTGGGCGTAGCGGGTCATGTAGCCATCGCCGTGGTCGATCTCGACCACCTCGCCGTAACCCGGCCTGGTGCCGGCGTAGGTCACCACGCCAGCGGCCACGGCATGCACCTGTTCGCCCCGGTAGGCACCAATGTCCAGGCCAGGGTGAAAGCTCCACTTGCCCGTGAACGGATCGATGCGTTCGCCAAACGGCGAGGTGATGAAGCCGTCCCTGATCGGCATTCCGCTGGGGATCGAAGCCGCCGCGGCCTGGCGGTCGGTCAGCACGGACTGCAGCACGCCGAGCTGGGTTTGCTGGGTGTCGAACCGCCGCGCCAGCTGTTCCATGCTGACCGAAAGGTCATACGGCAAGGAGCGCGCGGGGGGCACGGTTGTTTCCGGGCCACCGATGCCCGGTGCCTGCTGGAAGTCGAACTCGCGCGGATCGAGTTTGCCGACGACGACGAGGCGCTGGCCCAGGGCATCCAGCCGCGCCGAGTCGGCCTGCAGCTCGCCAAGTTTGATGGCCATGCGGTTGATGTCGCGCTGGGCGTTGTCGCGCACCTGCTGCAGCTCGGCCTTCTGCGCGTCGATCTGGTGGCGCATGGCGGCTACCTGCGCCAGGGTGCGGCTGCCGGGACTGGCGATCCACACCGCAAGGACGGCGCTCGCGGTCACGCACAGGGCCAAACCCAGCAGCAACCAGCGCCGTACGCGGCAATTGCCGCGCCGCCGCTCGCGCAGCCAGGTGTCGGCAAGCACACACCTTGGCGAGCGGGCGACCAGTATCATGCCCATGTCAACACCATCCGCGGATTCCCTGCATTGTCACCTGCCCCCCCTTTGCCAGCGCATGACACCCACGGCCCGACGCCGCTGGCCCAATGCACGCCCATCGCCGACCTTGCCGCGCGGGCGCGTGAAATTGATCTTCTGAGCCAGCGGATCATCCCGCTGCTGCCCATCCCGCTCCGTCACCACGTCCAGTACGCCAGCGTGCGCAATGACCGCATCCTGCTGCTGGTCGAGTCGCCCGTATGGGCAACGCGCGCGCGCATGGAGCAAGCGCACATCCTTGCGGCCGTACATGGCATCGGCCTGGCCGCGACATCCGTCACGGCCAAGGTGGTACCCATCCAGGCACCCCACGGAAGCTCCGCCACCGCGCGACCACCTTCGCCACACACCGCGCAGTGCATACGCGAGGCGGCCAAGGCCATCAAAGATCCCGACCTCAAGGCGCTGTTCGACGAGCTGGCCGCGTGGGCGGACAGACCGCCGGCCGGTTGACACGCCCGGATCGGTTCCGCCCCCTCCAGACGCTGGCGGAAGCGCATCTTATAACACGCGCGCGGCCCGGCGTGCCAACGAAAGTCGGCACAATGTCACAAATTGTGAATCTGGTGGACGCAAAGACGGCAACGCCGCCCGCTGCGCGCCAGGCGCGCTGCTGTGGAAAACCTTGGGGGAACCTACATTGCCTGCGCGGGATGGGCGTAGGAAATGGGCGCAAGCTCGGGATCGTCAAACGTGACTTCTTCCCACGCCGACTTGTCGACCAACAGCGTACGCAGCAGCTGGTTGTTCAGCTGGTGGCCGGACTTGAAGCCATAGAAAGCCCCGATCAGGCTGTGGCCCAACAGGTACAGGTCGCCGATGGCGTCGAGGATCTTGTGCTTGACGAACTCGTCTTCGTAACGCAGGCCGTCTTCGTTCAACACGCGGTAGTCGTCCAGCACGATGGCGTTGTCCATCGACCCGCCCAGCGCCAGATTCTTCTCACGCAGCATCTCGATGTCGCGCATGAAGCCAAACGTCCGTGCCCGGCTGACTTCCTTGACGAACGAGGTCGTCGAAAAGTCGATCTCGGCGTGCGAGGCCCGGCGCGAAAAGATCGGGTGCTTGAACTCGATGGAAAAGCCGACCTTGAAGCCGTCAAACGGCTTGAACTCGGCCCACTTGTCGCCGTCCTCGACCCTGATCGGCTTCTTGATGCGGATGAAGCGCTTGGGCGCCGCCTGCTCTTCGATGCCCGCCGACTGCAGCAGGAACACGAAGGGGCCGGCGCTGCCGTCCATGATGGGTACTTCGGGCGCGGACAGGTCAACGTACGCATTGTCGATGCCAAGACCCGCCATGGCCGACATTAAATGCTCAACCGTACCCACGCGCACCCCGTCCTTGACCAGGGTGCTGGACAGGCGCGTATCGCCAACGTACTCACAGCGCGAGGGGATCACAACGGGCTCAGGCAGGTCGGTGCGACGGAACACGATGCCGGTATTGACCGTGGCCGGGCGCAGGGTCATGTAGACCTTTTCGCCCGTGTGCAGACCGACGCCCGTCGCGCGGATCACGTTCTTGAGCGTGCGCTGTTTGATCATTTTTTGTTGGAATCCCGTTAGAACAACGCTAAGACGTGGGCGATGCTACCACGGTTGTGGGCACGAATAAAGTGGACTCGTGCGTTCAGTTACTCGATGTGGAGGGACTCCGCCCCGGGGCGCGCTCCACCGGGCAGTGTGGCCATCGATTACCCCCATCGCCCCAAGCCAAAGAGACCGCACGCGGGGTGCGAGGTTCCCGCGCGCGTGAAAAAAAAGTACCTGCACGGCCGGGGCCGATGGCAGGCACGGAAGGCCGGCCCGGCGCCCGCACCGGGCACGGCCGCTTCCGGGTATTTGCCGGCCCCGCGCCACCTCCCGGCGCGCGGGCGATGGCCACCACAACGCGGTGAACGGCCGGGGACGGGATTCCGGCGGTTCACGGCGTTGCTTCCGGCGTCGGCGCGTCAGTCGGCCTGGCGACGCAGGAACGCCGGAATGTCCAGGTAGTCCGGTACGGGTGCCGACTCGGTGGCCGGCTTGCCCGCCGGCGCCGGGGCCGGGTTGCGGTTCAGGGCCGGGCTTGGCGCGACGCCCGGTTGGGCCGAGAAGCCGACCACGCCGTTGTCGGTGCCGGTACGCAGCACCCGCCGCGGCTGCGGCATCTCGATGGTTTCGGGCTTGGCGACCGACCGCAGCTGCGGCTTGATGGTCCGGTTCAACCCGGTCGCGACCACGGTGACCCGCACGTCGTCGGTCAGGTCCGGGTCGAGCGCCGTACCCACCACCACGGTGGCGTCCTCACTGGCAAAGTCGTTGACGACCCGGCCGATCTCATCGAACTCGCGCATGGTGAGGTTGGGGCCCGCCGTCACATTGACCAGAATGCCGCAGGCACCCGACAGGTCGACGTTTTCCAGCAGCCGGTTGTTGATCGCCAGCTCGGCCGCCGCCTGGGCACGGTCATCGCCGCGGGCGCAGCCGGTGCCCATCATCGCCATGCCCATTTCGCTCATCACGGTACGCACGTCGGCAAAGTCGACGTTGATCAGGCCCGGTCGGGTGATGAGGTCGGCGATGCCCTGCACCGCTCCCTGCAGCACGTCGTTGGCGGCCTTGAACGCATTCAGCAGCGTCACTTCACGGCCCAGCTCCGTCAGGAGCTTTTCATTGGGCACCGTGATCAGTGAGTCGACCGACTGCGACAAGTCCTCGATGCCCTTGAGCGCCACCTGCATCCGCCGCCGGCCCTCGAACGGGAACGGCTTGGTAACGACCGCTACCGTCAGGATGCCCTTTTCCTTGGCCAGCTGGGCCACGACCGGCGCCGCACCGGTACCGGTACCGCCCCCCATGCCGCAGGTAATGAAGACCATGTCGGCGCCTTCCAGCACCTCGACGATCCGGTCGCGATCCTCAAGCGCGGCCTGGCGGCCGAGCTCGGGATTGGCCCCGGCGCCAAGGCCCTTGGTCACGGTTTCGCCAAGTTGCAGCGTGGTCCGCGCGCCGGTGTTCTTCAGCGCCTGCGCGTCGGTATTGGCGCAGATGAATTCCACGCCGTCGATGGATGAATTGACCATGTGGCTCACGGCGTTGCCGCCACCGCCGCCAACACCGATCACCTTGATCACCGCACTGGGTGCGAGTTGTTCTACCAGTTCAAACATTGCCCGTCCTCCGTACTGCCTGTTTTAATGCCGCGGCTGTCACACCGCCTGTCGTGCTGCCCGCCGTCTCGGCGGGATCCGGCCCTCGCGAGCCGTGACGCCGCAGCGCCATGCCGGCCGGGCCCGATCCAGGGGCCCGGCCCGGGTGCTAGAAATTCCGTGTCAACCAGCCCTTCACCTTGCCCAGCGCCCCGACGACGCTGTCGCCGACCATGCCGCCGCCAACCCGCTCGCCGCCCTGGCCGCCGGCGCCCTGCAACAGCAGTCCAATACCCGCCGCATTGGCCGGGGTGGCGATGGTGTCGATCGCGCCGCTGACGTGCTGGGGCGTGCCCAGCCGCACCATCTTGTGGAACACCTCTTCGGCCAGGTACAGCGCGCCTTCGATCCGCGCCGCGCCGCCGGTCAGGACGACCCCGGCCGCGAGCAGGTTTTCGTAGCCCGAGCGGCGCATCTCGTCTTGCACCATCTCGAAGATTTCCTCGTAGCGGGCCTGGATCGACTGCGCCAGCGCCTGCCGCTGCAGGCGCCGCGGCGGACGCTCGCCCACGCTCGGCACCTGGATGGTTTCCTCGCCGCGCGCCAGCTGCGCCAGTGCGCAGCCGTACTTCACCTTGATGTCTTCGGCGTTGGTGGTCGGCGTCTGCACGTACTGGGAAATGTCGGACGTCACCTGGTCGCCGCCGACCGGCAGGGATTTGGTGTAGCGGATCGAGCCCTGGGTGTAGATCGCGATGTCGGTGGTACCGGCGCCAAGATCGACCGCGCACACGCCAAGCTCGCGCTCGTCGTCGGTCAGCACCGCCCGCGCCGAGGCCAGCGCCGAGGGCATCAGCTCATCAACGCTGAGGCCGCAGCGCTGGATGCACTTGGTGATGTTTTGTACCGCCGAAGCCGCGCCGGTCACCAGATGCACCCCCGCCTCCAGCCGCACGCCGCTCATGCCGATCGGGTGGCGGATCCCGTCCTGGCCGTCAATCCGGTATTCCTGCGGCTCCTTGTAGAGCACCTTGCGGTCGGCCGGAATCGCGACCGCACTGGCCGACTCCAGTACCTGCTCCAGGTCCCCGGGCCCGACTTCGCGGTCGCGGATCGGCGCCGTGCCGCGCGAATTGTGGGTTTCCAGATGACTGCCGGAAATCGACGCGCACACCGAGCGGATGTCGCAGCCGGCCATCTGCCCGGCTTCCTCGACCGCGTGCTGGATTGAATTGACGTTCGACTCGATCTCGACCACCACGCCCTTCTTCATCCCGCGCGAGGCGTGGCTGCCAAACCCGATCACCTCGACCGGTTCGCCCGGCAGGTACTCACCGACGATCGCCATCACCTTGGAGGTGCCGATATCGAGGCCGACGACGAGGTTCTTGTCGCTTTTGCGGTTCATGGGTCTAAACGTCTCGGTCAGGAGCATGTGGAATTGTCCCGTTGGCAGGTTGGGTGGCCGCCGGCGCCGGCGGTGGCCAATGCACCGCAAAGCCGTTGCTGTAGCGCAGATCGGCATACACAAAGCCGTCGCTGCGGCCGCGCATCAGGATCGGCAACGCGCGCACGAAGCGGGCGAGGCGCTGGTCGGGGCGTTCGTCGCCCACCGTCACCCGGCCGCCGTTGGAGAGCACCAGCGCCCAGCTGCCGCGCGCCGACAGGTCCACCTCGGCCACCCGCAGGTCATAGGGCGCGAAGTCGACTTCAGCCGTGTGGTAGAACGCGGTGATGTCGGCCTCCCGGCCGTCGGGCGCGTTGAAGTAGGGCAGGCCGTTCACGACACCGGGGTCCGGCACCTTGAACACGCGCCCGTTGCGGCCCAGCAGCGCATCCTTGCCCCAGTGCGCGACCGGCTGGATCTCGGTAATTGAAATGTCCAGCGCATCCGGCCAGTGCTTGCTCACCTGGACCTTGCCCACCCACGGCAGCCTGGCGACCGCGTCACGCACCGCATCGAGGTCGATCGCGAAAAACCCCGCGCCGAGCGACGGCGCGACCGCGGCCCGCACCTGGTCGGCACTGACGTGCTGGAAACTCGCGTGTACCTGCAACTGGCGGACCGGCCACCGGTTTGCCGCGAACCAGCCTTCGAGCACGCCCACCACCGGCAACGCGACCAGCGTGATCGCGATGATCCAGGCGGCAAGCCGCAGGCCCGTCTTGCCCTTCATGCGCGGCCTCCGTCAGCGAAACTGGTTTCCAGCACCCGCCAGCACAACTCGGCGTAGTCGATCCCGGCCGCAGCCGCGGCCTTGGGCACCAGCGAATGCGAGGTCATGCCCGGCGCGGTGTTGACTTCGAGCAGCCAGTTGCGGCCCTCGCGGTCGCGCATCACATCCACCCGGCCCCAACCCGAGCAGCCGAGCGCAGTGAAGGCCTGCAACGCCAAAGCGCGGAGGATGGCTTCGGCGTCGCCCGCGAGTCCGGGGCAGATGTACTGGGTGTCTTCGGCCACGTATTTGGCGTTGTAGTCGTAGTAGGCCCCCTTGGGCACGATGCGGATGCTCGGCAGTACCTCGCGTTGCAGGATCGACACCGTGAACTCCGCACCCTCGACCAGGGTTTCCATCAGCATGTCGCCCGGGTAGCGCTGGGCGAGTTCAACCGCGGCGTCCAGATCCTTCTCGGCGAACACCCGCGACACGCCCACGCTGGAACCCTCCGAGGCCGGCTTCACGATCAGGGGGAAACCAATCGTGCGGGCCGCCGCGTGGACGTCGGCACCACGCGGCAGCGGGGCAAACTTCGGGGTCGGCAGGCCGAGCGCCGTCCACACCCACTTGCTGCGCACCTTGTCCATCGACAGCGCCGAGCCCAGCACGCCCGAACCGGTGTAGGGGATGTGCAAGGAATCCAGCGCGCCCTGCAGCACGCCATCCTCACCGCCGCCGTGCTGGCCATGGAGGATGTTGAACACCCGCGCGAAGTGGCCCGCGCGCACCGCATCGAGCAGCGCCGGGATGCCGTCGATCGCGTGCGCGTCGACGCCGCGGCCCTTCAGCGCTTCGAGCACGCCGTGCCCGGAATTGAGCGAAACCTCGCGTTCGGAGGAGCTGCCGCCCATGACGACGGCGATGCGTCCAAAGTCACGCGCATCGGCGATGTGGCGTACGGCCTGGTTGCTGGTCATGCGGCTGTCTCCGAGGTCAATTTGCCCTGGCGCACGAGCGCTGCCGCCGCGGCACCGATGTCACCCGCGCCCAGCAGCAGCACCATGTCGCCATCACGCAGCAGCGCCGGCAGGGTCGCGCGCAATTCGCGCGGATGTTCGATGAAGACCGGATCGACCTTGCCGCGCGCGCGCACGGCGCGGGCCAGTGCGCGGCCGTCCGCGTTCGCGATCGGCGTTTCGCCCGCGGCATACACGTCGGTCAGCACCAGCACGTCGGCCTCGCTCAGCACCGCGGCGAAGTCGTCCATCAGGTCGCGGGTACGCGTATAGCGGTGCGGCTGGAACGCGATCACCAGCCGCCGTCCGGGCCAGCCGGCCCGCGCGGCCTCGATGACCGCGGCCAGTTCGCGCGGGTGGTGCCCGTAGTCGTCGACCAGCAACACCTTGCCGGCATCAATCGGCAACTCGCCGTTGATGTGGAAGCGCCGGCCGACACCCTGGAAGCGTTCCAGTGCGCGCGCGATCGCATAGGGCTCCACGCCAAGGTGCCAGCCGATCGTCGCCGCGGCCAGCGCATCCAGCACGTTGTGCCGGCCGGGCAGGTTCAACGTGATGGGCAGGCTCGGCTGGCCCGGCAGCAGCAGGTCAAAATGGGTGCGCGCGCCATCGGCCCGCAGGTTGGCGCCACGCACGTCGGCGTCGCGTTCGATGGCGTAGGTCAGGGTCGTGCGGCCGGCGCGCTGCGCAAGCTCGGCCACTTCCGGATTGTCCACGCACAGCACGGCGAGGCCATAAAACGGCAGCCGGTGCAGGAAGTCCGCGAAGGCCTGCTTGAGCTCGCCGAAATCCTCGTGGTAGTGGTCCAAATGATCGGCGTCGATGTTGGTGATGACCGCGATGACCGGCGACAGCTTCAGGAACGAGCCGTCCGATTCATCGGCCTCGGCCACGAGGTATTCGCCGGCGCCAAGCCGGGCATTGGCGCCCGCCGACAACAGCTGGCCCCCGATGACGAAGGTCGGGTCGTAGCCGGCTTCGGCCAGCACGCTCGCGGTAAGGCTGGTGGTGGTGGTCTTGCCGTGCGAACCCGCGACCGCAATCCCGCGCCGGAAGCGCATCAGCTCGCCCAGCATCTCGGCGCGCGGCACGACGGGGATGCGGCGCGCCTCGGCAGCGGTCAGCTCCGGGTTGTCGGCCTTGATCGCGCTCGACACCACCACCGCGTCGACGTTGGCGACGTGCCCGGCGGCGTGGCCAATCGACACCTCAATGCCCATGGCCACCAGGCGTTCGGTGACCGGTGACGCGGTGCGGTCCGAGCCGGAAACGGCATAGCCCAGCGTGTGCATGACCTCGGCGATGCCGCTCATGCCGGCGCCGCCGATGCCAATGAAGTGCACGCGGCGGAAGCCCTGCATGATGTCGCCGTGCGGTGGCAGCCGGCGCGGGGTCATGCCGTCACCTCCAGGCAGCGTTGCGCGATGAGCGCGGCCGCATCCGGCCTGGCCAACGTGCGCGCGGCGTTGGCCATCGCCAGGCGCCGCGCCGGATCACGCAACAGGCGTTCCAGCATCCCGGCGAAGCGCGCGGCGTCGAAGTCACGGTCCTGCACCAGCTCGGCGGCCCCCGCGGCGACAAAGCCTTCCGCGTTTTTCGTCTGGTGGTCATCGACCGCGTGCGGGAACGGCAGCAGCACGGCACCCAGTCCTGCCGCCGCAAGCTCGGCCAGGGTCAATGCGCCCGCGCGGCAGACCGCCAGATCGGCCCACGCGTAGGCGGCCGCCATGTCATCCAGGAAGGGCTCGACGCGCGCATCGACTTCCGCGCGTACATACGCCGCCCGCGTCGCGTCGAGGTGCGCGGCCCCGCACTGGTGCAATACCGCGGGCCGGCGCTCGTCCGGGATCAGCGACAACGCATTGGGCAGGCCAAGATTGAGCGTGCGAGCGCCCAGGCTGCCACCCAGGATCAGCAGGCGCGGTGCACCGTCGCGCGCGGCGAAGCGCTCGGCCGGCGCCGCCAGGGCCGCAATCTCCGCGCGCACCGGGTTGCCCGTCCACTCCGGCTTCAGTGCGGGCAAAAACGCGCCGGGGAAACCGCTCATGACATGCCGCGCGCGCCTGGCGAGCACGCGGTTGGTCAGGCCGGCGACGCGATTTTGTTCGTGTACCAGGAGCGGCCGCCGCTGCAGCCACGCGGCGATGCCGCCGGGGCCTGCCACATAACCGCCCAGCGACAACACGCTGCGCGGTTCAGCGGCGCGCACGATACGCCACGCCGCAATGCACGCACGCAGCAGCATCCACGGCGCGGTCAAGCGCTCGGCAATGCCCTTGCCGCGCAACCCGCGCACCGGCACGGTGCGCAGTTCAAGGTGATGCTTGGGCACGATCCGGGTTTCCATGCCCCCCTCGGCGCCCAGCCACAGCACCGGCACGCCCCGCGCCTGCAGCGCGTCGGCGACCGCGAGGCCCGGGAAAATATGGCCGCCGGTGCCGCCGGCCATGATCATGACGGGGGCGGGCAGCAGGGCGTTCATGCGCGCACCTTCTGCAGCGCCGATGCAACCTGCGCACGCGCGGCCAGGGGCAATGCCACCACCCCGGCGTCGTCGCCCGCGGACCGCGCGGGCACCGGGCGCCGCGTCGCCATCCGGCGCGCATCTTCGGCCCGATGGATTTCAAACGCGGCGCGCACCAGCACGCCCAGCATGATGCAGGTCATGAGCGTGCTCGAGCCGCCCGAACTGATGAGCGGCAGGGTCAGCCCCTTGGTCGGCAGCACGCCAAGGTTGACGCCCACCGACACCAGCGCCTGCAGGCCGAGCATCAAGGAGATGCCGAACGCGATGTAGCCCGCCCGGAGCTTGCCCACTTCAACCCCGCGCAATCCGAGCTGCAGGCCGCGGCCGATGAGCAGCGCAAACAGTCCCAACACCGCCAGCACACCGACGAAACCGAGTTCCTCGGCGATCACCGCGAGGATGAAGTCCGTGTGCGCCTCGGGCAGGTAAAACAGCTTCTGCACGCTGCCGCCGAGGCCAACCCCAAACCACTTGCCGCGGCCGACCGCGATCAGGGCCTGGGTCAGCTGGAAGCCGTTGTCGAAGGGGTCCTTCCACGGATCGAGGAACGAGGTGAGGCGCTTGACGCGATAGTCGGTCGAGAGCGCGAGGTACGCGCCCAGCGGAAGCATCGGCAGGCCCATGATCAGGAGGTTGCGCATCCGCGCTCCGCCCAGCCACAACATGCCGATCGTCACGATGCCAATCAGCGCGGCCGAGCCAAAGTCGGGCTGCGCCAGCAGCATCGCCGCGGTCAACCCCGCGACCAGCACGGGCCTCACGGCACCAAGGAATTTCAATTCAACCGCATCACGATGCCGCACGAGGTAGCTGGCGACGTAGAGCACCACCGTCAGCTTGGCCAGCTCGACCGGCTGGAAGCCCGAAAACCCGAGGTGCACCCAGCGCCGCGCGCCATTGATCCGCATGCCGATGTGCGGGATGAAGACCAGCGCCAGCAGGACGAACGTACCGAGCATCAGCCAGCCGGAATACTTCTCCAGCACATCGAGCTCGACCCAGCGCACGATGGCAACCGCGGCGGCGCCGCCCAGTACGAGAAACACCAGGTGGCGAACCAGGTAATGGAACTCGCCGATGTGCTGGCCATCCGCGACCGCGATGGAACTGGACGCGATCATCACGACGCCGAACGCCACCAGCCCGGTGATGGCAAGCAGCAACCACGGGTCCTGACGGCCCCGCGGGCCGACCCGGCGCACTGCCTGCGATTGCACGATCCAGTCAAACATCAACGCACCTTCAGCGTGGCAAGACCCACCAGCACCAGCACCACCGAGATGATCCAGAAGCGCACGATCACGCGCGGTTCGGGCCAGCCCTTCAATTCGAAGTGGTGATGGATCGGCGCCATCCGGAAAATCCGCTTGCCGGTCAACTTGAAACTGCCGACCTGCAGCATCACCGACGCGGTTTCGACCACGAACAGGCCGCCCATCACCAGCAGGATGATTTCCTGGCGCACGATCACCGCGACGCAGCCAATGGCGGCGCCAATCGAGAGCGCGCCGACATCGCCCATGAACACCTGCGCCGGGTAGGTGTTGAACCACAGGAAGCCGAGCCCCGCGCCGGTCAAGGCGCCGCAGAACACGGCGACCTCGCCCGCGCCCGGGATCGAGGGGATGCCAAGGTAAGCCGAGAACACGGCGTTGCCCGCGAGGTACGCAAATGCACCCAGCGCGGCCGTCACCAGCACCGCCGGCATGATCGCCAAGCCGTCCAGGCCATCGGTGAGGTTCACCGCGTTCGAAAAGCCGACGATCCACAGGTAGGCGACCACGACGAAGCCCGCGCCCAGCGGAATTTCGACGTGCTTGAACAAGGGCACGAACAGCGACGTCGCGGCCGGAACATTCGCGGTGTGGAACAGGAACACCGCCGCGACCAGCCCCACCACCGACTGCGCCAGGTACTTCCAGCGCGCCGGCAGGCCGTGCGGGTCCTTCAGCACGAGCTTGCGGTAGTCGTCGTAAAAGCCGATCACGCCGCAGGTCAGCGTCACGCACAGCACCACCCACAGGTAGCGGCTGGACAGATCGCCCCACAGCAAGGTCGCGACCACGATCGCGGCGAGGATGAGGGTGCCGCCCATCGTCGGCGTACCCGCCTTGGCAAGGTGCGACCTGGGGCCATCGCCGCGTACGACCTGGCCGGCCTTGAGCTTGGTCAGCTCGCGGATCATCCACGGTCCCAGCAACAGCGACATGAACAGCGCCGTGAGCGCGGCCATGATGGTGCGGAAGGTGATGTAGTCAAACAGGCGGAACGCGCCGAAGTAGCGTTCAAGCCAACGCGCGAGTTCAAGCAGCATGCGGATCGCCCTCCTGGCCGTCACCCAGCAACGCCGCGACCACGCGCTCCATGTGCGAGGCATGCGAACCCTTGACCAGTACCGTGGTGCCACGCGCCAGGTCGGCGCGCAACGCCGCGACGAGGGCTGCCTGATCGGCAAACACGCGGCCGCCCACACCGAACGCTTCGGCCGCCGCCGCCGCCAGTGCGCCGACCGCGTACACGCGCTGGATCCCCTGCGCGTGCGCCGCCGCGCCGATGCGCGCGTGCAGCGCCGCGCTGCCGGCGCCCAGTTCGGCCATGTCGCCGAGCACCAGCCAGCGTTCACCCGGCTGCAGCGCCAGCGTCGCGACCGCCGCCAGGGCCGAACCCGGGTTGGCGTTGTAGCTGTCGTCAAACAACACCCAGCCGGCCGCCGGTGCGTGCCGGCGCAACCGGCCGCTGACGGCCTTGGCGTCCGCCAGCCCGACGCCGATGACGGCCAGCGGCACCCCGACCGCCAGCGCAAGCGCCGCCGCAGCCGTGGCGTTGGCCACGTTGTGGCGGCCCGGCAGCGGCAGCTCCACCGCGGCATCGCCGGCCGGCGTGCGCAGCGTGAAGCGGCTGCCCGCAGCCGTCAGCACCAGGTCGGTCGCGCGCACGTCGGCATCCGCGTCCAGCCCAAAGCGCAGAATCCGGCGCGATCCCGCCAAGCCGGTGAAATACATGGCAAAGGCATCATCGGCGTTGATGACCGCAACGCCGTCTGGCGGCAGCGCCTGGTACAGCGCGCCCTTGGTTTCGGCCACGCCTTCGAGCGAATGCAGCCGCTCGAGATGCGCGGGGCCGATGTTGTTGACCAGACCCACGCTTGGGCGCGCGATCGCCGCAAGGTAGGCAATGTCACCCGGCTTGCCCGCACCCATTTCCAGCACCGCGTAACGAATGCCGTCGGGCATGGCGAGCAAGGTCAGCGGCACCCCGATTTCATTGTTGAAACTGCCCTGCGTCGCGTGGGTCGGAGCGTGCCGCACCAGGATCGCCGCGGTCAGCGACTTGACGCTGGTCTTGCCGTTGGACCCGGTGATGCCGAGCACGGTGACGTCGCGCTGGGCACGCACCGCGCTGGCAAGATCACCCAGCGCGTGCAGCGTGTCGGCCACGACGACCTGCGGCAGCGCCGCATCGACACGATGGTCAACCAGCGCCCCCACCGCTCCGGCAGCCGCGGCCGCGGCAACGTGATCGTGACCGTCGTGCTCATCGCCCCTGAGCGCGACGAACAACTCGCCGGGCCGCAAGGTACGGGTGTCGGTGGAAATGCCACGCGCGGCGGTGTCCGCGCCCTGCAACACGCCACGCGTCCACACCGCAATTTCCTGGAGGCGCAGGTTCAACACGGGTGCGCCTCCAGGGCGGCGCGCGCCACCTTGAGGTCATCAAACGGACGCTTGACGCCATGGCTTTCCTGATAGGTCTCGTGGCCCTTGCCGGCGATCAGCACGACATCACCAGCACGGGCCGTGGCGATGGCCTGGCCGATAGCCCGCGCGCGGTCGCGTTCGACCCTCGCCTGTTCGGGCGCACGCATGCCGGCGACGATTTGCGCCACGATCGCGTCGCCATCCTCACCGCGCGGATTGTCGTCGGTGACGATCACCGCATCCGCGCGGCGCTCGGCGATCGCACCCATCAACGGGCGCTTGCCGGCATCCCGCTCGCCGCCGCAGCCAAACACGCACACGAGCCGGCCTTCGCAGTGCGCGCGCAGGGTCGCAAGCGCCTGCTCGAGCGCGTCCGGTTTGTGTGAATAGTCCACCACCACCAGCGGCGCCGCCCCGCCACCGAGGCGATTCATCCTTCCTGCGACCGGCTCCGCCGCCGCGAGCGCCGCGCGAATGCCCTCGAACCCAACGCCGAGCGCGCCCAGCGTGCCCGCCACGGCGAGCAGGTTGGCGACATTGAAGCGGCCCAGCAGACGGCTCCGGATCGCGCCCTGGCCCCAGGGCGTTGCCAGTTCAAAGCGGATGCCGTCCGCGTCCAGCCGCACATGGGTCGCACGCACGTCGGCATCGGCAGCCTCGATGCCGTACCGCCACACCCGCGTCCCCGGCGCCACCCGATCCAGCAGCCGGCGGCCGTAGGGATCGTCGACGTTGATGACGGCGGCCACCAGGTCGGGCCACGCGAACAACCTGGCCTTGGCGGCAAAGTAGGCCTCCATGGTCTGGTGGTAATCAAGGTGATCACGGGTCAGGTTGGTGAACACCGTCACGTCGAAGTGGATGCCATCGACGCGGTGCTGATCGAGTGCGTGCGAGGACACTTCCATCGCGACGGCGTCCGCGCCCGCGGCGCGGAATTCGGCCATCAGGCCGTGCACCCGAATCACGTCCGGCGTGGTGCGCTCACCTGCGTGCAACGCGCCGTGCAGCCCCGCGCCCAGGGTACCGATCGTGGCCGCGCGCCTGCCGATCAGCGTGAACGCCTGGGCCAGCAACTGCACGGTCGAGGTTTTGCCACTGGTACCGGTGACGCCGACCACCGTCATGGCCGCCGAGGGGTCGCCGTAAAAGCGCGCGGCGATGGCGCCGAGGCGTTCGCGCAGGCCATCGACCCAGACCACGCGTGCATCGTGCCCGCGCAGCGCCGGACCCGCGCCGTGCGTCTCTGCGATGACCACGGTGGCGCCCTGTGCAAAGGCGGCGTCGGCAAACTCGATGCCGTGGTGCGTGGTGCCCGCCAACGCGACGAATGCGTCCCCCGCGCGCACGCTCCGTGAGTCGAGGGTCAATCCCGACACCACGCGGCCGCCGGCGGCCGGCGTTGCCACCGACGGCAACAAGGCGTCGAGTCGCATCGCCGTCATGGCGTTGCCCCCGCGGCCGCCTGCTTGGCGGGCACCCGCGCGGTCGCGGCCGTCGCGCCGACGGTCGCCGCCGGTGCCGGTGCCACCGGCCCGCCCGCATACCATTGCTGCACGTTGTCCGGCGGCACGTCGAGCAACCGCAGCGCGCCCGTCATCACTTCACGGAACACCGGCGCCGACACCAGTCCGCCAAAATACTCGCCGCCGTGACCGCCCGCATCGCGCACGATCACCACGGCCACCAGACGCGGGTCGCTGGCCGGCACGATGCCGCAAAACAGCGCGGCGTAGCGCGTGCGCGAATAGCCGCCGGGGATCGCCAGGTGCGCGGTGCCGGTCTTGCCGGCCACGGGGTAATCGGCGATGGCCGCCTGCGGTGCCGTGCCCTTGGGCGTCACCACCGTGCGCAGCATGGCCATGACTTCACTGGCGTATTTCTCGGGTTCGACGCGGACGCCCGGATTGTCATCGCCCTTGATGAAGGTGGGCGTGTGCTTGATGCCGCCGTCCGCGATCGTGGAATACGCGTCCGCCAGCTGCAAGGCGGTGACGTTCAAGCCGTAACCAAACGCGATCGTCGCCTTGACGAAATCGCCCCAGGTGCGCGGCGGCGGGATGTAACCGCCCACCTCGCCCGGGAACCCGCTGCCGGTGCTCGCACCGAAACCAAACGCGTGCAGCACCTTGGACATCTGCTGCGCGGTCAGCGTCAGGGAAATCTTGGACGCGCCGACGTTGCTGGAATAGGTGATGACCTGCGACAGGTCGATGCGCCCGTTGTCGCTGTCATCGCGGACGGTATGCCCGTCGATGGTGAACCAGCCGGGGCTGGTGTCGATCATCGTGGCCGGCGTCCACTGGCCCGATTCCAGTGCGGTCGTGATGGTGAACGGCTTCATCGTCGAACCCGGCTCGGTCACGTCGGTGACCGCGCGGTTGCGCCGCTGGTCAGGCTGGCTGCCATTGATGTCGTTGGGATTGAACGATGGCACGTTGACCATCGCGATGATTTCGCCGTTGCGCGGATCCATGATCACCATGGATCCCGACGCCGCATGGCGCTTGTTGACGGCACCCAGCAGCGCCGAATAGGCGAGGTACTGGATGCGGCTGTCGATGCTCAAGGTAAGGTCGTGGCCCGGCACCGGCGCGTGCAACTGCTCGACGTTCTCGACCACGCGCCCCAGGCGGTCGCGGATGACGCGCTTCTCGCCGGGCTTGCCGGCCAGCCAGCCGTCATACGCCAGTTCCAGTCCGGCCTGCCCGTGATCGTCGATGTTGGTGAAGCCAAGCACGTGCGCGGTGGCCGCGCCGTCCGGGTAGTAGCGCTTGTATTCGCGCAGCGAATTGACCCCGGGAATATCCAGTGCCAGCACCGCCTTGGCCGCCGACGGCGTCATCAGGCGCCGCAGGTATACGAACTCGTGGCCGTTGCGCTGCTCGAGCTTGCGCGACAGATCAATCGCGTTCACGCCCAGCGCCTTGGCCAGCTCGGGGATGCGGCCGGTGTGCGCGAGCAGCACGTCCGGATTGGCCCACAGCGACAGCATGGGTGTCGATACCGCCAGCGGCACGCCATTGCGGTCGTAAATGGCACCGCGCGAGACCGGAATCGGCACGTTGCGCAGGAAACGCGCGTCGCCCTGTTGCTGCAGGAACTTCTGATGCACGACCTGCAGGTCCACCGCGCGCGCCACCAGCCCAAGACCCGCTATCGCCAATACGCCGACCACCAGCGTCAGGCGCCTGCGCGTATCCGGATGCTGCCGGCGCGGGTTGGGGGAAGGCGTATCGCGGGCGCGGCGCAGTTTCATTCGCGCAGCATCTCCACGCTTTGGGCCGGCGGACTGACCATGCCAAGCTGGCCGCGCGCGATGGCTTCAATGCGCGATGGACTGGCCCAGGTCGCCTGTTCCAGTTCCAGCCGGCCAAATTCCACGTTCAGGGCATCGCGTTGGCTTTGCAACCGGGTCAGCTCCACAAACGCGATCCGGTCCTGATGCCGCGCCCATACCACGGCGACGCCGCTGGCGACCACCGCCAGCAGCAGGATCCCGACGCAGAGCATGCCGATGACCTTCAACATGGCAGACGCTCGGCAACGCGCAGCACGGCCGAGCGCGCACGCGGATTGCGTGCCACTTCCGCCGCATCGGCCTTTTGCGCGCGCCCCACCGCGCGCAACGGGGCCGGCGCCACGGCGGGCAGCGGCAGGCCACGGCGCACCGGCGCGGCCTGCGGACCGCGGATGAAGTGCTTGACGATGCGGTCCTCGAGCGAGTGAAAGCTGATCACCGCGAGCCGGCCGCCGGGCTTCAACACCGCAACCGCCGCCGGCAGCGCGCGTTCGAGCGAACCCAGCTCATCGTTCACCTGCAGACGCAGCGCCTGAAAGGTGCGGGTGGCCGGATGCTTGTGCCGTTCCGGGCGGCCCAGTACCTGCTCGACCAGTGCCGCCAGTTCGCGGGTGGTCGTGAGCGGCGCCTCGCTGCGGCGCGCGACGATGGCGCGCGCAATGCGCCGGCTCATGCGTTCCTCGCCATAGCGAAACAACACCTCCGCGATGGCTGGTGCATCCGCGCGCGCCAGGAAATCCGCGGCGCTCTCCCCGGTCGTCGGATCCATGCGCATGTCGAGCGGCGCGTCGGACTGGAATGAAAATCCACGCGCGGCGTCATCCAGCTGTGGCGAGGACACGCCAAGATCCAGCAGCACCGCGTCGAGGCCGCACCGCGCCGCATCCCAATCCCCCATCTCGGCGAAGTTCGCGTGGCGGATCGCGACGCGCGGGTCGTCGCCGAACTCACGCCTGGCATACGCGATCGCTTCCGGATCGCGATCCATCAGCAGCAGGCGGCCGGCGGCGCCCAGGCGTTCAAGGATCGCGCGCGCATGACCGCCGCGGCCGAAGGTAGCGTCGAGGCAACGGCTGTCGGGCCGCAAAGCCAGGCCCGCCAGCGCGGCGTCCCGCATCACCGGGATGTGCATGAGCTCGCGGCTGCCCGTCATCGCCAGCATTCCGTCCATCTGCCACTTCCGCGCACGTCGCGTGCGCTGCCCGTGTCCCATCCGCAAAACCCGGCCCGGCGCGACCCGCCGCTGGCCGAATGTGCGCGTCACAACCTGAGTCCCGCCATTTCCTCGCTGACTTCTTCCTCGCCGATCGTCTGGTTGATCTTGGCGAGATGCGCGTCTTCACTCCACAACTCGAACTTGTTGCCCATGCCAAGCAACACCGCCTTCTTGCCGATGCCGGATGCGGTGCGCTGGCTGGCCGGCAACAACACGCGCGCGGCGCCGTCGAGTTCGACCTGCGCGGCAGCGCCGACCAGTTTCAACTGCAGGTCCCGGTGCACGCGCTTGACGCTGGAGAGCGCCGTCACCTCGTCGCGTACCCGTTCCCATTCGGGCTGCGGGAACACCCACAGGCAACCCGGCTCGAACGGGTTGTAGGTGATGACCAGACGGTTGTTGCACGCGCGCGCAATCGGCTCGCGGTAGGCTGCGGGAATCGCCAACCGGCCCTTGTCGTCCACACTGATGGCGGTTTCGCCCTGAAACATATGATCTGGTTCCCCACGATTTCCCACGAATTAACACGCAAACCCACCTTAGTCGCAGCGCGTGAGACTGTCAACAAAATTTGTTGTAGATCAATGGGAAAGGTCAAAATCATGGCCAATTTTGAAGTCGATTCGGAAGTGTTGTCGCAAGGTCATTGAATGCAAAAGACTTCATTGACCGACATCCGCCAGGAACGAGAACCCAATCACACCCCGCAGCGCGTGTCGGGCAACAGAAATTCAGCCGGAAGTCAGTTTTACGAACGATGTGGCCATGTGCTGGCCAAGGCCATGGGATACGCCGCGCCATGGCACCCTACAAAGGCGCGAGGAAACCCCGTTTCGTAGTCAGCCGTCCGCGGCCCGTGCGGCCAAAACCTGAACAATTGCAGCCCATGCATGGCCGGGCATCGAAGCCGAAGTTGGCGCCACTGCACACCGCCGGGCATCGCAGAGCCAAGCGGGAGCAAGGCGCGAATGTTCGAGCACAGGCATGTGCGACCAAATCGGCAGGGACTGCCGAGTTGAACGCCGCAGGCGGCCCCGAGCGTAAGCGAGGGGCGAGCCACAGGGGCGTGGCGAGTCGTTCGCGCCGGCCCGCTTGGCGCGAGAAGCACAGGGCAGTTTCGGCAACACGACGTTGCCGAAACCGGTGTGCGAGGCGCCATGGTCTTGGCTACTTTTGCCGTAACAAAAGTAGCCCGCTCGCGGCAGCGGGTGGAACCGCCCTCGATGGAACGCGCGGAAAATCCACGCGCCTCGAACACAAAGGCCTCGAACACAAAGAAGGGAGAATGGATTCCCGCCCGCGCGGGAACAATGGAAAAAGCGGAGTCGGCCTGTAAGCCGGGTCCTGTGCGCGTTTCCGCGTGACAGTCATTCCTCTCGGCCAAGCGTCGCCACTTGGCTCCAGCAACCAACCCGGGAACGGTGCGGGCCGCACCATGGTTCCCCTATTTGGTCTTGCTCCAGGTGGGGTTTGCCGTGCCGGCCGGTTACCCGGCTCGCGGTGGGCTCTTGCCCCACCGTTTCACCCTTGCCTGATCCCCTTGCGGGGCCATCGGCGGTCTGCTCTCTGTTGCACTGTCCGTCGGCTCGCGCCGCCCAGGCGTTACCTGGCACCTTGCCCTGCGGAGCCCGGACTTTCCTCGGCGCTCTTGCGAACGACGCGACTGTCCGGCCGACTCCGCCATGGATTCTATCAGGCCTCGTACAGGGCTTTCCGCGGCGCGCCACTGATCGCCGCGGCGAGCTTCGCGGCCTGCGCGGGCGCAAGCTCCGCCCGCAGCAGCGCGTAGACACGACGGCCTTCGGCCAGCTCGGCGCCAGCCTCCTCCGCGCAGCCCGCCACCACCAGCACGCATTCACCGAGCCGCTGCTCCGGGTCGCACGCGAGGCGCCCGGCAATGTCGCCCAACGTGGCGCCGAGGCAGGTTTCGTGCAGCTTGGTGATTTCACGCAGCAAGCGCGCCTCGCGCGCGGCGCCGAATACCGCGCCAAGGTCCGCGCAGCACTCGACGATCCGGTGTGACGATTCATAGAGCACCAGCGTGCGCGTTTCGCCGGCCAGTTCCCGCAGGCGGGTCCGCCGCGCGGCCGGCTTCGCCGGCAGGAAGCCTTCAAACACGAAGCGATCACTCGGCAAGCCCGCGACCGACAACGCCGCGATGGCCGCGCACGCGCCCGGTACCGGCACCACGTTGAGGCCAGCTGCGCGCGCTTCGCGCACCAGCCGAAAGCCCGGATCGCTGATCAGCGGCGTGCCGGCGTCCGACACCAGCGCAACATCATCGCCTGCCTGCAGCCGGCGCAGCAGCGACGCCACCGCCGCGCGTTCGTTGTACTCGTGCAGCGCGACCAGCGGGGTGGCGACGCCGAAGTGCTGCAGCAACGGCCGGCTGTGCCTGGTGTCCTCGGCGGCGATCACGGCCGCCGCCTTCAGCACCTCGACGGCACGTGGCGAGAGGTCGCCACGGTTGCCGATCGGCGTCGCGACCACGGACAGGGTTCCGAATTTTCCGGCATTCATGGCGCGACCTGACAGCCGAGGGTGATCCGCTATCATCGCCCAAAACAACGCGCGCGGCTCGCGCACAGGGAAGCCCCATGCCGAGGATTCGACCCTTCGCCCATCTTGCATTCGCGTGTTCGGCCCTGATGCTGCTGGCCGGCTGCGCCGGACTGGGCCCGTCCACGCGGATCTCCGCACCGGCACAATCTGCGCCGGCGCGCCTGGCGGCGGCCAACGCGGCGCTCGCGCAGGGGCACGCCGGTACGGCACTGGGCCAGCTGGCCGGCTTGCCCGACACCCTGCCGCCCGCGCTCGAGGTGCAGGTACTTGATACCACGGCGCGCGCGCAGCTTGCCCTGGGTCACCGCATCGACGCGGCCCGCGCGATGGCCAAGCGCATTCCGCTGCTGCCCCCCGCGGAGCAGGCCAGCGAACACCAGCGGCTGACGGCAACCCTCAGCGGTGCCGGCACCTTCGCGCTGCAATCGGCGTACCCGTCACTGGCCGACGGCGACCCGGTCAAACCCTACGTCAGGCAGGCCCTCGTGCGCGCTGGCGTAGCCGTCGCCCGTCCGCTGCCGCAGTTGAACGCCCCGGTCGGCACGCTGAGCGGTGCGGCCACGCCGCAGGGCTTCGTGATGCCGCGCCAGGTGGCCCTGCTGCTGCCGGCAACCGGTCCGGTGGCGGTGGCGGGCGCCGCCGTACGCGATGGTTTTTTTGCGGCCTACTTCCACCCCGCGACGGCGCAAGGGCAACGGCCGGCGGTCAAGATGTATGACACCGGCGGCACCCCGGCCGGCGCGGTCGCCGCCTACCAGCGGGCGGCCGCCGCGGGTGCCACCCTCGTCGTCGGACCCCTGGGCCGTGCCGCGGTCGCCGCGGTGTTCGCGCAGCCAGACTTGCCGGTACGCGTACTCGCGCTCAATCACGCGCCAGGCGACCAGGTGCCGCCGCCCGGCAGCGCCGAATTTGCACTGACGCCGGAAGCGGAAGGGGCGCAGCTTGCCGCCCACCTGCTGGGCCTGGGCCTGCACGCGGCAATCGTGTTTCGCGGCGCCGACAGCACCGCCGCGCGCACCTTCGGCGCGTTCAAGACGCAGTTCCAAAGCCAGGGCGGCCAGGTCGCCAACGACATCGTGCTGCCGCCAGGCGCGGTCGATTTTGCCAGCCAGATCCAGGCCGCACTGGCAGGATCGGGTGCGCAAACCGGCATCGTCGCCTTGCTGCGACCGGTGCAAGCGCGCCTGTTGCTGCCGCAGCTGCGCCTGGCGCAATCAACCCTGCCGGTGTTTTCAACTTCGATGGTGTATTCGGGCGACGCCAACGCCACCGCCAACACCGACCTGGACGGCCTGCAGTTCAGCGACGCGCCCTGGTTGTACGACGCCCAGGCCGGCCTGCCCAGCCACGCCGCGCTGGCCGCACTGCTGGCGACCGCCGATGGCCCCGCGGCGCGACTGTTCGCATTCGGTATGGACGCCTACGCGCTGATGCCGTATCTCCAATGGCTGCACACGCACCCCGGCAGCTACCTTGCCGGTGCCACCGGGCAACTGAGCATGGACGCGTTTCAGCACGTGCAGCGCACGCCGGTCTGGGTCGAATTCCAGGGCGGCGTCGCGCAACCGGTCGCCGCCGGCATGGAGCCGCCCCAGCCCGCGCCGGACGCGGTGCCGACCGGGCCATGATCGGCAACCCAACCGGCGCCCACTTCGAGCAGCTCGCGCTCGAACACCTGCAACGCGCCGGACTGCAGCTTCTCGAGCGCAATTTCAGGACCCGTTTCGGCGAGCTCGACCTGATTCTGCGTGACGCCAACACGCTGGTGTTCGCGGAAGTCCGCTACCGGCGCGATCCCCGCTTTGGCGGCAGCGCCGCATCGGTCGGTGCGGCCAAGCGCGCCAGGCTCGCGCGCACCGCACGCGGGTTCCTGCAACTGCACCCGCAACTGGCTTCGTTGCCGTGCAGGTTTGATGTGGTAGCTTTCGACGGTGACGCCAACGCGCCAACCTGCGACTGGCAGCGCGCCGCCTTCGAGATTGCCTGACACGGAACACGCCATGCGGAAAACCATCCTTACGCTCCTTGCCCTGTCGCTGTGCGGTGTCCTCGCCGCCTGCAGCCTGTTTACCCCGCGCCGCGGCTTCAACCGCGTGATGAACGACCGCAACGTGCAAATCACCGCCCAGCACGCCCTCGACACCGACCCTGAACTCGACGGCCGCGCGCACATCGGCAGCAGCGTTTACAACGGCGTGCTGCTCCTGATCGGCGAGGCCGCGACCGAGCAGGTGAAGGAGCGCGCCGGCGCCGACGTCGCGGGCTACGACGGCGTGCAGCGCGTGGTCAACCTGATCGACGTGATGCCGCTGCAATCGGTCGCCCGCACGATGCAGGACGCCGCGATTACGGCCGCGGTCAAGACCGCGCTGCTGCACGTCGACCGGCCGGGGTTTGACCCAGGCCGCGTAAAGGTGAGCACGGCGCACGGCAAGGTGTACCTGATGGGCCTGGTGAGCCACGCGGAAGCCGAGGCCGTGGTCAGCGTCGCGCGCAAGGTGGCGGGCGTGAAGCAGGTGGTGCAGGTGTTTGAATACACCGACTGACGCGGGCGCCGCCGCGCATCAGGCCAAGTGCCGCAATGCGAGCGCCGCGAGCTGCACCACGATCAACGCGTACATGCCGGCAAGGACATCGTCGAGCATCACGCCCAGCCCGCCGCGGATGCGGCGGTCGGCCCAGCTGACCGGCCACGGTTTCCAGATGTCAAACAGCCGGAACAGCGCAAACCCGACGAGCAGCCACCACCACTGCGCGGGCGCGGCCAGCAGCGTGATCCACATCCCGATCACCTCGTCCCACACCAGCGCGCCCTGATCGTGCAGGCCAAGGCGCCGATCCGAAACGCCGCAAACCCACACGCCCAACAGGAAACCCGCGACCAGCACGGCCGCGTAAACACCGAGCGGCAGGCCACGCAGCACAAACCACCACGGCAGCAATGCGACCAGCGACCCGGCGGTGCCTGGTGCCTTGGGTGTCAGCCCAGCCCCGAACGCCGTCGCGATCCAACCCGCGGGGTGCGACAACAGGGCGCGCCGCTGCGCGGCGGTCAGCGGCGCACTCATCGCGCAAAATGCTCCCAGCCGGCGCTGCGCGTCACCACGCGCGCGCCGTGCGCATCACGCGCGACCACGCCCGAGCCGGCGACGATACGGCCAATGTGCGTGACACCGCCCGGCACCTGCGCCAGCACGCGCGCGACCTCCGCGGCGCGTGCGGCTGGCGCCGTGAAGCACAACTCGTAGTTGTCCCCGCCCGCAAGTGCCATGTCGATGCACGCCGCGTGCTCGAACGTCGCGGCCAGGGCCGCTGAGACCGGCAACGCGTCGGCATCGAGCTCGGCCCCGACGCCGCTCAGCGCACAGACGTGGCCAAGGTCCGCAAGCAACCCGTCGGATACGTCAATGCAGGCCGTCGCGATACCGCGCAGCGCCAGCCCGGCAGCCAGGCGCGGCTGCGGCCGATTCAGCGCGGTGAGCAACGCGGGGGCGACGGTGGTGCGCCCGCTCCCAAAGTTGCCATCGCGCAATCCGTACAGCGCCGCGACCGCGTCGCCCAGCGTGCCGGTGACAAATACCGCATCACCCGCCTTGGCGCCCCGCCGCGTCAACGCACGGCCCGGCGGCACGCAACCCAGCGCCGTCACGGTGACCGCCAGCGGTCCCTGGGTGGTGTCGCCGCCCACCAGCGCCACGCCGTGCGCGCGCGCCAGTTCCGCGAAGCCTGCGGCAAAGCGGTCGATGAAACGCGGCAACGCCTGTGGCAGCGTCAGCGCCAGCAACGCCCACGCGGGCTCGGCGCCCATCGCCGCAAGGTCGGAAAGGTTCACCGCCAGCGCGCGCCAGCCGAGGTCCTCGGGCGCGGTATCGGGCAGGAAGTGGATGCCCGCGACCAGCGTGTCGGTACACGCGACCAGCTGCTGCCCGTCCGGCACCGCCAGCAATGCCGCGTCATCGCCGATGCCGAGCGCAACGTCGCGCCGCGCCACGCTGGTGCGCGCACGGAGGGCATCGATCAGCGCGAACTCGCTCAAGACGCCGCCGCCGCTTCATCCTGCCGCCACGCGTGCGCGAGCTTGTCGAGCACGCCGTTGACGTAGGTGTGGCCATTGTCCGCACCAAACCGCTTGGCAAGTTCCACCGCCTCGTTCAAGACGACCCGATACGGCACGTCCAGGCGCTGCTTCAACTCGTAGGCGGCGATCCGCAATACCGCGCGTTCGATCGGATCGACGCGGTCGATTTCACGGTCGAGGAACGGCGCGAGTCCGGCATCGAGCTCCGTGCAATGGGCTTCAACGCCGCGCAGCAGGTCCTCGAAATACGCGAGGTCCGCGATCTGCATGTCCTGTTCGTGGCGGAAGTCCTCGATCACCTTGGCCATCGGGTTGCCGGCCAGTTCCCACGCGTATACGGCCTGCACGGCGCGCCGGCGCGAACGCGTGCGCGCTACCGGATCGATGCCGTCCGCGCGTTTGGCGCCCGTCATGCCGGCAACCCTCCAAGCAGCGCCGCAATTTCAATCGCCGCCAGGGCGACGTCCGCGCCCTTGTTGCCGCGTGCCCCACCCGCGCGGGCCCGCGCGTCGGCTTCGTGCTCGACCGCCAGCACGCCGTTCATGACCGGCACGCCGGTATCCAGCGCCACCCGCATCAGGCCCGCGGCGCACTGGTCGGCGACGTGCTCGTAGTGACGGGTCTGTCCGCGTATCACGCAACCCAGCGCGACGATCGCGGCATAGCCGCCACCCGCGGCCAAACGCCGGGCCAGCACCGGCAATTCCCAGGCACCCGGCACGCGCAGCACGTCCAGCGCGCCCGTCACGCCATGCGCGGCGAACGCATCCCGCGCGCCCGCGACCAGCGTATCCACGATCGCGCCGTTCCAGCGGCTGGCGATCACGGCATAGCGCGCGCCCGGCGGCGAACGCAGGTTGTTGAGGGATACAGCTGGCTGATCAGACATGGTTGACGGTTCGCGGGTAAAGGCCGGTGCCAGCCCAGCAGCGTAGCAGCGCGGCGCGTGGCACCCTACGCCTGGGGCGCCGGCGCGTCGAGATAGTCGACGACTTCCAGATCAAAGCCGGACAGCGCAACGAGCTTGCGTGGAGTGCCGAGCACGCGCAAGCGATGGATGCCAAGGTCGGCGAGGATCTGCGCGCCAAGGCCGAGCCGGCGCCACTCGCGCTGGCTGGCATGGCGGCCGGCGGCCGGGATCGCGGTCGGCTCGTGGCGCAACCGCGCGAGCAGTCCCGCGCGGTCCTCGCTGGACGCCAGCACCACGACCACGCCACGGCCGGCCGCCGCGATGGTCCGCAGCGCCGCCGTCATGGTCATGCCCAGGTCCTCGCGCTCAAGATGCAGCACGTCGGACAGGGTGTTTTGCACATGCACGCGGGTCAGCACCGGTGCGCCATCGTCGACCGTGCCGCGCACCAGCGCAAAGTGCAGGTCGCCGCGCAGGCCGTCGCGCCACGCGACCAGACGGAACGCGCCGAACTCGGTGACCACCTGCGATTCGTACACGCGTTCGATGGTTTTTTCGGTGGCCAGCCGGTGCCGGATCAGGTCGGCGATGCTGCCCACCTTGAGGCCATGCCTGGCGGCGAACGCTTCAAGATCGGGCCGCCGCGCCATGGTGCCGTCCTCGCGCAGCACCTCGACCAGCGTGCCGGCCGGCGTGCAACCGGCCAGCGTCGCGAGGTCAACCGCCGCCTCGGTGTGGCCGGCGCGGGTCAACACCCCGCCCGGTTGCGCCGCCAGCGGAAAAACGTGGCCCGGCTGCACGAGATCAGCGGCCGTCGCACCCGGCGCGACCGCGGCCTGGATGGTGCGCGCGCGATCGAACGCGGAAATGCCGGTGGTGACGCCCTGCGCGGCTTCAATCGATACCGTGAAGTTGGTGTGGTAGGCCGATGCGTTGTCGCGCACCATCGGCTGCAGGCCGAGGCTGCGGCAATGCGCCTGGTCGAGCGCGAGGCAAATGAGCCCGCGTCCCTCGCGCGCCATGAAGTTGATGTCCTCGGGCCGCACCTTGTCGGCGGCCATGATGAGGTCGCCTTCGTTCTCGCGGTCCTCGTCATCCAGCATGACCACCATGTGGCCGGCGGCAATTTCGTCCAGCAATTCGGGAATGCTTGCAAAAGGCATGGCTCAGTGCTCCTGGTGGCCCAACAACTGCGCGACGTAGCGCGCCAACATGTCAACTTCGATGTTCACGCGGGTGCCGACCCGGCCGTCGCGAAAAGTGGTGTGTTCAACGGTGTGCGGAATCAGGTTGACCGCAAAGGTCTTGGCGGCGACGGCGTTGACGGTGAGGCTGACGCCCTCGACGCAGACCGACCCCTTGGCGGCGATGAACCGCGCGAGCGCCGGCGGGGGCGCCAGCGTCCAGCGCTGCGAGCGCCCGTCGGGCTCGATGGCCGTGACGATACCCACGCCATCGACGTGCCCCGACACGAGGTGTCCACCCAGCCGGTCGGACAGGCGCATGGCCGCTTCCAGATTGACCACGGCACCCGCGCGCAAGCCGCCGAGCGTTGTGCGCGCCAGGGTTTCGTTGGACACGTCAAACGCCAGGGTAGTACCGGCGCGCCCGACCACGGTCAGGCAACAACCCGATACCGCGATGCTGTCGCCAGGTGCAACGCCGGTGGCGTCAAGCGCGGACGCGTCGATGCCCAGCCGAAGGTCGCCGCCGCGCGGCTCAACCCGGACAACGCGGCTGGTGGCCGCAACGATTCCGGTAAACATCAGGGTGCCGGTGATCTGGCAACGGCAACGGGATTGGCAATGGTCATGAACGTTCTCCGCATGCACGCCAACGGGAACGCTTCAAGGCAGGAACCCGCTCCGCGCACGCATCCGCGGATCGGATCGTCTTCGCTTTATCCGGACTCTCCGGCAGCGATCAACTGCTGCCGACCGTCGGCTCCGGCATCTGACCGGATCTGCTGACCGCGTGCTGGCACCACGCGCGCTCGCGGGCTCACCCTTGCGGGCCTACCGCCGGTGGGGACTTGCACCCCGCCCTGAAGACGTCGCGCCGGCGCAGGCCGGCCCGGCGATTATAGCGCGGCGGGGCGCAACAGCACGCGGGTATCGATGCCCAACTGGCGCCGGTCAACGCTCCGCCACTCGCGGCGCTCGGCCAGCGACGCGAGCCCGGGCAGACGCAGCAGCGGGCGCGCCGAATCGCCCAGCAACGTCGGCGCGATGTAGACCAGCAGTTCATCCACGAGGTCCTGCGCGAACAATGCCCCGCACAGGGCCGGGCCGGCTTCGACCTGCACTTCGTTGACGCCGCGTGCGGCCAGCAGGCGCAAGGCGGCATCGAGATCCAGGTGCCGGCCGTGGGCGTCGAGCGGCGTCGCCGCCAATTCGCAGCGCGCATGCCGGTCATCGCGCGGCTGCGCGCCCGGCGCGTGCAACACCAGCGTCGGTGCGCTGCCGTCCAGCAGGTTGGCGTGCAGGGCCAGCGCGTCAAGGCGCGCGTCCAGTACCACCCGGAGGGGCGGGACAAAACGGTTCCCCTCTCCATTCGGGTACGGCTGGCATCCATGGCCAGGAGCTCCGTGGTCGCACGAAGCGCCGGGTGGGGGCTCGGCGGTCGCGACATCACTCCGCGTACCCTCACCCCTGCCCCTCTCCCGAGGGGAGAGGGGTTCAAAAGCATGCAACCGCACCGTCAGCCGCGGATCGTCGGCGCGCGCCGTGCCGGCTGCGGTCAGGAGCGCAGAACTCCGCGCGCGCCACCGCTGCACGTCCGCGCGTGCGGCTGCGCTGGTGATCCACTTCGACTCGCCGTTGGCAAGCGCCGTGCGTCCATCCAGGCTCATCGCCAGCTTCACGCGTACCCATGGCCGGCCTCGCTCGAAACGGGCAAAGAACCCGCGATTCAGGTCGCGCGCAGCCGCCTTCATGAGCCCCGGCTCGACCGCGACGCCCGCCTCGCGCAAACGCTGCAACCCCGCGCCAGCCACCTTCGGATTCGGGTCGCGGGATGCGACCACCACGCGCGCGATGCCAGCCGCCAACAAGGCGTCGGCGCAAGGCGGCGTCTTGCCAAAATGCGCACACGGCTCAAGCGTCACGTACGCCGTGGCGCCGCACGCGCGCACGCCCGCCGCACGCAGGGCAAAAACCTCTGCGTGCGGTTCGCTGGCGCGCTGGTGCCAGCCTTCGCCGACGATCTCGCCTGCCTGCACCAGCACGCAACCGACGCGCGGGTTGGGTTGCGTCGTGTAGAGGCCGCGCGCCGCCAGGCGCAACGCGCGGGCCATCAGCGCGTGGTCGGCTGCCGAGAAACCGGGGTCAGGGCCGGCGTTCACGTGCAGGGCCGCCGTGCGGCGAAATCCGGTTGGAAATTGACGCTGCACCCCGGTTCATGACTTTTTCTCGAACGGCACCACGTCGCCGCCACCCAACAGCGGCAGCTGGCTTTCACCCGCGGGCAGCTCGTGTTCCAGCCGGTCGAGTTCCTCACGGAAATCGGCGACATCCTCAAACGAACGGTAGACCGACGCGTAGCGCACATAGCCAACGTGATCGAGCTTGCGCAGTTCCGCCATCACCAGCTCGCCGATCCGGCGCGACGGCAACTCGCGCTCGGTCGACACCCGCAGCTGGCGTACCACCGCGCGCACCGCGGCATCAATGCGGTCTTCGGGCACCGGCCGCTTGTGCAGCGCGCGGTCAAACCCGGTGCGCAGCTTGCGGGCATCAAACGCCTCACGCCGGCCATCGCCCTTGATCACGGCCGGCAGTTTCAACTCCACCGTCTCCAGGTTCGAAAACCGCTCGCCACAGGACGGACACTCACGGCGCCGGCGAATGGTCGAGCCCTCTTCTGACACGCGTGAATCGATCACGCGGGTGTCGATGTTCTGGCAGAAGGGGCAGTGCATGGCCGGCGCGCGCGGATGGCATCAACCGTAGACAGGGAACCTTGCGCACTGCGCCTGCACCAGCCCGCGCACGCGCGCCAGCACCGCCTCGTCCTGGTGCGCATCGAGCACGTCGGCGACCCAGCCGGCCAGTTCCACGCAATCGGCTTCCTGGTAGCCGCGCGTGGTCACCGCGGGCGTCCCGATGCGCAACCCCGAGGTCACGAACGGCTTTTGCGGATCATTCGGCACCGCGTTCTTGTTGACCGTGATGTGCGCCTTCCCGAGCGCAGCCTCGGCGTCCTTGCCGGTGAGCGTCTTGCCGATGAGGTCGACCAGGAACAAGTGATCCTCGGTACCACCCGACACCACCTTGTAGCCGCGCGCCATCAGCGTCCTGGCCATGGCCTTGGCGTTCCGCACCACCTGCCGCTGATAGGTCGCGAACGAGGGCTCCAGCGCTTCCTTGAATGCGACCGCCTTGGCGGCGATCACATGCATCAGCGGGCCGCCCTGCAGACCCGGGAATACGATCGACTGCAGCTTCTTGGTGATCTCTTCCGCCCGCTCCCCCATCGCCGAATTTTTCGCCACGATCAGGCCACCGCGCGGGCCGCGCAGCGTCTTGTGGGTGGTCGAGGTAACGATGTGCGCGTGCGGCAGCGGCGAGGGATAGATGCCGGCCGCGACCAGACCCGCAACGTGGGCCATGTCCACGAACAGGTACGCGCCGACCTTGTCGGCGATCGCGCGGAAACGCGCCCAGTCCATCACTTGCGAGTACGCCGAGAAGCCCGCCACGATCATCTTCGGCTTGTGCTCGAGGGCGAGCTTTTCGACCGCGTCGTAATCGACCAGGCCTTCGCCGTTGACACCGTACTGCACCGCATTGAACAGCTTTCCCGAAATGTTGGGCTTGGCGCCGTGGGTGAGGTGCCCGCCGTGCGCCAGCGCCATCCCGAGGATGGTGTCGCCCGGGTGCAGCAACGCGAAATACACGGCCTGGTTGGCCTGCGAACCCGAATGCGGCTGCACGTTGGCGTAGTCGCAATCAAACAACTGCTTCAGGCGCGAAATGGCCAGCGCCTCGGCCACGTCGACGTACTGGCACCCGCCGTAGTAGCGGTGGCCGGGATAACCTTCGGCGTATTTGTTGGTCAACACCGAGCCCTGGGCTTCCAGCACGCGCGGGCTGGCGTAGTTCTCCGACGCGATCAGTTCGACGTGGTCTTCCTGGCGCTGACGCTCGGCACGGATGGCCTCGGCCAACTCGTCGTCGTAACCGGCAATCCGCATTTCGTGGCTGTACATCGCGATCCTCGTGGCAGGGCTTGGCAAACCTTGATTCTAGCCCGTTTGCGCGCGGCGGTCGGGCGGCGCTGGCGCGCGCGGGCAGACGCCGCGATAATGCCCGATTACATCTCGACATCTACGCGTTGTTCCGCGCCGCGGAGCGGCGCGGGCCCCTTTTTGGCATTGCCCAAAAAAGGGCGAAAAAGGCTAGGCACCGGGGCGGTGGTCTCGACAACGTCGTGTTGTCTCGACTGCCCTGTGCTTCTCGCGCCAAGCGGGCCGGCGCGAACTCGCACGTCCCTGTGCTCGAACATTCGCGCCTTGCTCCCGCTTGGCGCTGCGATGCTCGGCACCACCCACGGCGCCGTTCGGCGCACCGACAACGGCCTTCCATGGCCTCCACCCCGCGAGCATGCCGCCTCACGGGACACACGCAGGAACCAGCTCCATGCAATACATCTACACCATGCTCAACGTGTCCAAGATCGTCCCGCCCAAGCGGGTGATCATCAAGGACATCTCGCTCTCGTTCTATCCGGGCGCCAAGATCGGCCTGCTGGGCCTGAACGGCGCGGGCAAGTCCACGGTGCTGCGCATCATGGCCGGTGTCGATACCGATTTTCAGGGCGAATCGCGCCCCGCAGCGGGCATCAAGGTCGGCTACCTTGCGCAGGAGCCGGGGCTTGACCCGGAGAAAACCGTGCGCGAAGCGGTCGAAGAAGGCCTGTCCACCATCCTCGATGCGCAAAAGCGGCTGGATGCGGTGTACGCGGCGTACGCCGAAGACGGCGCCGACTTCGACGCGCTGGCGGCCGAGCAGCAAAAGCTTGAGAACATCCTGGCCGCCGGCGACGCACACACCGTCGAGCGTCAGCTTGAGATTGCCGCCGAGGCGCTGCGCCTGCCGCCATGGGACGCGAAGATCGCGCCGCTTTCGGGCGGTGAGAAACGCCGCGTCGCATTGTGCCGCCTGCTGCTGTCCAAGCCGGACATGCTGCTCCTGGACGAGCCCACCAACCACCTCGACGCCGAATCGGTGGAGTGGCTGGAAAGTTTTCTGCACCAGTATCCCGGCACCGTGGTCGCGGTCACCCACGATCGCTACTTCCTCGACAACGCGGCCGAGTGGATCCTGGAACTGGATCGCGGCCGCGGGATCCCGTGGAAAGGTAACTACTCGTCGTGGCTGGAGCAAAAGAACGAGCGCCTGCAACAGGAAGCCTCGGGCGAAAAGGCGCGCCAGAAAGCCATCCAGAAGGAACTGGAGTGGGCACGCCAGGCGTCCAAGGGCCGCCAGTCCAAGGGCAAGGCGCGGTTGAACCGCCTGGAAGAACTGAATGCGGTGGACTACCAGCAACGCAACGAGACCAACGAGATCTTCATCCCGCCGGGTGAACGCCTCGGTGACAACGTGATCGAGTTCAAGCACGTTTCGAAGTCATTTGGCGATCGCTGCCTGATCGAGGACTTGAGCTTTCTCATCCCGCCCGGCGCGATCGTCGGGGTCATCGGCCCCAATGGCGCCGGCAAGTCGACCTTCATGAAGATGATCACCGGCAAGGAAAAGCCGGACGCGGGCGAAGTGGCCATCGGCCAGACCGTGAAGCTTGCCTACGTCGACCAGTCACGCGATTCGCTCAATCCCAAGAACAACGTGTGGCAGGAAGTTTCCGACGGCCTGGACATCCTCAAGATCGGCAACTTTGAAATCCAGTCGCGCGCCTACATCGGCCGCTTCAACTTCAAGGGTTCGGACCAGCAGAAGATCGTCGGCCAGCTGTCGGGCGGCGAGCGCGGACGGTTGCACCTCGCCAAGACGCTGCTCGAAGGCGGCAACGTGCTGCTGCTGGACGAACCGTCCAACGACCTTGACGTCGAAACCCTGCGCGCACTGGAAGACGCGCTGCTGGAGTTCCCGGGCTGCGCGATCGTGATCAGCCATGACCGCTGGTTCCTCGACCGCATTGCGACCCACATCATCGCGTTTGAAGGCGATTCACACGTCGAGTTCTTCCCCGGCAACTACCGCGAATACGAGGAAGACAAGAAACGCCGCATGGGCGAGGACGCCGCACAGCCGCACCGGGTGAAGTACAAGAAACTTGCTTGAACGCTGGTGGGGGACGGAGGGAATTAAATTGCAATTTAATTCCCTCCGTCCCCCTCTGGCGGGAACCTACTCTGGCGGCAGCAGTTCCATCGCCATCACGATCGCATCCTCGCGTCCGCGCCGCGACGGGTAGTACCCCGGACGGCGGCCGATCTCGTTGAAACCCGCGCGCTCGTACATCGCGTGCGCCAGCGCGTTGGAGGGGCGCACCTCCAGGAACACGCGCTCGGCGCGATGCCACCGTGCCAGGTCCAGCAGCCGCCGCAACAGGTACGCGCCGTGTCCGCGCCCCTGGTGCAACGGTGCCACGCAGACGTTGAGGACGTGCGCCTCGCCCGCGCCGACCGTGAGCACGCCGTAGCCCACGATCTCGCCACCCTGCGTGAGCACCCAGCAGTCGTGGCCATGGTCAAGGCAGCTCTTGAAAATGGCGCGCGACCAGGGAAACTCGTACGCCGCGGCGTCTATGTTGGCGACCACCGACAGGTCGTCCTGCGTCATCGGACGCAATTGCGCTTCCAGCGATGCCAGCGCGGCAACCATGTCAACCTGCCTCACCCCGCCCGAGCGCCTGCATGCGTTCCCACAGCAACCGTTTGCGCTCGCGGTCGCTGCAAAGCACCCGCAGTGGATCTGCACGCAGCACGCGCAGCGGGGGTACGCCCTCGGGCAGCGGTGCTGCGCCAAACAGCATCACCGCAGCGGTGGGGTCATGCGCCACGTCGCACACCCGCACGATCTGCAGGCCCGCCTTGCCGACCGCCGCGGTAAGCGCGGTGTACATCTTGTTGACGGCGGGATCGGTCAACTCGGCGCGATCAGGTTGCAGCGCCAGCCGCCGGATCACCGCGGGGCCCGTCGCGGCAGGCGCGGCGGGTGCGGAAGCGGCGGCAATCGCGGGCGCGACCGGGCGCGGGCGCAGCTGCAACGGGGCGACGCCGAGCGCACGCAATTGCCGTTCGCGCGCGGTGGCCGCGTTCATGGGTGCGGCTCGGGCGGCGGTTGCCGGCTGGCCGTCCGCACGCGGCGCCGTGATGCCCGGCTGCGGAGGCCCCACAACGTGAGCACCACACCCGACAAGGCGTAAGCCACCGCGAGCACCAGCAGCACCAGCGGCGTATTGATCGTGAGCGCAATGATCACCAGCACCGCGAGGAAGATCCATACAAAAGTCACGCGGTCGCCAACCGGCAGCGTCTTGAAGCTGAAGTAGCGCACCCGGCTGACCATCAGAAGGCCGGCGATCACCGCCACGATCGGCGTGAGAAAACACAACGTCGCCCCGTCGATGCCGAAGTTTTCCATCGTCCACACGTAGGCCATGCACAAGCCTGCGGCGGCCGGACTGGCCAGGCCCTGGAAGTAGCGCTTGTCGGCAACGCCGACCTGGGTATTGAAGCGCGCCAGCCGCAGCGCCGCGCACGCCGCATACAGGAACGCCGCGCACCAGCCGACCTTGCTCCACACCGGGCCGTATTCGCGCAGGTACAGCAGCGACCACGTGTACATGACCAGTGCCGGTGCCAGTCCAAAATCGACCAGATCGGCCATCGAATCGTACTGCACCCCGAACTCGCTCTGGGTGTGCGTCAGGCGCGCCACGCGACCATCCATGCCATCGAGCAACGCCGCCACAAATACCGCCATCGCGGCATATTTGAACGCGCCTTCCGCCTGGGTGACCGCACCCAGAATCGCCGCCACGATCGCATAGAAACCGGCAAACAACGCCCCGGTGGTGAACAGGTTGGGCAACAGGTAAATGCCCCGTCGAGCGGGCTTTCGCGGCAGCGAATCGGTCATGCCGGCAGCAACTCCAGGGTCACGGTCAAGATGAATGAATCCAGTGTAACCGATGCCATGCGGCCCCGGCAGCCGCGCACGGCCACGACACCGCCGCCCGCAAGCGGGTGTGGCATACTCGGCGCCACCGTACAACGCGCTTGGGGAACCTTCCATGCACATGCGCACCATGCTTGTCGCGTCGGTCATTGGCCTGTCGTTTGCCTGCGCCGCCGGCCCCGCCAGCGGTCAGCAAATCTACAAATGGAAGGACGCCAGCGGCGTGGTCCACTTCTCGCAGACGCCGCCCGCCAACGGCACCCACTACGCAAAGATGACCCTGACCCAGGAACCCGAGGTGTCGTCCAACCCGCCGCCTGCCGCCAGCGCCCAGCAGCAACCTTCCGACGCCACCGCCACTGCGCCGCGGCAGGCCACGCCAGAGGGCGGCACGCAGCCGGACACGGCCTCCAATCGCGCCAAGCTGTGCCAGCAACTCAGCTCCAACATCGCGCTGCTGCAGGGCAAGCAACCGGTGGTCACCGGCGGCAGCAACGGCAAGCAGGAAGTATTGAGCGACAGCGCGCGCGAGCAGCAGCTCGCGACGGCGCACGCGCAGCAGGCGCAATACTGCGCCCAGTGACGCGCCCGCCCGCGCGCGAAACCGTCCAGCAACCGGATCCATCCGGTACCCGCCGGCCGCCGACTGTACCGGCATCCGCCGTATCGGGGATCCTTTGATTTTGTCCGCCATCCCGGGGTGGCCGCGGCCGGTACAATTGCGCGTTTCTGCCGCGTAGTGAGCCCACCATGCGCCTGTCCCGGTTCCATCTTGCCACCACCCGCGAAGCACCCGCCGACGCCGACATCGTCAGCCACCAGCTGATGCTGCGCACGGGCATGATCCGCAAGCTGGCGTCGGGCATCTACACCTGGTCGCCCCTTGGCTTGCGCGTGCTGCGCAGGGTCGAGGCCGTGGTGCGCGAGGAAATGGACCGCACCGGCGCGATCGAGATGCTGATGCCGACCATCCAGCCGATGGAACTGTGGGCGGAAACCGGGCGGTGGAAGAAATTCGGCGGGCAACTGCTCAAGCTAAAAGACCGCAAGGAGGCGGAGTATTGCTACGGTCCAACCGCCGAAGAAGTGGTCACCGATTATGCGCGCAACGAGCTGCGCAGCTACAAGCAACTGCCGCTCACCGTGTACCAGATCCAGACCAAATTCCGCGACGAAATCCGTCCGCGCTTCGGCGTCATGCGCGCGCGCGAATTCCTGATGAAGGACGCCTATTCGTTCCACCTGACCCCGGAGGGTCTGGCACGCGAATACGCCAACATGTATGCCGCGTACACGCGCATCTTTACCCGCCTGGGTTTGAAGTTTCGCGCCGTGCAGGCCGATACCGGCGCGATTGGCGGCAATGCCTCGCACGAATTCCATGTACTGGCGGATGCCGGCGAAGACACCCTGGCATTCTCCGATCAATCCGATTATGCGGCGAACGTCGAGCGCGCGGAAGCGCTCGCGCCCACTACGCCGCGGCCGGCGCCCACCCAGCCACTTGCGCGCGTGGACACGCCCACCCAGAAAACCATCGACGCGGTCAGTGCATTCCTCAAGGTAACCCCCGCCCGGTGCGTGAAGACACTGCTCGTACGCGGCGCGGATGGCCTGGTTGCACTGTGCCTGCGCGGGGATCATGAGTTGAACGAAATCAAGGCCGCCAAATTGCCGGAGCTTGCCGGCGAACTGGCACTGGCTGACGAGGCCGACATCGTCAAGCACCTCGGCTGCGTACCCGGTTTTATCGGACCAGTCGGGCTGCCCGCGGACATCCCCGTCATCGTCGACCGCAGCGCCGCGGTGGTCGCGGATTTTGTGTGCGGCGGCAACGCGACCGGCAGCCACTACACGGGCGCCAACTGGGAACGCGACGCGCACGGTACCCGCATCGAGGATCTGCGCAAGGTGGTCGCGGGCGACCCATCACCCGACGGCCACGGCAAGCTCGCCATTGCGCGCGGAATAGAGGTGGGCCAGGTGTTCCAGCTCGGCACCAGGTACTCGGCGGCGATGGGCGTCACGGTGCTGGATGACGCCGGCCAGAACCGCGTGCTGCACATGGGTTGCTATGGCATCGGCATTTCGCGCATCGTGGCCGCCGCGATCGAACAAAATCACGATGCGGCCGGCATCATTTGGCCAGAGCCGATGGCACCCTGGCGCGTCGTCATTTGCCTCATCAATCCCAAGCATAAGCCCGATGTCGACGCCGCCGCCGACGCGCTGCATGCAGACCTCAATGCGAACGGCATCGAAACCGCACTGGACGATCGCGGCCTGCGTCCCGGCGCCATGTTTGCCGACCTTGAATTAATCGGCATTCCCCACCGCATCGTGGTGAGCGAACGCGGAATTGCCGCCGGTACATTTGAATACCGCGGGCGCCGGGATACTGAAAGCAGGCAACTCGAGCGGGACGCCTTGATGGCGCTTTTCAAAAGCGTATAAGGCTCAACGCAAAACCACTTTTGCAACCGCACCCCATTTCGGTGAAAATGGCGCCGCAAGCCGGGTCAATCCGCGTGATGGACCCGTCTGGGCAGGTATTCAATTCACCCGCAATATTGGAGTCACTATGGCTATCGATGTCAGCAACCTCAGCAAGAAACAACTCCGCGAGCTTATTCGCAAGGCCAGCGGCAGGATGAAAAACATCGACAAGGAGCAAATCGCCAAGGTCAAGGCCAAGGTCGATGCGCTGCTGAAAGCCGAAGGCGTCACCTTTGCACAGGTTTACGGCAAGCGTCGCGGCGGCAAGACCGGCAAGGTCGCGCCAAAATACAAAAACCCGGCCGGCACGGATACCTGGTCCGGCCGCGGCAAGCGCCCGCGCTGGTTCCTGGCCGCGCTGAAGGCTGGCAAGAAGGAAAAGGATTTGCTGATCAGGTAGGCAGGGACCCAACCCGGCGGAGCCGTCACAGACTCCGCCGTGGTGGCACCAGCATGTCGCCAAACAAGAAACCCGCCACCAGCGAAATCAGCAGCGTCACCAGCAACACCGTGATCTGCATGCCACTCGCCACCTGATTGCCCAGCAAATCGGACACGCCGCGAAAGCCGACACTGCCCGGCACCAGCAGCAACATCCCAGGTTCGCGCACCAATGCCCCCGGCCGGTGCTTGACCCGCGCATACAGGTTGCTGCCGGCGCCCAGCGCCAATCCTCCGATGAAGACCCCGAACGGCGCGCCCATGGCATTGCCGCTCCAGTAGGTAATCATGTAGCCCACCACCACCGACGCTACGACCAGCAGGTAATCGCGCCAGGCCGTCTGGAACAGCATCGCAAACGCGACCGCGCCGACGGCGAGCGCTGGCCACTGCCACCACAGGGGCAGCGGCGGCGGCACATGGTCGGGCGGCACGATGTGTACGAGCACGCACAGCTGCGCCGCAGCGATCGTGCCAAAGGTCAGTTTCAGGATCGTCGCGGCCGCACCGGCAAACCGCGCGACGCCCGACGCCAGGTGCTGGCTGGTCAGCTCGCGGACCGCGTTGGTCAGGGACATTCCCGGCACCAGCACGATCAATGCCGACAGCACCACGAGCTTGATCGCGAGCGGGGTCACCCACGCGCTGATCATGGTGGCGATGAAGGTGGCCACCAGCGCCGCCACCGCGTCGCCCGCGACCGACAGGTGCGGACGCGTGTAACCCGCGACCACGATTGCGCCGATGATCAGGCCGATCAGGCCCGCCACCAGCGCACCCACCGCGGCGGTGCGAAACAGCACGGCTACGCTGGCCGCCGACAGGCCGTAACTGGCCACGATGCCGAGCAGCGCGCGCCGCGGCAACGGCCGGCCCAACGCACGCAGTTGCGCCATGCCGCGCCGCGGCGGCAGCACGCCATCGGCCACGCGATCGGCGATTTCATCGGCGCGGCACAGGCGCGTCAGGTTCACGTCGCCCGGCGCGATCCGCACCACCTGGGTCAGGTCGGCGATGCCATCGCCGCCCGGAACGGAGAAGGACAACACGATCGACGTCGGCGTCGACAACACGTCGCACACGAGCCCCAGCCGGTGCGCGGCGTTGCCGACCGCCTGCTCCAGGCGCGGCGCAGCCGCGCCGTACTGGTGCAGCCGCCGCGCCAGTTCGATCACAAACCCGACGCGCACGCGGGTACGCGCATCCAGTGCGGGCGCGGGGCGGTCCGGGATCGCCGCGTCACTCACCGGCACGGCCCGGCGCCCGCGGCATCACCGCGCCACCACGCGCACCTTCAGCAGGGCGCCGTCGACCGCGACCACTTCGACTTCGGCGCCCCGCGGCAGGTCGGGCCCTTCCACCAGCCACTGGCCGTCAGCCACGTGTGCCTTGCCGCGACCGTTGATGATCGGCTCGCTCAACACATAACGCCGTCCGACCATCTGCTCAGCGCGCCGGCTCAGCGTGCGCGCGGCCGGGTCATCGTGCCGCGCCAGCCGTGGCCGCAGCCACTTCCAGTACACCACGCAGGACACCACGGCCAGGGCGATGAACGACACCGCCTGCACCAGCACGCCGAGACCGGGAATCACCCAGGTGACGATGCCCATGGCCGCAGCGGCAATGCCGATCCACAGCAGGAACACGCCAGGCGCCATCACCTCGCCCGCGATCAGGAGCAGCGCGAGCACCCACCACCAGTAATGCATTGCAACGCCCAACATGTCCGACTCCTCAGCGCGGTGCCGGCCCGGCCGACTTCGTCGCCAGCACTTCCTTGCCGATTTCGGCAATGCCCGCCAGGGACGACAAGATGCCCGTGGCCTCGAACGGCAGCATCAGCATCTTCTGGTTCGGTGACGCGGCCATCGCCTTCAACGCCTCAACATATTTGGTCGCGACAAAATAATTGATCGCATTGAGGTTGCCGGCCGAAATGGCGTCGGACACCAGCTGCGTGGCTTTCGCCTCGGCCGCCGCCAGCCGCTCGCGCGCCTCGGCCTCACGGTACGCGGCCTCCTTCTTGCCCTCGGCGGCGAGGATGGCGGATTGCTTTTCGCCATCGGCCTTCAGGATGGCCGCCTGCTTGAAGCCTTCGGCCTCGAGGATGTTGGCACGCTTCTCGCGTTCGGCCTTCATCTGCCGCGCCATCGCATCCACCAGATCCTTGGGCGGACTGATGTCCTTGATCTCGATGCGGTTGCACTTGACGCCCCAGGGGTGGGTCGCTTCATCGACCACTTTCAACAGCCGCGCATTGATTTCGTCGCGCTTGGAGAGCGATTCATCCAGATCCATCGAGCCCAGCACCGTGCGGATATTGGTCATCACCAGCGCCAGCATGGCCTGTTCCAGATTGGCCACTTCATACGCTGCCTTCGCCGCGTCGAGCACCTGGTAGAACACCACGCCGTCGACCCGCACCACGGCGTTGTCCCGGGTGATCACGTCCTGCGACGGTACCGCGACCACCTGTTCCATCATGTTCATCCGGCGCCCGACGCCGTAGATGAAAGGCACGAGGAAGTGCAGCCCCGGCGACATCGTGCTGGTGTATTTGCCAAAGCGCTCCACCGTCCATTCGTAGCCCTGCGGCACGATCCGCATCCACTTCGCCAGCACGATGACCGCCACCACCACGATGACGACCGCCAGAATCACGCCTGCACCCATCGTCCAGCTCCTTGCATGAAGTTCGGCGCAGTATAGCCAGCGCCCGCCATCCAAAAGCCACCCCTTTCAATGACCCTTCCGCTGGCAAGGCAGTCGGCGCGCCGGCGGCGGGCAGGCGCGCCGGGCCGCCGCCGGTGCGCCGCGCGGTTTAGACGCGCGCCGCCGGCAGCGACACGGTGACCCGCAAGCCGCCGCCTTCGCGATTGGCCAGCCCGATTCGTCCCCCGTGCGCCTCGACGATTTCGCGGGCCAGCGCAAGGCCCAGCCCGGTGCCCGAACGTTTGGTGGAATAGAACGGCAGCAGCGCCTGCGCCAACACGGTGTCGGACATGCCGGGCCCGCGGTCGCAAACCTCGATGCGCCAGCGCTGCGGGGCATGCTTGATTTCCAGCGTGACCGCGGCCGGATCGCCCCCCGCCTCCACCGCATTCTTGACGAGATTGATCAGCACCTGCTCGATCTGCGCGGCATCGAAGGCCGCGCGTTCAACCGGTACCGCGCCGACCAGCTGAAACGCACAGTGCAGCTTCAACGAGTCCAAAAACGCCGCCCATTCAACCGGCGCCGGATTCGGCTGCGGCAGCTTGGCGAAACTTGCGTAGCCGGCCGTGAACGCGTGCAGGTGCCGCACGCGCTCGCCGATGCCTTCAAACACGCGCGGCAAGCGGGCCAGTTCATTGCGCCGGGCCAGCTCCGCCCCCGAATGGGCCAGGGACGAAATTGGCGCGAGTGAATTGTTGAGCTCGTGGCTGATCACGCGGATCACGCGCTTCCACACCGCGACTTCCTGGCGCGACAGTTCGCGCGTCATGCGCTGCACCAGGTACAGCTGGTGCGGCCGCCCCTGCAGCCGGAAGCCGCGCCGTGACAGGTGGAAATATTCCTCGTCCTCGCCCATCTCGACACCGAACAGGCTGTCCTCGCTGGCGGTCAGCGCCTGCCGCATGGCGTCGGGACAGGCCGCAAGCAGGTCTTCAAAACGCAGCCCGGTCGGGCTTTTGCCGTCATTGAACAAGTGCCGCGCCGCCAGGTTGGCGTACACGATGCGGTCGGTAGCGTCGGTCAACACCAGCGCGGTCGGCGAATGCTGCACCACGGTATCGAGCAGCAATTCGCGCTGCACCAGGTTCTGGCGCTGCTCGCGCAGCGCGTGGCCAAGTTCGTTGTGCGCTGCGATCAGCTGGCCGAGCTCATCGTGCCGCCGCGTGCGCAATGAGACGCTGAAATCGCCGTCCCGGTAGCTGGCGACGCTGCCGGACAACGCCCGCAGCAAGCGCCGGATGGGCTGCATTGCCGCGTGCGCGGCCCACGCCACCGGCAACAGCCAGGCGCCGATCGCCACCACCGCACCCAGCAACGCACTGCCCGTCCACGCCGTCACCAGCGCGGCCGCCAGCGCCGCCACCACGGTGACCGCGAGCAACAGCAGCGCCAGTTTGCCTTCGAGGGAAGCAACGCGCATAGGCGTCCCGTTACCCGGAAATCCCGAACCGCTGCATCCGCCGATACAGCGCCTGCCGCGACAATCCCAGCGCACGCGCCGCGCGGCTTACGACGCCACCCGCCCGGCGCAAGGCCTGCTCGATCGCGGCGCGCGACGGGTCGTCCGCGCCATGCGCGGCGGCCGTCGCACCGGCCGGCAACCCGAGGTGGGCCACGCCGATGTCGTCGCGGCCGCACAAGAGCTTTGCGCGTTCGAGCGTGTTCTTGAGTTCACGCACATTGCCTGGCCACGCGTAATCCAGCAGCGCATCGCGCGCGTCATCGGACAACACCGCACCCGCATCCAGAAAATGTTCGGCCAGCGGCAGGATGTCGTCCGGGCGCTCCGCCAACGGCGGCAGTGCAATCTCGATGGTGTTGAGGCGATAGAACAAATCCTCGCGGAAGGCGCCCTCCCGGATCAACGCCGGCAGGTCCGCATTGGTCGCGCTCAGCACCCGCACCTTGACCTTGCGGGTGCGCGTCGAGCCCAGGCGCTCGAACTCGCCCGACTCCAGCACGCGCAGCAACTTCATTTGCCCCGCGGCCGGCAGGTTGCCGATCTCGTCAAGGAACAGCGTGCCGCCGTCGGCCGCTTCGAAGCGGCCCTCACGCGCGCGGGTCGCACCGGTGTATGCGCCCGCCTCGGCACCAAAAAGTTCGGCCTCGATCAGCTCGCTCGGCAACGCGCCGCAGTTGACCGTCACCAACGGCTTGCCCTTGACCGCCGAATTGGCGTGCACGATCTGCGCAATGCACTCCTTGCCGGCCCCATTCGGGCCGGTGATCAGCACCGGCACGTCGGCACGCGCGACCCGGCACGCAAGCTCCAGTACCCGCAGCATCTCGTCGGATGCAAACACGATGCCGCAAAGATCGTGCGCGCGTTCCAGCGCCGCGCGACGCTGGCGGCGCGACACCCGCGCGGTTTCCGCGGCCCGCGCGTTCTCGGCCAGCTCCAGCAGGTTCTCGACCGTCGCCAGCAACTTGGCATCGTCCCACGGTTTGGACAGGTAATCGGCCGCGCCCGCCTTCACCAGTTCCACCGCCGTCTCAAGGTGCGTCCAGCCCGTAAGAAGGATGACCGGCAGATCGGGGTGCCGTTCGCGCAGCGCATGGAACAACGCGACGCCTTCCTCACCCGAGGTGGTGTCGGCGGAAAAATTCATGTCCGCGATCACGACGTCCACGCGCCCGCGCGCCAGCACCGCCAGGCCCTCGTCCGGCGTCGCCGCGGTCAAGGCACGGATGTCGTTCAACGACAGCAGCAGCGACAGCGCGTCGCGCACCGCGGCCTGATCGTCGATGATCAGGACCGTCCGCACGCGGGCCCCCGTGCCGGCCGCAGCGGGCCACCGCGTCCGGTCATGCCGCACCCGCCCCGGCCTTGACGGCCGCAATCCAGGCCTCGACGCGCCGTTCCAGCACATCCAGCGGCAACGCGCCGCCACCCAGCACCTCGTCGTGGAATGCGCAAATGTCGAACCGGTCGCCGAGCTCCCGCTTCGCGCGGGCGCGGAGTTCGAGGATCTTCAACTGCCCCATCTTGTAACCGAGCGCCTGGCCCGGCCAGGCGATGTAGCGGTCGGTCTCGGCCTGGATCGACGGTTCGTCTTCGCTCGAGTGGGCCCGGAAGTAGGCGACCATGTCCTCGCGCGTCCAGTGCTTGTCATGTACGCCGGTGTCCAGCACCAGTCGTCCGGCGCGCAACAACTCGTCGGCCAGGTGGCCATAGTAGGACAGTGGATCCTGGTAGAAACCCATCTCGTGCGCGAGCCGCTCCGCATACAGGGCCCAGCCTTCGACGTACGCGTTGTAAAGCCCCTGCTGGCGGAACGGCGGCAGGCGCGGCAACGTCTGCGCGATGGCAATCTGCAGGTGGTGGCCGGGGATACCCTCGTGGTACGCGGTTGATTCGGCCGCCAGCACGCTGCGATGGGCGTAGTCGCCGGTATTCACAAAAATCATCCCGGGCCGCGAACCGTCCGGGGTACCGGAGTGGTATTCGGCACCCGCGGCTGCCTTTTCGCGGAACGGCTCGACGGGCTGCACGGTGAGATCCGTCTCGGGCAGCAGGCCGAAGAGCTGCGGCAACTTCGGCTGCATGCCGGCCAGATAGCCGCGATAGCGCTCAAGGATGGCCTCACGCGATGCGGCATGGGTCGCCGGATCCCTGGCCAGTGCCGCGCGGAAGCTCGCAAGATCGTCGCAGCCACGCGCGTTGGCGATCTTCAGCATTTCGCCTTCAATGCGCGCGACCTCGGCAAGACCGAGCGCGTGGATCTCGGCGGGCGTCTGGTCGCTGGTGGTCTGCTGACGCACCAAAAAGCGGTAGATTGTCTCGCCGTTCGGCAACGCCCACACGCCAGGATCACTGCGTCCGTGCGGCGCGTATTCCTGGCTGACGAACCGGCCAAGCTTGTGATACGCCGGACGCACGTCGTCGTCGATTGCGGCCAGGATCGCGGCCTTCAGGCGTGCCTGGTTGGCTGCCGGCACGGCATCCGGAAAATGCTTCAACGGCTCGGCAAACACGCTGTCGATCGCGGCCGGCGCACCGACCGAGTCGATCTGTACCGCCACTTTTTCCAGCAGGTATTGCGGCGGCATCATGCCGTTCGCCATGCCCTGGCGCGCCAGCGCGATGGCCCCGTCAAGCGCCCTGGGCAACGCCTCGAGGCGCGCCAGGTAGTCCGCGTATTCCCTGGTGTTGTTGAATGGGATCGAGCTTACGAAACCCGCCAGCGCGAGGTGGACGCCATTCAGCTGGTCGAACGGCATCTGGTTCAGCTTGAGGTCGCACGCCTCGAGGCTGTCCCTGAGCTGACGCACCATCAGCTCGCGATTCAGCCGGTCGGCGTCTGCGAACCCGCTGCTGTCGATCGCCTCGAAACGCGCGAGGAAGTCCGCATTGACCCCGCGTTCGGCCGCCAGGTGTTCCGGCGACAGGTCGCTCCAACGGTCGTTGTAGCGCAGGTCGCCGAGCATGGTCGCGAACTCGGGGGCATTGGCCAGGGTGTGCTGCCACTGCTCGTCGAGCAACGCGTTCAGGGCCGCGGCGCGTACCGCTGCATCCGGCACCACGGTGGATGCGGCGGCGCGACCGGCGTTGGCCGGTGCCACCGTGCCAGCGGCCATGCAAACCACCAAGGGCAAGGAGGTCATGCGTACTTCTCCGTGAACGAAGACCGATTGTGCCTCAGTTTCAAAGCGGGCGGCGGCAGCGCGCTGGAGAAGGAACCCTTGCGCCTGAAACTGCACGGCGCGAGGTCGAGGTAATAGGTGAACATGGTCAATCACTCTCAGGTTCATTTTTGTCGTCATTCCGGAGCGGGCCACAGGCCCGAATCCGGAATCGGTTTGCTGTTGGGCGATCGCCGCAATACCGATTCCGGGTTCCGCCACCGATGAAGCCGGCGGCGGCCCCGGAATGACAAGCAATGGAATTGCCTTTATGCGCGGGCATCACACGCTCCTGGTCGCCACCACCGGCGGCACGTTGGCGGCGCGCAGCGCCGGACCGAGTACCGCAAGCTGGCCAAGCACCCACAACGCGACGGCACTCGCGGGCAGGTAGTACCAAGGCATTCGAGTCATCTGGTAGTGCTGCATCAAATACAGGTTGATGCCGAACGCGAGGAGCATGCCGATCACGACCCCGGCGGTCGAGAGCAGAAAGTTCTCGGTCTGGAAATAATTGAGGATGTGCCTGCGCGTGGCACCCACCGCACGGCGGATGCCGATCTGCCGCCGCCGCTGGCCCACCCAGAAACTGGTCAGGCCGACGATGCCGAATGCGGTCACCGCCAGCATCACCACGCACACCAGCACCAGCATCCAGACCATGGAGCGGGTATTGGCAAAGTACTTGTCACGAATGTCGGTGAAGGTTTTGCCCTTGACCACTACGTTCGGCGCCAACGCCTCGAGCTTGTGCACGCCCTCGCGAAGGACCCGGTCGCGATCCTGCGGTGCGCTGCGCACCGCGAATGTCTGGATGCTCGCATGCGGATTGATCGGGGAAAACATGGACCAATGGAAACGTGCAGCGCCGCCGCCGTTTTCGTCTGGCCGCAGTACGTCGGCAACGACACCCACCACGGTAAACGTGTTGCTCTTGCCGACCCAGATCTGTTTGCCGAGCGCACCCTGGCCAGGCCACAGGCGTTTGGCAAGGCTGCGGGTAACGACCACGGTGTGTCCGGTCGGCAAATAGCTGTCGCCGAGCTTGCTGTCAGCGTACTCGTCATCGTTGAAGAACCGCCCCTGCAGCAAACGCAGGCCCAGCGCCTCGGGGCCACCCTTGGTCAACAGGTACTCCGCAACATTCGGGCTGTCCTTGGCCATGATACCGGCTGGAGAGGTCGCGACATTCGTGTTCCAGCTGTTGTTGGTCAGCGGCATCATGTTGAGCGCTGCCACTACGGCGACACCCGGAATTTGCCGCAGTGTTGCCAGGTAGCGCGGGATGTCGGCATTCGCTGTCTTGGGGTCAATGCCCTGCACGTCTATCACCGAGATGCCGGCTTCGTCGATTGCATTGGGGATGTGGATCTCCGAGACGCGCTGGCCGATCATGAACACCGCGTTGCACAGCACCGCGCAAGCCAGAGCGATTTCCAGCACAATCAAAAGCGCCGGAATCTTGTGTTTGCGCAAAGCAGCGAGGATGGGTTGGATTTGCACGGAGGTATCTCGATTTGCTGGATCAGTGGTGGCAGGAGCCTGCCTACGCATCTTTGAGCTGCGGGGCCGGCGCGACGACGCACGCACGCCACGCGGGCAACAGTCCCGCGATCAGGCTGGCGATCAATGCGATCGCGAACGTCGCCACGAACATCGACAGATCCAGGTGCGCGAGGTGTGCGTACTGCGCAGGCTGATGCCGCACCGCCCACAAGCCGAGTTCGGCAAACACCAACCCCAATATGCCGCCGGCGATGCCGACCATGCCGGATTCGATCATGAACTGCGCGAAGATCGCGCGCCGGGTCGCGCCCAGCGCGCGGCGCACGCCGATTTCGCGCGAACGCCGCAGGCACTTGGCCAGCAGCAGGCCCACCGTATTGACGATGCAAATCAACAGGAACCCGAACGCGAGGCCGGTTTGCAGGCGCGCATCCTCCGGCACCACCTGCTGCTGGGCCAGGTACTCCATCAGATTGGGCAACGCGACCTGGGGATAGTGCAAACGTCCCAGCGAGATTTGCTGGGCGACGTAATTGGACAAGAACGTCTGGTAGGCGCCGGCATCCGCTGCGTCCTTCAGTTCCACCCACAGCGACACCCACGCGCAGGGCGCCGTTTCCAGGTGATTGATGTCAACGTTGGCATCGAAGCAGTTGACGGTCTGCGGATTCACTTTGTCCGCGAGTGCGGCCTGCAGCGGCAGGAACACGGCATCGCCATTGCCATAACCGCGCCCACCCAAGCTGACCGCGTAAAAGCGTGGCTGCGGCGCCCACGGCTTCAGCACGCCGACGATACGGTAATCGTGGTCGTTGACGCGGATGAGTTCGCCGACGCTGTTTTTGCCGCCGAACAGCTTGTCATTGAGAAAACCCGCGACTACCACGACGTGTGCGCGATCCTCATCATCCCGCGCACTCCAGCCACTGCCGTACTCGAACTTCGCATCGAACATCGTGAAGAAGTCCGACGTGGTGATGACCCCATCACTGAAGAACGGATGTCGCCCCGGTACCTGCGGCGTGATTTTGCTGTCAGCCAGCGCCATCACCGCCTGCCGCTCGGCGCGACGCGCACGCAGCAGGTTCATGGCGTCGGTATACGTCATCAGGTTGCCCCAGCTGTGCCACAGCTTCGCGGCAGGTGTCTGGCTGTCAGCCGGCAACGGATCGATCTGGGGGGCGAAAATCCGCGCACTCTTTTGCGGCAGCGGATCGCCGGACAGCAGCTTCAACACCGTCAGCGTGGTGATCGACGCGCCGATACCGAGGCCCAGCGCCAGCACCATCAACGCGGTGAGTACGCGGTTACGCCTGAAGCTGCGCAGCGCGAGGTCGAGGTAATAGGCAAACATGTCGTTCCACTCCGGTTGTTGTCCTCCCCCTTCGCTTGCGAAGGGGGACTGAGGGGGATGCCGCCTCGCTGTACACGAAAGCGCATCCCCCCGCGCTTTGCGCGACCCCCTTCGTTCCGAAGGGGGTGCCCCTGTGTTGCGCTCTCCCTTCGCGCCGAAGGGGGTATCCGCCGGTTGTCCTCCCCCTTCGCTCGCGAAGGGGGATCGAGGGGGGATGCCGCCTCGCTGTACACGAAAGCGCATCCCCCCGCGCTTTGCGCGACCCCTTTCTTCCGGAAGGGGGGTGAACATCACACACTCCTCGTCGCCACCACGGGCGGCACGTTGGCCGCACGCAGCGCCGGCGCCAACACCGCAAGTTGCCCCAAAATCCATAGCACCACCGCGCCAACCGGCAAATACCAATACGGCAGGCGCGCCACTTCAAAATGCCGCATCAGCACCAGGTTGATGCCGATCGCAAAAGTCACGCCCAGCACGATCCCGAAGCTGACGATCAAAAAATTCTCGGTCTGGAAATAGCTCAGGATGTCGCCACGCGTCGCGCCCAGCGCACGGCGGATGCCGATCTGCTTGGTGCGTTGCGACACCCAGAAACTCGCCAGACCGACAATCCCCAGCGCCGTCACACCCAGCAGCGCCACGATCACCCCGACCAGCAAACCCGCCATCGCGCGGTCGGTAGCGAAAAATTTTGTGCGCAGCGTCGGCAGGGTATGGCTGTAGTCGTGATCGAGCACCACGTCTGGGGCGATTTTCGCGACCTTGGCGCGCGCCGCGGTCATCACCCGGTTCAAGTCCTGCGGCTTGGCGCGAATCAGGTAGGTACCGGAAAGTTGGCCGCCCGGTTGCGTCGGCACGAACACCGTCCATTGCGCACCGCGCTCGCCCTCTTCGTTGTATTGCGACATCATCAGGTGCGCGGCTTCCCCAATCACCCGGAACTGGTTCTTGCCGCTCCAGAACTCTTTCCCCAACGGGCTTTCACCCGGCCACAGCTTCTCGGCCAACGCGCGCGTGATCAGCACCCGCGACGACAACGGGAGATACCCCTGCAAGGGCTGGTAGTCGTCGGTTGCGGGAAAGCGCCCCGCGACCAGTTTCAGGCCCAAGGCCTCGGGCGTGCCGGGACCGCCCTCGTAAAACTCAGGTACGGTGACATAGTGCTTGCGATCGAGGGTAACGCCCATACTGCCCCAAGGTGACCCGAACGGCACGGAGCTGACCACATGCACCGACTGCACGCCGGGAATCGCGCGCAGGCCTGCGACCATGCGTGCATTCAGATCGTTGGCTTGCTTGGGATCGAAACCCGTCACCACGATCGCGCCGAGCGAGGCCTCATCCACGCCGCTGTTGATGTGCATGGCGGACAGGCGGCCGACGATCATCGAGGTGGCATTGACCAGTACCGCGCAGGCCAACGCGATTTCCAGTGCAATCAGGGCGGTCGCAAGTTTGTGCTTGCGCAGTGCGGAAACGATGGGTTGGATTTGCATGGTGGCATCTCTATTTCGAAATCATTTGGCGTAGGGCCGGCGAGCAGGCGACCAGGTATTTCGCGCGATCGGTCGCGCGCATGCACGCTCCTACAAGGTCTTGATCTGCAACGCCGGCGCAACGTGGCTCGCCCGCGATGCCGGCAGCGCGCCCGCGATCAAACTCACCACGATCGCCAGCACAAACGTGACGATAAACATCGACACGTCCATGTGCACCAGACCGGAGTATGGCGTTTGTTGCTGCCGCACCAGCCACAGCCCAACCAGCGTCAACAGCCAGCCGCCGAGCCCGCCGATCAGCCCGATCAGGCCGGCTTCGGTCAGGCATTGCGCGACCACCGCACGGCGTGACGCACCCAGCGCACGCCGTATGCCAATCTCGCCGGCACGCCGCATGAACTTCGCCAGCAACAACCCAACCGTGTTGAACAGGCAAATCGCGAGGAACGCGAATGCCAGCCAGGTCTGCAGCTTCACGTCACTCGGTACGAAATGATTGAAGGCGAGCCAGTCCATCAGATCACGCAGGCGCGTTTCGGTATAGCCGATGCGCCCAAGCGCCTTCTGCTGCTGCGCATAGTGATCAAGGAACGTGCGGTACGCCGCCACCTTGGCAGGGCTGTCCAGCTGCACCCACAAGCCGACCCAGTTGCAGGGCGCATTTACCATGCGCTCTCCCGGCTTGGGCATGGCCCAACAATTGAACCACCAGAAGTTGCCTTCGTTGATATCCAGGCCGGTGAAAAACGGCGCAAACACGCCTTCCGGCTTGCCGTAATAGCCCGCGGTGTCGCCGTTGGCGAAACGACCACCACGCACGTCGTAGAACAAAGGCGAAGGTCGCCACGGCTTCAAAACGCCCACGATGCGCAGGTCTGCATTGCGCACGCGCAAGGTCTTGCCGACGCTGTCCTTGCCGCCGAACAGCCTGTTATTGAGGTCACTGGAGATCACCGCCACCCGTGCACGGTCGGTATCATCGGCCGCTGTCCAGCCACTGCCGTATTCGAACGGCACATCGAACATCGGAAAGAAATCCGAGGTGGTGAACAACACCGGTTCCATCAACGGCGGCAAACTGGAATCGGATGCGCGAATCTTGAGTGGCTTGGGCACCGTGACCAACGCCTGCCGGTCGGCGCGGTGCGTGCTCCACAGATCCGTCGCCGAACGGTAGTCCATCATGTCCGGCGGTTCGGTGTGCTTGTAACCAGGTGTGGGGTCGCTGTCCACCTGCGCATAGAAAACGTGCGCGCTCTTGCCCGGCAGCGGATCGCCGGAAAGCACGTGCATCACGGTCAGCGTCGTCATCGCCGCGCCGATGCCGACCGCAATCGCCAGCACCATCAGGAAGGTGAGCACGGGGTTGCGTCTGAGGCTGCGAACAGCAAGATCAAGGTAGTAGGTGAACATGATCACGTTGCTCCATTCCAGTTTCTCCCCCTTCGTTCACGAAGGGGGATTGAGGGGGATGGCTTTCCGCAATCCGGAGCACATCCCCCCGCCGCTACGCGGCGACCCCCTTCGTACCGAAGGGGTATTCCACTTGCATCACACGCTCCTCGTCGCTTCCACCGGCGACACCCGCGACGCGCGCCGTGCCGGCGCAAACACCGCGCCCTGACCCAGCGCCAGCAACGCGACGATGCCGACGGCGACGTACGCCAACGACATCCGGTCCATCTGGAACTGCTTCATCATCCACAGGTTCAGGCCCACCGCGAGGATCGCGCCCAGCACCACGCCAGCGCCGGCGATCAGCAGGTTCTCGGTCTGGAAATAACGCAAGATGTCGGTGCGTGTCGCACCCAGCGCTCGGCGGATGCCGATCTGCTTGCGCCGCTGGCCGACCCAGAAACTCGTCAAGCCGACGATCCCGGCACCCGTGACGCACAGCAGGATTACGCAGATCACGCCCATCAGGATGGCCATGCCGACGTCGGCGCGGTAGGCCTTGGCGCGGATTTCCGAAAACGGTTGGATACCGAGCAGCCCGCCGAAGCCTGCCAGCACCCGCATCGGATCGGCCGCCAACAGCGCCTTGTGCGCCTCGCGCATCGCCTCGGCCATGCGCCCCGGCTTGGCGCGCACCGCGGTACGCGTGTAACTGTCGTTCGGGAACGTCGGCAGCAGCACGGAGTTCCACGTGTAGTCGTTGCCAAACCCGATATTGGGCGTCTGCATGCGCGCGACGATGCCGATGATCGTCGTCGGCGTCGCGCCACCGTTGAAATATACGGTCTTGCCCAGCGCATCACCCGCTGGGAACAACTTGTCGCCAAGCGCTTTGGTGACGATCGTCACGGGCGGCTCGTAGTCACCGCCATGGACGTCATGCGTGATTTCACCGGCTGTGAAATTGCGGCCGGCAATCAGCCGCAAACCCAGCGTGTGGATCGCCTGCTCACCGACGCTGTAGAACGTGCTGCGTGCGGTGGAATTGCTTTGATTCGGCTTCAAATCGACACCGCCGTTGTTTGAGGATTGCACCAACGGCAGCGAGCTGATCGCGGCCGCGGATTCCACGTCCGGCAGGCCGCGCAAGGTTGCGAGGTCGCCCTGGATCATGGCGTAGCGCTGCTCCACTGCTGCCGCGCCATTGCCGCTCGGCGCGTTGACGAACATTTGCTGGATGACGAACAGGTTCTGCTCATCCATGCCGGTCGGCCGCTGCACCGTCGCGACGCGCTGACCGATGACGAACACGGCGTTGCATACGATCGCAAGTGTCAACGCGATCTGCAGCGTGATCAGAATCACGCCAGCCTTGTGCTTCTTCAGCGCGGCAATAATGGGCGGAAGGGTCATGGCCTCACCTCCAATTGCCGACCGCGGCATGAAACCGGAGGCGAATCGGGTGCCACACGCACTGATCCCCTCTCGCGCCGGGAGAGGGTGCCCCGCAGGGGCGAGTGAGGGTCCGGACATGCGACGGTGCTTCCGATGCCGCAGTCCTTACGCAACCCCGAACCCTCATTCGGCGCTTCACGCCACCTTCTCCCGATGGGAGAAGGAACCAACCCTGCGGACCTGCTGGCCCAGTCTTCTATGGCGTTCATTCGTGCATGCCTCAATTCGACTTCAACTGCCATGCTGGCTGGACCGCCGCAGCGCGCAGCGTTGGGTATAGCCCAGCCAACATCGTCGCGACGATCGCGACGATCAGCGTGGCAAAGAGCAGCGACGCGTTGAAATGCGCCAGCGCTGCGATGTCACGCGGCATCACGAGGCCGATCCCGGCGACACCGAGTGCCGTCAGCCCCAGCCCCAGCACGCCACCGGCGAGTCCCACCATGCCGGCCTCGGTCAGGAACTGCGCGTAGATCTGGCGGCGTGATGCACCAAGCGCACGGCGCACGCCGATCTCGCCGCCGCGCCGCATGAACTTCGCCAGCAGCAGGCCCATCACGTTGACGAGGCATACCAGCAGCAGGCCCAGCGCGACATACAGCGAGATCTTGGTGTCAGGCGGTACGACGTGCTGGAAATCCAGCCAGTCCATCAAGCCGCGCAGACGCACATTCGGCGCCCACGTGAAGCGGCCTGCCTGCTGCTGGGTCGCCGCGTAGTTGACGAGGAACTGGTGGTAGTCACGTACCGCCGCGGCACCATCGAGTTGCACCATGAAGGAGATCCAGACGCATTCGGATTTCAGCAGACCCTTGAAGCCCGATTCCGCCGGCGGCTGCTGGCAATTCGTGGTGCCATTGGCGCCTTGGTGCGCGGCGATCGCGGTCGTGAACGGCATGAAGATGCCGCCTGCCATCTCGCTGAAGCCGCCCGTGTTCACGACGTCGTAAAACACCGGCTGCGGATTCCAGTCGCGGGTGACGCCGACCATGCGGTAATCGCGATGGCCAAAGGTCAGCACTTTGCCGACGCTGTCCCGGCCACCAAAGAGGGTAGCGTTGAGCTTGCCGCTGAGAACGACGACGTGCGCGCGGTTCGCATCGTCCGCCGCGCTCCAGCCGGTACCGTATTCGAACGGCACATCGAACATGGGAAAGAACTCCGAGGACACTGCTTCGCCCGCGACCATGGTCAGCGACTGGTTCAGGTGCTTGGGCATCACGGAATCCGCAATCTGGTACATCGCCGACTGGTACTTCGCGCGATGCGCACGCATCAGCGCGATGGCATCGGTGTAATCCATCGCGTCTGGCGGTTGCGTACTTTTGCTGCCGGGCGCATGGCCGGACGGTCCCCAATTGTCGATCTGCGGCACGAACAGTTCGGCTGACTTCTGCGGAATTGGGTCACCCGACACCGCGCGGAACACCGACCACGTTGTCATCGACGCCGCGACGCCAAAGCCAATCGTGACGATCATCAGCGCCGTCAGCGCCGGGTTGCGCTTCAGGCTGCGTAGTGCGAGATCGAGGTAGTAGGCAAACATTCAATCACTCCAGGTTCCTGTCTCCCCCTTCCAAAGGAAGGGGGATTGAGGGGGATGGCTCTTCGTTCCATGCACTCGCATCCCCCCGCGCTACGCGCGACCCCCTTCGTCCCGAAGGGGGTATTCCTGCCCACTCACATGCTGCTGGTCGCTTCCACCAATCGCGCGCATCAGCCAATGGCTCCGGCGGTGCAAGGCCCAGCATACGAATAGAACGGCATGTCGATGCAGGCCACGCCGCCACCCACGTCAGCCTGCGGCGGCACGCTTGCGGCCGGCGCCGGCCGGCCCAAGGCATGCAGCTCGGCCGCACTCGGGTAAACGTGGATCACCGGCAGCGTCACAACCTTCGCCGCCGGCGGTGGCGGCGTGGCGCTGGCCACCGTGGCCACCGTCAGCGCGTGAAACCCCGCCAGCGCCAGCACGTTGATCAGGACGGAAGCGGCGATGATCGCGATTTTCTGGACGTTCATGGTGCAGCCCTCGTTGGGTACGGTGACCCCTGTAGTGATTGCATCCGGTCAGGCGGTGCCGGTGTCGGCCGCCGCGCCCGCAGCATGCGGCGGCGCGTGGAAGCGCGGTTCTTCGGTAATGTCGACGGCCTGGCCATCGATGATGTGGACGCTGCGCTGTGCGCGCGCCGCGAGCTCGGGGTCGTGCGTGACCATGACAATGGTCGCGCCGCCGCGATGGATTTCTTCCAGCAATTCCATGACCCCACGCGCCATCTGCGTATCGAGGTTGCCGGTCGGCTCGTCGGCCAGCAGCAGGCGCGGCGAACCGGCCAGCGCGCGCGCGATGGCGACGCGTTGCTGCTGGCCACCGGATAGTTCCGCCGGGTAGTGCTTCATCCGCGAGGCCAGGCCCACGCGTTCCAACGAATCCTGGATGCGCTGCTGGCGTTCCGCGGATTTCATGCCGCGGTAGCGCAGCGGCACCTCGACGTTGTCATGCACGTTCAAATCCGGGATCAGGTTGAAGCTCTGGAACACGAAGCCGATCTTTTCGTTGCGGATTTTCGAACGGGTGTTGTCACCAAGGTTGCTGACGTCGACACCATCCAGCAGGTATTCGCCGCCGGTGAAGCTTTCGAGCAGGCCCGCGATGGTGAGGAAGGTGGTCTTGCCGGAGCCGGACGGCCCCATCACCACAACGAATTCGCCTTCCTTCACGTCGATGTTGAAATCGCGCAGGGCGTAGGTTTCCACCACTTCGGTGCGGTAGACCTTGGACAGGTGGGTCATCTTGAGCATTTGAGAGTTCCTCGGTAGCAGACGTTGTGGCTTTGGAACCCCTCTCCCAGCGGGAGAGGGGCAGGGGTGAGGGCTCGGGTCGCTTGCATCCAACGTTCCGCAGGTTCCGGACCCTCATCCGGCCCTTCGGGCCACCTTCTCCCGGAGGGAGAAGGAAATTCAAATCAATTGCTGATCGCGACGCGCGCGGCGCCGTTGAAGTTGCTGGTACCGGAAATGACCACCTTGTCGCCGGCCTTCAGGCCTTGCAGGATCTCGACCTTGTCGATGGAGCTCGGCCCCAGCGTGACCGGGGTCTTGTAGGCGATGCCATCGCGCACGACGTAGGCGTAGCGGCCGCCGGACTCATCGACAAACGAGCCGCGCGCGACCACCAGCGCGTTCTCGCGCCGGTCGAGCACGATGCGCACCGACAGGCGCTGGTTCTGGCGCAGCTCCTCGGGCTTTTTGCCTTCGAAACGCACCCGCGCGACCACTTCGCCGTTCACGACCTCGGGCGAAATCGCGCTGACCGCGCCCTTCCAGTCCTGCCCGTTGCCGCTGATGACCGCCGGCATTCCGGCCGCAAGGTCGCGGGCGAAACTTTCGGGCACGTTGACCTGCACTTCCAGCGCCGACAGGTCGACCACGGTCAGGAGTTTGGCGTCCTTCGGCACCGTCGCGGTCTGCGCGATGAAAAGCTGGCCGACCTGGCCGCTGACCGGCGAGCGCACGTTCAAGTCGTCGACCTGGCGCTGCAGATCCGCCACCAGCAGCTTCTGCCGCGAATAGGCCAGTTTCTTGGCCTGGATTTCGAGCGCCAGACTCGAGTCGTCCGTGCCAAGGTTGGACCTTGCATGGCGCAGTCCGATCTGTGCCTTTTCCAGCAGGTCGTGGTGGCGATTGACGTCCAGCTCGGAGACCGCACCTTTCTTGTACGCCTCCTGGTAACGCTTGAGATCGCGCGCCGCCGCCTGCTCATCGATCTTCGCGTTCTCGAAAGTCTCCTGCAATTTCGAGCGTTGCTGGTTGGCGTCGATCTTGGCCTGCTCGTAGGCAACCTGCATCGCATCGGCGTTGTTTTGTTCCTGCGCCAGCTTGTTGGTGAGCTCGGGACTGGCGATCACGGCCAGCACCTGGCCCCGTTTTACCTTGTCGCCCGCGTGGGCCTTCAGGGTCACCGCGCCCGCCGCGTTGGCGTACAAGGTGGGGCTGACCGCCGCCACCACCCGCCCGTCGGCCGCGATGTCGCGCACGAACGTACCTCGTTCGACCGTCGCGATCTGCAGGCGCGATGCACTCACCGACGAGCCGGCCGAGAACAGCCGCAACGCGCCCGGCACCAGCCAGATCAACACGATCAAGACCAGCACCCCGGCGCCGCCGTAGACCGCCAGCCGCTTCCGGCTGATGCGCTTTTCGATGACGCGGTCGGTCGCTGAGGTGTCGCGAATGCTCATGCAGGGTCTCCGGCCGCAAGCGCGCGGCCACGTACTGCATGGAGCAAGTCTGGTGCCAAGTGGCGCAAGACACTTAAGTGCGCACAATCAATACGTTGCAAGTTCACAAGTCCGCGAAAAAGTGTCCGCGGACACCTGCCGGACAGTTGCCGGACACCGTTGCGGTGACCGGCGGTAAGATGTGCGGACAGGCGCAGTCCGGTACCACCGCACCATGATCAAGTGGATCGTCCTTGCCATTTTTGTCGCCAGCGCGCTGTACGTGCATTTCCGCGGGCGCGAGCGCCACCGCCTGGTGCGCCAGCTGACGGACCACTCGACCTTCATGGCGCCGATCAACGTGTTGATGTATGCGTTTTCGCGCGTCGCGCGGACGCCCTACCTCGCGGTCGCCGACTTTCCGGAACTGGAAAACCTGCGCAGCCACTGGCAAACGATCCGCGACGAGGCGGTCGCGCTGGCGCACGACAGCCAGATCAAGGCTTCCGATCAATACAACGATGCGGGCTTCCAATCATTCTTCCGCACCGGCTGGAAACGGTTTTACCTGAAGTGGTACGACGACGCGCCACACCCCTCGGCGCTGCGCCTGTGCCCCCGTACGGTCGAGATCCTGAAGGCGTCCCCGCACATCAAGGCGGCGGCGTTTACCGAGCTGCCGCCGGGCAGCAAGCTGGGCAAGCACCGCGACCCCTTCGCCGGCTCGCTGCGGTACCACCTTGGCCTCATCACGCCCAACGACGATCGCTGCTGGATCAACGTCGACGGCACGCCCTACAGCTGGCGCGATGGCGAAGGCGTGGTGTTCGACGAAACGTATGTCCACTGGGCCGCCAACGAGACCGGCCACGACCGCATCATCCTGTTTTGCGATCTCGAACGCCCGATGAAGTACCGCTGGGCGACAGCACTCAACCACGCGGTCGCGCGCACCCTGCTGCACGCGGGCTCATCACCGAACGCGGCCGGCGACCGCACCGGTGGCGTCAACCGGATATTCAAGTACGCCTATGCGATCCGCCACGTCGGCAAAAAACTCAAGCAGCGCAATCGCAAGCTGTACTACGCCACCAAGTGGACGCTGTTCGGCGTGATCCTGGCCGCGATCCTCGTGCCGTGGCGGATGCTGTGATTGAGGCCGCCTGCACGCAAGTTCCTACCTGAGCCGCTGTGGCAGGAAGACGCAGGCGTCTAAAGCCGCAGCCGTTGTAGGAGCCTGCACGCAAGGCAACGAGGCTACAGCTCGCGCAACGCGGTCGTCACCGGCAGGCGCGCGGCCCGCATGGCGGGGAACAGGCCGCCGATGAAGCCAATCGCCAGCGCCCACTTCAAGCCGTTCCACACCAGCGCCGGCGTCACCTGGAACTGGAAGATCATCTGGGTGAAGCTGAATCCGCCGCCGGCCGAGGTGGAGGCGGTGAAGTGGCCAAAAAGCGCCCACGCCACGAACGCGCCGAGCACGCCACCGGCCAATGCCAGCAGCATGGTTTCCAGCAGCACCGACACCATCACCGGCGTGCCGCGGAAGCCGACCGCACGCAACGTCGCGATTTCGCGCGCGCGGGTCGCGACCGCCGCGTACATGGAGTTGAGCGCGCCGAAAATCGCGCCGATGGCCATGATCGCCGCGATGACGATGCCAAGAGTACGGATCAATTTGTTGATCCCGGCGGACTGGTCGGCGAAGTACTTGTGGGTGGTCTGCGCGTCGACCTTCAGTTGCGGATTGGCCGCGAGCGCCGCCTTGAACGTGCTGAAAGCCGCCGGCGAAGTCAGCTTCACGGTGACCGAGGACGCACTGCTGCCGCGGTGATACACCGGGGCGATGGTGTCGGCATCAGCCCAGATTTCCGAATTGTAGGCATCGCCGGAATCAAATTCCCCGACGACTTTCCACCGCTGGTTCGCCAGTTTGATGCTGGAGCCGATCGCCATGCCCTTGAATTGTCCAAGCACGCCCTTGCCGACGTCGAGTTCCAGCGTACCGGGCGTGAACTTGCGCCCGGCGATGATCTTCACGTTCGGGCGCACCGCCCACGCCTCGGGACCCACCCCCCGCACCGAGACGTTCGCGTCCTGGCCGTTGTTCTTCGGCAGCGAAGCGGCCAGCAACAATTCAGGCGACGCGATCGGGTGGCCCTGCGCGTCGCGGGCGACACCCGCGGACTGCGCGATCAACACCACGTCGTTGTGTGACAAGACCGAACTGCTCTCGGCCTGCGACCCGCCGCGCAACACGATCGCGGTGCCCTCGTTGCCGGTTCCTTGCAGCGTCGCCGACAGGCCCTGTCCCATCGCCAGCAACGCCACCAGCACCCCAACCACGCCAGCAATTCCGACCACGATCACCAACGACGCGCCCCAGCGCGAGGACAGGGTCGCCAGCCCGACGCCGGTCACGCTCAGCGTGCGCCGGCCATCGCGCGTCAACGCGAGCCACAACGCCAGCACGGCCACGGCGGCCACGGCGCCGTACCAGGGCAGGAACGACCACGCCACCAGACACGCGACCAGGATCACGATCAGCAGCAGACCACGCAGGAACTTGCGCATGTGAATCTCCTTCAGCGTCCGGCGAGTGCGTCGACAATCTTCAGGCGCATCCCGCGCAGCGCGGGCAGCACGCCGACGATCACGCCAATCGCGATCATCAACACGATCGCGGAGCCCCAGATCGAGCCGCCCACATTGGCCATCGGGAAGGTGGCACCCAGCTTTGCCTTCAGCCCGCCGATCACCACCATCGCCAGCAACGTGCCAACCACGCCGCCGATGACGACCATCAACACCGATTCGGCCAGCACCAGGCCCAATACGCTGCGGTTGGAAAAACCAATCGTTTTCAGCACAGCGAGTTCGGGGATGCGTTCGCGCACCGCCTGCGCCATGGTGTTGCCGGTCAGAAGGATCAGGGTGAAGAACACCGCCGCCATGATGCCGCTGACGATCAGGCCGATATTGGCCAGCTGGCTGATGAACGACGCGCCGAACGCGTTGGCGGTTTCGGTCTTGGTTTCATGGTCGGAGTTGGCGCTGATCGCGTCGATCGCCTGCGAGATGCGGCTGGCCTGGTCGGGGCTTGCGATCTTTTCCTGATACCAGCCAACCGTACCCCTGGCGAATTGCCGCGCTTCGTCGAAATACTTCCAGCGGAAAAACATGGCGCCTTCGATCGCCTTCTCGCTGGCATGCTTGGCATGGAAGATGCCGACCAGTTTGAAGATCCAGGTGTTGCTGCCGTCTTTCTTGGGCCAGATCGTGGCTTCGAGCGGAATCTGGTCGCCGATCTTCCAGCCAAACCGCTTGGCCAACGTCGCGCCCACCACCGCGCCGTCGCGGGTGGTCTGGAATGCGCGCAGTTGATCCGCTGGCAGCACCACCGCATCCTGGACCGCAAAATAATTACTGCCGACGGCTTCGTTTGGAAAGAAGTTCTTCGGATCCTGGTAAATCCCCTGGAACCAATCCACGCGGGTGACCGCCGAAACGCCGGGCACCGTCGCGATGCGCGACTGCAGGCTGAGCGGCAGCTGGCTTCCCAGGCCCAGTTTCGACATGGTGATCAACTGACTGGCGCCATTGACGCTGTGCCCCGCGGCGGCAAACGCGGTACGCACCGAATCCAGCATCCCGAACAGCAGGAACGCCGCGACGATCGACACCACCGTGAAAATCGTGCGGGTCTTGCGTCGCATCAGCGCCGACCAGACCAGGTGGAAGTATTTCATTGGACGTTCCTCGTTTCAGCCTGCTTGCTCCCTTCTCCCTCCGGGAGAAGGTGGCCGAAGGCCGGATGAGGGTCCGGACGCACTGGGTGTTTACGCAAGGCCCGTACCCTCACCCCCGACCCTTCTCCCGACGGGAGGGGGGTTCCAAAAAATAACCAACGCATTAGGCAGCAACGCCATGTTCCACCAGCGTGCCCTTGTCCAGATGCAACGTGTGGCTGGCGTACTCGGCGGCCTTGGGGTCGTGGGTGACCATGACGATGGTCTTGCCGTGTTCCCGGTTGAGCCGCTGCAGCAGGCCAAGCACCTCTTCGGCGGACTGCCGGTCCAGATCGCCGGTCGGCTCGTCGCACACCAGCAACGCCGGATCGGACACGATGGCGCGGGCGATCGCAACGCGTTGCTGCTGGCCGCCCGAGAGCTCGCCCGGCTTGTGGCTGCCACGATCGGCCAGTCCGACCAGTTGCAACGCGATCGCGGCATTCTGCTTGCGCTTGGCACCTGACAACCTGGTCAGCAGCAGCGGCAACTCAACATTCTTCTGCGCGGAGAGGCCCGGCATCAGGTTGTAGAACTGGAACACGAAGCCGACGTTGCCGGCGCGCCAGCGCGCGAGCTGGCCCTCGCCCATCTGGTCGACGCGCTTGCCGCCGACACTGAGTGAGCCATCGGTCGGCGAATCGAGCCCGCCAATCAGGTTCAGCAGCGTGGTCTTGCCCGAACCCGACGGTCCCATCAGGGCAAAAAAATCCCCGCGTGCAATGTCGAGGTCGATGTGGTGCAACACCTCGAGCTTCTGCTTGCCGCGCGTGTAGGTTTTGCTCAAGCCGCGAATCTGCACCAACGGCTGGTTGGCCGTGTCCGTTTCAGCGACTACCGCGTTCATGGTCGTCTCCTCACATTGTCGTCATTCCGGGGCCGGCGCAGCCGGAACCCGGAATCGGTTCTGGTAGGCATCGAGACCGATTCCGGGTCCTGCGCTTCGCGCAGCCCCGGAATGACAAGCCGTCTACTGCCCGCCTGAGTTCTTCACCTGCACCTTCTCGCCATTTCTCAAGTCCGCTGGCGGCGTGGTGGCGACTTCGGCACCCGCGTCCAGGCCTTGCAACACTTGCTTCATGTCGGAAAAGTCACCGCCGGTTTTCACCGCCGTGCGTTTCGCACGGCCATCCGCCACCACAAACACCACCTCCTTGCCGTCGCGTTGCACCACCGCCGATTTGGGTACCAGTACGCCCGGCAGCGGCTTGGCATCCCTGGCCGCCTGTTCCAGGAACGACACGCGCACGCCCATCTGCGGAATGATGCGCGGATCCTTCTGATCGAGCGCAATGCGCACCTTCACGGTCGCCTTGCTCTTGTCGGCACTCGGGATGATCGCGATGACGTGCGCGGGGATCTTCCAGTCAGGGTACGCGTCGAGCACGGCCGTGACGGGCATGTCCGGCTTGACGCGGCTGATGTAGGTTTCGTTGACGTCGACGTCGACTTCGAGCGAGTTCATGTCCACCACCGTGGCGACGCCGCCACCACCCACCGTGTACGGCGACACGATCTGGCCGATTTCCGCGTCCTTGACGGTGACCACGCCCGTGAACGGCGCGCGGATGACGGTGTAATCGACGTTGATCTGCGCCGCCTTCGCGTTGTCCTTGGCCGCCTGCGCCTGCTTTTCTGCAACGTCGAGGGCGGCGACATCGGTCGCAACCTGGGTATTGGCCTGCTGCGCGGACTGCTTGGACACATAGCCGCGCGCCACCACCGCGTCCAGGCGCGCAGCATCGGCCCGCGCCTGCGCCAGCGTTGCCCGCGCCTGCACGATCTGCGCCTGCGCGGCCGCCGACTGCGCCTTGGCGGCATTCAACTGCGCCACATACTGGGTGTCATCCAGCCGCGCCAGCACCTGGCCGCGCTTGACGTGTTCGCCTTCCTCGACCGACACCGAAACCAGGGTACCGATGAGCTGTGCCGCCACCACGGCCTGCCGCCGCGCGACCACATACCCCGTCGCCTGCAGCACCGCCGCGGCGTTGCCGGCCGCGGACAGGGCCACCGCGGTGGACGTCGATACCGTGACCGCCTTCGAGCGCAGCGAAAACGCGGCCACGCCGACCGCGATCAGGACCACGACGGCGATGCCGGCGATCCACGGCCAGCGCGGCGACGGCGCATCGTCATCGCGCTCGGCGCGGTCGATGCGCAGCTCATGCAACAAGTCGTGGTCGGACTGCCCGTTCATCCCTAACTTCCCTGCGCGCGGCCATCTGCAGCCGCGCAAGTTTGCCATACATTGCCGGGCGCAGCACCGGCCGACCATGCGCACGCATCAACGATCGCGCCTGACACTCGTCATGCGGCGACCACGGCGGTGCGTGCCTACAATCATGCATTCCGACGCGAGGCACACCCCATGCCCTACCTGTTTGAACCCGCCGTCCTCCCCAGCCTGCCGATCGCCGGCAGCGAGGCGCGCTTCCCGCTCCACCGCATCTATTGCATTGGCCGCAACTACGCAAGCCACGCCAGGGAAATGGGCGCGCAGGCCGTGAGCCGCGCGAACCCGGTGTTCTTCATGAAGCCCGCCGACGGCATCGTGCCTGAAGGTGGCGACGTACCCTATCCATCGGTGACCCACGCGTTTCACCACGAAGTGGAAATGGTGGCGGCACTCGCGCACGGCGGCCGCGATATCGACGCGGCACACGCGCTCGACTGCGTGTTCGGCTACGGCGTGGGCCTGGACCTGACCCGGCGTGACCTGCAGGCCGCGATGAAGGCCCAGGGCTTCCCGTGGGAAGTCGCCAAGAGCTTTGACGCCTCGGCACCGGTATCGGCCCTTCACGCCGCGCGGGACGTCGGCCACCCGGCGCGCGCGCGCCTTTCGCTTGAGGTCAACGGCCAGATCCGTCAGGACAGCGACATCGCCGACATGATCTTCACGGTACCCGAGATCATCGCGGAACTGTCGACGCTGTTCGCGCTGCAGCCCGGCGACCTCATCTACACCGGCACGCCCGCGGGCGTCGGTCCGATGGTCCGCGGCGATCACTTCCACGCCGAACTTGCCGGCATCGCGACGCTGGACGGGCAAATCGTCTGATCCGGCGTGGTTGCACGCCGCGCGTGGCGGTGCCTAAATGGACGCGTCGCAACCCGACACCAGACGCACGGACCCACCCTCGAGAAAGGAACACGCAATGAGCTTTGCCCAGGACTTCAAGGCCTTCATCATGCGCGGCAACGTGGTCGACCTGGCCGTCGCCGTGGTCATCGGCGGCGCATTCGGCAAGATCGTCACCTCGCTGGTCAACGACATCATCATGCCGCCGATCGGCATGCTCACGGGCGGCATCGACTTCTCGAAACTGAAGTTCATCCTCCAGGACTCGGCTGATCCAAGGAAGGTGGTCGCCGTCAACTACGGCACCTTCATCAACACCATCATCACGTTCCTGATCATCGCGCTGGCGATCTTCATCGTGATCAAGCTCATGGAACGGGCCATGCCGAAGAAGGAATCCGCGCCCGCCGCGCCGCCGCCGGAAGTCGCGCTGCTGACGGAAATCCGCGACCTGCTGCAGCGATCCACCCACTGAGCCCGAACCGTGTACCACGCCGATGCCGATTGCAGTCATCCAGACCGACATCACCACGCTGCAGGTTGACGCCATCGTCAACGCGGCCAACGAAGCGATGCTTGGGGGCGGCGGGGTTGATGGCGCGATCCACCGGGCCGCCGGGCCGGGCCTGCTCGACGCCTGCCGCGCGGTGCCGGAAGTACGCCCCGGGGTGCGCTGCCCGACCGGCCAGGCGCGCATCACGCCGGGGTTCAACCTGCGCGCCAACTGGGTCATCCACGCGGTCGGGCCGGTATGGCGCGGCGGCACGCACGATGAACCCAAGCTCCTTGCCGCGTGCCATCAGCACGCCCTGGAGATCGCGCGCCAGCACGCGATCGACAGCATTGCCTTCCCGGCCATCAGCTGCGGCGTCTACGGTTATCCACGCGACGCCGCAGCGGGCGTCGTCATGAGCGTGCTGGCCGACGAGCAACACCGCACGCGCACGCCGCGCCGCATCGTGCTGTGCGCGTTCGACCGCGGCATGGAAGATGCCTGGCGGCGTGCGGCTGCGCGCCTGCACGTAGCCATCGCCTCCTGAGGCGGACCGCGCGGCTTTCACGCTTTCGGCCGTAGGAAGGGGCCCGGCGCGAAGCGCCGGACCACGCGCCCGTCCCGAAAAACGTCATCCCCGTCAATCCCCCGTCGCCGGCGAAGGGGAAGCGATCCTCGTGTTCAGTGCGCCGGCGGATACAGTGGCGGCAATGCGCCCGTATCCTGACGCGCGTGCGGTTCAGGGTCACGCCAGACAAAACCGCGCGCAAACGCCAGCGCCACCGACGCACATGCCGACGCAGGGTCGCCGCGCTCCCAGCGTGCGCGCTGCAGGGCCCGCAGCGCCTCGCGCTGGCCAGCATCGGACAACGCCGCGCGCAGCGCACCCAGGTTGACGCACGCCGGCCGCACGCCGCGGGCCCACGCCAGCAGTGCGCGCTCGCATGCCGACGCATCACCCGCGCGCGCCGCCGCCAGGGCGCTTGCGTGCAACGCGCGTGAATCCGGCTTGGCCGGTGGTCGCGGCATCGAGCTGGAAACCGACGCCACACCAAGGTTGGCCGGATGCGCGTCCGCGCCAGCGGCAACCGCGCCCGCGGGCGCTCGCGCGGAAAGCCGCCGACGCCACCACCAAACGCCTGCCGCCAGCACCACGGCAAGCCACAACACGAGGCTCGCCAATGCGATGTCGCGCCAATGCACGGCCGTCGCCACCGCTCGGGCAGGTGGCGGCGGCGCGGCCGACGCCGGCACTGGCGCACTGGCACCCGACGCCACGCCAGCACTTGGCGGCGCGGCCGATCCCGCAGCGGTAGCGACGGCACCGGTGACCCGCAGCGCATGCGCCGGGACGGCAGCCTGCTCGGCCTGTCCGGTCGTGACGTTGAACCAGTTGAGCGTGAGCGCGGGAATCGACAACGTACCATCCCGGTCGGGCACGATCGCGAAGCTGCGGGTCCGGGTACCCCGCAGCCATTCACCGGTGGCATCGGTCGTGTCCTGCGTCTGGTCGGGATACACGCGCGCACCGGCAAGCGTGGGCAGTTCCGGCTCCGGCAGGGCGTCGGCGGGCTGGCCGCTGGCACTGATGCTGAGCGTCACGGTCACCGGTACACCGGCGGTTGCCCCGCCATTGGCGGGCAGGCCGGTCAACCGCAGCTGCACGCCGCGCGCGGGCAGCCACGGCTTGCCGCCATGGGCAGGCTCCGCACGCGCGTCGATGCTCACCGCCGGTGCGGTCGCCGTCACGGCCGTGCCCAACCCGGGCAGTTGCCCGTTGAGCAGCGCGTTGGGATTGTTGAGCAGCGCGCCCGGGTTGTTGAGTAACGCGCCGAGGTTGCCCGCGCCCGCCCCCTGGCCCTGGAATGCCGGTCCTTGCACGGTGATCGGGCCGCTGCGTGTCGGAATCAACGCCCAGCTGCGCTCCAGCACCTTGTAGGCATAGCCGTCACGCTGGGTCATGTAGCTGTGGTCGCGGTCGAGCTTCACCAGCCGCGCGCCGTCGGCCGAGGGATCGCCCAGCGATCCGCTGACGCCCGGCAGGTAATACAGGCGCACGGTGTAGACGGTCTGCTCGCCGACGTAGGGTGCGCTCGCCAGCACGCTCGCCTGCATGAACGCCGGGTCGCCCAGCTTGCCGCTGCCGCCGGCCGGGGCCGCGCCGACCCGCAAGGTCAGCGGCTGGGTGCGCGTGCCGCCGACACTCAGCGCGGGAATGGTCAGGGTACCGGCATGCAGTGGTTTCAGGGCAATACCAAGCTGGTCGCTGCGGGTGGTCTTGCCGTTGACGATGGCGACGCTGCTGGAACGCGAGCTGCCCAGCACCTGGAAATCCTTTTGCAGCGGCGCAAGATCCGGGGTGCCGATCGCGCCATCGGATTTGATGTTGAGGGTGACGGTATCCCCAAGGCTGACCTGGCTGCGATCGAGAAACGCACTGACCGTCGCGGCCTGCGCCAGGGGCGCCAGCAACAGCAGCGCGATGATCCAACAGCGATGCATCATGGCTGCCCGCGCTCCTGTGGCCGTTGCCCGCGACGCTGCGCCCACTCCAGTTGGAACTTGCGCCGCAGCAGCGCACCCGGATCGTCGGGCACGGCCTGCAGCAGCGCGCGCTGCTCGGCGTTGAAAGGCCCGTCGTGCCGGGGCGCGGTTTGCCCGAGTGCGAACGGCTTGCCAGCGCCAGCATGGTGCAACTCACGCGCCAGTCCGCGGGCTGCCGTCTGTTCCTGCGTGCGCTGCCGGGTGGCCGCGCCCGCCGTCGGTACGCTGCCCGCGGCCGCTGAATCGCCCGCGCCTCCGGCACCCCGGCGGGCAGCGCTGCCCTGCGCGCCCGCTCCCGGGCGGCGCGCCTGGGATCCGGTCGCGGCACCGGCTGATGGCGGGGGCGCGGGCTGGGTGCCGCTGCGACCGGATTGCGGTTGGCGGCCGGATTTGTCCTGGCCGTCCGCACCCGGCCTGGACGCACCGTTCCGCGGCTGGCCACCCCGATCGCCGGGCTTCGGTGGCGGCGTTTGCGGATTCCGCTTCAACCATGCCTTCACCGCATCGAGGTTCGCGCGCGCGTCGCGCATGCCGGGGTCACGCTGCAGCGCCTGCCGATACGCCGCCATCGCCGCTTGATACCGGCCCTGCTTGGCCAGGGCGTTGCCAAGGTTGTAGCGCGAGCGCGCATCGTCGCCTTCGGCAAAGGCCTTGGCGGCACTTGCGTAGTCGCCCGCGCGATAGTCTGCGGCACCCCGCACGCCGGGCGTCATCGCGAGTTTCTGCGCTTGCGCGGCGTTGCCATCTTGCAATGCCTGCAGCGCTTGCTGGTCGCGATTGGCAAACCAGGTTCCGAGCGTGCCGGCATGGGCCACCGGGGCCCCCAGCGGCAACGCCAGCAGCAACGCAACCAGAAGCCAGCCGCGGCGGAAACCCACCGCTGCCAGCGCCAGCAGGATCGGCAGCAACCAGATGCCGCCATCACGCCACAGCTGCGCGCGCGCGGCGGCGCTGGCATGGCCAGCCCGCGCGACCGGAGCGGCAAACAGGGTGCTACCCGCAGCGTCAGCCGGGAGTACCACATACCGGCCGCCACCCGCCACCGCGACCGCGCGCAACGCGGCGTCATCCCGGCGCGCCAGCTGCACCCGGCCGGCCGCGGATGCAAACCCTCCGCCGGGTTGCGGTATCGGCGCGCCCGCCGTCGTCCCAATACCCAACACATCCACGCGGATGCCATGCGCGTGTGCGGCACGCGCGGCGGTCACCGCCGCGGCCCCGGCGGTGTCGGTAACCAGCACGATTTCACCGCCCGCAACCTGCGACTGCCGCAGCAACCTGACGCTGCGGTTGATGCCCGCCGCCGCATCGTTGCCGGGTACCGGCATCACGTCGGGTCGCAGCGCAGCAAGCAGGTTCAGCACGGTGCGCCTGTCGTCGGTCAACGGTGCAACGGTGAACGCCGCGCCCGCGTAGGCGACCAGCGCCGTGCGTGCGTCGCCCGCGGTGTCCAGCAGATCCCGCACCGCGAAGCGCGCGCGGGTCATGCGGTCGGGCGGCAGATCCTGGGCCAGCATGTCGCTGGACAGCGACAGCGCCACCACCCGCGCGGCACCGTTCACATACAGCGGCGTTGGCACCTTTTGCCACGCCGGCCCCGCCAGCGCCGCGACCCCCAGCACCCACGCCGCCGCCACCAGTCCGAGCGCGAGGCGGCGCCGCGTTCTGCCGTCTTGCACGAGATGCGGCAGCAGCGTCGCGTCGACCAGGCGCGCAAACGCCGCGCGGCCACCGCGATTGCGCGCCAGCATCCACAGCGCCAGCGGCAACGGCAGCAGCGCCAGCCACCACCAAGCGCGCAGGAAATGCAGCGGGACGTCGGCGAAGTTCATGCGACCACCCGCCCCCGCGGCAACAGCGTGCGCCAGGGCAGGAGGCTGCATCCCAGCAGCAACGCAAGGCCCAGGGGCCACGGATACCACTCGCGCCGGGGCCGCACCAGCGACTTGCCGCGCGCGAGCGGCTCCAGCGCATCTATGGCGTGATAGGCCGCCGCAAGCTCGCTGCCATCGGCCGCACGGAAAAAGCGGCCACCCGTCATCGCCGCGATGTGCGTCAGCACCTTCACGTCCAGCGAGTTGTCCGGGGCCTGCAACTGCAGGCCGAACACGTTGATCGATTGCGCGCCGGAGCCGACGCCGATCGTATAGATACGCACGCCCGCTGCCCTGGCCAGTTTTGCGGCCGCCACCGGCGTGACGCTGCCGGCGGTGTTGACGCCATCGGTGAGCAATACCAGCACACGCGCCCGCGCCGGCAGCGCCGCCAGGTGCTTGACCGCCAGCACGATCGCGTCACCGATCGCGGTCTCGCGCCCGGCCAGGCCGACCGCGGCACCGCGCATCTGCTCGGCAACGGCATGCACATCAAAGGTCATCGGCGTCAACAGGTACGCGTGGGTGCCAAACAGGATGAGGCCGACATCATCACCGGAACGCTGCTGGATGAAGCGTTGCGCGATCGCCTTCACCGCCGCAAAGCGGCTGACGGTCTGGTTCCCGAACCGCATGTCCTGGATTTCCATGCTGCCCGAGCAATCGACCGCCAGCATCAGTGCGCGGCCGGTATGCACGAGCGCCTGCGGCGGTGCAGGCTGTTGCGGCCGCGCGGCTGCGCACACCAGCAGCAACCACGCGAGCAGCGCGACAGCCGGCCGCCAGCGCGCGGTCGAATGCCAGGCCGCACTCGAAGTCAGGGCAACCGGCTGCGGCAAATGCAGTGCAGCGCCTGGCGCGGCCGGCGGCAGCAGTTTCCAGGCCAGCCACGGCAGCGGCAGCAGCAGGAACATCCATGGCCACGCGAAGATCATGGGCGCACCCCGGCACGCGCAGCGGCGGCTGCCTTTGCCCCACGCGCCGGACGCTGCCGCAACGCCGCGCGGCACCACGCGCGCAGGGCGACACACACCATGCGTGCATCCAGCGCGGCCGCGGCGCGGTAGCGCGCATCGAGCAGCGCGTCCAGCGCGCGCCGCGTCGCGTCCGTGTGTGCGTACGTTTGCACGAAGGCGCGCCACGCTTGTCCGTGCGTGCTCGCGGCCAGCGGTTCGACCCTGCGCGCCACCCGCCGCAGCACGCGCGACGCGCGATCCGCGAGCGCCTCGGCGTTGCCGGCACCCGCGTACCCGCGTTCGAGGTCATCGATTTCACGCAGCAGCGCCCGCAGCGTGCCGCGCCGGCGGCGCGCAACCAACCACGCGGTGGCGAGCAGGCCCGCAACCAGCACCAGCCCAGCCAGCAGCCACCAACCCGGCGCCAGCGGCCACCATGCCGCGGGTGGCAGGTGGATATCGCGCAGGGCCGGGCCGGCGCCGGTCATGGCCGGCGGGCCCGTCGCCGCAGCAATGGCGTCAGACGTACCGCCGGATCAGCGCCCGCCGGCAGTTCAACCCACGCAACGCCGGCGCGATCGCAGGCGGCGGCAAGTTGCAGTTTGCCTTGCGCCATGCGCGAGCGAAACGCGGCGCGCGCGCCGGTGCGCGAAAGGTCGACCCGGCACTGGCCGGAGGCCGTGTCAAACCGGTACGCACCGGGTGGTGCCAGGTCGCGTTCAAGCGCATCCACGACAATCACCACGCGCAGGTCGACGCGGCGGGCGAGATGCGCCAGCACCGGCGCCGCGGAATCATCCGTACACCAGCCATCGGACAGCAGCCACACCTGGCCGCCATGGGGCGCCAACCGCTGGACACGCTGCAACGCAACCGACAGGGGCTCTGCCATGTTGACGCCTTCTGCGCGCATCGCGGCGTCCCAACGCGTGAGCGCACCCGCCACCGCCAGTGCGCCGCGGACACCGGGACGGGCATCGAGGGCATCGCGCACGGCACCGAATGCCAGCGCCCCGACCCGGTCGCCCCCGCGTACGGAGGTCCACGCAAGCCAGGCGGCCGCACGCGCCGCCGCGACGGACTTGAAGCGCACGCGCGTACCAAACCGCATCGTCGGGTGGGTGTCGACCATCGCGACCACGGCGCGTTCGCGCTCGATCTGGAACACCTTCGTGTGCCACTTGCCGCTGCGCGCGGTGCGCCGCCAATCGATGGTGCGTGCGTCATCGCCCGGTTGGTACACGCGCGATTCGGCATAGTCCATGCCGCGCCCGCGGACGCGGGCCACATGGGCGCCGGCCCGCGGCGCCGCCTCGCGGGTGCGACCGGCAACCGGCTTGCCGGCGCGCGCGCGCAAGGCGATGAGTTCGGCAAGCAGTACGGAAGTAGTCCCGTGGGTAGGTGACTCGGTTGCAGGCATGACGCTGTCAGGCCAGTTGTCCAGCTATCGGAATACGCGGCGTCACGGCAACGGTACACGTTCCAGCAACTGCTGGACCACGGCATCGACGCGCAGGCCTTCCGCGTCGGCTTCGTAACCCAGCACCACGCGGTGTCGCAGGACGTCTGGCGCAAGGCTTTGCACGTCTTCCGGCAGCACATAATCACGACCGGCCAGCCACGCTGCCGCGCGCGCGCAGCGTTCCAGCGCAATGCTTGCACGCGGACTCGCGCCCCAGGCGATCTTGCCGCGCAGCTCCGGGGCCCACGGCCGCGGGTCGCGCGTGGCCTGCACCAGCTGCACGATGTATTCGCCAAGGCCATCGGCCATGTGCAGGTCGAGTACCTCGGCCCGCGCACGGAACAGGTCCGCCTGGGTCAGGAGGCGTGCGGGCCTTGCCTGCGCCTGCATTTCACTGCGTGCCTGCGCGTGCGCAAGACGCATGATCGCGCGCTCGGAGCCGGCCTCCGGATAGCCCACCGGAACGTGCAGCAGGAAGCGGTCGAGCTGGGCCTCGGGCAGCGGAAAGGTGCCTTCCTGCTCGATCGGGTTTTGCGTTGCCATCACCAGGAACAAGCGCGGCAACGGCCACGAATGGCGCCCGATCGTGACCTGGCGTTCCGCCATCGCCTCCAGCAGCGCCGATTGCACCTTGGCCGGCGCGCGATTGATCTCGTCAGCCAGCACCAGGTTGTGAAACAGCGGCCCGGGTTCGAACTCGAACTCGCCGGTCGCGGGCCGCAGCACATCGGTGCCCGTGAGATCGGCCGGCAGCAGGTCGGGCGTGAACTGCACGCGATGAAAGTCCGCTTCGATGTGCCCCGCCAGTGCCTTGACCGCCGTGGTCTTGGCCAGCCCGGGCGCGCCCTCGACCAGAAGGTGGCCGTCCGCCAGCAGCGCGATCAACAAACGTTCGATCAACACCGGCTGACCGATGACTTCGCGGGCGAGCGTGTCGCGCAGGCTGGCGAACTGGTGCTGCACCGAAGAGCCGGGGTGTGCGGCCGCCGCCGGTGCGGTGGCCAGCGCGGGGCTGGGCCTAGAGTGGGTATCGGCTTGCATGCGCCAAGTAGACCACAGACGGGCGCAAAAGTTTTGACGTTCCCTTCTCTCCGGGAGAGCGTAGCGCGCAGCGCCGGGCGGGGGCTCGATCCCTGCGTACGCATTGCGCAGGCGCCGTGCCCTCACCCGTGCCCCTCTGCCGCCGAAGAGGGGAAATCGCAAAGGGCGCGGTCACCCGCGCCGTTCGCGTATGGCCGAAGAGACCCTCCGGTTGACCGTCGTTTCCTGGCCCGACCGGCTGCGCGCCGACGCGGGCCACGCACAGTCCACAACCGAAACCCGAAAGCCATCCCCCTTAATCCCCCTTCGTCCCGAAGGGGGAAGTGGAACGTCAACGCTGCGTGTTCATTACCCCCTGCCACAGGAAGGCGATCGCGCGTCAACGCCGGGATCACTACCCCCTTCCAGAGGAAGGGGGTCGCGCGTCAATGCCGGGATCACTACCCCCTTCCAGAGGAAGGGGGTCGCGCGGAGCGCGGGGGGGTGATGTGCGGTCAGTTGACCGTCGTTTCCTGAGCCGGTCGGCTGCGCGCCGACGCGGGCCACGCACAGTCCATGACCAAAACCCGATAGCCATCCCCCTTAATCCCCCTTCGTCCCGAAGGGGGAAGTGGAGCGTCAATGCTGCGTGTTCATTACCCCCTGCCACAGGAAGGCGATCGCGCGTCAATGTCGGGATCACTACCCCCTTCCAGAGGAAGGGGGTCGCGCGGTGCGCGGGGGGATGATGTGCGGCCAGTTGACCGTCGTTTCCTGGCCCGGCCGGCTGCGCGCCGACGCGGGCCACGCGCAGTCCATGACCACAACCCGAAAGCCATCCCCCTTAATCCCCCTTCGTCCCGAAGGGGGAAGTGGAACGTCAACGCTGCGTGTTCATTACCCCTGCCACAGGAAGGCAATCGCGCGTCAATGCCGGGATCACCACCCCCTTCCAGAGGAAGGGGGTCGCGCGGAGCGCGGGGGGATGATATGCGGTCAGTTGACCGTCGTTTCCTGGCCCGGCCGGCTGCGCGCCGACGCGGGCCACACACAGTCCATGACCAAAACCCGATAGCCATCCCCCTTAATCCCCCTTCGTCCCGAAGGGGGAAGTGAAGCGTCAACGCTGCGTGTTCATTACCCCTGCCACAGGAAGGCGATCGCGCGTCAATGCCGGGATCACTACCCCCTTCCAGAGGAAGGGGGTCGCGCGGTGCGCGGGGGGATGATGTGCGGTCAGTTGACCGTCGTTTCCTGACCCAGGATGTGCGGCGTGATGAACACCAGAAGCTCTGCCTTCGAGTTCTTGTTCAGCTTGTCACGGAACAGCGCGCCCAGGATCGGGATGTCGCCCAGGAACGGTACCTTGGTGACGTCATGCTCGTTGGTGAACTCATACACGCCGCCCAGCACCACGGTCTGTCCGTTGTTGACCAGCACCGAGGTGTCGATCTCGCGGTGGTCGATCTGGGGCACCAGCCCGCCACCCGGATTGGGTACGAAGGAGTTGATCGCGTCCTTCATCACCTTGAGCTTCATGAACACACGGTTGTCGGAGGTGATGGTCGGGGTGACGTCAAGCTCCAGCACCGCGTTCTTGAATTGCACGGTCGCCGTACCGACGCCGGCGCCACCGGAGTTCTGGAACGTGACATAACCGATCTGCTGGCCTTGCTGGATCTTGGCTTCCTGATTGTTGGCGGTCACGACCTTGGGCTGCGAGATGGTCTCGCTGCGGCCTTCCTGCTGTGCCGCGGACAGTTCCAGGTTCAGCAGGTAGTCGTTGCCGAGGATGCCGAATGCAATGCTGCTGGTGCCGGTAGTGGTCGACGGCAGGTTGACGTTCAAGCCACCCGGGAACTGGATCGCCGGCGGCAAGGCCGCGGTGGGTGAGAACGAGTTGCAGTTGCCGGCGGCGCATGCCGCATTGTATGCATTGAGGTTCTGCACGTTGTTCTGTGCGATTGCCGTCTGTTGGCCACTGATGCTGTTGTTGAGGCTGGTGACATCGCCGGTGGTAGCCCCCGTCATCAGGCGCTGGCCACTCGGGTTGATCTGGAACCCGGCAATGCCGAGCTTCGCACCCAGTTCGCGGGTGAAGTTGTCGGTCGCGATCACCAACCGGGCCTCGATCAGCACCTGCTTGACCGGCCGGTCGAGCACCGCAACCAGCTGGCGGATCTCCTGCACCTTTTCCGGGGTGTCGTTGACCAGCAGGGTGTTGGTGCGTTCGTCAAACGAGACGCTGCCCCGCGGCGACAGGAAGCCGCGCTCGGAGCTGCTGGCCCCGCCGCCGCCCGATTGCCCGGACTTGGCACCGGAAGTCAAAAGGTCGGCGATCTGCTGCGCGCTGCCGTAGTTGATCGGGATGTAGTCGGTGACGAGCTGCGCGCTGTCGAGCTGCTTCATGCGCGCCTGGGCGATATTTTCCTCGTACTTGGCGATCTCGGTCTGCGGGGCCACCCAGATGACGTTGCCGTTCTGCCGCTTGGCCAGGCCCTTGGCCCGCAGGATCACGTCCAGCGCCTGGTCCCACGGCACGTTGACCAGCCGCAGGGTGACATTGCCCTGCACGCTGTCCGAGGCCACGATGTTGAGGTTGGATACGTCGGCGAGCAACTGCAGCACCGAACGCACCGGGATGTCCTGGAAGTTGAAGGTGACGCGGCTGCCCTTGTAGACGATGGGCTTGGGCGCACCGAGCAGCGACGACGGCTCGGCCTTCGGCGGTGAGAACTCGACGACGTACTCGTTGCCGGTCTGGTACGAGGACGTCTGCACGACGCCGCGGGTGTCGACGTTGATCTGCGCGCCGCCCGCCACCGCGTGGGTGTTGACGCTGCGCACCGGGGTTGCGTAGCTGGTGACGTCCAGCCGCCGCGCCTGCGAGGCCGCGAGGTTGGCGCCAGCGACGTCGATGGTGGTGGTGTCCCCATGGGTGTGCATGCTGGTTGCGGCGCCACCCTGGCTGAAGTTGATCACCAGCTTGCCGGCGCCATGCTCGGCGCGCTGGAAGTCGACGCTGGTGATGACATTGCTGCCCGCCATCGCGGCAGCCTTGTCGGGGTTGGCGGTCGCGACTGCCAGCGCGGTCTGCGTGGGCGGCGGCGGGGGTACCGGCGCCAGCGCAGGGGCCGGAGCCGCCGCCGCGGTCGCGCCGGCCATGCCGGCGCCAATCGTGACGAGGACGCGGTCACCTTCGACGCGGGTGACATACGGCGCCGGCTGGGTCAATGCCACCACCACACGCGTGCGCCCATCGGCCTCCACCGCGCTGACCGATTGCGCCGCGCCCTGGCCCACGCTGTAGGAACGCTGGGTGAGTCCGTTGGTGGTTGCTGCAAAGTCCATCGCGATACGGGGCGGTGTATTGGTACTGAACGCCTGCGGCGCACTCGCCGGCCCGGAGAAGGTCAGGGTCAACTGCACCCGGCCATCCGGCAGCGGCGCCGAACTGACGTTTTGCAGGGTGTTGGCGGCCAGGGCAGGCCCGGCCACCAGCAGCAGTGCCAGTACCAGCAACGCCAGCCATCCGCGTCCGCGCCGGGCGGGGCCGCCGTGGGTGCGGGCGATGAATTGAGCAGGTTTGGTCATCATGAACGTAACCCCCGATGAATCGTCATTTGTCGCCCAGAGCGACGCTCGCGTCGCGTTCCATCCAGCCGCCCGAACCGTTTGGCACCAGTTCCACCAGGTCGATCTGGCTGGGCGTTACCTGCAGCACATGGCCATAGTTTTGGCCCATGTAGTCGCCCACATGCACCTGGTGAATCACGCCCTGCGGATCCTTGACCAGCGCTTCGATGTTGCCCTTGAGCCCGATCGTGCCGACCATCTTCAGGCTGTCGAGCGGGAAGGCTTCGAGTGGCTCACGCGGACGGTTCTGGTCAGGGTGCGGCCCGGCCAGGTTCTGCGCGGAGTTGGCCTGTGGCGGTGCCGGCTCAAACGGGTCACGCTTGTCCTGATCCTGATAGACGAAAGTCTCGAAGGTCTTGATGACCGGCAGCGCGGGCAGGGGCGCGCCTTTTTGCGCCTTGACCTGCGCCACCCACTGCTGCAGATCACCCTCGCTGCTGCACGCAGCAAGGCCAAGCATCAGCGCAAACGTTGCCAGTGCGATGGCAATTCGGGCGGGTCGCATGGTCACTTCCCTCCCTTCTTGGCCGGGGCGGGCTTGCCGCCCTTCGCTTCCTCGTCACCGAGGTAGCGGTACGTCTGTACCGTACCTTGCAGCGTCAACTCGCCACCCACGGGCGGGCCATCCTTGCCGCTGGTCTTCACCGCCGTCAAGGACACGTCGTGCATGGTGAGGATGACCACGCGCGGCAGCGACGCCACGCCGCTGATGAAGGTGCCAAACTGGTGGTAGGTGCCCTGCATCTTCAGCGCGATCGGCTGGATCGCGTAGAACTCCTTGGGTACTTCCGGCTTGGGCGTGAACTCCTCGGTCTCGATGCCGGCGGCCTGCGCGGTCTGGGAAATATTGACCAGCAGCGCCGGCATCTCGGTCTTGCTCGGCAACTCGCGCAGCATCTGGCTCAGCATCTCGTTCATCTGCGCCAGCTGGGCCTTCAGCGCATCGAGGTTCACCACCTTGGCCTGCTTGGACTGGAATTCCTGCTTGAGCTTCACCTCATCCTGCTGGCCGGTCGCCAGCACGCCTTGCTGCCCGTCGACGTAGAAATACCAGCCCAGGAACACGATCACGACGATCACGATCGCGACAAAGAAACCCTTGACCGACGTCGGCCAACCGCCGATGTTGTTGCGGTCGAGGTTTTTCAGGTCGTCAAAGAACTTCATGACCTCGCCCCTCCCCTGGTCGTGGACGCAGCCGGCACCGCGGGCGCCCTGGCCGCGGGGGCCGATGCCGGAAGCAGCGCGGGGGCAGACGCGGCGGGCTTGCCTGCAGCGGACGCAGCGCCGGCGGCGGGCAAGGATGACGGCAGGGCTACCGGTTTCGCAGCGGTACCGCCGGCTGACGGCGCGGCGGTCGCGGCGGACGCCGGTGCCACGACGCTGGAGCCTGCCGCCGGGACCTGATCCTTGTCGGTGGCCTTGGGCGTACCCAGCGTGACCACCAGCTCAAACTCGTAAGGCGCATTGCTGTCGCCGCTGGTGTTGCGGGTCCACTGCAATGCGGCCGGGCCCATCCACGGCGAGGCCTCGATCTTGCGCATGTAGTCGGCCACGGTCGCGTTGGACTGCGCGACGCCGTCCAGCGTGAGCTTGTCACCCTGCTGCTTCAGCGACGTCAGCCGCGCGCCCGAAGGAATGGTCTGCACGATCTGGTCGAGCAGATGCACCATCTGCGAGCGGCTGGACTGCAGCTTCTCGACGATGCGCTTGCGGGCCAGCAGGTGATCCTTGACCTTCTGCAGGTTCTTGATTTCGGTGATCTTGGAGTCGAGCTGGGCAATCTGCGCCTTGAGGTAGGCGTTGCGGTTGTTCTGGTTCTGGATGCGCATGCTCACCCAGAAACCCCACAGCAGCACCAGCACGATGGCGGCCACCGCCGCGACGCCGAGGTGGGTGAAAAATTCGCGCTTGCGGCGTTCGCGCCGTTCGGCGCGCCACGGGAGGAGGTTGATCTTGGCCATCAGTCTAGGCCCCCCAAAGCCAACGCAGTGCAGATCGCCTGCGCGTTCGCTGCGCGCCGCGCGCCCCGGGAAGAGGTTGATCCTGGCAGCTTGCCCATTAGTCGAAGCTCCTCAAGGCCAGCCCGGCGGCAATCATGAGGGCCGGCGCATCCTGCGCCAGCGTCTGCGCCTGCAACCTGGGCGAGAGCGACCTGCTGGCGAGCGGGTTGGCCACCACGCACGGCACCCCGAGTTGTTCGACCACCATGTCGACGACCCCGGGGATCGACGCGCAACCACCGGCCAGCACCACCTGGTCGACCTTGGCAAATTCGCTGCCGGCAAAGAAGAACTGCAGCAGGCGGCCAACCTGCTGCACCATCGCCTCCTTGAACGGTTCCAGCACTTCAATTTCGTAGGATTCGGGCAAGCCACCCTGGCGTTTGGCGAGGCCGGCTTCCTCGTAGGACATGCCGTAGCGGCGCATGACCTCGTCGGTGAGCTGCTTGCCGCCAAACACCTGTTCGCGCGAGTAGATCGTGCGTTGGTTTTTCAGTACCGACAGCGTGATCATCGTCGCGCCGACGTCCACCAGCGCCACCAGCGCGTCCCGCGGCACCGACAGTTGGTCGGCGATCAGGCGAAACGCGTTCTCCATCGCGAACACCTCGACATCGACCACCTTGGCGGTCAAGCCGCCGAGGTCGAGCGCGGCCACGCGCATGTCCACGTTTTCGGTCCGCGACGCAGCCAGGAGCACCTGCTGCATCTCGGGGTTGTCCTTGACCGGGCCGATGGGCTCGAAATCGAGGCTGACCTCCTCGATCGGGTAGGGGATGTACTGGTTGGCCTCGACCTGCACCTGGCCTTCAAGGTCGTCTTCCGACAATTCCGCCGGCATCGGGATCACCTTGGTGATCACCGCCGAGCCCGCGACCGCCGCGGCCGCAAATTTGGTGCGCGCACCGGAACGCTGCAACGCGCGGCGGATCGCGTCACCGACGGCTTCGACCTCGACGATATTCTTTTCGACCACGGCATTGGGCGGCAACGGTTCCACCGCGTAGTGCTCGACGCGGTAACGCGAGCCGGCCTGGCTCAGTTGCAGCAACTTCACCGCCGTCGAGCTGATGTCGACGCCAATCAAGGGCGCAGCATTGGTTGTCAGTATTCCCACTGGAATTCCCCTTCCCCGTGCCCGCTTGCGCACGACCCATGCGCACCTGCATTAGATACGAAAGTTAACGAAATATCAATAACCTCGCAAAGTAGTTGCAAACTATTGATGCGAAACATCTTTGGCCTTGAGGTGACACCCACTACAAGGCACATTTCACCTGCAGCACGTCACAATTCTGACACAAACCCGGCGCATATTGCCCAACGCCGGCCAGCAGCCGTCCACCCTCGACGTGCCTTTATACTTGCCAACCCGGCGGTCGGCGCTGCGACCACGGCGCCGCCGCAGCCACCGCGTCATCGCGCACCACACCGCCCCCGCCACGGCTCCGCGCCACCGCACCTGCTTTCGGAACCCGCATGAGAATCCTGAAACGTCTGACGCTGATCGGCCTGATTTGCGTCCTCGGTCTTGCGGTACTCGGCAGCATTGCCATCGGCGTCACCTACTGGCTGGTCGCGCCGCGCGTGCCGTCGGTCGCCTCGCTGAAGGACGTGCAGATGCAGGTGCCCCTGCGCATCCTGTCCGCGGACGGCAAGCTGATCGCGGAATTCGGCGAGACGCGCCGCATCCCGGTCGACATCCAGAACGTCCCGGCCAACCTGAAACACGCGGTGCTGGCTGCCGAGGATGCCGATTTTTACCACCACTCCGGGATCGACGTCACCTCCACCCTCCGCGCCGCCATGGAGGTGATGCTGCACCGCGGCGAGAAGGTGCAGGGCGGCTCCACCATCACCCAGCAGGTGGCGCGCAACTTCTTCCTGAGCCCGCAAAAGACCTATACCCGCAAGATCATCGAGATCTTCACCGCGTTCAAGATCGAGCAGGAGCTGACCAAGGACCAGATCCTCCAGCTGTACCTCAACAAGATGTTCCTGGGTCACCGGTCCTATGGCGTGGCCGCCGCCGCGCAGTATTACTACGGCAAGAAGCTCGATCAGCTGACCATCGCCGAGTGCGCGGCGATTGCCTCGAGCTTCCAGGCGCCGTCGGTCGTCAACCCGATCGACCACACGGGCCACCTGATCGCGCGCCGCAACTGGGTCATCGGCCAGATGCTGGAGCACCGCTTCATCAACCGGGCCGAGTACACGCAGGCGATCGCGGCACCGGATGACGCCGCGCCGCACGAGCCACCCATCCAGGTGAATGCGCCGTACTTTGCGGAAATGGTGCGGCAACAGGCGCTCCAGCGCCTCGGCAACCAGGCCTTCACCGATGGCTACGTCATCCGCACGACCCTCAACAGCCACCTGCAGGACCTTGCCAACCACGCGCTATGGAGCCGGCTTGAGGACTACGATCATCGCCACGGGTACCGTGGACCGTCAGCGCACGTCACCCTGCCCGACCCGGCCACACCGGCCGAGCTGGCCAAGGCGCTCGCCAGCCGCGGCGACCTGAGCGGGCTCGAACCGGCGATCGTCACCGCCGTCGACGCGCGGGCCGCGCGCATCTATGTGCGCGGCGGCCAGACCGTCACCCTGCCCGTCGGCGCCATGCAGTGGGCCATGGGTTATGCGCGCAAGGCGGCGACCGGCGGCAAGGGCGCCGCCTCCATCCTCCAGCCCGGCGACATCATCCGCGTGCGCGAGGTGCTGGACACGCCTGCCAGCAAGGCGCCAGCTACCGCAGCGGCCAACCCGACGGCGGGCACCGCCAAGCACTGGGAACTGGAGCAGATCCCCGCCGCGCAGGCCGCGATGGTGGTGCTGGCACCCGACGACGGCGCGGTGCAGGCGCTGGTGGGCGGCTTCAACTTCCAGTTGAGCAAGTTCAACCGCGCCGTGCAGACCGCGCGCCAACCAGGCTCCAGCTTCAAGCCGTTCATCTATTCAGCGGCGTTTGACCGCGGCTACACGCCGGCCTCGATCATCAACGACGCACCCATCGCCCTGCCCGACCCCTCCAAACCGGGCGGCATGTGGATACCGCAAAATGACGACGACAAGTTCCGCGGGCCCATGCGCCTGCGCGAGGGCCTGGCGCAATCGGTCAACCTGGTCGCGATTCGGCTCCTGGATGCCATCGGGGTGCGCTACACGCGCCAGTTCGTCACCCGTTTTGGATTTCCGCTCGATGCCATCCCCGCCAACCTGACGATGGCGCTCGGCACGGCATCGGTATCGCCGATGGCGATGGCGCGCGGCTATGCGGTGTTCGCCAATGGCGGCTTCCTCGTCAATCCGTACTACATCGCCGAAATCGACAACCGCGACGGCAAGGCCATCTACAAGGCCGACCCCGTGCGCGCCTGCCGCACCTGCGAGGCGCGCCTGCTGGATGAAGGCAAGACCACGTCCGCCCCGGCCCAGCCCGACGCCGCGGCGGGCGATCCGGGTGCATTGGGCGACACCGCCAACGCGCTGGCGGCCACCACCCCGAACACGCCACTCCTCGCACCGCGCGTCATCGATCCGCGCAACGACTACCTCATGACTTCGATGCTGCAAAGCGTGATCTACGGCCAGGACGGCACCGGCGCCGCGGCCGCCAGGCAGCTCGGGCGCAGCGACCTTGCCGGCAAGACGGGCACCTCCAATGACTACCACGACGGCTGGTTTTGCGGGTTCAATGCCAACATGGTTGCGACCGTGTGGGTGGGTTTTGACAACTTCACCTCGCTCGGCCACAAGGAATTTGGTGCGCGCACGGCGTTGCCGATCTGGATGGCCTTCATGGGCCCGGCATTGACGGGCACCCCGGAAGACCTGCTGCCGATGCCGCCCGGCATCGTAACCGCGACGATCGATCGCACCACCGGGCTGCCGGCGCCTCCGGGCGACACCAACACCATGACCGAGATGTTCAAGGTCGAGGATCTGGATCGCCTGCGCGAACAGGCCAAGCAACAGCAAAACCAGGCACCGGCGTACGACATTTTCTAGCCTTTGCTTTTTGCCCGCGTTCTTTGCGACACTGGTCCCAATGCGGCTGGGGGCCAAGCACCATGCACAAGACCGCCGGGTATCACCAGATCCACGCCGAAGGCCGCGCGTTCCAGCTGCGCCGCCGCGTCGCACTCGAAGCGGCGCGCCTCATCAGCGAGCACGGCATCCGCGACTACCAGCTGGCCAAGCGCAAGGCCGCGCGCCACGTCGGGGTCAGCGAAGACGGCTACCTGCCGCGCAACCGCGAAATCGAGGATGCCCTGCGCGAACACCAGCGCCTGTTCCGCGCCGAGGCCCAGGCGCAGGCGCTGCAAGCGCGCCGCGAGGCTGCCCGCGCGGCGATGCAGTTTCTCGACCGCTTCGAACCGCGCCTGGTCGGCCCGGTGCTGAACGGTACGGCCGACACCCACTCGCCGGTGAGCCTGCACGTGTTTGATGATTCACCCGAACGGGTGGCGGGATTCCTCGCCGACCACGGCATCGCGTTTGAAACCCGCGCACACACGTTCAGGCTGGACCGCCAGCGCAGCGCCGAGTACCCGGTGCTGCTGTTTGACGCCGATGGCGTGGCCGTCGACATCACGGTGTTCCCGCAGGACGCCCTGCGGCAAGCGCCGCTCGACCGCTGCGGCGAACACCCGCAGCAGCGGGCGTCGCTGGCCGCACTGGAAGAGTTGCTGATGGCGGCCGGCTAGCTGCCACGCTGCCGATCGACACGAACGCCCGGGAATCGCTGAAGAGCCGTCGCGAGCGAAGGCAGATTGCGTGGCGCCTGAGCGCAGCACGCAGAGCGTACCTATGCGTACATGGGCATTGCGAGCACCGCCGGCGCGCAATCTGCCGAGCGCCGCAGGCTGTTCAGTGATTCAGGTCAGCGCTGGTCGATCGCCTGGTAATCACGCGGCTTGGCGCCGACGTACACCTGGCGCGGCCGGCCAATGCGGCCACCCGGCATTTCGTGCTGCTCGATCCACTGCGACACCCAGCCCGCGGTGCGCGCGATCGCGAACATCACCGTGAACATGTTGGTCGGGATCTTCAGCGCCTTGTAGATGATGCCCGAGTAGAAGTCGACGTTCGGATACAGCTTGTGGCTGATGAAGTAGTCGTCCTTGAGTGCGGCCTCTTCCAGTTTCAGCGCGACATCCAGCAGCGGGTCCTGCACGCCAAGCTTTTCCAGCACCTCGTGCGCCATGCCGCGAATGATCTTGGCGCGCGGATCGAAGTTCTTGTACACGCGATGGCCAAAGCCCATCAGGCGGAAGCCCGATTCCTTGTCCTTGGCGCGGGCGACGGCCTTGTCGACGTTTTTGGCATCGCCGATTTCGGTCAACATCTTGAGGACCGCTTCATTGGCGCCGCCATGTGCGGGGCCCCACAGCGCGGTGATGCCCGCCGCGACCGACGCGTAGAGGTTCGCGCCGGTGGAACCGACCAGCCGCACCGTCGACGCACTGGCGTTCTGCTCGTGGTCGGCATGCAGGATGAAGAGCAGGTCCAGCGCCTTGGTGACCACCGGGTTGATTGCCAGCGGCTCGCTCGGTACCTCGAACAGCATGTGGACGAAGCGGTCGACGTATTCAAGATTGTTGCGCGGATAGCGCACCGGCCAGCCGATCGAGTAGCGGTAAATCGCCGCCGCCAGCGTCGGCATCTTGGCGATCAGGCGGATCGCCGCGAGCTTGCGCTGCGCCGGATCCTCCGGATTCTCCGCGTCGTGGTAGAACGCCGACAGCGACGCCACGGTCGCCGCCAGCATCGCCATCGGATGCGCGTCGTAGTGGAAGCCGCGCAGGAAATGCTTCAGCGACTCGTGCATCATCGTGTGATGCGTCACCTGGTCTTCGAACGCGTGCATCTGCGCCGGCGTCGGCAGCTCGCCTTCCAGCAGCAGGTAGGCCACCTCGAGGAAGCGCGACTTCGCGGCCAGCTGCTCGATCGGATAGCCGCGATACAGCAGCACGCCCTTCTCGCCGTCGATGAAGGTGATCGCACTCTTGCACGCGGCGGTGGCGGCGAAGCCGGGGTCGAACGTGAAATGCCCGGTGGCGCGGTAGATCGAAGCAATGTCGATGCAACTGGGCCCCTGGCTGCCCTCCACCAGCGGCAAGGACACGGATTTATCGGCGGTGGTCAGGGTGACGTTGGTGCTGGACACGGGGGACTCCTTCAATACTTTGCGACACGCGCGTGATCGTTCGATTTAACCCGCCAATTATCGCACGATGGGCCGGTCAACGCAGGTGACCGGCGCGGTTGCACGCAGCAAAACGCCTTCCAGGCGCGAGCTTGAAAGGCGTTGGTGCAGCGGCGTCAAGTGGCGTTTCCAACCCGCACCCGGCCGCCGCCGCCGGTCATCGACGGCCAACGCGGCGCGGGCGCAGGCCGGCGTTACTTCTTGCCGGTGGCGTAGCGCTTCTTGAACTTGTCGATGCGCCCGCCGGTATCCATGACCTTCTGCTTGCCGGTGTAGAACGGGTGCGAAGCCGAGGAGATGTCGACCCTGACCACGGGGTACTCGTTGCCATCGGCCCATTTGATGGTTTCTTCGCTGGTCATCGTCGACCGCGTCAGGAACGCGAAATCGGAAGCAGCGTCCTGGAAGACCACGGGCTGGTAGCTCGGATGGATGTCGGCTTTCATGGGTGTTCGTCCGCTGTCGGATGCGTGAGGCAAGGGCGGAATTGTAACCCGAATCCGCCCGCGCCGACAAGCCGTGTTCAGGCCTCCGCAAACCGCGTCGCCCCGCCTACCCAGCGCTCGGTCAGGCGCCGCGCCAGCGCCGAATGGCGTCGCAGCAGCGCGGCGCCGACCCGCTGCACGGCTGGCATGAGGGGCGCGTCACGCACGATGTTGGCGACGCGGAAGCCCACCTCGCCCGTCTGGCGCGTACCCAGCAATTCGCCCGGGCCCCTGAGTTTCAGGTCCTGCTCGGCGATCTCGAATCCATCATTGGTGCGGCGCAGGGTTTCCAGCCGCTGCCTGGCCAGCCCGGACAGCGGCGGCTGATACAGCAGCACGCAGTTGGACGCAACGCTCCCGCGCCCGACCCGCCCGCGCAGCTGGTGCAACTGCGCGAGGCCCAGCCGTTCAGCGTTTTCAATCACCATCAGGCTGGCGTTCGGCACGTCCACCCCGACCTCGATGACCGTGGTCGCGACCAGCAGCGCGGTCGTGCCATCCTTGAACGCATCCATCGCCGCCTGCTTGTCCTTGGCCTTGAGGCGGCCATGCACCAGGCCAATGGCGAGCCCCGGCAGCGCCGCACACAACTGCGCGAAGGCGACTTCGGCGGCCTGTGCCTGCAAGAGGTCACTGTCCTCGATCAGGGTGCAGACCCAATAGACCTGCCGGCCCTCCGCGCACGCGACGCGAATGCGCTCGATGACCTCGGCGCGGCGGTTGTTGGCCAATACCACCGTGCGCACCGGCGTGCGGCCGGGCGGCAGTTCATCCAGGGTGGAAACATCCAGGTCCGCGTAGGCACTCATCGCCAGCGTCCGCGGGATCGGGGTCGCGGTCAGTACCAGCTGGTGCGGCGCCTCACCGCTGGCGCGGCCCTTGTCGGCAAGGCTCATCCGTTGCTGCACGCCAAAGCGGTGCTGTTCATCGACGATGGTGAGTCCGAGGTGCTGGAACCCGACGCCCTCCTGCATCAGGGCGTGGGTGCCGACCGCAATGGGCGCACCGGCGGCGAGTCTGGCCAGCACCGCCGTCCGCGCGCGGCCGGTCACCTTGCCGGCCAGCCACACCACTTCGATCCCGAGCGGCTTGAACCATTCGCGGAAGCTGCGCAGGTGCTGTTCGGCCAGCAGCTCGGTCGGCGCCATGAGTGCCGTCTGGCAGCCGTTGGCGAAGGCGCTGAGCGCGGCCAAGGCCGCGACCACCGTCTTGCCCGACCCGACATCGCCCTGCACCAGGCGCAGCATCGGTACCCGCTGGCCAAGATCATGCGCGACTTCGGCCGCCACGCGTTGCTGCGCGCGGGTCAGCGTGAAGGGCAGCGCGGCGAGGAACCGCCGCTGCAGGCCGGCGTCGCAGGGCAGCACCGGCGCCCGCCGTCTGCGCACGCGCGCGCGCAGACGCTTCAAGCCCAGGTGATGCGCCAGCAGTTCCTCGAACGCGAGCCGCTGCTGGGCCGGGTGCATCCCGGCCTGCAACGCCGCGACATCGGCGTCGGGCGCCGGATGGTGCGCTTCCAGCAAGGCCGCGCGCAGGGGCATCAGCCCCAGGGGCTCCAGCAAACCGGCAGGAATCAATTCGAGTGCCGCGTCGGCGGGCAGGCGCGTCAACGCCGTGTCGATGACACCGCGCAGACGCTGCTGGCCCAGGCCTTCGGTGACCGGGTAGATCGGTGTCAGCGTGGCTTCGACCGCGACCTCACCGTGCAGCACGCGGTACTGCGGATGCACCATTTCCAGGCCATGCTTGCCGTACCGCACCGTGCCATAGCAGCGCAACCTGGTGCCTGGCGCCAGCTGCTGCGCCTGTTGCCGGCGGAAGTGGAAAAACCGCAGCAGCAACGTCGCGTGCGAGGCATCGGTGACCGCCACCCGCAACTGCGGGCGATAGCGGAACCCGGTCTCGACGGCCTCAACCGTAGCGTCGACCTGTGCCGCGCCGCCGGCGGCCAGGTCGCGGATGGAGACGACGCGGGTGTGATCTTCGTAGCGCAGCGGCAGGTGGAACCATAAATCCTGCACGCACTCGATGCCGAGCCTGGCCAGCGTCAACGCCAGCGCCGGGCCGACGCCGGGCAACGTCGTGACCGGTTGCCGCGCGGGCGCGTTGCCGTTCCCTGCGCGAGGGTCAGCCGCCGCCGCCATGCACGCCTGCACCCGAGGTACGCGGCGTCTTCAACCCGCGGTCACCGCGATGACGTCGACTTCAACCGCGACCCCCTTGGGCAACGCCGCCACGCCGATGGTCGAACGCGCGGGGTACGGCGCGTGGAAATACCGTGCCATCACCTCGTTGACCGCGCCGAAATGGCCAAGGTCCGTCATGTAGATCGCCACCCGCACCACATCGTCGAACGTCGCCCCGCCGGCCGCCAAGACCGCTTGCAGGTTGTCGAACACGCGCGTCGCCTGCGCTGCGATATCGCCGCCAACCAGCGCCCCGGTCGCCGGATCGAGCGGAATCTGGCCTGACAGGTACAGTGTATTGCCGGCGCGCACGGCCTGTGAATACGGGCCGATGGCCTTGGGCGCGGAATCGGAATGGATGGCTTGGCGTGGCATGGATCGACTCGCACGAATGAAAACGGCAGTGTACCTGCTGCCGGCAGCAATGACGGGCACCGGGCGCAAACACGCTCCGGCTGTCGCCCGCTACAGCGGGTAGCGATACACCCCGTTGGCGACCTTGGTGTTGCGCACGCGGCGGATGACGTCGGCCAGGTGCTTGCGGTTCTTGACGTCGATCGAGAACACCAGCGTGGCGGCCTGGATGCCTTTCTGGGTGTACCTGACGTCTTCGATGTTGGAGCCGGCGGCGGCGATGGCCGCCGAAACCGTGGCCAGGACGCCGGTTCGATTGAGCACCTCGACGCGAAGTTCGGCGCGAAAATCGCCTTGGACCTCGGTGTCCCAATCGATCCCCACGCGGCGCTCGGGCGTCTTGGACAGCTCGACGACGTTCGGACAGTCAACCCGATGCACGACGATGCCCTTGCCGGGCGACAGGTAGCCGATGATGTCATCGCCCGGCACCGGATGGCAGCAATTGCCGAAACTGAGGATGCCGCGCTCGGCACCGCTGATGCGGATCTTCTCGAAACGGTGCTGGGCGGTGCCGATCGCCGAGCCGCCGAGCGCGATCAACTGGGCCGCAACCTGATCGGGCATCCGGTTGCCGAGCGCGATGTCGGACAGAAGCTCTTCCAGGCGCCGCAGGTTGTTGGCACCGAGGAAGTGGTCCAGCGCTTCGGGCGGTATCGCGTCCAGGCTGGAGCCGCCGGCATCGAGCGCGCTTTCCAGCATCCGGTGACCAAAGTCGATCGCATCCTCGTGCTGGAGGTGCTTGAGGTACTGGCGAATCGCGGCGCGCGCCTTGCCGGTCACCGCAAAATCCAGCCACTGCGGATTGGGGGCGGCCGAGGGCGCGGTGATGACCTCCACGGTCTGCCCCGACAACGGTTGGGTGCGCAGCGGCGCCAGCTTGCCGTCCACCCGCGCGGCTACGGCGTGCATGCCGACGTCGGTGTGTACCGCGAATGCAAGATCGAGCGCGGTGGCGTGCTTGGGCAAGGCCTGGATGTCGCCCGCCGGCGTGAACAGGTACACCTCGTCCGGGAACAGGTCGACCTTGACGTTTTCGATGAACTCCAGCGACGAGGGCGTCGCCGCCTGGCTGTCGGCGAGCCCGGCAACCCAGCTGCGCGCGCGCGACTGCGCACTGTTGGCGGGCGGGACTTCCTGCTTGTAGGACCAGTGCGCGGCGACGCCGCGCTCGGCCACCATGTCCATTTCCTCGGTGCGGATCTGGATTTCAATCGGCGCGCCGAACGGGCCGAACAAGACCGTGTGCAACGACTGGTAGCCGTTGGCCTTGGGGATCGCGATGAAATCCTTGAAGCGGCCATCGACGGGCTTGAACAGCGAGTGCGCCGACCCCAGCGCCTGGTAGCAATGCGCGACGCTGTCCGTGACCAGCCGGAACCCGTACACGTCCATCAGCTGGTCAAAGGTCTTGTGTTCGCTGCGCATCTTGGACCAGATGCTGTAGGGCGCCTTGATGCGGCTGACGATGCGTACCGGAATCGCGTCGGCCGCCAGCCGGCCGGCCAGCGCCATCTCGATCTTGGCCATCGATTCGCGGCGATTGCCGACGGTGTTCTTGATGCGCGCGGCGATGATCTTGTGGCGATCGGGGTACAGGCTGCGGAAGCCCAGGTCCTGCAGTTCGGCGCGGATCGCGTTCATGCCCAGGCGCCCGGCGATGGGCGCGTAGATGTCCAGCGTTTCACGCGCGATGCGGCGGCGCGCTTCGAGCGGCATGGACGCCAGCGTGCGCATATTGTGCAGGCGGTCGGCCAGCTTGATCAGGATGACGCGCAGGTCCCGCGCCATCGCCAGCAGCATCTTGCGGAAACTCTCGGCGTCGGCTTCCGGACGACTGGCGAAATCGACCCGTTCGAGCTTGGTGACCCCATCCACGAGGTCGGTCACCGTGGTGCCAAAGCTGGCTTCCAGCTGCGCCCGCGTGATGGCGGTGTCTTCGAGGGTATCGTGCAGCATCGCCGCGATGACCGTCTCGGCGTCGAGGTGCAGGCCGGCAAGGATCGTCGCGACCGCGACCGGATGCGTGATGTAGGGCTCGCCGCTCTTGCGCCGCTGACTGGCGTGCGCACGCGCGCCGACGGCATAGGCGCCGCGCACGCGTTCGACCTGCTCGTCCGGCAGATAGCTGGCCAGCTGCGCGGTCAGCGCATCGATGCCCGCGGTATCTGCCGCCGGCACGACCGGTGGCGCCACCGGGGCTGCCTTGGTTTTCATCTCGCGTCTGCGCATGACTCCACGCTAGACAGGCGCGTGGCGCGAGTCAACATCGCGCATCCGGCGCCAGCCGCCTTCAGCGGCGGCACCCGAGAATGCGATGCAAGTGTGCGGGTGCGAGGTTCCGGGGTGCGCTTCGGAATCCGAAGCCCCGGTGGGCCGGCGGGGTCAGGCCTCGTCGACGCCCTTGGCCATGTCTTCGTCAACTTCGGCCGCCGCCCACTCCATCGCCTGGCGGTCACGCAACTCTCGCTGGACGCGATCGATCTCATCGATGGTCGGCATGTCGACGGCATGCGCGGCAATCTCGCGCAGGGCCAGCACGGTAGGCTTGTCGTTTTCAGCATCGACGTTGGGTTCGACGCCACCCTCGAGCTGGCGCGCCCGGCGGGTAGCCATCAACACCAGTTCAAAACGGTTGTCGACCACCTTCAGGCAGTCTTCTACGGTAATGCGTGCCATGTGAACGTTCACCCGTGTCGCAAACTTCCGGATTGTACCAGCACGGACGCATTTGTCGATCCTGCCGGTCCCGGCGCCTGGGCCTTCGCCCCCTGGCACACCTTGCGCAGACTGCAACCGCGGCCAACCTCTACAATGGGCGCCTGCCTTCGAACCGATCGATAACGACGCATGCCTTCTACCCGCCGTTCGCAGCTTGTGCGCTCCATGACCGTCGCGGCGCTCGCGTGTGCCCTTGGCGCCTGCGCCGTGGCGCCGCCGCGCACCGATGACCCATGGCAGCCGTTCAACCGCAAGATGTTCGCGTTCAACATGGTCGCGGACAAGGTAGCGATCCGGCCGGTAGCCGAAGCGTACGTCAAGGTCACCGGCCCCAAGGGAAGGGTGTTGATCGGTGATTTCTTCGCCAACCTGCGCACACCGGTCACGGTCGCCAACGAAGTGCTGCAGGGCCGCCCGCTGCCGGCCCTGCAGTCGACCGGACGTTTTGCCATCAACACCACCTTCGGCGTGCTCGGCCTGTTCGACCCGGCCAGCGACATGCACCTGCCCGCGCATCCGACCGATTTCGGGGTCACGCTCGCGCGCTGGGGCGTGCCCGAAGGCCCCTACCTCGTGCTGCCGTTCGTCGGGCCGACCACCGCGCGCGACGTCTGGCGCCTGCCGGTGGACAGCTACTTCGACCCGATGGCCTGGTACGCGCGTGAACACGACTTCCAGTGGCACGCGGAATACCTGCCCTCGGCCGCCTACCTCGTGACCTTGCGCGCGAGTGCGCTGCCGCTCGATCCGATGATCGATTCGGCCTTCGACCCGTACGCGTTCGTGCGCGATGCCTATCGCCAACATCGACTGTACGAGGTGTATTTCGGCAATCCGCCGCTGTCGGCAATCGAAGAATTGCAGGGTACCGCACCGGGCGAGGGGCACGACCAGGACATCGACCAGCTGCTGCAACAACAACAGCAGTATGAAACGCAGCACGGCGTCAGCGCCGCTGGCACGCCTGCAGCGGCGGGCCCAGCCGCCACGCCTGCGGGCGCCGCCAGCGTCGCCCCACCCGCACGCCCCGCGCCGCCCGGTACGACGGCGCCGGCACCCGCAGCGGCCGGCACCCATCGACCGGGATCGGGCAAAGGCCACTGACGACGGTTCAGGCCGCTGGTGCGGCTGCCGGTGCATCCAGCAGTTGGGCCACGTCGCAGACCGCGGCCAGCGCACGCAGTCCTTCCGGCCAGCGCACGATCACGAGGTGGCGCCCCGCGTGACGGGCGTACGCCGCCAGCGCCAGCACGCACGCGAGGCCGGCACTATCGGCACGCGTAACGCCGCCAAGATCCAGCCGCGTCTGCGCGCCGGCCGCCAACACGCGTTGGCCTTCGGCCCATGCGCGCGCGGCGGTCGCAAACGTCAGCACGCCGGACACCGCGAGGGTGTCACGGTCGGGCGCGGTCAGCCGTACGGCATCGGTGCGCCCATGCGGCATGGAATCAGTGCCTGCCATCCTGGCTCTGCATCTCATCGACGGCTGCCGCGCCCTCGGTCTGCAGGCGCTTGATCAGGCCATCGATGCCTTCCTTCTGGATCTCGGCATCCACCTGGTTGCGGTAGTTGGTGATGTAGGAAATCCCCTCGATGATCACGTCATAGGCCTTCCACTGGCCGGATGCGGTCTTGCGGAATGCGTAGTCGACCGACAACGTCTTGCCGCTGGACAGCAGCACCGTGGTGCGCACGATGGTGCGGCGCTGATCGAGCGGGCCCTGGGCCGGCAAGACCTTGACCGAGCCGCGGGTGTAGGCGACCAGGCCTTCGGCATAGCGCCGGGTCAAGGCGGCATAAAACGCCCGGGCGAACGCCACCCGTTGCGCCGGCGTCGCCTGCCGTGCGTGCTTGCCCAGCACCAGCAGCGAGGCGTAATCGGTATCAAAGTGCGGCAGCACGATGTCGTCGATGACCTTGACCATCTGCTCCGGGTTCTGGCGCAGCTCGGCCTGGTGGCCCTGGATGGCCTGGCCAAGCCGGTCGGCGATGGACTGCACGATCTGCTGCGGGGATTGCGGGGCGGCCGCGAACGCCGGGGCGCCCACCGCCAGGCACACGCAGCCCAACGCCAGCAGCAGGATGGATCGCTTCAACATGGACATCTCCTTGCGCCCCGCGGCAACAACGCCGCCGGGAAAATTTGGGTTCAGGGGTGGGATGCGGGCGGCGCGGCGCTGGACGCGGGGGTCGGACCGGAAGCGTTCGATTTCGGGCCGCCGTTGACCATGAACTTGCCGATCAGGTTCTCGATACTCATCGCCGATTGGGTCAGGATGATTTCATCACCGTTCTTGAGAAACGTCGGTGACCCGCCCGCCTCGATGCCAACGTACTGATCGCCCAGTAAACCCGAGGTGAATATCGCGGCCGAGGAATCATCGGGAATGTCGTTGTACTGCTTGCCGATCGCCAACGTGACCAGCGCGTCCATCCGCTGCGGCTCGAGCCGGATCGAAGCGACGTCGCCGATGCGCACGCCGGCGATCTTGACCGGTGCGCGCACCTTCAGCTGGCCGATGTTCTGGAAGCGCGCCTTGACCAGATAGCTGTCGCCGGCATGGAGATTGGCCACCGACGTGGTCTGCGTCGCAAGATAGGCCAGCGCGGCAAAGCCGAGCAGGATGAACAGGCCGGTACCGATGGCGTAGGAGGGTCGTGCGTTCATAACCGATATTCCTGAAGAGCAGGCCATGAATGGCCATCAACGAAGCGAAGTTTGTCCGCGCCCTAGCGTGACGCCGCGGCGCACTGTCGAGCCCGCGCGCAGGGACGCGACTTTAGCGTTGACGCCCGGCCAGCCATGGCCCGCATGGTCGCGCAGCGAGCTCACGTCATGAACGCCGTCATCACGAAATCGACCGCCAAAATCACGATCGAGGAAAACACCACCGTGCGCGTCGTGGAATAGGCCACGCCTTCGCTCGTCGGCGGTGCCGTGTACCCCTGGAACACCGCGATCAGGCTGACCACGCCGCCGAACGCAATGCTCTTGTACAAGCCGTCCAGGATGTCGCGTCGCAGCGATACCGTGGAGGTCATGTTGCCCCAGAAGGTGCCGTTGTCCAGGCCGAGCCAGGTGACGCCCACCAGGTGCCCGCCGAAAATGCCCATGGCGTTGAACACGCACGCGAGCAACGGCATCGCGATCACACCGGCAAGAAACCGCGGCGAGGCGACATAGGCCATGGGATCGACCGCCATCATGCCCATCGCATCCAGCTGGTCGGTCGCACGCATCAAGCCGATCTCGGCCGTCGCCGCGGTACCCGCGCGGCCCGCCACCAGCAGCGCGGTTATGACCGGCCCGAGTTCGCGAAACAACGCCAGCGCAACCACGGTGCCGAGCGCCGCGGTGCCGCCAAAGATCGACAGCGTGAAGTACAGCTGCAGCGCCAGCACCATGCCAACGAAGAGGCCGCAGGTCATGACGATGACGAGGCTCATCGCACCCAGGAACCACACCTGTCGCGCAAGTTCGCGCCAGTAGCGTAGGCTCTTGGGCAGCGCGCGCAGCACCGCCACAAAGAACAGCCCGCACTCGCCCACCGAGGCGATGCCCTGCAGCAACCAGTGGCGGCGCAGGTTGGCGCTCATCGCGCGGCGTCCGCCAGACCGAGCGCGGCCGCGTAATCGGGCGCCGGATAGTGGAACGGCACCGGGCCGTCGGCCTCGCCGCCGAAAAACTGCCGCGTCCACGGCGAGTCCTGCCGCGCCAGTTCGTCCGGCGCGCCCTGAGCCACCAGCTTTCCGTTGGCGATCAGGTAGATGCGATCGGCCACCTGCCGGATCGCCGCGAGTTCGTGCGCGACCAGGATCGAGGTGATGCCAAGCGTGCGGTTGAGGGTGCGGATCAGGCGCAATACCTGGTTCAACGCGATCGGATCCAGCCCCACGAATGGCTCGTCGTACAGGATGAGCATCGGGTCGAACACGATCGCGCGCGCCAGCGCCACGCGCCGCGCCATGCCGCCGGACAGCTCGCCCGGCATCAGCTGCGCCGCGCCGCGCAGGCCCACGGCCTGCAGCTTGGTCAGGACAATGTTGCGGATCAATTCCGCCGGCAGCCGCGTGTGCTGGCGCAGTGGAAACGCCACGTTCTCAAACACGCTGAAGTCGGTCAGCAGCGCGGAATTCTGGAACAGGTAACCGATGCGTTCGCGCAGCGCAAACAACGCCCGCCGCGACAACGTCGTCACCTCTTCGCCATCCACCCGCACGCTGCCGGCATCCGGGCGCAGCTGCCCGGTCATGTGCCGCAGCAGGGTGGTCTTGCCGGTGCCGGAGGGGCCCATGATCGCGGTGACGCTGCCGCGCGGCACTTCGAGATCCAGCCCGTCGAAAATCACCTTGGTGCCGATGCGCGTGCGCAGTCCCCGCACGGCGACCAGCGCGGCGGCTGGCGATTCACGATTGTCGGCAACGGTATTCATGGCGCAGCGCAAAAAAACCAGATACGCAGGACGTCAAGGATAATGCATGCGCACCATCGGCGGGACGCATCGGAGGCACACGGCGGGCCGGCGCTCAGGCCAGCAGCTGCGCAATCAGCGCCGCATGGCGCGCCGCCGGCAGCGGTTGGCCCGCACGCGCCGCCCGCACGATGGACCGCAACGCCGCAACGGCATCTTCAAAACGGTCATTGACCACGATGCAATCGAACTCGCCCGCGTGCGTGATTTCGTTGCGCGATGCGGCCAGGCGCTTCTCGATGGTCGCCTCGCTGTCGGTGCCGCGCGCGCGCAACCGGCGCTCGAGCTCGGCCCGCGAGGGCGGCAGGATGAAAATCGATACGCAGCCCGGCATCACGCGGCGTACCTGCTCGGCGCCCTGCCAGTCGATCTCCAGCAGCACGTCGCGCCCGGCAGCAAGCAGCGGTTCCACGGCGCTGCGCGAGGTGCCGTAGTAGTTGCCAAAGACGTCCGCGTGCTCGATGAAATCACCGCGCGCGATCATCGCCTCGAAACCCGCGCGATCCACAAAGTGGTACTGGACACCATCCGTATCGCCGGGCCGGGGGCCGCGCGTGGTGTGCGAAATCGACAGCGAAATGCCGGGCTCGCGTTGCAGCAACGCGTTGACCAGCGTGGACTTGCCGGCGCCCGAAGGCGCCGCAACGATGAAAAGGTGGCCGCTCATTCGAGGTTCTGCACCTGCTCGCGCATCTGCTCGATCAGCACCTTCAGTTCCACCGCCGCGCGCGTCACCCGCTGGTCGACCGATTTCGAGGCCAGCGTATTGGCCTCGCGGTTGAACTCCTGCATCAGGAAATCCAGCCGCCGGCCCACCGGTTCGTCCAGCGCCAGGATCCGCCGTGCTTCGGTGACGTGCGCGTCCAGCCGGTCCAATTCTTCGTCGACGTCCATGCGCGAGATTTGCAGCACCAGTTCCTGCTCCAGCCGGCCGGGATCGGCCGCCTGCTGCAACTCGGCCAGGCGCGCTTCCAGCCTGGCGCGCAGGCCCGCACGGATATCGGGCAGCAAGGCGCGTACCTCGGCCACCGTGCGCGCGATGCCATCCAGGCGCTCACGCAACACCGCCGCCAGCTTCTCGCCTTCGCGCCCGCGCCCGGCAATGAATTCATCCAGTGCGCGCTCGAGCACAGCCAACGCGGCGGCGCCGAGACCGGCCTGATCCAGCGGCGGCTTGACCACCAGCCCCGGCCACTCGAGCAGGCCGGCAAAGTCGGTCGCCAGCTGCGGAAAGTTGGCCTTGAGCGCCGCCGCCACGGTCGCCAGTTGCCTCGCCGTATGCTCATCCAGCAGCAGGTCCGCCGCGGCCGCCGGCGGCCGATAGCGGAACGTCGCATCGACCTTGCCACGCGCCAGCCGCGCGGCGATCGCCTCGCGCACCTGCGGTTCGAGCGTGCGCAGCTCGTCCGGCAACCGCACGCCGGTCTCGAGAAAACGCGAGTTGACCGCGCGCACCTCGCACGCCAGCCAGCCCTGCGGCACGGTGGTTTCGGTGTTCGCGTACGCGGTCATGCTGCGGATCATGCGCGGTGTCCCCATCGGCGGTGCAAACGGCGATGGTAAACTGTCCAGCCCTGCGCGGAAACTTTGTCCATGACCATGACTCGCCCTTCCGGCCGCGCGTCCAACGCGCTGCGCGCCGTTTCCATCCAGCGCCACTTCACCAAGCACGCCGAAGGCTCGGTGCTGATCGCGATGGGCGATACCCGCGTACTGTGTACCGCCAGCGTGGAAGAACGCGTGCCGCCGTGGCTGCGCGGCAAGGGCCAGGGTTGGGTGACGGCCGAATACGGGATGCTGCCGCGCGCCACCGGCGAACGCATGCAGCGCGAAGCCGCACGCGGCGGCCAGGGCGGCCGCACCATGGAAATCCAGCGCCTGATCGGCCGTTCCCTGCGCGCGTGCGTCGATCGCGCGGCGCTCGGCGAACGCGTGATCACGCTGGACTGCGATGTACTGCAGGCTGACGGCGGCACGCGGTGCGCGTCGATCACGGGCGCCTACGTCGCCCTGGCCGATGCCGTGGACGTGCTCATGCAGCGGGGCGCGCTGAAGCGCAACCCGATCCACGGCACGGTCGCGGCGGTTTCGGTCGGCATCTACGCGGGCGTGCCGGTACTGGACCTGGACTACGTCGAGGACTCGCATTCGGACACCGACATGAACGTGGTGATGAACGACGGCGGTGGGTTCATCGAACTGCAGGGCACCGCCGAAGGCCACGCGTTCCGGCGCGAGGAACTCGACGCCTTGCTGGCGCTGGCCGAAAAGGGCATTGGCGAACTCATCGCGGCGCAGCGTGCGGCGCTCGCCACCGGCTGAACCGTGGCCACGCGCATCCGCCCCTTCCGCGATGGCGACCTGGTGGCAATCGACGCCGTCAACCGCGCGGCGTTCGGGCGCGCGGATGAAGGCCAATTGGTCGCGGCCCTCCACACCGCCGGTTGCGATGCCTTTGAACTCGTGGCCGAGCGCGACGCGCGCATCGTGGCCCACATCCTGTTCTCGCCCGTGACGGTCGAACACGGCGATGACGGCCGCGTCCTCGGCCTTGCGCCACTGGCGGTCGCGCCCGGCCATCAGCGCCAGGGCATCGGCAGCGCATTGGTCCGCGCGGCACTGTCGACCTTGGCCACCGGCCCGTATCGCGCGGTGGTCGTCCTCGGGGACCCCGATTACTACCAGCGCTTCGGCTTCGGCCCGGCCAGCGCGGCCGGCCTCCACGACGTCTACGCCGCCGGCGACGATTTCATGGCCCTGGCCCTGCGTGCCGGCGGCCTGTCTGGTTACCGTGGCCGCGTCAGCTACGCCCCTGAATTCGATGGTCTGGAGTAAGCCCTTGGAACGCATCGTCCTCGCCAGCGGCAACCCCGGAAAGTTGGCGGAACTGCGCGCGCTGCTGGCCGGCACCGGCATCGAGCTGGTCTCCAAGCACGACTTTGCCATCGCCGATCCGGATGAGACGGGCACCACGTTCATCGAAAACGCCATCATCAAGGCGCGGCACACGGCGCGACGCGCGGGCCTGCCGGCCCTGGCCGACGACTCCGGCATCTGCGTTGACGCGCTGGGCGGCGCACCCGGACTCGATTCGGCCATCTACGCCGGCACCCACGGCGCCGACGCGGCCAACAACGCCAAACTCCTGCGGGAGCTTGATGGCGTACCCGAAGCCAAGCGCACGGCGCATTACACCTGCGTACTGGTGCTGTTGCGGGACGCCACCGACGCCGACCCGCTCATCGCGATCGGCCGCTGGCACGGCCGCATCCTGACCCAGCCCCGCGGCCGCCACGGGTTCGGCTACGACCCGCTGTTCCTGCCGGACGACGGCGGCGGCCTTGCATCCGCCGAACTGGACCCCGCGTTGAAAAACCGCATCAGCCATCGAGGGCGGGCGCTGGCAGGGCTGCGCGCGGCGCTCGCGGCAGGCGATCGGGGGAACGCAGCGTGATACCCCTCGCGCTCTACATCCACATTCCCTGGTGCGTGAAGAAATGTCCGTACTGCGACTTCAATTCGCACGGGTTGCGCGCACCGATGCCCGAGCGTGAGTACATCGCCGCGCTGCTGGCCGATCTCGATGCGGACCTTCGCGACTTCGGCGACGCGGCGCGCGGGCGGCAAATTGCGAGCGTGTTCTTTGGCGGCGGCACGCCCAGCCTGTTCAAGCCCGATTCGATCGCCGCGATCCTGGACGGCGCTGCCGCGCGGCTGAATTTTGCGCGCGACTGCGAAATCACCCTTGAAACCAATCCCGGCACGGTCGAGCACGGCCGCTTTGACGGTTATCTGCGGGCCGGCGTCAACCGCATCAGCATCGGCGTACAGAGCTTCGCCGATGCCGAGCTTGCGGCACTTGGCCGCATCCATTCGGCCGGCGAGGCCGAAGCTGCGGTCAAGCTGGCGCAGGATGCGGGCTATACCAACATCAACCTGGACCTGATGTACGCGCTGCCGCGGCAAACCCTGGCCGGGGCACTGGCCGACGTCGAGCACGCCATTGCGCTTGCGCCCGCCCACATTTCCCACTACCAGCTGACGCTGGAACCGGGCACGCCGTTCGCCAAACGCCCGCCTCCGCTGCCCACCCACGACGCCGCCTGGGACATGCAGGAAGCCTGTCAGTCACGGCTTGCCGCCGCCGGTTACGCACAATACGAAATCTCGGCCTACGCCCAACCCCATCGGCGTTGCCGTCACAACGTCAACTACTGGGAGTTCGGCGACTACCTTGGCATTGGCGCCGGCGCCCACGGCAAGGTCACGGCGCGCGGGGCCGGCGCGCCGGCCATCCACCGCCGCTGGAAGATCCGCTCACCACGCGCGTACCTGCAACAGGCGGGCACACCGCAACGCCTCGGGGGCACTGAAACCGTCGCGCCGGTGCAACGGCCGTTCGAGTTCATGCTGAACGCGCTGCGCCTGAACGCCGGCGTGCCGCTGGCCAGCTTCAGCCCGCGTACCGGACTGCCGCTCGAGGCCATCCAAGCACCGCTGCGGCTGGCCCGCGCCAATGGCTGGCTGGTCGACGATCCCGACCGCCTGCAAACCACGGCACTGGGGCAGCGCTTCCTCAACGACGTGATCGAAGCCTTCATGCCACCCTCACCCGCACAGCACGGCCATGCCTGAGCTTGTCAACCTGACCTGCCCCTATTGCGGCGAAAGCATCGAACTGGTCGTGGATGCGTCGGCGGGCGCCGCCGACTATGTCGAGGACTGTCCGGTATGCTGTCGGCCGATGCAAGTGAACGTCTACACCGATGGCGATGCCATCCGGGTGCAGGTGCGCTCCGGCGACGCCTGATGCGCGCACCACCTGCCCCCGGATGCGTCTACAATCGGGCTTGGCCAGGATTCATGGCAAGCAACTTGCATGTGACCCCTTGCCCATGAGGGACACGATGGACATGCAGCCCACCATGCGTACGCTGACCGCACGCAACGACCTGGCGCCACGGGCGCGCAAGTTGCTGGCGCAGCAGCTGGATGAATGCGGCGCATCGCTGGAACCCTTGCTGCACAGCGCGCTGGATGACCTTGAAATCGAGCTGTTCCGGATCGCCGAGCAATCCAGCGGCGGACAGGCCCAGCACGAAGCGCTGGATGCCCTGAAGCGGGTCAAGCAGAACCGGCCCCAGTTCCAGGGCCACGTGATGGCCTTGCTGGAACGCCGCTTCGCCGGCCTTGGCCGGCCGGCCAAGTCCGCGTCCACGGTCGGCCGCAACCGGCGCCACAGCGACGACCTGGCGCTGGTCGACCCGCACGAATTTGATGAAACGATGGCGCTGGATGACATGTCCGCGCGCACCGAACTGCACGCCAGCAACGCGATCTTTGACCTGTGCCACCGGTACGCGGTACTGATCGCGGCGCCGCCGCTGGAAAACGACCTCCTGCCGCCCGGCCCGCACATCTTTGCCGCGGTGCTGGGCGAAGCCGCCACGGACCTCGGTCTCGAACGCGACCACCGGCTGCTGTTCTACCGGTTGTGCGACCGGCGCCTGTTCGGCGCCGCGGAGTCGGTCTACACGCGGCTCAACGAGCACCTCAAGGCAGCCGGCATCCTGCCGGATCTGCGCAGCTACCTGCCGCGCCGGCGGCCCGCACCGCGCGGCACCGCCGGTACCACCGATGCCGCCAGCGAGGCAGCCAGCGAGGCGGAGCCGGCCACGCCGGCAACGCCGGCACCCATCGCGCCGGTCACGGTGTTCAACCCGCCGCAGGGTTCACCGCCCCCGGTCAGTCCCAACGAGCTGCGGGTGCTGCTCAACGCCCGCCGCAAGCTGCTGCATCCGTCGCGCGAGGCCACGGCCCAGGCGGCCGAATTTGCGTCGATGCCGGAGCTGCAGGAGGCCCTGTCCGCGTTGCAGGCGTTGCCGCCGCGCAGGGCCGGCCCACACGCCGGGGAACACCTCGCCGACGAGCTCCTGACCGAACTCAAGCGCACCAGCCACGGCCACGCCGCACAGCTCCAGCCCGAGCACCGCGACGCGGCCGACCTCATCGGCCTGCTGTACGACCAGCTGCGCACCGAAACCCGGGCCGAGGGCACCGCACAGCAACTGCTCGGCACGCTGCAGGTGCCGCTGCTGCGGGTGGCGCTGTCCGACGCCGACTTTTTCACGGTGCGCAACCACCCCGCACGGCGGCTTTTGAACCTGGTGCTGGAAGCCGCCAACCTGTGGCTGGACCGCACCGACGGCCAGTTCGATGCCGCGCTCAACCAGCGCCTGCAGCAAACCGTCGACCGCGTGGCCCGCGAGTATCACGGCGACCTGACCGTCATCGAACGCGAGGCCGACAACCTCGACACACATATGCGCGGGCTGACCCGCCGCGCCGAGATCGCCGAACGCCGTCAGGTTGAAGCCGCGCAGGGCCGCGACCGCCTGCGCGACGCGCGCGCCACCGCCAGTGCCGCCATCGACAAGCGCCTGGCCGGACACAAGACCACGCCGCTGGTGCGTGCGTTGCTGGAAAACGCGTGGACCGATGCACTGACGCTCACGCTGCTGCGCCAAGGCGAGCACAGCGAGACCTACCGCAGTCGCCTGCAGACGGTCGACCAGCTGCTCGGCGCCGCCACCGCGCGCGACACCGGCAAACTGACCGCCGAACTCAACCACGGCCTGAACCAGGTGGGCCTTGAAGCCACCGAGGCCGACCAGATCACGCGCTATGCGCTGGAACAGCCGCAGCAACCCGAGCCCCGCAGCAACACGCCGGTGCCCAGCCAGACCGAGCTCCTGATCCGCCTGAAGTCGCGCCACAAGCCCGACGAGGAAGAATCGGCCGCGCCAGCCAAGCCGCACAAGCTTTCGCTCACCCCGAGCGAACGCCGTGCGCTCGACACCGTGAAGGGACTCGCCTTCGGCACCTGGCTCGAATTCACCGTCAACCAGCAAGGCCAGAAAGTCGCGCGCAAGCTCGCGTGGCACAACCCGGTCAGCGGCCGCTGCCTGCTGGTGAACGCGCGCGGCGCCGCCGCCCCCGAACGCACGCTCGAACAGCTCGCACGCATGCTGGCGCGCGGCCAGGCCCGGCTGCTGCCGCCACAGGACAGCGGCATGTTGGACCGGGCCTGGAACGCCCTGGTTGCCGGCCTGCGCAAGCTCACCCGCACCCAACCCGCCATGGAGCCCGCCACATGAGTGATGAACGGCGCAGTGCCCCGCGCAAACCCGCGGCCATGCCGATCGACGTCATCGACAGCATCAGCGGCGAACCCATTGGCCGCATCGGCAATCTTTCGCGCACCGGCATGATGCTGATCTGCCGTCGGCCGCTCAACGACGGCGCGCTGTACCAGCTGCGCTTTCAGCTGCCCGGGCCGGGCGGCGGCGCCGAAATTGAAACCGGGGTCCACACCATGTGGACCGAAGACGCGGCAACCAACGGTTACCAGTGGTCCGGGCTGCGCATCATCTCCATCAGCAATAGCGCGGCGCAGGTACTGGACCAGTGGCTGGAGCAGGACGCGGCCTAATCGCGTGATCGCCTGACCGCTGCGTAGCCGGCTTTGCCGGCACCGTGCGAAATTCCCGCACCGCTCCACCAGAACCTCCAGCCATGGGCTGACTTTTTACCGTAGCCACCGGACCTCGCCGCAGCGGTCCCGTGCGACGGTTTTGCCCCGGGTACTTTTGCGTTGCGCGCTGCATCGCCGCATCATGGCCTTCCCGGCCCCAATGACACCACCATGACCGCTGCCCCGCAAGACAACCTCGCCGCGCTGTATCCGGCACACCTCGCTGAAATCGAGCGCCGCAGCGCCGACGCGCTGGCTGCGTGTGGCCGCGACACGCTCGCGGTTGCGGCCGGCCAGCCGCACCTCTGGTTCCTTGACGACGAAGGCTACCCGTTCAAGGCCAACCCGCACTTCCTGCACTGGCTGCCGCTCGCGGGCGCACCCGGCAGCTGGGTCGTGTTCACGCCGGGCCAAAAACCGAAGCTGGTCTTCCTGCAGCCACGCGATTACTGGCACGTCGTGCCCGCGGCGCCCTCCGGCTACTGGGTCGACCACTTCGACATCATCACCGTCCACACGGCCGACGCGGTGCGCGCGCGGCTGCCGAAGGATCCATCGCGCTGCGCGATCGTCGGCGCGGCCAACGCCACGGCCGGCGATTTCGTGCCCGACAATCCGCCCGCGCTGATGCACCTGCTGCACTACCGGCGCGCGGTAAAGACGCCGTATGAGATCGCGATGCTGCGGGTTGCCAGCAAAATCGGCGTGCACGGCCACCGCGCCGCCGAAAAGGCGTTTCGCGCGGGGCTGCCGGAATTCGACATCCACTGCAAGTACCTTGAAGCCACGCGCCTGACCGAACACGAGCTGCCGTACGGCAACATCATCGCGCTGGACGCACACGGTTCGGTGCTGCACTACATGCACCAGGATCGCAACCCGCCGCTGCACGCGCACTCGTTCCTGATTGACGCCGGCGGTACGTTCCATGGCTACAACTCCGACATCACGCGCACCTACGCCGCGCCCGAAGCGGGTGAGTGGCAAGCCCTGGTCGACGCGGTCGACGCGGCGCAGCAGGGCTTCTGCGCCAAGGTGCGCGCCGGGCAAAGTTATCCCGAGCTGCATCTCCACGCGCACCATGTGCTGATGCAGGCCATGCGCGACCAGGGCTTCATCAGCTGCTCGGCCGAAGCCGCGGTCGCGGGGGGGATTTCATCGGCGTTCCTGCCGCACGGCCTCGGGCATCTCATCGGGTTGCAGGTGCACGACGTGGGGGGCTTTGCGGCCGATGAGGCCGGCCACACCCTTCCAAAACCGGAAGGTCACCCCCACCTGCGCTGCACGCGCACGCTTGAACCGGGCATGGTCGTCACGATCGAGCCCGGCCTGTATTTCATCGACCTGCTGCTGGCACAATTGAAGGCCACGCCGGCGGCGAAGGACGTCGTGTGGGCGAAGGTCGATGCGTTCCGGCAATACGGCGGCATCCGCATCGAGGATGATGTCGTATGCACCCATGGCGCTCCGCTCAATCTCACCCGCGAGGCGTTTGCGGCGGCGTAGCACCGCTACGGTTGGCCGCCCCAGCCGTTCCCTTCATCATGCCGGGCGCACACCGGCTTTCCCGGCGAGCGAACCCGGAAGCCCGCAGGAACCCGCACGGACCGACCTGCATCGCGTGGGTATGACCATCGTCACCGGACAGCCGTGGCCTGTTCTGCGATGATCGGTACCTTTTTCCGGGGACGCAAACCGCCGATGAGCAACGAAACCGCAGTCCGCCGAACCGTCGGCGCGTGGGCGCTGATGTTCACCGGCCTGGGCTCGATCATCGGTTCGGGCTGGCTGTTTGGCGCGTGGCGTGCGGCGCAACTGGCGGGGCCCGGAGCAATCTGGGCCTGGGTGATCGGCGCGGTGGTGATCCTGTTCATCGCGGTGACCTACGCGGAACTGGGCGCGATGTTTCCCGAATCCGGCGGCATGGTGCGCTACGGACAGTATTCGCACGGCACCCTGGTCGGCTTCATCGCGGCGTGGGCCAACTGGATCGCGATTGCCTCGGTGATTCCGGTCGAGGCTGAAGCGTCGATCCAGTACATGGCGTCGTGGCCGTGGCAGTGGGCGCAAAACCTGTATCACGTTGGCGCCAGCGGCATGGGCGCACTGAGTGTGCCCGGCCTGTTGCTTGCGGCGCTGCTGGTGATCGGCTATTTCCTGCTCAACTACTGGAGCGTCAACCTTTTCGCCAAGGCCAACAGCTGGATCACGATCTACAAGCTGATCGTCCCGGCGCTCACGGCCATCGCGCTGATGGCAACTTCGTTTCACTGGTCCAACTTCCACATCGGCGCGCACGGCGGAGCGCACGCCATGAACCTGTCCACCATCCTGACGGCGGTCGCCATCAGCGGCATCGTGTTTGCCTACAACGGCTTCCAGAGTCCGGTGAACCTTGCGGGCGAAGCCAAGAACCCCGGCCGCAACGTGCCACTCGGCATCATCGGCTCGATCGTGCTGGCGACCATCGTGTACCTGTTGCTGCAGGTCGCGTTCCTCGGTGCAACCGAACCCTCCGAACTCGCCAAAGGCGGCTGGGCCGCGATCGAACATTCCTCGCCATTCGCGCAACTGGCGCTGGCGTTGAACCTCAACTGGCTCGCGCTGTTGCTGTACTCCGACGCGTTCATCAGCCCCTCCGGCACCGGCGCGACCTACACCGCGACCACCGCGCGGATGCTGTACGGGATGCAGCGCAACGGCACGCTGCCGAAGATCTTTGGCCGCGTGCATCCACGCTTTGGCATTCCGCGCCCGGCGATGTGGCTGAACCTCATCGTTGCCTTCATTTTCCTGTTTTTCTTCCGCGGCTGGGCGACGCTGGCCGAAGTGATTTCGGTGGCGACGATCATTTCCTACCTGACCGGCCCGGTCAGCGTGTCGGTGCTGCGGCGTACGGCGCCCATGCTCCACCGCCCGCTCAGGATTCCGCTGCTGCCCGTGGTCGCCGCACTCGCTTTCATCTTCGCAACCGAGCTGCTGTACTGGGCCCGCTGGCCGCGTACCGGCGAGATCATTTTGCTGATGGTGGTCGCGCTGCCCGTGTGGTTCTACTACGCGGTCAGACGCGGCGGCGCCGACCTGTGGCTGCAGGTGCGCGGCGCGTTGTGGATGATCGTCTACCTGCCCGCCGTCGCCGCGTTGTCGTGGGCCGGCAGCAGCAAATTCGGTGGGCACAACTTCATCCCGTACGGCTGGGACTTGCTGCTGGTCGCGCTGGTCGCGCTCGCATTCTTCGTGTGGGGCCTCGCCTGCGGCTGGCAGACGCCAGAAATCGAGGCCATCAAACTCGAAGCGCGCAGGCACCCCGGCGCAATCCTGGTGCCGCCCGATGAGGAAACCGTCGAGCGCGAGAGAGAGCGCTGAGGCATCGCGCCAGCGCCGCATATCCTCCCGCCATGGGTGCACGATGACCCACGGGCCGGCGCCCGGTTTCCCGCGTCGATTGGAGGGCACACGCCTGTTGCAGCGACACATGCCGCCCGGTGCACCACGGCAGCAGCGCACGGATGCGGCCATGCGCATGCCGGTGTAGGCTCATGCGCCTCGACACGACGGGAACACACGCTGATGAAACGGCAACGTTTGTGGCTGGCTTGCACGCTGGTGTTGGCACTGGGTTGCGCGCCCTTCGCCGGCGCCGAGACCACCGCCGAGGAAATGCCCGGCTACATGACCATGCTGGCGCACGCGATCGCGATGCCGACGGTCGAAGGCAAGGACCAGGTACCCGCGCTTGCGCAGTACCTGGCCGGCCAACTCGAGTCGGCCGGCTTCGCCAAGTCCGACATCGAAATCCTGCCGGTGGATCACACGGCCGCACTGGTGGTCCACTACCGCGGCAGTGACCAAGGCAAGCCCATCCTGATCTCGGCGCACATGGACGTCGTGGCCGCCAATGCCGAGGGCTGGGCCGACCACGCGCCGTTCAAACTGGTCAAGGACGGGCCGTACTACTATGGCCGCGGCGTTGCCGACATGAAGAACAACACGGTCGCGATCGTCGCCACCTTCATGCGCCTGAAACGCGAAGGTTTCGTACCCAGGCACGAGATGATCCTGGTTTTCTCGGGTGACGAGGAGACCGCGATGGCCTCGACGCGCGAGCTGGCCAAGCGCTACCACCATGCCGAACTCCTGCTGAACGGCGATGCCGGCGGCGGCATCTACGATGCCAGCCTGAAGCCCGTGCTCTACAGGGTGCAAGCTGCCGAAAAGACCTACGCGGACTTCCTGGTCACCGCGACCTCCAGGGGCGGGCATTCGAGCGAGCCCCTGCCGGACAACGCCATCTATACCTTGTCCAAGGCGCTCGGCAACGTCGCCGCCTACCCGTTTCCGGTCCGCTCCAACGCGATCACCCTGGCCTCGCTCAAGGCCATCGGCGAACACAGCCACGGGCCACTGGCCGACGCGATGCGTGCGTTCGCGGCCAACCCGAAGGACGCCAAGGCGATCGCCACCATCGCGGCCGATCCGGCCTACGTCGGCCAGATCCGCACCACCTGCGTTGCCACCCAGCTCGCAGCGGGCCACGCGCGCAACGCCCTGCCCGAGCGCGCCAGCGCCAACATCAACTGCCGGATCTTTCCGGGGGTCAGCGTGGCCAGCGTCGAGGCACAGCTGGTGAAGGCCATCGACAACCCGAAGGTGACGATCACGATCCAGCAGCCGCCCCCGGTCACCAGCCCGGCCTCGCCGCTGCATCCGGACGTGATGGCGGCGGTGACGGCGGTGATCGACCAGCGGTTCCCGGGACTGGCGGTGGTGCCGGCCATGTCTTCCGGCGCCACCGACAGCATGTTCTTCCGCAACGCGGGCGTGCCCAGCTACGGCGTCAACCCCGACTTCGCATTGCCGGGCGGCGAACACGCGCATGGCTTCAACGAACGTACCTTGGCCACCGAGCTGCCGGCGGGGTTGGCATTCTGGCACGCCCTGCTGACCCGGTTGGCGGGTTGACACGGTGGCGCGGCGAGGCGGGGGGCAATCAGGCTAAAATGGCGGGTTCATCGTTGCGTTGACCTGCCGCCATGCCTGATCTTGCCACCGAAACGCGGCGCCGCCGTACCTTCGCGATCATCTCGCACCCCGACGCCGGCAAGACCACGCTGACTGAAAAATTGCTGCTGTTCGGCGGCGCGATCCAGATGGCCGGTGCCGTGAAATCGCGCAAGACCTCGCGCCACGCGACCTCCGACTGGATGGCGCTGGAGCAGGAGCGCGGGATCTCGGTCACGTCCTCGGTGATGCAGTTTCCCTACGCGGGGCGCATCGTCAACCTGCTCGACACCCCCGGTCACGCGGACTTTTCCGAGGACACCTACCGCGTGCTGACCGCGGTCGACTCGGCGCTGATGGTGATCGACTGCGCCAAGGGCGTCGAGGAGCGCACCATCAAGTTGATGGAGGTGTGCCGCCTGCGCACGACGCCGATCATGACCTTCATCAACAAGCTCGACCGCGAAGGCCGTTCGCCGATCGAATTGCTGGACGAAGTCGAGTCGGTGCTCGACATCGAATGCGCGCCGGTGACCTGGCCAATTGGCATGGGCAAGCGGCTGAAGGGCGTTTATCACCTCCTGAACGACGAGGTGCACCTGTACGAGGCGGGGCGCAACTTTACCCGCCAGGATTCGACGATCCTCTCGGGCCTCGACGACCCGCAACTGCAAGCCCGCATCGGCGCCGAGGCGCTGGCCGAACTTCGCGACGAGCTCGAACTGGTGCAGGGCGCATCGCACCCCTTTGACGAAGGCCGCTACCTTGCCGGCCGGCAAACGCCGGTGTTCTTCGGTTCGGCCGTCAACAACTTCGGTGTGCAGCCGCTGCTGGACTTCTTCGTTGACCACGCACCGGCCCCGCAGCCGCGGGCGACGGCGACGCGCGCGGTGGACCCGGCGGAGGAAGCATTCTCGGGCTTCGTGTTCAAGATCCAGGCCAACATGGACCCGCACCACCGCGACCGCGTGGCGTTCCTGCGCGTGTGCTCGGGCCGTTACGAACCGGACATGAAGGCGCTTCAGGTGCGCACCGGCAAGGAGGTAAAGCTTGCCAACGCGCTGACCTTCATGGCCTCCGAACGCGAAATCGCGACCACCGCGTACCCCGGCGACGTGATCGGCCTGCACAACCACGGCACCATCTCGATCGGCGAAAGTTTCAGCGTTGGCGAGAAGCTGGTGTTTACCGGCATTCCGAACTTTGCACCGGAACTCTTCCGCCGCGCGCATCTGCGCGATCCGCTGAAGACGAAGGCACTGCGTGAAGGGCTGCTGCAACTTTCCGAGGAGGGTGCGACCCAATTCTTCCGTCCGCTGATGTCCAACGACCTGATCCTCGGCGCGGTCGGCGTGCTGCAATTTGACGTCGCCGCATATCGCCTGAAGGACGAATACAACGTCGACTGCGGATTCGAGAACGTGGGCGTTGCGACCGCACGCTGGGTGCGTTGCAACGATCCGAAGATGCTGGCCGAATTTCGCGAGCGCAATGCGGCGCACCTCGCCCTCGACGCGGCGGGCCAACTCGTGTACCTGGCACCCACGCGCGTGAACCTGCAGCTCGCGCAGGAGCGCTGGCCAGGCGTCGCCTTCACCGCCACCCGCGAGGTCGCCGCCACGCAGGTGTAGCCGCGTCGCCCCGTGCCGCGTCCAGCCAGGCCGCGGGGATGCATGCAATCCCTGCGCGCAAGCCGTCTGTACGCTGCCGCACGCGTCGCACGTTCGCGCAAACCCATCATGGCATCCAAAGTTGCTGCAATCGCTGGCTCATCCCACACCTGCAGCGAGGCGCCGCCGCTGGCCAGAACCCGCCGGTCGCCGGACGGGATTGGCGCAAAGCCACCCGGTAACGCCATAATCGTCCGGTGAACGACGTTTCCGAACGCACCCCGCGACTGGTTTTGCGCAACACCAGCGACGATGACATCCCGCAGATCGCGGCCCTGAGCAACCGCGTGTACGGCGCGGGATTTGGTTATTCGCAGGAAATGCTGCTCGGCCAGCTCGCGCGTTTTCCGCAAGGCCAGTTCGTGGCCGTGTACGACGGCCGCGTGATCGGCTACTGCGCCACCTTTCGCATCGACGAAGCGTCGGCGATGGCGCCGCACACCTGGGCTGAAATCACCGGCGGCGGCTTCGCCTCGCTCCACGACCCGGAAGGCGACTGGCTGTACGGCATGGACGTCGGGGTGGACCCGGATTACCGCGGCATGCGGATCGGACGCCGGCTTTACAGCGCACGCAAGCGTCTGTGCCGGCGGCTGCGGCTGCGCGGGATCATTTTTGGCGGGCGCATGCCCGGGCTCGCCAAGCACTTGGCCAAATATCCCGAGCCGCAGGATTACGTTGACGCCGTGATCGCAGGCCGCCTGCGGGACGCGACGCTGAGTTTCCAGCTGCGCAACGGCTTCGAGATGATCGGGCTGCTGCGCGACTACCTGCCGTACGACCGCGACTCGCTGGGCTACGCCGTGCACCTGGTCTGGCGCAATCCGCGGCGCATGGACCAGCCGGACATCCCCTCGCAGCCTGCCAGCCAGCGCCTGCCCGACGTCATCCGCGTGGCCACCGTGCAATACCAGCAACGGCGGATCCGGAATTTCGACGAGTTCAGCACGCAGGTCGAATATTTCGTCAACATCGCCGCCAACTACGAGGCGGATTTCGTGGTCTTTCCGGAATTGATCACGCTGCAGCTGCTGTCGATCGAAAACGCACCGTTGTCGCCGGTGGATTCGATCCTGCGGCTGTCCGAATACACCCCGCGCGTGAAAGCCCTGTTCGTCGACCTCGCGGTGCGTTACAACATCAACGTCATCGCCGGCACGCATCCGACCCAGACCGACGCGGGCGCCATCCACAACGTCTGCTATGTGTGCCTGCGCAATGGCTCGGTACACGAGCAGATCAAGCTCCACGTCACCCCCAGCGAACGCAACTCCTGGGGCATCAAGGGCGGCGACATCGCGCGCATCATCCCGACCGACTGCGGGCCGATCGGCGTGGCGGTGTGCTACGACGTCGAATTCCCGGAAGTGGCGCGGCACCTGGTCGACCAGGGCGCGCTGATCCTGTTCATACCGTTCTGCACCGACAACCGCGAAGGTTATCTGCGCGTCCGTTACTGCGCGCAGGCACGCGCGATCGAAAACCAGTGCTACGCCGTACTGTCGGGCAACTGCGGCAACCTGCCGGGGGTCAACAACTTCGACATCCAGTACGCGCAAAGTTGCATCCTGACGCCGTGCGATTTTCCCTTCGCGCGCGACGGTGTCGCCGCCGACTCGACGCCCAATACCGAAACCGTGCTGTTTGCCGACCTGCGGCTGGAAGATCTCGCGCGTGCGCGCAACAACGGCACGGTGCAAAACCTCAAGGATCGCCGTCACGATCTTTATCAACTGCGCTGGCCCGCCCGCACATGAACGCACGGCAAGACCGGCGCCGGCCGCCAACGGCCTGAATCTCAGCGTCAACCGCGAAGGGATACGCCTGCAACCCAAACGCCACCTCCTGGTGGCCGGCAACGCGCCACGCGCAGCCGCCACCGCGTGGCGCGAACGGCTCGCCAGCGGTCCGCCCGTCAACGCGGATCTCACGCGCCCTGGGCTACACTCGGGCACAGCGTTGAATTGGGAATGCACCATGAAGGTAAAAGCCGCTGTCGCGCGCAAGGCCGGCGCACCACTCAGCATCGAAACCGTCGATCTCGAAGGCCCGCACGCGGGCGAGGTGCTGGTGCAACTGAAAGCCACCGGCCTGTGCCACACCGACGCGTACACGTTGTCGGGCGCCGACCCCGAAGGCCTGTTCCCCGCGATCCTCGGCCACGAAGGCGCGGGCATCGTGGTCGACATCGGCGCCGGCGTCACCTCGGTGAAAAAGGGCGACCACGTCATTCCGCTGTACACGCCCGAATGCCGGCAGTGCGAATACTGCCTCAATCCGAAAACCAACCTTTGCCAGGCCATCCGCGAGACCCAGGGCAAGGGCGTGATGCCGGACGGCAGCAGCCGGTTTTCCGCCGGTGGCGAGATGATCCACCACTTCATGGGCACCTCGACCTTCGCCGAGTACACCGTGCTGCCGGAAATCGCGGTCGCAAAAATCCGCGAAGACGCGCCCTTCGACAAGGTCTGCTATATCGGCTGCGGCGTCACCACCGGCATCGGGGCGGTCATCAAAAGCGCCAAGGTCGAGCCGGGCGCGAAAGTGGTGGTGTTTGGCCTCGGCGGCATCGGCCTCAACGTGATCCAGGGCGCGCGCCTTGCCGGCGCCGCGATGATCGTGGGCGTGGACCGCCATGACCGCCACCGGGCGCTCGCGGAAAAATTCGGCATGACGCACTTCGTCAATACCACCGAAGTTGAAGGCGACCTCGTGAAGTACCTCGTGTCGCTGACCAAGGGTGGCGCCGATTACTCGTTCGAGTGCATCGGCAACGTCAAGGTGATGCGGCAGGCACTGGAATGCTGCCACAAGGGCTGGGGCGTCGCCTGCATCATCGGCGTCGCCGCCGGCGGCGAGGAAATCTCCACCCGCCCGTTCCAGCTCGTCACCGGCCGCCGCTGGATCGGCACCGCGTTCGGCGGGATGCGCGGGCGCACCGACGTGCCGAAAGTCGTCGACTGGTACATGCAGGGCCGGATCGAGGTCGACCCGCTGATCACGCACCACCTCAAACTCGAGGACATCAACCACGGCTTCGAGTTGATGCACACGGGCGAATCGATCCGCAGCGTGGTGATGTATTGATGGACACACTGTCGGAACAGGCCTGTTTCGGCGGCACGCAAGGGTTCTACCGGCACGATTCCCGCGCCTGCGCCGGCCCGATGACCTTTGCGGTGTACACGCCGCCGCAGGCGGCGCAGGCGAAGGTACCGGTGCTGTTCTACCTCGCCGGGCTCACCTGCACGCCCGAGACCTTCCCGACCAAGGCCGGTGCCCAGCGCGTTGCCGCCGAGCTGGGCCTGATGCTGGTCGCGCCCGATACCAGCCCGCGCGACACCGGCATCGAGGGCGCCACGGACGATTGGGAATTTGGCGAAGGGGCCGGCTTCTACGTCGATGCGACGCAGGCACCGTGGGCAGACCGGTTCCAAATGGAAACCTACGTCGTCGAGGAACTGCCGGCCCTGATCGCCCAGCGGTTCCCCGCCGATATGGCGCGCGTGGGCATCATGGGACACTCGATGGGCGGCCATGGTGCGCTGACCCTGGCGCTGCGCCATCCCGGACGCTACCGGTCGGTGTCGGCGCTGGCACCCATCTGCGCGCCGACCCGGGTGCCCTGGGGCGAGCGGCGGATCTTCAACCTGTATTTCGGCAGTGACCGCGCCGAATGGAAACGGCACGATGCCTGTGAACTGATTGGCGCCGGCGCGCGGCTGCCGGGTCCCGTCCTGGTCGATCAGGGCGGGGCCGATCCGTACCTCACCGAACAGCTGCGCCCGGATCTGCTGGAGCAGGCCTGCCACGCCGCCGGGCTGCCGCTCGAGCTGCGCATGCACCCGGGCTACGACCACAGTTACTGGTTCGTGCAGAGCTTCATCGAGGACCACCTGCGGCACCACGGGCACGCCCTCGCCGGCTGATCCGCGGCGCACGATTGACGCCCATGCGGCGCTTCACTACGCTGGCACACCACTAGGTCAATGGGGTTACGCGCATGCCCGTGGACATCAGTATCCAGTTGAGCGACGACGACCTGCAGTTCTTCGTGAAGAACATGCGCCAGGTCGAGGGCAGCATCAAGAGCACCGATCCCAACACGATCATCGCCAGCGCAGAAGCGTTGTTGGCCACCTCCGGCGACAGCCACGTACCGGCCTTCATCGCCGAACGGCTGGGCAGCGTTGCATCCCTCATTTCGATGGTAAAGGACGTGGGCTTTGGCCTTCCCGATACGGACCGGCAACGGGTCCTGGCCGCGCTCGCGTATCTGGCCGATCCCAACGACGTGATCCCGGACAACGTACCGCTGCTCGGTTTCCTGGACGACGCCATCATGATCGAGCTGTGCCGCCAGGATCTGAAATTCGAGATCGAGGCCTACGACGACTTCTGTACCTGGCGCACCGCCGAGGCAAATGCGCGCGGCGAGGACCCGGCCAAGCTCACGCTGCAACGCGCGGACTGGGCCGACGCACGCGCGGCCGAGGAGATCGCGCGCATGCACCGCCGCCGCCACGACTCGTACGCCAGCGGTGCGTGGAGCCCAACCCTGTTCAAGGTCAGCTGACGGGGCGACCACCGCGGCTGGCCGGATCGGCCACACTTGCGCATCAGTACGCCAACGGCGACACTTCCGCTGTCTGGAGGCTGGCCTGTTGCCGGCGGGAACCTGACATGCGGTGGCAAAACGAGCTTCCCTTTACACGGAGCTGAAGCGCCGTAACGTACTGCGTTCGTCTGCGCTGTACATAGGCGTTGCGTGGGCGCTTGCGCAGGGGATTTCACAGTTGGCCCCGGCGCTCAACCTGCCTGACTGGTCCACCCGCGCGTTCCTGCTCGCGTGCGTGGTCGGCTTTCCCCTCTGGGTCGTCTTTGGCTGGTTCTACGAACTCACCCCCGAGGGTTTCAAGCGCGACAGCGAGATCCCGGCGGACGCACCCGTCCGCCAATCCTCCGCGCGCAAGCTCGATGTTGCGATCATCGGCGTGCTCGTGGTTGTCGTGGCCCTGCTGGCATCGGGTTATTTCATCCGCGCGACGTCGCCCGTGGCGCGGGCAGCCCCGTTCAACCCGCCGGCCGATTCCATCGTGGTGCTGCCATTTGCCAACCTCGGCGGTGATCCCCAGCAGCGGTACTTCAGCAACGGCATCACCGAGGAACTGACCGACGCGCTGGGGCAAAACACCAGCCTCACCGTGATCGCCTGGAACACCGCTTCCAAATACGCCCTGAGCACCCAGTCACCCCGTCAGATTGGCCGGGCGCTCAATGTTGCGCATGTGCTGGCGGGCAGCATCCAGCACGCTGACAACGTGATCCGGGTCACGTCGGAACTCATCGACACCAGGAACGGCCGGCAACTCTGGTCTGATCACTATGACGATTCGCTGCAGAATATCTTCGCGGTGCAGGACAAGATTTCCGCCGCCATCGCCGGCGCGCTCAAGGTGCGGCTGGCCGCCATGCACGCCGCGCCCACGATGAACCCGCAGGCGCACGAGTTGTACCTCAAGGGACTGGCGGCCGTGGAAGGCGTGACGGCATCCGACGCACAGGCCGCACAAAAGTATTTCCAGCGCGCCCTTGAACTCGACCCGCACTACGCCGATGCGTGGGCGGGGCTGGCCGGAAGCTATCTGGCGCTGGCGCAATGGTCCACCCTGCCGATGGCCGACGCCACGGCCAAAATGCGCGCGGCGGCCAGCAAGGCGCTGGAGCTCGATCCACGCAACGTCAACGCCCTGGTGCAACTGGCCAACGCCGACAACGCCGACAACCACACGCTCAAAGCCGCCGCCGAATACAAGCGTGCGGTCGCGCTGGATCCGAACAACGCACGGGCGCACCTCGATTACGGCACCGTGCTGCCGCTGGCCCAGGACCTCGTGCAGACCCGGGAAGCCGCACGGCTGGACCCGGACAGTGCCACCGCACAGAACAACCTTGCCACGATCTACCAGGACCTCAGCGATTGGCCGGGGATGGTGCGCGCCGCACAGGCACTGAACAAGCTTTCACCCCACGGTACGGACGCCGCGTTCTACCTCGCGTTCGCCTACGCCCAAATGCGCCGCGGCGCGGACGCGGCCAAGGCGTTCGATCTCGTACACCCGACCGACCCCAGGGACCAGCAGCTGGTGCACGCCGGCCGCTTGACCTACCGCGCGCTCATCGATTCGGCCCTGCGCCCGCAGGCACTGGCCGCGCTCGCCGCGTTTCGCCACACCGACGCCAGCCCATACGCCCAAGGCGACGTGTTGCAGCTTTACCTTGCCCTGGGTGAAACCAGAACCGCGCTGCAGATGCTGCCCGCTATTTGCGCCGCCGGCCCGGTTGCCTGCAATGACCTGGCGACCAACCCGATGTACGCGCCGCTGCGCGCGGACCCGCGCTTCGGCGCGCTCGCAAAAAAGTACACCACGATGACCCTGGACTAGGCGCGGCATACGCCGCACCCACGGTCCTCGGCCTTCGCGTCACGGCAGCCACCCGTCGATGCGGCCCCGAATACCCCCGTACCCGTACGGCAGGCTGGCCGGCGAACGCGCGGCTTCAACCGGCCACGCGCCACGCGACTACGCCACGTGCAGCGAGCGCTTGCTGTCGGCGCCCTCGTGGATCACCGCGGCACGCAGTTCCGCGGGATCAAAATCATCCACGTTGATGAACTCGGCGGTCGCCCGGCGCAGGCGTTCGAGTTGCTTGCGCTCGGTCTCGCTGATGGCGCCGAGCTGCTCGGCTTCCGCGAGCTGCGCGAAGTAATCGTGCGCCTTGATGGAGCCCGATTTCACGGCCTTGAGGAACTTGCGTTCGACCGGCTCGGCGGCGACGACGTCCGGCAGCAGCGCGTGCATCCGGCCAACCGGGTTGTTGGCGGTCGGCGTCAGGTACATGCCGGCCACGATCGCGTCACGCGCCGCGTTGGGCGCGGTGATCAACGCCGAAACCCGGTGCCCCAGCCGGTCCGACGGCGGCACTTCGCGACGCCCAAAGGGAAACACCAGGGTGTGCACGACCCACGCCACCGGGCGCACCGGGAAATTGCGGATCACGCCGTCCAGCGCCATCTGCATCCGCCACACCGACTCGTGGAACGCCCACGCCAGCAGCGGCCGCTCGATTTCGGGCCGGCCTTCGTCTTCGTAGCGCTTCAGCATCGCCGAACAGATGTAGAGGTAGCTCAATACATCGCCGAGCCGCGCGGAGATCTTTTCCTTGAATTTCAGCTTGCCGCCCAGCACCCCCATCGCGGTGTCGGACAATAACGCCAGCGCCGCGGAGTAGCGGTTGAGCTTGCGGTAGTAGCGGCGGGTATAGGCATCGCCCGGCGCGCGGCCGAACTTGGCAAAGGTGATGCCGAACCAGAACGCGCGCACCGCATTGGAGATGCCAAAGCCCACGTGGCCAAACAGCGCCTCGTCGAGGTCGCGCAATGCCCTGGTGCGATCGGGCTCGCGCACCGCGTGCATTTCCTTCAGGATCCACGGGTGGCAGCGGATCGCGCCCTGGCCAAAGATCATCAGGCTGCGGGTCATGATGTTGGCGCCCTCGACCGTGATCGGAATCGGCGCGCCTTGCCACATGCGCCCCAGGTAATTGGACGGCCCCAACTGGATGCCCTTGCCGCCGTGGATGTCCATCGCATCGCGGATCACTTCGCGGCCAAGATCGGTCGCGTGGCACTTGGCGATCGCCGAGGCGACCGCCGGTTTTTCGCCACGGTCGACCGCAGCGGCCGATGCGCGGGACAAGGCGATCGTCGCATAGGCATACCCGCCGATCCGCGCCAGCGCTTCCTCGACCCCTTCAAAGCGCGCGACGGCCAGGCCGAACTGTTTGCGGATGCGCGCGTACGCGCCCGTTGCCGCAACCGCCAGGCGCACGAAGCCGGTGGCATTCGACGGCAATGAAATCCCGCGCCCGACCGACAGGCATTCAACCAGCATCCGCCAGCCGTGCCCCGCCATGTGCGGGCCGCCGATCAGGGTGTCGATCGGCACGAACACGTCCTTGCCGTGCAGCGGGCCATTCTGGAATGGAATGTTGAGCGGCAAATGCCGGCGGCCGATGGCCAGCCCCGGCGTGGCGCGCGGAATCAGCGCCAGCGTGATGCCGAGGTCTTCCTTGTCACCCAGAAGGTGCTCGGGATCGAACATCTGGAAGGCAAGGCCGACCAGCGTGGCAACCGGGGCCAGCGTGATGTAACGCTTGTCGAAGGTGAGCTTGATGCCGAGGGTTTCCTTGCCCTCGAGCGTCTGCTTGCACACGATGCCGTAATCGGGAATGGACGTCGCATCGGAACCCGCGTACGGGCCGGTCAGCGCAAAACACGGCACCTCGCGGCCGTCGGCCAGGCGCGGCAGGTAATAGTTTTTTTGCTCCTCGCTGCCGTATTGCAGCAGCAGTTCGGCCGGTCCGAGCGAGTTTGGCACCGCGACCAGCGAGGACAGGGTTGCGGAAATACTGGAGAGCTTCTGCAGCACCATCGAATGCGCGTACGCGGAAAATTCCAGTCCGCCGTAGCGCTTGGGAATGATCATCGCAAAGAAGCCCCGGCGCTTGATGTAGTCCCAGATCTCGGGCGTCAGGTCGGCCAGCTCGTGGGTGATCTTCCAGTCATCGACCATCGCGCACAGCTCCTCGCACGGCCCGTCGAGGAACGCCTGTTCTTCCGCGCTCAGGTGCGGCTTGGGCTCGGTGAGCAACCGCGTCCAGTCGGGCTTGCCGGAAAACAATTCTCCCTCGAACCCGACCGTGCCCGCATCCAGCGCCACCTGCTCGGTCGCGGAAATCTTCGGCAGCACTTTCTTGAACAGTTTCAGCACCGGCGCCGCAAACAAGGCGCGGCGGATGGGGCGGACGTTCAACGGCAGCGCCACCAGCACCACGAAGATGCCAAGCAGCACCCACATCGGGGTCAGCGCATGGAAGCCCAGGCCGACCGCGAGAATGGTGATGATGGTCGCCAGCGACCAGTGCCACAGGCGCACGCGGAAATACGCGCAGGCAAGACCGGCGATTGCAACGCAGACAAGCGTGATGATGGTGCTCATGGCAAACCTCGCATGCCCGCCGCGTGGGTACGCGGCATGGGACTTCCTGCAACTTCAAGTGTACGCAAAAATGGTCCGATGGCGGCCGTGAACGCGGCGTTGTCATCGCCGGCCAGGGTGTGCGTCGCGTGTGGCACGGTGACGCATTGCGCGTGCGGGACGGCGACAAGGAATTCGTGGATGGTGGTGTCCGACACCACGTCGCTGCGGCCGCCCGCCACCAGCAGGATTGGTACGTCGATGTTGCGCGCCGCGTCCAGCAAACGCTGCTGGTACCGCTCACCTTCCTGCGCGATGCTGTCGAGCAGCGCCGGATCCCAGTGCCAGTGCAAGCGCCCTGCCGCGTCCCGGCGCAGCAACTGCGCGAGCTCGTAGCGATCCTTGCGCCGGCGCTGCTGCGGCAGGTAGGCCGCAACCTCGGCCGCCGCTTCGTCCAGCGACGCAAACCCGTGCGGATGCGCGCGCATGAAATCCAGCATCCGCTCGACGCCGGCGGCTTCCCAGCGCGGCGTGATGTCGACCAGCACCAGCGCGCGGAATGGATCGGGCCGGGTTTCACCCGCCGCGGCCAGCCCGAGCAGGCCACCCATCGAGGCGCCCACCAGTACCGGCGGCTGCCCGAGGCTTTGCGCCACGTCCAAAAGATCATCGACGAACTGCTGCAACCCGTAGTGTCCGTCGGCAACGTGACCGCTGTCACCGTGACCGCGTGCGTCAAACGTCACCGCGCGCCAGCCGCGCTTGGCCAGGGTCTCGGCCGTCCGCGTCCAGGCATACCGGCTCTGGCCGAAGCCATGCGCAAACAGCACCGGCGCGGCCGCGGGATCACCGCGGGCTTCGACGGCCAGCGACAGACCATCACGCGCCTTCAACTGGGTCACTGCCACGGGCAAAACGCTCCATTTCACGTCCATACGCTACAGTATGGATTCATGCCAGACACCTGTCAATACGCTAAAGTATGGTCATGCCAGCCGATCCAACCACAGCCATCGAACCCGTCGAACCGCCCCACCCCCCGGGTCGCACGCACGCCCGCCTGTCGGCCGCCGACTGGGAGCGCGGTGCACTGGACATGCTGGCCGAGGAAGGCGTCGCGGCCTTGACCGTCGAGGCGCTGGCGCGGCGCCTCGGTGTCACCAAGGGCAGCTTTTACTGGCACTTCAAAAACCGCGAAGCCCTGCTGCAGGCGGCGCTGGCCCGGTGGGAAGCCGAGGACGAGCAGGCGCTGCAACACCACGTTGGGGTGATCGGCGACGACCCGCGCGAACGCCTCGGCACCCTGTTCCGCTGGGCTTCGGGCGAAATCCAGCCGCACCGGATTTACGCGGCGCTGCTGCAGGCGCTGGACCACCCGCTGGTCAAACCGGTCATGACGCGGGTGTCGCAGCGGCGCATGGACCTTTTGGTGCTGGCGTTTCGCCAGGCGGGGCTTGACCACGATGCGGCGCGCTACCGGGCCCGGCTCACCTATGCCGCGTACGTCGGCTTCCTGCAGTTGAACCTGACGCTCGAATTGCCGCACCTTTCGCACCTGCAATACGAGGCCTACGTCGAGCACGTGGTGCATACGCTGGTACCGCGCCCGGCGTAAACCCGGCCACCCCGCAGCGCACCACCGCCAGCGGGCGTCGCCTTGCCAAAGACCCCCGGCCGGGACTACCGTCACGATCCCTCTCCTTCCGGCGGTGCGATGAGCACCGGAACCCCTGATGCCAAGCAAACTTGCAGCACTCAACCAGTGGGTCGATGACGTCGCCAGGCAAACCCGGCCCGACCACATCCACTGGTGCGACGGCTCGGAAGCCGAGTACAAGCAGCTGATGGACGCCATGCTCGCGACCGGTGAACTGGTCGCGCTGAACCAGCAGACCCACCCGCGCTGCTACCTGCACCGCTCCGACCCGAAAGACGTCGCGCGCGTCGAACGGCTCACCGTCATCGCGACCCGCGACAAGGACGATGCCGGTCCCAACAACAACTGGATGGATCCGGCCGCGGCCGCACAGAAGGTCGACGCGCTCTTTGCCGGCTGCATGCAGGGGCGCACGCTGTATGTGATCCCCTACTGCATGGGCCCGATCGGCTCCCCGCTGTCGCGCTGTGGCGTCGAGATCACCGATTCGAAATACGTCGTCGCCAACATGCGCATCATGACCCGCATGGGCACCGCCGCGCTCGAGCGCATCGAGCGCGAGGGCACCTTCATCAAGGCCCAGCATTCGATCGGCCAGCTCGACCCCGAGCGCCGCTGGATCATGCATTTTCCGGAAGACCTCACCATCAAGTCGTTCGGCTCCGGCTACGGCGGCAACGCCCTGCTCGGCAAGAAGTGCCACGCGCTGCGCATCGGTTCCTGGCAGGCGCGCCAGGAAGGCTGGCTCGCCGAGCACATGCTGATCGTTGGCATCGAAAATCCCAGGCACGAAATCCGCTACGTTGCCGCGGCCTTCCCGTCCGCGTGCGGCAAGACCAACCTCTCGATGCTGATTCCGCCGGAAGCCTACCGGCGTGCAGGCTGGAAGGTGTGGACGGTCGGCGATGACATCTGCTGGATGCACCCGGGCAAGGACGGCCGCCTGTACGCGATCAACCCCGAGGCCGGTTACTTTGGCGTGGCCCCGGGTACATCAAAAAAGACGAACCCCAACGCGCTCGAGATGCTGCAGCACGACACCATCTTCACCAACGTCGCCGTGACCGCCGACAACCAGCCGTGGTGGGAAGGGCTGGACGACCGGAAACCAGTGAAGGACTGGCAAGGCCGCGACTACGATCCGGCCAACGGCCCGGCCGCGCACCCGAATTCGCGCTTCACGGTGCGCGCCAACCAGTGTCCCAGCTGGTCGCCGGAAGCTGAAAACGACGCCGGCGTGCCCATCGACGTGATCATCTTTGGCGGCCGCCGCGCCGCCCGCGTGCCGCTGGTGTTCGAGGCGCGCGACTGGACCCACGGCGTGCTGGTCGGTGCCTCGATGGCGTCCGAACCCACCGCCGCCGCAACCGACGTCGGGGTCAACGTCCGCCGCGATCCGATGGCGATGAAACCCTTCTGCGGTTACAACTACGGCGACTACTTTGCGCACTGGTTGTCCTTCGACCAGCCCGGGGCGAAGCTGCCGCGCGTGTTTCACGTCAACTGGTTCCGCAAGGGTCCAAACGGCAAATTCCTGTGGCCCGGCTTTGGCGACAACATGCGCGTGCTCGAGTGGATGCTCAAGCGCGTCACCGGCGAGGCCGGCGCCACCGAAACCCCGATCGGCAACCTGCCGCGTCCCGAAGACCTGAACCTCGACGGCCTCAGCCTTGGGGACGAGGCGCTGGCCGAACTGTTCCGCGTCGACGCTGCCGAGTGGCGCGATGAGGAAGCCGCGATCGGCGCATACCTCGCCGGCTACGGTACGCACCTGCCGGCCAAACTGCGGGCCGAGCACCAGCGCATCGTGGATGCCCTCGCCGCCGAGACCGCGGTGACGGCCGGCGGCTAGCGGGAATGGCACCGGGCGTCGGCACGGGTCGTGCCCCGCTGGTTGAACGCGCGATGCGTTCAACCAGCACCGGCGCCGGCACAGCGCACGGCGTGGAGGCGTCGCGGTAGCCGCGGCCGCGGCGGGCCCCACTACCCCAGGGTGCATCCGCGCGGGGACCGCCGATGGCCTGTGCCAACCTCTGCGCGTCGATGGAAGGATAGATCACCGCGCAGCCGTCCATGGAACGGTCATCGGTCATCGGGCGTCTGCTGGAAAGCCGCGGCGACGCGCTCGACCGCCTTCTCGCGGATAGCGCCAGCGGGTCCTGAAGCCAACCACGCCCTGACAGGCGACGGTCAGGCCGCCGGGGCGTCCGGTTGCGCTTCCGGCGCGGCGCGCTGGAAGGCATCGAGTTCGCGGCAGGCCGCGTCGATCCGCACGATGGTCGGGTACGCCTTCAGCCGCACGCCAAACCGGCGCGCGTTGTACATCTGCGGCACCAGGCAGCAATCGGCAACGGTCGGCTCGTCCCCGCTGCAGAAGCGCCCAACTTCGGGGCTCCGGGCCAGCGACTCTTCCAGCGCGTCAAAGCCAACCTCGATCCAGTGCCGCGACCACGCCGCCTTTTGCTGGTCGCTGACGTCCAATTCGCGCTGCAAGTACTGCAACATGCGCAGATTGCCGAGCGGGTGGATGTCGCACGCGATCGACAGCGCCAACGCGCGTACGCGCGCACGCTCGCGCAGGTCGTGCGGGCGCAGCGGCATGGTGTCGGGGTATACCTCGTCGAGGTACTCGATGATCGCGAGCGATTGCCTTATCACGCGCTCGCCGTCCAGCAGAATGGGCACCAGCTGCTGCGGGTTGAGCGCACGATAGCCGGCCATGTGCTGCTCGCCGCCGTCGCGCACCAGATGCACCGGATGGATCGCGTACTCCAGCCCCTTCAGGTTGAGCGCAATCCGTACCCGGTAGGCCGCCGTCGAGCGCCAGTAGCTGTACAAGGTAAACGGCGTTGTCATGTCGGTCTCCGCTGCCGGTCCGGGCTCCAAGCGTACGCTAACCGGCGCCCGCGCAACACTGCCCGATTGCCGCGCGCGGCAGCGCCCGTGAAAATGGCGCCTTTAGCCGCAGGAACCCGAACATGACCTTCATCCGCATGGCCGACCTTGATCTGGCCCGCAAGCGCGTGTTGATTCGCGAAGACCTCAACGTACCGCTCAAGGACGGCCGGATCACCTCGACCCAGCGGCTGGACGCCGCCTTGCCGACGCTCCGCGCGGCGCGCGACGCGGGTGCGGCGGTACTGGTGCTGGCGCACCTTGGCCGGCCCCGGGAAGGCGTGTTTGAGGCAACCCTTTCGCTGCAACCCGTGGCCACGTGGCTGGCGGTGCAGCTCGGCACCGGCGTGCGGCTGGAACGCGACTACCTGGACGGCGTCAACGTGCAACCGGGCGAGGTCGTGTTGCTGGAAAACTGCCGGATGAATGCGGGCGAGAAAGCCGACGAGGACGCGCTCGCAAAAAGATATGCGGCGCTGTGCGACGTGTTCGTGATGGACGCCTTCGGCACCGCGCATCGCGCACAGGCATCGACCCACGGCGTCGCGAAGTTCGCGAAAGTTGCGTGCGCCGGGCCCTTGCTGGCCGCCGAGCTTGACGCCCTGGGCCGGGCCCTGCACGACCCCGCGCGTCCGCTGCTGGCGATCGTTGCCGGCTCCAAGGTTTCGACCAAGCTGGAACTGCTGCGCAACCTCGTGCAACGCGTGGACCAGCTGATCGTCGGCGGCGGCATCGCCAACACCTTCATTGCGGCGGCCGGTCACGCCATCGGCAAATCGCTGGCCGAACCCGGCCTGCTGGATGCGGCGCGGACGGTCATCGCGGCGGCCACGGCGCGCGGCGCGGCGGTGCCGATCCCGGCGGACGTCGTGGTCGGGCCGGCGTTCGCGGCCGACGCGCCGGCGGCCGTCAAGCGCGTCGACCAGGTCGGCGCCGGCGACATGATCCTGGACATCGGCCCTGCGACCGCGCAGCGCTATGCGGCCATGATCGCCAGGGCCGGTACGGTGGTGTGGAACGGCCCGGTCGGCGTGTTCGAGTTCGCCGCGTTCGGACACGGCACCGAAACCATCGCGCGCGCGATCGCAGCGTCATCGGCCTTCTCGATCGCGGGCGGAGGCGACACGCTGGCCGCGGTCGACAAGTACGGCATCGCCGACCAGGTGTCCTACATCTCGACCGGCGGCGGCGCGTTCCTCGAGTTTCTGGAGGGCAAGACCCTGCCCGCGGTGGCGATGCTCGAATCACGCGCGCGCGGTTGACCGGCCGGCCACCAGAAAGTTTCGTTTGCAACCAAATGGCGTTTTCATGCACGCAATGAACCCTGCCTGACACGCACCCGAAACCTTAACGAACGTTGCCGTTTGTCCCCAGTCTCAGTTGCCAAGCACACACAACGCGTGTGCGACCAACCACGATGGAGACCACCATGCGCAACACTGCACTTGTTTTCGCCCTCGCCGCCGCCGGTACGCTTGCGGCCGCGCCCGCCTTTGCGCAGGATCTGACCACGCCCGGCGCCGACAGCGGCTTCTATGTCAATGGAGCGGTCGGCCACAGTTACTTCGGCAGCGGCCACAACAGCGGCAGCGATACCGGCTACCAGATCAGCGGCGGCTATCGTTGGGCGCTGTCGCCGGCATTTGCGATCGGCCCTGAGGTTGGCTACAACGACCTCGGCAATATCCGGCTCAAAAACATATTCCAGTCCGGCCCGGTGATCGCGGACGGCAAGGCGTCGCTGCACGGCTGGACGGCGGGTGCCAACGCACAATACAACTTCACGCCAAATTGGTACGCCTCCGCGCGCACGGGTCTGTACGCCTGGAACGGCGACGGCACCAGCAACGACATCAACCCGGTGCGGATGCACCGCAACTCGGATGGCTATTACGCAGGTGCCGGCGTGGGTTACGACTTCAGCCGCAAATTTGGAGTCGGCGTCGGCTACGACTACTACCGCGCGAAGAAGGGCGACCTGAACCTCTCGACCGGCCTCCTGTCGGCGCAGGCGGAGGTGAGGTTCTGAGTGCCGCATCAAGCTTGATGGCATCCCCCCGCAAGCCTGCGTGAGGCCCGGCTTGCGACCCCCTTCCTGCGGAAGGGGTTGAATGAGGCGCCGCCGTGCAGGCGCGTGTTCCCACTGCATCACGAACACGCGCTTGCCGCCTCTTCGTCACAAACGCACGCTAGTCCCCCCCTTCGAAACGAAGGGGGGGGATGCGCCTTTTGCCGGCATCGGCATGGACACGAACACGCGCCTGCCCCCTTCGCCGCGAACGCGCTTGTCCTCCCCCTTCGGAACGAGGGGGATCGAGGGGGATGCGCTTTTCGCCGTCATCGGCATGGACACGAACGCGCCAATCAGTTGCCGCTGGTGGCACCCGTCGCCGCATTGATCCGGGCCGCCTGCCGCGCGGCCGACTGATTGATGACGTTCTGCACGTTCCTGGCCTTGTTGAGGTCGTGCCCGTACGCCGCCATCGGCGTGCCGGCCAGCACGTTGGTTGCCGCCGGTGCGGGCGCCGCCGAACCCGTGGCGCCGGCGGGCCCGGTCGAGGACGAACACGCCGCCAGCAGCGCGGTCAACAGCAACAGCGGCAATAGCTTGGCCATGCGACGCAGTCTCGCGCGGAAGACACCTGCGTGCAAGCTGCGCTAAGCTCACGCGGACGCCCCGCGGAACGTACGGATGAACGCATTGCCTTCCCGTTGGCGGCTGGACGGCCAAACCTGCCTTGTCACCGGTGCCAGTCGCGGCATCGGCCTCGCCTGCGCACGCGAACTGGCCGGGCTTGGCGCCCAACCGTTGCTGGTCGCGCGCGACGAGACGCAACTGCAGACCGTGTGCGACGAACTGCGCGAGGATTTTCCTGCCTGCGACGCCCGGGTCTTCGCGGCCGACGTCAACGACCCCGAAGACCGCCTTGCGATTTTTGACTGGATCGCCGATCTGGATGTGCCGCTGTCATTGCTGGTCAACAACGCCGGCGGCAACATCCAGAAGGCAACCCTTGAGTACGAACCCGGGGATCTGGAAGCGGTGTTCCGCCTGAACAGCGTGTCTGCATTTGATTTGTGCCGCCTCGCGCATCCACGCCTCGCGCAGCACGGCCACGCCGCGATCGTCAACGTGGGCTCGGTTTCGGGCCTTACCCACGTGCGTACCGGCATTGCCTACGGCATGAGCAAGGCCGCGCTGCACCAGATGACGCGCAACCTCGCGTGTGAATGGGCCGAAGACGGGATCCGCGTGAACGCGGTGACCCCGTGGTACATTCGTACCCGCCGCACCGACCAGGCACTGTCCGACCCGGATTATCTGGACGAGGTGCTGGAACGCACGCCGATGGCGCGCATCGGCGAGCCCGAGGAAGTTGCCGCCGCGGTGACTTTCCTGTGCTTGCCCGCGGCAAGTTACATCACCGGCCAGCTGTTGGCCGTGGACGGCGGCTTCCTGCACTACGGGTTCTGAACGCCATGCGTTACTACGACTCGATTGCAACACCCATCGGCCCGCTGCTGCTGGTCAGCGACGGCGAAGGACTGGTCGAACTCGGGTTGCCCGAGCGCGGCAAGCTCGCCAAGCCGCCGGCCGATGCGCAGCCCAGCACCGCGAAACTCCGCACCGCGGCGCGCCAACTGCACGAATACTTCGCCGGCACGCGGTTGCAATTCGACCTGCCGCTGCACCCGTCGGGCACCGCGTTTCAACTCGAAGTCTGGGGCGCGCTGCTGACGATCCCCTACGGCGAAACCGCAAGCTACAAGGACATCGCCCAGCGGATCCGGCGCCCGCGCGCCGTGCGCGCCGTGGGCGCCGCCAATGGCGCAAACCCGCTCGCGATCATCGTGCCCTGCCATCGCGTCATCGGCAGCCACGGCGACCTCGTCGGCTACGGCGGCGGCCTGCCAATCAAGCGCTGGCTGCTGGCACACGAACGGCGATTCGCGCCGGTGCCGAAACTCGCGCTGACCGCCTGAAGTACGCAGCACCCAGCGTGCCCTCAGCGGCAGTTGCGCAGCTGTGATGCAAGTTCCTGTTCGCGCCGCGCCAGCGGCGGCGCCGCGCTCGGCATCGCCATCCGCAGCTTGCCCTGATTGCTGGCGTATTCCTGCTGCACGAACCGGCATACTTCAGCGCGAGTGGCCAGCTGGCAGTCGTCCTCCACCTCGGTCATGCCGGCCGCCATCGCCGGGCCGCCGATCCGCGGCTTGTGCATGCCCGGCGCGGACATCCCGGCGCCACCTGGCGCACCGTAGGCCTGCGACAAGCTTTGCGGCGGGTAACCCATCGCCCCCAGCGGCGCGAGATACGGCGGCGGCGGCGAGCGCGTGAGGTAGTGCTTGCCGTTGACGGCACCGACGCACGCATACATCACGGGCAGCGGCGCGGGCGGCGGAACCCGGACGGGCGGCGGCAACACGTCCGCAACGCCGGTTGGCGTCGCGGCCGTCGCGACCGGGGGCGGCACATACCCGGGCGGTGCGCGGCCTGGTAGGTCGATGATGGTCTGGCGTTGGTCGCTGCCGCACGCGCGATCCTGAAAACTGACCGCGCCCCCCGCGGCCACGCACCGGTACACCTGCGCGCACGCACCGACGCTCCATGCCACGCCGATCCAAAGCACGACGCCAGCCACCATGCCCTTCATGCGGCGATCTTACGCCGGGCGCGCCGCATGGCGCCGGCCTGGCCCTGCGACGGGCGCGCCGCGGGCAGCTCCAGCATCGCCTTCCGGCAGGAGGAGTGGCCGTTTGGCCCCCTACGAACGCAGCCCCACCCCGCGGCGCAGCAGCCACAGCGCCACCGTACCGAGCGCGACCACGAAGGCCAGCATCACCGCATAGGCCATCCACACCGGCACGTCGCTGGCGCCGAGGATGCCGTAGCGGAAGGCGTTGACCATGTACAGGATCGGATTGACCTTCGACACTTCCCGCCACGGCGAACCCAGCATGTTGATCGAGTAAAACACGCCGCCAAGATAGGTGAGCGGCTGCAGCACGAAGGTCGGCACGATCGCGATGTCGTCGAAACGCTTGGCAAACATCGCATTGATGAAACCGGCAAGCGAGAAAATCGTTGCCCCCAGCAATACGGTGGTCACCGCGACCAACGGGTGTGCCAGATGCAACGACGTGAACGACAGCGCGATGCCCAGCACGATGACGCCGACCACGATCCCGCGCGTCACCGCACCGGCCACATAGCCGGTCAAAACGACCCAGCTCGGCATCGGCGAGGCCAGCATTTCCTCGACGTAATGCCCGAACTTGGAACCGAAGAAACTGGAGGTGATGTTGGAATAACAGTTGTTGATGATGCTCATCATCACCAACCCCGGCACGATGTATTGCATGTAGCTGAAGCCGCCCTCGATGGTGCCGATGCGGCTGCCGATGACCTTGCCGAAAATCACGAAGTACAGCGTCATCGTGATCGCCGGGGGCACCAGCGTCTGCGTCCAGATCCGCATGACCCGGTGCACCTCGCGGCGCGTGATCGTACCCAGCGCCACCAGATTGGCGCGCACCCGCGGCGCGCCCGTGTACACCACGGGGGTCGTCAGCGGCTCGCGCGCGGCGTCATTCATGCGGCACCCGGTCGCTGTTGCGGTCGATCAGGCGCACGAAGAGTTCTTCCAGCCGGTTGGTCTTGTTGCGCATGGACGTGACCGTAATGCCCTGCGCCGTCAGCGCGGCGAACAGCGAGTTGATGTCGTGGCTGCTTGGCACTTCCACTTCCAGCGTCTGGCCGTCGATGCGCGTCGGTTTCACGCCAGCCAGCTCCGGCAGCGCGTCACCCAGACCGGTCACATCCAGCACGAACGATTGCACGTCAAGCTTGGACAGCAGCCGCCGCATCGACGTGTTCTCGATGATCTCACCGTGGTCGATGATCGCGATGTTGCGGCACAACTTCTCGGCTTCCTCGAGGTAGTGGGTGGTCAGGATCACGGTGGTGCCGGCGCGGTTGATGCCGGTAATGAAGTGCCACATCGACCGCCGGATCTCGATGTCCACGCCCGCGGTCGGTTCATCCAGGATCAACAGGCGCGGCTCGTTCATCATCGCGCGGGCGATCATCAGGCGCCGCTTCATGCCGCCGGACATCATGCGCGTGGCCTGGAACGCCTTGTCCCAGATGCGCAGCTCGTTGAGGTACTTTTCCGCCCGCGGCCTGGCGACGCTGCGCGGGATCCCGTAAAAACCCGCGACGTTCACGCAGATTTCAAACGGCGTTTCAAACTGGTTGAAGTTGATTTCCTGGGGCACCAGCCCAATCTCGCGCATCACGCCACCGCGATCGGCGTGGATCGACAGTCCAAACACCCGCGCGTCGCCCGCGGTCGGATTGACGAGCGAGGACAGGATGCCGATCAGGGTGGACTTGCCGGCACCGTTGGGGCCCAGCAGCGCAAAAAAGTCGCCCTGCGCGACCTGCAGCGATACGCCCTTCAGCGCCTGGACGCCGCTGGCATAGGTCTTGCGCAGGTCAACCACTTCGAGCGCCGGCACGGCGCTGGCGGGTTCGGCGATGGGCATGGGCAGGACGGTAGACGGCAAAGCGGAATCGGCAGGCATCCCTTATTATAGAAGGTTCATGCGTACCGCCTGGTGCCAGACGGCATGCCCGCCGCGCGTCACCAAACACCAACCGGCGCCAACCCGCCACCCCAGCACAGACGATGATCGAACACTTCCAACTCAAACTTGCCGGCAGCCGCATGTTGGCGCCCAACGTGCGCCACCTGGCCTTCGAGCGCGCCGACGGCGCGCCGTTCAAGTTCACGCCCGGCCAGTTCATCCAGATCCACTTCACCTATGCCGACGGCAAGCCCACCAAGCGCAGTTATTCGGTCGGCACTCCGGTCAACGGTGACGGCGTCGCGCAGTTGCAGCTGGTCGTGTCCTACGTTGAGGGCGGCGCCGCGACCCGGTTGCTGGGCGGCCTTGAAACCGGCGGTGCCATCGACGCCAGCGGCCCCTACGGGCGCTTCTGCCTGCAACCCGACGACACCAATCAACGCTACCTGCTGGTTGCGACCGGTACCGGCATCGCACCCTACCGCGCGATGCTGCCCACCATTGAAAAACGGATTGCCGCGCGCGGCTGCCGCGTGGTGTTGCTGTACGGTGCCCGCAACGAGCAGGAACTCCTCTACAGCGACGAATTCGAGGCCTTCGCGGCCAAGCATCCCGAATTCGTGTTTCACCCCTGCCTGTCGCGCGCCGCACGCGCCGCACCGCAGCCGAACGACCGCCGCGGCCATGTGCAGGACGTGCTGCCCGAGCTCGACATTGATCCCGCCAGCGACATCGCCTACCTCTGCGGCAACCCCGACATGATCGACGCCACCTTCACCCTGCTGAAGGACCTCGGGATGCCGGTCAAGCAGATCCGCCGGGAAAAGTACGTCTCGTCGCGGTAGGCGTGCGGCGCCGGCTCAGCCCGGATACCCCGCGTACCCCGGAAACAGCTGCGGCAACAGGAACGCCGGCAACCGGTAGCGCGCAAAGCAGCGCGAGGTTGAATTCGGGTGGACGACGTGCAGGCAACTTTGCCGGACGTCGTCGACGGTCTCGACCCGGTGGCCGGCGGCAACGACCGCGCGAATGAAATTGTCGTCCTCGCCAAGGTCGACATCGGCAAACTGCGCCGCTGCGGCCAGGGCGCGGCGGTACACATAGGAGAACCCGTAGCAGAGTACGAAGTCGTCGCCGATCGGCATCACGTCGTGCGGATCGACCGCGCTGACCTTGGCCGCCACGGGCATGTACTGCGGGCCATCCGGCGCGTTGAGGTCCATGTAGCCCAGCAGTCCGGCCTGCGGCGCGTACAGGAAAAACGCCGACAGCTTGACCAGGTCCGCGTGACGCTCGGTGAGCAGACGGGCCATGTCGGCCAGGTAGTGCGGCGCGTAGTAATCATCGTCATCAAAATGCGCGATCAAGTCGCCGCGCGCCATGGCAACCAGTTGCCCGCGCTTGGCGCCGATCGTCAACCGCGCAGGCGAATGCCGGTAGCGGATGCGCGGATCGCGCGCGCCCTGTTCCCGCATCCAGTCGTTCGGCGCCGGACTGTCGTCCAGCACCAGCCATTCCCAGTCGACCTGTTGCTGCTGCGCCACGCAGCGTGCGAGCGCCGGCAGGAACCTGGCGCGCCCAAAGGTCGGCGTAATGATGGAAACGAGCGGCACGGCGTTTTCCTGATGGACTGGACGGTTACGGGCGCCCGGGGCACACACGGGCCAGCGCGGCCCTGCCGCGCGCCAAAAGCTCCCCCGGCCGTACCAATGTCAGGCCGAAACCCCGCATTCCAATACCCGGACGCCGCGGAACCCGGCTCCGGCCGCGGAGTCATGCCTTTGCCGGCAGTTTCCCACGCACGCTGTCCGCGGTGAACGGCCCCGGCGCGGCGATGAGCTTGCGCGCCGCGGCGACCTGATCCCAGGTATTCCACAGCAGGGCGCCACGCACGCGGCCAGCCTCGAGGTAATACACCACCCCCTCGCGGTATGGGGTCACCCATTGCTCGACCGTTTCCAGCCGCGCGTCCAGCGTCCCCACGGCCTCGTAACCCAGGTCGAACAGATCCGAGTAGAAGAACGGCAGCTCGTCGTAGGGCGCGTCCTTGCCGGTCATGCACTGGCCCGCGCGCGCGCCCATGGTGACCGCGGCATTTTCGTGCTCGACCCGGATGCGGCGGCCGAGTGCGGGCGCCGGGAACGAGGCCACGTCACCCGCGGCGTAAATGTCGGGATCGGAGGTCTGCAGGTGGGCATCGACGATGATGCCGTTGTCGACCTTGAGGCCCGCGGCGTCGGCCAGCTGGGTATTGGGCGTGATGCCGAGCCCGGCGACCACCGCGTCGGCAGCCAGGGTGGAACCATCGGACAAGCGCAGGCGCGCGCGGGTGCCGCCCGCGACCGTGATGCCGGTGCGGACATCCACGCCCTTCTCGCGGTAATACGCGGTGACGGACTCGGCCAACGCCCTGGGATAGGCACGCGCGCAGATGGCGGCAGCGGGAAACAGCATCGTCACCTTGCAGCCGTTCATGGCCATCGAGGCGGCGATCTCGCTGCCGATGAAGCCGCCGCCGACCACGGCGATCCGTGCGCCGGGTTTGACCGCCTGCCGCAGGCGCTGATAGTCGGCGAAGGTGCGGTAGTAGATGAAGTCCTCGCCGCCCGACGGCAGTTTGCGCGGCGTGCCGCCCGTCGCCAGCAGGAGTTTCCGGTACTTCCAGGTGTCGCCCGCGCCATCGTGGACGACGTGGGCGGCGCGATCAATTTTGGTCGCGCGGCGCGACAGCTGCACGGTGGCGCGCGCCTTGTCGATGGGCCGCCAGATGTCGGCTTCCTTGCCGCCCTTCCACAGCGCCTTGCTCAGCGGCGGCCGGTCGTAGGGCGGGCTGGCCTCAGCACCGAGGATGCCGATGGAACCCTTCGCATCGGCCTCGCGCAGCGCCTGCGCCGCGGCCGCGCCGGCCATGCCAGCGCCAATGATGAGGTAATCGAATGCGTGTTCCATCGTGCCATCCTCGAAGTTGCGCCCAAGGCTTCGAGAATACGCGGTTGGATGTACAAACGGTGTGCAGGGGTGTGGGAACCCCCCGCCACGCGCAGCGCCAGTGCGGCCTTACTGCCGCGCTTCGCGCGGATTGCCGGGAGCCGCTGCAAACCGCGGCGTGGCGCGCCACGGATTGATGTCGATCCCGCCACGGCGCAGGAACCGCGCGTACACGCTGAGACCCTCCGGCGCGCAGCGCGCGGCGATGTCGGTGAAAATCCGCTCGACGCAGGCCTCGTGGAAATCCGGGTGCGTGCGATACGAGACGAAATAGCGCAGCAAGCCGGCGTGGTCGATGGCCGGCCCGCGGTAACGCACCACGATGCTGGCCCAGTCGGGCTGGCCGGTGACCGGACACAAGGACCGGAAGAGCCGCGTCGACAGCGTCTCTTCGGCTACGTAGCCGCCCGCCTGCAAAAGGTCCGCGCGCGGTGGACCGTAGGCGTCGGCCTCGATGCGCTGGTCGTCGAGCGATTCCCCGGCGAGCGCCGCGACGCCATGGCGCTCGACCGCGGGCGCATCCTGCAGCGTGATGGCCACCTTGGCGCCAACGCACGCGGACACGTCACGCTCCACGCGGACGCGCACGGCTTCCGGGCCGGTGAACGGCGTCATCGCGTAGCCGCCGAGGTAGAGCTTCAGGGATTTCGATTCCACCAGGCGCGGCGAGGTACACGGCACCGCAATCCGCAGCACCGCCACCCGCGGCAGGCCCCGTGCGTCCAGCCAGGAAAATTCCCACGCGTTCCAGATGTCGGCGCCGGTAAATGGCAGCGCGCCGGCGGTGAGGCCAATCGGAGCGCGTGCGGCAGCGCGCGCGATCGGAAACAGCACGCCCGGATCAACCGTGGCGGGGTAGTCGGCATGACGGCCGAGCGGCAGCGTCGTGGCCATCTCAATGGCCCGCCGACACGATGTATTGCTCCAGCCGGCCGTTGGGCAAGGTGTAGGTCGTGATCGCAAGTTTGGTCCTGGCGAAGGTGACCGTATAGCTGCGCATCTGCATGCCACCGCGCTCGCGCGCCGCGCGGATCTTGAACGTCGCGGGCGTGCCGAGCGGGGCCAGGCTGGCCTGGTAGTCGTGCAGCGCCGTCGCATCGAAATAGCCGTTGGCATCGGCACTGAACAGTGCGCGATCGAGCCTGCCGCGCTGCAGGCCGGCGAAGATGGCCTTGGCCTGCGCCAACGCCCGGCCTGCTGCCATGTCGTGCTGCGCGAACAGGGCCTTGGCGAGGCGCTTGGCGATCACCCCCGACGTGTCAACCGCATCCTGATTGGTCAGCACCACCACGGCCATGCCGTTGTCCGGAAACACGAGATTGGCGGCGGTGAAGCCCGAGACCTCGCCGTCATGCGAGATCATCCGGTGACCATCCAGCCGGCCGACGAACACGCCGAGGCCGTAGCCCGAACCCAGTCCATCGTTCAACCGCACCTCGGTCTGCATGGCGTGCCATGACGCAGGGTGCAGCAACGCCTGGTGCACCATCGCGATGTCCCATTGCGCCAGATCGGCCGGCGTCATCGACAGCTCGGCCATGCCGTACAGCCAGTTCACGCCTTCCTTGGGCGCGGGACGCAACGGGCCGAGCGCGTAGCGGTGGTAGCCACGGGCGTCGGTCGTGGGCAGCGGGTGCAGGTTGTTGTCGTATACGTCATCCATGCCGAGCGGCTTGAAGACGTGCTGCGTCAGGAATTCGAACGGCGTCTGCCCCGTCAGCCGCCGGACGATGGACGCCGCGATGACATAGTTGGTGTTGCTGTACTGCCAATCGGCACCGGGTGCGAAGTCGAGCGGTTTTTTCGCCCAGGTATCGAGGATGAACCTTGGCGTGGTCGGCTGCAGCATTTCCGGCATCACGTAATCCTGCGGCCAGAAATCCTCGTAACCGGAGGTGTGCGACAGGACCTGGCGGAGCGTGATGTGGCCGGCGTCCGTGAGGGCCGGAAAATACTTCGCGACCTTGTCGTCGAGGCTGAGTTTGCCGTCCTGTTGCAACATCAAAATGGCCGCCGCGGTGAACTGCTTGCTGATCGAGCCGATGCTGTAGCGCATGGCCGTGGTGGCGGGGGTTTTCGGCTCCAGTCGTGCATCGCCGTACGCGTGGGTGTAGGCCAGCTGGCCGTTTTGCACCACCGCGATCGAGGCGCTGGGTACCCCGGATTGGGCCAGCGCGGTACGGGCGATGGTGTCGACCTGCATCACGAGGGCAGGCGGCAACGTGGTTCGCGCAAATGCGGGTGCACTCGCGAGCAGCAACACGCTTGCTGCCGGCGCCAACCAGGATCGGGTGAAACGCATGGAAGTTCCCGTCAAGGCAAATCAGGCGGCAACGATAGCACCATGGATCGCGGTGTTGGACCAGCCAAACGCATCCCCGCGCCCTCTCTCGTCCCGAAGAGGGATCGCGATGGGTCAACCGCGCACCGATCGCCCCCTTCGGAACGAAAGGGGGCCGGGGCCGCCCGCGGCAAGCGGACGGCCCGGGGGGATGCCGGCGCCGAGGAATTAGTCCGCCGGTTGCGGCGGCGGCAACCCGTCAATGTCGGCATCCGGGTCGGCGTCCGCAGCGCGCGCGGCGTCGTGGTCCTCGCCAATCACGAGGTACACCGCCGGCACCACGAACAGCGTGAACAAGGTGCCAATCGACAGCCCGGTGAAGATCACGAGGCCCATGTCGTGGCGGCCCGCCGCGCCGGCTCCGGCCGCCAGCACCAGCGGCACCACGCCGAGCACCATGGCCAGCGTCGTCATCAGGATGGGCCGCAAGCGCACCGCCGCGGCTTCCTCGATCGCCGCCCGCTTGCTGTAGCCCTGGCCGCGCTGCAGGTCGTTGGCAAACTCCACGATCAGGATGCCGTGCTTGCTGATAAGTCCGACCAGCGTCACCAGGCCGACCTCGGTGTAGATGTTGAGCGTCGACAACCCAAGGTTGATGAACAACAGCGCACCGAAGGTCGCCATCGGCACCGCCACCAGGATCACCAGCGGGTCGCGGAAGCTTTCAAACTGCGCCGACAGCGCGAGGAACACGATGATGATCGCAAACAGCAGCGTGAACAGGAAGCCGCCGGACTCCTGCGTGAACTGGCGCGATTCGCCCGCATAGTCGGCGGTGTAGCCGGCCGGTGCCACCTGTTGCAGGGTGCCCTGCATGAACCTGAGCGCCTGCCCCAGCGACACGCCGGGCGCGATGACGCCCGAGATCGTGGCCGAATTGAGCTGCTGGAAGTGGTCGATCGATTCGGGCACGGTCTGATACGTCAGATGCGCGACGGTTGAAGCCTGGATCATCTTGCCGCCCGGCGTCTTCAGGTAGTAGTCCTCGAGCTGCGCGGGATTCAGGCGATCGACCTGCGCGACCTGCGAAATGACCCGGTAGGCCCGGCCGGAAATTGAAAAGTAGTTGATGTAGTTGCCGCCGAGCGCTGCCGACAGCGCCGCGCCAACACTCTGCTGGGTCAGCCCCAGCGCCGCGACCTTGTCGCGATCGAGCACCACCGTCGCCTGCGGCTGGTCGATCTTCAGGTCCGAATCAACGAAGAAGAACATGCCCGAGGCCTGCGCCCTGGCCAGCACCTGGTGCGCGACATCATTCAGGTTCTGGAATGGCTCGGTGGTCTTGATCACGAACTGCACCGGCATGCCAAACGCACCCGGGAGCGAGGGAAACTGGAATACCGCGACCCGCGCGCCCGCGATCTGGTTGAACTTCTTCTGCACCGCCTGCTGGACCTGGGTGGCACCGCGGCTGCGGTCGCCCCACGGCTTCAAAAGGATGCCGGCAAAACCGGAATTGACCGCACCCATGCCGGTCACCTGGAAAATATGGGCGTACTCCGGCGAGGACCTGGCAATGTCAAACACCTGCCTGGAATACAGGCCCATCTGGGTGATGGTGGCGTTGGGCGGCCCCTGCACCTGCGCCAGCACGATGCCCTGGTCTTCCTGCGGCGCCAATTCCGACTTGGCAGTCGTGAACAGGTACACGTTGCCCGCCAGGATCAGCGCGCCGAACACGATCGCCACCAGCCAGGTGTCGAGCGAGGCATGCAGCAGCCGCCGGTAGCGGTCACGGATGTAGTCGGCCACCTTGTCGATGCGCTTGACGAACGGTTTGCGGTGATCCGATTCGCGCAATACCTTCGAACACAGCATCGGCGACAGGGTCAGCGCGATGATCGCCGAGATCACCACCGCACCCGCCAGCGTGAAGGCAAATTCGCTGAACAGGGCGCCGGTCAATCCGCCTTCGAAACCAATGGGCACATAGACCGCGACCAGCACCACCGTCATCGCGATGATGGGTGTCGCGAGTTCGCGCGCGGCCAGCAGCGCCGCCTTGAACGGCGAGTGCGCATGCTTCATGTGCCGGTCGACGTTCTCGACGATGATGATCGCGTCGTCCACCACGAGGCCGATCGCCAGCACCAGCGCGAGCAGCGTCAGCAGGTTGATGGAATAGCCGAACATCAGCATGACCGCGAACGCGCCGATCAGGGACAGCGGCATCGCCAGTACCGGGACCAGCACCGCACGGCCGGTGCCGAGGAACAGGAAAATCACCAGCGTGACGATGACGAGCGTCTCGACCAGGGTCTTGACGACTTCGCTGATCGACGAGCGGATGAACTGGGTGGCGTCGTAGACGATCGTGCCCTGCAGCCCGGCCGGCAGCTGCGCCTGGATCGCCGGGAATGCCTTGCGCACGCCCGCGATCACGTCCAGCACGTTGGCATCGGGTGCTGCGCTGATGCCAAGCGATACCGAGTGCTGGCCGTCAAATGCAAAATCCGAGTCGTAGCTGGTGGCGCCAAGGGTCACCCGCGCAACGTCATCCAGGCGCACGATGTCGCTGCCGTCGGCCTTCACCACCAGGTGCTTGAACTCGTCGACCGTGTGCAGGTCGGTCGCCGCGGTCAACGCCACGCTGACCATCTGGCCCTTGGTGGTGCCGATCGCCGACAGGAAGTTGTTGGCCGCCAGCGCCTGATTGACGTCGGTGGCGGTGACGCCGTGCGCGGCCATCCGCACCGGGTCCAGCCACGCCCGCAGCGCAAACGTGCGGCCACCGAGGATCTGCACGTTCTGCACGCCATCGATCGCGTTCAACTGCGGCTGCACGACGCGCGCAAGGTAGTCGGTGATCTGGTTGGCGGCGAGGGTGCTGGATGAAAACCCAAGGTACATCGAGGCGATTTGCTGCCCCGTCTGCAAGGTGATGACCGGTTGCTGCGCGGCCTGCGGCAGCTGGTTTTTCACCGAATTGACCAGCGAGGAAATCTCGGTCAGCGCCTTATTGCCGTCGTAGTTAAGGTTCAACGTGGCGGTGATCATCGACACGCCGGGCGAGGACTGCGAGGTCATGTAGTCGATGCCCTGCGCCTGCGCGATGGCCTGTTCCAGCGGCTGGGTGATGAAGCCCGCCATGGTCTGCGCATCGGCGCCGAAGTACACCGTCTGCACCGTGATCGTCGCGTTTTCGGTCTTGGGAAACTGGCGGATCGGCAACGACGTGACCGCGCGCAGGCCCAGCACCAGGATCAGCAGGCTGATGGTGGCCGCGAGCACCGGACGCTGGATGAAGAGGTCGGTGAACTTCATGATGCAAAGGCCCCGCAACCCGCAGTTCCGCCTTGCGCCCCTCGACTCACGGACCACGCACTCGATGCTGCATAGCGCGCCATCTCGGCGCGTGCGCCGCCGCGCGTGCTTACACCGGCGAGGAAGCAGGCCAGGGATGGCCGTCGCCGAAACGTGGTCAGCGCCATTGCACGGCGCCGAGCAGCGCAAGCGGGCACGCGAGCAAGGCGCGCATGTCCGAGGCCATGGATGGCCGAGTTCGCGCCGGCGCGTGCCCGCTGAGCAGCGCAGGGACGTTTCGGCAACACGACGTTGCCGAAACCGCCGTGCCCGGCGCGTTGGTTTTGGCTACTTTTGCCGTAACAAAAGTAGCCCGCTCGCGGCAGCGAGCGGAACCGCTCTTGGCAACCAGAGCGACGCGTCGCACACGCGGCCGTTCCCACGGTCACTCCTCCACCGGCTGAGGATTGGGATTGAACGCCGGCTGCACCTGGTTGTTGATGTCGACCGGGGTGCCGTTCCTGAGCTTCAGCTGGCCGCTGGTAACCACGAGGTCCCCGGGCTGGATGCCGGACACGACCGCCACCTGGTCGCCGCGCGTCGGGCCGGTCTTGACCGCCACCTGCTCAACGTAGTGCGCGGCGCCGCCTTTGCCGGCACGCGCCGCGGCGGCAGCCTTGACCGGCTTGCCATCGGCGCCCAGCGCGGGCGGCGTGCCCGGGTGCACCACGAATACGGTGTCGCCATAGGGCGCGTAGGCGACCGCCGTCTGCGGCAAGGTCACGTAGCGCTGCGCGACGCCCGCATCCACCGCGACCCGGGTGAACATGCCGGGTACCAGCAGCTCGTGCGGATTGGCAACGGTGGCCTCGATGCCAACGTTGCGGGTCGACAAATCCACCTTGGGATCGGTCGCCGAGACCGTGCCGGTGAACGTCCTGCCCTTGAACGCATCCACGGTTACGCCGACCTTGCTGCCCAGCTTGAGCAACGCCAGCGATGCCTGCGGCGTCGTGAAATCCACGTACACCGGGTCCAGCTGCTGCAGCGTGACGACCGTGGTGCCCGCGCCGAGGTAGTCCCCGGGGTTGACGGTGATGATGCCGATGCGCCCCGCGAACGGCGCGCGCAACGTCTTCTTGGCCACCAGCGCGGCCTGCGCCGCGGCGCTCGCCCGGGCGCTCGCCAGGGTGGCCATGTCGGCGTCGTATTGCGCCTGGCTGATCGCCTGCACCGCCAGCTGCTGCCTTGAGCGCTCGGCGGTCAGCCGCGCCAGGTGCGCGGTGGCCCGCAGCGCGGCGAGCGTCGCCGCGTCCTGCGTGCTGCGCAGGGTCATCAATACCTGGCCCTTTTTGACACCCACGCCCGACTTCACGTCGACTTCCGCGACGACACCGGCGACGTCAAACGCCAGGTCGGCGCCATGGACCGCACGCACGTTGCCCACCGCATCGACGTGCGGCTGCCAGTCCTGGTACGCCGCCGTCATGGTGCTGACCGTCTGGGTGGGATTGGCCGTGGACCGCATGAACCGGCCGATCATGATGCCCTTGACCGTGTTCCAGCCAACCAGCAGCGCGAACAGCGCCACCACCGCGGCGATGACGATGATCAGGCGCTTGCGCAGTTTGGACTTCGGGGAGGCCGTCTCGTCCGCCATGGTTTCGCCTCACTGGTGGGGGGTTGGCGCCGGTTCGCGGGGAGCACGCGCACGGTTTGCGGCGGCCGGTGCCGGTGCCGTGCCGGAAGCGCGGCTGCGCAGCGGAGTTTGGGCGCTGTCCGGCCAGCCGCCGCCCAACGCTGCGTACAAGGCTGCGGTATCGGCCAGGCGCGCGGTACGGGCAACGATTGCGGCACTGCGGGCCTGCCGGTACTGGCGCTCGGCCGACAGCAGGGCCAGATAACCGACGGCGCCCACGCGATACTGGCTGCGCGTCAAGGCCAGCAGTTTCGCGGCATCCCGTGCGGCCGCAGCCTGCGCCTTGAGGGTCTGCGCGTCGTAGTCGAGTGCCTGCAAGGTATCGGCGACGTTCTGGAACGCAACCAGAACGGTCTGCCGCCAGTCGGCAGCCGCCGCCGCCATCCCCGCCTCGGCCGCGCGCTTCTTGTGCAGCAACTGGCCGCCGTGGAACAACGGCTGCACCAGGCCCAGGCCAATCGACCACGCGCCGGTGCCGGCCGCAAACAGATCGCCAGAGCGCAGCGCCGAAGAGCCGAGGCTGCCGGACAGCGTGATCTGCGGCAGCATGTCGGCGGTCGCCACGCCGACCTGCGCGGTGGCGGCGTGCAGTTGCGCTGCAGCCGCACGGATATCGGGACGCTGGGCGACAACGGTCGATGGCAGGCTGACCGGAACGCCGGTGGGCAGCGTCACCGCCGCCAGCGTGACGGGCTCCAGCCGAAGTTGCGCGGCCGGCACCCCCAGGTACGTCGCAAGCTGGTTTTGCGTCGCCGCGCGTTGCTTTTCGAGCGGCGGCAGGGTGGCTTCGGCGGCCGCGAGCTGCGCGCGCACCGCCAGCGTGTCGGCCAGGGACTTGGCGCCGATCGCCTGCTGCCGGCTGGCGATGTCGAGTTCCTGCTTGAGCGAGGCGATGATCGCGCGCATGGCGGCGACCTGCTCGCGCAAGGAGGCTTCCTGCAGCGAGGCCGTCACCACGTTCGCCGCCAGCGTCAGGTAGGTCGCGTCCAGCTGCGCCCGCTGCACGTCGGCCTGCGCGGCCTGCGCTTCGATGCCGCGGCGTACACCGCCGAAGAGGTCAAACACATAGCCCACGTTGACCGAAGCGTTGTAGACGGTAAGCGGCGGAAACTTGAATGCGTCGCTGAACGCGGCACTGGACTGCCTTTGGCGGGTTGCGCCCGCCTTGGCGTCCAGCGCGGGAAACAGGCTGCCATCCGCGGCCTTGGCGGTTTCTTCGGCCTGCTTGAGGGCCGCCGTGGCCGCAGCAATCGTGGGGCTGTGCCCAAACGCCTGCGCCACGCGGCGATCCAGCTCCGCGTTGCCAAACGCCATCCACCAGCGCTGTGGCACCGCGGCCCCGGCAAGAAAGTGCTGGACATCGCCGCCGGCGGTCTCCGCGCCGACGGTCGCGCGCGGCAGCGGCGCCGCGGTGTAGCGATCGACCCCGGGCGCGGCCGGCGCACGGAAGTTCGGCCCCACGGCACAGCCGGCAAGCGCAAAAACCGCTGCCACCACCGCGATCTGCCGGATGGCAGACTGCAACTGGATCATGGGTTGGGTCACTCAGGCTGGGAGACGGTCTGGAGCGTGGCCGGAAGCGCCGATGCTGCGGTTCACATAACTAAACCGTACAGTATTGTATTTATTGCAGACCCAGTGTGCAAGCGCCGCAGCGCGGGGGGAAGTGTGCAATGTCATGCGTTTCGCGCATGACAGCCGTCAGGCCCGGCGCGGCAACGGACCTAGCCGCCTTGCGGCTGGTCCACGCGGTGCGCCTGGGCCAGGTACTCGCGGCTCTGCATCTCGATCAGGCGGCTGATCGTGCGCGCGAAATCGCCGCGCAGGCGGCGGCCGTCGTACAGGTCGATCGTCGGCGCCTGTGCGGTCACCGCCAGCTTGACCCGGCGATCGTACAGTTCATCGATCAAATGGACGAAACGCTGGGCGGCATCCTCGTTGAACGGCGTGAACTGCGGCAGGCGCGAAATCAGGATCGCCGGGTAGGTCCGCGCCAATTCAATGTAATCGGCCGAGGCGTAGGGGCCCTCGCACAGCGCGGCAAAATCGAACCACACCGCCTGCGCACACACGCGCCGCGCGCGCAGCGTGCGGTCATTGATCGCAAGATCGGCGTCGGCGCGCACCGTGCCCTGCGCAAGCTCGGCGAACAGGCGCCCGAGCGCGGCCTCGGCGCGGGCGTCATCGGGCGTCAGGTAGACCGGCGCCCGCGTCAGCGCACGCAGCCGCCAGTCGTGGCCGGACGCCAGTTCCACCACCGCGCAGTTGTGCTCCAGCAGGGCGATGGCGGGCACGAAGCGCGCCCGCTGCAGGCCACCCTGGTACAGCTCGGCGGGCGGCGTGTTGGAGGTCGTGACCAATGCGACGCCGCGTGCAAACAAGGCCCCCAGCAGGCCCGAGAGGATCATCGCATCGCCGATGTCGGTGACCATGAATTCATCGAGACACAGCACACGCGCCCGCGCGGCCACGCCGGCGGCAACCTGCCGCAGCGGATCGCGCACCTCGCCCAGCTCGCGCAGGCGCGACTGCACGTCCAGCATGAAGTGATGAAAGTGGACCCGCAGCGCCATGCCACCCGGCAGCGAGTCGACAAACTGGTCCATCAGCAAGGTTTTGCCGCGCCCAACCTGGCCCCAGAGATACAGACCCTGCACCGGCACCAGCCGCCGCCCCGCGCGCGCGCGCAGGCGCGCGAACCACCCGGGCGGCGGTGTCACCAGCGCGCGTTGCAGGCGATCGAACTGGACCAGTGCCTTGCGCTGCGCCGGATCGTCCTGCCACGCACCGGCAGCCACCCCGCGCGCATAACGGACGCTTGGCAGCGCCGCGCCGGCGTTGACCGCAGCGTCCATGCGCTCAGCCAGCACTCTTCACCAGGCCCGGCAACCAGCCGCGCACGGCGTTCTTGACCGCGCCGCGCAGATCCATCAAGCGTCGATGGAAAAAGTGGCCGGTGTCGGGCATCCGCACGATGGTCGGTTGCGGATCGAGCGTGGCGGCCCAGTCAAACACCGCCTGCGGCGGCACCACCTCGTCGGCCTCGCCCATCACCAGCAGCCAAGGACAGGTGGGCATCGCCAGCTCGGCCACGGCGTAGCGATCGACGGGCGGCGCCACGGTAATCAATGCGGCCGCACCGAGCGAACGCGCCGAGCGCAGGGCGACATAGCTGCCAAACGAAAATCCGGCCAGCCACAGTGCGTCGTTCGGCCGCGTCTGCCGCACCCACTGCGCGACCGCGACCAGGTCTCCGCTTTCGCCGTCGCCATGGTCAAACTCACCGGTCGAGGCGCCCACCCCGCGGAAGTTGAACCGTACCGTCGCGAGGCCCGATTCACGCAAGGCGCGCTCCACCATCGTGATGACCTTGTTGCGCATGGTGCCGCCCTGGACGGGGTTGGGGTGGCAAATGACCACCGTGCCGGCCCGCGCGCACTCGGGCTCGGGTACGGCGGTTGCCACTTCCAGTGTGCCAGCCGGCCCCGGCAGCGCAAAGGTCATCGGGCCAGCGGGAAAGCCGGATGGGGCCGGCGCCAAGGTTTCACTCATGCGCGCATGATACTAGTGCGACCGTCCCTGATCGCGTTGCCGCCAAACCGCATGCCAAACGGCCTGATCGAGAGCCTCCCAACGCCAGGACCGCCATCCTTGGCCTGACTTTTCACAACAGCCCAGCGAACGCGAACCCCAGCCAAACCCATGAACCATCTCGCCCACGCCCTGCTCGCCGATGCCGGCGGCGACGAATTCGCACTCGGCAGCGCGCTCGGTGACTTCACCCACGGTCACCCCGATCCGGCGTGGCCGGCGGCGCGCCAGGCGGGCCTGCGGTTCCACCGCGCGATCGACCGTTACACCGACACCCACCCGGAGGTCGTGGCGGCGCGCAACCTGTTCGCGCCGCCCATGCGGCGCTATGCCGGCATCGTACTGGATGTCTGGTTCGACCACCTGCTGGTGCGCGAGTGGCGGCGCTTCGACGCCGACGAGCCGCTCGCGCGGTTTGCGCCACGCTGGCTGGCGCTGCTGGACGCGCACGCGACCGACCTGCCGGTATCGCTGTGCCGTTTCCACGCCTGGATGCGCAGCCACGGATTGCCAATTGCATACGGCGACACCGGCGTCCTCGACGTGGTGTTCCACGCCATGGCGCACCGGCTGTCGCGCCCCTCGCCCATCGCCGATGCCCTGCCCGCGCTGCTCGCGCACGCCAGCTCGCTGCAACACCACTTCGATGCGTTCTTCCCGGAGCTGCTGGCACACGCACGCGCGCTGCGCGAAAACCCGCGCGCCTAGCGGCAGCCGTGGGTTCCGGGCGCGCGCCACCACTACGTGCCGACCAGTACCGGCGGCAGCGGGCAGCCCAGGGTTGCGCACACCACGCGCAACAGCTCCGACTCGGCGACGGTCACCTTGCCGTCCACCGCAATCGCGTGCGTCAGCGCCTGCACGGTGAGCTGCTTGCCCTCCGGCGTCAGCCGTACCAGTGCGGCCAGCGCGCGATCCAGCGCGGCCTGCCAGTCATCGGGTACCGCGTACAGCAACGCCTCGTTGGGCAGGGCCTCGTGCATGGCCGCCTGAAAGGCCTGCCGCGCGGCGTCCTCGTCGTCATTGCCAAAATGCGCCACCAGCGCCGCCAGGTCGCGCAACTCATCGTGCACGGCGAGCAGCTTGACCGTACCCGGCTTGAACCCTGCCGCCGGGTCCAGCGCCGCGACCACCTGGGTCTGCACCAACCTGGCCAGGCAGTATTCGTCAAGGTCCACGCGCCCATCGGCGTGGATGATCGCATCCAGCGTCTGCACCAGCTTCTGGATCTCGGACCGCGGGCGCCGCTTCAGCGCCGGGAAGGCGATCTGCGCCAGCGGCAGACGCAGCATCGGGTGGAGGTCCGCCATCTGGGTGGCAAGCCCGCGGGTGGTCGCGGCAAGGGCCGCGTCAAACGCCTGCGCGACCGACTGCACCTGCTGCGCCATGAGGTCGGGGTGCTCGGATACCGCCAACGCAAACACCGTCGCCAACGCACCGCGCGAATCGTGCGCGGCCGCGGTCAGTGTGGCCGGTATCCGGGCATGAAGGCCGGCGGCGGCGTGATAGTCGTCGGTACCCGGCGTGGCTACCTGCGCGGCCACCGCAGCTGCGGTGATCGCCAGCTCGGCACCGCGCGCCGGGAGCACGCCGCCGACCGCGCCACCCTGCGCCGCGCCGGGTAGCGGCGGCACCGCTGCACCTGCCGCCGCCGCCTGCTCCGGCATGGGTGGCGGCGCCGCGATGACCGGGTCACCATCGACCGCGGCGAAATCGCGTACGGCCTTTTCCCACGGCTGCAACTCGGCGTGCAGTTCAATCGAATTGGGATCGTTGCCGGCCGCCAGCCATTGCTTGACGTAGGCGTCCAACTCCGCCGGATCGAAACCCGGCTCCAGCGCCTTGATGCGTGCAACGATGGGCGGATGGGTCGCAAACAGCGAGCTTGGCTCGGCGTCACCAAACAGCATGTGGCGCACCTCGTCGCGCCGCGGACTCTGCAGCGCCGAGCCTTCCTCGAACACCGCGATCTTTTTGAGCGCACCGGCGATGCCGGAAGCCTGGCGAGTAAACTGCACGGCCGCGGCGTCGGCCAGCGACTCCCGCTCGCGCGAGACCGCGGCCTGGATCAGGCGGCCGAAAAATATGCCGATCGCACCCACCGCCAGCAACGCGACGCCCGCCAGCGCCACCTGGCCGCTGCCGCCGCGCCGGCGCCCGCCACGGTCGTTGTCGCCGGCGCCGAAGAAACCGCCCCACATCAGGAACCGGCCGACCACCCAGATCGCCATGATCCCGAACAACAAGCCCATCAGGCGGATGTTGAGGCGCATGTCGCCGTTCAGTACATGGCTGAACTCGTGCGCGATGACGCCCTGCAACTCGTCGCGATCGAGCTTGTCGAGGCAGCCCTGGGTCACGCACACCGCGGCGTCGGTCGGGGTGTAGCCGGCGGCAAACGCGTTGATGCCGGGCTCGTTCTGCAACACATAGATTTCGGGCACCGGTACCCCGGACGCAATCGCGACTTCCTCGATGACGTTGCGTAAACGCCGCCACTTCGGATCGGTCGCATCCGCCGGCACTTCGGTCGCACTGAGCTCGCGTGCGACGGTGGCGCCGCCCCCGGCAAGGCTCGCTACGCGGTAAGCCGAACACAAGCCAATCACCACCAGTACCGCGACGGTGATGGCAGCCAGCGGGCCGGGCCGGAACCCGACCAGGAAAAACGCGCACACGAGGTCGACCGCGGCCACGATCGCCAGCACCGCGAGGCCAAACAGCAGCACCAGGATGCGGCTGGAGCGTCGAACCTTGGCTTCGCGCGCAAAGAAATCCACGATGGTTGCTCCGCGGCGACGCCCTACGCGAAGGAAACCTTCGGCGCCTCGCGCTTGGCCGGATCATCGATCGCCAGTTGCTCGGCGGGCACGAACCCGGCCGGGCCGGCGATCAGGCTGGACGGGAATACCTCGCAGCGGTTGTTGTAGTTCATCACCGAATCGTTGTAGGCCTGCCGCGCAAACGCGACCCGGTTCTCCGTTGAGGTCAACTCTTCGGACAACTGCATCATGTTCTGGTTGGCTTTCAAATCCGGGTATGCTTCGCTGACCGCAAACAACCGGCCCAGCGCCTGGGTCAGTTGATTCTCGCCGCCCGCCAGCTGCTGCATCGCACCCGGATCACCCGGCTTGGCCTTGGCCGCCGCCAGACCATTCACCGCCGCGGTGCGCGCCTGGGTGACCGCTTCGAGCGTCTCGCGTTCATGCGTGAGGTAGCCCTTGGCGGTTTCCACCAGATTTGGAATCAGGTCGTGGCGGCGGGTAAGCTGCACGTCGATCTGCGCAAACGCGTTCTTGTACGCGTTGCGCGCCGTCACCAGTCCGTTGTAGATCGCAACCAGGTAAATCACAATGATGGCGATGATGATCAGGAAGATGATCAGACCCGTCATTGGCGTCTCCTCAAGGCACTTGGGCGGGCCCCAGGGCCCGACACTTCGAGCATAGCATGCGCTTGACCGCTTTCTGTGCAGGGTTCGCCTGCATGGTTTTGTCCACCGCCGCAGTCGCGGCGCAAATCCACGGCAACCCTGTTCCGGCCGAACCTGCAGTCGTACACACGGGCGTACACCAGGCCACGCTGCCGCCGGCGCGCGTGGCCGACGCGCTCAAGCACTACGACCACTGGCTCGACCAGCTGGCGGCCGAGAACCGCACCGCGGGGCTCGCGACGGCGGTGGTCATCAATGGCAGGGTGCGCTACGAGCGCACCCTCGGCTATGCCGACGCCAACACCGGCGCCAAGGTCCAACCCGACACCGCGTTCCGGCTGGCCTCGCTGTCCAAGGCATTCGCCACGGCGCTCACGGGACTACTGGTCCGCCAGGGCGTGTTGACCTGGGATACGCGGTTGGCGACGGTCTTGCCATTCTTCAAGCTGCGCAACGCCAACGCCTCGCAGGAAGCGACCGTGCGCGACATCCTGAGCCAGAGCATCGGCCTGCCGCACAACGCGTATGACAACCTGCTATCGGACGGCGTCCCCTACCAGGAGCTGGAGCGGAAACTCGACACGGTGCCGCTGACGTGCGCGCCGGGCGATTGCTATGGCTACCAGAACGTCGCGTTCTCGCTGATTGGCGACGTGATCCACGCCAAGACCGGCCGGTTTTTCATCCAGCAGGTCGACCAGTACCTGTTTGTCCCGCTCGGCATGACCACCGCGAGCTACGGCCGTGACGGGCTCGAAAGCAGCCGCAGCTGGGCGCGGCCGCACTACGAAAGCCACGGCCACTGGATCGCCTACGAACCCAACACCCACTTCTACATTCCACCCGCCGCGGGCGTCAATGCCAGCATCCGCGACATGGAGCAGTGGCTGATCGCGCAGATGGGCGGACGCCCGCTGGTGTTGCCCGATTCACTGCTGGACGTGCTGCACGCGCCAATCATCGATACGCCCAGCGAACGGATGTTCTCGAACTGGCGCCGCGCGCGCGTGAAGCACGCATCCTACGCCCTGGGGTGGCGCGTCTATGACTATGCCGGCCACACGCTGATCTTCCATGCCGGCGCGGTGAAGGGTTACCGTTCGATGATCGGGTTCCTGCCCGAATACCACGCCGGGGTCGTGCTGCTGTGGAACTGTGAAAGCAACACCCCCGCCGGCTTGCTGCCCGAGCTGATGGACTCGCTCCTCGCGCTGCCGCACGAGGACTGGGCGGGGCTTGACCGCAGCGAACGTCCTGCCGCGCGCAAGGTGCGCCGGCACCGGGCCGTGCATCACCCGCGCCACAAACGCTGAGCTTGGTATGGCAGATGGACTTGCGCATGCCGCCTCCGGCGTTGCGCCCGTCTTGCATAGAAGCGCCGCGCGTGCCACCGGAACTTCAGGCAGGCCCCGTCCCGGTGCAGGAAAACAGGTGGGGGGTGCCGGCCCGGCCATCCGTGGCGACCCGTGATTTGTCGCGCGACCACGGAGCCTCCGCCACGGACGGCGCTGTAGGGCAGGTCGCAGCGCGACAGGAAAGTTGGTTGCAAGCAACCGTCCATGGTGTGGGGCACCGGCCCGGCCATGCGTGGCCGGTCGTGAAATCGCGCGGCCGGTGCCACCGGCATCGGGCGGTCGCTCCCACAACGTTCAGGCAAGCAGCCGCCGATGGTGCAGGGCGCCGGTGCGGCCATCCGAGGCCGCCGGTGATTGGTCGCGCGACCTGCCACTGGCAGGTCGCAGCGCGACCGATCACCCCCCGAACTTGAAGTCAACGCGGCGCTGCAGCACCGCGGACACCGGCTGACCATTGCGCATCGCGGGCTCGTACTTGGAACGCTCCACGGCCTGGATGGCGGCCTGGTCAAACACCCGGCGCGGCGACGAGGCAACGACGTGCACACCCGTCACGGCACCCGTGGCCGTGACGGTGAACTGCACGGTCGCGTAGCCCGAGGTCTGGTTGCGCGCGGCGTCGAGCGGATATGACGCAGCGGCGGCCTGCACGACCTTCGCGTTGCGCGTAACTCCGGTCGTCGGCGCGGGCGCCGCCGGTGCGGCCTGTCTTGCCGCCGGCACCGCCACCTTGCGCTGGGCCGCCTGTTGCGCGGCGAGCTTGGCCGCGGCTTCCTGCTCAGCCTGCGCCTTGGCCGCGGCTGCCTTCTGCGCCGCTGCCAGCTCGGCCGCCTTCTGCGCCTTTTGCTGCGCCTGCTGCTGCTGGCGTACCTGCAACTTTTGCTGCGCATCCAGCTTGGAACGCAACAGCGTCAGCGTGTAGTTGGTGGGATCGGCCTTCGCCAAAATCCCGATTTCACGGTTGGCGTCGGTGAAGTTGTTGCTCGAAATCGCCTTCTCGACATCCGGCACGCTGAACGGGAAGGTCTCGCGCAGTGCGTCCCTGGCGACCTGATTCTTCGGATCCTTGGCCAGCACCGCTTCGTAGTACTCCATCGCATTGTCGCCCGCCGGTGCAACCAGGCGGTGCTGCGCATAGGCATTGCGCGCGGCGGTCAGCAGGTCCGGCACGCTCATGCTGTCAAGCTTGGCCTTGGCCTTGGCGACCGCCTGTGCTTCGGCCTTGGTGGCCGACGCCGCAGCAGCCGGACTCGCCGATGGCAGTGCCGTTGGCGCCGAAGCTGCCGGCGCGGATGCGGCGGCACTGGCCGCGGCGGACGCCGCCGGCGCGGGTGAATGCTGGCTCTTGCCGCAACCCGCAAGTACCAGCGTCATGCCCGCCACCACGGCGAAACCCCGCACCGCGCCCGAGAACCTGGAGGAATCTGACCCTGAACGAGTACCTGCGAAAGTAATCATGCGCCCACCTGTATGCAGATTGGATGAATTCGATCTTGGGGGTCATGCACGAATCATTCCACCCCGCATGCCACGCCCCCGACCCCGCCCCATGCAGATTGCCCCAGCGCACGTCGGCAGGATGTGACGCTTTCGACACTTGCGATGACCGCCGCGCCCGGCCAGCCGGCGGCCGTGCCGCCGGCCGCCGGCCAGCCCCACATGGAAAGCCCCGGAAAATCCGGGGCCAACACCTGTACCAATTGCCCGCACCCCGTGCTGGGCACCACGGGGAAGGCAGGCTTGTCGTTATGGATTGAACGCAAACTGCAACCGCCAACACGCGGTTGCCCGGTTCCTACTTCTTGGCACGCTTGGCCGGACGCTTGGTCTTGCTGGCGCGTGCGGTTTTGGCCATGACCGCCTTCTTCACGGTGCGCTTGCGCGCCGTCTTCTTGGCAGCCGTCTTGCGTGCCGGCTTCCTGGCGACCTTCTTTGCCGCAACCTTGCGTACCGTTTTCTTTGCCGTCTTCTTGACCGCCTTGCGCACGCTCTTGTGGGCCGTGGCGGTTTTTGCCTTCGCCGACTTGCGAACGGTGGTTTTACGGGCCGCCTTCTTGGCGGGTTTCTTCGCAGCAGCTTTCTTGATAGCCATGGTTCGTCTCAGCTCCTCATCAGTTGGCAGTGGTTGCCCAGTGAACGCATGCAGAAACGCCTCGCACAAAAGATCGCTGTTCGTGGCGTGCCGCAGGTTGGACACTTGACGAC
>SCQU01000005.1 GCA_004299555.1 Rhodanobacteraceae bacterium
GCCAGACGTTCACGCCACAACGCCGCCTTGTCCGCCATCAAGCTGCCTCTCCACTTGGAAAGGCGCGATCACATCACCTCGGGTGCCACGGCGGTAGATGAGACGAGCGGACGCTTACGATCGACTTTCGGGTGCAGCGGATGGAGACGAATACAAGTTCCGAGCGCGATGAGTAGCCGCGGTGCGGTGCGCCGTACACGCCCGCACATGCATGCGGTCGCTCACCTCCCACGCTGCGCAGACCCGGGCGGCTGGGTTGGTGGCAATATCCGGGCGTCAATCAAGCCCAAAGCGAGCTGCCGTGTATCGGCGCCGATCCCGATTGCTGCGGGGCTGGTGGCATCGGGCAGTGTGAACATGACCGTAACTGGCTGCGAACCGCGTATATCCGCCGCTGCAATAGGTATCTGCATCGTCAATTCGCTTGCCGGATAACTACCGGTGTAGGCCGCTACCGGCGTCCCATTGACTTTCACGATCACGTGCTGGACCGCGTGTTGCGCGCTCACAAGCACTTTCGCATCCAGCCGCAATACCGCACCGCCTCGAAATTGCGCGAACGCATTGCCGCCAATCGACATTACCGCATGCTTGCCGAGGCTCCAAGTCCCCCAAGGCTCCTGCCCGCTCCAGCCCGAACGCAGCCAATTCACTCCCATGCCGCCACTGGCAAACACAACCCGATCGCACCGCAGCGGCGAGTCGTTGTCCCGACGAAACAGGTACAGCGGATAGTTTCGGCCAACGATCAACTTGTGCGGAAACGAATGGTTCCACTGAAACTGCATGACCCGAAAGCGCGAACCTGTTACATACTGGAAGCCCGTCGGGTGCGCAATCCGGCTGGATGTCAGTAAAAACAGTTGGTCGAAGGATGCGCCCAGGGCATCCCAGTAGCCCGCGTCACACAGCCCGGGTGGCCCGACGGTCGCGGCGGCGCGCCCGAACGTATACAGCAACGGCGTTTTGACTTCGCTTTGACCAATCAGCGAGCCTGGGGAGCCATCCACCAGAATAAGGTCAGACGGGCCAACGTGGCGCACCACCCGCGCCAACGCTGCACGTGCGCCCTGGTTTTCGTTCTTGCCCAGCTGCGCGGCCGACAGCGTCAGCCCATACAGCAAGCTAATCGTCATTACCAACGATAGAACGCTTCGGCGTTGGCCCCTGCCAAGGCCGCTCCATACGCACACCGTAAGTAAAATGGAATACGGTACCACTTCGCTCAACAGGTATCTCGAATAGTAGGGGCTATACGGAAGAACCCATTCCAGCGTCGCGATCCACGTAAAAAACCCGGCGACAAACCAACGCAAAAATCGTATTCGTGGGTCACGCGGCGCGGCAGCGACGGACACGAAAAACGCGAGCACCAGCAATGGCCCCATGAACACCGCCAGCGACCAAAGGCTGGTTGCAGTGGCGCCATACCAACCCGTGTCCATCAAATGCCACGCGCTGTATCCGTGCGCATATTGATAGTGCCTGGTCCACCCCAACCAATAGATCTTGGCGAGCCCCACACACAGCGCAATATAAACGACCGCTGCGGGCAACCAGCCCTCAACGGCGAGCAGCCGGCTGCGGGAGGCACCCTCCATCGCGCGATTCCTCATCCGGCGACCGATCACAAGCCACGCCGCAAACGTACCTATCGCAAGCACCGCCAGAATTGCTCTCCACGATTTCCCGAGCCGCGGCCTGAACGCGCTTACGTAGATGTCATGTGAGTAATAACTCGACCATACGCTGCCATACGCGACCGACACCACGTATACCACCGTGATACCCACGGCCCAAAGCTGGAGGTGCCTGCGACGCTGGGCGTCCCGATCGAACAGAAGTGCTGCCCACGCGAGACCTATCATGAACGGAACGTACATGAACCCGCTGATGCGGGTTACAAAGACACACAAGAACGCGAGTACAGACAACCACAACCATTGCCGTTGGCGGCGTTCGGGCTCATCGCAGCCATAGGCGGCCAGGAGCAGGAATCCGAGTAGCGAAAAACAGAGGGTTGGAATTTCCGTAACGGGAAATTTGGAGAAAAACGCATGCAGCGGGCTCAACGCGAGCAGCGCGCCAGCAATCAGGGCCGAGTGACGGTTGGCGGTCAGCAGTAACGCGATCCGATAGAAGAAGACGATGGACAACAAGGCAAAAAACGTCGATGCGTAAACACCGGCCATCGAGCCGAACACGCCGATGAACAGCGCCATCCAGACGGGGAACAGATCGTAAAACTGGAACTGCAGCTTGCCAGTGGCGACTCGTCCCTTGTATACGCCTCCCAGATACGACGTTCCACCAATCTGGTTGACCGCATCGTACTGGGCGAGATACGGCGTGCGCGTCAACGCTTCATGAACAGGGTCATGAACGTCGATTCCACCTGTGCGCTCAATGTAGTGGGCAATATTGACGTAGATGCCTTCATCCTGACCACCCATCACGTAGTGATACGCGGGCACCCGGAATATCAGCGCCACCAGCAACAGGAGGAGTACATGCCGCCAGCGAGGCCTGGCTCCGGGGAGCGATCGCGCTTTTCGCCGCATCGCATACCCAGCCACGGCCGTCACCAGCAGCGACACCAGCAACACCTGCGGCGCGTGAAAATGCCTTGCCAACGTGGCCGCCATGCCGATGACACTGGTAAAAACGATGAATGTCGCGACCCATATCAGCCAGTGATCGAAGTCGGACCAAAACGCCGCAGGCGTTACGTCGCCCGCTGCGGCCTCTTCTTTGCGCGGTTGGTCGCGGCTCATGCGTTCTCTCTCGACTGCGGTACACCACGGGTCAAAGGAGGAGCCACGTACGCATTCTGGGCAACGCCTCCCGCGTGTGATACAGACAGCAGCTCGGCAGCAAGCTCCTGAGAGGCTTGCAACCAACTCCTGTAGCAGACTTGCGCGGCAGAACCGTGCGGCAGCTTGCCGTCAACGGTCGCCGCAACCAGGTTCGCCAACGCGTTCGCATCGCCGACGGGGAAATAGGCAGCCGCGTCGCCTGCGATCTCGTGAAACACCGCGATGTCGGTCGCCAACAAGGGAACACCCATACTTCCGGCCTCAACGAGCGGTAGCCCAAAGCCTTCCCAGATGGACGCTTGAATCAAGCCTTTGGAGTGTTCGAGCAGGTCGCGCATGTCGGCATCACCCAGCCTTTGCAACCAGAACAGCCGTCGGCCGTATTCCGGGTGTTGATAGATGCGTGCGGCGAGCTCGGCCACGTTCCACCCTTGCTTGCCAACGATGACGAGCGCAATATCCAGCCCACGCGACCACAACAACTCGAACGCACCAAGAATTGTGTCGTAGCCCTTGCGCGGCTCGAGGGTGCCAAGCGCCATGAAGTACGGCCGGGCTCCAAGCGCCGCACACACCAATCGGCTGCGTTCGGATGGCGCGGCCTGGGGAGCCCGTGGGTCAAGATCGCAACCGAGATACACGGTGCGCGTCCATGGTCGCAGTGCGCCTTCGTCGACGATCGTATCCATGAACGCCTCGAGATCGTGGCGCGTCGCATTGGAGATGCAGACAACCCCGTCACTCGTCCGCACCGCGTGCGTCAGCCAGGCCTGAAACGCGGGCGGCATCCCCGGGTCACACGTTTCCGGAAACCGGACGGGTATCAGGTCGTACACCACCCACACCACCTCGCCGCCCGCCGCATGTACGCGTGCATGCAAGTCATCGAAGCGCTCGGGCGACCACCAGGACGAATCCAGCATGAACACGAGATCGGACGGCTCGACCCGCACAGGTTCATCCATACCTGCGCACGATACATTCAGGTGATCCCGGGCATATTCTCTCGCGTAACGAATACCACCTTCGGTCCAGCAAAACGGCTCGACGTCAAAGCTGCCGTCCGAGCCGGCGATAGCAGCCAAACCGGTGAAGAAGTTTCGCGTTACGCGCTGAATGCCTGAGCGCGCATCCAGCCGGACGACCTCGGTGACATCCACCAACACGCGGCGCCGCGCCCCGCGCACTATCGCATGCAGTCCATCCTCAAGCGCGCGCTCGCCGCGTTTCCCGGACTCAATGCAGGCGTCGGCCATCAACGCGATGTGCTCGTCTGAAGGCCACACTGCATCGTCGCGCCACACTTTGCACTTGCGCTTCCTGTTTACCAGTGCGCGCAGTGCGTCCAACGCTTGTCGCGCCGTTCGTTCCCACGTAAACGTCAACGCGTGTTCGCGTGCACCACGCCGAAGGCCTTCACGGAATTCACCGTCCACCAGTGCCCGCGCCAACAAAGTTGCACCCTCGCGCGGTGACGTGGGATCGAACAGCGACTGCGAGTTACGCACGACTTCCGGCAAGGCACCGGCGTTCGACGACAATACGGGTGCCTCAAACGCCATGGCTTCAAGTACCGGTAGCCCAAATCCCTCGTAATGGGAAGGGAAGTAAAACACACGACACCCGCGATAAAGCAGCGCGAGCGTCGCATCGTCCACCCTGCCGAGTATGCGAACCTGATGCTGCACCGCGTGATACTTGGACTTCAGCATTTCCTCGAAGTCGTTGCCCACTTGCGTCAACACCAGCTCGTGGGCGTCGCGCACCGCCTTTGGCAGCGCTGCGAACGCTTGTAACGCACCAATCGTGTTTTTGCGCCAATCGCCGTTGCCGACCATCAACACAAACGGCTTCTCGATGCCCAGAAGGCGCAAGCGTCGCTTCACTTCCTCATCGTCACACGTGCATGCCAACGTCGCATCGAAGCCTGCACCAATGACCGCAAGCTTGTCATCAGCGATGGCAAGATTGGAAACCAGATCCCGTTTTGTTGCCTGCGAAATCGACAGTATGAGGTCAAATTTCGCGAGATCCTCCAGCCGCCGCCGGTACCATTCGGTGGCAAAGCGCCCCTCCGACAGATAACGTTCGGGGAAAAGCAGTGGTATCACGTCATAGCCGATCGTAGCGACAGGCATCGACCCGATTGACTGCCAATCGAGTTCTGTCGTGAATCGCGCGGCGGTTTCGAAGAGGCTCGAGACAAGCAGTACGTCAGCATGCAACGATGCGTAGAATCGTGAGCGCAGTTGGCCGGCGAGCCGCCGCACTACGGCCGATGCGTCGGTCACCGGTGTCGACGGGTACCCGTATGCGACCACTTGGGCGCGCACGCTGCGGTGGCGTAACTCGTGGCGCAGCTCCAGCGCACGCTTGGCATCTGCAAGATCGATCGCGACAATCACCTCATCGCCGCGCTTCAGCTCCGACATCAGCGCCCGAACCAGACTCATCGAATAACGGCCAATGCCGCGATCGCGCGAGTCCGTTTCACACGCTTGCAGATCGACTACCAATCGCACCTGTGTTTCCCCGCAAAAAAACCATGGATTTGGCGCGCCGACGACCGCGTCGCACCCGGCCACCCGCGTACGCCGGCGTATCGCCCGCGCAAGCCACAGCACAGCATTCTAACGGTGGGCACGGCGGATTCGGCAGCCCACCCACGCCCCTGCGCGCCAAGCCTTGCCGAATCAAGCGAGCCGCACCGACGCCGGCTTCCGCGCGATGACCGCATAGTCCGGCGGCGCAGTAAACCACGCCACCATCTGGTTGATCTGGGAGGCACCCGCAACATCGTCCGCCACAGGGTGCAGCGTAAGTACGCCGCGGTGCTCCGACAGACGGTCGATCACTACGTGCTCGAAGCCCCGCGCCTCAACGTTCCACTGCAAGAGCTGCGGCGGAATGGGGTTGCGGTGTGTGGGGTCCATGTAAAAATAACAAGCACCCACGAGAATGTTTTCGGGGTTGGGCGTTTCCAGAATCAATACTCCGCCGGGCCGCAAAACCCGCAGCGCCTGACTCAACAACTCGACCAGCGCAGCATACGGAATATGCTCCACCAGGTGCATGGCCGTCACCGCTGCGAACGCATTGTCATCTTGTGCGCGCAGGTACGCCAGCGCATCAGCCTCGATCACCTCATGCCCGCGTGCAATGGAGCGTTCGAGCATGCCGCGGTTGGTATCAACGCCACGCCCGCGGTAGCCGTGCTCGGCCAACACCTCCAACCATTCGCCGCGCCCGCTGCCAAGGTCAAGCACAACGTCGCGCGGCCCGGGTTGGATTGCCGCAGCGGAGAGCGTTTGCAGATAGTGCGCGACGCGCAGTTTGATCTCGTTGCGGTCACCCCGAAACACATCCTCGAACCCGGCGTATTCGCGCTCGGGTGCAATCAACGGTTCGCGACCCGTGTTTTCACCTGCCGCACGCGGAACATGAGTGTCCAGGAACACCGTCAGGCGCTCGAGCATGCTCCGTAAACGACGTTGCTCGCCTTCGACGCGCGCATGCAAGTCGTCAATAGCCGCCTGTTGCGTTTTGCGCAACGCGTCGAGGTCCGCCTGTTGCGTTTTGCGCAACGCGTCGAGGTCCGCCTGTTGCGCCTTGCGCAACTCTTCAACTTCGACCCGCTGGACGTCGACCAGCATCGCAAACGTACGCTCAGCACCCAGTGCTCGGCGATTGAGCAGGCGCCCGACCGCCTGGCTCTCACGCGCCGACCGTGCCTCAATTTGCTGCAGATGCACCGTCAGGCGCGGCAACTGACGGATGGCTAGCGCAAAACGCAGAACGTACCCAGCAATGGGTATCCGACACCAGCGACGGAGCTTGTAGGGCAACAGAAGTCCATCGACATGCACCGCCTTCTCGCGTCCCTCGTCGGAAAACCGGATCATGCCAAGAAGTTCGACTTTGCCGATCGCCCCGCTACGGAGTGCTTCAAGGTAAGCGCGCGAGCCAGCGTCGCCGGACGGCCGCCACAACAACTTGCGGTAAACGGTGTCGATGAAGTCCCCGTCATCAAACGCAAGAAAATCCGCGAGCGTGTACTGCGGCTTGTCCGGCAGTCGTGCGGCACTCGGACGCCAACGCTCAATGACGTCAGCGGACGCCGCATCGCCCTGCGTGTCGCTGTCAAGTTCAACGCCGCGCCGCGCCAACTCGGCGCGGACCCGCAGCATGACGGCACTCGGATCCAGCGTTCCGGACGCCGGCGCGCGCGCCGGCGCGTCGGACGAGTCGTCACCGGAGGGTGTCCGCGCAGCGGGGTCTTTCGGCAGATTCATACGTCGTTCCCATACCGGGCACGGGCTCGGCGGGCATCATTATCCTTGAGTTTCAGGCCGACCACACTGCCGCCCGACGCCCGATGGTGCCTTCGACCTGTGCCGGCCCACCTGCCGATGATAAATTAGGCCACCTTGACTGCACACGAGACACTCGATGCTCATACCTGTAATCCTGAGCGGCGGCAGCGGTACCCGGCTGTGGCCACTGTCGCGCAAGAACCTGCCCAAGCAATTTATCGCGCTGACGGGCGACCAAACCCTGTTCCAGCAAACGGTAGCGCGCACCCTGGCGCTGAACGGCACAGCCGCGCCCATCGTAGTTTGCAGCGAGGAACACCGCTTTCTCGTGGCTGAACAGCTGCGTGCACTGAAGGTCGACGGCACGTCGATCCTGCTCGAGCCCGTACCGCGCAACACGGCCCCCGCAATCGCACTGGCCGCATGGCAAGCGTTGGCGCGGAATCAAGACGCGACGCTGCTGGTGTTACCCGCTGACCACCTGATCGGCGATACCGTGAGCTTCGCGGCGGCCGTAGGCAAAGCGCTGCCGCTGGCCGACGCCGGCTGGCTCGCAACGTTCGGCATCCGCCCCACCGGCCCGGAAACGGGTTTCGGATATATCCAGCGCGGTGAGCCGCTCGTCGCCGGCGGATTCAAGGTCGCACGGTTCGTTGAAAAGCCCGATGCCGCGGTTGCGCAGGGGTACATCGCTGCCGGCGATTACGAATGGAACTCCGGCATGTTTCTGTTCAAGGCGCAGCGTTACCTTGAAGAGCTGCAGCAACATGCACCAGCGATGCACGCGGCCAGCAAGGCGGCGTTTGACGCTGCCCAAGCCGATCTGGATTTCATACGCATCGACAAGGACGCATTCGCGGCATCGCCCGACAACTCCATCGACTACGCAGTGATGGAAAAAACCACGCACGCGGCAGTGGTACCGGTGAGCTGCGCATGGAGCGACATTGGCTCATGGGACGCACTATGGGCAGCGTCCGAGCGCGACACCGACGGCAACCGACTGGAGGGTGACGTGATCGCCATCGACAGCCGCAACTGCTTCGTGCGCGGTACCGAACGACGGCTGGTAGCGATGCTGGGACTGGAAGACACCGTCATTGTCGACACGCCAGACGCCGTCCTTGTAGCACCGCGCGCACGCGTACAGGAAGTGAAACGGCTGGTCGAAAAAATCAAGGCCGATGGCCGCCAAGAGCACATGTTCCACCGCAAAGTGTACCGGCCGTGGGGTAGTTACGATTCCATCGACATGGGTGACCGTTTTCAGGTCAAGCGTATCACCGTAAAGCCCGGCGCCGCCCTCAGCCTGCAAAAACACCACCACCGTGCCGAGCACTGGGTGATCGTATCGGGCACCGCCGAGGTCACCCGCGACAAGGAAGTGTTTCTGCTGACCGAAAACCAAAGCACCTTCTTGCCGCTGGGCGCGGTACACCGCTTGCGCAACCCCGGCAAGATGCCACTGGAGCTGATTGAAGTGCAGTCCGGCAGCTATCTCGGAGAGGACGACATCGTGCGGTTGGAAGACGTGTACGGCCGGGCGTGACTATGCCGTATACATCCAACGCAGGGTTTCCTCCAGCGGAATTGATGGTGCCATACCGGAAAGGGCGTGCAGGCGCGCGTTTGAACCCACCAGACGTTTTACTTCATTGGCGCGTACAAATGCCGGATTGATGCGCACCTCGATGGCGTAGCCTGCGATCGTGGCCATCATCGTCAGGACGTCGTCCAGCGAGTGCGCAACGCCGGAGCACACGTTGACGGTCATGCCGGCTGGCGCCTTCACGACCAGCGCAGCGTAGGCGCGCGCGACATCGCGCACGTCCGAGAAGTCACGGGCAACACCGGTGTTGCCAAGCTCGATGAACTTGGCGCCGCGCTTGAAATGCGCGACCAGCTTGGGGATCAGGAAGTTTTCCGACTGGCCGACGCCAGTGTAATTGAACGGCCGCACCAGGGTGATGGACAAGCGATCCATCCACAGGCGCGCCATCTGCTCCATTGCAACCTTCGACACCGCATAGTCGTTGGCAGGCGCAGGCGGAGTGTCCTCGCCGATCGGCTCGACCGCGGCATTGCCATAGATGTTGGCGCTGCTGGCCAGTACCACACTACGTGGCCGCGTATGCGCGCCGGCCAGCGCCTCCAACAGGTTGCGTGTACCGACGATATTGGTACGGTAGACTTCGTCGACATCGCCATGCGCGACAAACGAGATTGCAGCGAGATGCACGACAACCTCTGCATGGGCGCCATCAACTACCCTGCACAGTGCATCTCGATCGAGCAGGTTGGCCCGCAACACGCCAAGTGCCGGTGGATCCGCATCGTGTGCAAGCCCGATGACTTTGTACCCAGCTGCTGCCAGCTCGTGCGCCACATAACGTCCTGTGAATCCGTGACATCCTGTCAACAGCGCCCGCGGCTGATCAGAACGAGACGCCACGTTGCACCCGCTTGAGGTCTGCCGCGACCATCATCTGACACAACTGCTCCAGTGTGGTCGTTGCCTGCCAGCCAAGCTCGGCATGCGCCTTGCTTGCGTCGCCGATTAACTGTTCGACTTCGGCCGGGCGATAGAACTTCGGGTTGACTTTCACACGCGTCTTACCCGTTTTTCCATCGACACCACTCTCGCCTTGCTCATGCCCACGCCACTCAAGATCGATACCAACGGCCTTGAACGCCAACGTGGTGAAATCACGCACGCTCTCGGTACGACCGGTCGCCAGCACGAAGGTGTCAGGCTTGTCCGCCTGCAGGATCCGCCACATGCCCTCGACATAATCCTTGGCAAAGCCCCAGTCCCGCTTCGCATCAAGGTTACCGAGCTCCAGCACTTCCTGCTTACCAAGCTTGATCCGCACCGCGGCATCGGTGATTTTGCGAGTGACGAACTCGAGTCCGCGCAGCGGCGACTCATGATTGAACAAGATCCCGCTCGCACCGAAGATGCCGTACGACTCGCGGTAGTTGACAGTCATCCAATGTGCGTACAGCTTGGCCACGCCATATGGGCTGCGAGGCCAGAAATGGGTTGACTCGTTTTGAGGGACCGCCTGCACCTTGCCGAACATTTCGGACGTCGAAGCTTGGTAAAACCGCGTATCCGGCTTGATGGTGCGGATTGCGTCCAGTAGGCGCAGTGCCCCCAGACCCGTGATTTCTGCGGTGGTGATCGGCTGCTCGAACGACACCCCGACAAAACTTTGCGCCGCCAGGTTATAGACCTCGTCCGGTTGCACCTTCTGGATCAGGCGCAGGCTGCACCCAGGGTCAGTTAAGTCGTACTCCAGCAGCTCGAGATTCGGGTGACCAATGACACCCAACTCCTGCATGCGCCAAAAGTTTACGGAACTGGTGCGGCGGTACGCGCCGTACACCTTGTATCCCTTGCCCAGCAACAGCTCCACAAGATAGGCGCCGTCCTGGCCGGAAACGCCGGTAATCAATGCCGTTCGCATACTTGCATGGCTCCTTCAAATTCGTCGGTGGTCTTCGTCGTGACCGCAGCAAAACCCGCGTACGTTGGCGCACGCGCCGACAGCCATCACGGTCATCGCGTGCTGACTTCGATAGTAGGTGGAACCCACGCGCTACCGATGAACTGAACGCGATTCTGGTTGGCCACCGTGAATATCAGCGCAAGATCGCGCCACTCGTAATTGTTGACCAGATGGGTCTCAGTGCTGCACAGCGCGGTCGAGATGGAATAGCTGCCCGGCCCGAAATTCATCTGGAACGCCACACGGTATTCCACCCGCTGGCCAGCTTCCAAGCCTTCAAGTACCTGTTCGGTGTAATAGGTATTGGTACCAAACACTGGCTGCCCCAGTCGATCCTTGATCATGTAGCCGAACACCAGCCGGGGGATCGGGCCGCAGATACGCGCCCGCACACGCAATTCGACTGCTTCACCGACGTTGACGAACTCTACCGGATCACCCGCCGCGTTGAACAGAGCGATCGATTCCAGCACCGCCTCACCGCTACCCGAAACGGTCTGCGCAGCACCGTTGGCGAGGTGTTTGACTTCCACCGAGACGTTTTCTCGTTCCGAGATCAAGGCGTTGTAGTAATCCATGACCTCGCTCGGGATACCATCCATCACCAACCTGCCCCTGTCGAGCAGGATCGCACGGTCGCACAACGATTGCACCGCGCTCGGATCGTGCGATACGAACAACAGCGTGGTGCCCTCGTCACGAAATTGGCGGATGCGAGCCATGCACTTGTGCCCGAAATAGGCATCACCGACCGAGAGTGCCTCATCGATAATCAGGATCTCCGGCCGAACCGCCGTCACCACACTGAACGCCACGCGTACCTGCATGCCGCTGGAATAGGTACGAACCGGCTGGTCAAAGTAGTCGCCGATCTCGGCGAAAGCCTCAACTTCCGGCATCACGGCTTCAATCTGCACTGGGCTCATACCCATCAAGCCAGCGGTATAGCGTGCATTCTCCCGCCCCGTCAGATCCTGGTTGAAACCCATGCCAAGCTCGAGAATCGCCGCAATCCGCCCAGTTACCTGAATCGACCCTTCACTTGGACGCAGCGTGCCCGTGACCAGCTTCAACAACGTACTTTTGCCAGCGCCGTTCTGGCCAACGATGCCCACGCACTCACCTGCGAACACCTGGAAATTGATGTCACGCAACACCCAGGCTTCACTGGCGGCCCGGTAGTTGATGCCGAACCAACCCAACATGCGCTGCCATTCCATGCTGAATTCGCGAAACGCCTTGCCCAAGCCTTCGATCTTCAGCGCAACGCTACTCACAACACGTCCACCATATCGGGAGCAGCACGCCGAAACAGGCTCATACCAATCGCCAGCAACACCAACGACAGTACGAAAATCGCCGCCAGCGTCTTGAAGTGGGGTGGCTGCCCCCATAGCAGAACCTGCTGGTACGAAGAACAAATCGCGTACATCGGATTGAGCCGCAGCAGCACCGCGAAGTGGTGACCTTGCAACGTGCTAATCGGATACACGATCGGAGTCAACCAGAACCACAACTGCATGATGACATTCATCACTTGGGCTATGTCGCGGATGAACACGTTGAGGATGCCCAAAATAAGCCCTAGTGCCAGCCCAAACAACACGGTGATCCCCGTCAACATCAGCAACCACAGCCACATCCAGGCGGGTTCATTGCCGACCAGTACGAAAATGGCGATGGTTGCCACCAGTAGGAACACGTTGTTCAGCAGACACGAACCCGACACAATCAGCGGCAGGCAGATGCGTGGGAATACCATTTTTTTCAGCAGACTGGCGTTGTCCACGAAGATTGTCAGGCACCGGTTGACCAACTCGGCAAACAACGTCCAACCCAAGAGACCCGCCAGCAGGTAGATCACGTACGCATAGGTGTTGCTCGTATTGGGCAATTTGCTGCCCAACACACGCCCCAGCACAAGGGCGTAGATCGCACCTTGAAACAGCGCCTGCAAGATCATCCACGTCGCACCCAACCGGCTGCGCGCGAAACGGGTTCGCAGGTCGTTTTTGATCGACGTGAGAATGAAGTGGCGATACCGCCACACGGCATTCAGCATGTCAGTCATGCCGAGGGCTTCCTTGAAGGAGGCGGGGTCGACTGGAAACCGCGCGCCAAGGATAGCGACGACGCAACGGACCCTTGCTGCAAGGCGGCGGCAATGGCACCCAACCTTTCTATCGCGCGCCCGGCACATACGGCAGGAGCGTATTGTCGCCGAATCCGTGCCGCTGCGACAGCTCCAAGCGCAGCCGCAGCCACCCTGTCATCGGCCAGCTCACGCATGAAGCGGGCAGCTTGCCCGACATTGGGCTCCGCCCAACGCTGCCCGTCGGCATGGGGATACGCGCCGGGCGCCACCGGCACCAGCTGAAAATCCACCAACCTCGCTTCCTGTGGTGACATGAAATCCAGATTGCCCGACCAACCCGTTGCGACCACAGGTTTACCGAGATACATCGCCTCAGCCATGCCTAGCCCGATACCCTCCGCGCGGTGCAAGGAAACATACGCATCAACGGCTGCGAGTAACGCGTACATGCTGGCACGATCAAGACAACCATTGCGGATCAGGATGCGCGGGTCCTCTGCAGCCGCGGCCAACAGCTGCGTGAACGCACCGCTAACGCGCTCACCATTGGTGGTTTTGATAAGCAACTGAACGTCGCACCGATTGCGCGGGAACGCCGCGCGAAAGGCCTCGATCACCGCCCATGGGTTCTTGCGTTCGGGGTAAGAGTGAAAATCAAAGCTGAACAGGAACACGAACGCGCTCTGATCGAGCCCCAGTTCCGCGCGCGGTAACCCGTGCGGTACCGGGAATGCGACCGGCATGGGCATCAACGTTACTGGTTTGCTGGTTGCAGCCATTACGGCACGCCGAACAAATGTGGTGGGAACCCACACCTCGTCCACCATATCCAGCGCCGAACGCCAATCACACGGGAACGTTTCCAGTTCCCACAACCAGTACCCGATCGTGTATGCACCTGTACGTGGCCATCGCTGCAGCACGCGCGCGATCAAGTCGGGGTTGACAAAAAAAAGGCCGGTTGCGTAGCGTGGCTGAGATTCCAGCCAAGCGTCAATCGAGTGATCCTGCTGCCGGCCTGGCACTCCTGCGCCCGCGTCCAACACCGTAAAAGGATAGCCGGCACCCGCGAACGCACGTGCCCAGCTGCGGACGGTCTCACCCAATCCGAATTCGGCGCATGGATAACCCACACAATCGGTACCACAACCAACATAATTCGGGTCGAGCCACCGTTCCGTCGGCTTTTTCCCTGTCTGAACGGCCTCGACCGACGGCAACTCGCCCCCGCTGGCGTGACGAACCAAACCAGCCCGCACCCTTTCTTTGAGGCCCACAGGCACCCATCCGGACAGGAAGTTGCGCAATCGCGATACCCTGCCAGTATCCAGCAACCGCAAGCCCGCTGCCATAATGCGGCGCCGGAAAATCATGCGAATCGGGGGTAGTGGGCAAACGTCAAACGCACACCTTCGTTCAGCCCAGTGCAGATGCGAGTTCGGCCTTGAGGTCGTCGATGTCCTCGACCCCAACCGACAGCCGGATCAGCCCATCGCTGATGCCCAGGCGCTTGCGCATGGCCGGCGGCACCGACGCGTGGGTCATGATCGCCGGATGTTCGATCAGGCTTTCCACCCCGCCCAGGGATTCTGCCAGCGAGAACAGGTGACAGCGTTCAAGCATCCGCCGTGCTTTCGTCAGCCCGCCCTTCACCTCGATCGTGACGATGCCGCCACCGCCGTGCATCTGGCGCCGCGCCAGCGCATGTTGCGGGTGCGATTTCAGGCCGGGATAGATGACCCGCGCGACCGCGGGATGTTTTTCCAGCCACTTGGCAAGCTCCAGCGCGTTGGCGCAATGCGCCTGCATCCTGAGCGCAAGGGTCTTCACACCGCGCAGCGCCAGGAACGCATCGAAGGGACCTGCCACCGCGCCCACGGAATTTTGCAGGAATGCCACGCGCTCGGCGAGCTCGGCGGTGGAAACGATCGCGACGCCGCCGACCATGTCAGAGTGGCCGTTCAGGTACTTGGTGGCCGAGTGCACGACGATGTCGGCGCCAAATTCCAGCGGGCGCTGCACCCAGGGCGATGAGAACGTGTTGTCGACCACCAGCAACAGGCCGTGCGCCTTGGCAAACCTGGCGACCTTGGCCAGATCGACCAGCTTCAGGGTCGGGTTGGTCGGCGTCTCCGCCCAGATCATCCGCGTGTTCGGCTTCAGCGCCGCCTTCAGCGCGGCGGCGTCGTTCAGGTCAATGAAGCTGAAATCGAGCCCGGCGCTGCGCCGGCGCACGCGCTCGAACAGGCGATAGCTGCCGCCATACAGGTCATCCATCGCGATGACGTGGCTGCCGGAATCGAGGAGCTCCAACACCGTTGCGATGGCGGCCATGCCGGACGCGAACGCGAACCCGGCCACGCCGCCCTCGAGGCTGGCAACACACCGCTCCCACGCCATGCGGGTTGGGTTTTGCGTGCGCGAGTACTCGTAGCCCTTGTGCTTGCCGGGACTTTCCTGCACGTAGGTCGAGGTCTGGTAGATCGGCGTCATGATCGCGCCGGTGGACGGATCCGGCGACTGGCCGGCATGGATGGTGCGCGTGGCAAACGCCAGCGCGGAGGCATTGGAGGATTTGTTGGTAGTCATTGGTTCTGGGTTTCGGTGTGAATGGGTGGGGCGGGCGCACCCGTCGGTGTTGCTGCAGCGGCTGCGTCAGCCGCGGCCTTGTGGAACAGGAACGCGTTGGAGCGGTGGTTGTCGCGGTGGCCGGACAGCCCGTCCTCAAATACTTCCAGCGGAACGCAACCGCGTTCGCGGAAAATCCGGAATACCTCGGCCTGCGGAAACGCGTGCATTTCGACGCCCGACCCGTCGCCGCGCAGCGCGAGGTAGGACTCGGCATCGAACGCATAGCCGCGCTGGTAGGTCGGCACCTGGAAAAACGCGTAGCCGCCGGGCCGCAGCTTGTCGGCCACCGTTTCCAGCAGCAGGCCGATCACGGGTGGCGGATTGTGCTGCAGCACGATCATGCTGAAGAACAGGTCGAACGCCGGCAGTGCGGCCAGGCCCGCAGGGTGCACCAGCGGCATCCATACCACGCGATCCATCTGCGGCGCATCCGCGTTGAGCTTGCGCGCCAGCTGCAGGTGCGGGCTGGATACATCCACCGCGAAAACGCGCCGGAATTGTTCGGCCAGGAAGCGGGTGTTGCGGCCCAATCCACAGCCCAGTTCCAGCACTTCCCAATCCGGGTCGGCAGTGACTCCATTACGGAGCAAGGTCGCCCGCAGGCGCTCGACGTTTTCACGTCCCGAGGCAAGGAATGCCTCGCGCGTTTCGCCGATGTGCTGCATCAGGTAATCGGGTTCGGATAGTACCGACCAGTACGGCTCGGTCTCGCCCAGCCGGGTCCAGCTGCGGGCGACGCGCTCAAACAAACGGGCGGCGGTCGCGGCATCGACCCGGGTCTGGATGGGGCACGGCGGAAACACGCTTACGTTGCGCTCCTTGCGTGGCACGACCGGCTGGTAGTGTTGGGTGAACTCGGAGCTGGCCAGGAACCGCTGCCGCAACGCCTCGATGGAGTCGCTGTGCTGCATGTGGTCGGTGACGATCGCGGCGCTTTCAGGTTCGCGCCCGAGGATCAGCCGGTAGGCCCACACCACCGCCTGTTCGGGCACGGCCGGCGCCGGCTCGACTACCGGCGGGGCCTCCGGTAGCGCCGCAGGCACGATCGGCGTATCGAGGGCTACCGTGGGCTCGGCCGCCTCCATCCACGGCGGCGTGCCCGCCGGCGCAGCCTCATGCTCCGCGCGCCAGCCCGGCCGTGGCAACCTACGGCTCATGCGACCCGCCGCCGCAGGTAGTTGAGCAGATCGATGCGGGTGATCAGGCCGAGGAACTTCACGCCATCCATCACGATGGCGACGCGCCCGCGTTCAAACACCGGCAGCAAGTCCTCGATTGGCGCCTTGACGCCGAGCGTCTGCAGCTCGGTGATCATCGCGCTGGAGACGGGCTGCTGGAATTTTTCCTGATCGCCATAGACGTGCAGCAGCAGGTCCGACTCATCGACGATGCCGACGATTTTTTCACCCTCGAGCACCGGCAGCTGCGACACATCGTAGAGCTTCATGCGGTTGTAGGCCGTGATCAGCAGGTCATCGGGCTTCACCACCACCGTGTCGCGCTGGGCGTACGGCCGCATGATGAGATCGCTGAGGTCGCCGGTTGGCTGGCGTTCGAGGAAGCCGTTGTCCAGCATCCAGTAATCGTTGTAGAGCTTGGAGAGATACTTGTTGCCGGTGTCGCACACCAGCGTCACCACGCGCTTGGGGCTTGTCTGTTCACGGCAATACTTCAGCGCGGCCGCCAGCAGCGTGCCGGTGGACGACCCCGCCAGCACGCCCTCGGTTGCCAGCAGCTGACGCGCGGTGAGGAAACTTTCCTTGTCGGAAATGGCGTACGCCTTCTTCACCCGCGAAAAATCACTGATCGACGGCAGGAAATCCTCGCCGATGCCCTCGACCATCCACGACGCGTTCTTCTTGCCGAGCTTGCCGTGATTGACGTACTCGGCCAGCACCGATCCCACCGGATCGGCCAGGATGAAATCTGTCGCGGGTGAAGCCTTGGCAAAAAAATGCGACAGCCCGGCCAGCGTGCCGGACGAACCACAACCGACGACGATCGCGTCCACCCGCCCGTCCATCTGCTGCAAAATCTCGGGACCCGTCGTCGCCTCGTGCGCGGCCGGATTGTCGGGGTTGCCGAACTGGTTGATGAAGTACCCGCCCGGCGTCTTCTCAGCGATGCTCGCGGCCAGATCCTGGTAGTACTCGGGATGGCCCTTGGCCACGTCCGAACGGGTCAACACCACCTCGGCGCCCATCGCCTTCAGGTTGAAGATCTTCTCGCGGCTCATCTTGTCCGGCACCACGAGGATCAGCTTGTAGCCCTTGGCCTGCGCGACCAGCGCGAGGCCAAGGCCGGTGTTGCCGGCCGTGCCCTCGACCAGGGTCGCGCCGGGCTTGATTTTGCCGGCGCGCTCGGCGCCTTCGATCATCGACAGGCCGATGCGGTCCTTGATCGAGCCGCCGGGGTTGAACGCTTCCAGTTTCAGGTACAACGCGCACACGCCGGTGTCGAGGCGCTTGACGCGCAGCATCGGCGTGTGACCGATCAGTTCAAGGACACTGTCGACAACCATGTTGACTCCAAAGCCAAATTCGCGACGATGCTTTGTCAATGCCACCGTATCGCCGTCCGCAAGACCTGCATGATAACGGTGGTACCCCGCGCCCGCCTCAACGTCGCCGCAGGAAATCCCGCAACGCCGAGCGCCAACCGGTACCAAAACGCCGGTAGCCGCCGTCGAACGTTTCACGCAAGATGGGCGCTACGCGCGCGCAAGGCGCACCCGCGATGCCGTGGCGCACTCGCATGTGCGCAAGCTTTGCCGATGCACACTCGATGCAGCCTTGCTGCACCTTCTCTCGCAACCGACGTAGACGTTTCGCAAGCCACTCGTCACGTGCGATCAGCATTTCGATCAGGTCCGCTCGCGGGCGCCTCAGATCGTCCCACTTTTCCCTTAGTCCACGACCCGGCATCCCGATCTGGTTGCCACCATGCTGCCGGTAATCGATCAGCCGTCGCTCAATGCAATCGAACCCACCCAACGCGGCCGCCACGATTGCCAGCCACTCGTCGTGCACCCAGCCCGGCGGCACCGGCAAGGCGTCGGCCAGCAAGGTGCGCCGCAAGGCTACCGTCGCGCCGGTGGCCATGCTCCGGCGCAGCAGTACCGCAAACCCGTCACCGCGATGAATGGCCCGGAATTCGGCGCGGGTGATGCGCAGCACCCCGAACAGCGAGCGGCCAAGGTCGACGCCGGCCGCATCCACCCGCCGCGCATCGGTGCAGGCAAGCAACAATTCCGGACGCCGGTCGAACGCCGCGGAAAGCGTCGCCAGCTTGTCGGGGTGCCAGACGTCGTCCTGGTCGCACAGGTACAAGACCTCACCCGTGGCGCCCTGCAGCGCCGCGGCAAAATTGGCGCTGTAGCCAAGGTTGTGCGCATTGCCGGCAATGCTGACGCGGATGCCTTGCGCCTCGGCACGCACGCGCAACCGTGCAAGCAGTGCCGGCGTCCCGTCGGTCGAGCCGTCATCGCGCACCACGATCTCATCGGGCCGCCGCGATTGCGCCAGCAGACTCTCCCACTGCGCCTCAAGGAAGCGCGCACCGTTGTAGGTACACAGGACGATGGACGTTGCACGCGGCATGGGGCGCCATTGTGGCCGCGCACCCGATCAATGCCCAGACCCGCCGCGTCGACGCCAACCGGCCCGCACGCGGCGGGCCGGATTCAGATTCTGCGGTGGTGCGGCGACGCTTCAGGCGTTGCCGACTTCGCTCCACATTCGGGTCAGGCGTTCCTTGAGCTGCAGCTTTTCGGCCTTCCAGTGTTGCAACCGGTTGTCGTGCGCCGGCAAGACGCCGAGTTCCGCATCATGCACCTTGCTGTCCAGCTCCCGGTGGCGTTGATAAAGGCGGCGAAACTCGGGGTTCGCCTTCATCACCGCGTCTATGTGGTCTTTCTGCTGGGTTTCGAACATGGAGCAGCCTCCTCTCGCGTGGGCAACGCTTGACGGATGGTGGCGCACGCGCAATCGCCGCCACGCGCCGCGGCTGCGGAGCGTGGCAAGCGGGAAAATGCGGGATTCATGCGGTGGCGCCTCGGGGCCGGCAACGATCCGGCCTTGGATCTGACCCTACTCCACCGCGCCGCGCTTGGCAAGCCGCGGAACCGGCACCCCGGTGCGCGCAAGGATGCAAATGCAACTACTTGATGTTAAACCAATTATCTACTCGGAACGCAGCTCGATCGCGATGCCTTTGCTGGCCTGGGCCACCGGCCGAATCGACACCTGCCCGGCACCCGCGGCCGCCAGGGCCGCTTCGACCGCTACCGCCCGCCGTCCGGCCAAGATGCGGTCGGCGCTGGCCGCCCGCGGCTCCACCACGATCCGCTGGCCCGCGTGCTGATGGGCAAAACCTGCCACCCGCCGGCGCCCGGAGGCCGTCAAATTGTCCGACCCGGCGGCGAACACCGAGGCCGACAGGTGCAGGCTGGCCGGCTCGGGCCGTGCGCTGCCCGCGGGCGCGCTGTCGCCGGCCTGCAGGGCCCGCGTCGCGGCCACCGCGAGACTGGCTTCCTTGCGCGCCAACCGCGCCGCCCGTGCCTGCGCCGCCGCCAGGCGCTTGGCCTGCGCGGCTTCAGCCTGCGCCTGCTGCGCCTGCTGGGCCGCCTGCGCGCCCTGCTGTTGCAGCACCTGGGTTTGCTGCACCACGGCTTCGTATTGCAGGCGCTGACGCGCCAGTTGCGCCCGCGCGGCGGCGGCATCGGCCTGGCTCGCTTCCAGCATGATCTGATCGTGCTCGCGTTGGAGCTGATCGAGCTTGGCGCGTCCGGCCGCCGCCTCGGCGGCGGCCTGGGCCAGCGCCACCCGCTGCTCGGCCATGAACAGGGCGTGTGGACGGCTGCTGCGGCCGGCGTCCTGCAACGCAGTGATGGCATTTCGCGCGAGGGTGCGCTGGGCCGTCGCGTACTGAGCCAGCGCCTGATTGGCGCTCAGTTGATCCAGTTGCGCCGACAGCCGCGCGACGTCCGCGTCGACCTTGGCCGCCGACGCGTTGGGTACCGCGGCGCCCCACACCAGCGCCGCCGCCAGCACCGCCATCACCCATGCGCGCCTCATGGGCGGACTCCCGAATCCGGCTGGCCCGCACTGCTGGCCGCCGCGGGCGTGGCGTTGCCCGCCGGCGGCGGAACCGCCGGTTGGCCCAATTGAATGGACGGCAGCGTGACCGGCGCTGGCGTGGCCGCCGTCGACGCCGCCGCAGGCGCGGCTGTCGAGGACGCTGCTGCCGGCCCGCCCACCGACGTTGCCGGGGCGGGCGCAAGGGCCGCCTGTTGCGCCGCAGCCGCCGCGGCCTGGCGGCGTTCGAGGTCCGCCTGGAGACCCTGATTGACTTCGGTCTGCTGCTGGACCTGTTGATCGATCTGCACCACTTCGGCGCGCGCACGCGCGGTTGCAGCCGCGGCTTCGGCCTCTTCGGCCTTGTCCGTTGCCTTGCCGTTGTCGCCCTTGGCGCTCAACTCCTGCGCGGCGGCGAGACGGCGCTCGGACTCGGCCAGCGTCTCGGGCGCAGCCGTGGCGGCACCGGCGTTGCGGGCGGCAAGAATCTCGGTCTGCGCGTGATCCATCAGCTGGATCGGCGGCGGCGCGGTCGCGCATCCGGCCAGCACGGCGGCCAACGCCGCGGCCGCGAACGTCGGGCCAAGCGTGCGGCAATCATGGATTTTTGGGCGTATGCGTGGCATAAACAACCTTCCGGGATGCATCGGCGCATTGTCGGCGTACCATTTTGCCATTGCAACGCTGGCGCGCAACCCGCGTGACTCTCATGACCGGGGATCAATGATGGATATCGGATACTTCCTCAAACTAATGATGGATCGCGGTGCATCGGACATGTTCCTCAGCACCGGCACCCCGGTGCACATCAAGATCGAGGGCAAGCTGGCCGCGCTCGGCACCTCGCCACTGCCGGCCGGCATGGTGAAGAAAATCGCCTATTCGCTGATGGACGAAGGTTCGGTGCCGAAGTTCGAGCGCGAGCTCGAATACAACATGGCGCTGGCACTGAAGGACGTGGGCCGCTTTCGCGTCAACGTCTTCAAGCAGCGCGGCGAGGTGGCGCTGGTGATCCGCGCGATCAAGAGCGACATCCCGTCCATTGAGGAACTGCTGCTGCCGCAGATCTACAAGAAGCTGATCATGGAACCGCGCGGCCTGATCCTCGTGGTGGGCGCGACCGGTTCGGGCAAGTCGACCACGCTGGCCTCGATGATCGATTACCGCAACACCAATTCCGCCGGCCACATCCTCACCGTCGAAGATCCGATTGAATTCCTGCACAAGCACAAGAAATCCATCGTCAACCAGCGCGAGGTGGGCCTCGACACCCATTCCTACGCAGAGGCGCTGAAGAACGCGATGCGCGAGGCGCCGGACGTGATCCTGATCGGTGAAATCCGCGATACCGCCACCATGGATGCGGCAATCGGCTTTTCCGAGACCGGCCACATCTGCCTGGCCACCTTGCACTCCAACAACGCCGACCAGACCATCGAGCGCATCCTCAACTTCTTCCCCGAAGCGGCGCACAAGAACATCCTGATGAACCTGGCGCTGAACCTGCAGGCGATCATTTCCCAGCGCCTCGTGATCGGCAAGGACGGCCGGCGCCGCCCGGCGACCGAAGTCCTCATCAACACGCCGCGCATCCGCGACCTGCTCCGCCGCGGCGAGATCCACGAGATCAAGCTTGCGATGGAACGCAGCCTGGAGGAAGGCATGCAGACCTTCGACCAGTCGCTGTACCGGCTCTACAAGGACGGCACGATCGACCTCGAGGAGGCGCTTTCCAAGGCCGACTCGCGCGACGGCCTGGCGCTCAAGATCCGCCTGGCCGAAGGCGCCAACAGCAAGGAGCTGCCGCAGGATGACCCGTACGGGATGGGCGTGGGTTAGTCGACGCGTCGATTTGTCCCGCTGCCGCCACGGGTCGACCTTTGGCGGGCGCGATGCGTTTCGCAACAGCGGTCCCGCTCGACTCGCGTCGAGCGGGCTACTTTGGTTACGGCAAAAGTAGCCAAAACCATTGCGCCGGGCATGACGGTTTCAGCAACTTCCTGTTGCTGAAACTGCCCTTGGTGCTCGCCGCCCGACGGCCGCGCCGAACTACTCGCCGCGTTCCTGTGGCTCGCCCCCCGCTCACGCTCGGGGCCGCTCGCGGCGTTCAAATCGGCAGTCCCTGCCGATTTGGTCGGTCATCCATGGCCTCGAACATTCGGCGCTTGCTCCGCCGCCCGGCTGCGCGCCGCGGCGTCATGCAATGGCGCGGGAGAGCTTTGCTTCAATGACGGCCATCCTTGGCCTGCATCGTAGCGCGCACAACGTCCGCCCCATCAAGCTGCCACCCGATTCGCGCGGAAGTTCAACGAATTTTCCCCTCTCCCCCGGGAGAGGGTGGCGCGTAGCGCCGGGTGAGGGTTCATGCTTGCGCGGCATCCATCCGCCGCGCGCAAACTCGCCGGATCGCACGTGTGCGTACCCTCACCCCTGCCCCTCTCGCGGCGGGAGAGGGATTCATCCGTGTTGAAGATCGACGCGAATAAGGAGCTGCCGTGCGCGCACGACGCGCAGCACCGGGGCCGCCTTTCTCTTGGTGACTTCATCTTTGCCGACGTAAAGAGAAACCACACGCCTGCCGGAACGAGGGGGGTGGAAAAACACGAAACCCACCTGGCGTCAGCGAATCCGGCAGAAGCAATACGCGTAGGTGACGGGTTTGCCGGGCTGCGCGTTGGCCAGCAACTGCAACGCCGGCGCCAGGCGCGGCAGGGCGGTTAGCCAGGCCCGCGGCAGGTGCAGGCCCAGCGCGGCCAGCGCGCGCGCCGATGCGCTGTCGCCGGCGCCCAGCAGCAACCGCTGCCACACGCCAAGGCGCGGCTGCAGGTAACGGACGGTGTAGCCTCCAGCCCCGAGCCCGGCATCCTTCGCCGCGTCCGCGATCGCGGCCTGCAGCCCGCCCAACTGGTCGACCAGCCCGCGCTGCAGGGCCTGCGCGCCCGTCCACACCCGCCCCTGCGCGATCGCGTCGATGGCCTGGTAGGTCATGCCGCGCGCCGCGGCGACATGGCCCACAAACTGACGGTACCCGGCGTCAACGGTGCTCTGGACCATCGCGCCCAGCGCAGGATCGAGCGGACGCCTGACGTCGAATGCGCCCGCAAGCGGCGTGGTGCCTTCGCCCGCGGTGTTGATGCCGAGCTTGGCCAGGCCATCGGCGGCCGAGAAGTACAATCCGAAGATCCCGATCGAACCGGTGATGGTGTCAGGTTCGGCAAAAATGCGGCTGGCGTCCATCGAGATCCAGTACCCGCCGCTCGCCGCCATGTCGCCCATCGACACCACGACCGGCTTGCCGGCTTTTTTTGCCAGCACCACTTCACGCCGGATCTGCTCGGCCGCGAACGCCTCACCCCCGGGCGAATCCACCCGGAGCACGATCGCGCGTACGTTGCGGTCGGCACGCGCCGCGCGGATCAACGCCGCGGTGGACTCGCCGCCGATCTTGCCCGGCGGTTGCCGGCCGGAAACGATGTCGCCTTCGGCCACGATGACCGCGACCTCGGGTTGGCCAAATCCCGGCGTTCGCGTTTGCGGCAGATATTGCCCAAGGTCGACCGCACGGAACCCGGTGCCGTTGTCGGTGACAACGCCGTGCCGTTGCAGCAGCGTCACCATCTGCTCGCGGGTCGCCAGGCCATCGACCCAGTGCAGCTTCAGCGCCAGTTGCGCAACATCGCCGTTGGCAGCGGGGATTTCCGCCGGCAGGCCGTCAACCTGCTGCGCAAGGGTCGCAGGCGCGATATGCCGCAGCTTGCCTACCTCGTCCAGCCAGGTCTGCCACAGGCCACCCATCCAGTACTTGTCCGCCGCGAGGGCCGCCGCCGAGGGCGCATCCAGAATGTAGGGTTCGGCCGCCGACTTGTACTCACCCACCCGGAACAGGTGCGCGGTGATCCCGAGTTTGTCCAGCAGGCCCTTGTAGTAGCTCCGGTAGTCCGCCAGTCCCGTGATTGCGATCGAACCCGCGGGATCGAGGTACACCTTGCTGGAATGCGCCGCCAGGAGGTACTGCATCTGGCCAAGCTGCGTGCCCCACGCCAGCACGGGTTTGCCGGTCGCGCGAAAACGCTCCAGCGCCGCACCGACTTCCTCCAGCGCCCCCATGCCGCCAAACTCGAGCCCCGATGGATCCAGCAGGATGCGGGTGATGCGCGGATCGTGCGCGGCGTGGTCGATGGCGGCCACCAGATCGCGCACCCGCACCTGGCCGACCGCCTGGCCCGACGCGTGCGCGAGCGCGCGCGCCACCGGATCGACGCTGTACTGTTCGACCAGCGTGCCCTGCGGCCTGAGCACCAGTACCGTGTCCGGGCCAACCTTGGGTGCTCCGCGGAACGCCAGGCCCAGGATCAGCAGCACGATGCCGAAGAACACCACGTTGATGATCACCAGCCGCGCCACATTGATGCCGCGGCCGAGCGCGCGCACCAGACCCGCAAAGCCCCGGCGTGGTGTTTGACTCATGGCCTTGGCTGCCCGTGGCTCGCATGCATGCCGTCAAGCGTAACCGCCGGCGGCGGCGGCGTCACGCGAGCGGCGGTTCGGGCGCGACGGTCACCGCGAGGCGCCGCCAGCGCTCGCCGCGCGTCTGCGTGATCCAGCGCGCCAGCAGCAGCACCGCGGCCGCGGTCAGGCCAGCGATCATTCCGATCCACATGCCGGGCACGCCGTGGCCGGCGCCAAACGTGAGCCACGCCCCGGTCGGCATGCCGACCACCCAGTACGCGAACACCGTGATCAGCATCGGCACCCGGGTGTCCTTGAGGCCGCGCAGCGCACCGTTCGAGACCACCTGAATCCCATCGGAGAATTGGAACACGCCAGCCAGCACCAGCAATTGTGCGGCAAGGGCCATGACCTTCGGGTCATCGGAGTAGATGTGTGCGATGGCGTGCGGGATCGCCAGCATCAGGCTCGCCGACACCGCCTGCGTCGCCAGCGTCAACGCCATCCCGGTAAAGCCCGCGTAGCGCACGCCCGTGGCATCGCCGCGTCCGGCCGCGTGGCCGACGCGTACCGTCACCGCCAAGGCCAGGCCGAGCGGCACCATGAACGTCACCGAGGCCACGTTGACCGCGATCTGGTGGCCGTCGATCGCGATGGTGCCGAGCCGGCTGATCAGCAGCGCCGAAATCACGAACAGGCCGGCTTCCATGAGCAACGTGACCGCCATCGGCCCGCCGATCCACAGGAGTTGCCGCAGGGCTTGCCAGTCGGGGCGTTCCAGGCGCCGGAACAGTTCAAGGTGCCGAAACCTGCGGCCGAACTTCAGGTACGCCGCAAACGCCAGGAGCTGCAGCCACAGCGCCAGCGCGTTGGCGATCCCGCTGCCCTCGGCGCCGAGCGCAGGCAGCCCCAGGCGGCCATAAATCAGCACCCAATCGAGCGGCACCAGCACCACGAGGCCAAACAGGCCAAACAGCATGGTCGGCCGCGTCCAGCTGGAGCCCTCGCACAGGCCGCGCAGCGCAAAGTACCCGCACAGGCCCGGCGCACCCCAGCTGAGTGCGCGCAGGAACGCTTCGGCATCCGTCCACAACGCCGGATCGACACCCAACAACGCCAGCAATGGTCCCACGTGCCGGGCGCCGAGCCACAACAACACCGAGAGCGCGACGGCCAGCCACAAGGCCTGCCGGAACAGCGGCCCGATCTCGCCGTCGCGGCCCGCGCCATCGAGCTGGGCGACCGAGGGCGACAACGCCATCATCACCCCGACCACGCAGACCAGACCGAGGATCCACACGTTGGCGCCCACCGCGACCGCCGCCAGCGTGTGCGCGCTGTAGTGCCCGGCAAGGGCAATATCGACCGCGCTCATGCCGACCGCCGACAGCTGTCCGGCAATCAACGGCAGCGCGAGTTTCACCGTCGCGCGGATTTCACGCGCGAAACGCGCGCGATCCAAGGCTAGAATCAGGGTCATTGCGGGGCGATCCGATGCAACCAGAAACCTCGAAACCAACAGGGCTGCCCGCGCCGCCAGACACGCCACAGCGGACGTGCGAAAATTGCGGCGCGCCGCTGTACGGAAAGTTCTGCTACGCCTGCGGCCAGCCGACCCACGGGTTGGTGCGGCATTTCAGCAGCGTCCTCGCGGATGTCACCGACAGCGTCTTCAACATCGACGAACGCGTCCTCAAGACGCTGGCGCCATTGTACCTGCGGCCCGGCAAGCTGACGCTGGATTATCTCGCCGGCAAGCGCGCGCGCTATGTGACGCCGTTCCGGCTGGTGTTCTTCCTCGCCATCATCGCGTTCTTCGCGCTGCAACTGAGTTTCCGGGCGAACCCATACAACGCGTCGCGGATCGGCGTCGACGGCTCGGGAGTCGGCACCGTGACGTCCCAACCTGCGGCGAAGGGTCAGGACAACCACTTCTCGAATGACGAAATTCGCCTCAACGGCAAGGTCCTCTGGAACGCACGCGACAAACTGTTGCGCATCGGCTGGCTGCCCGGAGTCGCCAATGACTGGTTGAACGGCCTGATCGCCAACGCGCGCGTCAATCTGCAGCGCATGAACTCCGGCAACCCGGCCGAGACGATGACCGAAGCACGGCAGATGCTGTCCCGCATGTTCGCGGTCGCGCCCACCGTGCTGTTCGTGCTGCTGCCGTTCTTCGCCCTGCTGCTGAAGATTTTCTACCTTTTCCAGCGGCGCCTGTACATGGAGCACCTGATCGTGGCGATGCACAGCCACGCGTTCCTGATGGTGTCGCTGCTGGTGCTGGTGCTGCTGTCGCTGCTGCGCGCCGCACTGCAACCGCACGGGTGGCTCACCGTCCCGTTCGGCCTGGCGGCCGCGGCGGCCTGGATCTGGATCTTCGTGTACCTGTGGCTGATGCAAAAGCGCATCTACCGGCAGGGCAGGTTCATGACCACCGTCAAGTACGGATGCCTCGGCTGCTGCTACAGCATCCTTGTGCTTTTCGGCCTCGCGTTCGCGGCCCTTGCCAGCCTGACCGGCGCATGATCATCTACGCCGTCGAGCTGGAAATGGAAGCCACGCTGCGCGAGGAATACCTTGTGTGGTTGCGCACGCACGTGGCCGAAATGCTGACCTTCCCGGGATTCCTTGGTGCCGAGATCCTGACCCGCCGCGACCCGGCGCCGGCAGCGGGCCGCTGGGTGGTCTGCGTCCACTACCGGCTGCGCGACCGCGCCGCGTGGGAGGGCTACCTTGCACGCGACGCCGCACGCATGCGTGCCGCCGGCGTGGCGCGTTTTGGCGACCGCGTACGCGCGTCCCGCCAGCTGCTGGAACCGGCGTGACCCGCACCCGGCAGCCGCCTTTGTACACAGCCACCGAACGCCCGCATCGGCGCCGCCTTCCGGTGCGGCGCCGCGCGCTTTTGCAACCAAAACAAATTTGTATCCCATTGAATACGCGCGACAAAGTCAAAGTGATGAAATTTTCACCAACCCGAGCGCCGGGCCGTTGCGGCAAGGCCCGGCAGGCTTTTGGCCGCAGGTATTCCACACCGTTATCCACAGGGATTGTGGATAAACGCGAAACCACCGTCGGGTCATTGGTTTACCGGGCGTTCCTGCAAGCCATCGCAACAATTCGCGCTAACTAATGGGACGCCCGTCACAACCCGAACCGGCAGTACGTTCCGTGCAGGTTGCGCTGCCGCTACCGCTGCCGCACGGCTTTGACTACCGCGCAGGCGACGCGCACCTTGCACCCGGCACGCGCGTGCGCGTGCCCTTCGGCCGCGGCCAGCGGGTGGGTATCGTCCTGGGTGCGGGTACCCCGTCCACCGCCGCACCCCTGAAACCCATCAGCGAGGTGCTGGATCCATCACCGCTGCTCGATGGCGAACTGCTCACCAGCCTCGGCCGCGCCGCCGACTACTGGTGCGGTGCCATCGGCGAGGTGGTGTTTGGCGCGCTGCCGGTGGCGCTGCGCGCTGGCCACGCGACCGAAGAATTTGCGGAAGCGGCGTGGCGGGCCACGGCGGCCGGTAGCGCGGCACGCGACGCGCATACCCGGCGCGGCGGCTCGGCCGCGCTGCTGGAAGTCCTGGGTGATGCGATCCTGTCGGCAAGCGAACTGGACACGCTGTTGCCGTCCTGGCGCGCAGCCGCACGCCGGCTGACCGCGGCCGGCCTGATCGCGCACGCGCAACGCAGCCACAACCCGCCCTGCGTGCGCGAAGGCGCCGCGCCGGTGCTGCGCGACGAGCAGGCCGATGCCCTGGCCGCGATCCTCTCGGCCGGCGGCGGCTTTCATCCGTTCGTGCTGCAGGGCGTGACCGGCAGCGGCAAGACCGAGATTTACCTGCGCCTCACCGAGCGCGCCCTGCAGCAGGGCCGGCAGGCGCTGTGGCTGGTGCCCGAGATTGGTCTGGTGCCCCAGGCCCTGCGGCGCCTGCGCGCGCGGTTTGACGCCCGCATCGCGGTGCTGCATTCCAATCTCGCCGAAGGCGAGCGCGCGCGCGCCTGGCTGGACGCGCGTTCCGGACAGGCCGCCATCGTCCTCGGAACGCGCTCGGCCGTCTTCGCGCCGCTGCCGCGGGCGGGCCTCATCATCGTCGACGAGGAACACGACGCCTCCTACAAGCAACAGGAGGGCTTTCGCTACCACGCGCGCGACTTTGCACTGTTGCGTGCGCAGGCGCGCGGCGTTCCGATCATCCTCGGCAGCGCCACCCCCGCGCTGGAAACCCTCGCCAACGTCGACGCCGGCCGCTACACCCGCCTGCGTCTGCGCCAGCGCATCCATGCCCATCCGCCCTCGCCGGTGCATGTGCTGGACTTGCGCGGGCTCACGCTTGCGCACGGGCTGTCACCGGCGCTGCTGGAGGCGCTCGACGCCTGCGTCGCGCGCGGCGAGCAGGCGCTGGTGTTCAAGAACCGCCGGGGTTACGCACCGGTGCTGCTGTGCCACGCCTGCGGCTGGCACGCGACGTGCCCCGCCTGCGAGAAGCCGTTGACGCTCTACCGCGGCCGCCGGTCGCTGGAGTGCCACCACTGCGGCCATCACGAACGGCTGCCGGAGGCCTGCCCGCAGTGCGGCGCGCAGGCCTTGATGCCGCAGGGTCAGGGCACCGAGCGGTTGGAGGAGGCGCTGGTCGCACGCTATCCCGAGGTGCCGGTGCTGCGGGTCGACCGCGACAGCACGCGCCAGCGCGACGGCTTCGCCAAACTCTTGGATCGTCTGGCCGCCGGCGGGCCGGCCATCCTGGTCGGCACCCAGATCCTGGCCAAGGGCCACGACCTGCCCAACCTCACCACCGTTGCCATCGTTGGCGTCGATGAAGGGCTGCACAGCGTCGACTTCCACGCCGGCGAACGCCTGGCGCAACTGATCGTGCAGGTGGCCGGACGCGCCGGCCGCGCGGCCAAGCCAGGTTCGGTGTGGCTACAAACCCACGAGCCGGAGCACCCGTTGCTGCTCACGCTGCTGCGCGGCGGCTATGACGCCGCTGCGGCGTTGCAGCTCGGCGAACGGCGCGCGTCAGGCCTACCGCCGTTCGCGCACCTTGCGCTGCTGCGCGCGGAGAGCCCGCACCGCGATGCACTGGACGGCTTCATGGCCGCCGCGCGGGACGCGATTGGGCAAGCAATACTGCCGCCTGCCAACGGAAGGGGGTCGGCGCGCGGCGCCGGGGGAGTGCGGCCTGCACAGCGCCGTAAAAATGCCCTTCGCATCAACGGTCCGATCGCCGCCCCCATGCCGTTGAAAGCGGGCCGGCACCGCGCGCAACTGCTGCTGGAATCGACGCACCGCGCACCCCTGCGCCAAGCCCTGGCCGCCTGGCGACCCCGGCTCGACGCACTGCCGCAGCCGCGGGGGCTGCGCTGGTCGATCGACGTGGATCCGGTGGATTTGTATTGACCCATCCCCCCGCGCTGCGCGCGCCCCCGTTCGTTCCGAAGGCGATGTAAAACTCCCCGTTCCGAAGGACGGTTGATCCGGTGGATTTGTATTGACCCATCCCCCCGCGCTGCGCGCGCCCCGTTCGTTCCGAAGGGGGTGTAAAACTTCCCCGTTCCGAAGGACGGTTGATCCGGCGGATTTGTACCGAGCCATCCCCCCGCGCTGCGCGCGAGCCCGTTCGTTCCGAAGGGGGTGTAAAACTTCCCCGTTCCGAAGGACGGTTGATCCGGCGGATTTGTACCGAGCCATCCCCCCGCGCTGCGCGCGAGCCCGTTCGTTCCGAAGGGGGTATAAAACTTCCCGCTTCCGAAGGAAGGTCGATCCGGTCGATTTGTACGGAAGGTTGATCCAGCGGCTTTGTATTGACCCATCCCCAGCGCTGCGCGCGAGCCTCTTGGTTCCCAACGCGGTAAAAAACTTCCCCCTTCCGAAGGAAGGGGGATCGAGGGGGATGCGCTCTGCGGACGGTCGCCGCTATGCCGCGAACACGCCGCGCATCTTTTTCATGGCGTTTGCTTCCAGTTGGCGGATGCGCTCGGCCGACACGCCGTACTTGTCAGCGAGATCCTGCAAGGTCGCCTTGTCCTCGGCCAACCAGCGCCGGCGGATGATGTCCTGCGTGCGCGCATCGAGCGTTGCCAACGCCTGCTGCAGCGTGCCGAGCTGATGGTCTTCCTGGTCGGCATCGGCCAGTTGCAGGTACGGATCGGCACCGTGGTCTTCGAGATATGCCACCGGCGCCGGTGGCGCGCCATCCTTGTCGTCGCTGGGCAGGTCAAAACCCACGTCGCGGCCAGACAGGCGCGACTCCATTTCGAGCACGGTGGCCTCGGGCACGCCCAGGTCCTTGGCGACCGCACGCACCTCCTGCAGGTTCATCCAGCCCAGCCGCTTCTTGGACTTGCGCAGGTTGAAGAACAACTTGCGTTGCGCCTTGGTGGTGGCCACCTTGACGATGCGCCAGTTCTTCAGGATGAACTCGTGCATCTCGGCCCGGATCCAATGGACGGCAAAGCTGACCAGACGCACGCCGTGGTCGGGGTCAAACCGCTTGACCGCCTTCATGAGGCCAATGTTGCCTTCCTGGATCAGGTCGGCCATTTGCAGGCCGTAGCCCGAATAGCCGCGCGCAACGTGCACGACAAACCGCAGGTGCGACATCACCAGCTTGCGTGCCGCGTTCAGATCGTCGTGGTCGCGGTAGCGCCGTGCCAGTTCCTGTTCTTCATCGACGCCCAGCACCGGGATGCGGTGCACCGCACCGATGTAGGCATCGAGACTACCGATCGCACTCGGGATCGGGAGGTTGGTGGCGACCAAGGCTTCGTTCATGCTGTATCCCACTTGTCTGTATTGGCACTCCAACCCTCAGAGTGCCAAGCCCCCGGAAAGGTTCCCGCGAACCCGCACCCACGGGTCGCTTCGTCAACGGGGCGATGCAGCAAATTATACTAGCCGGTATAGAAACTACAAGCAGCCGGACGTCACGGCGCGGGCCCGCCGCAGGCCGGCAGCGACCAGTCGATGGGCGGCCGGTCTCGCGATTCAAGGTACTGATTGGCCTTGGAAAAATGCCGGCACCCCAAAAACCCGCGGTGCGCCGACAGGGGCGACGGGTGCGGCGCGGTGAGGACGCAATGGCGCTGGCGGTCGATGAGCTTGCCCTTGGCCTGGGCGTAGCTGCCCCAGAGCAGGAACACCAGGCCTTCGCGGTCGCGGTTGAGCACATCGATGACGCGATCGGTGAACCCCTCCCAGCCCTTGCCCTGATGCGAGCCGGCCATGCCCGCCTGCACCGTCAGCACCGAATTGAGCAACAGGACGCCACGTTGCGCCCAGGCGCCGAGGCACCCATGGTCCGGGCGCGGCAGGCCAAGATCGCTTTCAACTTCAGCAAAAATGTTCTGCAGCGAGGGCGGCACCGGCACCCCCGGCCGCACCGAAAAGCACAACCCATGCGCCTGACCCGGCCCGTGGTAGGGATCCTGGCCCAGGATCACGACCTTCACCGCGTCGAACGGCGTCGCCGCAAACGCGGCAAAGATTTCAGGGCCGGGCGGGTAGATGCGTTTGCCCGCCCGCTTCTCGGCCCGCAAAAACCCGGCCAGCGCCTGCATGTCCGGACGCTCGAAGTAATCGCCGACGCGCGCCTTCCACGAGGCTTCAAGGCGCAGGCGCGCGTCAGACACGGCGCGTGCCCGCGTCGCTGCCGCGGCGGTACGCACGCAAGCCATCCAAGGCTGCAGCGGGCACGGTGGGCCGCAGCATTCAGCGCGTCACCCCGCCGCGCGTCGCGGCAGCCACCGCCGCGCGCACGCGCCGCACCACCCGCAACTGAAACATGAGTTTGGTCATCAGCAGGCGTTCCTCGACGGGTTTTTCCACCAGATCGTTGGCGCCGGCTTTCAGCAACGCCGCCTGATTGACCGGATTCTCGTCCCCGGTCATCACCAGCACCGGCAGCTGGCCCTTGCCGAACTTGAGATCCTCGCGGATCCATTCCAGCAGATCGCCGCCCGACATCTCGCCCTTCAGGCTGACATCCGTGAGCACCAGGTCGGCACCAATCTCGCCGCGGTCCTGCGCCGCCCCCAGAAATTCGACGGCCTCTTCGGCGCTGCCGGCGTGCTGCACCGTAAGGCCGTAGCTTTTCAGCATCCGGCTGGTCGCCAGCGCGACCACGCGGCTGTCCTCGACGTAGAGCACCGCGCCTTCGGCCTTGTCGGGGGGCGCCACATAGCCGCGAATGAAGTCCGCGAGCGCGGCGTAGCCGGCGGACTTGTCCAGGTAGTCGGTGATTTCGTCGCCGAGCTGGCGGTTTTGCAACCGCTCCTGCACATCGCCCGACACCGCCACGATCGGGATGTAGGCCTGCGGCGCGTGTTCGCGCACATAGTGGGCCAGTACCGCGCCATCCATGTCGGGCAGGCTGAGCGCGGTCGTCACCAGATCGACCACCCCGTCGTGCAGCGCGCGCTCGGCCTCGGCACCGGTCTCGCAGGTGATCACCGAGGCGTGCGGCAGGTTCTTCTGCAGCACCCGCGCGATCAGGGTGCGCGCGACCTTGGAACCGTCGACCACCATCACGCGCGGATTGTCGCTGGCGATATGGCGGAGAACGTCGTTCATCAATACCCGTCCGATGATGACCCATGCCGCGACCCACGGCCGCGCGACCCACACTGCCGGCCGTCAGGCGCGGGTGCGGGCCAGCTGGTGCGCGCTGGCAATCCGCGCGCCCAGCCAACCCAGCCCTACCGCGACCGCCCAGCCGCCACCAAGCGTAGCCCAGTCGAGCCCGCCAAGGCGCAGCCGGCCTGCGTAACTGGCGACCAGATCACGCACCGGCGCCACCAGCACCGCCTCCAGCAGCAATACCAGCAGCACCGCCAGCAGGCCCGCCGCCAGCCCGTACCAGGCGCCTTCGTAAAGATACGGCCGGCGCACGAACGCCGCGCTGGCGCCGATCAATTGCTGCACCGCGATTTCACCCGCGCGCGCGCGAACATCCAGCCTTATGGTATTGCCAACCACCAGCACGGCGGCCGCGCCCAGCAACACCGCCAGCAACGCGGTCGCCCGCCGGCCCAGTGCGATCAGCGCGTCCAGCCGCATCCGCCACTCGCCGTTGTCCTGTACCAGGTCCACCCCCGGCGCCGCGCGCAGCGCGGTCACCAGCGCGGCGACCGCGGCCCGCTGCGCGCCAGCCCGCGGCTCGACCAGCAGCACGAACGGCAACGGGTTGTCCGGCAGCGCCTTGACCGCGGCCCCAAAGCCCTGCAACGCCGCCATCTCGGCCAGCCCCTGTCGCGGCGAGCGCAGCGTCACCGCGCCGACGTCGGAGCGCCCGCGCAGCTGCCGCGCCAGCGCCTTGGCGCCGGCCGCGTCCACCGACGGTTCAAGGAACACGTTGACCGACTGCGCGTCGCCGAGCGCCGCTGCAAAGTGCTGCACATTCACCAGCAGCAGATAGAACGCGAGCGGCAAGGACAACGCGATGCCCATCACCGCGATCGTGAGCCCACTGGAGAGCGGCCGCCGCAGCAACTGCCGCAGGCTGTCGAGGAGGCACCAGGCGTGCTGGTGCCGCCACATCGCCAGGCGCGTGTGGCGCAGCGGGCGTGCCGCTGGCGCGCGCGTACTCACGCCACCTCCCGGGCCGGGACGTCATCGATCAGGTGCCCGTGATCCAGCACCACGACCCGTTGCTTCATCCGCTTGAGCAGCGGCAAATCGTGGCTGGCGATGAGGATCGTGGTGCCGGTTTGCCGCAACGCCACGAACAGCCGCATGATTTCCTCGGACAGTTGCGGGTCGAGGTTGCCGGTCGGCTCATCGGCGATGACCAACGCCGGCCGGCCGACGATCGCCCGCGCAATGCCGACCCGTTGCTGTTCGCCGGTGGAGAGCGCCGCCGGCGCATCCTTTCCGCGTCCGGCCAGGCCGACTTTTTCCAGCGCGTTCGCCACCCGCTGACCGCGTTCGGCCGCGGGAATCCCGCCGATCACCAGCGGCAGCGCAACGTTGTCCGCGACGCTGCGCTCCATGAGCAGCCGGTGATCCTGGAACACCATCCCGATCCCGCGGCGCAGCCGCGGTACATCGCGCCGGCGCACCCGCGCCAGCGGCTGGCCGTGGACTTCGATGCTGCCGTGGCTCGGGCGTTCAATCAGCGCAATCAGCTTCAGCAGCGTGGTCTTGCCCGCGCCCGAATGGCCGGTGACAAACAGCATCTCGCCGGCAGCGACGCGGAAGGAGACCTCGACCAGTGCGTCGCGGCCTCCCGGATAGCGCTTGCTGACGGAGTTGAAGCAGATCACAGGCGGGATGGCGCAAGGGGAACCCGGCACAGGATAAATGCTTTCACTCCCTTCCAAGGACGGGGGCCGCGCCGCGCGGGGGATGCGGATGCGCGGGACGGCCAGCCATCCGCCTTGGTTCCCCCTCCCGGCGGAAGGGAAAGGCCAGGGTCACGCGGTGGTTGCTGGCGCGGCCGCTTCGGTGTGCGGCCCATGCCGCCGGTGCCGCCGGCGCTTGGCCGGGGCCGGTTGGGCCGCGTCCGCCGGTGCAACGGATGCCGCCGGCCCGCTCTCCGGGTGATCGGCCGGACCGTGCCGCACCGGTGCCGCCACGGCGCGCGGCGGCGGGGCCACCAGCCACGCGGGTTCGATCGGCACGACCGGGATCTTCATGGCGATGTAATGTTCGATGTCCGGCAGGTTCATCGCGTACAGGTCGCAGGCGAAGCTGATCGCGTCACCCTCGGCCCCCAGACGCGCGGTGCGGCCGATGCGATGGACGTAGTCCTCGCCATCCTGCGGCAGGTCGTAATTGAACACGTGCGTAACATCGGGAATGTCCAGGCCACGGGCCGCGACGTCGGTCGCCACCAGCACCTTCAGCTGGCCCTGGCGGAAGCGGTCCAGCAGTTTTTGGCGTTTGGCCTGGGGCACGTCGCCCGACAGCGCACCGACCTGAAACCCGTGCCGGCTGAGGCGCTGGGTGACCCGCTCGGCCGCGGCGCGGGTGTTGACGAACACCATCGAGCGATGCGGATTGCAGTGCTCCAGCAGGTTGAGGAGCAGCGGAATCTTTTCTTCCTTGGCCGGAAAGTAAACCCGCTGATGCACGCGGTCGGCGGTGACGTGTTCGGTCTCGACGGTCAGCTTTTCCGGCTGGTTCATGTGCTCGTAGGCGAGCTCGAGCACACGGTAGGACAGCGTCGCCGAAAACAGCATGCTCTGGCGCTCGTCGCGCGCCGGCATCTTGTGCAGGAGATAGCGGATGTCCTTGATGAAGCCCAGGTCGAACATGCGGTCGGCTTCGTCGATCACCAGCGCCTCGATGGCGTGGAAACTGAAGATGCGCTGCTTGAAGTAGTCGATCAGGCGCCCGGGGGTTGCGATGATGATGTCGCAGCCGTCGCGCAGCTGCTGGCGCTGTTTGTCGTAATCGACGCCGCCGTAGATCAGCGCCAGGCGCAGCCCGGTGTGGTGGCCAATCGCCTGTGCATCCTTGTCGATCTGGATCGCGAGCTCGCGGGTCGGCGCAATGATGACCGCGCGCGGATCGTTGTCGTGGCGCCCGGGTACCGCCGGTTGCATCAGCAGCCGGTTCATCACCGTGACCAGGAAGGCGAGGGTCTTGCCGGTACCGGTCTGGGCCTGGCCGGCAACATCGCGGCCCTGGAGCGACAGCGGCAGGGTCAGCGACTGGATGGGGGTGCAGCGCGTAAAGCCGCGGTCGGCAAGGCCGGCGGCCAGGTGCGGATGCAGGTTGAATTGTTCGAAGAAGGTGTCAGTGAGTACTTGGTCGGCCATGGGGTCTCTCGGCCGCGGCGGGCGCGCGCGTGGCGCCATTGGCGGCTGGTGGTGGAACCGGCGCTACGCACGGTTCCGGGAATTGCGCGCTTGAATCGCACGGCGGGTTGCGCTGGAATGCCAGAAGGCAGCGGCGCGGCAGCGCGGGTGGGCGTCATGCAGACGCCACACCGAAGTGCCTGCTTTGATTGTAGCAGGACGCCGGCATTCCCCGCGCTTGCATTCGCGCGATACTTCCCCCACCTTGTGGAAATCCATTCACGTTGCAGGCCACGCCATGAGCGAAAACATCACGCACGTCAAAGACTCCGAGTTTGAATCCCAGGTGTTGCAGTCAGACACGCCGGTGCTGGTTGACTTCTGGGCGGAGTGGTGCGGGCCGTGCAAGTCGATCGCGCCGATGATCGACGACATTGCCAAGGAATACTCCGGGCGCCTCAAGGTGGCCAAGGTCAACATCGACGAAAACCAGAAAACGCCGATGCAATACGGCATCCGCGGCATCCCGACGCTGATGGTGTTCAAGGGCGGCAAGGTCGAAGCCACCCAGATCGGCGCCGTCGGCAAGGGTCAGCTGACCCAGATGATCGATCGCGCCATCTAGGGCGACCCAGCCTTGCCGGGGCGGCGGGAGACCACCCGCCGCCGCGGGCCGATCGGGCCCGGCGGGACCCGGGCGGCCGCCCGGAGCCGGGTCTGCGGCCGCCGCCGCTTGCAGCCAGACCCATCGCACTGCTAGATTGACACCCAGCCGGTGGTGCTTGTGCCCGGCGCTCTTCCTTTTCGTTTCTGCCCCGCGCTTCTTGCGCTGATGAGGCTTGCCTGTGTCCGATACTGAAAACACCGTCCAGGGCGAAGACGCCCGCGCGCCCGCCGCCACTCCTGAACCTGCCGTTGCCAGCGCCGACAACGGCGAAAACCAGCCGCAAGGGCAACCGCACGGCGGCAACCGCCCCGAGCGCGGCCGGCGCCGGCGCGGCCGCCACGCCCGCAGCGGCAACGCCCAGGGCAGCAACCCCAGCGGCCTGCCCGCGGACGTCGCCGGCGACGAGGCCGACGCCGGCGATCCGAACCGCCTGATCAACCTCACCGAGCTCAAGCGCAAGAATTCGGTGTACCTGCTGCAGATGGCCGAGGAACTCGGCATCCAGGAAGGCGTCGCCCGCGCGCGCAAACAGGACGTCATCTTCAACATCCTGCGCGCCCACGCCAAATCCGGCGGCAGCATCTGGGCCGAGGGCGTGCTGGAAATCCTGCAGGACGGTTTCGGCTTCCTGCGCTCGGCCGACGAGTCGTACCTCGCCGGCCCCGATGACATCTACGTTTCGCCCAGCCAGATCCGCCGTTTCAACCTGCGTACCGGCGACTACATCACCGGCCGCGTGCGGCATCCGAAGGAAGGCGAACGCTACTTCGCGCTGCTGAAGGTCGATGACATCAACGGCGATCCGCCGGAAGCCTTCAAGAACAAGATGCTGTTCGAGAACCTGACGCCGCTGTTCCCGCGCCGGGCGTTCCATCTTGAACGCGGCAACGGTTCAACCGAAGACATCACCGGCCGCATCCTCGACATGATTGCCCCGGTCGGCTGCGGCCAGCGCGGCATGATCGTCAGCCAGCCGAAGGCCGGCAAGACGATGATGCTGCAAAACGTGGCCCAGGCGCTGGTCCACAACCACCCGGAAGTCCATCTCATCATCCTCCTGATCGACGAGCGCCCCGAGGAAGTCACCGAGATGCAGCGCAGCGTGCGCGCCGAAGTGGTGTCCTCCACGTTCGACGAGCCCGCGCTGCGCCACGTGCAGGTCGCGGAAATGGTGATCGAGCGGGCCAAGCGCCTGGTCGAGCACAAGAAGGACGTCGTCATCCTGCTCGACTCCATCACCCGTCTCGCGCGCGCCTACAACACCGTGGTGCCGTCTTCGGGCAAGGTGCTCACGGGCGGCGTCGACGCCAACGCGCTGCAACGCCCGAAGCGGTTCTTCGGTGCCGCACGCAACGTCGAGGAAGGCGGCTCGCTGACGATTCTCGCGACCGCACTGATCGACACCGGCTCCAAGATGGACGAGGTGATCTACGAGGAATTCAAGGGCACCGGCAACATGGAAGTCCACCTCAGCCGGCGCATCTCGGAAAAGCGCGTCTACCCCGCGATCGACATCAACCGGTCCGGTACGCGCAAGGAAGAACTGCTGATTCCACCGGACCTGCTGCAGAAGGTCTGGATCCTCAGGAAACTGCTGCATCCGATGGATGAACTGGCCGCGATGGAATTCATGCTGGACAAGATGAAGAACACCAAGACCAACGAGGAATTCTTCAACACGATGAAGCGTTGAGGCTGTCAGCCCCTTCCGCAGGGAGGGGCTTCCGCGAAGCGGCCGGGGATACGCGCCGCGTATCCAAAAGCGATCCTCCGCAATCTCCCTTCCCATGGAAGGGGGAAGACCATCACCAAGACCGCCGCACCCGTATCCTACCCATGCGAATTTGCGTTTACTGCGCGTCCAGCAACCAGTCCGACCAGGCGTTCCGGGACGCGGCCTTCCATCTGGGCGAACTGCTGGCCACCGCGGGCCACCACATTGTCTATGGCGGCGGCTCGGCCGGTTCCATGGGTGCGGTCGCCAACGGCGCGCTGTCCAAGGGCGGCGAAGTCACCGGCGTCCTGCCCCGCTTCATGGCCGATCTTGAATGGGGCCACCCGGGCCTGACCCACCTCGAACTGGTCAGTGACATGCGCGAGCGCAAGCACCAGTTGCTCACCGGCTCGGATGCGGTGGTTGCCCTGCCGGGCGGCTGCGGCACGCTGGAAGAATTGTTCGAGGCCATCACCCTGAAGCGCCTCGGGTTGTATCTCAACCCGATCATCCTGCTCGACACGCTCGGCTACTGGCAGCCGCTCGACGCGTTCCTGCACCAGATCATCGCGCAGCATTTCATGAATCCCGAGCACGCCAAGATGTGGTCGCGCGCAGCCACGCCGGAAGACGTGTTGCCGGCCATCGCGCAGGCGCCCAAGTGGGACGCCCACGCCCGCGAACGCGCGGTGGTGCGCTAGCGCGGGCAGCGGCAACGCGGGAGCCCAGCTTCGTTTCATGCGACAATTGGCAGCACGCGCCCGTAGCTCAGCTGGATAGAGTACTGCCCTCCGAAGGCCGTACTCATTGCGAAATCGGACGTTGGCGGCACGAAAATTTGTCACACGGACTGGAACTCACAGAGTCACGCCCGACCACCGCAAACCATTGATTACGCGCCTGTAGCTCAGCTGGATAGAGTATTGCCCTCCGAAGGCAAGGGTCGTGGGTTCGAATCCCGCCAGGCGCACCAAATCCACAGGCCATATCGGGCCCGGAACCGCGTGACCGGTTTCCGGTTGCGGTATCGGTCAATTGATACCGCGTGGCTGCGACGGCCATCACCAATGGGCACCAATCCAGGATTGGGCGTAAACCTCCGGATGGGGCCCGCGTGCTGCCCGCGGGCGGAGTTCGGGCGGAGTGCGGCGCACGCAATTGACCACATCCTCGGCGCCCAACGCGGTTCAGAAAGGAACCCACGGATGGGTGACCGCGCCTGAATCGCCCTTCCAGCGTTCCTGCGCCCATCGCCGAGATGCCATGAGCGGCTCCGGTAGCTGATGTCCGGGCGGGCTGTCGCCAACGGCTTTTTCAGCCGGCTCTTTCCAAGCGGGGTGTTTTCAAGCGTCGGACCTCAAAAGGGGTGCGGCCCTCGTTCCAGCGCGTGCGAAATTCTGGGCAACATCGCCGCCCGCCATGAATCCTTTTGCCGTCGGACGGGCTCTATGGGGTACCGGGACCATTCCGATCCCACCCACGGAGACAGATCCATGAACAGCAGCAAACTCGTCAAGACCGCGCTGGCCTGTGCCGCGACCCTCGGCATGGCCTCGGTGGCCTCGGTGGCGCTGGCGCAGAAACCGATGATGAAGATGACGCCGCAAATGATCCAGATGCAGCAGCAAAAGACCATGGCGATGATGAAGAAGATGCACTACGCCGCCTGCTACGGCGTCAACGCCGCCTACAAGAACGACTGCCAGTCGCCGGGCCATTCCTGCGCCGGCCAGGATTCCAAGGCGAGTGATCCGCAAGCCTTCGTGGCCATGCCCGCAGGGCTCTGCACGAAGATCGCCGGCGGCAGCCTGACCAAGGCCTGAGCGCCGCGCCGTGACGCATCAAGTCGCCACGGGCGTGCAACCGATGCCGGTCGCAGCCGGCATCGGTCTGCGCGCGCCCCACGTCACCCGGGTACTGATCGAGCGCCCGCCGATTGCGTGGCTGGAAACCCATGCCGAGAACCTGTTCGCCGCCGGCGGCAGCCTGCACAACGCCATGCACCAGATCCGCGCCGACTATCCCCTGAGCCTCCACGGCGTCGGATTGTCGCTGGGTTCCGCCGATGACCTGAATACGACGCACCTGCAACGGCTGCGATCGCTGGTGGAACACTACCAGCCGGAATTGGTGTCCGAGCACCTGTGCTGGGGCGCGATCGGCGGGCGCCACAGCAACGATCTGCTGCCCATGCCGTTCACCGAAGAAGCGGTGAACCTGATGGTGTCGCGGATCGGTCAGGTACAAGACACCCTGAAGCGCCAGATCCTGGTCGAGAACATCTCGACCTATTTGCGTTTTCGTGGCGGCGAATACAGCGAATGGGAATTCGTGTCCACAGTGGTACGCCGCAGCGGCTGCGGGTTGCTGTGCGATGTGAACAACATCTACGTCAACAGCGTCAACCACGATTTCGATCCGCACGTGTATTTGCGCGCACTGCCGCGCGAAGCCATCCAGGAGATCCACCTGGCTGGCTTCACCCGCAAGGAAGGCCTGCCGGTGCCCCTGTTGATCGACTCGCACAGCCGGCGGGTGGATGCCAAGGTTTGGGATTTGTACGCCGAGGCGATTGACCTGTTCGGCCCCATCCCGACCCTGATCGAATGGGACCAGGACATCCCCGAGCTCGAGGTACTGCTGGACGAAGCCGCGCATGCCGAGGAGGTGCTCGATGCCCGCCGCGCCCGCGCTGCCTGAACTCCAGCGCCGCTTTCTGGCCGCGCTGTACGACGACGCGGAACCCGGTCCCGTCGCGGCGATCGCGGGCAACGGGCTGGAACCCGACGCGCGCCTGCGCATCTACCGCCACAGCTGCAACGAAATCCAGACCGGCGCGCTGCGCGCCGCCTACCCCGCGGTGCTGGCCCTGGTCGGCGCGGCATTTTTCGATCAGACCGCACGCGGTTACCGACGCGCGCATCCATCCGGCTCGGGCAACCTGCAGGGGCTCGGGGCGGACTTCGCCGACCATCTGGAATCCCTTTCCGCGCTGGCTGGGTTCCCGTACCTGCCGGATGTCGCGCGGCTGGAATGGCGGCGTCAATTGAGTGCGCTCGCGGCCGAGGCCGAGCTGGTCACGCCCGATGCCATCACGCAGCAACTGGCCAGCGGCGAGGGCTCGATCGAGATCAAGCTGCACCCGAGTGTCCACACGCTCGACAGCCAGCATCCGGTGCTGACGATCTGGCGCTACGCGACGGACCCGACACCGGAAGGCCTGCAGTTGACGGGCGACGGCGAGCAAGTCGTGTTGTGGCGCGAGGACGGTGAGATTGCAATGGATACGCCGGACGCAGCCAGTTTCGCCTGCATCGACGCGTTATTGCACGGCAAAACCCTCGGCCACGCGCACGCCGCGGCGAAGGCCCAAGACTCCAACTTCGACTTGTCCGCGTGCCTCGTGAGCCTGGCCGAGCACGGACTCGTCGTTGCCTCGCCCCACCCCGCCCCAACGAGGAACCTGCGCCATGCCGCTGATGCAATGCCTGCACGATGAGTACGCCCGTGGCACGGACTGGCTGGCTGCCTGGCTCGGCCCCATCACGCTCTTGTTCCTGCGCATATGGGTCGCGCTGGCCTTCTGGCACGCCGGTGTGGTCAAGTTCGAAGACCCGATGGGCACGCTGTTCCTGTTCAACGTGATGTACCACGTGCCACTGCTGCCGCCGGATTTCGCGGCGGTGCTGAGTACCTGGATCGAACTGATCGTGCCGTGGTTCATCGCTTTCGGCCTGCTCGCCCGGCCGTTCGCGCTGTTCCTGTTTGTCTACAACATCATCGCATTTGCCTCATTCCCGGGCCTGTGGCCACACGGTTTCTGGATCAGCCTGTTCAACACCTCGGACTTTGCCGACCACAAGATCTGGGGTTTGATGCTGCTGGTGGTGATCGCGTGGGGGCCGGGACGGCTGTCGCTGGACGCGCTGTTCATGCGTATCGGCAAAACCCTTGGCCTGCGTGGGGGCACGCGGGAACCCGCGCCGTAGCAACCGGCTTGCCGTGGCCGTCCCTGGCGCCGATCCGCGCGCGCCCAAGGCCATAACCCGTGCTTCTGCAAGACTGCGCGATACACTGCGTAGACTGTCTGCTTCGGGCCGAATGCACCGCCGGTCGCCTGCACGCCGCGCAGGCTTGTCCGTCGCGGCGGCCATGCGCATGGCACAGCGCGCTGTACGCGCGCGGCCGGCCGGCCGCCGGTGGCAATCGGTTGCCCGCGCAACGCGGTGTCAAAACGCGCGGCCAACCACGCAATCACACAAGGATCACGCACCATGGAAAACATCGCAGGCAAGGTCGTCGTCATCACGGGCGCGAGCTCGGGTTTGGGTGAGGCCGCCGCACGGCAGCTCGTGCAGCAGGGCGCCAGGGTCGCGCTCGGCGCACGCCGGCTCGATCGCTTGCAGGCGCTGGTCAAGGAGCTGGGTGAAGCCAACGCCAGCGCGTTCCGGGTGGACGTGACCGAGCAGGCGCAGGTGTCGGCCTTCGTCGGGCACGCCCTCGAGCGCTTCGGCCACATCGACGTGATGCTCAACAACGCCGGCATCATGCCGCTGTCACCGCTGGAAATGCTGCGCTGCGAGGAATGGAGCCGCTGTATCGACGTGAACATCAAGGGTGTGCTGTGGGGTATCGCCGCCGCACTGCCCCACTTCAAGCGGCAAAAGAGCGGCCAGTTCATCAACGTGTCGTCGGTGGCCGGGCACAAGATCCTCGAAGGCGGCGCGATCTACTCGGCGACGAAGTACGCGGTACGCGTCATTTCCGAGACCCTGCGCCAGGAGGTCAAGCCGTACAACATCCGCACGACGGTGATTTCGCCCGGCGCGATAGCGACGGAACTTCCGGCTTCGGTCACGGTTCCTGGCGTCAGAAAGGCGGTGGCGGAGCTCTACCAGAGCACCGCGATCCCCGCCGACAGCTTCGGCCGCTGCGTGTTGTTTGCCATCAGCCAGCCCGCCGAGGTTGACGTCAACGAGATCCTCTACCGGCCGACGAGACAGGCGCTCTGATACCGGCACCGGCTGGCCAACCCGGGCCACACGCGCCGTCGGCAATGATGCGGCGGCAACGCCGCGGCCGCACGGTCAAAACCGCGACAAACGCGACGCCTGGCGCAGGGTGCACGGCGGGCGCTTGGCCGGTTCCCGCGCCGGGACCAGCGTGCCGCCAAAGCACGTTCAGTCTTGATACGCACCGATTGCGCCGAGCCGCCGCGGGGGCGACCAAGCACGCGCGACCCCCGCTTTCCGGTTCAAGGCACCAGTCGGGCTTGGCGTTGGCCCGCTCGGCATCGGCCAACCCCGGGTATCCCGCACCCGCGCGTTTTGCCTACGCACGCATGGCGGTCCATGAATCTGAATCCGCCGGCAATGCTGCGCTGCATAGCGCGTAATTTATTGTCAAACAAGGTAAAATAGGCAGCATTGTGGCGGTGCAACATGTGCCGCCCGTCTGTAGAAGGTGAACCCCATGCTTAACACAAACCAGTTGGTTGGGTCGCAGCCCATCGTTTGGATCCGGAACGGCCGCGGCGGCCCCGGGTACGAAGACCGCGCCGTCGGACGCGTGGTGCGGACCGGGGTTGGCCGGGTGACCATCCTGGTGTTCCGGGCCAGCGATGCAGCCTGGGTCATACGTTCGGTAGGACCCCATGAACTCGAGGCGGCCACCGGCGCCGATCTGGCGCGGCTCGAAGTACTCGAACGCCAAGACCGACGGTCGGCCGCGTAGACAACAGCAAAGCGCGGCCCGTCGGGGAACGGCCAACCCTGCAAACCCGGCGTAAACCCGCGGCGACTTCCGGGTTGCCGCACGCCGTATGCGACGGCGTACGGGCCCTGCGTTTTTGGTGACATTACACTGGCTGTTCGCGCGGGCGCGCGTGCGCACGCTGCCGGCGCTTGCACGGTGGCCGCACTGACGGTGCAGCGCCGAGTGCGGCGGGTGCGTTCGCAGCGTCGCGGGAGGATCAAACATGCGTGCCATTTGGAACCACGCGGTACTGGCCCAAAGCGACGCCACGGTAGTCGTCGAGGGCAATCATTACTTCCCGCCTGCCGCGGTGCAGCAACGGTTTCTGCGTCCGAGCCAATCGCATACCACCTGTCCCTGGAAAGGCATCGCCAGCTATTGCGATGTCGTGGTTGCGGGCGAGGTCAATCCGGATGCGGCCTGGTTTTACGTCGACCCCAAGCCTGCGGCGAGTGCGATCCGGGGCTACGTCGCGTTCTGGCACGGTGTTGAGCTCGTCGACTGATGCGCTGATCGCCGCTCCACCTGCCGCCCCGGCCGGCGCCACCGCCGCGTCGCCTCTGCACCCATCATCGCCACCCTTTGCGGTTCCGGCCACCTTGACGCGCATCGGTATAAACCCGGTGTCCCCGCACGGTGCCCTGCCAGATACCCGAGCCGCCGCCAGCGGATCGTGACCGCCAGCCATGGGCGCGGCGACACTCCGGTTGCTGGTCACCGTGTTGCGGCCACCGGACTGCCTTCGGCAACGCCTGCGCGCTTGGGTGTCGACACCGTCCGGTTGGTGGCGATCCCACGGGTCCAAGCGCACACGGCCGCAGCACGCCGGGACTTGAGATCATCGTGCTTAATGCCTTGAAGCATTAGCGTACCGCCACAATGTTGAAGCCTGGCAATGGCGCACGCACGGGAGAATCGAGTCATGATTGCAACGAAAGCCGGCAACGACCTGCAAACACGCAAGCTTCACCATCGGACCGCAACGGTCAAAGGATTGAAGATCTTCTATCGGGAAGCCGGACCCAGCGACGCGCCCGTGTTGCTGCTACTCCCGGGGTTTCCGGCAGCGTCCTACCAGTACGCGCCGCTGATGCGCCGGCTCGCCGACCGCGTGCACGTCATCTCGCCCGATTATCCGGGCTTTGGCTACAGCGACGCGCCCGCTTCCAGCAACGCCGGTGGAAGTTTTGTCTACAGCTTCGACCACCTTGCGGAGATCATCGGCCAGTTCCTCGACACGATCGGCCAGCGCCGCTTTTTCCTCTACATGTTCGACTTCGGCGCGCCGGTCGGCTTCCGCATCGCCCTCAAGCATCCGCAGTCGATCCGCGGCATCATCGCCCAGAACGGCAACGCCTACGAAGAGGGCCTCGGGCCGAACATGCAGCCGCTGCGTCCGTTCTGGAAGGATCGCGCGGCGCACACGGCGCAGGTCAAGGGTGCGCTGAGCTTCGAAGCCACGCGTGGCGCGCATCTGGAAGGGGTGCGTGATGCCGAACTCATCGACCCCGACACGTGGACACTCGATCAGCATTGGCTCGACCAGCCCGGTCGCGCGCCGATCATGCTCGACCTTTTCTACGACTATCAAACCAATGTCGCCGCCTACCCCGACTGGCAGGCGTGGCTGCGCAAGAACCATCCGCCGGTGTTGCTGCCGTGGGGCAAGAACGATGGCTACTTCCCGGGTGCGGGCGCGCAGGCGTACCTGAAGGACGTGCCCGACGCAGAACTGCACCTGCTGGATGCGGGGCACTTTGCGCTCGACGACCATCTGGACGAAATCGCCACGCTCGTGGCCGGCTTCATCGCCCGCCACAGCCACTGACCCCACTGCAATCGGCCGCGCGCCGTTGCGGCGACGCGCGGCGCGTTCATCCGAACCCACCAAGGGAACCAACATGACACAAGCGGCCGACCAGCTTCGCTACACAAAATTACCCCTCAACGATGGCACGGGCAGCCTGCCGGCGCTCGGCTTCGGCACCCTGATCCCGGACGCACATGCCACTGAAGTCGCGACCAGGCTTGCATTGGAAGCCGGCTTTCGCGCCATCGACACCGCCGAACGCTACCGGACCGAAAAGGAAGTCGGCAGCGCGATGCAGCAGGTGTTCAAGTCCGGCGCGGTCAGGCGCGAAGACGTGTTCGTGGTGACCAAACTGTGGAACAACAACCATCGCCCCGAGCGTGTCGAACCCGCGTTCGAAGCGAGCCGCAGGAAGCTCCGGCTCGACTACGTCGACCTGTATCTCATCCACACGCCATTCGCGTTCCAACCCGGCGACGAGCAGGATCCGCGCGATGCGGCCGGTCAGGTCATCTACGACCGCGGCGTCACCCTGCTCGATACCTGGCGGGCGATGGAAGCCCTGGTCGGCACCGGCCGCTGCCGGTCGATCGGATTGTCCGATGTCAGCCTTGAAACCCTGAAGGAGATCGTCGCCGCCGCGCGCATCAAGCCCGCGGTCGTGCACGTCGAATCGCACCCCTACCTGCCGCAGTGGGATCTCGTCGACTATTGCCGGGCGAATGGCATCGCGCTGCAGGCATTTGCGGCGCTGGGCCACAGCAGCAGGCCCAGCCTGCTCGAGGACCCCGTGGTGACCGCGATTGCGAGGCAGGCCGGCAAGACGCCGGCGCAGGTGCTTCTGGCGTGGGCCATCCAGCGTGGCACCGCCCCGCTGACCACCTCGAAAACGCCTTCCCGGATCAAGGAAAACTTTGACGTTTCGGCTATCGGCGATGACGCCATGCAGGCGATCCGCGATCGCATCACGACGCGGGCGAGGTTCAACACCGTGGTCGAAACCGGTGTGCCGGGGTTCATCCCAAGGGACCGGTGAGCACCCGGTCAACGGTCACGGCACGCGGGTCCCGGCACGGGCGGCTACCGCACAACGCCCCGATGGCCGTCTGCCCGTCTTCTTTGATGATCAACCTGCATCTGCGTCGGGTTGGCGCTTGGTCGCCGCCGGTGCACAGCGACGATGCGCGGGGTTGATCAGGTCCCACACCGCCGCCACGATCATGACGATCATCCCGGCGTAGAACGTGCCGCGTGCGGCGTCCGCGGGCAGCAATCCGCGTGTCAGTCCGAACACGCCCGTCAGCCCAAACGCGCCGATCAGCACCAAGACCGGACCGACCGAGCCTGCGAGTGCCCGCTGCCACTGGCCGTGTGAAGACCACCCAGCCAGGTTCGCCAACAGCGCAACCAGCGCAAAAATCGGGATCAGCGTGTGGACGAACAGGCCTTCCCAATGGCTGAGGAAGCCCAGGCCGATGGCGGCGCCGATGCTCGCGGCCGCCGGGAAGCACATCGCGCAGCTGAAACTGCCCACGATGGCACCGATGACGCCCGCTTTGTCTGCAACCCGTGTGGTGGTGGACATATACGCTCCTCTTGATTGGCCCTGCGGGCACACACGCCGCAGCAATGCCGGACAGCGTACGTCCGTAGGTCGGTACAGAGTCAACCCATCATCGCGGTCGACGCACAGCGTCGGGCCTTCGGTACCGACAGGCGGATCGGGTGCGATGTTGGCGCTGCAACCCTCCGCCTGCCTGGCGCCGAGCTTCGACGTCTTCCATGTCCCTGATTGGTGCTGATCCTCAGCGGACCGTCCCTTTCTCTGGCGGGAAAAGGCAGCCCGAAGCGCCAGATTCAGCAGACGGTTCCCTGCTCCCTCCGGGAGACCAATCGGCAGGATTGCCGATTTGCACGGCGAAGCCGCCCGAAGGGTGAGGCACAGGGATGTGCCGAATGAAGGTGGCGCGAAGCGCCGGATGAGGGTTCGGGCACGCGTGCGGTCGCACCCCATGGTTGGTTGCAGACACTTACTTCACGTGTGCGTGGCCCCACCCGCCCCTGCGTGGCGCCCTCCTCCGAAAGGACAGGAATTTCGCCGGGCTCGGCGTTGGTGCCGATCGGGTCAACGTTTGCGCGCCACCCAAAACACCGTCATTCCGGGGCCAGCGTCGGTTCCATCGACGCTGGCGCCCGGAATCGGTTTACCGTTTCTACCCATCGCGCCACCGATTCCCTGGCTGCACGCTATGCGCGCACCGGCCGCCGGGCAGCGGCCTTCCGTTCCCGAGGCTTGCCTGCAGTTGCCGCGCCAGCATTCGCATTCCGCTTCAGCGATGCGATCAACGGGCAATGCACCTTGCCGGTGTTGCCACGGCATTGGCCGACCATCCCGGCCAATGCCTTTTCAACACAGCGCAGCTGGGCGATGCGTTCGCGCACCAAGGCCAGCTTTGCGGCGCCCAGTCGCCCCGCCTCGCGGCAGTGGCACCCGTCTTCCAGTGCGAGGAGATCGGCAACCTCGCCCAGGCTGAAACCCAGGGTCTGCGCTTGCCTGATGAAGCGCAGCCGACCGGCGTGGCTCTCGTCATACCGGCGGATGCCGCCCGGCGGCTTCGGCGGTTCGCCGACGAGCCCGCGCCGCTGGTAGTAGCGGATGGTCTCGACGTTCACGGCGGCGGCCCTGGCCAAACTTCCGATGGTGTAGGTCATGGGGTTGACTCCGTATCTGACTACGGGGGTACGTTACTGCACCGATGATGCAAGCGAAAAGAGGGCACACCAAGCCTGCGGCCTGCGACGGCGTCGGTGCGCCGTTCAGCGGCGGGCTTGCGGCGATCGTGTTCCCTGCTTCCGAAGGAGCCCCCATGCACGAACAAACGGTATCCATCCACGGCATGACCTGCGCCGATTGCGCCCTGCACGTTGAAACCGCGCTCAAGACCCTGCCCGAAGTCGTCGCGGTCGACGTTGCCTACCCGCAAGGCGTGGCGCACGTCCGCAGTACCCAACCGTTGCGCCTGGAACAGCTCAACGCGACCCTGCCCAAAAACTACCGCGTCGCCGCAGGCCCCTCAGCGCAGCACACATTCGCAGCCCAGCCCTCCATGCTCAACCAAACGCTGGACACGCTGGACAGCTTCTTCAAGCCGCGTGACGGCGCCGGCACCAAGCCCACCGGCTCGGCGCCGCGCCTGCACATCGCGGTGATCGGCAGCGGCGGCGCGGCCATGGCCGGCGCGATCCGGGCCGCCGAGCGTGGCGCGCGCGTCACCGTAATCGAGCGCGGCACCGTCGGCGGCACCTGCGTCAACACCGGCTGCGTGCCGTCCAAAATCATGATCCGCGCCGCCCACGTGGCCCACGCGCGGCGGTACAGCCCGTTTGACGACGGCATCTCCGCCTCGGCCCCGGCGATCCGCCGCGACCTGTTGCTGGCCCAGCAGCAGGCGCGGGTGGAAGCCCTGCGGCAGGCCAAGTACGAGCGCATCCTCGACGAGAACCCGGCGATCACCCTGCTGCACGGTGAAGCGCGTTTCATGGACAACCACACGCTGCGCGTGCGCCTGGTCGAAGGCGGTGAGCGCACGCTGACGTTCGACCGCTGTCTGATCGCCGTGGGCGCGCGGCCGTCCGTGCCGCCGATCCCGGGCCTGACCGGCACGCCCTATTGGACGTCGACCGACGCACTGGCCGCCGACACGATCCCGCCGCGACTGCTGGTCATCGGCGCGGCGGTGGTCGCCGCCGAGCTGGGCCAGGCTTACGCGCGGCTGGGCAGTGCGGTGACGCTGATCGCGCGCAGCGAGCTGTTCTCACGCAAGGATCCGGCGATCGGCTCGGCCATCGGCAAGGTCTTTGCCGACGAGCGCATCCGCGTGCTGCGCGAGACGCGGATCCGTTCCGTGCGCCACGAGAACGGCGAGTTCATCCTGGATACCACGGCCGGCGAGCTGCGTGGTGACGCCCTGCTGGTGGCTACCGGCCGCACGTCCAACGGCGATACGCTGGAACTGGCCAAGGCTGGTGTGCATGTGGCGAAAAACGGCGCGATCGACATTGATGCACACTTGCGCACCTCGACCCCGCACATCTACGCCGCCGGCGACTGTACCGACCAGCCGCAGTTTGTCTATGTGGCGGCGGCTGCCGGCACCCGCGCCGCGATCAACATGACCGGTGGCGAGACGACGCTGGATCTCCGTACGATGCCGAGGGTGGTGTTCACCGAGCCGCAGATCGCCACCGTGGGCCTGAGCGAAGCCGAAGCGCACCGGAAGGGCATCGAGACCGACAGCCGCACGCTCAGCCTGGACAACGTGCCGCGCGCGCTGGCCAACTTCGACACCCGCGGCTTCATCAAGCTGGTGATCGATGCGGCCAGCGGCAAGCTGCTCGGTGTGCAGGCGGTGGCCGAGGGCGCTGGCGAGTTGATCCAGACCGCAGCCATTGCGCTGCGTGCACGCATGACCGCGACCGAACTGGCCGATCAGTTGTTCCCGTACCTGACCATGGTCGAGGGGCTCAAGCTGGCCGCGCAGACATTCAGCAAGGACGTCAAGCAACTTTCCTGCTGTGCCGGTTGAAGGAGACCACCACATGAAAGATCTTTTCAAGCAGCTGGGCAGCCTGCTCGGCGCGCTGTTTGCAGCGGCCTGTTGCCTGGGCCTGCCGCTGCTGCTGAGCGCACTGTCGGCGGCGGGCGTGGGCTTTTTGATCCATGACGCGGTCTTGATCCCGCTACTGGTAGCGTTCGTGGCGCTGAACCTGTGGCTGCTGCGGCGCGCCACGAGCGGCCATACGGATCGACGCCCGTTCGGACTGGGCGTGAGCGGCGCTGCGCTGGCGGTCGCCGGCCTATACATTCATCCACTGGTGGCGGCGCTAGGACTGCTATTGCTGGTGGTCGCCAGTTTCTGGGGTTTTGCCAACGGACGGCGTGTGCGGCGCTGCGCCACCTGAGCAACACGCGTATGCTCCCATCGACCGGAGACTTGCATGACCTCATCCAGCTACGACCTCATCGTCATCGGTAGCGGCACCGCCGCCAACGTTACTGCCTTCAACTGCCGCAAGGCCGGCTGGTCGGTGGCGCTGATCGACCATCGCCCATTCGGCGGCACCTGCGCGCTGCGCGGCTGCGACCCGAAGAAGATGCTGATCGCCGCGACCGAGGTGATCGACGGCTTCGAGCGCATGGGCGCGATCGGCACGGTGCAGGGTGACGTCCGCATCGACTGGGCGGCACTGCAACGGCACAAGCGCTCGTTCACCGATCCAGTGCCCGGGCATCGCGAACAGGCCTATGCCAAACACGGCATCGAGGCCTGCCACGGCCGCGCGCGGTTCAGCGGCCCCACCAGCGTCCTGGTCGAGGGCAGAACGCTTGAGGCCAAGCACATCGTCATTGCGGCCGGCGCCGAACCGGTACACCTGCCGATCGACGGTTTCGAGCATCTGGCGTTGAGCGATGACTTCCTTGAACTCGAAGCGCTACCCCGGCGCATCATTCTGGTCGGCGGCGGCTACATCGGCTTCGAGTTTGCCCACATCGCGGCGCGCGCCGGCGCCGAGGTGACCATCCTCAACCGCAGCGCGCACCCCCTGGCCGGCTTCGATCCGGATCTGGTCGGGCTGCTGCTCGCACGCACCCGCGCACTCGGCGTGGAGGTGCGCCTGGATCACGAGGTGAAAGCGGTACGCAAGCGCGGCGACGCCTTCGAGGTCGAAGCACAGCACGCTGATGGCCGCGTGACGTTGACCGCCGACCTGGTGATTCACAGCGGCGGGCGCGCGCCCGCGCTGGAAGCCCTCGACCTGGACGCTGCCGGCATCGCGCATGAGCACGGCAAGCTGCGGCTGGATGCGCACCTGCGCAGTACGACCAACCCGGCGGTGTATGCCGCGGGCGATGCGTCAGGCGGGCCCTTGCCATTGACGCCGGTGGCCGCGCTGGAAGCCCACGCGGTGGTCGACAACCTGCTGCACGACAGGCACGCCACGGTCGACTACACCGGTATCCCCAGCGCCGTGTTCACCTTGCCCACGCTGACGCGCGTGGGCCTGCTGGAAGCGGAAGCCAAGGCCCAGGGGCTGCACTACAAGGTCAGCCATGCCAGCGTACCGGGCTGGTTCACCGCTCGCCGCGTCAACGAATCGTGCTACGGCTACAAGGTGCTGGTAGAGGAAGGCAGCGGGCGCATCCTCGGCGCGCATCTGATCGGACCGGATGCGGCCGAGGTCATCAACCTGTTCGGCTTGGCGATGCGCAGCGGACTCACCGCCGCCGCGATTCGCCACGCCACCTTCGCCTACCCCACGGCGGCATCGGACATCGAATCGATGTTGCCGTGAAAGCCACCGCACTCAATCATCTGGAGTCGGGGCGCCCGGATCTTCAGATCGCGCGGTGATCGGGTAGCTGCCGACCGGCCCGCGCACCGGTTGCCACAGCATCCGGTCCAGCCGCAGCTCGCGCGGATCGCGGAACTGGTTGATGCCGATGGTCATGCCGATGTGACCGTCCCGCGGTTGCGCACGATAGGTGCCAAACAGCCGATCCCACCACGGCAGATTGAAGCCAAAGTTAGAGTTGGTCTCGTTCGGATACCACGAGTGATGCACGCGATGCATGTCCGGCGTGACCAGAATCCAGCGCAGCACGGCGTCGAGCCGCAAAGGCAGGCGCGCGTTCGCGTGGTTGAACATGGACGTGGCGTTCAACAATACTTCGAACGCAAGCACCGCTACCGCGGGCGTGCCCAGTGCGACAATGACCCCCAGCTTGATCGCCAGCGAAAGCAGGATTTCCAGCGGATGGAAGCGTGCGCCGGTGGTGAGGTCGAACTCGAGATCGGTGTGATGCATCCGGTGCAGCCGCCACAGCAGCGGCACGGCGTGCAGCATCACGTGCTGCAGATAGATGGCCAGGTCGAGCAGCAGCAGCGACGCCGCCACCGCGAGCCAGCCTGGCGCGCCCAGCGCATGGAACAGGCCCCAGCCGTGGACACCGGCGAACGCCGCCACACCGATCGCCGCCATGGGGAAAATCAGCCGTACCAGCAGGCTGTCGATCACCACGACGCCGAGGTTGGCCGGCCAGCGTCGCCAGCGGCCGAGCGTTTGACGCCGCCTGGGTGCCAGCACTTCCCATACCGCCATCACGGCAAAAATGCCGGCAAAAGCAGCCAGGCGGACGGCGGAGGCATGGGTGAGCAGGAATGACGTCACGGTTGAACGCTCTGATAAGCCGGCTGGGTGCAACACGAAGGCAGGGCTCGCTTTGCTGCGCGCACGGCCTCGCGCGGTGCGCAGCGGACACGCGATACGCCCGGCGTTGAAGCCGGTATGTGGACGCGCGTCACTTTGGTTCGTCCAGCTCCGACTTGGCCTGCCGGCAGATCAGGCCAAGGTTGGCCACCACCAACGGAGTCAAGAAGTTCAAGCCGACCTTGATCGCCAGCAGAAGGTTCCACGGGCCCGAAAGCAACTGCCCGCCGACATTGAACAGACTCAGCCAGACACCCACGACCAGCGCCACCAGACAGGTCCGTTTCAAGTGCGGCGGATGCAGGACGATGGCAAGTATGTGGCGCGGCGACATCATGGGGTTCCCGATCGGGCAATGTTGCGCGCCGCCCTGCCGCGCAAGCCGAAGCCGTCAGTCGCACATCGACCAAGCCAGGCGGGACGGCGATCCAGGGATGCGTTCATTGATTCCGGTCGAGTGGCACTCGGTTCCATGGAACATGACTCAGACGTGGTAGCCGGCAACCTCCTCGGCGTCGGCTTCCACGCCAAGGCCCAACGCGATCCGGTTGACGAAGTTGAAATAAGCGGTGATCAGGTTGATCCGAAGAATATCCCGGTCGGCCAGCCCATCGGTACGCAATGCTGCGACCTGTGCTTTGTCCATTGTTGCCGGAGCAAGGGTAAGCTGACGCGCATACAGCAGCATCGCACGCAGCCGCGGCGTGACCAGTTGCTCTGGCGCATCGCGCACCGCGGCCAGCACGCTCTCATTCTTTTCGTAACGCTTGAGCGCTTCCAGGTGGTGCGCCACGCAGTAGGCGCAGCCGTTGGCGGACGACACGGTAACCGCGATGGCCTCGCGCTCGCGCCGGCTCAGCGGGCCGGACGAAAACATCAGGTGCATGTACAGGTCCAGGTGATGCTGCAGCGCCGACGGATCGAGGCTGTGTACGCTGAGTATCCGTGCCACCTTGCCGCGCTGTGCCTTCACGAGGTCATAGATCTGCCGCAGTGGCCCCTGCGCTTCGGCATCGGTAATTTCATCGATCCAACCCATCAGGGAATCTCCGGTTCACGCTCGTCGCCAAGGAAGGCCTGTTGCGCTTGTGCCAAATCGCGCACCGCCGGTACCGCCAGCGAAGGGTACTCGGCGGGCCCGCCAGCGCGGTTGATCCAGCGCGTGCTCCAGCCGCTGGCGGTCGCGCCCGCCGCGTCCCATGCATTCGAGGAATGGAACGCAATGGCGGCTGGTGCCACCCTGAACGCCTTGGCGGCATCCGCGTAAACGCGCGCATCGGGCTTGTACCGCCTAAGCGAATGCACCGAGAAAACCTCATCGACCCGGTCGCGCAACCGCGCGGCATCGAGCGCGCGATCAAGCATCTCCGGTGTGGCGTTGGAAAACACCGCCACGCGCAAGCCACGGCGGTGATAGCCATCCAACGCCGCCGGGACATCCGCATAGGCATCAAGCGTGCGGTAGGCATCCAGCAGCCGGTCGCGCATGACATCTCCCTGCCTGCCGACACTGGCCAACGCAAAATCCAGCGCGTCACACGTCAGTTGCCAGAAATCGACGTAGCGCTGCATCAGTGCGTACGTCCAGCTGTACTCGAGTTGCTTTTGCCGCCACAGCGCTGAAATGCGCGGCGCCTCGGGGCCCAGCGCGTCAGCCAGCCGCGCCACTGCCGAATGCACATCGAACAACGTGCCATAGGCATCGAACACGGCAACGGTAAGATCGGACATGGCCGGTAGCTCTCCCTCAATGGGTTGCGACGGTGACGGCCGGTCGCGGACGGGGCGCGCCTGCCCGGAGCCCGTCGATCGTCATACTGTCGGCGTCACGCAGCAAGTAAAGCGCCAGGCACGCCGCCAGCATCGGCCAAGCGGCAAAAAATAGCAGGTTGGCACCCTCGTGCGGGTGCAGGTATTGCTGCCATGCAGCCAGGGTGGAGCCGGCGTGCAGCAGCAACACGGCGCCATAAGAGAAGCGGCGCGCAACCCCGGTGGCGAAGGCCAGCAGCAGCACCAGTTCAAGCGCGCCAAGAATCACCAACACCGATGTGCCCAGCCCACCCACGGCATAGAAGTGCGCGAATACGCCGGCAGCGTGTTCGGGGCGTATGAACTTGTCCAGCGTCCACATCAGCATCACCAGAAACACGGTCACCCGCAACCCGAGCAGGGACAGGCTCAAGCGTTTGGCAATATTCATGAGCGAGTTCCTCGATAGGTGAACGTCACCAGCAGGAGGTCAGGGGACCGCACATCATTGCCATAGTCCCCGAAGCAGGCGGCGCACGGTTCGCCGCGTACCTGACTGTGTATGCAGCTCAGCCGCGTTCCACCAGAACTTCGCTGAACTGGATCACCGGAGCGATACCCGTGAAGTTTGGAATGTCCTTCATGATTTCGTCGGCGTGGCGTCCGAAGCTGTTCTGGAAGGCTTCGACTGAGTCACAGAAAATGTGGCTCATGCCAATGTAGGTCGGTGGCGCGTCGGGCGAGCCCCCGGTCAATCCCTGGTCCACCGTGTAATACCGGCAGCTCTCGCCCATCCGACTTTTCACGAGCGGCATATGCTTGTTGCAGTAATACGCATGGTCGAATCGTGTGGCCGGAGCAAAGGGATACATCACGCTTACCTTGATCATGGGTGTTTCCTTGTAATGAGTGGGGCGACCAGGGATTTGGCCGCTCCACATGGGCGCACTCCGGCGCCTCGGTTGACAGTCGTCTTACACCGTCGCCAATACCTACGCCGGACGCTTCCACGCCTCACTGGAAAACTCGGCGTTGGTGGTGGTACCCATCAGGTGATTGCTGTAGTTGCTGAGTGTCTTCATGGTGACGCCAAGCACGACTTCCAGCGCCTGCTGATGAGTGAAACCGGCTTTCAGAAACGCCTCCAGCGGCGCACCCGTCACCCAGCCACGTTCCTTCACCATGGTGCGGGCAAACACAGCCAGCGCCTGCAGCCGCGCGTCCGGCAACGGTGTGCGGTTGCGCAATGCGTCGACCACTGCATCGGGGGCTTTGACCATCTTGCGCGCGATCAGCGAGTGGGCGGCAACGCAGAATTCACAGCCGTTCTCCACACTGACCGCTAGTATCACCACTTGGCGCTCCACCGGGGTGAACGACGTCTTGTCGAACTGCGCGGACAGGCCGAGGTAGGCTTCCAGCGTGGCCGGTGCATTGGCGAGGTTGGCGTACATGTTCGGTACGAACCCCAACTTTTTCTGTACGTCGCGCAGAATTGCGCGTGCCGGTTCGGGTGCGGAGTCGGGGGTGTGCAAGGTAAATTCGCTCATGGTTCATACTCCTTCGTTGGATGGACGGCCGGTCGCATGTCGCGACGGCCATGGGCATACTTTGACGGTCGACCAGCACGGTAGCCATACCCGCAGCGCGCGCATGCTTGTCCGGACGTCTTGATTGATCTGGAGTGACCGTGGACGAATTGAGTGCACTAATGCGGCACTTGCGCCTGCAGACGCGGGTGTTCCACCAGTCCACGCACTGTGGACGGTGGGTGCTCGATGGCGAATACGAGCGCAAGGCGATGTTCCACCTTGTCGCCAGCGGCCGTTGCGTGATGCGCCGCGGCACCGCCGCTGGCGACGTGATCCTGCAGGCTGGCGATGCGGTGCTGTTCAACCGCCCACAGGAGCACTGCTTGATTGCCTCACTGGATGACGCGAGCGAGGCACCTACACTGCTGTTGTGCGGCTACTTCGAGTTCGGGTCGCCGCTCTCCGGGGTCTTGCTGGCCTCGCTGCCTGCGCAGTTGCTATTGCGCCGCGATCCCGTGGCGCATGACGGGACGTCGGGTGCCCCGGCGGCCTTGCTGCAACTGATCATCACCGAAGCAGAGTCAGGCGCGCCCGGTTCCGTGCTGTTGATGGACAAGCTGGCCGACGCGCTGTTCATGTACTCAGTACGGCAATGCCTGGCTGCAGGCAGCCTCAAACAGGGGCTCCTGAGCGCGATTTCCGACCCCCACCTCGGTCCCGCGCTGCTGGCCGTACACAACGATCCACAGCGGCCGTGGACGGTTGCAAGCCTCGCCGACAAGGTGCACCTGTCACGTGCGGCGTTCGCCCGCCGGTTTACCCGGTCGGTCGGCGCAACACCGATGGAATACGTCACCGGGTTGCGCATGCAAGAGGCGGCAGCAGCGTTGGTCGAACGTGGCGTCAGCGTGGCCGAAGCCGCCACCATCGCCGGCTATGCGACGGATGCGGCATTCAGCCGTGCCTTCAAACGTATCCACGGCCACCCTCCTGGGACATCACGGTCTCCGTGAAACACCGCTGAATCCAATCCGCGGTTTGCCTGCTCTATGCAAATGAGGACGTCGCACAGCAGCCGAACAAGTTCACGGCCACCCCCGCCCCGCAACGGGGTCGTGAATTCCGGTTCCCCTCCGGACCTGCTGTGCGCGTTCTCACTCCTCGCAGCCGGCCTGATCGCGCTGGTTGCACCACCTGGTGAACGAACGGAGCTTTCAGCGTTGAGCGATCGAGCACCCGCATCGAGATCGAGGTGAACTTTATGCTGTTTCGTCCTGTCGCCGTCCATGTTGACGATACTCTTGCCACCCTCGCGAAGTGCGCCGTCAGAGAGGAAACGCCACTGACCGGTGAGGCTGCGGCGTTGACCGCGATGGTGGATTTTCGACGTGTCTGCCCTGTCACGGTCGAACCGGACCAGAAAATTGACGCGGCCCTCCAGAAAATGATCGACGCACGGGTACGCACGCTGCTGGTCATGGCCGATGAAGGCATGGTCGGGCTGATTACCTCCTACGATATTCAGGGACAAAAGCCGCTTCAGTTCTTGCGCGGGTCCGACTGCACGCACCCGGAATGCCGGCATGAAGACATCGAGGTCGCCGACATCATGACCCCGGTCGCAGCCTTGCCGACCCTGCGATTGGAAGATGTGCGCAAAGCGCTGGTGGGCGACATCCTGCAAACCTTTCTTGAAACCCGGCAGACCCATCTGCTGGTCACGGAGCGGCCGGGCGGCCCGCACACGATGGTTCGCGGATTGATTTCGCTGGCCGAGGTCGAGCGGCGGCTTGGTGTTGCGCCGGCTGACACCTCCGCCGTCAAGATCGAATTGGAAAGCTCGATATTTGCCCGGCCCGCAACCTGAGGCCGACCTCGCGTGCCGCATTCAACCGGTAGCGGCGCGGCGACACCACGGATGAACGATAGCCGGCAATTCGCCGGTCCGCCAAGTGGGCACTGCCACAATTGGATCGCTCCTTCGCGGCACATCTCCAACAGCGGACCGCGAGCCAAACCCCGGCGGCACCAAGTTGCTGGGCCGCGGTGAACCTGAAAATTAGATGACCGCGTGCAGGACCCGAGCATGACAGGAGCAGCGACAATGCAATCAGAACGCGTGGAATTTCCCGGTCATGACGGCAGCCGATTGGCGGCCCGGCTCGACTTGCCGGCAATGACACCGCGCGCATACGCGCTGTTCGCGCATTGCTTCACCTGCAGCAAGGACGTGCTGGCAGCCTCGCGCATCAGCACGGCGCTGAACGAACAGGGCATCGCCGTGCTGCGTTTCGACTTCACCGGGTTGGGCATGAGCGAAGGCGAATTTGCCAACACCAATTTCAGCTCCAACGTGGCCGACCTGCTGTGCGCGGCAAACTTCCTGCGTAAACGGCATGCAGCGCCGTCGCTGTTGATCGGGCATAGCCTGGGCGGCGCTGCCGTGCTGTCGGTGGCGCCGGACATCCCCGAAGTGCGTGCGGTGGCGACCCTGGGGGCTCCGGCCAAACCGCTGCATGTGGCCGATCTGTTGGGCCGTGAGGCGTTGGCCCGGCTCGATACCGAACAGGAAGTGGCGGTGTCCCTGGGTGGACGCCCGTTTCGCATCCAGCGGCAATTCCTGGAAGACCTCAAGGCGCAGCACTTGCGTGCGCGCATCGCCGCGTTGCGCTGCGCGCTGCTGGTGATGCACGCGCCAGCGGACGAGGTGGTCGGCGTCGATCAAGCGCGGCGGATTTTCGAGGCGGCGCGACATCCCAAGAGTTTCGTCGCGCTGAACGGCGCCAATCACCTGCTGACCCAACGCCGGCACGCGGCTTATGCGGCCAGGGTGATCGCCGCGTGGGTGGAACCTTACTTGCCCGAAACGGCCGCGGACGAAGCCTTGGCCGCGGGCCAGGTGCGCGTGGCCGAAAGCGGGGCCGGCCGCTACACCCAGCGGGTGCAGACGGGCCGCCATCGAATGCTCGCGGACGAGCCGACCAGCGCCGGGGGCGACGACGCCGGTCCCGGCCCGTTCGACTATCTGCTGGCGGCCCTGGGCACCTGCACCACGATGACGCTGCGCATGGTAGCCGAACGCAAGGGCTGGCAGCTGCCGCCGCTCGAGGTCACGCTGCAGCATCGCCATGTCCACGCACAAGATTGCGCAGATTGCGAATCGGCCCAGGGCAAGGTGCTCGAGATTGACCGAACGCTGCGGCTGCCGGCGTCGATCGCTCCGGCCATTCGCCAGCAACTGCTGGACATTGCCGACCGTTGCCCGGTGCATCGCGCACTGACCGGCGAGATCAAGGTGCGAACACACGCCACCGAGTGAAACCACCGGCACCCTTTCCCATCACTCGCAACAAAGGAGACCACCATGCGCGCCATCTGGAAAGACCAGATCATCGCCGAGAGCGATCACACCATCGTGGTCGAAGGCAATCACTATTTTCCGCCGGAGTCGCTCAAGCACGATTATGTTCGCGACAGTGACCGGCACTCGACGTGCCCGTGGAAAGGCGCAGCCAGCTATTTTGATGTCCTCGTGGATGGTGAGATCAACCCGGGGGCGGCGTGGTACTACCCCGAGCCCAAGCCGGCGGCCGCCAACATCCGCGGGTATGTCGCATTCTGGCAAGACGTGACGGTAGTGCCGTGAAACGGCCATGAGGAGGCGCGTACCGGCATGTTGAAGGCTCCGCGAAAGCGTATCGCGGCACCCGCCACACCCGGCCGGCGGCACGGCTGGGCGGGTTTGCTGCTGCTTGGTGTGGCACTGGTCGGGCTTTCCGGTTGCGCCGCGCGAACCTGGAATACCCGCATTAAACCCATCGGGGTAGAGGACCGCTACGAGTTCAAGACACGGTTCCCGCATCCACCCCGCGACACCTTCGTCGTGCTTGCCTTCTCTGGTGGTGGCACCCGCGCGGCGGCTTTCAGTTTTGGCGTGCTGGAAAAACTGCGCGATACCGTCGTTACGGTGGACGGGCAGTCAACGCGACTGCTCGATCTGGTCGATGTGATCACCTCGGTTTCCGGCGGCAGCTATACCGCCGCGTACTACGGCTTGTTCGGCGACCGCATATTCAGCGATTTCCCTCGCCGTTTCCTTTACCGCAACTGGCAAGGCGAGTTTCTGGGCTTGCTGTGGCGCCCCGATAATCTGCTCTCGATCGCCGGCCGCCACTACAACCGCAGCGATATGGTCGCCGCGTACCTCAATCGCACGCTTTTCGACGGCAAGACCTTTGCCGACCTGTCGCCGGCGGGCCTGCCGATGGTCATCCTCAACGCCAGCGACCTCAACAACGCCACCACGTTTTCCTTCATCCAGCAGCAGTTCGACTTTCTCTGCTCGGATCTGTCGACCTATCCGGTGGCCAACGCGGTCATGGCATCGGCTGCCGTGCCGGGACCCTTCGCGCCGATCGCGCTGCGCAATTATCCCGATTGCCCGCAGCGGCACCAGCCATGGGTCGCCCAGTCGTTGGCGCACGACGACCTGCTGTCGCGTCGCTATGCCGTGGCGCTGGCGCTCTCGCGCTACGACGATCCGAAACAGATGCCGATCCTGCGCCTGGTCGATGGCGGTATCACCGACAATCTCGGCGTGCGCGGCTCGATGATGAGTCCGGTGGCGCAATACGGCGACGTGCCGGACATGGCCGGCGCATTCACGCCGGAACAACTGCGCCGGGTGCGGCACGTGCTGGTCATCATCGCCAATGCGCAGGTCTATGCACCCTATCGGTGGTCGGAACAGGGGCGCGATCCGGATGTGATCGACACCTTGCGTGCCTCCTTCGATGCATCGCTTGGCATTCTCAACAACGAAACCGCAGGGCTGGCGAAGCGTGGTTTCCTGATGTGGGGCCGGCACGTCAACGCGATGCGGCCGCCGGGTGCGCCCCGGGCTGACGTGAACTTTGCCGTGCTGACCTTCAACCAGATCAGGGATGCTGCCGAGCGGCGGCGCTTCAATGCCATGCCGACCACGTTTCACCTGCGTGCCGACCAGGTCGACGCGCTGCGCGCGCTGGCTGGCCGTCTGCTGACCCAGGCGCCGGAGTTCCAGAACTTCCTGCGTGAACTGCACGGCGGCGAATCCGCCAGCCGACCCGGCGAAGAGGGAACTGGACGCCCCACGGAAATGACTTCACCCGCCGCGAACGCTCGTCGATGAATCCTTTGTCGCACTGGCTGCCTCTATGGATCAGGGAACGATGCTTTCGCTGACCGCGAACGGCGCCATAACAGCCCATGAACCCGCCAACCAGCTTCAATCAATGTGCTTCGGGCAAAGCGGCCCGGCGGCGTGCAGCGCGCCATTGGCGCATACGCGCGACCATCGCGGCGACCGTTGTATGGGTGTGCCTATGGAGCGCCGCCGCGCAGGCGCGCGTCGAGGTGTCTGCTGGGCGCAGCTTCACGTCGCATCACCAGTGGACCGACGCCGGTTTCATCGAATGGGTGGGTGCAGCGCGGCCCGTGTGGAGGCTGCACTGGGCACCTGCATTCGGGCTGGGTCGTTTCAGCGCCCGCCGCAACTCCACGGACCTGCGTCTGCATCATGCGGTCTGGGTCGGCGCGGCCGGGGCCCGACTCTACTTGTGGCGACAGGCGTTCTTCGGCTCCCAGGCCGCCGCGACCGGAGGCCGGACCGACGCGCTGAGTTCACCCTACGAATTTGTCAGCAGCCTCGGTTGGCAGGGGCGTCACTGGCAGCTGCTGGTGCGGCACATCTCGAACGGCGACCTGCACAAACCCAATCACGGCGAGACCATGCTGCTGGTCGGCATGGCATTTTGATGATCCGAGGCCACTGACCATGACCCGACCGGATTGTCCTCGACGTTCAGCTGCGCTGGTTCCCTCTCCCTTCGGGAGGGGGTGCCCCGGCAGGGGCGGGTGAGGGTCCGCACTTGCGCGTGGTCGCCAGGCGCTGGCCGTTTGGCGCTGCGCGCCACCACGGAGCTCTTGACCATGGATGGCGGTTCTCCCGGTGGGAAAAGGAAAAAACCAGCTGAAACTCAGGGACAATCAAGTGACCCGAACAACGACCATCTCGCCAGCGCACGCGCCTTCCCGCGAACCCTCCCGACCGAGCAAGCCCATGTCCAACCGCACCGCACTGATTGAAGCCGCGCGCCGGGGCGACGAAGCCGCCCTGCTCCTGTTGCTGCAGGACAGCCAGCCGGATCTGCGGCGCATTGCCGCCACGCAGTGCGCTTCGGCGGCCGATGCCGACGACGCCGTGCAGGAAAGCCTGTGGTTGGTATACAAGCGCATTGGTGCGCTGCGGACGGTCAGCTCTTTTGGCGCATGGGCCTTTTCAATCGTCCGGCGTGAGTGCCAGCGCCTGATGCAGCGCATGCGCGGCCAAACCGAATTGCCGGCCGAGGATCACCGGATCTTCGCCTATTACACGACGCCGGGTTTGCGCATCGACCTGGTCACGGCCATCCAGTCGCTGCCCGAGAAATACCGCGAAGCGATCATCCTGCGTGATTTCGAAGAATATTCGATCACCGAAATCTCCCACGCGCTGCGGCTGAGCCGTGCGGCGGTGAAAAGCCGCATCCATCGCGGCCGGCAGATGATCCGTGAATACCTTGCGGACTGAAACGTCTGCAGCCGCCAGGCGTCCGACCATGCGTCGGGTTGCACAGATCCTGCTGGTCGCGCTGATCGTGGCGCTGCTGGTTGTCGGCTGGCGCGACGGCGTATCGCTCCAAGCCCTGAAAAACTCGCGGGACATCCTGCTGGCGCTGAATGCCGCACGCCCGCTGGCGTTTGCGGCGGCGTTCTTTGCCCTGTATGTGATCGCGACGGCCATCTCGCTGCCCATCGCGGAGCTGATGACCGTCGCCGCCGGCGTGCTGTTCGGCCTGCTCGAAGGTACCGTGCTGGTGTCCTTTGCCTCGACCCTCGGCGCAACGCTGGCCATGCTGGGCAGCCGGTTCCTGTTCCGCGACTGGGTGCGGCGGCACGCCGGCGAGCGCCTGCGACGCATGGAACAGGGCGTGGCCCGCGATGGCGCGTTCTACCTTTTCAGCCTGCGGCTGGTGCCTGCGATTCCGTTCTTCCTGATCAACCTGCTGGCCGGGTTGATGCCGATGAAGGTGCGCACGTACTGGTGGGTAAGCCAGTTGGGCATGCTGCCCGCGACCGTGGTGTACGTGGCTGCCGGCACGCAGCTTGGGCACGTTACGTCGTTGTCCGGCCTGCTGTCACCGACGCTGATCGGCGCGTTGGTGCTGATTGCATTGCTGCCATGGCTGACGCGCGGCGGCCTTGCACTGCTGCGCCGCCGCCGCGTGTACCGCGGCTGGAAATGCCCGGCCGCGTTTGACCGCAACCTGATCGTGATTGGCGCCGGCTCGGCGGGTCTCGTCAGCGCTTACATCGCGGCCACCGTACGGGCCAAGGTGACGCTGGTCGAGGGCGAGCGCATGGGCGGTGATTGCCTCAACACCGGCTGCGTGCCTTCCAAGGCGTTGATCCGTATCGCGCGCGCCGCGCACGCGGTGCGCCAGGCGCGGTGTTTCGGAATCGAAGCATCGGCGCCGCAGGTCGATTTCGCGGCTGCGATGCACCAGGTGCATGAAGCGATTGCTGCGGTCGCGCCGCACGATTCGGTCGAGCGCTTCCAAAAGCTCGGCGTTGACGTGCGCCGCGGCCACGCAAAAATCGTTTCACCCTGGTGCGTGGAAGTCGATGGCGAGGCGATCACCACCCGTGCCATCGTGATTGCCGCCGGCGCCGAACCCGTCGTTCCCGAGCTGCCCGGTTTACGCGGGTCCGGCTTTCTCACCTCGGACACGATCTGGAGTCTCGATGCGTTGCCGCCGCGCCTCGTGATCCTGGGCGGTGGTCCGATCGGTTGCGAACTCGCACAAGCGTTTGCAAGGCTGGGCTCCAGGGTGACCGTGGTGCAACGCGCCGCACGCCTGTTGATGCGCGAGGATGACGAGGTGTCGGCGTTCGTCGCGGAACGCTTGCGCACCGACGGTGTGGACGTTCGCACATCGCACGCGGCGGTTGCGGTGGAAACCGGCGCCGACGGCAAGTGGTTGCGCTGCGAGCATGCGGGCGAATCCGTGCGCTTTGGATTCGACAAGATCCTGGTTGCCATCGGCCGCACACCGCGTACGCGGGGCTACGGACTCGAGGAACTCAAGATTCCGCTGACGCCGAAGAAAACCCTCGAAACCGACGCCTGGCTGCAAACGCTTTACCCCAACATCTACGCCTGCGGCGACGTGGCCGGTCCGTGGCAACTGACGCACGCCGGCGCGCACCAGGCCTGGTACGCAACGGTCAATGCGCTGTTCGGCGGCATCAAGCGTTTCCGCGTGGACGAGCGGGTGATGCCCGTGGTGACCTTCACCGATCCGGAAGTCGCGCGCGTTGGTTTGAACGAACGCGAAGCACAACAACGCGGCGTCGCTTATGAGGCTAGCCGTTACGATCTGGCCGAGCTCGACCGCGCGCTGGCCGAGCAATCGCCTGAAGGTTTCGTCAAGGTACTGACGGCGCCCGGCAAGGACCGGATCCTGGGCGCGACCTGCGTTGGACCGCACGCCGGTGAGTGGAGCGCCGAATTCGTGCTGGCGATGCGCCACCGCATCGGGCTCAACGGCATCCTCTCCACGGTCCACGCCTATCCGACCTTCGCCGAAGCCAACAAATACGCTGCCGGCAACTGGAAAAAGGCACACGCACCCGAGCGCATCCTGCGCTGGCTCGGGCGCTGGCAACACTGGCGACGACACGAACGGCACGCGCCGGAGACCGCGTCAGTTCGCGAGTTGCCCGTTCACGATTCACTGGACCCAGATTCGGAGAAACCCTTCACATGAATGCTCTTGTGGCCAACGATCGTCCATCCTTTGCCGAGACCTTGCGCACGCACGGCCTGCACCTGCCGCGTACCCGACTGGAAATCCTGCAGGTCAACGTGGGCAAGCTGTGCGACCTGGCCTGCAGCCATTGCCACGTCGAGGCGGGTCCCAACCGCACCGAGATCATGCAGGCCGCTACCGTCGCGCGCATCCTCGAATTGCTAGCCGGCGCAGCGAGCGTGCACACCGTGGACCTCACCGGTGGCGCCCCGGAACTGAACCCGCATTTCCGCGAACTGGTGCGCGGTGCGCGGGCGCTCGGCAAGAAGGTGATCGACCGCTGCAACCTCACCGTCCTGTTCCGGCCTGGCCAGAAGGACACGGCCGAATTCCTGGCCGTGCAAGGCGTCAACGTCGTGGCGTCCCTGCCCTGTTACAGCAAGGCCAACGTCGAGAAACAACGCGGCTTGCACGTGTTCCAGCCGTCGATTGACGCCCTGCAGATGCTTAACGCACTTGGCTACGGCCGCGCGCACTCGGGGCTGGAACTGGATCTGGTCTACAACCCGACCGGCGCCTCGCTGCCGCCGTCACAGGCCTCGCTGGAGGCAACCTATCGGCACGAACTGGCCGAGCGCTTCGGCATCGTGTTCAATAAACTGTTCACCATCACCAACATGCCGATCAAGCGCTTCCTGCACCTGCTTGAGCGCGAGGGCCGCTACGACAGTTACATGCAAACCCTGCTGGATGCGTTCAATCCACGCGCTGCGCTGGGTGTGATGTGCCGCAACCTGTTGTCGGTGGACTGGCGTGGAAAGTTGTACGACTGCGATTTCAATCAGGCATTGGAATTGCCGCAGGGTGGGAAGCGACGCAGCATCTGGGACATAGCAGCGCTCACCGACGTCGAACGCGATCCGATCGCGTTCGGTGATCATTGCTTTGGCTGCACCGCGGGCGCGGGCAGCTCCTGTGGAGGCTCATTGACATGAATACCCCAACCTGTGGCGACAGTCGAATCGACGATCGTACTGGCGCCGACACCCGCGCGGACGTGCAGCAGTCGGCGGTGCGCAGCTATTACGGCGAAACCCTGCGGTCCAGCCGCGACCTGCGCACCACGGCGTGCTGCAGCATCGGCGCGATGCCCGCGCACCTGGCCACGATCCTGGCCCGCCTGCATCCGGAAGTGCGCGATCGCTTCTACGGTTGCGGCTCGCCTCTGCCACCGGCGCTGGGCGGCGCGAGCGTGCTGGACCTCGGCTGCGGCAGCGGCCGCGACGTGTACCTGTTGTCGGCGCTGGTCGGCGAAAGCGGCCGCGTGATCGGCGTGGACATGACCGAGCAGCAACTTGAAGTGGCCGAACGTCATCGCGCGTTCCACGCCCGGGCCTTCGGCCACGCGCGTTCCAACGTCGAGTTTCACCGGGGCGACCTGGCCGACCTGACGGCGCTGGGGATCGGCAACGCCTCGGTCGACGTGGTCGTGTCCAACTGCGTCATGAATCTGGTGCCCGACAAGCGGCGGGCGTTTGCCGAGATCTTCCGCGTGCTCAAACCCGGCGGCGAGTTGTATTTCTCCGATGTATTCAGCGACCGCCGGTTGCCACGCGAGCTGTTGGCCGATCCGGTGCTGCTGGGCGAGTGCCTCGCGGGTGCGCTGTACGTGGAGGACTTCCGTCGCCTGCTGGCCGGGCTCGGCGTGGCCGATGCGCGGGTGTGTGCGCGCAGCCCGATCGCGCTCACCGATGCCGCGATTGAACGCAAGATCGGTTTTGCGAACTTCGAGTCGATCACCTGGCGTGCGTTCAAGTTACCGCTGGAAGACCGCTGCGAGGACTATGGCCAGGTGGCAACGTATCTTGGCACCCTGGACGAATATCCGCACGCGTTGGACCTGGACGACCACCACCATTTCGAAACCGGCAAGCCGTTGCGCGTGTGTGGCAACGTCGCCGATATGTTGGGCGGCAGCCGCTACGCCGCGCACTTCCGCATCGATGGCGACAAGCGCCGCCATTTCGGCCTGTTCGATTGCGCGCCGGCCGCTGGTGCGGTTGCCGTACCGGGTGCCAAGGCATCGTGCTGCTGAGATGGACAGACCGGTTCCATCCTCCGACGTTGGTCTCCGGCCGTTGCGTGCAGGCGATCTGCGCTTGTCGGTGATCGTGCCGTTCGCGCCGCACGAGACCGAGGGCGAGGTGCTGCTCGAACAATTGCGGGTCTTGCCGGCCGATGGCGAAATCATCGTGGTGCGGGCCGGCGAGCCGGGGCCATCCACGCCAGTGGAAGAGCGCAGTCGCAATCCCAGGTTGCGGGAAATCACGGCTGCACCGGGCCGCGCGCGGCAGATGAATAGTGGTGCCAAGGCAGCGCGCGGACACTGGTTATGGTTCCTGCATGCCGACTCGCGCTTGCACCCGCGAACGCTGCCCGCGCTGCAAGCCTTGCTCTCCGGCCACGGCGATGGACTCGGCTATTTCGACCTGCGGTACGCGGACGATGGCCCCGCGTTGACGCGGCTGAATGCATTGGGCGCCAACCTGCGCGCGCGCTGGTTCGGCCTGCCGTTCGGCGACCAGGGATTGGTTCTGCCCGCGGCGTGGTTCGCTCGCCTTGGCGGCTACGACGAGCAGGCGCCGTACGGCGAGGATCACCTGCTGGTGTGGCAGGCGCGGCGCGCCGGATTGCCGTTGCGGCGCCTCGGCGCGCCGCTTACCAGCAGCGCGCGCAAATACGCTCGCGAAGGTTGGCTGCACGTCACCGCGAGGCATTTGCGCCTGACGCTGCGGCAGGCGTGGCCCGAGTGGCGGGCGGCACACCGTCGGTCCGCCAACACGAGGGATACGGCCGACCGCCAGAACAGGCCGCGCCCATGACGACGGCACTGGCCATTTTCGTCAAGACACCTGGCCACTCGCCGGTCAAGACCCGGCTGGCGGCGTCGATCGGTGCGCAGGCCGCCATCGAGTTCCATCGCTTGTCCGCTCGCGCGGTGGCAGAGGTCGCGCAGTCTGCAGGAGCTGGTTTGCAACCCTGTTGGGCAATCGCGGAAAAGGCCGCGCTGGACGATCCGCTGTGGCGGGGCTTGCCACGGCTTTGGCAGGGCGAGGGTGGGCTCGGCGCGCGGCTGCATCGTGTGTACACCACGCTGCTCGCGCGTCATGAGCGCGTGTTGCTGGTCGGCGCCGATGCCCCGCAGCTGACACTTGGCCTGTTGCTGCGGGCCTGCGATGTATTGAACCGTCCTGCCACGCCGTGGGTTATCGGCAACGCGCGCGATGGTGGCTTCTGGTTGTTTGGCGGACGCAGGCCGATCGCCCACGAAATGTGGTGCGGCGTGCGCTATTCGTGCGCGGATACCGCCCGACAGTTGTGCGCGTCACTGGATCCTCCGGGCACCATCGCCACACTGCCGGTGTTGGCCGATGTGGATCGCGCGCCCGATCTCGACACGCTGGAAGACACGCTGGCGGCGTTGCCGAGTCCGTTGCCGGCCCAGCGCGCACTGCGGCATTGGCTCGCCACCCGACACGAACCCCTCGGAAGCGTTTGAATCCTTTGCGCCGTTGCAAGCCTCACTTGAAGTAAGAGGTTATCCGAGAGCTTGTGCATGCAAATCCTGTTGCTGGCAGCGGTGTTGTTCCTGGCCACGACCAACGGCGCCAACGACAACTTCAAGGGCGTGGCTGCGCTGTATGGCAGCCGTGTCGCCGGCTATTGGACCAGCCTCGGCTGGGCCAGTGTGACCACGTTGGCCGGATCGCTGTGCTCGGTGTTCCTCGCCGGTGCGCTGTTCAGGACGTTCACTGGCGCCGGCCTGGTGCCCGACGCCGCCGCCGCGCAAACCGGGTTCGCCCTGGCCGTTGCTGCCGGCGCCGCCATCACGATCGCCGCCGGAAGTTGGCGCGGCTTGCCGATCTCGACTACGCACGCGTTGGTCGGCGCCATGTGCGGGGCCGGACTGGTCGCGGTCGGCGGTGACAACGTGCACTTTGCCGCGCTGGGCAAGACATTCCTGTTGCCGCTGCTGGCCAGCCCGCTGATCGCCATCATCCCGGCCTGGATCATTGCGCCGTGGCTGCGCAAGCTGGCGGCGCGTGGCGCGCGCGACCCGGAATGCATCTGCCGCACCGCCGCCGTGATCGGCGTGACGCCTGACGGCGTGCAATGGCGAAGTTCTGCGGAGCCGATGCGCGCCTCGAGTGCGGAATGCGCCATCCACGGCGCCCGTCCAAACATATGGCGCAGCGACGCGCGCGGCGCGGTCAACGCGCTGCTGTTTCTGTCCGGTGGCGCAGTCAGTTTCGCGCGCGGGCTCAACGACACCCCCAAAATTGCCGCCTTGCTGCTGCCCATCGCCCTGCTCGATGGCGGCAGTGCGGTCCTTGCGGTGGGCGTGGCCATGCTGATCGGCGGCGTGATCGGTGCACGCCGCGTGGCGCGCACCATGAGTGACAAGATCACCACGCTGGATCTTGGCGCTGCCCTGGCCGCCAGCCTGACCACCGGCCTGCTGGTCGGCACCGCCAGCGTCAGCGGCCTGCCAGTATCCACGACCCACGTCGCGGTGGGCGCGCTGACGGGCGCCGGCGCCAACGGTGGCGGTGGCGTCGATCGCAAGGTCATGACCCACATCGCGCTGTCGTGGATCATTACCCTGCCTATCGGTGCGCTGTTTGGCGCGCTGGTTTATTGGGCCGCCGGCTGAACTGTCATTCCATGCCAACAACCACGAACCCGGTGATGGCAGGCTCGCCGATATTCGCTGCGTGGTCGACACTTGCAGCTCGCGCATCATGGTCTGTGCCGTGCGGCGAGGACCGGTTGGCCAGCGTTACCGTACTGGCCTACCCTGTCCCGTCATGACCGAACCGCGCCAACGCATTTTGTTCATATGCACCGGCAATGCCTGCCGCAGCCAGATGGCCGAGGCCTGGACCAGGCACCTGCTGGGCGATCGCATCGAGGCGTTTTCGGCCGGCACCGCGCCGCACGCCATGGACCCGCGCGCCCTCGCGGTCATGCGCGAATGCGGCGTAGACATGTCCGGGCAGCGGCCGAAACCCCTTGCCGACGTAAGCGATTTGCCATTCGATCTTGTCGTGACCGTTTGCGACCACGCCGCGACCGCCTGCCCGGTCTGGCCGGGCACGGCGCGCACCGTCCATCACGGGTTTGACGATCCGCCACGCCTCGCACGCGGCGCCAAAGACGAACGCGAAGCGCTGCAAGCGTATCGACGCGTGCGCGACCAGATCCGCGACTTCGTGCAAATGCTTGCTGCCGGCAAGGCCGTTTGAGCGATAGCGCGGCCGCAACCGCCAACAGAATCACCGCATGAACACCAAATCCGTCGATGCGTCGTCGGGACGGAGCAAAAAGCGTCGCACGTGGCAAACCCTGGATAAAAAAGCGGAACCCCGGCGGCGTTCCAGGGACGGGCGATGCGTGGAGGTGCGGCGTCGGCCCAGCCGACGCACGATCCCCTCTCCGGCAACGGACGAGGGGATTTTTTTGCCCTGTGGTCCTCCGAGGTACGGCCGGACCGGCCCTTCGCATGCCGCAGTTTCTGCCCCTTTCCAGAGGAGAGGGATCGCGCCGCAGGCACGAGGGAGGCTTCTGCGCGCCGAGCCATCCCCCCGACGCTTCGCGCCGGCCACCTTCGTGCCGAAGGGGGCGACTTGCCGGAGGGGCGACTCGCCGAACGGGCGGCTTGCTGAAGGCGCGGCTTGCCGAAGGGACGATCGCGTTGTGTGCGCCAGCGCCCGTACGTCGATGGCACACCCGATCACGGGGCTGACCCGCGCCAATCGGATCAGGCGCTTCCGGTGCGGTTCGGGATCTCGACACCCGGTTCGCGCACGCGCAGCACGCACAGCCCGGCGATCACGAGGCTGATGCCGCCCAGTACCAGCGCATACACGGGCCGGCCGTGGAAGAACCCTGCGAGCAGTACGCCCAGCACACTCGCGGCCAGCAGTTGCGGGATCACTATGAAGAAATTGAAGATGCCCATGTACACACCCATCTTCGCGGCCGGCAGGTTGTCGGCAAGCAACGCATAGGGCAGCGACAGGATCGAGGCCCAGGCAAAGCCGACGCCCAGCATCGAGAGCAGCAGCCAGTGCGGATCGCGGATCAGGGCAATCGAGATCAGTCCCGCACCGCCCAGCACCACGTTGACCAGATGGCTGACGCGCAATCCCCACGCCCGCGCCATCCACGGGATCACCACCGCGGCCAGTGCCGCGAAGCCGTTGTATGCCGCAAACAGCACGCCTACCCAGTTGGCCCCCGCGTTGTACGCCGCCGATTGTGGATCGCTCGCGCCGAACTGCAGGGCGGTCACCGTCGGCGTGGTGTAAATCCACATCGCAAACAGCGCGAACCAGGAGAAGAACTGCACCCACGCGAGGCGTCGCATCGCATCCGGCATCGCGTACAGGTCACCCATCACCTGCCGCAGCGTGCCGCGGCTGCGGGTGCGGCCAAGCCAGACGAACAGCAAGGCCGCGACGATCAGCATGCCCGCCAGAAGGTACAGGTCGCGCGCCAGCGAGAAGCGCACGATCAACACCAGCAACAGGATCCCGAGCGCGCCCAGCACCGCGCCAAGGCGCCACGCATGCGCAACATCGACCCCGGTTGCGGTGGGCGCATCGGCCTCGAAGGCGAGCAAGGTTTCCGGCGGATACTCGCGGGTACTGACGATGGTCCACAGTACCGCCCCGAGCAACACGGCGCCCCCGGCGTAGAACGCGTACTTCACGGTATCGGGAATGTGTCCCTCCGGCGCCGTGTTCGCCACGCCGTAACGCGCCAGTAGCCATGGCAACATCGATGCGACGACCGCGCCGACGCCGATGAAAAAGCTCTGCATCGCGTAGCCCCGGGCCCGCTGCTGCATCGGCAGCTGGTCGCCGACGAAGGCACGGAACGGCTCCATCGCGACGTTGAACGATGCATCCATGATCCACAGCAGCCCCGCCGCGACCCACAGCACCGGCGCGTTGGGCATCACCAGCAGCGCCAGTGTCGCCAGTACCGCACCGGCAAGGAAATACGGCCGGCGGCGGCCCAGCCGGCCCCAGGTGCGGTCGGACCAGTGGCCGATCAGCGGCTGCACGATGAGGCCGGTCAACGGCGCTGCGATCCACAGCGCCGGGATCGCAGCGACGCTCGCGCCAAGGGTCTGGAAGATCCGGCTGACGTTGGCATTTTGCAGCGCGAAGCCGAACTGGATGCCGAGAAACCCGAAACACATGTTCCAGATCTGCCAGAACGACAGCGCGGGCTTGCGCTTCATGGCCCCGGCGGTGCCGCTGCCAGCGGCGCAATGTGCAGCGCACCGACGCGCGCCGCGTTCAGCGGCCCGCCGCTGCCGCCGGCGCCGCCGGTGTAGTGCGCAAAGTTCGCAAGGTCGCTCATGTTGAAGCCGGGGCGGAGCGCAAAAACGCAATGCGCACCCGCATCCGCATGGAACGTCGCGGTGGTGGACAGCTGCCCACCGACGCTCTGCGGCATGACGATGGGCAGGGTCACGGCGGGCGTGCCGGCGCACGCGACCCGCAGCCGCCTTACGGCGGCGGTAATGCCGGTATTGATCGGCCCGTTGGGATTGTCGTAATCGAGCGCCACGCGGTAGCTCCCGGTGCCGGGCGCGGTCCACGCGCGCGGCCATGCGCCGGCAACGCGCATCGTATCGCCAACGCAGGTCGCAGCGCTCGGCAGCGACTCGATGCCATCCGGGCCCGACCGGGTCACGCGCAAACACCGCCGCGCGGGCGACCACGGCAACCGCCAGGCATCTCCGCGCTTGCCAAACCGTTGGCCATCGACATACAGCCAAGCCTGGCTCGTACCTGCCCGCACCTGCCACGCATCGCCAACCCGCGCAACCGCGGGCGCGGCGGGCGTCGGTGGCGCATCCAGCGGAGCCGCGGTGCGCAGCGCCAACGGCGGCACGGACACGCCTTTCAGCACCACGATCGTGTTGCCGTGGGCCTGCGTCACTTGGCCCGCGACCAACAGGTTGCCCGCGATGGTTGCGGGGCGTTGCAGGGTGATCCGCCGCTGCGGCAACCGCAGGCTGATCTCGCGCCGGGCGCCGAACAGCATCGGTACCAGCGATACCGGCAATTTCGGCTCCACGCGGCCATCGCCGCTCACCCCGAACACGCCCTCGGTGACCATGTCAAGGTACCCCGCGACCGACCACAACTGCCGCTTCGAATCCACCACCGGGCCACTGAGCTTGCCGGCATCGACGTGGGTCGCCTGCGTCAGTAGCGCGTAGTTTTCCATGTTGGAGCCTGCCAGCGCGGCGCCGCGCATGATCGAGGTGATCTCGCGCGCGATCAGCTGGACGGCGTCCACTTTGCGCGCGGCCCGCAGCGCGTAGGCGCTGACGAACGGCCAGATCGCGCGATTGTGGTAGATCGGCTCATCGGCGCGCTCGGGCCAGATGACCGGGCTGCCGGCGGGCCACACCGGATAGTGCGCAAGCGATGCGCGTGCGCGCCCGGCATCGGCCACGCCGCTGGTGATGGCCAGCGACAGGCCGAGCAGGTCGTAGGCTTCGACGGGCAGGCCATCGCCACCGATGTAACTCATGTACAACCCACGGTCGGGCCGCCAGAAATGGGCATTGATCGCCGCCTTCAGCGCTGCCGCCTGCTCGGCATAGCGCGGCGCGCGCGGGTCGTGGCGTTGCGCGGCCACGCGCGCGGCCAGCCGCAAGGCATCGTAGTGCAGCACGTTGGTCGACAGGGCAAACGATTGCGCGATGAACACGACGTTGTCCTGCGTCCACGGCGGATAGGTCTGTTCGCGCCAGTCGAGGAACGATGTCTCGCCGCGATAAAGGCCAAAGCGCGCAACGTAGGCGTAGGTCCGATCCTGCCGCAGCGTCGCGGTCAGCGCCTGCCACACCTTGTCGGTGAAAGTCGCATCGCCCTGCAGATGCCGGGCGCCAAGAAACCACACCACGCGGTCGGTGCTGACCGGCCAACTGCCGCCGGAGCCGGTGTCCTGCATCGGGTAGGGGCCCGGCGGCACGCCCTTTGCGCGCACGTCCGACAACTTGAAGGCAAGTGAATTCCGTGCCCGCAGCGGATCGAAGCGCCACAATCCAAGATCGATCGAGTAGGCGACATCGCGCGTCCACACGTAAGGCCATTTGGCACCCGCGATGAAGCAATGACAGGGCATCGGCCGGCCGTGGTCAAAGGCGTCATCCCGGATGGCGTCCACCGAGTCGCGCGCAAGATCGTCCCCGGCCATCGCGAACAGGCCATCGAAAAGCGGGCTTGCCGTGTGGACGCGCACGGCCTGCGCGGGAATCACGTGTGCGCCGAAGGGGCCGCGCAGGACAAAACCGCCACGGGGCGTGACCGCCATGGTGGACGTCTGCCCGCGCCAATGGATGCTTGCCTGCGCGGCCGGTGCCGCCCGTGCGGTGGCGAGCGCAAGCAGCAGCGCAGCCGTCGTCAAGGCCCATCGCGCGCGCCAGTACCACCCGCCGATGCCACGGGCATCCGGGGGGCGGCGATACAGGCGTTTTAGGCAGCGCATGGCGAAACGTCCTTCGGGGTTCCCATCCGGCGGGACGCCATCTTCGGCGCCCCTGGCCGGCAACCGGCCACGCGCGCGGCCCGGCTACTGTTCAAGGATCGCGCCGTAATGGCCTTCGACGCCCACGGTGACCGTACCATTGGCGATGGTGTACTGCTTGCCCGTCAGCAGGTCGGTGACCCCGCTGCCGTTGACCATGCTGAGTTCGTACACCGGCACCGTCACGGTCTCGGTACCCGCGGTGCCATTCAACACCACCGCGATGCGGTGGTGGCCATCGAAACGGCCAAATGCGTAGATGTCCGCGGAATCGTCGGTGAGCAATGTCATGAACGAGCCGGTGCGCAGCGCGGCATAGGTGTTGCGGATATGGATCAGCTTGGCCGTCAGCGCCACCGCGCCGTTGCCGAGGTTGGCCTCGCTCCAGTCGAAGGTACGCCGATCGTCGGGATCGGCTCCGCCCTGCATGCCGTATTCGTCACCGTAGTAGATCGAGGGCGTACCGATGTAGGTGAACTGGAAGATGAGGCCGAGATAGGTTTTCCAGATGTCGCCCCCGCAACGGGTGGCAAAGCGCGGTGTGTCGTGGGTGCCGAGCGGATTCATCATCGCTTCCTGCACATCGACCGGCAGGTCGGCACGCGTGCCGTGCAACCAGCCATCGAGTTGCGTCGGCGTGATCGATGCGCCGTTGCCATTCTCATCCTCGCCGCAAATCCACTCCGACACCGGCTGCACGAAGCCGTTGTAGTCCATTGCGCTGTCCCACTCATCGCCGTGGTCGAGCCAGGGTGATGGATCGCCCCAGTATTCACCCAGGATTTCGGCGTCGGGGTTGATCGCCTTCACGCCCGCGCGGAGCTCCTGCATGATCTGGTGGTTGGTGGCATCGCTGCCGTTGTTGCCCCCGGCATCGAGATACTGCGCCGCATCCAGCCGCCACCCGTCGATGCCGTAGGGCGCCTGCAGATAGGTTTGCACCACCGAGGTCGGGCTGGCGTAGATTTGCCTGCGCGTGGCTGACCCGCTCGCACCATAGTCGAGCTTCGGCATGCTGGCGATGCCGAAAAACGTCGAGTAGCTGTGTGGCCAGGACTGGAAGGTGTAGTAGCTGTAATAAGGGCTCGATTGCGACTGGTCGGCGCCTGGCTGGGGGCAGGTCAGCGTGCCGTAGGTTTCGGCTCCGAACCAGCAGTTGCTGTCGCCGGTGTGGTTGAACACGCCATCGAGAATGATGTATCCGCGCGGGCCATTGCCGCTGCTGTGGACGTCCGCGATCAACTGTTGCAGCGTGGCGTTGCTGCCGAAGGCCGGGTCGACGGTGTAGTAGTCGGCGGTGTCGTATTTGTGATTGGTGGGCGACTCGAAAATCGGGTTCAGGTAGATGATGTCGGCGCCGAGGGTGTCCTTGATGTAATTGAGTTTCTGGTCGATGCCGGCAAGGTCGCCGCCGAAAAACACCTCGCTGTTGCAGCCACTGACGCGGGCGAACACGCTGGTGCCCCAGGCGTGCTGCTCGGTGGCACAGCCGGCGTAGGTGTACTGGCCATCGGTGACATCGTTGCCGGTGTCGCCATCGTAGAACCGGTCGGGAAAGATCTGGTACAGCACGCCGTTCTTCATCCAGTCCGGGGTCCTGAAGCCCGGAATGATGAAGAAGTCACCCGCCGAGGGCTCGTTCGTGGTGATCCCCGCCGCGTTCAACCACACGGTGGCCGAGCCATCGTTGATCTGGAACCGGTAGTACTTCTCCGAACCGCTGGCGGGGATGGTGCCTTGCCAGCAGTCGTAGATGCCGGTGGCATCGTTCGCCACCCAGTGCATCGGGATCCAGTGGAACTGGCCGTCCGCGGTGTCGTAGTACTTGATGTTGGCGCTGGTGATGTCGCCCTTGAACGTGCGCAGTCCGAGGGTGACCGGCTGCGTCGCCGTGGGCTCGGGATTGCTGTCATACAGCGGCCCCTGATCGGCGAAGAGGCCGGCCGTCTCGACATGGTTGTCGTTGGTTGCGGCCTGCGCCCCCTGCCACAGGGCGGGTGCGAGGGCCATCGCCATGATGGCGAGAATGCCCATCGCCCGGCGGGCGAGGTGGCTCGACGCTTCAGTGCGCAGCATGGTGGCCCTCCGGCGCCGCCGTGAGCGTGACCGCCACCGCGCGGCCCGCGCTCACACGCAGCCAGGTCACGCGGCCAAAGCGGTCATGGCCCACGGCCCAGCCATCACCGCTCGCGTGGCGCAGCGCGGCGCCATCCGCCGCCGCCGGCAGCGCACGCCCGTCAAAGGCCACGGTCGTAGCGGCAAGGCCATGGATGGCAACGAGATAATCACGCAGCAGCGGGCGCCAATGGCCCGTGGGTGCCGCGGTGCGGAACGTCACGCTGTCACCGGTACGCTGCGTTGCAAGGTGTTGCAGGAAATAGGCGCCGTGCGCGTAGGCGTACGTCGTGCCATCGTCATCGTAGTAGTCGAACGCCGTCGGTTGCGCGGCCGGAAACACCTGCACCGTCACGGTGGTCACGGGCTGCTGGCCCACGTAATCCATCACCGGCTGCATCGGAATGATCGCGCCGGCCCGGATGAACAGCGGAATGTCGCTCCAGGTTTTGGCGTCGACCGGGTAGGCGATGGTTTGGCCCCCCGCATAGGTCTTGCCATTGGACCAGGCCGTCCATCTGCCGGCGGGCAGGTAAACGGGTTTCACGCTCTGGCCCTGCACCACCACGGGCGACACCATGAGCCAGTGGCCGAACATCCACGCATCGACATCGTTGCGCACGTGCTTGTCGCCGGGCCAGCCGAAGGTCAACGGCCGCACGAGGCCGACGCCGTCGGCGTGGGCGCGGTACTGGTAGGCGTAGATGTACGGCAGCAACGCATAGCGCAGGCGGATGGCCTTGGTCGCCGCTGCCTCCGCCACCGGCCCGTACCGCCACGGCTGGCGCTTCTCGCCAAGGGTGCCGTGCACGCGGAAGATCGGGGTAAACGCGCCGAACTCGATCCAGCGCGCGTAGTTCTCGGCGGACGGATGGCCGTTGAAGCCGCCGCCATCCATGCCCCACTCCATTTCACCGACGTCGATCGCGCTCAACATGCGGGTGCGTTGCGCGGCCATGCCGGCAAAGCCGGTGTCGATGTCGCCCGACCAGAGACCATAGGCATAGCGTTGGGCGCCCAGCCAGAAGTTGCGGTTGATCGACCACACGCGCTGGTCGCTGCCGGCGCGCTGCGCGGCATACAGCGCGCGCTCCATGTTCATGAACTGCGTATTGGATGTGAGCTTGCCGGCCTTGCCGTACACGTCCGCCTCATCGTTCCACCAGCCGGCGATGCCGCGGGCAAAGGCGTATTGCATCGCCAGCCGCCCGAACCAGCGCCGGGTCTCGGCCTGGTCGAAATCGAGCTCCTTGGTCGGCCGGTGCGAAAAATAGTCAAGGTAGGCCTTCTCGCCGGGGATCCACAGGTGCTGCGCGCTCGCGTAGCGCCCCTCGGCGGTATCCAGCAGCAGGCGCGGCTTCATGATGCCGGTCACGTGCATGCCCTCGGCGGCCAGCGTGCGCGCCAGCTTGCCGCTCGGGCCATCGGGAAACTTTTCCGGATTCCAGCGGAATTCGCCGTAGTTGCCCTGTCCCCAGGCCTTCCAGTCGAAATCCAGCGTGAAGTTATCGATCGGAATGTGTTTGGCGCGGTAGGTGCCGACGATGCGCAGCAGCTCCTGCTCGTCGATACCCCACTGGCTGTTGGTGAAGCCCATCGCCCACTTCGGAAACAACGGCGCGGGGCCACTGAAGTCGGCAAGCGATGCGAACAACTGCGCAGGCGATCCGGCCAGAAGGTAGTAGTCGGCGTCGGGGCGCCCGAAATGGCTGACCGCGATGCGGCTCCCGGCAAGTGAGAAGTCCGCGCCCGTGCCATCGACCAGCACAGCGTAACCGGACGTGCTCCAGACCCACGGCGCGCCGGCGTGGCCCTGCTTGCCGGCTGCAGCGACCTGTTCGCCATGGCGCAGCAGGCCGGCGGCAACGCTCACATTGGCCTCGAAGCCGCCGATGCCATACAGCGCATCACCCACCGCGTGCGTGAGCACGATGCGCCCCTGCGCCAGTGCGGCAAACCCCGCCTGCTGCAACAGCGGATGACCCTGGGCGTCGGCAACCTCCAACTGCCCGGTCCCGCCGTTGAAGGTGACGCGCATGCGATCCGATTGCAGCGTCAGCGTAGCGCCCTCGCGCGACACCCGGGCGGTGAACGCCGCCGGCGCCGCGGGGTGCGGGTCGATTACGAGGTCCGGTGGCGTCGCCTTGCCACCCGGCAAGTAATGGATGTGCAGGATGCCGGGGGCGGTCAGTTGCACCACGATCGTCGCGCCATCCTGCGCCAGCTCGAAGCCCTGCGTGTCCACGCGCTGCACCTGTATCGCGCTTGCCCCGGCCTGCGCGGCCACCCACGGCCCGCCGAGCAACAGCACCACCAAGGCCACCGCGCGCAATTTGGCCTTCATCGCCGGACGCTCCGTCCGCGCGGCCACGCCACGATGGCATTGCGCCACCCGGCGCGGACAGCACCGCACGGCGTCACGACGCGCTCCCCGCGAGCACCCCGGGCGACATCGTCGATCGCGCATCCGGCGCCGTAGCTGGCGCGGCACACACCCGCGCAACGAAGTCGTCATGCGTTGGCAGGCCGGCGACGGCGCGCTCGACGAGGGTGCGAATATCGGACAGGAAGCCCGCGAGCTTCGCTGCCTCAAGATCATCCGCAAGCGGGTGGTACTGCGCGGGTTCGATCCGCTGGCCGATCAGCAACTGCAGCCAGGCGACCTCGGTGAACAGCTCATCGGCCTCGCGGAAAATGAGGCCGGTGCGGCGGAACAACGCCACCCGGCGGGCGAGGCTTTCCGGCACGTCCATCGCGCCGCAGTGGCGCCAGAACGGCGTGTCATCGCGCTCGGTTGCCTTGTAATGCAGCACCAGGAAATCGCGGACGTGCTCGTACTCGAACCGCGTCTGGCGGTTGTAGGCGTCGACCAGCACCGGATCGCAGTGGCGGTCGGGGAACATGCCAAGAAAGCGCGCCACCCCCGACTGCACAAGGTGGATCGTGGTCGACTCCAGCGGTTCCATGAACCCGGCAGCAAGGCCGAGTGCCAGACAGTTGCGGTTCCAGCTCAGCCGGCGCATGCCGCTGACAAACCTCAAGGGCCGCGGCTCTTCCAGGCGCTCGCTCTCGAGGCCCGCGAGCAGCTGGGCCGTGGCCTCATCGTCGCTGATGAAACGGCTGCAATACACGTGCCCGTTGCCGGTGCGGTGCTGCAGCGCAATCCGCCACTGCCACCCCGCACTGCGCGCGGTGGCCTGCGTGTACGGGCGCATGGGCTTGGTGCGCACGCTGCCGACCGCAAGCGCACGGTCGCACGGCAACCAGTGTTGCCAGTTTTCGTAGCCGGTCTCCAAGGCGCCTTCAATCAGTACGCCGCGGAAGCCGGAGCAATCGAAAAAGAAGTCGCCGGTGATGACCTGGCCGTTGTCGAGCGTGAGCGATTCGATGAAGCCGTCAGCGCCCCGCAGATTGACCGCCACCACCTTGCCCTCGATCCGGCGCACCCTGCCCGCGGGAATCCGTTCGTGCAGGTAGCCGACGTAGCGCGCCGCGTCGAACTGGTAGGCATAGCGGATGCCGCCAAGCGGGCTGCCGGGCACCTTGTCCACGCGCGCGAAACGGTCCTGGCGCGCGGCGACCCCGTTCAGCGAGTAGTCCCAGAGCGAATGCGTGTCACCGCCGGCACGGCTGCGGAGCCAGTAGTGGTGGAACGGCAGCAACCCGAGCGGCAGGCCGACGTCGCCGAACCCGTGCAGGTAGGAGTCACCCAGCCGGCCCCAGTTGTTGAGCTGCACCCCGAGCTTGTAGGTGCCGTGGATGTGGCGCAGCAGGTCGCCCTCGTCGAGCCCGAGAAACGTGTTGATGTGCAGGATCTGCGGGATGGTGGCCTCGCCGACGCCGATCGTGCCGATCTGCGCCGATTCGACCAGCTGGATCTCGTGCGCGGGTCCCAGCGCGCGGGCCAGCAACGCGGCGGTGAGCCAGCCGGTGGTTCCACCCCCGACGACGACGACCCGGCGGATCGCCGCGGTATCGCCGTTGCGCGGTGGCACCCCCGTCAGCTGCATCCGATCACGCTCCCGTACTTGGCCACGACACGCTCAGAACTTGTAGGAAACGCCAGCCTCGTAGCGCCGCCCGTACAGCTCCCAGGTCTGGACCTGGCGCGGATCGTTGTTCTGGAAGGTCACGAACTTCTGGTTGCTGAGGTTCGAACCCTGCAGGATGAAGGTCAGGCCCTTGAGCGCGCCACTCTCGATGCTGTAGCTGACCTGCGCCGAGTACTGGTTGCCGCCTTCGATGGTCTGCTCGATACGGGTTGCGCTGATGCCCGAGACCCGGCCGAGGAAACTGCTGCGATGGGTCTGGCTCACGCGGGCCTCGAAGCCACGGTATTGATAGTACAGCGTGGCATCGGTGACCCATTTGGACAATCCGGGCACGGTGATCGCATTCGGATTGCCCGCGTAGACCAGCGAGCTCTTGGTGTAGTTGGCGCTCAGGATCACGCCAAAACCATCCAGCACGTGCGCAAGGTGCCCCAGGGGCAGGTTCACGGTGGCCTGGGCCCCCTTCACATACCCGTGCCCGTCATTGGTCGGGCCGGAGACGATGCCCAGCGGCGTTCCGAGCTGCTGCTGCTGGGCCGCGCTCAGGTACGCCGGGATGAACGCCGAGAAGTCCTTGAGGTAGGCGGCATTGGGGTCGATATAGTCATGCAGCGCCAGGAAGTAGCCTGACAGGGCGATGTAGCCTGCGCCGCCCGCATTGCACAACGGCGATTGCCGGGCCTCGTTGGACGTACACTGGTAACCCGACGTTTGACCGCCAAAGTAGTGTTCGTAGCTCAGGTTGTAGTTGTTGGCGCGGGTCGGAAACAGTGACGGATTGCCGCCCGAGGCGCTAAAGTAGGCCTGGTTGGGATCGGTCGAGGTCAGATGGGTGATGTCGGTGTTGATCCCCACGCTGGCGCTCATCTGGTCCATGCGCGGCCGCATGATCGTCTTGGCCGCGCTGAAGCGCAGATCGTCGTTCTGGCTCAGCCCGAACACCAGGTTGAAACTCGGCAGCCAGCGGGTCCAATGGGTGCCGCCGGAAGTTGGCTGCAGCACGACGTTGGAGCCATTGGTGCCGCCCGCGCTCGCCTGCGCAAACTGGCCACCCGAATTCTGGTCGGTATGGGCGACCTGAACGCCAAAGTTGCCCCGCAGCGACACGCTGCCAAGATTGGTGTCGAGGTTGACCTGCGTGAACGGCGTCAGGTCGCGCTCGCGGACGCGCCAGTTGGGCGGCACCGCGATCGAGGACAGGGCGGTCGGAAACAGTTGGTAGGTCCCATCGGCGATCAGCTGCAGCGGGTTGTAGATGAGCTGCGGGCCAACACCCATCCAGCCCAGCGGATCGTCCACGCTGACGCCGGTGGGCATCGGTGCGGTCTGGGCACCATTCGGGAAGATCAGGAAATCCTGGTCGATCTGGTAGTCCTTGGTGCGGGTACCGCGGTTCACGCCGAACTGCACGCTTGAGAACGGCCCGTTCAGGAAGCTGCGTGTGACGCTCAAGTGCAGATTGACCAGATAATCGTTGGTATGCGGCGCGTTGATGAAGCCGCCCTGCACCACCGGCGGGGTGGCGCCCGAACCCCAGCCCTGCGGATCGGTCAGCATGATCAGGTTGGCGTCGGAGTAGTCAAGGCTCGGGGACAGCGACAGCATGCCGTCGCCGAGTTCGTTGAAACCGATCGTGTCGGTGGCGCCGTTGCCGACGTTGTAACCCGTACCGGAATAGCTCTCCAGCAGCAGGTCGCGGCGGTCGGCCCGTGAATAGTTGGCACCAAAGTCCGCCGACCAGTCGGCGTTGAAATGGATCGTGTTGTTCCAGTCGATGTTCCAGACCTTGGCGCGGGTATTGTTGTAGTCGTTGCGGACCACGGTCTTGACGTTGTCGTAAGTTCCGCTCTCAACGAAACCATTGCTGACCTGGCCGGGCTGTAGCGTCACGCCGCTGCCCCAGAACAGCGGGAACTCCATGCCCTTGAGCTGCTGGGTCTCGTTGAATTTGTCGTAGGTGAAATCGAGCGTGCTCAAAAGGCGCTGCGAAGGCCGCCACTCGAAGGATGCCAGGTACCCCTGCCGCCGCATGACGTCGGAAATGCCGTAGTTCTTGGAGCCGCCGATGACCAGGTCGCCGTTGGCGTCGTTGGGGTAGCCCCAGGGCGCCTGGTGCTCGATCTGCGCGGGATTGGAATCCAGGTCGATGCCGAGGGTGACGCCAAAGGTGTGATCGGCAAACTGGTCCACATAGACCCCGTTGACGTTGTAGCCGTGATCGCTCGCACCCGGGCCCTGCGCCAGCTGGCCCATGCCGTCCCAGACGTAGTGTGCGTTGACCACCACTTTCCGTTGGGAACTGTCCAGCGGCCGGATCGTGTGCATGTCGACGGTCCCGGCCAGGCCCTGTCCGATCAGGTTGGCGCTGGGGGTCATGTGGACCACCACGCTGCCAAACCAGCTCGAGGGGTACTGGTCGAACTGCACGTCGCGGTTGTTGGACGTGGAAACCTGCTGGCTGCCGTTGATGAGGGCGGTACTGAAATCGGGCCCGAGGCCGTGGATCGTCAGCACCTGCGGGCGGCCGTTGACCTGCTGCACGGCGAGGCCCGGCAACCGCCCCAGGGTGTCGGCAATGCTGATACCCGGAAGCTTGCCGATCTGCTCGGCCGAGACCGCCTCGACGATGGAATTGGATTGGCGTTTGATCTCGATCGAGTTTTGCACGCTGCTGGCAAAACCCGTCACGTTGATCGCGCCGAGGGTGAGGATCTTCTGCTTTTGCGCCTGTTCTTCCTGTTGCTTTTTCTTTTTGGCCGCCTCGGCCTTGGCTTGACCGGCCGGTGCGGCCTGCGCGGAACCCGCCGGCTGCTGGCTGGCTGGCTGCGCACCCCCGGGTGCGGCAGCGGCCGCGAACGCGAGGTTGCTGCACGTGGCCAGGCCGATGCCTGCCGACATCAGCGCCAGCGTCATTACTTTGGGTTTCAATTGCATGGTATCGCTCCCCAGCGAGGTCTGGTTGGCGGCACACGGATTGGGACCTTGCTACCGCACGCCGCCCCGCATTGCATTTGCGGGGTCGTGTCCGCATGGTACGGTCATGCCCGGCGCGCGAACGCTGCCTGCATACGTATTCATGCGGCGCCGGGTCGTGCGGTTTTGCATCGCACCATCGCGCCTGCGCGCTCGATTGCGTGACCGGCGCGGCAACCGTGGCCAGCCCCACGCGCCCCCTGCCGGCCATCCGTCCAGGCGCAATCCCGGCCCGACCGCGACGTGGCCGGTCGCGGATTGATGCGCCTGCAGCATTCCTGAATACGTATTCAGCCCGGTGCAGGATCGCGGCACCCTGCGGCTAAGCTGGACGCCGTTCGCAGCGACGCCGCCTGGATGTCACGCGCTGCATGACCTGGGGTTTGCCAATGACCGATCTTCGCTGGTGGCATGGTGCCGTCATCTACCAGATCTATCCGCGTAGTTTTCAGGACACCAACGGCGATGGCGTGGGCGATCTTCCGGGCATCATCGAGCGGCTCGACTACGTGGCCGGGCTTGGCGTCGACGCCATCTGGATTGCGCCGTTCTTCAAGTCACCCATGGCCGACTTTGGCTACGACGTCGCCGACCACCGGGCCGTCGATCCGCTGTTTGGCAGCATGGCCGATTTCGACCACCTGCTCGAACGAGCCCACGCGCTCGGCCTGAAGGTGATGATCGACCAGGTGCCAAGCCATACCTCGGCCGAACACGCGTGGTTCCGCGCCAGCCGTGAGAGCCGCGACAATCCGAAGGCCGACTGGTACGTCTGGGCCGACCCGCGCGACGATGGCACCGCCCCCAACAACTGGCTGTCCATCTTTGGCGGCCCGGCGTGGCAGTGGGAGCCGCGCCGCCAACAGTACTACCTGCACAACTTTCTTAGCCAGCAGCCCGACCTGAACTTCCACCAGCCGGCGGTACGCGCGGCCGTGCTGGACAACATGCGGTTCTGGCTGGACAAGGGGGTCGATGGATTGCGCCTTGATGCCATCAACTTCTGCTTCCACGACGCCGGGCTGCATGACAACCCGCCCAAACCCCCCGCGCAACGCACGGGGCGCGGGTTCAGTCCGGACAATCCGTACGCCTACCAGTACCACCTGTACAACAACACCCGCCCGGAAAACCTCGCGTTCATCGAAGCGGTACGCGAGCTGCTCGATCGCTATCCCGGCGTGGCTGCACTGGGCGAGATCTCCGCCGAGGATTCGCTCGCGACGCTGGCCGAGTACACCACCGGCAAGCGCCTGCACATGGGCTACAGCTTCGAGCTGCTCACCGACGATTTCAGCGCGACCCACATCCGTGACACCGTGTCGCGGCTGGACGCGCAAATGCACGGCGGCTGGCCGTGCTGGGCGATCTCCAACCACGATGTGGAACGCGTGTCCTCGCGCTGGGGCGGCAACCAGCCCTCCGCACCGCTGGCGAACCTGCTCACCGGCATGCTGTGCTCACTGCGCGGCCCGGTGTGCGTGTACCAGGGCGAGGAACTCGGGCTGACCGAGGCCGAGGTGCCTTATGAAGCCCTGCGGGATCCGTTCGGGATCGCCTTTTGGCCGCGTTTCAAGGGCCGCGACGGCTGCCGTACGCCGATGCCTTGGCTGCCGGGTCCGCACGGCGGCTTCACCACCGGCACGCCCTGGCTGCCGGTGCCGCCGGAGCACCTGCAGCTCGCGGTCGCGCTGCAGGAACGCGACCCGGCGTCGGCACTCAACGGCTTTCGCACCTTCATGCACTGGCGCCGTCAGCATCCCGCGCTGCGCGCTGGCACCATTCAATTCATGGCCACACCGGAACCCGTGCTTGCCTTCACCCGCCACACCGCGGACGAAACCCTGCTGGCCGCGTTCAACCTTTCGGACACGCCCATCACGCTGCCCCTGGTGGTGGCTGGCACGCCGCGCGCGCTGCACGGACACGGGTTGCCCGACGGCGTGCTCGAGCGGGGCCAGCTGCAGCTGCCGGCCTATGGCGCGCTGTTCGCGGCGTTGGACACCACGCGACACGAGGAAGCCCGCGCATGAGCACCCCCGAAGGCGCATCGCCCCGTGCCCCCCGCCATGCCCGGCTGCGGGTGCTGCTGATCGCGGCGGCGGCGGCGCTGGGCGGCTTTTTGTTTGGCTTTGACACCGCCGTCATCAATGGTGCGGTGGACGCCCTGCGGCACGCTTTCCGCTTGAGCGCCGGGTGGACCGGCTTTGCGGTGTCCTGCGCGCTGCTCGGCTCGGCGCTCGGGGCGTGGTACGCCGGGCGCCTCGCCGACCGCTTCGGTCGCGTGCACACCATGCAGGTCGCGGCGGCGGTGCTTGCCGCCGGCGCGCTTGGCGCAGGCCTTGCAACCTCGGTGGGCGCGCTCATCGCCTGGCGGGTGGTCGCCGGCATCGGCATCGGCGTGGCTTCGGTCGTCGCCCCGGCCTACATCGCGGAAATATCGCCCGCCGGCATCCGCGGGCGGCTGGGTTCGATGCAGCAACTGGCGATCGTGCTCGGCATTTTCGTGGCGCTGCTGAGCGATGCGTGGCTCGCGGACTCGGCGGGCGGCGCAGGGCAAGCGTTGTGGCTCGGTCTCGGCGCCTGGCGCTGGATGTTCATCGTCGGCGTGGTCCCCGCGGCGATCTACGGCAGCCTTGCCCTGACCGTCCCCGAATCGCCGCGGCATCTGGTAGCGAAGGGGCGCACCGGCGATGCCTTGCGGGTACTGCGCAAGGTGTTGGCGCTGGACAGCGAACCGGCGCTGCAGCAGAAACTGCACGACATCGAGCACAGCCTGCAAAGCGAACACAAGCCGGCATGGCGCGATTTGTTCGGCGGCGCCGCGGGGCTGCTGCCGATTGTCTGGATCGGCATCCTGCTCTCGATATTCCAGCAGTTCGTCGGCATCAACGTCATCTTCTATTACTCGGCGACGCTGTGGCATTCGGTGGGCTTCAGCGAAGCCGATGCCTTCGCCCTCACCGTCGCCACCTCCGTCGTGAACGTGCTGGTGACGCTGGTGGCGATTGCGCTGGTGGACCGGGTCGGGCGCAAGGCGCTGCTGGTCACCGGCTCGGGGGGCATGGCCGTGACCCTCGCGCTGATGGCATGGTGTTTCGCGCAGGCCACCGGTGGCGCGGCGGCACCGAGCCTGCCCGCGCCGTGGGGACCGGTCGCGCTGGTGGCGGCCAACCTGTACGTGGTGTTCTTCGGCGTGAGCTGGGGCCCGGTGGTGTGGGTGCTGCTGGGTGAAATGTTTCCCAACCGCATCCGCGCGATGGCGCTCGCGGTGGCCGCGTCCGCGCAGTGGCTCGCGAACTTCGCGATCACCAGCAGCTTTCCCGCGATGGCGCAGTGGAGCTTGCCCTTCGCCTACGGCGTCTATGCGGCGTTCGCCACGCTCTCGCTGCTGTTCGTGCTGCGCTTTGTACGCGAAACCCGCGGGGTCGAGCTCGAAGACATGCCCGGTTGAGCAGGCGGCACCGGCGCGACCGGCAATCGCCGGCGAATCTGGCTAGGATCACGCCAAGGCGATCCTCGTGTCGCCGCCGTCCGGATCCTCGCCCCGCGTGCACAGCAAAAAACAAGTCACATCCTTCGACATCGCCGAACTGGCCGGGGTCTCCCAGGCCACGGTGTCGCGCGCGCTGCGCGGCAGCCCGGATGTGAGCGCGGAGACCCGGCAGCGGGTAGCGGCGGCCGCCGCCGCCCTCAACTACATCGTCGACAAGAATGCCTCGAACCTCCGCAGCAAGCTCGCCGGCACCCTCGCGCTGCTGTTTTTTGACGACCCCACGCCGGATGATTCGCACATCAACCCGTTTTTCCTCTCGATGCTGGGCTCGATCACGCGCGCCTGCGCCCGCCACGGCTATGACCTGCTGATCTCGTTTCAGGAGCTGGCGCGCGACTGGCACGCCGACTTTGCCGACAGCAACAAGGCCGACGGGATCATCCTGCTGGGATACGGCGACTACCTGACCCATACCAGCCGTCTGGAAAAGCTCCGCAAACAGGGCACCCGGCTGGTGTGCTGGGGCGCCGTCCTGCCCGAACAACCCTGCGTCACGATTGGTTGCGACAACTACAACGGCGGCCTGTCGGTGACCACCCATCTGCTGGAGCAGGGCTGCCGGCGGATCGCGTTTCTCGGTGATGCCTCGCGGCACTTTCCCGAGTTCCGCGAACGCTACCGCGGGCACCTGCAGGCGCTGCGCGCGCGCGGCATCGTACCCGACGACACCTTGCAGGTGGACGCCGAAAGCTCCCAGCATTCGGGGCAACAGGCCGTCGAAGCCCTGCTGGCGCGCGAGGTACCGTTCGATGCCATCTTCGCCGCCAGTGACCTGATCGCCATCGGCGCCATCGGTGCGCTGTCGACCCATGGCATCGGCGTACCGTTCGAGGTGGCCGTGGCGGGGTTTGATGACATTCCGATGGCAAGTTTCGTCAACCCGCCGCTGACCACCGTCCAGCAAGACACCCGGCGCGCGGGCGAAGTGCTGGTCGACAGCCTGGTGCGGCTGATCAACAACGAACCGGTCGCGAGCCACATGCTGCCCATGAAGCTGATCGTGCGGCGTTCGAGCCTGTGGCAGGAAGTGCCGGCACCCTGAAAAGCGTCGCACTCCAATCGGCCGTAGCCCTCCGGCGTGACCCCGAAGGGCGCCGTGCGGCAGGTTTTCATCTACACTATGCGCGTTCAGGTGGCCGGTGGCCGGTGGCCGACAGGCTCCAATGGAGCCCAGGATTTGCCTCTGCGAGTTACGATGGATGCGCTTGATCTGCCCCCGCTTGCCTAGTCAGACCCCATTTCGATAGCAGCGCGACACCACGGGACGCGCACGCCGGCCCTTGACACCCAAGGCCGCGGGTTCGGGTGCCAGCGGGCACGCCCCCTTTGCGGGTATCCAGGTTCTCGCCGGTTACTGACCACTACCCCCTCCAAGGCCGCCCCACTCCGCGGGTGCGGTCTTTTGCGTTCCGGACCTTTGCCGTGAAAATCGTTGCCAGCATGCTGTTCTGCCTCGCCGCCGCACTCGGCAGTCTGTCGCTTTCCTCGTGCACCACCTGGAAACCGGTCGTGCTGCCCAGCGGCCAGCGCGGGTACACGGTGGACTGCTCGGGCACCAACCTGTCGTGGTCGCACTGCTACCAGAAGGCGGGCAAGGCGTGCCCGCACGGCTACGACATCACGCAACGCACCGGCAGCCATGGCGGCAAGGTCGTGCCGGGCGACCTGTTCGGTGTGCTCGGCGGCAGCGTGCAGGACCGCAGCCTGCTGATCCTGTGCCGCCACGATGACAGTGTGCGTGACGATACCGGCCCCGTCGACGCCGGCCGCACGCCACCGCGTCCGCCCACCGCAGGCGCGATAACCTTCCCGCTTGGCAGCGGGCCCGCTGTCCATCCGTGACCGGCCGCAGCGCCCGCAGCCCGCAGGTACGGCGACACCTGCAACGGCTGGTGCTTGGCGTCTTCATCGCGCTTTGCGCCGGCCTTGGAGCCAGCTGCACCACCGTCAAACCGGTCCAGGCGGCAAGCCATCCCCGCACCTACGTCGTCGACTGCTCGGGGGCAAGCCTCTCGTGGTCGCACTGCTATCTCAAGGCCGGCCGTGCCTGCCCCCACGGCTATACGGTCAAACAAAAGCCCTACCAGCACGGCGAACGGATCACCGCGGGCGATTTCCTGCAGCTGCTCGGCAACAGCGGATCGCATCGCCGGATGCTGATCGAGTGCAAGGAGCCCGCGAGTGACGCGCCGGACCCGGCGGCGATCCTGTCCGGCCACGCGGGCTGACGCGCCATGTCTCACCGCCGGCCCGACCGGCGGCGCCGGCGCCGCGTCCGCCACCAGCGCAGCAGGCCGTAGGACAGGCGCACCTTTTCCTGTCCGACCGGCAGGTCCGCGCGGGCAAAGATCCACGATGACTTGCTGAAGGCGATCTGCTGCTCGGGGTACACGCTGCGGTGGCCGATCACGAGGTACGCGGCCACGCAGGCGCCCGCCACATACAGCGTCGAGTCGGCGCCAAAGAGCTCGATGCCCATCAGGATCGCCGCGATGGGCGCGTTGGACGCCGACGCGACCACCGCCACCATCCCGATCGCCGCACCCTGCGCCGCCTGCATCCCGAGGAAGTGCGCGAACGCACCGCCCGCCACCGCGCCCATCACGAACTGCTCGGTCACGAGGCCGCCGTAAAAGCCCGAGCCCAGCGTGATGGCGACCAGCAGCGCCTTCCACAAAAATCCAAGGTAGGGCATCGGCTGGCCCTCGAGCGCCTGCTGCAGGATCGGCAGGCTGAGGCCGAGGTAATCGGTTGGCACCACCAGCACCAGCAGTGCCACCACCGCGCCGCCGACGGTCGGCAGCAGGGGCGGCCACAGCCGGTAGCGCTGCTTCAGCCACGCGGTCAGGCGGCGGAAGCGATCCATCAGCTCGACAAAAATCCACGCGACCGCACCGCACAGCACGCCCATCACCACCGTCTTGAGAAACAGCAGCTCGGTGAAGTGCCCGATGAAGGAAATCACATACTGCGGATACGGCACGCCCAGGTGCTCGGACACCTCGAACGCGGTGACGCCGGCGACAATGCCGGGAAACAGGAAGTCATAGCGCAGGCGGCCAATCGCCAGCATCTCGACGCCGTAGATCGCACCCGCGATGGGCGTCCCGAACACGCTTGAAAAGCCGGCGCTGACCCCGCACGCGAGCAGGCGTTTGCGCATTTCGGGATTGAGGTGCAGCACGCGCCCGACCGCCGCGGCGATGCTCGCGCCAATGTGCGAACACGGGCCTTCCTTGCCCGCCGAACCGCCGCAGCTCAAGGTGATCAGCGCCGCCAGCGGCTTGATCCACATGGTGCGGAACGGCATCTTGCCCTGCTGTTCGTTGACCGCTACCACGGCGTTGTCGATGAACGTGCTGTGGCGCAGACGGTAGCCGTAGTGCAGCAGCAGCCCGTTGGCGAGGCCAGCGGCCGGCAACAGCACCGCCAGCACCCACCAGGACACGTGATAGACGTGGCCCGCGGTCGCAAACAGCACGCGCAGGAAAATCGTGCAGCCAACGCCAATCAGCGCGCCCGTCGCAATCGACAGCACGAGCCATTGCACCACGGTGGCCAGCATCACCAGCGGTTCCGCCAGATTGAAGCGTCGAGTGGCCAACTTGTTTCCCCAGCATCAAGTTGCCATTGTATCGACCGCGCCCGCGCTGACCGCAGACGCGTCGATTGCGGCGCGGGGTGCGCGGGTGTGGCCGCACGGCTTTGCGCGCCCTGGCGCTGGTGCGGCGGCCCGCCGAGCCCGGGCGCTGCTGCTATACTGGGCGGCTATGGCTAGGTAGCTCAGATGGTTAGAGCGCGGCACTCATAAGGCTTGGGTCATGGCCTGTACAATTCACGGTTCCGGCTAGGTAGCTCAGATGGTTAGAGCGCGGCACTCATAATGCTGAGGTCGGCGGTTCGATCCCGCCTCTAGCCACCATCGAACCCCCGAAAGCCCATGACCTCATGGGCTTTTTTGTTGCCTGACGAAATTCGCGGACTGCCGGTTCCTGTGACAACCGTGTGACAGTGGGACTTTGATGCGCCTCGCCGACCCGCCACAACGGCGACGCGCTTCACGCCGCCAAAATCAGCCTGTGACAGGTTCTGTGACAGGTGGATGTGTCACAGACCTGAACCGATCGACCAAAATGACCTTAGTACACAGTGACGCGCTAACCCCCGCGGCTGCCCAGCAGATCGTCCAAAAATTCGGACGCCGGGTCGAATGCGGACACGTGAAGATGATCCCGCGCCCGCGTGCAGGCGACATACAGTAGATGTCGTTCGGTGTCGTAGACTTCCGCCAATTCAGACTCGTCGGAGGCAGACTCGATGCGTGACTCCGACGGGATGACCTCGTCGTCGCACGCCATCACGGCCACCGCGCGAAACTCCAGCCCCTTGGCGAGGTGCATGGTGCTCACGCTGATGCAGCGTAAGCGTCAGCCGATGGCATCTTGCGACGCGTTGGCCTGGTGCGCTACGCGATGGGCAGCAGGGTGTCGATGTCGCGAGCTTGGGTGGTCGGCAGCCGCGTCAGCACGTCGGTGAGC